>CAWDYN010000008.1:0-17479 GCA_963806585.1 uncultured Thermoleophilia bacterium | reverse complement strand
CCCCCGAGCAGGTCGCGTGGGTGCGCGGCCACCACGAGCGGTGGGACGGGACCGGCTACCCCGACCGGCTGGCCGGCCGGCGGTTCCCGACGGCCCAGGTGCTGGCGCTGGCCGACGCTGGGACGCCATCACCTCAGCCGCAGCTACCACGAGCCGCTGACGGCCAAGGAGGCATGGCCGAGTGCGAGGGCTGCGCCGGCGCGGAGTTCTGGGCGACGCCGTGAGCGTGCTTTGCGGCTCTCCGAGCCCGGCCGCCGAGGTCTCCTGGCCGCGGGCCGCGCAGGCGGCGACCGAGGTGTCCCTCAGGCCGAGTTATGCGCGGCCCCGCCGGTCGCCGCGTAGACGATCGGTCCCCCGATGACGGTCCGCGGCCTGAAGGGCCGTGCCCACCGCCCCGACGCACTGCATGCACACGGTGACCTCCTCGGATCGGGACCGCGGCGACGACCTAGCCGGTCAGGCGACCGGCAGCTCGCACGTCGAAGTCGCCGCGCCCCTCGACGACCTTCACCTGCACGTCGCCGCCGGCGGCCCGCCAGCCGGCGCGCCAGCGGCAGCCCCAGCCCGGCGCCCTCGCGGGCGAGGCCGTCGCCGGACCCCCGCGCTCCCGCTCGAAGATCAGCTCCCTCCTCGCCGTCGGCGACCCGGGACCATCGTCAAGGACCTCCAGCGGCCACGACCCCGGTGCGCTCGTGACCGCGACGCGCACCCACGCGCGGCGCGTAGCGGCACGCGTTCCACCACCCGCTCGAGGATCCGCTCGATGACCTGCGACTCGACGCCGGGGCGGGTGCCCGACCCGGCCGCCGCGTCCTTCCATCGTGAGGGCCGCGCCGTGCTGGGAGGCGAGCGGCGCGTACGTCGATGACATCGGTTCGCCGCCCGCGGGCGTCGCCGGTACCGCGCGAGCCCGCCCTCCTGGCGGCGGTGATCATCAGGGTCTCCACGGTGGCCTCGATGCGCTCGGCCCCGGCGCGAGATCTGCTCGAGGGCGGCCCGGTACTCGGCCGGCCCGCGCTCGCGGCGCAGGGCCAGGTCGACCTCGGCCGTGATCTGCGACCAGCGGCGTGCGCAGCTCGTGCGAGACCTCGGCCGTAGAGCGCCGCTCCCGCCGGATGCCCGCCGCGAGCCGGTCGAGCAGGCCGTCGAGGGTCGCGGCCAGGCGGTTCATCTCGTCGTGGGGCGGACCGACGTCGAAGCGGTGGTCCAGGTCGCGCTCGCTCCAGGCGGCGGCGTCCTCGGTCATCCGCGCCACCGGCGCCGAGCGCCGCGCGGAGCATGATGGCCGAGGCGATGCGCGACGGCGCTCAGCACCGCCAGCGCGAGCGCGCTCGAGGCGATCAGGGCGATGCCGCGCGTGCGGTTGTAGGGCGGCGAGCGAGACGCCCGTCACGATCGTCCCACGCGGCGGACCGCGATCGACGATCGGCAGCGCGTAGAGGTGGATGTCGTCGCCGCGTCCATCGCCCGCTCGGCCCCGTCGCCAGCGACCGCGCGGCCGCGTCGGTCCCCGGGTCGACGGCCGGCGCACGCAGGGCCCGCGCCCGTCGAAGATCCACACCTGCTCGCGACCCCCGCTGTGGCATCTGGCGCGGAGGTCGATGCCGTCCTCGGAGACCGCAGGCTCCCCAGCTCGCTTCGGCGCGGCCCGGACGATCTCGTCGGCGTCGTTGGCGAGGCTCCGCGCCAGCGCCACGTTGAACGCCACGACGATCAGCACCAGCGCCACGCCGACGCCGGCGACGATGGCCAGGAGCAGCCGCGTCCGCAGGGCGCGCGGCCGGCGCGGGCTCACCGGATCAGGTACCCCACGCCGTGGACGGTCTCGAGGGCGGGCGCATCCGGGAGAAGGCGCAGCTTGCGCCGCAGCCGCGCGATGTAGGCGTCGAGCGTGTTGTCGTTGACGATCGCCCCGTGCGGCCAGCCCGCGCGCACCAGCTCGCGCCGCCGCACGGCCTCGCCGGCGCGCGGCGAGCAGGGCCGCGAGGATGCGGACTCGGTGGGGGTGAGGCGCTGCTGCACGTCGCCCGCCCGGATCGCGTGGGCCGAGGGGTCGAGCTCGACCCCCCGAGCCGGCGACCGCCGGGCCTCCGGTGCGGCGCACGAGCACGCGCAGACGCGCCACCAGCTCGTCGAGGGAGAACGGCTTGCACAGGTAGTCGTCGCCGCCGGCCTCGAACCCGGCCAGCCGGTCGACCAGCGCGTCGCGCGCGGTCAGGAACAGCACCGGCGTCTCGACGCCCCGCGCGCGCAGGGCCTGGCAGGCGTCCCGGCCGTCGCAGTCGGGCAGGCCGATGTCGACCACCAGCACGTCGGGGGACGACCGGCACCCGCTCGAGCAGCTGGGCGCCCTCTCGACGACCTCGCAGCGGAAGCCCTCCTCGGCCAGCCCGCGCGCGAGCACCGAGCGCAGCGCCGGATCGTCCTCCACCACCATCACGAGCGATTCGAGCATCCCGGGGATTATCGCGCTACCGGGCGAGCGGCGCGTGCGCCGGGGATCTCCGGTGGCGGGCCGTTGAGGCACGAGGGATCGGGGTCTCGAGCGCGGGCTCGCGGAGCGCCTCGCGGGCGGGCCTGACGGTGACGCCGGCGAGCACGCCGCCGAGGATGCAGGGGCCGAGCAGATCAGGATGCCGGTGCCGAAAGCCGTCGTCGAACGAGGACGGCACCAGGTAGTCGTCGCCGGAGATCCCCGCCGCGACCGGGATCACGGCCACCGCGAGCAGCCCCGCCACGCGGGCCACGGCGTTGTTGACGGCCGAGGCGACGCCGGCGCGCGCCGGCCCGCGGCCCCAGCACGGTCACGCTGAGCGGAGCGACCGTGGATCGACATGCCCAGGGCGAACACGAGCACCCCCGGCAGCACGTCGGCGACGTAGGCTCGCGTCGGGCCCACGCGGGTGAGCAGGGCCAGCCCCAGGCCCGCGACCACCGGGCCCACGCTCATGGGGATGCGCGGCCCGATGCGCTGCGACAGGTGCCCGGCGCGCGACGACAGCACCAGCATCACCAGGGTCGATGGGGATCAGGGAGGTGCCCGCGGCGATCGGGCTGTATCCGGCCACCTGCTGCAGCTGGATCGGCAGCAGGAAGAGGGCCGCCCCAGCGCTCCGTACACCACGAACGTCATCGCGTTCGCCGCGGTGAACAGGCCGGAGCGGAACAGGTCGAGGGGAAGGATGGATGGCGTCGGCGCGCCTCCACGAGGATGAAGGCGGCCAGCGCGATCAGCCCGCCCACGCCGAGCGCCAGCGTCCCCGCCTCGCCCCAGCCCCCCTGCGGGCCCTCGGTCAGGGCGTAGGTCACTCCGGCCAGCCCCAGGGCGGAGAGGACGGCGCCGGGGTAGTCGAGGCCCTGGCCCCGGGCCTTCGGGTCGCGGGACTCGGGCACCGCGCGCGCCGCCCACACCACCACCGCCGCCAGGGGCAGGTTGATCAGGAAGATGAGCCGCCACGAGACCGCTTCCACCAGCCATCCGCCCAGGAAGGGGCCGATCGCGGTGGACACGCCGGCCAGGCCCGCCCAGGCGCCGATGGCCGCGCCCCGGTCGTCGGGGTGGAAGGTCGCCTCGATCAGCGCCAGGCTGCCGGGGGTGAGCATCGCCGCGCCCACGCCCTGGATCGCCCGCGCCGCGACCAGCGTCTCGATCGTCGGCGCGGCCGCGCACAGCAGCGAGGCGACGGCGAACCACGCCACGCCCCACACGAAGACGCGGCGGCGTCCGAGGTGGTCGCCGAGCGACCCCCCGAACAGGAGCAGGCCCGCCAGCGTCAGGGCGTAGGCGTTGACCGTCCACTGCAGGCCCGACAGGCCGGCGTCGAGGTCCTCCCCGATCGCCGGCAGGGCGATGTTGACCACGGTGGCGTCCAGGAAGGCGATGCCGGAGCCCAGCACGGCCGCCAGCAGCACCAGTCGCCCCCGCGGGGACCGGTAGCGGACCTCGCCCGCGGGCTCCTGGGCGCCCGAGGGCGGGGAGGTCGTCGCCATTGGTGCTTTCTACTCCCTCGCGCCGGCGCTTGGCCGTGACCCCTCCCCGGGGTTTTCTAGCTCTGGGTTTCCGAGCTCTGAGCGTTTCCGTGCTTCGGGCCCCGAGCTCTGAACGTTTCCGAGGAGTGCGGAGAAGGAAATTGCGTCAAGCGTGGAGTCGGCCTCTTGCGGGCCGACCCGACGCGCAAATGCGCCCTTGGTCGGGCGCATTTGCATCGCGCAGCGGCCCTTCGGGCCGGACATGTGCGCGGGCAGGTCAGAACCCACCGTCCGGGGCAGCGCACGCTCGGGCGCTGCGCGCCCTCGGCGACACCCGGAAGGACAGGCCCGGCTCCGATGTCGCCGAAGGCGACGAGACGGCCGGGCTCCGCCCGGCCGTACACGCTCGCCGCCGCAGGCGGCCAGCGAATGCAAATCCACCCGGCCAGGGTGGATTTGCCGCGGCCAGGCCGGGCCGCAAGAGCCCGGCCTCGCACGCGTGAGGAGCCGGCGCGGCCGCAGACGATCAGGCCCTCAGAGGAGACTTTCAGAGCTCTGAACGCCCCGAAGCTCGAGGCCCCGAAGCGCGGAACGCGCTCCACCCATGTGCCGCGGCCAGGCCGGGCCGCAGAGCCCGGCCTCGCACGCGTGAGGAGCCGGCGCGGCCGCGAGACGACCAGGCCCTCAGAGGAGACTTTCAGAGCTCTGAACGCCCCGAAGCTCGAGGCCCCGAAGCGCGGAACGCGCTCCACCCATTTGCCGCGGCCAGGCCGGGCCGCAAGAGCCCGGCCTCGCACGCGCGAGGGACAAAGCGCGGCACCAGACGACAAGGCGCTCAGAGGAGACTGTCAGAGCTCTGAACGCCCCGAAGCTCGAAGCCTCGAATCACGCGGCCTCGAATGGGGCAGGATGCGGCACATGGGAGAGGAGATCGACGGCGAGACCTTCTCGGCCGACGACCGGCGGCGCTTCGGCGAGCGCTGCCGCGACGGCCTCACCGCGCTCGAGACGCTGCTCGCGCGCCCGGGGTTCGGGGCCGGCCCGCCGTCCCTGGGGGCGGAGCTGGAGATCGGGCTGGTTGACCGCGACGGGCGCCCGGCGCCGGTCAACCACGTGGTCCGCGAGGCCATGGGGGAGCCGCGGCTGGACCTGGAGCTGGACCGCTTCAACCTGGAGTTCAACTCCCGGCCCGTGGGTCTGGAGGGGCGGCCGCTGACCGCCCTCGGCGACGACCTGGCCGACGGGCTCGCGCGGCTGGGGCGCGCCGCGGCCGCCGCACAGGCGCGGCCGATGACCGTCGGCATCCTCCCGAGCCTGTCGCTCGACGACCTGGGGCCGGCCGCGATGAGCGACTCGGCCCGCTTCCGCGCCCTCGGCGCGGGCCTGCGCGAGCTGCGCGGCGGGCCCTTCGAGATCGACATCGACGGCGACGAGCCCCTCCGGCTGCGCTGGGACGACGTGACGCTGGAGGGCGCCGCGACCGGGCTGCACGTGCACCTGCGGATGCCGCCGTCGGCGTTCGCGGCGGCGTTCAACGCCGCCCAGATCGCCGTCGCGCCCGCGCTCGCCGCGTTCGACCAACTCGCCGTTGCTGCTGCGGCACCTGCTGTGGGAGGAGACGCGGGTGGCGCTCTTCGGGCAGGCGGTCGACGACCGGGCGCCGGTCAGCGAGTCGTGGCTCGCCTCGCGCGCGTCGTTCGGCCACGGCTGGATCGGCGCCCCGATCGAGCCCTTCGCCGAGAGCGTGGCCCTTCACGTCCCGATCCTGGCCTCGGTTGACCGGGAGGACCCCCTGGCGGCGCTCGTCGGCGGCGGCGTCCCGCGCCTCGCGGAGCTGCGCCTGCACCACGGCACCGTGTGGAGGTGGAACCGCGCCGTCCTGGCGGTCGGCGACGACCCCCACCTGCGCATCGAGATGCGCGCGCTGCCCGCCGGCCCCACCGTGCGCGACATGCGCGCCAACATCGCCCTGCTCGTGGGCCTGACCCTCGCCCTGGCCCCCCAGGCCGGGTGGATGGCGCGCTCGCTGCCGTTCGCCCTGGCGCGGCGCAACTTCTACGAGGCCGCCCGCTCGGGCCTCGACGCGGTGCTCCTGTGGCCGTCGCCCCGCGCCCCCTCTCCGCGGCCCTGGGCGGCGCCCGATCTCGTCGCGAGCCTGCTGCCGGTGGCCCGCGTCGGCCTGGTCGGCTGCGGCGCCGACGGCGACGAGGCCGACGACCTGCTCGGCGTGATCGCCGCGCGCGTCGCGGCCCGGGCGACCGGATCCGCCTGGCAGCGGACGGCGCTCGCCGCGCTCGAGCGCCGACTGCCGCGCCCCGACGCCCTCGCGGCGCTCACCGAGGCCTACCTGGAGCGCTCCGCGCGGGGCGCGCCGGTGCACGAGTGGACCGTCCCGGCGTGAGCCGGCGGCCGCTCAGCCCTCGGGCGGCACCGGGACCGGCCTCCCGTCCTCGCCCATCGCGACCATGGTGAAGTGACCGACGGTGCACAGCTCGCTGGTGCCGGTGATGGGGTTCTCCTTGCTCACCTCCACCCGCACCCGCATGGACGTGCGGCCCACCGAGACGACCCGCGCGTTGACCTCGACCAGGTCGCCGACGACGATCGGCACCGAGAACGCGATGTCCTCGATGGCGGCCGTCACCACCACCGTGCGCGAGCGGCGCATGGCGGCGAAGCCGGCGGCCTTGTCCATCCAGGACACGAGCGTGCCTCCGAACAGGTTGCCCGGGGGTTCGTGTCGGTGGGGAACACCGACTCCAGCAGACGTGCCTCCATCCGGACCTCCGCCGTCAGTCGCGGTGTTGCGGGTCGATGCCGAACGACGCCGCCGCGTCGGTCTCGGCGCGCTCGGCGAGGAAGCCGGCGATGCGCAGCAGCGTCTCCTGGTCCTCGGCGGGCATCTCGTCCATCCCGGGCGGCGGCGCGGTGAAGGCCTCCATCAGCCGCCGCTGCGCCGCGCGCCCCGCGTCGGTCGGCACCAGCTCCTTGACGCGCCGGTCCGTCTCGGAGACGCGCCGCTCGACGAAGCCGCGTTCCTCCAGGCGGTCGGCGAGCATCGTGGCGTAGGAGGCGTCGCAGCGGATGTGGCGCGCGAGCGCGCCCAGGCTCGGGGGCGCGCTCGCGCGCACCTTCATGAGCGCCATCGCCTGGGGGGCGTCAGCCCCTCGGCCTGGCCCGCCTCGATCCAGCGCCGGCGGTGCGAAGAGCACCCCGACGAGCGTCGCCCACGCGCGTTCCCCGGGCGAACGGTCGGGCTCCATGGTTTCAGCCTATCCTCAGGGCGCGGTCTTTACGAAGCGCCAATCATCCAGTAGCGTCAAATATTGATTGTAGTCAACTGACTGGGAGACGGCCATGACCCCACCGGATCCGGCCATCGCGATCGAGACCCGGGGTCTCGTCAAGACCTACGACGAGCACCGCGCCCTGGACGGCATCGACCTCGCCGTCCCGTCGGGCACCGTGCTCGGCCTGCTCGGGCCCCAACGGGGCCGGCAAGACGACCGCGGTGCGCATCCTCGCCACCGTGCTGCGCCCGGACGGCGGCGAGGCCCGGGTCCTCGGGATCGACGTGGCCGCGCACCCCGACGTCGTCCGCACGCCGCATCGGGCTGGCCGGCCAGTACGCCGCGGTCGACGGCAACCTCACCGGCCGCGAGAACCTGCGCGCTGATCGGCACCCTCACGCACCTGCGCCGGCGCGAGATCGCCCCGCGCGCGAACGAGCTGCTGGAGCGCTTCGGCCTCACCGACGCGGCCGACCGTCCCTCGCGGACCTATCTCGGGCGGCATGCGGCGGCGCCTCGACCTGGCCGCCGCGCTGGTTCACCGGCCCCCGGTGCTGTTCCTGGACGAGCCCACCACCGGGCTCGACCCCCAGAGCCGCAGCGACCTGTGGGCCACGGTGCGCGAGCTCGTGGCCGACGGGACGACCGTGCTGCTGACCACCCAGTACCTGGAGGAGGCCGACCAGCTGGCCAACCGGATCGTCCTGATCGACAAGGGCGCCGTGGTCGCCGAGGGCGCGTCGGCCGAGCTCAAGAGCCGCATCGGATCGACCGTGGTCGAGCTGAGCTTGGCCGACGAGGGCCTGGCCCGCGGCACGGTCGACGCCCTGGAGCCGCTGGACCTGGGCGCCCTGGTGCGCGACGGCGAGATCGTGCGCCTGAGCGCGCCCGACGGCACCCGCGCGCTGATCGGAACCATGCGCGCCCTCGACGCCCGCGGCATCGAGCCGCTCGCGGTCGCCGTGCGCGAGCCCTCGCTCGACGACGTGTTCCTGACCCTGACCGGCCACCACGCCACGGCCGGCGAGACGCCCGAGGAGGTGGCCGCATGAGCACCGCCGCACCCGCCGAGTCCATCCCCGCCGCGCTGGCGCCGAGCGGCGCCTCGCGGGTGGCGCTGGGCGCCCGCGACGTCATGGCGATGACGTGGCGCAACCTGCTCACGATCCGCCGCGTGCCGCAGCTGCTGGTGTTCGCCACCATCCAGCCGCTGCTGTTCGTGCTGCTGTTCCGCTACGCCTTCGGCGGCTCGATCAACGTGCCCGGCGTGGACTACGTCAACTACCTGATCCCCGGCATCTTCGCCCAGGTGGTCGCCTTCGGCGCGATCAACACCGCCGTCGGGCTCGCCGAGGACCGTCGCCGGGGCTTCATCGAGCGGCTGCGCTCCCTGCCCATGGCCCGCTCCGCCGTGCTGGTCGGGCGCACGGTCGCGGACCTGTGCCGCAACGTGTTCGTCTGCCTCCTGATGCTGGCGGTCGGGTTCGCGGTGGGCTTCCGGGTCCAGACCGACGCCGCCAAGCTCGTGCTCGGCCTGATCGTGCTCCTGCTGTTCGGGTACTCGCTGTCGTGGATCTTCGCGCTGGTGGGCCTGAAGGCGGCCAACGCCGAGACCGCCCAGGCGGCGGCCTTCCCGATCATGCTGCCCCTGGTCTTCGCGTCGAGCGCCTTCGTGCCCACGGCCAACATGCCGACCTGGCTGCGCGCGTTCGCCGAGCACCAGCCGGTGACCGCGGCGGTCGACGCCGTCCGGGCCCTGGTCCTCGGCGGCGACTGGGTGGAGAAGGTCGGCATCAGCCTGGCCTGGACCGCCGGCATCCTGATCGTCTTCGTGCCCCTGGCCGTCCGCGCATACCGGAGGGGCCAGGCCGAGTGATCGCGGCCGTGGTGTTCGACATGGACGGGGTGCTCATCTCCTCGGAGGAGGTGTGGGACGAGGTGCGCGAGGGGCTCGCCCGGGAGGTCGGCGCCGCGTGGCCGGCCGAGGCCCAGCACGCGATGATGGGGATGAACACGGCCGAGTGGACCACCTACATGCGCGACGCCGTCGGCATCCCGTGGACCGCGGAGGAGATCGGGCGCGAGGTGCAGCGGCGGCTGGTCGGGCGCTACCGGGACGACCTGCCGCTCCTGCCCGGGGCGGTCCGTGCGGTGCGCGGGATGGCGGCGCGGCTGCAGCTGGGCCTGGCGAGCTCGTCGCCGCGCGGTCTCATCGAGGCCGTGCTCGAGGACGCGGGCCTCGCCGGCTGCTTCGCGGTGACCGTCTCGTCGGAGGAGGTCCCGCGCGGCAAGCCCGCTCCGGACGTCTACCTGCGCGCGCTGGAGCGGCTCGGGGTCGCACCCGCGGCGGCCGCCGCGATCGAGGACTCCGGGGCCGGCCTGCGGGCGGCCGCGGCGGCCGGCATGCGGGTGGTGGCGATCCCCAACACGCACTATCCGCCGGCCGACGACGACCTGGCGCTCGCGGATATCGTTCTCGGCACAATCGCGGAGCTGGTGCCGGAGACGCTCGGCGCCTGAGCCGCGGCTCGCGGCGAGGGAGGCCCAGTGCCGGTCCACATCACCCCGCTCACCCCCCTGGCGTTCCTGGAGCGCTCGCGGTCGGTGTTCGCCGGGTCCACCGCGGTCGTGCACGGCGACCGGCGCATGACCTACCGCGAGCTCGCCGACGAGGCGACCCGCGTCGCGCGGGCCCTCCAGGCGTCGGGCGTCGGGCCGGGCGACCGGGTCGCCTACCTGTGCCCCAACACCCCCACGCTGCTGGTCGCACACTTCGCCGTTCCGCTCGCCGGCGCCGTGCTGGTGGCCGTCAACACGCGGCTGGCCCCGCGGGAGGTGCTCGCCATCTGCGCCCATTCGGGGGCCCGGATGATCGTCGTCGACACCGAGCTCGCCGACACCCTCGCGCCGGTGATCGACGAGTTGCCGGTGGCCGAGGTGGTGTGGGACGAGGATGCCGGCCCCGCGCCCGCCGGGCTCGCCGGGGTGCCCTACGAGCGGTTCGTGGCGCGGGGCTCGGACGCGCCGCTGCCCTGGGGGGTGGAGGACGAGGACGCGACGATCGCGATCAACTACACCTCGGGGACCACCGGCGCGCCCAAGGGCGTGATGTACACGCACCGGGGCGCGTACCTCAACAGCCTCGGCGAGAACCTCACCGCCGCGCACGGGCAGGACACGGTCTACCTGTGGACGCTGCCCATGTTCCACTGCAACGGCTGGTGCCACCCCTGGGCGATCGTCGCCTGCGGCGGGGTCCAGGTGTGCCTGAGGGCGGTGCGCGACGACGCGATCTGGCGGCTGATCGACGAGGAGGGCATCACCCACCTCAACGGGGCGCCCGCGGTGCTGTCGCTGCTGGTCAACGCGGAGCGCGCCCACCCGCTCGAGCGCCCGCTCACGGTGATCACCGCCGCCGCCCCGCCCAGCCCGACGATCCTGGCCCAGACCGAGGCGCTCGGGGCGCGCGTCGTCCACGTGTACGGCCTCACCGAGACCTACGGCCCCTACACCGTGTGCCAGTGGCAGGCCGCCTGGGCCGGCGAGGAGCCGGCCGAGCGCGCCCGCCTGCTGTCGCGCCAGGGCGTAGCGATGGTGATGGCCGACCCGATCCGCGTGCTCGACGCCCAGGGCGCGGAGGTGCCCCGCGACGGCGCCACCGTGGGCGAGATCGTGATGAGCGGCAACGACGTGATGAAGGGGTACTTCGAGGACCCCGAGGGCACCGCGGCCGCCTTCCGGGGAGGCGTCTTCCACTCGGGCGACCTCGGCGTGTGGCATCCGGACGGCTACATCGAGCTGCGCGATCGCGCCAAGGACGTGATCATCTCGGGCGGCGAGAACATCTCGACGATCGAGGTGGAGCAGGCGCTCGCGAGCCACCCCGCCGTGCTCGAGGCGGCGGTCGTCGGGATGCCGAGCGAGCGCTGGGGCGAGCGCCCCAAGGCCTTCGTGGTCCTGCGACCGGGGGCCAGCGCGGGCCACGACGAGCTGACCGCCCACCTGCACGAGCGCATCGCCCGCTACAAGTGCCCGGACGCCTTCGAGGTGCTCGACGAGCTACCCCGGACCTCGACCGGCAAGGTTCGCAAGTTCGAGTTGCGCGAGCGGGAGTGGGAGGGCCGCGATCGCCGCATCAACTGAACTAGGGTGCCCCGGGCAGAGCCGACGAGGAGGGAACGGGTGAAGGGCGCGGCGCGGGACTTCAAGGAGTTCGTCCTGAAGGGCGACGTCGTGGCGCTGGCCGTCGCGGTCATCATCGCGACCGCCTTCGGCGCGGTGATCGCGTCCTTCGTCGCCAACGTGATCACGCCGCTGATCGCGGCGATCGGCGGCCAGCCGGACTTCAGCCAGCTGGACTTCACGATCAACGGCAGCCGCTTCCAGTACGGCCTGTTCATCAACGCCGTGATCACGTTCCTCATCATCGCCGCGGTGGTGTTCTTCCTGGTCGTGCGGCCCTACAACCACTACAAGGCGCGCTTCGCGTCGGGCGACGACCCCGACGTCGAGCCGCCCGAGTACGCCGTCGAGACCGCCTCGGCGCAGGCCATCGCGGAGCGCCTCAACGCGCGCTCGGCCGACGGCTGGCGCGTGGTGTCGGTGAGCGAGGACGCCGGCGGGTCGCTGTCGGCGGTGCTCGTGAAGGGCGAGGCCTGAGCGCCGCCCGCGGGGGCCGCCTGAGGACGACAAGCGGGTGAGGGGAATCGAACCCCCGTCGATGGCTTGGAAGGCCATTGCTCTACCGTTGAGCTACACCCGCGCGCCGCGGGACGCGCCCGCGCGATCACTCTACCAACGGCCCTCCGGCGTCCTTCAGGCCTCGCTCAGGTCGACGGTGAGCGGGGCGTAGCGGGCCACGGCGTCGCGACCGGCGCGCTTGGCGGCATAGAGCGCGGCGTCGGCGTTGCGCAGCATCGTGTCGGGCGCGTCGGCGTCGGCGGGATAGGTCGCGATGCCGAGCGAGCCGGTCACGGCGATGTCGGTCACCACGCCCGCCGCCGCCTCGGCGATGCGCACGCGCAGGCGCTCGGCGATCACGCCGGCGCCGTCCGCGTCGGTCGCCGGGCACAGCACCAGGAACTCGTCGCCGCCGAGGCGGCACAGGACGTCGCTGGCGCGCAGGTTGCCCGAGACCTCCGCGGCCACCGCCTGGAGCAGCAGGTCGCCGGTCTCGTGCCCGAGGCGGTCGTTGACCTCCTTGAAGCGGTCGAGGTCGAGCGCGATCGCCGACAGGGGCTCGCCGGCCCGCGCCGCGCGGCTGAAGGCGCGGTCCATCTCGCCGGCGAGGAAGCGCCGGTTGTAGGCGCCGGTGAGCGGGTCGGTGACCAGCAGGCGATCGCGCTCGGTGATCAGGCCGCGCCCGATGGACAGGGTCTCCAGGGCGCGGACGGCCATGATGCAGACGGCGACCACGGCCGCGATTCGCAGCTCGAGGTCCGGCGTGAGGGCGGCCAGGGTGACCACGCCGATGCCGAGCACGAACGGGATCGGCTCGCTCCAGCGCGGGGGCCGGTCGTGCAGGCCCGCGGCCCAGGCGCGCTGGGGCGCCTCCAGGCGGGTGAGCCCCGCCACCGCCCAGCACCAGCCGGCGCCCATGAAGGCGCCCACGGCGAGCATCGAGAGGTCGTGGTCGTACACCGAGGAGACCAGGTAGGCGAAGCCGGCCACGGCCTGGAACGCCAGGGCGGCGACGATCCAGCGCAGCCACGCCGGCGACCGGCGCGAGCGCAGCAGGATCCAGCCGAGGGCGGCCAGGCACACCGTGTCGAGCGCCGGGTAGAGCCCGGCGATGAACGTGCCGAGCGCGCCCCCCGAGCCGTCGCTCGCGAGCGGCTTCAGCAGCACGATCCAGGTCAGCGCGCCGATGGCGAGCGTCAGGGTCGTGCCGTCGAGCGCGCCCTGCCACCCCCGCTCGGGGCGCAGGCGCAGGTAGAGGAGGGCGACCGCGCTCACCATCGGGACGTAGAAGGCCAGCCAGCCCACGTCGAAGACGCTGACCTCGGGCACGTTGACGCCCGCGATCAGCGTGACCGCGTACGCGCCGTCGGTGATGGCCCAGATCGCGAGCGCCAGGCAGAAGAGCGCCCATACCGATCGCGCCCGCCCCCGCGCGTGCCGCGCGGCCAGCCCACAGGCCAGGGCGCCGGCCCCCTCGGCCACGGCCTGGCCCCACTGGCTGAGCGCCATGGCCTCGCCCGCCGCGGGGGCGAGGAGGCCGACGGCCACGACGACGGCCGTCGTCGAGACGGCCGCGGCCGCGATGGCGTTGCGGGGCGACATGCCCCCATACATCGACACGAGGGCGCGCGAACTGACCGCCGCCGCGGGCGATCCTCGCCGGGCGCTCAGCGGGCCGCGAGGCCCTCCTCGTGAAGGCGCCGCACGCGCGCCATGTTCTCGAGGTCCGGCCCCTTGCCGTCGAGGCCGGGCACCTCGAGGATCACCGGCAGCCCCTGGAGCGCGGGCGCGCCCAGGATGCCGCGCATGCCGGCCTCGCCGATCTCGCCGTCGCCGATGTTCTCGTGCCGGTCGCGGTTGGAGCCGAAGGCGGTCTTGGAGTCGTTGAGGTGCAGGCACCGCAGCTTCGCGATGCCCACCGTGAGGTCGAACTCCTCGAGCACGCGGTCGATGCCGCCCGGCTCGTGGACCGGGTATCCGGACGCGAACAGGTGCTGCGAGTCCAGGCAGAAGCCCAGGCGCGCCGGCCGGTCGACCGCGTCGGCAACGGCGCGCAGCTGGGCGAAGGTGCGGCCGATCGTGTCGCCCGCCCCGGCGGTGTTCTCCAGGAGCACGGCGCAGTCGCCGGGCACGGCGTCGAGGGCCTCGGCCACCCCGGCCCCGATGCGCGCGATCGCCTCCTCCTCGGTGGAGCCCTTGGACGAGCCGACGTGCAGCACGACGCCCTCGAGGCCCAGCGCCTCGCCGATCGCGAGGTGCTGCGTGAGGCTCTCGATCGAGGAGCGGTAGATGTTGCGGGTCGCCGTCGCCGGCTTGCCCGGCGGCCCGGTCGGCACCTCGCGGTCGGGCGCGCCCAGGTTGATCAGGTAGAGGCCGTGGCTCACGAGGGGCCCCATGCCCGCCGCCACGGCTCCCTCGCGGAACGCGGCGATCTGCTCCGGGGTGTGGTTGATCGGCCTCCACGTGCGCGGGTTGTGCGTGAACACCTGCAGGCTCTCGCACCCCAGGGCGGACCCGCGGCCGATGGCCGTGCTGATGCCTCCCGAGGAGGAGACGTGGGCGCCGAACCTCACGTCGCTATCCTACGGGCGTGGCACGGCAACGACCCGAGGTGACCGGTCCCGCTCGCGTGAGGTTCGCGCCGAGCCCGACCGGGTCCCTCCACGTCGGCGGAGCGCGCACCGCCCTCTTCAACTGGCTCATCGCCCGTCACACCGGCGGCACCTTCGTGCTGCGGATGGAGGACACCGACCGCGAGCGCTCGACGCCCGCCAGCGAGGCCGAGATCCTGCGGTGCCTGACCTGGCTCGGGCTCGACTGGGACGAGGGGCCCTTCCGCCAGAGCGAGCGCGCGGGCGTCTACGCCGACGCGATCGCGCGCCTCAAGGCGGCGGGCGCGATCTACCCGGCCTACGAGAGCGACGAGGAGCTGGAGGCGCAGCGCGCCGCCGCGCGCGCCGATCGCCGGGCCCCGGTGGTGCGCGGGCGCCGCGACCGCGACCCCGCCGAGATCGCGGCGCTCGAGGCCGCGGGCGTCCGCCCGGCGTGGCGCTTTGCGGTCGAGGTGGGGGGACGACGGTCATCGACGACTACGTCCGCGGGCCGGTGACCTTCGAGCACGCCGCCATCGAGGACTTCATCGTCGTCCGCTCGGACGGGACGCCCACCTACAACCTCGCCGCCGCCGTTGACGACCTGGAGATGGGCATCTCCCACGTGCTGCGCGGAGAGGACCACATCTCCAACACCCCCAAGCAGATGATGGTGATCCGGGCGCTCGGGGGCGCGACGCCCGAGTACGCCCACATCCCGCTGATCCTCGGCGAGGACAAGAAGCGCCTGAGCAAGCGGCACGGCGCCGCGTCGGTCGAGGACCTCGAGGCCGCCGGCTACCTGCCGCGCGCCACCGTCAACGCGCTCGCCCTGCTGGGGTGGAGCTTCGACGACAAGACGACCATCTTCACGGTGCCGGAGCTGATCGACGGGTTCTCGGTGGGGCGCATCTCCAAGAGCCCGGCGATCTTCGACCTCAAGAAGCTCCAGGTGCTCAACGGCCGCCACCTGCGGCTGATGGCCAACGACGAGTTCACCGAGGCGCTGGTCGCCTGGCTGCGCGACACGGGCTACCTCGCCGAGCGCGGTCCGGGCGCCGAGGAGCTGGTGCGCGCCAGCGCGCCGCTGGTGAAGCGAAAGATCAGCACCTTCGCCGACTACGACGCCCTGGCCGGGTGGCTGTTCGAGCCCCTCGAGATCCAGCCCGAGGCCTGGGAGGTGCTCACGCGCGACGTCAAGCACTCGATCCAGGTCATCGGGAGCGGCCTGGGGCGGCTGGAGGCGCTGCCCGAGTTCACGGCCGAGGCGGTCAAGGACGCCCTCCAGGACCAGCTCCACGTGATGGGGGAGGCCGCGCGCGACTTCCTCGAGCCCCAGCGCATCGCGATCACGGGCCGCCTGGTGTCGACGGGCACCTACGAGAGCCTGGCGCTGCTCGGCCGCGACGAGGCCTTCGCGCGCTACCGGGACACGCTCGGCCGCCTGGCCGAGCTGTGGGCGCCCGCCTGATGTTCGCGCCCGGCACCCAGCGCCGGCTGATGCTGACCGCGGCCTGGCTGTTCGGGGCGTTCCTGGTGGCCGCGTTCGTCTTCCGCCGCATGGACATCTCGGAGGACACCGACGCGGTCCTCGCCGGCATCACGGCGTACGTGTTCCTGGCGGCCGCGGCGTTCATCCTCTTCGTCGGGTGGCGCCGGCGGGACCGCGACGCGGCGATGGCGGCGACCCGCTTCGTGGAGCGCCACCCCTCGGTGCCCCAGGCCGTGGGCCGGCCGGCGAGGGTCGGCGACCCCGAGGGGGACGTCCCGACGGGCAAGGGCCCGGCTCAGGCCAACCTCGTGGTTCCGGTTTCGGGTCCGGTCGATGAGGGGCAGGTTGACCTGGTGATGGCGCGCATGTCGCGCAACTGGGAGGTGCTGTCGGCGACGCTGGTCGTGGACGGCGATCGGGTGTCCCTCGCCGAGGGGCTTGCGGAGACCGCGTCCGACGACGACTAGGGGGTTGTGACGGTGGCCGATTCGAGCATGGGCCTGCACGAGGCCCGCGAGGACCTGTCCACGGAGACGCTCGACCGTCACCGGGCGCTCGTCTCGCTGATGGAGGAGCTCGAGGCGATGGACTGGTACGCCCAGCGCATCGAGGCGACCCGCGACCCCGAGCTCGCGGCGGTGCTCGCGCACAACCGCGACGAGGAGACCGAGCACGCCGCCATGAGCCTCGAGTGGCTGCGCCGCAACGACCCGGTGCTCGACGCGCACCTGCGCCAGTACCTGTTCACGAGCGGCTCGATCCTCGCCATCGAGGAGGCCGAGGAGGGCGGCGGCGACGCCCCCGCCGGCGGGGGCGACGGCAGCCTCGGGATCGGCAGCCTGCGCGGGGAGGGCTCGGCATGAACCATCTCCATCGCGAGCTGGCGCCCATCTCCGACGCGGCCTGGAAGGAGATCTCCGAGGAGGCCTCGCGCGAGCTGCGCCACTTCCTGTCGGGGCGGCGGGTCGTCGACCTGTCCGGCCCCCACGGCTGGGATCACTCGTGCCTCGACCTCGGCCGGGTCACCGATCCCGCCGACGGACCGGCGGACGGGGTCGAGAGCCGCGTCCGGCTGGTGCAGCCCCTCACCGAGCTGCGCACGCCCTTCACCGTGGCCCGCTCGGAGGTCGACGCGGTCGACCGCGGCGCGCCCGACGCCGACTGGGACCCGGTGATCGACGCGGCCCGGCGCGCGGCCCTGGCCGAGGACCGCCTCGTGTTCGGCGGCTTCCCCGGCGCGGGCGTGCGGGGCATCGTCGAGGCCTCGCCCCACGAGCCGCTCCCGATCACGACCGACTACGGGATGTACCCCAACCACGTCGCGAAGGCCGTGGAGTTCCTCAAGCGCTCCGGCGTTGACGGCCCGTACGCCATCGCCCTGGGCCCGCGCTGCTACACCGGCGTGATCGAGACGACCGAGCGCGGGGGATACCCGGTGCTCGAGCACCTGCGGCTCA
>CAWDYN010000007.1:0-1045548 GCA_963806585.1 uncultured Thermoleophilia bacterium | reverse complement strand
GCCGTCCATCGGCGGCGATCTCGGCATGACCACGAGCCAGCTGCAGTGGGTGGTCAGCGCCTACGTGCTCGGCTACGGCGGCTTCCTGCTCCTGGGCGGGCGCGCCGCCGACCTCCTGGGGCACCGGCGCATGTTCCTCATCTCGCTGGCGGTGCTCATGCTGGCGTCCGGCCTCGGCGCGTTCGTCAACGACGGGTCCTGCTCATCGCCCTGCGCTTCATCAAGGGCGTGAGCGCCGCCTTCACCGCTCCGGCGGGCCTGTCGATCATCACGAC
This sequence comes from uncultured Thermoleophilia bacterium, assembly GCA_963806585.1. GTDB lineage: Bacteria > Actinomycetota > Thermoleophilia > Miltoncostaeales > Miltoncostaeaceae > Miltoncostaea. Next base: position 1,045,273 of record CAWDYN010000007.1, on the reverse strand, counting down.
CACCTTCGCCGAGGGCGCGGCGCGCAACCGCGCCATCTCCATCTACACGGCCACCGGAGCCACCGGCTTCTCACTCGGCCTGGTGTTCGGCGGGCTGCTCACCGAGCTCGGGTGGCGCTGGGTCTTCTTCGTCCCGGCCCCGATCGCGCTGATCACCCTGATCGCCGCCGTCAGGCTGGTGCCCGACGCCGGCCGCGCGACGGGTCCGCGCCGCTCGTTCGACCTGGCCGGCGCCACCGCGATCACGGCGGCGATGCTGCTGGCGGTCTTTACGGTGGTCGAGGCGCCCGATGTGGGCTGGGCCTCGACCCGCACCATCGCCCTCGTTCGCGGCGGTGGCCGCGCTGCTCAGCGCCTTCGTCGCGCTCGAGCGGCGCACGGCGTTTCCCCTGGTGCGGCTCGGCATCCTGCGCTCGGTGCCGCTCGTGCGGGCCAACATCGGCGCGATGGCGCTGTTCGGGGGCTGGGTGGGGGTCCAGTTCATCGCCACCCTCTACATGCAGGACGTGCGCGGGTGGTCGCCGCTGGAGACCGGCCTCGCCATCTTCCCCGGCGGGCTGGTGGTGGCGGTCGTCGCCCCCCGCATCGGTCCGCTGGTGGGCCGCTTCGGAGTCGAGCGGCAGTCGCCGCGGGCCTGCTGTCAACCGCCGCCGCCTACGTGCTGTTCCTGCCGATCGGCATCGACACGCCGTATCTCACGGGCATCCTGCCGACGATGCTGCTGGTGGGCGCCGGCTTCGCCCTCGCCTACGGACCGCTCAACATCGCGGCCACCAACGGCATCGCGGCGCGGAGCAGGGCCTGGCCGGCGGGCTGGTCAACACGTCGTTCCAGTTCGGCGGCGCGCTGGTGCTGGCGGTGGTCGGCCGCGGTGAACAACGCCAACACCGGCGGCTCGGGCACCCCCAGGACCTCCTTGCCGGCTACGAGCCCGCGATCTTCGTCTCGGTGATTGCGGCGCTCATCGGGGTGGCGGCGACGGTACTGCCCACCCGCCTGCGTCCGGTTCCCGCCACCGAACGGGTCTGACGGAACCCCCGCGCGGCGGCGGGCCGATTTTCGCGGTTCGTCGTTGCGCGCGGAGGCGCGTCTCGAGGAGACTCCCGGGGCGAATACGGAGGGGGGCGCGGCATGGGAACGGACGCGACGGACCGTGGGCACGTGCGTGAGCCCACCGTGGCCGAGCTGCGGGCGTTCGTCGCGGTGGCCGAGGAGCTGCACTTCCGCCGCGCCGCCGCGCGCCTGAACGTGGCGGCGCCGCCCCTGTCGCAGACCATCCGCAGGCTCGAGGACAAGGTCGGGTCGGTGCTGCTGGAGCGCACGCCGCGCGCCGTGCGCCTGACCGAGGCCGGGGAGGAGCTGCTCCGCGCGCCCGCGACATCCTCCAGCGCATGGCTGAGGCGCAGCTGGCCGTGCGCGGCGCGGGCACGCTCGACCACCGCGGCCCGTTCACGGTGGGGATCATGTCCAACGGTTTCGCCGAGCTCGCCGGGCCCATCCTCGAAGCCTTCGCGCGGGCCCACCCGCGGGCCCAGCTGCGGCTGGTGGAGGTGACCTCCGAGCCGGCCGCGGGCCTGCCGGTGGGCTCGGTTCGACGCGGCCCTGGTGCGGCCCCCGATCATCGACGGCGAGAACCCTCTCGTCGAGAGCGACGTGGTGGTGGTGGAGACCCGCGCCGCGATCCTGTCGCGACGGCATCAGCTGAGCGGGGCCGCGTCAACCTCGATCATGGATCTGGCCGACGACCCCTTCGTCTCCACCGGCCCGGCGGAGATCGCGGACTACTGGGCCGCCGCGGACGATCGCGACGGCGAGCCGGTCAACTACGGCGTCGAGGCGTGGTCGGTGTCCGACGTGCTGCGCGGCGTCGGCTACCAGGACAACGTGATCACCTCGTTCCCCTCGATCCTGCGCTTCTTCAACGTCCCCGGGCTCGTGGCGGTCCCGCTGTAACGTGCCCCCCGCTCCCATGGCGGTCCTGACCCTGCGCGACGATCACCGGCCGATCGTGGAAGACTTCCGCGGACCGTGCGCATGGTCAGCGCGGCGATGATCGACCTGGTTCCCGACGGCACCCTCGTCCCCGCCTGAGGGCGCCGGCGCCGGTCAGGCCTCCCCGGGGAGCGGGTCGATGCGGCGTCGCTCCGCGAGCGCCGCGGTGACCTCGGGCGGGGCGTCGTGGCCCTGCTCGGCCATTCGGGAGGCGGCGTGGCGGATCGCGAAGGCGACCGCCTCCTCGGTGAGCTTGCGGCGCGGGTTGTCCACGCTGTACCAGCCCAGCAGGCCCTCGAGGGCGAGGGCCGCGGCGAGCTGGACGTCGGCTCCCCGCGGCGCCAGGCAGACCGCGAACGCCGCCGCCGCCGCGTCGGCCACCTGGCTCACCTCGGCCGTCGAGGGGCCGAGGCTCGGCAGCGGACCGCGCGAGGACCGCTCCAGCAGGAGCTCGAACAGGGGGTCGCCCACGCGGTGGCCCTCCACGATTCGGAATCCCGACACCGAGGCGAGCAGGTCCTCCGCCGCGCCGCCCTCGCGGCCGCGGGCGAGGGCCGTCGCGGCGTCGTAGAGCCTGCCGCGCACCACGGCGACCTCGGTCTCCACGGCGTGATGGAGGGCGAGCGCCGCCAGGGCGAGGGGATCACGAGCGTGTCGCCCGCCCTGGTCTCGGGCCACCGCGAGGGGCGCGGCTCGAGGACGACCGCGACCTCGTCGTCGGGGAAGAGATCCACGGTCGCGCGGACGAGCGGGCCTCGGCGCAGCAGCGGCACGCCCTCAGCCCCCCGGTGCGGCTGCCGAGCCGGCGCCGCCGGTAGGCGACGGTCAGCAGCACCACGGCGCCGCAGGCGAGCACCACGACCACGGCCATGCTGACCGGGCCGAGCGCCTTCTCCACGTCCCGCCACGATTCGCCCAGGGCCCAGCCGAGGCCGATCAACACGCCGTTCCAGACCAGGCTGCCGAGGGTGGTGAGCACCACGAAGCGCCAGAACGGGAAGCGCGCGAGGCCGGCGGGCAGCGAGACCGTCGTCCGCGCGAGCGGGATCGCGCGCCCCACGAGCACGGTCGCCGCGCCCCACCGGTCCATCCAGGCCTCCATGCGCGCGAGCCGCTCCGGCGTGGCGCCCACCCGGTGGCCATGGCGCGCGACCACGGCCAGGCCGCCGCGCCGCGCCGCGACGTACAGCGCGAGGTTGCCGACGAGCGATCCGGCGGTTGCGGCCGCGAGGGCCAGGGGGAAGGTCATCTCGCCGTCGTACACGGCAAAGCCCGCGAACGGCAGGATCGCCTCGCTCGGGATCGGCGGGAAGATGCACTCCACCAGCATCAGCCCGGCGAGGCCGCACGCACCCGAGGGCGGTGACGACATCCACGGCCCAGTCGGTCACGGGCGGGTCACCTCGGGCGGTCGTTCGGCACGGCGGTGATCATGACAGCCTCGCGTGGGGGGCCAAGGGTGGGCGTTTGCGCAGTACCATCGGCCGCGATGGGCCTCCCGATAGCGGGCCGTCGGTGCGCGGGGCGATCCGCCTTCGCGGTCGCCGGCCTGATCGCCCTGACGGCCCTCGTCGTGGTGGGTGGCCTCGTGCTGCGCGACCTCTCCGAGCGGGGAAGCGGTTGACGACGCCCGCCTGGCTGGCCGACGCTCGCCGGCCGCGGGTATCGCGGAGCCCCGCCTCACCGACGCGGCGATGGCCGGCCGGCCGGCCGCGCTGGCGGAGCTCGATCGCACGGTGCAGGAGCGCGTGCTCAGCGAGGACATCGTCCGGGTCAAGATCTGGACGCCGGACGGCCGCATCGTCTACTCGGACGAGCCCCGGCTGATCGGCCGCCGCTTCACGCTCGGCGCCGACGAGCGCGAGGCGCTGAGCGCGGGGTCACCGACGCCGAGCTGAGCGACCTCTCGAAGCCGGAGAACGTCCACGAGCGCGAGGAGGGCTCGCTGCTGGAGGTGTACCTGCCCATCCGGACCCCGGGCGGCAGCCCCGCCCTCTTCGAGATGTACCGCCGCCAGAGCGCGATCGAGGCCAGCGGCGACCGCATCCTGATCGCGATCGCCCCGGTCGTGATCGGCTCGCTGCTGCTGCTGTGGCTGATCCAGCTCCCACTGGCCTGGTCCACGGCGCGGCGCCTGCGCGACGGCCTGCGGGAGCGCCAGGCCCTGCTGGAGTCCGCCCTGGAGTCGTCGTCGCTTGAGCGCCGCCGGGTGGCGGCCGACCTGCACGACGGGCCGGTGCAGAACCTGGCGGGGCTGGCGTTCCGCTCTCGGCGGCCGCCGAGCGGGCCCCCGCCGGCACCGACCCGGACACCGTCCGGGCGCTCGAGGACGGCGCCGACGCGGCCCGCGAGGGCATCCGGCGCCTGCGCGCCACCGTGGTTTACATCAATCCGGGCCGCCTGCACGAGGCCGGCCTGGCGGCGTCGATCGGCGATCTCGACGGGCGAGCTCCGCGAGCGTGGGGTCGCCGTGGACATCGAGGTGCCCGGCGACATCGTCCTGGCCCCCGCCGCGGAGGAGCTGCTGTACCGCGGCGCGGGTCGAAGGGCTGAGGCAACGCCGCCGCTCACGCCGGTGCCACGCGCGTGATGGTGAGCGCGAGCGTGGCCGGCGGGCAGGCGCGGTTGCGGGTGGAGGACGACGGGCGCGGGTTCGACGAGGCCACGCGCGCGCGCCGCCGCGAGGAGGGGCACATGGGTCTGTCCCTCGTCGAGGACCTCGCCGCGCATCTGGGCGGAACGGCCCGCGTGAGCTCGGCGCCGGGCGCCGGTACCACCCTGGAGATCGAGGTGCCCGCGTGATCCGCGTGATCCGCGTGATCGTGTGCGACGACCACGCGGTCGTGCGGGCCGGACTCGGCCAGCTGATCGGCACCTTCGACGGCGTCGAGGTCGTGGCCGTCGCGGAGGGGGGGACCCAGGCGCTCGCGGCGCTGCAGGCGCACGGCGCCGACGTGGTGCTGATGGACATGGAGATGCCGCCCCCCGACGGCATCGCCACCACGCGCGAGATCCTCGCCGCCCATCACGGGGTCGCCGTCGTGATCCTCACCTCCTTCTCCGACCGGGCCCGGATCCTCGAGGCCCTGGACGCCGGGGCCGTGGGCTACCTCCTCAAGGACGCGACCCCCTCCGAGCTCGAGAGCGGCATCCGGGCGGCCGCCCGTGGCGAGGCGCCGCTCCACCCGCGGGCGGCCAAGGCGCTGCTGTCGGCCTCGGTGCGCCCCGACGCGACGGCCGGCCTCTCGGCACGCGAGCGCGAGGTGCTCGCGCTCGTGGTCGAGGGCCTCCCCAACAAGCTCATCGCCCGCCGGCTCGGGATCAGCGAGAAAACGGTCAAGGCCCATCTCACCAGCGTCTTCCGGGCCATCGGGGTGGACGACCGCACCCAGGCGGCCATGTGGGCCGTGCGCCACGGGGTCGGATCCGGGAGGGGTCCTAGGACCGAGGTCCGATTGCCGGGCGTCGCCCGCGGCGCGACCCTGTGGCCGGTGCGCCCCCCCGTCCGCCACCGCCTCGGGGCCCTGCTGGTCGCGGGCCTGGCGCTCGCCGCTCCGGCGGTCCTGGCCGCGCCCGCCGAGGCGCGCGACGACGGCGACCGCGCCGAGGTGCGCGAGCGCGGGGTGTGCGGGCGGGGCAGCGAGGTCCGCCTGCGGCTGCGCGCCGACGGCCGCCGCATCCGCATCGACACCGAGATCCGCACGTCGCGCTCCGGCGCCTGGCGCGTCATCGTGCTCCATGAGCGGCGAATCGTGGTGCGCGCCCGCGTGAGGGTGGCCCGGAGCTCGGGCGGGCTCCGTCATCGCGCCGCGGTGCCCGACTACGCCGGGGCCGACCAGGTCGGCGTGCGCGCCCTGGCGCCCGGCGGCGAGTCGTGCGCGGTCGCCGCCGTCCTCCCCGGGCCGGTCGCGCGCCGGTCCTAGGACCGATGTCGCATTGAGACCGGGACCGGCACTGGGCGAGCGTGCCGGTGGAGGGCGCTACCACGGCGCTCCGACGAAGGAGTGGACATGCGCAGAGGAATCGTCGCCGTCGCCGGCACCGCCCTGGCGGTCGCCATGATCGCGGCGCCCGCGGCCGTCGCCAAGAACGGCGCCGATGACGGCCCCGGAGACGACCGCGGTGGATCGCGCGCGCGCGCCGCCGACGTCCGCGTGCGGGGCGCCTGCACGCTGTCGAGCACGGCCAAGCTCAAGCTGAGCCCCGAGGACGGGCGCGTGGAGGTCGAGTTCGAGGTGGATGAGAACCGCAACGGCTCGCGCTGGGGCGTCACGCTGAGGCGCAACGGCACCCGCGTGCTCGGCCGCGCCGCGACCACGCGCGCCCCGAGCGGCTCGTTCGAGACCCGCGCGGTCATCGCGCCCGGCTCCCCCCGCACCAAGGTGACCGCGGTCGCCCGCCGCGCGGCCACGGGCGAGGTGTGTCGTGCCACGGCGACCCTCTAGCCGGCCGGGTCCCGGCGCCGAGGGCGGTCGATCGGGTCGGGGGATGTGTGAGGATGGGCCCACACGCCCTCCGGTCAGCGAGGATCCCGGTGTCCGTTGACGAGCCCCATTCCGAGCGACGCCTGGTCGAGAACGAGCTGATCACGGAGTCGCTCAACCGGCGCCTCCAGGAGCACGTGGCACGCATCCGCTCCGAGGGCGGCCAGGACGAGTCCGCCCCGGTGAGCTACTTCTGCGAGTGCTCGGACCTCGCATGTCGCGAGCGGATCCAGGTGACGCCCGAGCGGTACGAGGCGATCCATCGCGATCCCGCGCTCTTCATCGTGCTCGCCGGCCACGAGGAGAGCAGCGTCGAGTCGGTCGTCGACACCTGGCACGACCAGCTCATCGTCCGCAAGCACGTCCTGACCTGAGCCCCCGGGTCAGTCCTCCGCCGCCTCCTCGTCCTCCTCCACCAGCTCGTGGTCGGCCTCGCCGTAGGTCGCCCGGTCCGGCTCGGCCTCGACAGCCGGTGCGTCCTCGAGGATCAGCTCGGTGCCGTCCTCGTCACCGAGCTCGGCGTTCTCGATGAGCTCGGCCTCCGCCTCCTCGAAGCCCTCCGAGACGCCGCCGCCGGCCTCGAGCACCGGCCGCATCGCCGGATCGACGAGATCGCCGCCCGCGAGCTCGGTGACGTCGGGGAAGTCCGCCCCGAGATCCTCGAGGGGCAGGTCGTCGTCGGGCGCGTCCGTTCCCACGTTGTCCTCCCGCGTCGTGGCCTCCACCGACACGTACCCCGTCGGCGCGGCGCTAGTCGTCACGACGACCATGGCAGACGCGTGGACGTTTGGCCGCCGAGGCAGCCGGGCACGGCACGCCCGTGTCCGAGCAGAGATCCCGCCGTCCGCCCTCCGCCATCGTCGACATCGACGGGACGCTGGTCGACTCCAACTATCAGCACGCGCTCGCCTGGTATCGCGCGCTGCGCGAGTTCGACGTCACGCGCGAGCTGTGGCGCCTCCACCGGCTGATCGGGATGGGGGGCGACCATCTGGTCGAGGAGATCGCCGGCGCCGATGTCGAGGCGGCGCACGGGGACGCCATCCGCGAGGCCGAGCAGGAGCGCTTCCGCGAGCTCATCGACGAGGTCGCGGCGCTCCCGCGCGCGGCCGCGCTCGTGCGCGTCCTGGGCGAGCGCGGCAGGCCGGTCGTGCTCGCGAGCTCGGCCCAGGCGTGGCAGGTCGAGCACTACCTCGACCTGGTCGGCGTCCGCGACGACATCACCGGCTGGACGTCGGCGGACGACGTCGACCGCACCAAGCCCGACCCGGATCTCGTCGCGGCGGCCCGGGCGAAGGCCGGCGCGGGCCGGGCGGTGATGATCGGCGACTCGACCTGGGACTGCGCCGCCGCCCGGCGGGCCGGCATCGAGGCGGTCGCGGTCCTCACGGGCGGCTTCTCGCGCGAGGAGCTCACCGACGCCGGAGCGGCTGCGGTGTTCAGCTCCCTGGGCGAGCTGATCGATCATCTGGACGAAACCCCGCTGGCCGGGGCATGAGCCCGCCGATCAGGCCGGGACGACCCTCAGCACGAGCAGGGCGATGTCGTCATGCGGGCGTCCCGTGCCGTAGGCGAGGACGGCCTCGTTGACCGCCTGAGCGAGCTCGTCGGCGCCCGCTCCGGCCCGGGAGCCGAGCAGTGCGGACAGCCGCTCGATGCCGAAGAGCTCGCCGTCGGGGGACCGGGTCTCGGTGACGCCGTCGCTGAACAGCACGAGCGCGTCGCCCGCCGCGAGCCGCAACGAGGCCTCCTCGAAGTGGGTCGTGGCCAGCACGCCGACGAGCGGACCGGTGGGCACGACGACCTCCACCGTGCCGTCGGCCCGCAGGATCAGCGAGGGCGGATGACCGCCGCGCGCCAGCAGGGCGTCAACGTGGTCGCCGTCGACGCGCAGCAGCGCGCACGTCGCCGTGAGGAAGCGCAGGTCGCCCACCTGGGCGAGCACCGCCCCGTTGAGGCGCTCGAGCACCTCGCCCGGAGGGCGCCCGTCGGCGTCGGCGCGGATGGTGTAGCGGGCCAGGGCGGTCAGCGCCGCCGCCTCCGGGCCCTTGCCGCACACGTCGCCGAGGACCGCGAACCAGGCGCGATCGTCGGTCAGCGCGAACAGGTCGTAGAAGTCCCCGCCGACGTCCACGCCCTCGCCGCCGGCCACGTAGCGGCCGGCGACGTCGAGCCCCTCGACGTCCGGCAGGCTCGTCGGCAGCAGGCTGTCCTGCAGGGTGCGCGCGATCTGGCGCGAGCGCGCGAACAGCAGGGCGTTGTCGATCGCGAGCCCGGCGCGCCGGCCGAGGTCCTCGGCGAACTGCAGGTCCTCGGGATGGAAGCGCCGTCCCGACTCGGCGCTGGCCAGCACCAGCGCGCCCAGCGTGCGGCCGCGGGCGGTGAGGGGGACCGTCATCGCCGCGACGAGTCCGAGCTCGAGGACCGCGTCGCGCCGCTCGCCGGGGGGGATCTCCGTCTCGATCGTCTCGGGCGAGATCCGGGGCGCGAACTCGGATTCTCCGGTGCGCATCACCGCCCCCACGCCGTGAGGGTCGGCGGCCGAGGCGGGGAAGCGCCGCGCGATGTCGCGGGCGAGGGCGGCGCGGTCGGCGTCGGTGTGGGTGACGGCGAGCATCTCGATGCCGTCGTCGGTCGCCAGGCTGACGCTGCACCAGTCCGCGAGGCCCGGGACCGCCATGCGCGCCAGCGACGACAGCGCCACCCGCGGCTCGAGGGGCGTCGCCAGCAGGGTGCTCGCATCCGCCAGGAAGCGCTCGCGCTCGGCGTCGCGCCGTTGGGACTCGTACAGGCGCGAGCGCTCGAGGGCCTGGGCGCACAGGTCGGCCACCGTGAGCAGGAAGGCCCGCTCGTCGGCGTCGAAGGCCCGCGCACCCGAGAAGCTCAGGGCCAGTCCCCCGATCGCCCGGCCCTCGACCGCGAGCGGCAGGGCGACGACGGCCTCGTGGCTCATCGTGGCGTGGAAGCGGACGAGCTGGGGGTAGCGCGCGCGCACCTCCGCGGCGTCGTGGAGCCACAGTGGGCCCTGGCGCAGGCTGTCGGGGGTGGGCAGGTCCGCATCGACCGGGTACGAGCTGAACGTCTCCGCCACCTCGGCCGAGTAGCCGATGAGCGCGAGGGTCGCGAGCTCCCTGCCGCCGCGCTCGAGCAGCGCGATCGACCCGGCGGCGGCCCCGGTCGCCTGCTGGCCGAGCGAGAGCACCGCGTCGGCCACCCGTTCCGGGGTGGGGGCCGCCGAGAGCGCGGCGGCCAGCTCCTGCAGCTGGCGCGCGCGGACCTCGGCGGACGCGACGACGCGCTCCTCGCGCTGAACGCGGCGCCCGAGCACGAGGGCTCCGGCGATCCCGAGCGCGACGAGGAGGCCCAGCACCGTCAGCTCGACCCACAGGGTGCCGCGCGCGTCCGCGAACGCCGACGCCGTGGAACGGTCGATGAACACGGTCCACCCGGTCACGTCGCGGTCGGTCGCGTAGGCGGTGAGGCGATCCGGCTGGTCCAGGAGGTTGCGCGTGCCCGACTCGACGCGCGCCTCCGAGCCGCCCGTCTCCCGCGAGAGCGCCCGCTCGAGGGCCGGTTCGCCACTGACGTCCCGTGGGCGCACGAGCCCCGGGGCCACGAACAGCGTGCCGCGCCGGTTGACGATCAGGACGTCCCCGCCGCGAAGCGCCTGCCGCTCGCGGGCGAAGCGGTTGAGCCAGGAGACGCTCAGCGCCCCCACAAGCGTGCCGTTGACCTGCCCGTCGCCACCCCGCGTGGGCGTCGCCACCACCACGACCGGGGTCGGGTAGATCGACGAGACGATGGTCGGGCTCAGGCGCGGCTGGGCCTGTGCGCGCACCGCCTCGAGCTCCGCGGCCAGGTCGCCGGTCGCGGACTGCCCCGCGATCAGGCCGGCGCCGTTCTCGGCGCGAACGCGCCCCTCGTCGTCGAACCACGCGAGCCCGCCGACGAAGCCGAGCTCGGCCGCGCTCAGGCGGCTGATCCTCTGCTCGATGAGGCCCGCGTCGGACGACAGGAACGATTGCGAGGTCCCCAGGCCCTGGAGGATCTGCGTGCGCGCCCGGACGAACTGGGCGACGTCCCCCACGCTCGCCGACGCCGACGCCGACGCGCGCCGCGACTCGGCGCCGGCGGCGTTGTCGTAGCCGCGCAGCGCGAGGACCGCCCCGGCCGCCCCGAGCGCCAGGGCGAGCGCCACGGCCGCCAGCACGAGGCGACGCGCCCGCCCCCCGCCCCCGCTCGCCTCCGGCATCCCACCCCCAGGTCGCGGCGCCGCTATCTGGCCTGTCGCCCGGCGACTCTAACGTCGCCGTCCGCGGTCACGCCGGGGGATCGCGCCAGGATGGGCTATCCGCGTGCGCCGATGTCCCTCTGAGGGGGGCCGCTCGGGCCGTCGTCATCGCGGCCCTGCGTCGGATCGAGCGTCTCCGGCGCTCCGGGCCCGGCGCCCTCTCCGTCGTCCTGCGCCGCGCGTCGCCGGGTCAGCTCGGCGGGGCTCACGTCGTCCCTGCGCCGGTCCTCGTCATGGGCGGCCTCGCCGCCGGTCGTCTCCTTCGTCATGTCCCACCTCTCGTCGGTGAACACTCCGGTTACCCGGCCAGGGGCTCCGGCAACCGGCGCGGGGTGCCCGCATCGCCCTCGAGCGCGGACCCCGCCCGGCCGTCACCCGGCGCCCGGCGGCGGCCAGCGCGCCCCTCGCTCGACGAGCGCCGTGCCCCGCTCGTAGTCGTCGTCGCGCTCGTGCGTCAGAACGCCGACGGTCCTCCCGTCACGCCCGTACCAGGCGGTGAAGCCACCCGCGCCGGCGTCGACCACGACCTCGTCCCACCCGTCGCCCCATGCGGCCTGCTTGAGGGTCCGGCGCCCGATCGTCGACCAGAAGCCCGGCACGCCCTCCCAGACGGCGCTGCCGCCCGCCAGGCGGGCCCCGACGACGGCCCCGTGCCGCAGGGCCTCGCCCCAGTGCTCCACGCGCAGCCGCCGGCCGGCCGATGTGTTGAGGGCGAAGGCGATGTCGCCCGCGCACCACAGTCCCGCGACGCCGGTGCGCAGGGCGGCGTCGGTCACGATCGCGCCGTGCTCGATCCGCGCGCCGGCGGCCCGGGCCAACTCCACCCGCGGTCGCACGCCCGTGGCCATCAGCACGCGCTCCACGGCCACGACGGTGCCATCGTCGAGGGCGGCCTCCAGCCCGTCGCCGGCCTCGGCCAGCCGCTCGAGCGAGCGGCCGGCGAGCAGCGAGACGCCGGCCTCGGCCAGCCACGAGGCGATTCGGCCGCCCACCTGCGCCCCGAGCCGCTCCGCCTGAGGGGCCTCCTCGGGCGTGACCATGGTGACCGAGGCCCCCCGGAGCGCGAGCGAGACCGCCGCCTCGCAGCCGATGAAGCCCGAGCCGACCACCAGGACGCGCGCCCCGGGTGGTGCCGCGGTGGCCATGCGGGCGCTGTCGTGGACCGTGCGCACGACGTGGACGCGCGGCGAGGCCGCGCCCTCGATCGGAGGGCGCACCGGCTCGGAGCCGGTGCACAGGACGCACTCGCCGTAGGCGATCTCCTCGCCGCGGTCGGTGACCACGGTACGGGCCACGGGGTCCAGCTCCACCACCGGCGCGCCCAGCCGCACCTCGACCGTGCGCGAGGCGTACCAGGCGTCGCGCTCGATCGGCAGCTCCTCCTGCGTCGCGCGCCCGCGCAGGAACTCCTTGGTCAGCGGAGGGCGGCGATAGGGGGGAGCGACTCGGCGCACAGCAGCACGACCGGGGCCGTGCCGCCGTGATCGCGGAAGGCCCGCGCGACGGCCAGGCCCGCCGGGCCGCCGCCGACGACCACCACCGGCGCCTGCGGCGTCCGGCTCAGCCGTTCCTCAGCGCGGGGAGCACCGCCTCCCCGTACATCCGGATCATCGACTCCGGGACGCGGCCGGATGCGTTGACGATCACGATCGCGCTCGCTCCGAGCTCGCCCATGAGCTTCAGCTTGCGCACGTGCGCGTCCGGGTCGGCCGACACGAGGTTCGCCCTCGTGAACGTCCGGTCCGAGACGTCGTCGGCCTTCCGCTCCACCTCGGCCGGATCGTGGATGTCCTCGGTGTAGAGCTCCGGCGGAAGGGTCGCCTTCCACTCGCGGCTCGCCTCGAGCGCGGCCTCGTCGGTCTCGTCCACCGAGGCGAGGCTCTGGAGGATGACCTCGCCGGGCTCCCGCCCGGCCTCCTCCGCCCCACGGCGGTAGGCCGCGATCACCTTCGGCGCCGACGTGGGATCGGCGAGCGTCCACACGCCGTCCGCGAGGCGACCGGCCACCTCCGCCGTCTGGTCGTGGAAGGCGGACATGAACACCGGCGGCCGCCGCTCCGGGCGCAGGTACAGGCGCGCGCCGCGGGCGCGGAAGAACTCGCCGTCGACGTCCACCGTCTCGCCGTCGAGCAGGCGCGTGATGATCGTGAGCGACTCCTCGGTGCGCGCCAGCTGCTCGGCCGTGTCGGGCCAGTCCATGCCGGCGGGGACCTCGTTCATGGCCTCGCTCGAGCCCACGCCGAGGAAGGCGCGGCCGGGGAACATCACCTCCAGCGTGGCGATCTGCTGGGCCACCACCACCGGGTTGTAGCGGTGCACCAGCCCGGTCACCCCGGTGCCCAGGGCGATGCTCCGGGTGGCCTGCCCGGCGGCGCCCAGCCACACCCAGACGTTCGCGCAGTGGGCGGGCGCGGTCTCGGGGCGCCACCAGGGCGACAGGTGGTCGCTGGCGGCGATGCCGTCGAAGCCGGCGCGTTCGGCCAGCACCGCGTGGTCGACGAGCTCGCGCGGGCCGAAGCGCTCGTGCGAGGCGCCGAGCACGATCGCCGGCTCGTCCGGGCGGTTCCGCCGGGCCCACATGACGCCGCGGATCGATTCGAGAATTCCCACGTCCACCTCCCTCGTCGCGTTCACCGCACGTCGCGGTGTCCGAGCGAGTTCCCCGCGCGCCGCCGGCCCAACCCGATTGGGCGCGACCGGCGCCGGGTAGGACCCCCGCGCGCATCCGGCGGAGGGGGGACGAGGTGACGGGGAACGCGACCGGCGCCGCGGGCGGCTGAGTGCCGTCCCTGCGGCACAGCTCGGACCGGGAGCCCGGCTACACGCGGCGCCGTCAGGGGCGCGGGTGGCGCTACCTCGACGAGCACGGGCGCACCGTGCGCGACGCACGGCTGAAAGAGCGCTTCGCGGCCCTCGCGATCCCGCCCGCGTGGCGCGACGTGTGGATCTGCCGGTCCTCTCGGGGCCACCTCCAGGCGACCGGCGTGGACGACGCGGGGCGGACGCAGTACATCTACCACCCGGCCTGGAACGAGCAGCGCCAGCGCGAGAAGTACGAGCGCATCCTGCGCTTCGCCGACGGCCTGCCCGCCCTGCGGCGCGCGACCGCGGCGCAGCTGCGCCGCCGCACGCTGGACCGGGACAAGGCCCTCGCGGCGGCCGTGCAGCTGCTCGACCGGACGCACATCCGCGTGGGCAGCGAGCAGTACGCCGGGGCCAACGGCACCTACGGCCTCGCGACCCTGCGCTCGCGCCACGTCTCCATCGAGGACGACACGCTGGTCCTCGACTTCGAGGGCAAGGGCGGCGTCGGCAACCACGCCGAGGTGACCGACGCGCGCCTCGTGCGCGCCATCGCGCAGATGGACGCGCTGCCCGGCTACGAGGTCTTCTCCTACCGCGACGAGCACGGCGAGGTGGCCGACGTGCGCTCCGCCGACGTCAACGCCTACATCAAGGAGCGGATGGGCGAGGACTTCTCGGCCAAGGACTTCCGCACCTGGGCCGGCACGGTGGCCGCCGCCGTCGCCCTGGACGAGGTCGGGCCCATCGACGGAGCGCGCGAGCGCCGGCGCGCGGTCGCGCGCGTCTGCCGCCTGGCGGCCGAGCTGCTCGGCAACACCCCGGCCGTGTGCCGCGCCAGCTACATCGACCCGCGCGTCATCGACCACTTCCTCGACGGGCGGACCATCTCGACCCTGCGGTTGACCGTCGAGGACCGGATGGACGAGGGCCACACCGCCGAGGAGATCGCGGTGCTCGCCCTGCTCGGCAGGGGCCTGGAGGACCGGACGCGTTAGGGGCTCGCGGCGCCGGGTACCTGTCCCCGGGCACGCGACGATCAACGAACGAGGGGGCTCACCCGTGAAGGCAGTCGTCTACCGCGGTCCGTACTCGGTGGCCGTCGAGGAGGTCCCTGATCCGCGCATCGAGACCCCCCTCGACGCCATCGTGCGGATCACGACCACCAACATCTGCGGGTCCGACCTGCACATGTACGAGGGCCGGACCAGCGTGGAGGAGGGGACGGTCTTCGGGCACGAGAACATGGGGATCGTCGAGGCCGTCGGCGACAGCGTCGAGCGCATCCAGGTCGGCGACCGGGTATCGGTGCCCTTCAACATCTCGTGCGGCACCTGCCGCAACTGCCAGGACGGCTGGTGGTCGTTCTGCCTGCGCACCAACCCCACCGAGGGCGTCGACGGAGCCGCCTACGGCTACGCGAACATGGGGCCCTACCGCGGTGGCCAGGCGGAGTACCTGCGCGTCCCGTACGCCGACGTCAATCTGCTCCAGCTGCCGTCCGGCGACGAGCACGAGCTCGACTTCACGATGCTCTCGGACATCTTCCCGACCGGATACCACGGCACCGAGCTGGCCGAGGTGGGGCCCGGCGACAGCGTCGCCGTGTTCGGCGCCGGGCCGGTGGGCCTGATGGCCGCCCACAGCGCGTTCATCCGGGGGGCCCAGCGCGTGTTCGTGGTCGACAAGGAGACGGACCGCCTCGCGTTGGCCGAGAGCATCGGCGCCGAGGGTGTCGACATCTCCCGGGGCGACCCGGTCGAGCACATCCTCGAGGCGACCGGCGGGGTGGGCGTGGACCGCGGGGTCGAGGCCGTCGGCTATCAGGCCCACGACCACCACGGCACCGAGCATCCCGAGCTCGTGCTCGACAACCTGGTGAAGGCCGTCCGCACCGCCGGCTCGATCGGCGTGGTCGGGGTGTACGTGCCCGAGGATCCGGGCGCCGAGGACGACGGCGCCAAGGAGGGGCGCATCGGCTGGGACTACGGCACCTTCTTCACGAAGGGCCAGCGCATGGGCACCGGCCAGGCCCCGGTCAAGCGGTACAACCGCGAGCTGCGGGACCTGATCGTCGCCGGCCGCGCCACCCCCTCGTTCATCGTCTCCCACGAGCTGGGCCTGGACGAGGCGGTGGACGCCTACGACAAGTTCGACAAGCGCTGCGACGGCTACACCAAGGTGCTCCTGCACCCCACCGGCTGAGGCCCGGCGCGTCCGCCCCGGTGGCCCGGCTACGCGCCGGGCTCGCCGGGGCGGTGGACGACGGTGGTGGACGTGCTGCCGCGCATGCGGCGCTTGCTCGCCGCCTCGCGGCAGTGACGCACGCCGTGGGTCAGCTCGTCGCGCACGATCAGGTCCAGGTCGCGGACCTGCGCGAGCAGGTGGGTCCGGAATTCGTCGACCACCTGGTAGGTCCACCGGCCCTCGATCGCATCGAGAGCCGCCGTCTCGCGCGCCCGCTGCGCGAGGTCCTCGCGCCCCGCGTCCACCAGGTCCTGGGCCGCATCGAGAAGGTGCCGCTGGGCACGGCCCACCTCGTGGTGGGCGGCGAGCAGGGAGCCGAACGCGCGCTCCACCCACTCGGCGGCGACCTCCACGCGTCCGGCCGCCCGGAGCACCGGCTCCGGGATCGCGGCGGCCACGTCGGCGGGGTCCACGTCCCGCGTCTCCTCGCTCATGCGCGCCTCCTTCGGGTGCGGGTCGCAGTCGGATTACCCGATCGCCGGCACCCCGACGCACCACGCGTTTCCGACCCGCCCGGGCCGGGAATTTCCCCCGGTGGACAACGACCCAAGGAGGCGACATGAACGAGGACATCACCGAACGCCGGATCGCGTTCCTCGCGACCGACGGCGTCGAGCAGGTGGAGCTGACGGAGCCGTGGAAGGCGGTCAAGGAGGCAGGCGGGACGCCGCTCCTGGTGGCCCCCTCGCCGGGGACGATCCAGGGCTTCAACCATCACGACAAGGGCGACGAGTTCGTGGTCGACATCGCGCTCGACGCCGTCGCCGACGAGGAGTTCGACGGGCTGGTGCTGCCCGGGGGCGTGGCGAACCCGGACGCCCTGCGCACCGACGAGCGCGCCACCGGCTTCGTGCGCGGCTTCTTCGAGGCTCACAAGCCGGTCGGCGTGATCTGCCACGGGCCCTGGACGATGATCGACGCCGGCGTGGTCAACGGGCGCACGCTCACGTCCTGGCCGAGCCTGCGCACCGACCTGGTCAACGCCGGGGCCACCTGGGTCGACGAGGAGGTCCACGTGGACGAGGGCCTCGTGTCCAGCCGCAACCCCGGCGACCTTCCCGCGTTCTGCGCGAAGATCGTCGAGGAGTTCGCCGAGGGCCGCCACGCGAAGCAGACGGCCTAGCCTCACCCCGACGTGGCGAGCCGCTCCCGCCGGCGCAGGCCGGCGAGGGGCGGGCGCTCGTCGAGCGCGACGTCCCGCACCTCGACGCCGCCGCCGGCCGCCGGCAGGCGCATCCGCCCCGGCGCGAGGGCGTCGAACTCCGCCTCCGGCAGTCCCCGCCTCAGCCCGGCCCCGAGCACCGCGAGCGACATCGCCGCCAGCTCCCGCAGGGGCTGGTGGCGGTTGAGCCGCGTCCCCAGGTCCACCTGGGCCAAGGCGTCCAGCCCGCGCGCCCGGAGGGCGTCGATGAGCAGGGCCGTCTCGATGCCGTAGCCCACCGGGAAGGGGAGCGCCTCGAGCAGGTCCCGGCGCCCGGCCGTCTCGCCCGCCAGCGGCTGCGCGAACCCGCCGAGGTCCGGGGCGACCACGCTCAGCAGCGGCCGGGCCATGAGCTCGGTGACCCTGCCGCCCTCGTCGGGCAGCAGGGCGTCCCCCGCCCGCAGCGGCCGCCGGAAGGCGCCCTTGACGAGCGCGATCTCCGGGACCGTCAGCAGGGGCCCGAGGAGTCCGACCGCGAAGGCCGGGTCGAAGTCGATGGTGTCCGCGTCGATGTAGGCGACGATCTCGCCCTCGGTCGCCGACAGCGCCCGCCACATCGCGTCGCCCTTGCCGCGGCAGGGGCCGAACTCGGGCAGGATCTCCGATTCCTGGACCACCCGCGCGCCGCGCGCCGCGGCCACCTCCGCGGTGCCGTCCGCGGACGCGGCGTCGATCACCAGCACCTCGTCGATCAGGCCGAGGGCGCGCAGCGGGTCCAGCGCGTCCACGATCGCGCCGACGGTTCCGGCCACCTCGCGGCACGGCAGCACCACCGAGACGGTCTGCGTCTTCGCCTCCGCCAGCGCGCGCGCATCGAAGCGTGAGGCGGCGAAGGTCCTCCGCTCGGCCCAGTCGTCGACGCGCAGGTCGGCCGACAGGCCGTGACGCGCCCGTCCCTCGATGCGGCCCGAGGTCGTCACCCGCACGGCGCGGGACCGGGTGATCGGGACGCCCCGCTCGGTCAGCGTCCGCTCGAGGGCCTGGTCCTCGAGGGCGGCGACCGGTCTCAGGCCGCCGGCGCGGCGGTAGGCCGCGACGGTGATGCCCAGCGACGCGCCGCTGAAGAAGGGATGCTCGGCGGCGCCCGCCGGGCCGGCGTCGGCCAGTCGGGCGCCGAGCCGCGCGTCGCGGCGCCGCAGCACCGACGACGAGACCCCGTCGGGCTCGACCACGATCAGCCCGCCCACCGCCTGGGCGCCGGCGGCGACCAGGTCGAGCTGGCGGCGCAGCCACTGCGGATGCGTCCGCGAGTCGGCGTCGGTCGTCGCGATCAGGCCGTCGCCGCGTCCCAGGCCCTCCAGGCGCTCGGCACGCCTCGTCCATGCCCCTGCGGCGGGCGGCCCCGGCGCCCGGGGTCGCGGTCTCGAGCAGGCGCAGCTGCAGCATCGGATGGCGCGCCGCCGCCGCGACCGCGCGGGCGGCGGTGTCGTCGACGCAGCGATCGAGGACCAGCAGCACCTCGAAGGCGTCGGCCGGCACCCCGGCCTGCGCCGCGAGCGCGTGGACGCACGCACCGATGCGCTCGGCCTCGTCGCGGGCCGGCACGACGACGCACGCGCGCAGGCCGGGGCGGGGCGGCGGGAGCGCGCTCACGCGGGCCGGTCGAACCGGTCGATGAGGAAGAGGGGGTGCGCCGCGGCGTAGGAGGGCTCCAGCCCGAGCGCGGGCGCCCGCAGGCGCAGCAGCGCGTGCACCGCGTCGCCGCCCTGAGGGTAGTGCCGCACCGGGCCCCGCCAGTGGACGGCCAGCAGCGCGCCGCCCGGCGCCACCGCGCCCGCGAGCGGCCCCAGCGCCGAGACGAGCAGGTCCGGGTCCATGTAGTAGAGGACCTCGGAGCATGCGACCAGGTCGAAGCGCCCCGCGGGCATCTGGTCCGGGATGGTGCGGCGCTCCACCGTGACCCCGGCCCGCCCCGCCAGGCGCCGCCGCGCGCGCTCGACGGCCGTGGGCGCCGTGTCGATCGCCAGCACGGTGCCGCAGCGCTCCGCCAGGCGCTCGGTGAGCGTGCCGATGGAGCAGCCCACCTCGAGGGCCGCGGCGATCGGCCGCTCGCCGAGCGCGGCGATCGTGAGGTCGTACTTGTCGCGCTCGTACGCGCTCGTGGCCAGGTCCCAGGGGTCGTCGTTGGCGCGGTAGAGCTCCTCGAAGTAGGCGGTGGTCATGCGCCGCCTCACCGCCGCCGCTCCAGATGGGCCCGCCCCACGCGCGCCACCATCGGCTCCAGGCGGTGCTGCAGCAGGAACAGGTCGAGGTCGCGGCGGCAGCGGTCCAGCTCGCCCCCCGCGCCAGGGCCCGCGCCCCGGCCGCCTCGCCTCCGAGCGCGACGATCGTGCGCAGGCGCCCGCCACGGCGGACCGCAGGTGGACCGACGTGTCGCGCAGGTCGGCGTCCGGGTCGGCGGCCTGCCGCCCGGCGCCCTCCAGCCAGCGGTCGATCGTGGCGAGGGCCCCGAGCACGCGGCCCGCCGCCGCGGACGCGAGCTCGCCGGGCTCGCCCGCCGCGAGCGCGTCCAGGATGGCCTCGGCGGCCGCGTCCGCGATACCGGCCCAGCAGGCCGCCGTGCGGATCGCGTCGCGCGAGAACCACGGCTCGCGGGTGATCTCGCCCGGCTCGCCGAGCACCGCGACGACGGGGGCCCCGTCGAACACCACGCGGTGGCTCTCGGACGTGCGCATGCCCGACCCGCCGAACCAGAGCCGGTCGATCTCGACCCCGCGCGTGACATCGACCAGCGCCAGCACCGGCAGCAGCGCGGCCCCGCGCACCGTGACGAGCGCGTGGGCGATGCCGCCGGCACCCGAGCAGAAGACCTTCACGCCCTCCACGCGCTGGTCGCCCGCCGCGCCCACCAGGCGCGCCGGCGGCCCCTCTCCCGGCGCCGGATCCGCGCCCCACACCCCCAGCCGCAGTCGGCCACCGGCGACGGCGGCGAGCTCCTCCTCCCGTAGTGGCTCGGGCGCGAGCGCCGCGACGCGCTCGACCGCGTTGAGGTGGCCGTCGAGTATCCGTCCCACCGACCCGTCCGCGCGTGCCACCCGGCGCACGAGGTCCCACTCCGCGGCGTGCGACGCGGGCTGCGCGAGCGTCGCCGACAGCACGCCGGCCCGCTCGAGCGACCGGACGGCCTCCTCGGGGAATCCGGCGGCCGCCCGGTCGCGCGCGGCGGCGCCGGCCGCCACCTCGGCCAGGGCGGTCCCGACGTCGTCGGCCGCCGCGCCGGCGGCGTCCACGGCACGCATCACGAGGCCACCCGCGCGGGCGCGGGGCCCGCGACCGCC
The DNA here is from genome assembly GCA_963806585.1 of uncultured Thermoleophilia bacterium. Classification (GTDB taxonomy): domain Bacteria; phylum Actinomycetota; class Thermoleophilia; order Miltoncostaeales; family Miltoncostaeaceae; genus Miltoncostaea. Next base: position 1,024,978 of record CAWDYN010000007.1, on the reverse strand, counting down.
CAGCCGCGGCGTCGGATCTCGGCGCAGAGCGGCGCGATCAGCCGGACCGTCTCGAGGCAGTCGCCGCGCGTGGCACCGGGGCCGATGCCATCGTGCATCAGCACGGTCCCGGTGGGGGTGAGCCGGGGCGCGATCGCGGCCAGCATCGCGTCGGCGTCGTCGCCGCGCCAATCGTGGGTGTCCGCGCTCCAGCCCGTCAGCGACAGCCCGCGCGCCTCCGCCACGGCGGCCGACCACGGGGCCGTGTCGCCCCACGGCGTCCGCCACAGCCGGGGGCGGACGCCGAGCCCCGCCAGCGCCTCCAGCGCGCGGTCGGTGTCGGCCTCGACGCCCGGGCGCGTCGAGCGGGCGTGACGCACGTGCTCCCAGCAGTGGAGACCCACCTCGTGTCCGCCCTCGCGGATTGCCCGGACGAGCTCCGGGTGGGCGCGCGCGCGCGGCGCGATCACGAAGAAGATCGCCGCGGCTCCGGCGTCGGCGAGCTCCCGCAGGACCGGCCGGGTCCAGCTCGGGTCGGGCCCGTCATCGAAGGTCAGCGCGACGCCGCCGGCGCCCCCGGCCGCCGGGGGCCCGGTGCCGGTACGGGGAGCGGGGCCGCTCAACCGGTCATGACGTTCAGCCGCAGGTGCAGGAGCGTGAGCTCGAACATTCTCCTCACGGGCCCGGAGGGGGGCAGGATCACCCTCAGGGTGCCGCCCGTCTCGTCCACGAGCCGATCGGCCACCAGCACGCTGGAGAGGCCGATGGAGTCGATGAAGTCGAGCGCACGCAGGTCGAGGTCGACCCGCGCGTTCTCGTCGGCGACCTCGGTGATGAGGCTGACGAACGGCTCGCGGACCCGCATGTCGAAGCTGCCCGCGATCGCCACGCGCACACGGTCGGACGAGCGATCCACCGTGAGCTCGGCATCGCCCATCAGGCCTCCCCGCTGGTTGCCACGGTCGTGTTCCCACATCGCTGTGGTGCCTGTACCCGGTTGGGGCGGACGCCACGCCCGCCCGGCGCGGCGCCCGCTATGCGGAGGGGCCGGTGTCCTCCAGCACCGAGAGCACGTTGCCCGCGGGATCGAGGAACCAGGCGATCGGCGGCCCCTCGGGGCCGCGGTACACGCCGTTGTCTCCCGGCTCCCCGAGCTCCGGGTACCGCTCGAAGGTGACCCCGGCCGCGGCGAGCGCGACGACGGCTCCGTCGATGTCCGGCACCGGGAAGTTCAGGATCGTGAAGGTGGCGGGCGTGTGCCCCGGCTTGGGGTACACGAGCACGGCGGCGCCGCTGCCCAGGGTCAGCTGGAGCAGGCCCATCTCCCCCAGCTCGGTCACCTCCAGGCCGAGCCTCTCGCCGTAGAACGCGCGGGCGGCGGCGACGTCGTTGACCGCGAAGCTGGAGAAGGCGGGCGTCGTGCGGAACATGATGCGTCTCCCTTGGTCGGACATGTCGTTTCACCCGTATGACCCATCGCGCGCGCCGCACTCATCGGCGGCCCGGCGAGGCTAGGCTCAGGCGGGTCCGCGAGCAGGAGGTGACGTGTGGACGAGCAGGATCCCGCCGAGATCATCACCGAGCGCGGCTCGCGGGCGCGAGACCATCTCGCCAACGAGCGCACCTACCTCGCCTGGCTGCGCACGGCGGCGACCGTCATGGTGCTCGGGCTGGCGGTCGCGAAGCTGGTGGAGCCGAGCAACGGCCGCACGATCGCGGCCGGCGCGATCCTCGTGGCGACCGGCGCCGCCGGGCTGGTCGAGGCCGGCCTGCGCTACCGGCGCGTCAACCGGGAGCTCGAGGAGGGCCGCTTCGTCACGGGGAGCCTGTCGGGCGAGCCGCTGATCGCCGGGGTCGTGCTGGTGGTGGCCATCGCGGTGGCCTTCCTGCTCATCATCATCTGAGCGGCGACGACCCTCAGGCCGGGGCCGGCACCTCGCGCTGGGCGCGGCCCTCGTAGAGGCTCAACGGGCGGATGAGCGAGTTGGACTCCATCTGCTCGATGATGTGGGCCGTCCAGCCGGTGATGCGGCTCATGACGAAGATGGGCGTGAACATGGGGATGTCGAAGCCCATCAGGTGGTAGGTGGGACCGGCCGGGAAGTCGAGGTTGGGGTGGATGGCCTTGAGCTCGATCATCGTCCGCTCCAGCTCGTCGTACATCGCCACCCAGCGCTGCCCGTCGCGCCGGGCGGCGACCTGGGCGAAGGCGGCCCGCATCGTCGGCACGCGGGAGTCTCCGTTGCGGTACACGCGATGGCCGAAGCCCATCACCTTGCGCCGGTCGGCGAGCGCCCCGCGGAGCCAGTCGGCGGCCAGCGCCGGGTCGCCGATCTCGAGCATCATGTCCATCACGGCCTCGTTGGCCCCGCCGTGCAGCGGCCCCTTGAGGGCGCCGATGGCCGCGGTCACCGCGCTGTAGATGTCCGACAGCGTGGAGGTCACCACGCGCGCGGTGAAGGTCGAGGCGTTGAAGCTGTGCTCCGCGTAGAGGATCAGCGAGACGTCGAGGGCGCGGACGATCTCCACCTCGGGCACCTCGCCGAAGCACATGTGGAAGAAGTTCTCCGAGAACGTGAGGCCGGGGTCCGGCGCGATGCGCGGCAGGTCGTGGCGGCGGCGGTAGTCCAGCGCCACGACGGTCGGCAGCCGCGCCATCATCGCCACCGCCTTGGCCAGGCTGGGCTCGCGGCCGCCCAGGCCCTCGGTGGGATCCTCGGCGCCGAAGGCGCTGCACGGCGCTGCGCAGGACGTCCATCGGGTGGCAGTTGTCGGGCAGCCGTTCGATCTGCGCGATCGTGCTGTTGCTCAGCTCCCGCAGCGAGCGCTCCCGCTCGCACAGGGCCGCCAGCTCGCCGGGGCCCGGCAGCTCGCCGTGCCAGATGAGGTACGCCGACCTCCTCGAAGCTCCGCGACGCGGCCAGCTCCTGGACCGGGTAGCCCCGGTAGGTGAGGGAGTTGGTCTCGGGGACCACGTTGGAGATCGCGGTGCGGTCGACCACGACTCCGGCCAGACCCTTGTGGATCTCGGGGGTGGCGGGGCTCATGACGCTCCTTGATCGGCGAGGGAGAAGTTGACGACGTCGGCGTCGAGCGCCGCGTACTCGGCGTAGCCGAGGAGCTCGTAGAGGCGGGCGCGGGTCTGCATGCGCTCGACCACGGGCTCCTGCGTGCCCCGCGCCGCGATCGTGCGCAGGCCGTCCTCCACCGCCCCCATTGCCAGTCGCAGGGTGGTCACCGGATAGATCACGACGTTCACCCCGAGCGACTCCAGGGTGGGCGCGTCCAGCAGCCGCGACCTGCCGAACTCGGTCATGTTGGCCAGCAGGGGCACCTCGATCGCCGCGCGGAACGCCGCGAACTCGCGCTCGTCGGCGAGGGCCTCCGGGAACACCATGTCGGCCCCCGCGTCCACGTAGCGGCGGGCGCGCGCGATGGCGGCGTCCAGCCCCTCCGGAGCGCGGGCGTCGGTGCGCGCGCAGATCACGAAGCGCGGGTCCCGGCGCGCCGCGACCGCCGCCCGGATGCGCTGGACCATGACCTCGGGCGCGACCAGGGTCTTGTTGTCCAGGTGGCCGCAGCGCTTGGGGTTGACCTGGTCCTCCAGGTGGCACCCGGCCAGGCCGGCGTCCTCCAGGGCCTGGATCGGTGCGGGCCACGTTCATCGCCTCGCCGAACCCGGTGTCGGCGTCGATCAGGGCGGGGAGCGCCGTGGCCCGCGCGATCGGCGCCGCCGCGGCCCGCGACCTCGCTGAGCGTGGTGAGGCCGACGTCGGGCAGCCCGAGGTCGGCCGACAGGGCCGCTCCCGACACGTAGACGCCCTCGAACCCGGCATCCTCGACGGCCATCGCGACCAGCGGGGAGAAGGCGCCCGGGAAGCGCAGCAGGCGGCCCGAGGCGAGCGCGTCCCGCAACGCCGCGCGGCGCTCGGACGGGGAGGGCCGGGAGGTGGACAGCGCCGCCCGGCTCATCGGTCGAAGATCCCGCGCGGCGTGTCGAGCCCCAGCAGATCGCGGTCGGCCGTGACGGTCAGGCCGGCCAGCTCGGGGCCCTCCAGCTCGACCAGGGCGTGCGCGCACTCCAGGAAGCGGTCCTGCTCGCCCCGCGCCACCACCCCGTCGGCGAGGCTGCGGAACTTCTCCACGTACTGCGCGCGGGCGAACGGCCGCGCGCCGCGCGGGTGGGCGTCGGCCACGGCCAGCTCGTCCTCGATCACGGTCCCGTCGTCGAGCGTCACCACCAGCCGGCCGCCGAAGGCGCGGTCGGCCGGGTCGGGCGCGTGGTACCGGCGCGTCCAGTCGGGATCCTCGACGGTGCGGACACTTGCGCCACAGGGCGACGGTGTCGGGGCGGCGCGCCCGCGCGGGCGCGTACGAGCGCTCGTGGTGCCACTCGCGGTCCTGCAGCGCCACCGCGACGATGTACATGATCGAGTGGTCGAGCGTCTCGCGGCTCGCCTCGGGGTCCATCTTCTGCGGATCGCCCGCGCCGGTCCCGATCACGTTGTGGGTGTGGTGGCTGGTGTGGATCACCACCTCGCGCACCCGCGACTGGTCGCCGATGCGGGGCGACACGCGCCGGGCCAGGTCGATCAGCGCCTGGGCCTGGTACTCGGCCGAGTGCTCCTTGGTGTAGGTGTCGAGGATCGCCCGCTTGGGCTCTCCGGGCTCGGGGAGGGGCACCTCGTACACCGCCTCCGGCCCTCCGAGCAGCCAGGCGATGACCCCGTCCTCGCCCTCGTAGACCGGGGCCGGGGCCCCCTCGCCGCGCATGGCCCGGTCGACGGCCTCGACGGCCATCTTGCCCGCGAAGGCCGGCGCGTAGGCCTTCCAGCTGGAGATCGCCCCCTTGCGCGACTGGCGCGTCGTGGTCGTGACGTGCAGCGCCTGGCCCACGGCCTGGTGGATGACCTCCACCGGCAGGCCCAACGCCGTGCCGATGCCGGCGGCGGCCGAGGGGCCGAGGTGGGCGATGTGGTCGATGCGGTGGGCGTGCAGGCAGATGCCGCGCACCAGGTCGACCTGGATCTCGTACCCGGTGGCGATGCCCCGGGCGAGGTCGCGCCCGCTCAGCCCGCAGTGCTGGGCCACGGCCAGCACCGGGGGGATGTTGTCGCCGGGGTGGGAGTAGTCGGCCGCCAGGAACGTGTCGTGGAAGTCCAGCTCGCGCACCGCCACGCCGTTGGCCCAGGCCGCCCACTCGGGCGAGGAGCGGCGGTCGCGGTCCAGGCCCACGACGGTGGCCCCCGGCGTGGCCGGCCGCGCGACCGCCTGGCGGCGCGCGCTCGCCACCGGTCGCCGCCGCAGCGACGCCACCGACACGGCGGCGTCGTCGATGATCCGGTCGATCACCGTCTCCAGCACGACGGCCTCGAGCGGCACCGGGTCGGCGGCGACCTCCGCGATGCGCCAGGCGAGCTCGCCCTCGCGGGGCAGCTCCTCGGCGGACGGATGGACGCGGACGTGATGGCTCCTCATGCGGCTCCCGGGTGGCGATTCGCAGAATGCGTACGATTGCAGCCGCCGTATCCTCGTTACTAGTGCAGGTTTGCGAGGATCGCGAGGCGAAGATGCGAAGGTTGCGAAGATGAGGGGGGCCAGCGGGTGAGGACCAAGATGTTCATCGGGCCGCAGCTGCGGCGCGTCCGCGAGGAGCGCGGCCTCACCCAGGCGGCGCTCGCGCGGCTGATCGGGATCTCGCCGAGCTACCTCAACCAGATCGAGCGCAACCAGCGCCCGCTCACCGTCCCGGTGCTGCTGCGCCTGGGGGCGTCGCTCGACTTCGACCTCCACGTCCTGTCCGAGGACGAGGGCGCGCGGCTGGTGGCCGACCTCCACGCCGCGCTCACCGACCCCGCCTCCGGCGTGGCGGACGGGATCGGCGCGGACCAGATACGCGAGCTGGTGGCCACCTTCCCCGCCATGGCCCGCGCGATCGTCTCGCTGCACCGGCGCGCGACCGACGCCCGCCGGCGCGTGGAGGAGATGGCCATCGGGCTCGGCAGCCGGCTCCCCGAGGGCGCCTCCCTGCCGGTGATGCCCTACGACGAGGTGCTCGACTTCGTCTACGACAATCGCAACCACTTCGCCGCGCTCGACGACGCGGCCGAGATCCTGGCGCAGGACGTCGCCGCGTTCCCGGGCGGGCGCGACGCCGCCCTGGAGCGGATCCTGGCCGAGCGCCACGGCGTGCGCACCCAGACCGCCGACGACCTCCCGGACCGGCGCCGCTTCGACCCGGACAGCCGCGTGTTGAGCCTCTCCCGCGGCCTCGGCGAGGGCCGCCGCGCGTTCCAGATGGCGGTGCAGTGCGGCCAGCTCGCCCACGGCGACCTGATGGCGCGGCTGACCGACGTTCCCGGGCTGTCCAGCGAGGAGTCGCGCGCGCTGGCGCGCATCGGCCTCGCCAGCTACTTCGCCGGCGCGGTGCTGCTGCCGTACGGCGCCTTCCTGGCGGCGGCCGAGGGCCTCGGCTATGACATCGGCCTGCTGGCGGAGCGCTTCGGCGTGAGCGTCGAGACCGTGTGCCATCGGCTGAGCACGCTCCAGCGGCCCGGGCAGGCGGGCGTCCCCTTCGTCTTCGTGCGGGTCAACCGCGCCGGCAACGTCTCGAAGCGGCACTCCGCCACCGAGTTCCACTTCTCACGGATCGGCGGCACCTGCCCGCTCTGGAACGTCTACGAGGCCTTCTCGTCGCCCGATCGCATCATCACCCAGGTGGCCCAGATGCCCGACGGCCGCACCTACCTGTGGACGGCGTGCACCATCGGGCGCCGGCCGGGCGGCTACCGCGCGACGGCGGCGCAGTTCGCCGTCGGGCTCGGCTGTGACGTGCGGCACGCGCCCCGGCTGGTGTACGCGCGCGGCCTCGATCTCAACGACCCGGCCACCGCGGTCCCGATCGGCCCGGGCTGTCGCCTGTGCGAGCGCGTCGGCTGCCCGCAGCGGGCCTTCCCCCTGGTGGGGCGGCCGCTCGACATCGACGAGGACCGCACCCGCAGCGTGCCCTACTCGGCGCGCTAGGCACGGGGCTCAGACCGGGGGCCAGCGCTCCTCGGGGAGCGCCGCGGGGATCGCGTGCTCGAGCAGGCGCGTCCGTCCCGGATCGCCGGCCTCGTAGGGGCGCACCGCGGGGCCGCGCCAGGCCGCGTAGGCCGTGCACGCGCCGTCGGGATCGTCGGGGGCCATGGCGATCGCCTGGGCCAGGGCCTGCGCGTCGCCGACGCCGATGCCGGCGCTGGCCCCCGTCTCGGGCCCGAAGAAGTGGGCCGCGTCGCCGATCAGGACCACGCCGGGCGCCCACCACTCCGGGCACGACAGCAGCTCGGGCTCGTCGTAGCGCACGTCGTCGATGGACGTCAGGGCGGCCACCCCGACGGCGGCGGACGGCAGCAGCGCGCTCCACGACGCGATGAGCGCCGCGATGCCGGGCGCCAGCGCGGCATCGCGGCCGACGCGCTCGGTGGTGCGCCAGCCGAACGACCCCTCGGGCCAGCTGAGCATGCCGATGTGGCCGCCGTTGGAGAGGTAGGCCATCGCGAACGACTCGTCGCAGGGGGCCGGGCTCATCCACTCGATCTTGCCCTCGGCCATCGGCGCGAACTCGGCCGCCAGGCCGGCCATGCCGCGGACGCGCGAGCGCATGCCGTCGCACGCCACGAGCAGGTCGCTCGGCACGACCTCGGCGCCGCCGGGCCCCTCCACCGCCACCCCGGTCACGCGGCCCGAGGGGTCGCGCTCGAGCCCGACGACGGAGTGCTCGTGGCGCACCGCCACGTCACGGCCGGCCAGCGCCAGCACGCGCCCCACCTCCACGGCGGTCGCGGCCGAGCCCCCGTCCGGGGTGGCGCCGATCGGCCGCCCGGCGGCCCGGATCTCGTCCAGGGCTCCGAGCTCGGCCATCGCGTCGTAGGCCTGGTGGCCGAGCATGAAGCCGCGCGCCACGTAGGCGCCCTCGGGCATCCGCTCGATCACCACCGGCGCGACCCCGCGCCGGCGCAGCAGCCCGGCGAGGGTCAGGCCCACCAGCCCCCCGCCGGCGATCACCACCCTCACGAACGGCTCGGGTCGTCGGCGACGATCGCGGCCGCCGGCTCGGCGCAGTTCGGGGCCCCCAGCGCGTTGGCGATACCCGCGAGGGACGCCACCTGCTCCTCGGTGAGGCGCCCGGTGAACTGGCTGCGCAGGACCTCGCCGAAGGTGTCCTCCATGGCGGCCACGTGCTCGCGTCCCCGGGCCGTGAGCCGCACCAGCGACAGCCGCCCGTCGTGCGGGGACGCGGCGCGCTCCAGCAGGCCGCGCCCGACCAGCTCGTCGGTCACCCGCGAGACCCGGCTCGAGCTGACGACCACGTGGTCGGAGAGGAAGCGCACCGACGCGCCGTCGGGGTGCAGGCCCGCGAGCCGCAGCAGCAGCTCGTAGCCGGTCAGCCCGGTGCCGTGCCGCTGGACCAGTGCCTCGTCGATCGCCCGGACCACCGTGGCGTGCAGATGCATGAGGCCGAAGAGGGCCTCGGTCCCGAAGGGGATCTGCGCGCCGGACGCGCCGGCGGCGCCATGCGCCGTGGTCACGCCCACAGCTTAGCGAACAGTGCTTACGCGCAGATACGTGCTGATGCTACGATGCATGCGCACGCATCTAATAGGAGGAAACGATGAGCCCCAGCCCGAGCCCCAGCGCCCCGCCGCGTGTCGTCGTCGTCGGCGGCGGCTACGGCGGGGTCACCGTCGCCAAGGCCCTCGACGACGAGGCCGAGGTGGTCCTGGTCGAACCGCGCGACACCTTCGTCCACCACATCGGCGCGCTGCGGGCGCTCGTCGATCCCGGCTTCGCGGCGTCGATCTTCATGCCGCTCGACCGCCTGCTGGCCAACGGCCGGGTGATCCACGAGCGCGCCGCGCGGGTGGACGCCGGCAGGGTGGTGCTGGCATCGGGGCAGGAGCTGGAGGCCGACTTCGTCGTGCTCGCGACCGGCTCGCGATACCCGTATCCGGCCAAGCCCGAGAGCGAGGTGGCCGAGCACGCGCTGGCGCGTCTGCGGGAGGGCAACGAGGCGCTCGCGGCGGCCGGGCACGCCTTGGTCGTCGGCGCCGGCCCCGTCGGCCTCGAGCTGGCGGGCGAGATCCGCGCCTTCTTCCCCGGCGTGCGCGTCACCGTCGCGGACGTGGCGGACGACATCCTGGACGGACCCTACGACCCGGCGCTCCGCACCGAGCTGCGCGCCCAGCTCGAGGGTCTGGGCGTGGAGCTTCTCCTGGGCAGCCCGTTCGACGCGCTGCCGCCCAACGAGCCGGGGCGCCTGGGCGCGTTCACCGTCGGCACCGAGGCGGGCGCGACGGTGAGCGCCGACGTCTGGTTCCGCTGCTTCGGGGTGGCGCCGGTGAGCGACTACCTCGGCGACGATCTGTCCGCCGCACGGACGGCGGAGGGCTTCATCGCCGTGACGCCCGAGCTGCGCGTGGCGGGCCAGGAGCGGGTGTTCGCCGTCGGCGACGTCTCCACGGCCGATCGCAAGATGGCGGCCTTCGCGCGCATGCAGGCGGAGATCGTCGCCGGCAACATCCGGGCGCTGCAGTCCGGCGCCGGCGAGCTCGCCGTCTGGGAGCGCTTCCCGGCGGCGATCGCCGTGCCCCTCGGGCCCGAGGGCGGCGCCGGCCAGTTCCCGGGCCAGGAGGGCATCGTCGGCGCCGAGACGGTCGCCGAGGTCAAGAGCCGCGAGATGATGGTCGGCGGCCTCGCGCAGACGCTCGGCCTGGACCCGGCGCCTACGTCGTCTTGATCAGGCCGCCGTCGATGACGTAGTTCGCGCCGGTGACGTTGCCGGTGCGCGGCGAGGCGAGGAACACGACGAGGGTCGCGACCTCCTCGGGCGTCGTGAACCGGCCGGTGGCGAAGCCCCCGAGGCTCGCCACCACGGCGTCGCGGGCGGTGTCGAAGTCCACGCCGCCCGCCCTCGCCGCCGTCGCGGCGACGCCGGAGTCGCCGAGCCACAGGTCGGTCTCCACCGGTCCCGGCGACACCGAGTTGAGGCGGATGCCGCGCGGCCCGAACTCCTGCGAGAGCGACTTGGTCAGGTTGACCAGGGCGGCCTTGGCGGCGCCGTAGTCGAGCACGCCCGCGTCGGGTTCGAAGAAGGCGTTGACCGAGGCGACGTTGACGATCGCTCCGCCGCCGGTCTCGACCATCGACGTGATGGCGGCGCGGGTGGCGCGCAGCGCCGTGAAGAAGTTCATCTCCATCGCCCACGCGAACTCCTCGTCGCTCGTGCCGAGGAAGCCGTCCAATCGCAGGCGCACCGCACCCACGTTGTTGACCAGCACGTCGACGCGCCCGTGGGCGTCGATCGCCCGCCGCACGAGGACCCCCGGGCCCTCCGGGGCGAGCAGGTCGACGGCGACCGGGGTCACGCCCGCGAGCCCCTCGAGGCTGTCGGTGGTGCGCGCCCCCGCCACGACCAGGGCGCCCTCGTCCGCCAGCGCGCGCGTGATCGCCAGGCCGATCCCCTTGCTCGCGCCGGTGACCACGGCCACCGAGCCGGAGAGTTCGAGGTCCATCGACACGCTCCCGTCGCGAGGCCGGCCGCGACGAGTCTACGCCCGGCGCGGGGCGCCCCGTGCGGGCGCCCCGCGGGCGGGCGGGGCCTAGGCCAGCGCCTTGGACTTGATCGCGTTGAACTCGTCCTCGGTGATGGCGCCGGAGTCGAGCAGGTCCTTGGCCTTGGCGATCTGGTCGGTCGAGCTGCCGCCGGAGCCGGCGGCCTCCCTCACGTAGTCGTCGAACTCGCCCTTCGCCTCCTGCTGGCGCTCGTGATGGCGCTCGGCCATGCCGGGGCCGCGCGCGATCAGATACGCGAGCACGCCGATGAGCGGGAACACCACGAGCAGGATCAGCCAGAAGGCCTTGGCCCATCCACCGATGTCACGGCTCCGGAAGATGTCCACCACCACCCAGAAGATGATGAGCAGGGCGAAGAAGAGGAAGTAGATGATCACCAGCGACCAGAGGAACTCCCAGAAGCTGAAGTCGTTCACGCGTTTCTCCCGTGTCGCGTTCGCCGCACCGGCGTGCGGCCGCGCCGTCAATGCTGTCACCTCGCGCCCGGCCGCGCGGGGGCCCTCCCCGCCGCGCTCACCCGGGTGAGCGCGGGGTGGTGCCCGCACCACCCCGACCGTGCGCCCCCGCGTCCCGCGCCCACGTGCCCGCAACCTGTCGGCCGGCCCGCCGCGGCCGGATACTCGTCCCATTCCGACCGGAGGTCGTCCGATGAGGCAGATGGAGGACGCGGCGCACGGCGGGGGGGGCGTCGCCACCCTGTCCCGCCGGGACCCGCTGGGCTCGGTCACGTGGCTCCGGCCCCGCCCGTCGCTCGTGATCGTGGAGCCCAAGCTCCGGCCGCCCGCTCTCGCGCCCGGGCACGTCCCGCGGCCGGAGCTGGTCGCGCACCTGGAGCGGCTCGCCCGCCGCCGGCTGACCCTCGTCACGGCGCTCGCCGGCTTCGGCAAGACGAGCCTGATGGTGGAGTGGATGGGCACGACCCTCGAGCCGGTCGCGTGGCTCTCGCTCGACGCCGGCGACGCCGACCCGGCGCGGCTGTGGGGGCACATCGCCGAGGCGGTCCGGCGGGCGAGCGGGGGCGCGGACGACCCGGACGCCGATGAGGCCGCCTGGCCCGCCGAGATCGCGGGCCGGCTCCTCAACCGGCTGGCGCGCCAGGACCGCGGCATGGTGATCGTCCTCGACGACTGCCACACCGTCGAGGCCGCTCTGCTCGCGCAGCAGCTCACGCCCTTCCTCATGCTCCTGCCCGACGGCGTGCGCATGGTGGTGGCCGGGCGCCGTCGGCCCGAGCTGCCGCTGTCGCTGCTGCGGGCGCGGGGCCAGTTCGGCGAGATCGGCGCCGACGCCCTGCGACTGCGCACGGCGGAGGCGGCCCGCATGGGGCCCACGGCGGCGGGAGAGCGGGAGATCGAGGGCGGCATGCGCACGACCGGGGGCTGGCCCGCCTGCCTCGCCCTGGCCCTCGCGCCGGACGGGGCGCGCCATGTGCGCGAGTACGTCGCCGACGAGGTCCTCGCCCACGAGGACCAGGACGCCGTCCGCTTCCTCGAGCTGACCGCGGTGCTCGACGAGCTGCGCGGCTCGGCCTGCGACGATCTCCTGGGCGCCGGCGACTCGCTCGCGCGGCTGCGCGCGCTGGCGCGCACGACCCCGCTCGTGTCAACGGTCAACGGGGCCGGCACCCGGTTCCGCTGCGAGCCGCTGCTGCGCGCGGTTCTGCGCGAGCGCCTCGCCGAGGCCGACCCCGAGCGCGCGGCCGGCCTGCGCGCTCGCGCGGCCAGCCTGTCGGGGGCCGCCGTGAGCGCCGCCGAGATGCGCGTGCTGCGCCTTCTGCCGACGGCGCTGACCCTGCGCGAGATCGGCGAGCGCCTGTACCTGTCGCTGAACACCGTGAAGACCCACACCCGCAGCCTGCACCGCAAGCTCGGGGTCAGTTCCCGTGCGGAGGCCGTCGAGCGCGCCCGCGCCCTCGGCATCCTCTGAGACCGTGACCGCCGCCGCCCTCGCCCCGGACCGTAGGCTTCGCACCATGTCCGTGAGCGTCGCGATCACCGAGGACAGCTATCTGGTCCGCGCCGGGATCGAGAGCCTCCTGGCCCTCGGCGGCGAGGTGCGGGTCGCCGCGTCGTGCGGCTCCGTCGACGCGCTGCGCGAGGCCATCGACCCCGGCGAGGTCGACGTGGTGCTCACCGACATCCGTATGCCGCCGGGCTTCTCCGACGAGGGCATCGCCCTGGCCAACGAGCTGCGCGACAGCCATCCCGGGGTCGGCGTGCTCGTGGTGAGCCAGTACGTGGAGCCGCACTACGCCGTCGCGCTGCTCGAGCGCGGCTCGGACGGGCGCGGCTACCTGCTCAAGGACCGCCTCCACGACCGGGCCCAGCTCGTGCGGGCCATCGAGGAGGTGGCCGACGGCGGCTCGTTCGTCGACCCCGAGGTGGTGCGGCAGCTGATGGCCGGGCCGGCCGACCGCCGCGACGGGCCCCTGGCCGCGCTCTCCGCGCGCGAGCGCGACATCCTGGCGCTCGTCGCCGAGGGGCTCTCCAACGCGGCGATCGCCGCCCGCCTGTACCTGTCCAAGCGGGCGGTCGAGAAGCACATCAACTCGGTCTTCGCCAAGCTCGACCTCGGGCCCGACGACACGGCCGTGAGCCGCCGCGTCAGGGCCGCCCTGCTCTATCTGGGGCAGGTGTGAGGTGGAGGCGCTGAGGGAACCACCGTCTCCCATGCCATCCGGCGATCGCATCGTGCGCGTTCTGACCGTGGACGACCAGGAGCGCTTCCGCGCGGCCGCGCGCATGCTGGTGGAGGCGACGCCGGGGTTCCGCAGCGTCGCCGAGGCGAGCACGGGCGAGGACGGGGTGGCGGCGGCGCTGGGCGGAGACATCGACCTCGTGCTGATGGACGTGCGGCTGCCGGGCATCGACGGCATCGAGGCCACCCGGCGCGTCCGCCTGGCCCGCCCGGAGATCGAGGTCGTGCTGGTCTCCGCCACCGCGGGTGAGCTGCCCGGGGACGCCTCCGAGTGCGGCGCGCTCGCGGTGCTGCCGAAGGACGAGCTGCGACCGTCGGTGCTGATCGACCTGTGGGAGCAGCGCCTCGTGCGCTCCTAGGCGGCGCCGTCCTCGGTCAGCGGCAGCTCGCCGCTGACCGTCGTGGCGCCGGGCGCCGAGCGCACCTCGAGGCTTCCGCCCACCGCGCCGGCACGGTCGCGCATACCGGTCAGGCCGGTCCCCCCGGAGGGGGCCGACGCGTCGAAGCCGGGGCCGTCGTCGGCGACCGCGAACCTGAGCGTCGTCCCGTTGACCCTCAGCGACACGGTGATCCTGGCGCGGGGGCCCGCGTGCTTGATCGCATTCTGGAGCGCCTCGCGGCAGCAGAAGTAGGCGGCCACCTCGACCTGCCGGGGGAGCCGGCCCACGTCTCCCTCCACCGTCACCGGGACCGGCGCGCGGGATGCCGCGGCGCGCAGGGCCTCGACCACCCCGCGGTCCTCGAGCAGCGGGGGATACAGGCCGCGGGCGAGCCGCCGCAGGTCGTCCAGGATCACCCCCAGCTCGGCGTCGACCTCGCCCAGCGCGCGCGCGGCCGCCTCGGCGTCGCCGCCCACCGTCTCGCGGGCGATCGCCACGCGGACGCGCAGCGCCACGAGGGCCTGCTGGGCGCTGTCGTGCAGGTCCCGCTCCAGGCGCCGCCGCTCCTCGTCGGCGGCGGTCGCGAGCCGGGCGCGCGAGGCGCGCAGGTCCTCCACCGCCCGGCGGAGCCCGTCGGCCAGGTCCTGCTGCCGGATGGCGATCGCGGCCGCGGAGGCGGCGGCGTTGACCATGTCCGGCGTCTGCCCCAGCGACGGGTCGTGCAGGAGGGCGACCGTCGGGCGGCCGTCCTCGCCGGCGACCTCGGTCCACGTGCGGGGGTCGTCCGGGCCGGGCGGCTCCACGGGCCGTCCGGCCAGGTCCTCCCAGGCGCCGTCGCGCCGCCGCGCGAGCACCAGCCGCGGATCCCGCAGCACCCCGGCGAGCGACAGGCGCAGGTCGCCCGCGTCGTTGCCCGGCGCGATGCTCTCGAGCAGGGTGCGCAGCGCGCGGGCGCTGCGCCCCTGATCCAGCATCACCGCCACGGTGATCGCGATCGGAAGGCCGAAGCGGGTGACCCCGAGGGCCGTGATGAACCAGTCGGGCAGCGTCGCGTCGCCGAAGGCCTCGTTCGTGAGGAAGACGCACAGGAGCACGCCGTTGAGCCCCGCCGTCACGGCCACGAGGGCCATCGCCGGACGGTGCCCGGGCGCCGCCTCGCGCACGTGCAGCAGCAGCAGCCCCACCGCCCACAGGGTCACGGCGCACACGAGGGTGAACAGGAGCCTGGTCGGGATCTCCTCCGCGCCGGCGGCGCCCAGGGCGATCGGGCTCGGCGGGCACTCCGGCCCGCACGCGAGGCTCGGAATGGTGGTGGGGATCACGGGCGAGGTCAGGCTCAGGATCAGCCAGGCGGCGACGGTCAGCACCGCCGCCGCCTGGACCACCATCACCGAGGCCCGGTCCACCAGCCGGCCGCTGGGGAAGGCCAGGAAGACGTAGAGCCCGAGCGGCAGCGCCACGAAGGTGCCGAGCCGGCCGATGACATAGGGCCATGGGGCGTCCACCGCCACCAGGCCGTAGGCGCCGAAGGTGAGCGCCAGCAGGAGCATCAGGGCCGGGAAGCGGCTGGTGGGATGGCGCCACCACAGGTACAGCGCGGGGATGATGTGGGCCGCGGCGAGGGCGCCGCTGCGCAGGGCGGCCGCCGTCGGATCGTCCAGCGTCGACGACGACGCCATCAGGACGACGCCGACGATCGCGCAGAGGCTCGCCGCCGCCGCGAGACCCAGCACCACGGCCGGGCGGGTCAGGGGATCGGTCGCCGTCGCCTCGGGAGTGCGCACGCCGCGACTCTAGGTCACCCGCGTCATTCACCCGGGCGAAGCGGCGCCCGCGGTGCCAGCGTCCGCGGATCAGCGGATGTAGTCTGGAGTCCGGCGGAACGACGGTTCCGCGCCATGCCCGGTACGCAGGACGACAAGGAGGCGCAGACATGGGGGTGGGCCCGGTCAACGTCGTGATCATCGGCTTTCCCGGCAACAACTTCTCCGGCCGGATCGCACCGGCCCTGATGGATTTGGTGGAGAGCGGCACGGTGCGCGTGATCGATCTGCTGTTCGTCACGAAAGACGCCGAGGGCGTCACGACCACGATCGAGATGGGGGACCTCGACCCGGAGGCCGGCCCGGCCTTCCTGGACATCAGCGTGACCGCGGAAGGCGCCCTCGGCCCGGAGGACGCCGAGGAGGTCGCGGAGGACCTTCCGCCCAACAGCTCGGCGCTCCTGATCGCATTCGAGAACGCGTGGGCGGCCGAGTTCGCCGAGGCGGTCCGCGCGGCCGACGGCGTTCTGATCGACTCGATCCGGATTCCGCACGACGTGGTCGAGGCCGCCCTCACCGAGGGCTAGAATCCCCACTCCCTGACGAACTGAGAGGCACTGACATGGGACTTGTCCGCATGGCCGCCCGCACGGCCGTCGTCGCCGGTACCGCGACCGCCGTCTCCGGGCGCGTCGCACGCCGCCAGGCATCCAAGTACGACGAGCAGCAGCAGGCCGCCGCCCCCGAGGCCGCGGCCGCGCCGGCCGCCCCCCAGCAGGACGAGCAGATCGCGAAGCTCCAGGAGCTCGCCCAGCTGAACAAGCAGGGCGTCCTCTCCGACGAGGAGTTCGCGGCCGCGAAGGCCAAGGTCCTCGGCATCTGAGTCGATCGGTGCGGGTCGGCCGGTGAGCGCGGCCGACCCGTACGCGCGCCTGGCGGGGGTCTACGACGAGATCGTCGTGGACCCCTCGTACGGGCGGATGGCGGCGTTCGTGCACGAGGCGTGGGCCGGGGACGACCCCGGCGTGCACACGGTCCTCGACGTCTGCTGCGGCACCGGGCTGATGGCCGCCGAGCTCACGGCCCTCGGGTATCGCGTCGCCGGCCTGGACGCCTCGGCGCCGATGCTCGCGCGGGCCCGCCGCCTGCTGGGCCCCGACGCGCTGCTCGTCCAGGCGCGCCTGCCGGAGCTCGCGATCGACGGGGTGTTCGACGCGGCGGTGTCCACCTTCGACGGCCTCAACTACCTGACCCTTCCCGAGCTGCGCTCGACCCTGGTCGCGCTCGCCGGGCGGATCCGTCCGGGCGGCTGGCTCGTCTTCGACGCCCACACGGACACGATGATGCGGTTCACCGTGGCCAACCCGGTGGTCGAGGGGGCGGCGGCGGGCTGGCGCTTCGCGATCACCAACACCGTGGACGTGCGTGCGCGGACGTGCGACTCGCACATCGAGGTGACGCGCGACAGCGACGGGGACGCCTTCACCGAGCGGCACCGCCAGCACTTCTTCACCGACGCGCAGATCGAGGACGCCCTCGCCGCCGCCGGCTTCGAGGTGGTCGAGGTCGCCGACGACTACGCCCATGCGCCGGTCAACGCGTCGAGCCTGCGGGCCGCCTGGGTCGCCCGCCGCCGCGTCCGCCCGGGCTGAGGTTGTAGCTCACAATCATTAGCTTGCGAACGTTCTGCGGGCGGCCTACAGTCGAAAGATGTCCACCACCATCGATCCCCGTCTGGGGGACGGCCTGTCGTGGCGGCTGTCCGTCGTCGGGCGCCTGGTGCGCACCCAGGCGGACGTGCGCATGGGACGTGAGGCGCCCACCTGCGCCCAGGGCGTGGGCGTGCTGATCCGCCTGCTCGAGCTCGACGGCGTGACCCAGGCGACCCTGGCCCGGGTGCAGCGCGTGGAGCCCTCCAGCATGTGCCGCATGGTCGACCGGCTCGAGCGCGACGGCTTCGTCGAGCGCCGCCGCAGCGCCGCCGACCGCCGCTCCACGCGGGTGCATCTGACCGATGCCGGCCGCGAGGTCGCCCACCGCGGCGTCGATCACGCGCGCGCGCTCGACGAGGAGATATTCGGGGAGCTGTCCGAGCGGGAGCGCGAGACGCTTTCGGACATGCTGTCGCGGGTGCTCGCCCGCCTGGCCGAGACCTCGCCCAAGCGCTGACCGGCGTGGAGGCCGCGCACCAGCCGAGCCAGTCCCTGCGGCTCACCCTCGCCGGTCTCATCACCGCGGCGGGCGCCTACGCGCTCATGCAGACGTTCCTGATCCCCGCGCTGCCCGACCTGCAGCGCGAGCTCGGCACCAGTGCGACCTGGGTCACCTGGACCGTGACGGCGTATCTGCTGAGCGGCGCCGTGAGCACCCCGATCATCGGCCGCCTGGGCGATCAGTACGGCAAGAAGCGCCTGATGATGATCAGCCTCGGCGTGTTCCTGCTCGGGTCGGTCGGCGCCATCTTCGCACCCAACGTCGGCGTCCTGATCGCGTTCCGCCTCGTCCAGGGCGTGGGCGGCGCCTCGTTCCCGCTGAGCTTCGGGATCATCCGCGACGAGTTCCCCGAGGACCGCCGCGCGGTGGCGATGGGGATCGTGTCGGCGATCCTCGGCGTCGGCGGCGGCGTCGGCATCGCCCTGAGCGGGGTCATCGTCGATCACCTGTCCTGGCGCTGGCTGTTCGTCGTGAGCGCGGCCCTCGTCGCCGCCGCCATCGTGATGGTCTGGCGCTTCGTGCCGGAGTCGCAGGTCCGCGCTCCCTCGCGGCCGGACGTCGCCGGCGCGCTGCTGCTGTCGGCCGGCCTCGTGTCGCTGCTGGTCGGCGTCACCGAGGGCGGCAGCTGGGGCTGGGGCTCCGCCCGCGTCCTGTCGCTCCTCATCGGCTCGGTGGTGCTCTTCGTGATCTGGGGCCTCGCGGAGCTCCGCGTGGCCCAGCCGATGGTCGACATGCGCATGCTCGCCCGCCGCCCGGTTCTGTTCACCAACATCACCGCGCTGCTGTCCGGGTTCGGCCTCTACATGGTGTGGGTGATCCTGCCCGGGCTCTTCCAGCTGCCGCGCGGGCTGCCGGCCGACATCGCCCCTCTCGGCGACTACGGGTTCGGCACGACGGTCACGGTCGCGGGTCTCTGGATCCTGCCCACCTCGTTGGTGATCGTCATCGCCGGCCCCGTGGCGGGTCAGATCGGCCGCCTCTACGGCTCCCGCATCCCGCTGGTCGCGGGCATGGTCCTGCTCGGCGTGGGCTCCGCGATGATCGCGCTCTTCCACGGCACGGCGCTGCAGGTGTCCGCGTGCTTCGTGGTCTGCGGCATCGGCATCGGCTTCTCGTTCGCCGCGATGCCGCGCCTGGTGTCCGACGCCGTCGCGCCCTCGGAGACGGGCGTCGCCAACGGCATGAACACGGTCATCCGCACCGTCGGCGGCGTCATCGGCGCTCAGATCGGGGCCGCGATCCTCACGGCGAGCGCCGTCGGCGGCGGTGTCGTGCCCGCCGAGTCCGGCTACACGACGGCGTTCTGGGTGGGAGCGGTCGCCGCGCTCGTCGGCGCGGTCACCGCGTCGCTGGTCGCTCCCTGGCGCCGCCGCGAGCGCGCCCGGTCGGGCGCGCGCGTCGAGCGGGTGCCGAGCTCCAAGCCAGGCTAGGCCCCGCAGCGCGCCGGGCCGGCCGGGCTCAGGCCGGGCTCACCGCCGGGCGGCCGGCACGCGGGCGAGGTGGGACGAGGTCCGGGTGCGCCGCGTGCCGTCCTTCACGCGCACCTTCGCGAGCACCTTCACGCGCACCTTCACGCGCACCCGCGAGGCGCCGCGCAGCCGGGTGCGCGGCACCGCCAGCCTCTGGGTCCGGGTCCGGTTCGCGGCCAGCCGGACCGTCCGGCGCGCCACCACCCGGCGCTTCGTGCCGATGACCGTGATGGTCGCCCTGGCCGCGAGGTTGGAGCGGATCTTCTGGACGACCCGCACCCGGGTGGCGCGCAGGGGCACGAGCCGCGGCCGCGGCACGCGCGCGCGCAGCGCCTTCCGCGCCGTCGCGCGGGCCGGCGTCACCGGGGCCGCCTGGCCGGTCGGGGAGAGGGCGGGCGCCGTCACGTCGCCGGGGATGGCGCCGGGCGGGGTGGGCGGCGCCGCCGGCGGCGGCGAGGGGAGGGCGGGCGCGTCGGGGGCCGTCGGATCCAGGCGGATCCAGGTCGCCGTCGAGGGGACGCCCGCGGCGTTGAGCGCGAACAGCATGTAGTAGCCCGGCGGCGCGACCGTGGCGTTGAGCGGGGCGGTGGCGGTGAGGCCGTCCGCCTGCACGGTCGCATCGAGCTCGATCGCCTGCTGGGACATGTCCACGGCGTGGGTCACCGCGCCCGGGCGCATCAGGTAGACCTGCGCGATCGCCGACGCGTCGCCCGCGACGGCGATGCGGAACGGCGCGTCGTAGCGCACGCGATCGGGCGCGAACGTGACGACCGGGCGCGGCCCGTCGAACAGGTACGGGGGGCTCCAGATCTGGGCCGTGCGGCTCTGCAGGGCGATGTGGCCCGCGGGCATGTCCGGCGGGCTCCCCGCCGGGACGGCCGCGGGCATGATGTCGCGGTCGTCGCCGGCAGAGATCACGCGCCCGTCGGGCAGCAGCACCGAGGTCGAGTGGTACGTGCGCGCGTCGGCCTCGGCGCCCACGGTGCGCCAGCCCCCCGCCCCGCCGGGCGCCAGGAGCTCCGAGTCGTAGACGGGGCCCTCGTAGAGGCTGTCGTTCATGCGGCCGTAGCCGCCGCCGTTGGTGAAGATCGAGCCGCCCGGCAGCAGGACGCTGTTGAAGTGCGCGCGTCCCTCGTTGAGCTTCAGGGCGGGATCGATCTTCCAGCCCGCGTCGGGGTCGTCGAGGTCGAGCGCCTCCGCGGTGTCGAGCGGCGGCGGGCTGGAGCCGGGACGCCCGGGATGACCTGGCCGGCGTCCGATCCGCCGAGCATCACGACCCGCGACGACCCGTCGGGACCCGAGGGCTCGAGCCAGGCGGTGCCCCAGGAGCGGTCGCTGGAGATGCGCGGCTGGCCGGTGTCGGGCTTGGCGACGACGTCCGTCCAGACCCAGGTGTCGGTGTCGATGACGGCCGAGTCGTACTTGCTCGGCCCGGCGACCAGGACCTTGTTGCCGCCCGCGCCGAGCTCGGTGGTGTCGGGCAGGACGAACAGGTGCGGATACAGGCCCAGGCCCTCGTGGTTGGGCCACGGGAACGGCTGCGGCGGGGACTGTCCCGGCGGCAGCTGGCTGACCACCTCGGTGGCCTTCGAGCCGGGCGCCGCCGCGGGGTCGAAGACCTCGACGTCCTGGTCGTTGAGCATGAGCGGGGGCTCGTTCTCGCTGCCCGCGCTGGCGCCCCCGGTCTCGTCCCAGCCGCCCACGATCAGGACGCGCCCGTCGGGGAGCGCGCTCAGGGTCGGGTACCAGCGCCCGTGGTCCATGTCCTGGTAGCGCGTCCAGGTCTCGGTCCAGGGGTCGAAGGTCATGACCCACTTGCCGCCCTTGAAGCCGTGGCCGGCGCCGTTGCCGTTGTTGATCGGGTACTCCAGGTTGCCGCCCACCACGAGCACGCGGCCGTCGGCGAGCAGGGTCTGGCCTGCGCACCACAGGTTGGCCGGCACCGCGCGGTCGTCGGCGAACGGGATCTCGCGGCCGTCCCAGGTCACCGCCGGCGGGGGCACCGCCTTGGACGTGTTGGTCAGGGGGTCCCAGACGTACGCGTTGCCGCCGTCGACGGTCTCGTCCTCCACCGGCCACTTGGGCTGGGAGATGTAGAGGACCTTGTTGGTCGGCATCACGATCGCGTGGATCGCCGTCGAGGGGATGTTGAAGAGCGGTCCCCAGACGCCGTCGGGCTGCTCGCTCGCCTGCGCGCTCACGTCCAGCGCCGCCACCCGCAGGGTGCGCACCTCGGCGGCGGGGGCGCCCTCCTCGGGGCAGAACGCCTCGTGCGCGCTGCGCCACGCCTCGTCGGAGCAGAGCTCGACCCGGGCGACCGCGCGCTTCTTGGCGGCGGGCGAGGCCGACTGGTGCGCGAGGTTGTGGTCGAAGCCCCCGCCCTCGGCCTGGTTCAGGAACGAGTCGGGTGTCTGGTCCGGGTAGTCGCCTCCGAAGACCATCGGAGTCAACGCCACCACCGCCGCCAGCGCCGCGGCCGTGGCGCTCAGGGCGAGGATCCATCCGCGTCGCGCGTTCCTTCGGGCGATCGTGCGCCTGCCTTTCCTGTGGCTTCCGGTCCGTATATCGGCACGGGGAGTCCGGATCCGAGGGGCGGGCGTCGCGACATGATAGGGCCGTGTCGCCCGACGCCCTCGTCCTCGAGATCCCCTACGCCGACCCGCTGAACCTGTTCGCCCAGGTCGCGGCCGATCCCTGCGCCGCCCTCCTGCACAGCGCCCTGGTCGGCCCGCGCGGCCGCCACTCGTTCATCGCCGTCGATCCGTTCAAGGTGCTGGTGTGCCGCGACGGCGAGGTGGAGGTGGACGGCGCCCGCGTGGCCGGGGCGCCGTTCGACGTCCTGCGCGCCGAGCTGGCCCGCCATCCCCAGGCCGCGGTCGCCCGGGGCCGGGCCGTTCTGCGGCGGGGCCGTCGGCTATGTCGGCTACGAGATGGCCCGCCACCTCGAGCGCATCCCGCGCCCACCCGCCGGCGACATGGACGTGCCCGAGATGCAGCTGCTGTTCTGCGACGTGGTGATCGCCTTCGACCACCTGGAGCGGCGGGCGCGCGTCATCTCCACCGGCCACCCCGAGCCCGCCGGCGACGCGCGCCGGGCGCGCGCCCTCGAGCGCCTGCGACGGGCCGCCCGGCGCTTCGGCCGGCCGGCTCCGCCCGCGCCCGAGGCGCGCCCGTGGGCCGCGCCGCGCGTGGTGCCCGACATCCCGCGCGAGGCGTACGAGCTGGCGGTGCGCCGGGTGGTCGACTACATCCTCGCCGGCGACATCTTCCAGGCGAACCTGTCGCAGCGGATGCGCTGCGACCTCCCCGACGGCCTCTCCCCGCTCCACCTGTTCGGGCGCCTGTGCGCCGGCAACCCCGCGCCCTTCGCCGCCTACCTCAAGCTGGACGACCTCGTCGTCGCCTCGTCGTCGCCCGAGCGCTTCGTGAGCCTGTCCGGCGACGCCGTCGAGACCCGCCCGATCAAGGGCACGCGGCCGGCGGGGCCGCGATCCCGCCGAGGACGAGGCCCTCGCGGCCGAGCTGGCCGCCAGCGACAAGGACCGCGCCGAGAACGTGATGATCGTCGACCTGCTGCGAAACGACCTGTCGCGCGTCTGCCGCGACGGCAGCGTCGCGGTCCCCGAGCTGTGCTCCCTCGAGCGCTACGCGACCGTCATGCACCTGGTCTCGATCGGTCACCGGCCGGCTGCGCCCGGGCCTCGGGCCGGTCGACCTGCTCGCGGCCTGCTTTCCGGGCGGCTCGATCACGGGCGCGCCCGAAGATCCGCGCGATGGAGATCATCGCCGAGCTGGAGCCCACCCGGCGCGGGGCCTACTGCGGGGCGATCGGCTACCTGGGCTTCGACGGCTCCATGGACACCAGCATCGTCATCCGCACCTTCACCATCCGGGGCCGGCGCGTGACCTACCAGGTGGGCGGCGGCGTGGTCGCCGCCTCGACGCCCGAGAGCGAGTACGAGGAGACGCTGGCCAAGGCCGCCGCGCCTCGTGGCGGGCGCTGTCTCCGTGATCCTGGTGATCGACAACTACGACTCGTTCGTCCACAACCTCGCGCGATACGTCCGCGAGCTGGGACACGAGACCGAGGTCGTGCGCTGCGACGCCCTGACGGTGGACCAGATCGCGGCGCTCGCACCGTCGCACGTCATCATCTCGCCCGGTCCGTGCACGCCCAACGAGGCCGGCGTGTCGGTGCCCCTCGTCCGCCGCCTCGGCCCGCGCGTCCCCATCCTGGGCGTGTGCCTCGGGCACCAGTGCATCGGACAGGCCTTCGGCGGCCAGATCGTGCGGGCGCGCCGGCCCATGCACGGCATGGCGTCGGACGTCGCCCACGACGGGCGCGGCGTCTTCGCCGGAGCCCCCGATCCCCTGCGGGCCGGGCGCTACCACTCCCTGGTGGTCGAGGCGGCCGACCTCCCGGACGAGCTCGTCGTGACCGCGCGCAGCGAGGAGGGGGAGATCATGGCGCTGCGCCACCGCGAGCACCCGATCGTGGGGCTGCAGTTCCACCCCGAGTCGGTGCTCACCGACCACGGCCACGGCCTGCTGCGCACGTTCCTTCAGTCCTCGTCGGGGAGCACGTAGGCGAAGCGGGGGTCGTCGGGCGTGCCGGTGAACGGGCCCTCCTCCTCGCCGGGCCGCCAGGCCACCACGCCCTCGATCCGGCGCGCCAGGGCGATGTCCTTGTCGGTGATGCCGCCCGCGCTGTGGGTCAACAGGCTCACCTCGACCCGGTCGTAGGAGGCGGAGATGTCGGGGTGGTGCCAGGCGACCTCGGCGAGGTGTCCGACGGTGGTGACCACCATCAGCGTGCCCTTCCAGCCCGCGGTGCGGTAGCGGCGCCGGATGGCGCCGTCCCGCAGCTGCCACCGGGCGAGGTCCTCCGTCAGGAGCGCCTCGACCTCCGCGTCGCCGTACGTGCGCTCGTCGCTCACGATGCCTCCCGCGGGCTCAGTCCCGTGCGTTGCCCCACGTGTCGTCGTGCACCAGCGCCTTCCACGGGCGGAAGTTGCGCTTCAGCGCCGGTGCGAGGCCGGTCGGGAACTCCTCGGGGTAGCCCAGCGGGCTGACGATGGCCGGGTCGATCTCCTCGGGGATGCCGAGCAGCTCGCGCAGGCGCGGCTTCTCGAAGCGCTGGAACGCCGTGGTCGGGACGGTGCCCAGGCCCTCGGCGCGCGCGGCGAGCATCAGGTTCTCGAAGGCGAACGCCAGGGAGATGAGGTCGTCCTCGTAGCCGCCGGGAAAGCCCTCCGGGTAGCCGCGCGGCACCAGCAGGCCCACGAGCCACACCGGCGCGATCCGATAGGTGCCGAGCACGCCCTCGGCGTACTCGCGGGCCCACGCCGCGTGCTCCTCGTCGGTCGCGTCGCGCTGCGGGCGCATCATCCCGAAGTAGGTCGCGCCCCCCGCGATCACCAGCTCGCCCACGGCGAGGCGCTTGGCCGGGTCGCGGACGACCAGGAGGCTCCACGCCTGCTGTCCTCCGCCGCTCGGGGCCCGCAGGGCCAGGCGCAGCAGCCGGTCGAACGGTCTCGGGCTCCACCGGCCGGTCGGTGTAGGTCCGCACGGCGCGGCGCTTGCGGATCGCGTCGGTCAGTTCCATCTGCGGCACCTCCGGGAGACGGGCGTTGGGCGACGCATGCAGTCTGCCCGACGGCCCCGCGGTTCGCGCGGCCGTCGGGCGACCGCCGCCGGCTCAGAGGGTGGTCTCGCCGCCGGGGTAGCAGAAGCTCGCCGCCGGCGAGTAGAAGCCCCACAGGATCTGGAGCGGGTCGGCGGGCCGCAGGGCGTAGACCGGGTGCTCCGGCTCCAGGAACTCGAGCGAGAGGATCTCCCAGGGGTCCACCAGGGGCGCCACGTAGGGATAGCGCCCGCTGACCAGGGCCCCGTCGATGTCGGTCACGTAGACCAGCTGCCCCGTGGCCGTGACGTCGCCGGGCTCGCCCACCCGGGCGCGGGTGCGGATGATCGGGGCGCCGTCGACCGAGGTCGTCGCCGTCAGGACGCCGTCGGCGATGTCGATCGCCGTCTCGCCGGGGGTGGCGGGCACGCCGCGCTCCGACGCATAGGCGCGCACGACGGGGCTGGAGTTGAAGTAGTTGGTCCACCAGCGGCCGGGCGTGTTCTCGTCGGCGTCCTGGCCCACCAGGTCGGAGCCGATGTACGTGAGCGAGTAGGCGCCGAAGCCCGACGCCTGCTCGGGGCGATCGACCACGTACTGGTTCATGAAGACGTTACCGTTGGGCTCCAGGCGCGGGTGCACGAGGCGCGCGACCGCGTCGGGATCCGCGGGCACCCAGCCGAAGTACAGCATTCGGCTATTGGTAACCAGCTGGGGTGGGGCCGGGATGTGAATGGTCACGACAACTCCTCGATGCGACCGGTGGCAGGGCGCCCTAAGCGCTTAGGCACGCGGGATGCTAACCGGTTAGAAGCGTGAGCCGCAACCCGGCCGGGCGTGCCCGGCGCCCCACCCTGCGCGATGTCGCGCACGCGGCCGGCGTGTCGGTGTGGACGGTCTCCAACGCCTACAGCCACCCCGATCGGATCGCGTCCGCCACCCGCGAGCGCGTGCTGGCGGCCGCGAGCGCGATCGGGTACACCGGTCCGGACCCTGCGGCACGCTCGCTGGCGCTCGGGAGGACCCGGATCGTGGCCCTGGTGGGCGAGGGCGACGCAGAGCCGCTCCTGGCCGATCCGGCGGCGGCCCTGATGGCGCGCGGGCTGGTGCACTCCTGCGACGGGGCCGGTGTGGCGGTGCTGTTCACCGGCCGGGTCGGCGAGGCGGCGGTCGACGGGACCGTCCACATGCGGGTGGCGCCCGAGGCGGGGGCCACCCATCCCCACGTCGCGCTCGACGCCCCCGCCCGCGACGGCGGCCTCACCGTGCGGGCCGACGTCGCGGGCGCCGGCGCCGCGATGGCCCGCCACCTGCGCGAGCTCGGCATCGCGACCTGGTGGTCCTCGGCTGGCCCGGCGCCGGGGAGCGCCTCGTCGGCGCGCGTGCGGGCTGGGGGGGCGATGACCCGCTCGAGATCTACATGGTCACCACCTCCCGCGTGGCCGGGCCGACCGCGGCCGACGGCGAGACCGCCGCCCGTCGGGCGCTGTCGCGCACCCCCCGGCCGCGGGCGATCCTGGCGCTCAGCGACCTGCTGGCGCGAGGGGCCATGGACGCCGCGCGCCGCCTGGGGCTGGCGGTGCCGCGCGACCTGTCGATCGTGGGAATCGACGACCTCGAGGGCAACGAGGCCCTGGGCCTCACCAGCGTGTTCGTGCCCTACGGTCCGATGGGGGAGCTGGCGGGCGTGATGCTGGCGTCGCTCATCGAGGGCGGCGCCCCGAGGTGCCGCCGCCGCTGCCCACGGCGGTCGCGCTGCGGGGGAGCGCGGGTCCGCCCTCGCCGGAGCGCGCGGGTCCCCGACCGCGGTCATGACGTCGAGCTCGTCGCGGTGGCCGCGTCCGACAGGTCGTAGACCGTCGCGCCGCCGACGAGCGACGAGTTGACCTCGGTGCCGTTCTGCTCGGCCCAGGACTGGATCGACTGGCCGTCGCCGCTCCCGCCCATGCCCCCGCCGCCCATGCCGCCGGCGACGTAGTACCGCAGCTCGCCGGACCGCACGTACGCGATGAACTGCTCGAGCGACGGGGCGGGGTCGCCCCCGCTGAAGCCGCCCATCGCCATCACCGGCGCGTCGGCGGCCAGCTGCAGCGGGCCGGCCGAGTTCGAGCCGCTCGTCGCGGCGATCCAGCGCGCCGAGCCGCGGTTGGCGAGCAGATAGTCGACGAGGGTCGCGTTCGCGCTCTCGGCGCCGCCGCCCGGTCCCGCGCCGCCCCCGGGCATCGTCCCGCCGGTCCCCTCGCCGGGAGTCGTCCCGCTCCCGGGCGTCATCCCGTTTCGGTCGCCGCCCGGCATCGTGCCGCCCCGGCCGCCGCCGGGGATCGTCGCTCCGTTCGGCGGCGGCCCGACGCCGCCGGCGCCGCCGCGCATCCCGCCCGGCCCGCCGAACCCGCCGGCGACCGCCGGGCCGGCCAGCGGATTGCCGCCGGCGTGGCTCGATCCGACCGTGTCGAGGGCGTAGGCGGCGGGCCCCGCGAGCAGGGCCGCGATCGCGACGGCGACGGCCGCGACCGTGGCGCGGCGCGACAGGCGCGCGTCGTCCACCAGCAGCGCGGCGGCCGCGGCGAGGGCGCCCAGCAGCGCGATCCACCTCAGCCCGGGGGCGAAGTCCGGCGTGCGGCTCAGGAGCGCGTACGCCCAGATGCCGGTCGCCGCGATGGCCGCCGGCAGCACCCACCGCGTGGCCGGACGCGCGCGCATGGCCCACATGTCCAGGGCGCCCATGCCGACCAGGGCGCCGACGGCCGGCGCCATCGCCACCGTGTAGTACGCGTGCACGATGCCGGTCATGTAGCTGAAGACCAGGGCGTGGGTCAGGGCCCAGCCGCCCCACAGCAGGTAGGCCGCCCGGCGCCGGTCCGTGCGCGGCCGTCCCCGGCGCGTCCACAGGCCGGCGACGAGCGCCACCGCGGCGACGGGCAGCAGCCACGAGATCTGGCCGCCCATCTGGTCGTTGAACAGCCTGCCGATCCCGGCGCTTGCCGCTGAAGCCCGCGCCCCCGCCGCCCCCGCCCGGGCCGCCGCCTCCACCGTCCAGGCGGTCGAGGCCGTTGTAGCCGAAGATCAGGCTCAGCACGCTGTTGTCGCTGCTGCCCGCCGACGTAGGGACGGGCGCTCTCGGGCATCAGCTCCACGATCGCGACCCACCAGCCGCCGGCGACGAGCATCGCGCCCGCGGCGGCGGCCATCTGCCACAGCCGCCGCCCGACGCCGCCCGGCGCCGCCACCATCCACACCAGGGCGAAGGCCGGCAGCACGAGGAAGGCCTGAAGGCTCTTGGTGAGGAACGCCAGGCCCACGATGGCCCCGGCCGCCAGCAGCCAGCCCGTGCGACCCGCCTCCACCGCGCGCACCACCGCGTAGGCGGCCAGCACGAGGAGCAGCGTGAGCATCGCGTCGGGGTTGTCGTACCGGAACATCAGCGCGGCCGCGGGGGTCAGCGCCAGGACGGCCCCGGCGATGAGCGCCGCGGCGGAGCGCACCAGCGGCGCACGATCCGGTACGTCACGAGCACCGACAGCACGCCGGCGAGCGCCTGGGGCAGCAGCAGGCTCCAGGAGTTGAGGCCGAACACCCGGGCCGACAGCTCCATGGCCCACAGCGAGAGGGGCGGCTTGTCGACCGTGATGAAGTTCGACGAGTCGAGGCTCCCGAAGAAGAAGGCCTCCCAGCTGTGGGTGCCGGCCTGGACGGCGGCCGCGTAGTAGGTGTTGGCCCACCCCTCGCGCGAGAGGTCCCACGCGTAGAGGAGCAGGGTCGCCAGGAGCAGCCCGGCCAGCGCCGGGCGCTCCCACCGGGGCGCGTCGGCCGCGCGGGCCCAGCGCCGGCGCGGGCGGACCCCCGGGCGAGGCGGCCGGCGCCGCGGCGGGCGGCGTGCGCGGCGACAGCGGCGGGAGCGTTCCGGTGCTCACGCGGCGCGCCCGTCGGTCGCCCGCGCCCGCGACGCGCCGAACACCCAGCCGCGCAGGAGCACGAACCGCACCAGGGTGGCCGCCGCGTTGGCCACGATCAGCACCGCCACCTCGACCGCGCGCGGCGGCGTGTCGGTGGCCAGCGTGCAGGGCCACCAGCGACCCGCTGGTGAGGATCAGCGCCGACCACGAACACGCCGAGCCCCTGCAGCTGGTGGCGCATCCAGTCCCGCCGGCCCGCGCACGCCGAACGTGAGGCGGCGGTTGGCGGCCGTGTTGGCCGACGGCGGTCACGCACCAGCGCCACGGCGTTCGCCGCCTGGGCGCCCGCCGCCGCCGCGCAGCAGCAGGTAGAGCGCCACGTACGCCAGGGTGCTCGCGACCCCGATCGCGCCGAACCGGAGCACCTGGCGCAGCAGGCCGCCCCGGTGCGCCGACGTGCGCCGCAGCCGCCTCGCAGGCGCGCCCCCAGCGGGCCCCGGGACAGGCCGCGGCGCACCCGCGCGATGCCCTTCAGGTCCGCGATGGCGGTCGCGACGATGTCCACCCGGCTGTCGGGGTCGTCGACCCAGTCCACCGGGACCTCGTGGATGCGCATGCCCGCCCGCTCGGCGATCACCAGCATCTCGGTGTCGAAGAACCACGCCGGCGTCCTGCATCAGCGGCAGCACGCTCCGCGGCGACGTCGGCGCGGATCGCCTTGAAGCCGCACTGGGCGTCGCTGAAGCGGGTGCGAGCGTGGCGTGCAGCAGCAAGTTGTATGCGCGCGAGATGAGCTCGCGCTTGGGGCCGCGGACCACCCGCGCGCCGCGGGCCCGGCGCGTGCCGATGGCCAGGTCGCTGTGGCCGCTGACCAGCGGCGCCACCAGCGGCAGCAGCCCGGCCAGGTCGGTGGACAGGTCGACGTCCATGTACGCCAGCACCGCCGCGTCGCTCTCCTGCCACACCGCCCGCAGGGCGCGCCCGCGCCCCTTGGCCTCGAGGCGCACGGCCTCGACGCCCGCGAGCTCGTCGCGCAGCCGGCGGGCGACGTCCCGCGGTGCCGTCGGTGCTGGCGTTGTCGGCGATCGTGATGCGCGCGCTGAACGGGAAGTCGTCGGCGAGGTAGCGTGCAGGCGGCGCACGCTCGGCTCCAGGTCCACCTCCTCGTTGTGGACGGGCACCACCACGTCCACGATCGGCCGGCCCTCGGGATCGGGCACCGGGATCGGCGGGCGCGTCGCGAGCGGGGCCGCCGGCGCCGGGTCGGCCGTGCGCAGGGCGGAGGGGAGGGGAGCGGCGGAGGTTGACATGCGCCCAGGATCGGCGCCGGACCTCAGGTGGGCGTGGTATCGGCCTGAGAGTCGGATGTGAGGGGCAGGAACACCCGGAAGGTCGTCCCGCGGCCCGGGGTCGAATCGACCTCCGCACGCCCGCCGTGCGCCTCGGTGATGGCGGACACGATCGACAGGCCCAGGCCGCTGCCGCCACTCGAGCGCGCGCGCGACGGGTCGGCCCGGAAGAAGCGCTCGAAGACCCGCTCGGCGTGCTCCGCCGCCAGCCCGGGACCCGAGTCGGCCACCTCGACCACCGCCTCGCCGTCGCGCTCCAGCACCCGCACGGTCACGGGCGCGCCCGCCGGCGTGTGTGCGCGCGCGTTGCTCAGCAGGTTGCCGACCACCTGGCGCAGCCGCACGTCGTCGCCCTCGAGCACCACGGGGCGCTCGGTCACGAGCTCGATCGGCCGGTCCGGCTCCACCACCCGCGCGTCGCCCACCAGCTCGCCCACCAGGCGCGTCAGGTCCACCGGACGGCGCTCGACCGGGCGGCCCTCGTCCAGGCGGGCCAGCAGCAGCAGGTCGTCGACCAGGACCCCCATGCGCGCCGCCTCGGCCTCGATGCGGCGCATCGTGGTCTCGAGGTCGTCCGGCCGCTGGGCGGCGCCGCGCCGAAACAGCTCGGCGTAGCCGCGCACCGACGTCAGCGGGGTCTGGAGCTCGTGCGAGGCGTCGCCCACGAACTGGCGCAGCCGCCGCTCGGACTCGCGCCGCTCGGCGAAGGCGGTCTCGATGCTGTCCAGCATGCCGTTGAGCGTCCGGCCCAGGCGGCCCACCTCGGTGCGCGCATCGTCGTCGGCCACGCGCTGCGACAGGTCGCCCGCGGCGATGGCGTCGGCGGTGGTGCCGATGCGGTCGAGCGGCCGCAGGCCCAGGCGCACCAGCCAGAGCCCCAGCACCGCGAGGGCGCCGAGGGTCAGGGCCCCCACCGCGAGCTCGATCATCAGCAGGCGCTGCAGCGTGCCGTTGACGTCGCTCAGGGGCACCCCGAGCACCAGCGTCCCTCCGGTCGGGATGAGCGACGACGGCACGCTGCCGGCCTCGTCCGAGCCCGACGTCACGGCCAACAGCCGGTACTCGCCGGCGTCACCGCCCAGGTTGACGCTCGAGAACCCCGGCGCGACGGTTGACGGCAGCGCCACGTCGTCCTCGGTCGATGGCACGTCGCCGACGACGGTCCCGGACGCGTCGCGCACCTGGGCGATCGTGCTCGACCGGAACCCGTACGCAGCGCCGCGCGGCGGCTCGCGGCCGTCGGGCGGGGGGGCGAAGCCGCCGCCGGCCATCCGCGCGAGCTGGGGGAGCTGCGCGCTGGTGAGATCCCGGTCCACGCGGTCGATGAGGAAGGACTTGAGGGCGGCGTGCGTGGCCCAGCCGGCCAGGAACAGCGCGACGGCCACCATCACGAGCGTGACGAGCATGAGCCGGACGCGCAGGGACATGGGCTACCGCGGCTTGACCCGCAGCGAGTACCCGAAGCCGCGGACGGTCTGGATCAGCGGCTCTCCGCCGGTGTCGATCTTCTTGCGCAGATAGCTGATGTAGGTCTCGACGACGTTCGAGTCGCCACCGAAGTCGTAGTTCCAGACGTGGTCCAGTATCTGGGCCTTGCTCAGCACCCGCCCGGCGTTGGAGAGCAGGTAGCGCAGCAGCCCGAACTCGGTCGGCGTCAGCTCCACCAGCCGGCCGGCGCGGCGCACCTCGCGGCTCTCCTCGTCCATCTCCAGGTCCTCGTACACCAGGCGCCCCCCGGCGTCCTGCTCGCCGCGGGTGCGGCGCAGGACCGCGCGCACGCGCGCGACGAGCTCCTCGAGGCTGAACGGCTTCACGACGTAGTCGTCGGCGCCGATCGTCAGGCCGCGCACGCGGTCCTCGGTGTCGCGGCGGGCGGTCAGGAACACGACGGGCATGCGCGGCGTCGAGGTGCTGGTGAGGCGGCGGTGCAGCTCGAACCCGTCCATGTCGGGGAGCATGACGTCCAGCAGCACGAGGTCGGGGCGCATCGACGCGGCCGCCGTGAGGGCCTCGCGCCCGTTCGCCGCGGAGGCGGTCTCGAAGCCCTCGTACCGCAGGGCCGTGCAGAGCAGCTGGGTGATGCTCTCCTCGTCGTCGACCACCAGGATGCGCACGTCCGCCGTCGCCGTCGAGCGGTCCCGCACACCCACGCCGTTCGCTGCGCCGCCCATCGCCTCGCCTTCCGCCGCACACCAGGGATCGGGTCAGCGTAGACGCCATTCCTGAGAGCGGGCTGTGAGTCGGGCACCGGCGGGCCCGGTCCCCCTAGAACGCGGCCAGCAGCCTCGGCGCCACCTGCTTCTTGCGGCTCATCACGCCGGGCAGGTCGAGCACGCCCCCGTCGGCGTCCACGCTGAAGGCGCGCTCCACCGGGGCGGAGTCGCCCGCGACGAGCAGCTCGGTCCCCTTCTCGACGATGTCGGTGATCATGAGCGCGTAGAGCACGTAGTCCTGCCTCTCGCGCACGCCCTCCATCGCCTCGAGGAGCTCGGGCCGGCGGGTGAGCAGGCGCTTGCCCACGGTCTCTATCTGGGCGACGCACATCCGGCGGCCGTGGCTCACCTCGTACTCCTTCGCGTCGCGCCGGATGATGTCGGTGGCCGGCACGTCGGCCACGTCCGAGGACGCCTCGAACATCTCGGTGCCGAACTGGCGCGCGTCCACGCGCAGCAGCTCCTCGAGGTACGCGACCACCAGGTGATCGCGCTCGGTGGTGGTGGGGGAGCTCAGGATCACGGTGTCCGAGAGCACCGCCGCCAGCAGCATCGTGGCGGTGGGGCGCTGGGGCTCGCGTCCGTGGCTGCGGAAGCGCTCGACCACCAGTGTCGCCGTGCTGCCGACCGGGTCGAACGTGGCGGCCACGGGGAAGCGCGTCTCGATCGAGCCGATGTGGTGGTGGTCCAGGATCTCGACGATCAGGGCCTGATCGACGCCGGGCACGCTCTGCGCCTGCTCGGCGTGGTCCACCAGGAGCACCTGGCGGGGGACGGGGTTGACCAGCTCGGCCCGGGTCACGATCCCCACGGGGGCGCCGTGCTCGTCCACCGTGATCGCCGCGCTGTAGTGGACGTCCTTGATGCGGTCGGCGATGTCGGCGAGCAGCTCGTCGGGCTCGGCCACCAGCGGGTTGCGGCTCATCACCTCGCGCACCGGCACCGATAGCGACACGAGCCGTCCGGTCACGTACGAGTCGAGCGGAGAGAGCACCACGCCCGTCCCGCTGCGCCGGGCGGCCTCGAGCACGTCCTCGTCGGGGGCGCCGTCGTAGGGTGACACCACCAGCGCGACGCCCAGCTCGACCGCGCGGCGCTGGGCGTCGGCGCGGTTGCCGATCACGACGATGTCGTTCGGGCCCATCGTGGAGCCCATGGTCTCGACGTCCACCGTGACCGCCCACAGCCGCCCGGTCAGGCGCCGCTGGGGGGCGACCAGCAGGGTGCCACCCAGGACCTCGACGATCAGGTCGATCGAGGCCGGCCGGTCGGCGAAGCTCGAGGGCTCGCCGGACTCCTTGATGTACCGCCGGGCCAGGTCGCGCGCCGTGAGGATGCCGACGATGAGGCCGTCGTCGTCCACGATCGGGATCAGGTCGACGTTGGCCTTGGCCATCGCCACGCCCACCGCGCGCAGCGAGTCGTTGTGGTTCGCGCAGGGGTGGTCCTGCCGCATGACGTCGCCCGCGCGCAGCATCACGTGGTCGAGCAGCATCGGCTCGGGAGCGGCGCTGCGCTCCAGCGCCCACTGGGCCTGGGCGTTCAGCTCCCCCAGGCGCACCGGGACATAGGCGTTGGCCGCGTCCAGTCGGCCCTTGAGCTCGGCGTATCCCATGGCGGAGGCGATGGAGTCCATGTCGGGATTCCGGTGCCCCGTGACGTAGATCGTGGCGATGGCGTGCGTCCTCGGCGGTGTCGGCGGTGCGTGTGAAGGCGTGGAGTCTGGCACACGCCTCAGGGCTCCAGGTGACCCTCCTGCGCCGCGTCGCGCAGGGCCGCGACGCAGTCGCCGGCGAAGGCGGTCCCGGATCCCTTCCACAGCACGCGCATGGCGTCCTCCGGCGGCATCGGGTCGCGGTAGGGGCGGTCCGCCGTCAGCGCCTCGTAGACGTCGGCGACCGCCAGGATGCGGGCCTCGAGGGGCAGCAGGTCGGCGCGGATGCCGCGGTGGTAGCCCCGCCCGTCGATGCGCTCGTGATGGCCGGCGGCGGCGACCGCGATGCCGGCGAACGGAGTGATGCGGGCCAGGATCTGCTCGGTGTAGAGCGGGTGCCGGCGGACCTCCGCGAACTCCGCGTCGGTCAGCGCGCCGGGCTTGTCGAGGATCAGGTTCGACACCCCGAGCTTGCCGATGTCGTGCAGCAGGCCGGCCCGGCGCAGCGACCTCAGTCGCACCGGATCGAGCCCCATCCGCTCGCCGGCGGCGACCGCGTACCCGGCCACCCCCACCGAATGGCGTGCCGTGAACGGCGACTTGGCGTCGATGACGCCCGCGAACGCCTCGGCCACCCGGTCCAGCCCGTCCTCGTCGGTGAGGGCCACGCCGGCCTCGCCGGGCTCCAGCTCGCGCATCACCTCCGCCGTCGCGTCCTCGGCCATGCGCATCCACAGGGGATCGTCCGGCCCGATGGCCAGGAACTCGTCCGCGATGGCCGGGTCGAACCAGTGCCCGCGACGCTCGCGCACCACGGCGAACGCCGCCGCCGGGCCGTCGGCGGACATGAACACCTCGGCCGTCTGGGCCAGGCAGGCGATCCGGGCGATCAGCGGGATCGCGTCCCCCTCGAGGCCGTCGGGCCGGCCGCCGCCGTCCCAGTGCTCGTCGAGCGCCCGCACCGCGTCCGACGTCGCCTCGGGAAACCCGAGCATCGCGACGAGCTGGGCCCCCCGGTCGCAGCGGGCGTTGTTGAGCTCGTCTGCCTCGCGTCGCAGGCCGCGCAGCGCGCGCAGCAGCTGGCCGGCCTTCGCCAGGCCCGCCGCGTCCGGCGCGACGTTCCTGGCCGCGTAGCGGACGAACTCGGCCGTGTTGGTCCAGTCCACGAACGAGAACTCGCGCTTCAGGGCCCGGTCGTCGGTCGCGAACAGCTCGCACATGCGGGCGGCGCTGCTCGAGCAGCCGGCGTCCTTGAGCAGGATCGCGTAGAACAGGTCGCGGCGCACATCGAGCTCCAGCCCCATGCGCTCGGCCAGCGTCATTCCGATCATGCAGCTGCGCTGGCTGTGCCCGACCGGCTGCCCCTCGGTCAGGTCCAGCGCGTGCGACAGGGCGCCGATGACCTCGGAGAGGCGATAGCGGACGCCCGTGCTGGTCGTCTGATCCACCACGGGTAGATCGGCAATCGCCGGGCCGATCAAACCTCCGGGGTCAGGGCCTCGGCGACCGCCTCGACCAGCAGGCGCATGTGCCCCTGCACCGCGGCGGCCTGGCCGATCTGGTCCTGCGCCTCCACGCCGACGCCGCCGCCGGCCGCCTCCCGGGCCGCGTTCTTGGCCTGGAGGTCGAGAGAGAAGATCAGCCGCGCCAGCTCGCGCTGGCGCGCGCCCATGTACGCCAGCACCTGATCGCCGAGGCCGTCGGCGGACGGGCCGAGGTGCGCCTCCATCCCCAGCAGGAACACCCGGATCCACCCCCCGATCCGCACGCGCCGCTCCAGCCCGGCATCGAGCGAGGGGTCGGCGCCGGGGTGGGTGCCGAACTGGAGGTGCTCCTCGAGGGCGATGGCGCCGACGCCGGTCTCCAGGTGTGCGTCGAAGAGGGGCAGGCTCTCGTCGAACCAGCCCTGCAGCCCGTCCGCGAACCCCTCCAGCGCGTCTCCGGCCGGCGGCGGCAGCGTGGCGCGCAGCGCCGTGGCCACGAACCGCAGGTGGGCGCGGATGTTGGGGTCGCCGCCCGGCGTGAGGTCCTCCGACTCGGCCAGGTCCGCGCGCACGATCTCGCGCAGCAGGTCGCCGTGGTCGCGCATCCAGGCCAGCGTCGCGGTCGCCTGCTCCTCCGCCGCGCTCACGAGAGCGACGCCCCCTTCTCGCGATTGCAGGGCGCGCACAGCAGCTGGAGGTTCTGCGTCGTGCTGGCTCCCCCCAGGGCGACGGGGATCACGTGGTCGAACTGGAGCAGGCTGTCGGCCCCGCACACCGTGCAGCGGCCGCCGTCCCGCCGGAAGACCTCGCGCCGCACGTCCTCGGGGATCGCCTCGCGCCGCCCCCCGCCCTCGGCGCCGTCGGCCAGCATGAGGTCCTTCGCGCGGTCGATCCGCCGCCGCAGGCGCCGCTCGCGCTCGTGGAGCAGGGCCATGACCTCGTCCGGGGCCAGATCGTCGTCCTCCCAGAAGAAGCGGCCGCGGTACATCCACCAGGTGCGCCGCTCGTCCTCGGCCACCGCGACCGGCGCGGCCTCCTGCTCACGCAGGATCGCCCGGTGGGCCATTCGCGAGATGAACTGGAACTCACGGCGCCCGCTGACGAAGCGGCGGCGCATGAACCCCCGCTCGAAGCCGGCGTTTGTGTCCTCGCGAAGCACGGTGGCGCCGCACGCTAGCCGGACGCCCGGACGTCCGGGTCAGTCCTCGTCGCGCCGGCGCTCCAGCAGCTCGGGCCGCGCGGACGAGACCGCGAACCAGAGGGCGCCCACGATCCCGGCCGCCAGGGCGAGCCCCCCGACCAGCAGGATCGCCACGATCGTGTAGGCGAAGGCCGTCATCGCGCTCACTCTAGCCGCTCGGCCAGCCACCGACTGGGCCTGCGGGTGGTGGGTCGCCACGGCGCACGTCCTAACGTCCGGCCATGAACACCCTCGCCGCCGCGCAGGTCCTCGGCCTCGAGCGCCCCTCGGTCGGGCGCGACGAGCTGGTGAGCGCCTGGCGGCGCTTCGCGCGCGCCAACCACCCCGACCGCTGTCCCGGCGACGCCGGAGCCGGGTGGCGCTTCGCCACCGGCCGCGAGGCGTTCCAGACCCTGCTCGACGGGATGGCGCCGGCGGCCGCCCCGCCGGTCGCCCGCTTCGGGCGAACCGGCGTCATCCGCGGGCCCGACGCCCGCGGCGCCCCGCCCTATGCGATGCGGCCCCTGCACACCAGGGAGTGGCGGGCCTAGCGTCCCGAGTCGCGGGAGATTCGCGCGGGAACCGCAAACGACCCCACGACTCAGGGCACTAGCTGTACTCGCGCTGGAAGCGCTCGAAGGTCCGCAGGTGCTTCTCCTCGTCGCGCAGGATCTCGATGACCATGTCCTGGGTCGCCCAGTCCACGCCGTCGGTGGCCTCGATGATCCGCAGGTAGTGCTCGATCGCGCCGGTCTCGGCCACGATCACGCCCGCGATCACCGTCGCGACGTCGGTCGCGTCCTCCAGCGGCTGCAGGTACGTCTGCTCGGGGGTGAAGTCCATCGAGCCGGGGGGCGTGCCGTAGAGCTCCTTGATGCGGCCGGCGAACGCGCGCGCGTGCCCGAGCTCCTCCGAGACGTCCTCCGACAGCGCCTCGGCGATCTCGGCGGCGCGGATGCCGTCCAGGTGCTCGGAGTTGGCCAGGTAGCTCATGACCGTCTCCATCTCCATCCAGTACGCCCGCGTCAGGAGCTCCAGGATCTCGGTCCGCTTGGCCGCCTGCTTGTCCGAAAGGATGCTCGTTCCGAGCCGGTTTGCGGTTGCCATCGTGTCTCTCCCTCTGTGGCGTTTCTCTCCCAGACGGGCACTATAGCTAATCATTCAAGACAACTAAACAGTTAGGCGAGCCAGACTTTTGCGCTATGGTGGTCAACATGAAGGCGAACGACGTCGAAGCCGCGCTCGCGGCAGCGCTGCGCGACCAGGGCAAGCGGGTGACACCGCAGCGCCTGGCCATCGCCCGGACCCTCCGGGACATGGACCGGCACGTCACGGCGGAGTCCCTCTACGCGGAGGTGACCCGGCGCATGCCCGGGGTCTCGCTCCCCACGGTCTACTCGACGCTGGAGCTGCTCGAGGATCTGGGGCTCGCCCGCCGCGTCGCGACGGTCGGCGGCAGCGTCGTCTACGACCCGCGGGTGGGGGAGCACCACCACCTGATCTGTCGCGAGTGCGGCACGATCACCGACATCGACGCCCAGGTGGATCCCGCCGCCCTGCTCGCCCTGGCACGTCTGCGCGGCTTCACGCCGGAGGACGCCCAGGTGGCGATCACCGGGGTGTGCGCGGAGTGCCGGTCTCGGGTGGCCGCGACGGCCTGAGCGCGCCGGCGTCCTCGAGGCGCCGCTCGGCCCTCCAGGTCGCGAACCGCCCGTCCGGGGTGGCGAGCCACCGGTGAAGGTCGTCCTCGAACCGTCGCCAGCAGCGCGCGCGCGCGCCGAAGCGAGGGAAGGAGGTCTCTGCGAGCGTCCGTTCGTCGTGCATTAGGTGACCCTAACATGTTCGCCCGGGCCGGATGTCTCCGGTGGGGTGGGCGTTGCGTACCCTTGGAGGATCGCGAGCTCGTCCCACACACCGGTGATCGGCATCTGCTCGGCCATGGAGCCCGCCAGCTGGTCGGTCTGGCACCTGCCCGCCGCCCTCGTGCCGATGAACTACGTCGCGCACGTCCAGCGGGCCGGGGGCATCGCGCTGCTGATCCCCCCGGATCCGGCCCTCGTCTCGGACCCCGAGCGAGTCCTGGACCGCATCGACGCCCTCATGCTGGTCGGGGGGGCCGACCTGGCGGCCGACACGTACGGCGCCGAGCCGCATCCGCGCAACGACATCCCGATCCCCCTGCGCGACGCGACCGAGATCGCCCTCGTGAGGGCGGCCCACGCGCGCCGCATGCCGGTGCTCGGCATCTGCCGGGGCGCGCAGGTCATCAATGTGGCGGCGGGCGGCACCCTGAGCCAGCACCTGCCCGACGACCTCGGCCACGAGGAGCACCGCCGCGAGATCGGCCGCTTCGACGGCAACGAGCACGACGTGGTCGTGGAGCCGGGGTCGCGCGCGCTGATCGCGACCGGCGAGACCCCGCACCGCGTGGCGTCGCATCACCATCAGGCGATCGACGGCCTGGGGGAGGGCCTGCGCGTCACCGCGCGCGCCGACGACGCCGTCCCCGAGGCGATCGAGTCAACGGGCGATGCGTGGATGCTGGGCGTCCAGTGGCACCCCGAGCCGGACCCGGAGAGCCGGGTGATAGCCGCCCTGGTGGATGAGGCGCGTCGGAACCGGCGGGAGGACGTGGATCGAGAAGAAGGGGGCGGACTTCTCGATCCCCGCCGCTCGCCGTGACGAACGGAGCTGACCCGGTAGGCAGTGCACTCCACCCCGCTCGCAACTGCAGTCTTCCGGTCCGGCGGGCCCCGTTCCTTGGCCTCAGGTCCAGGGTGGGCGCATCGGTATTGCTCCCTCGGGAGAGCCTTCCGGCCTGATCAGCGGCCGCAGCCTCCCGAGCCCCGGTGGCCGGTGGGGTGCCCGTGATCGGGCGGCGGCTCCTTGACCGGCGGCTCGTCAACGGGGGGCTCCTTCACCGGCGGCTCGTCGACGGGGGGCTCCTTGACCGGCGGCTCCTTGACCGGCGGCTCGTCTACGGGGGGCTCCTTGACCGGCGGCTCCTTGACCGGCGGCTCGTCCACCGGCGGCTGCTTGACGGGAGGCCGCTTCACCGGCGGCTCGTTCGGCGGGGGCTCCGACACGGGCGGCTGCCCCGGCGGCTGGTCGATCGGCGTCTCGCCGCCCGTCGGCGGCAGGGGGATGTCGGGCGTGCCCGGCGTTCCGACGACCGGCGGCGTCGCGCCCACGGGCGGCGCCGCGATCGCCACGGCCGGGGGGGCGGCCGCCGCGGGTGGGTCGGCGACGGGCCGCGGCGTCGCCGGCCTCGGCGGCGCGCTGCGCGACGGCGGCGTGTCGGGTCGTGGGGAGCGGGCGATCGCGGGCCGGGCCACCGCCGGCGACGCCGCGGCCGGCGTGAACGACACGGCCAAGACCCTCCCGGGCGTGGCCGTCCCCGCGGCGGGCGTCGCCGCCGGTCCGGGGCCGGGCGTGGCGTTCAACCGGCGCCGTCAGCGTGGCCGGTGTCGTGACCGGCTGGTGATCGACCACCACGCGCAGGCCGTCGCCCCCGGGCGGGTCGTCGCCCCCGACGAGGACGGCGGTCAGCGTCAGGAGCCCGATCGTCACCGCGCCCGCGATCGCGATCGCCACGACCAGCAGGCGCCGGGCGCCGAGGCCGCTCACGGCCGGGCCAGAATCGATGCCAGGGCGTCCACAGCGGGCGGCCAGAACTGCGTCCCGGAGTGCGCGCGGCACTCGGTGAGCGCGTCCTGCTCCGTCAGGCGGGCCGAGGTGTGGATGCGGTCTGAGGTCATGGCGTCCCAGGCGTCGGCGAGGGCCATTATCCGGGCGCCCTCAGGGCATTCCTCCGCCGTCAGACCGTCAGGATACCCATTACCGTCCCACCTCTCGTGGTGGCCGCGAACCCACGACGCCTGCTCGGGGGTCAGCGCTTCCCGCACGATGCGAGCTCCGAGCTCCGCGTGCTCCTTCACGAGCTCGAACTCCTCGGGCGTGAGCGGACCCGGCCTGAAGAGGATCCCATCCGACACGCCGATCTTGCCGACGTCGTGCACGAGGCCGGCCTCGCGCAGCAGGGCGGCGCGCTCGGGGGTCCAGCCCAGGGCGTCGGCGATCTCCGCGCTCAGGTCCGCCACGCGCTCGGAGTGGCGGCGCGTGCCGGGCGAGCGGGCATCCACGGCCCGGGCCAGCAGGCGGACGCTGACCAGCGCCTGCTGGCGGTCCATCCGCTCGGCCTCCTCGCGGGCGGGAAGGGCGTCGGTCGCCTCGGGCGAGTAGCGCACCACCATGTCGCGTCCCCGGTGCTTGGCCAGGTACAGCGCCCCGTCGGCGAGCCGGTACAGCGACTCCGCGTCGGCCGCCTGGGTGATGTCGGCGACGCCGGCCGACATCGTCATCGACCCCACGGCCGGGAACGGCGCGGCGGCGACCGCACGGCGGATCCGCTCGGCCGCGCGAAAGGCCTCGGCGCCGTCGGCGTGCGGGAGCAGCATCGCGAACTCCTCGCCACCCACGCGGGCCACGAGCTCGCCCGTGCGCGTCTCGTCGCGCAGCACCTCGGCGGCGCGTTCGAGCACCTGGTCGCCCACCTGGTGGCCGTGCGCGTCGTTCACGCGCTTGAAGCGGTCGAGGTCCATCACCACCAGGGAGAGCCCGCGCTCGTGGCGCCGGGCCTGCTCG
The DNA here is from genome assembly GCA_963806585.1 of uncultured Thermoleophilia bacterium. Classification (GTDB taxonomy): domain Bacteria; phylum Actinomycetota; class Thermoleophilia; order Miltoncostaeales; family Miltoncostaeaceae; genus Miltoncostaea. Next base: position 983,822 of record CAWDYN010000007.1, on the reverse strand, counting down.
ACCTCGGTGCGCAGCCTCTCGTGGAACGTGCGGTGGTTGGCGAGGCCGGTGAGCGCGTCGACGGCGGCGAGCTCCTCGGCGGCCGCAAGGCTCGCCAGGGTGCGTGTCTCGAGGCGCTTGCGGGCCGTGATGTCGCGAAACGTGAGCACCGCCCCGAGCTGCTCGCCGCCGGCGGCGACCGGCGTGGTGGAGAACTCGCCCGGGAAGGACGAGCCGTCGCGGCGGCGCATCTGCTGCTCGCCGGCGGTGACCTCTCCGTCGCGCAGCGGGGCCGCCAGGTCCGCCTCGAGCGCCTCCTGCACGGGCCGGCCGGTCATCTCGCCCGGCGCCCAGCCGAGCATGCTCGCCGCCGCCGGGTTGACGAAGCCGATCGCCCCGTCGCGGTCGACGCTCACGATGCCGTCGCCGGCGGCGGCGAGGATGAGGTCATGGCGCATCTGAAGCCGATCGAGCTCCCCCCGCGTGCGGCGTTCCCGTCCGGACGACTCGAGGAACAGCATGGCGACGATCCCGGCCAGCAGGAGGCCGGCGACGGCCACGGCGATCGGAAGGGTCGGTGGATCGGTCTCGATGCCCGCGACGGCCACGTCCCAGGTGCGGCCCGCCACCTCGATCCGGCCCTCGACCGACTCGCCGCCCCCGTCGCCGATGACGGCCTGGTCTCCGTCGCGGACCGTCAGGCGGGTTCCCGGGGGCAGGATCCCCTCGGCGGAGGCGCTCAACGCGTCCAGCGCGGTCTCGCCGCTCACGAAGCCGGTCAGAGCCGCCCGGCGCTGGGCCACGGTGTCCAGCGGCGCGCCGGGCGCGTACACCGGCGCCACGATGGCCACCCGACGCCCGCCGTCGGGCCCGGGGATCGGCGCCGTCATGCGGGGAAGGGCGCTGTCGCGCGCCGCCAGCATCGCGGCCCGCTCCTGCGGCGTCGCGAGCGGGACGGGCGTCGGCCCCTCGGCCGACGGCTGGCGCTCGAGCATGGCCGGCCCCGCCGCGCCGTCCTCCCCGCTCGGCGTCCAGGCCAGGTACTCCAGCGAGGGCTGCCGCGCCAGCGACGACGACACGAAGCGCGCGAAGCCGCCCTGCGTGACGCCGTCGGACGCCTCGAAGTACGCGCGCAGGTCCTCGATGCTCGCGGCCGAGGTCGCGAGGTCGCCGGCCAGGGCCCGGATCGCCGGGTTGGCCACCTGCGCGCGCCGGGCGTCCGCCTCGTCGCGGTCGTGGCCCACGGCCGCGACCGTGGCGACCACGGTCGCCGCGAGCATCGCCGCAACGGCAAGGACGCCGAGCCATGTGATCGGACGCTGGCTCACGGACCTCCGCGTCAGGGGTGCGATATCGCGCGGCAGCCCAGGGAGTCTGACACGGCCGAGGCCCCCTATCCTCCATTCCATGCTGATCCTCTTCGATATCGACGGCACTCTCCTGCTCGGGACGCCCGTCGCGCACACCGAGGCCCTCGCCCGCGCGGCCGCCGAGGTCTTCGGCGTCGACGCCACCGCGGCGGACGTCGTGGCCATCTCACCCGGCGGGCGCACGGATCAGGAGATCGCCCGGCTCATCCTGAGACGTCACGGCGTGGACGACGCCGCGATCTCACTGGGGCTGGCCGACTGGAGGCGGCGGGCCGTCTCCGTCTACGCCGAGATCCACGCCCGGCACGCACCCCAGGAGACGGCCCCCGGAGCGGCCGACGCGCTGGCCCGCGTGGCCGCGGAGGGCGCGGCGCTGTCCCTGCTGACCGGCAATCTGGAGGACATCGCGCACGCCAAGCTGGGGGCCGGCGGCCTCGGCGAGTGGTTCCGCCGCGGCGTGGGGGCCTTCGGCTCCGACCACGAGGTGCGCGACGCGCTGGTGCCCATCGCCGTCGAGCGCGCGGGCGGGCTCGGCCCGGTCGTGGTGGTGGGGGACACCCCCCGCGACGTGGCCTGCGCCCGGGCGGGAGGCGCCCTATGCATCGGCGTCACGACCGGCATCCACGACGCCTCCGCCCTGGCCGGCGCCGACATCGTCGTTCCCGGCCTGGAAGAGGCGGGAGACGTGCTGGAGGAGTGGATCGGGCGGCGGGCCTCCTCGGCGCTTTTCGAGGGGTGAGGCTTTCTGAGCTTCGGGGCTTCCGAGCTTCGGGATTTCAGAGCTCGGGGGTTTTCTGAGCTCTGAGGGTTCTGAGCTCTGACAGTCTCCTCTGAGGGCCTTTTCGTCTGGCGCCGCGCTTTGTCCCTCACGCGTGCGAGGCCGGGCTCTTGCGGCCCGGCCTGGCCGCGGCAAATGGGTGGAGCGCGCTCCCTGCTTCGGGGCTTCTGAGCTCTGAAAGTCTCCTCTGAGGGCCTGATCGTCTCCAGCCGCGCCGGCTCCTCACGCGTGCGAGGCCGGGCTCTTGCGGCCCGGCCTGGCCGCGGCAAATCCACCCTGGCCGGGTGGATTTGCATTCGCTGGCCGCCTGCGGCGGCGAGCTGTACGGCCGGACATGGTCCGGCCGTCTCGTCGCCTTCGGCGACATCGGAGCCGGGCCTGTCCTACCGGGTGGCGCCCATGCTGCGCAGCGCCCGTGCTTCGGGGCTTCTGAGCTCTGAGAGTCTCCTCTGAGGGCCTGATCGTCTACAGCCGCGCCTGCTCCTCACGCGTGCGAGGCCGGGCTCTTGCGGCCCGGCCTGGCCGCGGCAAATCCACCCTGGCCGGGTGGATTTGCATTCGCTGGCCGCCTGCGGCGGCGAGCTTGTACGGCCGGACATAGCCCGGCCGTCTCGTCGCCCATCGGGCGACTCGGAGCCAGGCCTGTCCTACCGGGTGGCGCCCATGCCGCGCAGCGCCCGTGCTTCGGGGCGTTCCGAGCTCTGACAGTCTCCTCTGAGCTCCTTTTCGTCTGGCGCCGCGCTTTGTCCCTCACGCGTGCGAGGCCGGGCTCTTGCGGCCCGGCCTGGCCGCGGCAAATGGGCCCTGGCCGGGGCCCATTTGCATTCGCTGGCCGCCTGCGGCGGCGAGCGTGTACGGCCGGGCGGAGCCCGGCCGTCTCGTCGCCTTCGGCGACATCGGAGCCAATCCCGCCCTTCCGGGTATCGCCGAGGGCGCGCAGCGCACGAGCTTCGGGCGCTGCGCGAGGGGGGTGTGGGTCTGACCTACCCGCGCACATGTCCGGCCCGAAGGGCCGCTGCGCGATGCAAATGCGCCCGACCAAGGGCGCATTTGCGCGTCGAGTCGGCCCGCAAGAGGCCGACTCCACGCTTGACGCAATTTCCTTCTCCGCACTCCTCGGAAACGTTCAGAGCTCAGAAAACCAGAGCTCGGAAAGCCTCGAAGCTCGGAGCGTTCAGAGCTCAGAAAGCCCGAAGTTCGGAAACCAACCCCTACCGCACGACCCCCAGCACCTGGTCGTAGGCCCGGATCTCGCAGTCGGTGCGGCGTCGGAGCACGGCGGAGACGCGCTCTCCGGCGATGGTGCCCGTGATCGTGATGCTGCGGCCGTCGTCGTCGGCCGGGGAGCAGGCTTCGTCCTCGTCTGCCCGCCCGAGGGCGTCGACGACGTCCCGGCAGGCGGCGCGGTTGACCACGGCGCAGTCGAGGCCGATGCGAAAGGCCCCGTAGGCGCCCCCTCGCAGGGCGACCGTCAGGCGGTCCGGCGGCGGTGTCGAGCGCGCGGTGCCGGACTCCTGCCCGCCGCCCGCGCACCCGGCCACCAGGAGCGCCGCACAGCTCAAGACGACGGGCGCGACTGACGAACAGCACCACCGTGACCTCGACTCGCGGCGCGACAGCGTTCGATCTCCTCTCGATGCTCGCCCCCCCGCCGCCGGCGGACGCGGAGGTCGCGGACCGCGGCCCGCGTCGGCCCATCATCGCGCCCCGGCGCCCGGCCGCGCGCTGGTGCGGTCGCTGCGGAGCTCCGCGCAACCTGGGCCGGCACGACTGCCCCGGCTGCCGCCTGCTGGACGAGTCGCGCGAGCGCATCGCCAACTACCTGGCGCGCCACGGCATGCCCGAGGGCGGCGCGATCGAGCTGGCGCGCCGGGCCGACGTCCCGCTGCGCGCGGTCGGCGAGCTCATGACCGGCCGCAGCCGCCCCAAGCCGCGAACGCCCCGGGGCACCCAGTACTTCTCGCGGACCGTCCGCAGGGCGCGGAGCCTCGCCGCCGACGGCCCGGCGACCGAGGGTCGCTAGGCCGCCACCGGCCCGTCGCGGCGCGGTCGGCGACGAGCCGGCCCGAGGCCCTCCGGGCGCCGCCCGCTGCACCGTGCTCCCCTCGGGCGTCCTTGTCCACCGGGAGAAGACGAGGCACGACTTCTCATACACGTGGCTAAAGCCCCTCTCCGCCGCCTCGCCCTAGCCTGCGCACACCTCTGGGCTCCCTGGGCCCTCACGTCATCTCGCGCTAGGAGAGTTAATGCGTTTGAGGCCATTCCGGCTGGTTCCGGTGCTCGCGGCGGTGATGCTGCTTCTGGTGCCGGCATTCGCCGTCGCGCAGGACGCGCCGACCGACAGCGACATCGCGGTCAACACACTGCTGGTGTTCATCGGTGCAACCCTGGTTCTTTTCATGCAGGCGGGCTTCGCGATGCTCGAAGTCGGGCTCTCGCGGATGAAGAACGCCGGCGCCGTGATGGGGAAGATCCTCATCAATCTTTCCATCAGCTTCCTGATGTTCTGGGCGGTCGGCTTTGCCTTCGCGTTCGGCACCGGGAATGACTTCATCGGCTCCAGCGGCTGGTTCATGGACAACGGGAACCCCGGTGCCGACTACGCGTCGCTGGCATACAGCCAGACCAATTTCGAGGTCACCTTCTTCTTCCAGTGCGTGTTCTGTGCGGTGTCCCTCGCGATCGTGTTCGGCGCGATGCTCGACCGCACCAAGTTCATCGGCTACATCATCTTCGCGATCTGCTTCACCGGGTTCATCTACCCGACGGTCGCGCACTGGACGTGGGGCGGTGGCTGGCTGCTGCAGGACGGCTTCCAGGACTTCGCCGGCTCGTCGATCGTCCACCTGCAGGGCGCCCTCGCGGCGGCCGCCGGCGCGATCGTGCTCGGGCCACGCATCGGGAAGTTCCGAGACGGCAAGTCGGTGCCGATCCCGGGTCATTCCATCCCGCTGATGATCCTCGGCGTGCTGATCCTGTGGGTCGGCTGGATGGGCTTCAACCCGGCGTCGTTCCTCAACGCGATCGGCTACAACTTCGCCGACGTCGCGGTGAACACCAACCTGGCCGCGGCCGCGGGCGTCATCGGCGCCACGATCAGCGCGCTGCTGCTGTTCAAGACGCTGGACGTTTCGCAGATGGGCAACGGCGCCCTCGCGGGCCTCGTCGCGATCACCGCGCCCTGCGCGTTCGTCGAGCCGTGGGCCGCGGTCGTGATCGGCGTGCTCGCCGGCCTGATCGTGCCGCCGCTCGTGCTCTTCTTCGAGAAGATCAAGATCGACGACCCGGTCGGCGCCCTGCCGGTGCACGGCATGGCCGGCATCTGGGGCACGCTCGCCTGCGGTCTGTTCGCGGACGAGACCCGCGCCGCGAGCCTGGGCGTGGGCGAGGGCGGTCTCCTCGTCGGAGGCGGCGGTCACCAGCTGTGGGTGCAGTTCTACGGCATCGTGGCGACCATCGCGTTCACCTTCACGCTGTCCCTGATCGTCTTCCTGGCCATCAAGTTCACGATCGGCCTCCGCGTCAGCGAGGAGGACGAGCTGCGCGGCCTGGACATCTCCGAGCACGGAATGTTCGGCTACCCGGAGCGTTTCATCGATGTCCCGGGCGCCGAGTCGGAGGACATCAGCCCGTCCGGTCCCCCCGCCGCGACGGGGACCGCTACGGCGACCAACCCCGCCACCGCCTCGTAAGGGAGTACACGACATGAAGAAAATCGAGGCGTTCATCCGGCACGAAGCGCTGGAGGCCATCCACGACCGCCTGGCGACCATGGGGCTTCCCTCCATGAGCGTCACGGAGGTCAAGGGCTCCGGACGCCAGAAGGGCTTCACCGAGAGCTACCGAGGCGCCAAGACCACCATCTTCCTGCGACCCAAGCTGAAGCTGGAGATGGTCCTCGACGACTCGGATGTCGATCGCGCGATCGACACCATCCTGGAGCTCGCTCACACCGGCGACCCCGGCGACGGCAAGATCTTCGTCTTCGCCGTCGAGGAGTCGATCCGCGTGCGGACCGGGGAGCGCGGCGACGTCGTGCTCGCCCCCCACCCGGAGGAGAGCCCGGCCTAGCCGGCCGCTCATCACCGCGTGACCACCGGTGCCGGCGCCCCCCTCGCGGGGTCGCCGGCACCGGTGCGTCCGAGGTCAGCGCGCGGGCACCTCGAGCACGAAGCGGCTGCCGCCGCCCTCGTCGCTCTCCACCCGCACGTCGCCGCCCAGCGCGCGCGCGAGCTGGCGGCTGATCGCCAGCCCGAGCCCGCTCCCGCGGCGTCCGTCGGGCGTCTCCTGGGACTGGAAGGCCTCGAAGATGCGCTCCTGCTCGGAGCGCGGGATGCCGGGCCCGGTGTCGCTCACCTCGGCCGTGAATCCCCCTCCGGGGCGGCTCCGCGCCTCCAGGCGTACGGTCCCGCCGCGCGGGGTCCAGTGGATCGCGTTGTCGAGCAGGTTGCTCACGATTCGCTGGACGCGCGACTCGTCGGTCACGACCGTCGGCAGGTCGTCGATGCCGCGCTCGAACGCGAGCCCCCGGCGCACGGCCTCGGCCTGCATCGCGTCGAACGCCCGGTCGAGCACCTGCGCGGGCGCCACGTCGGCCAGGTCGAGGCTGAAGCGGTGGGCATCGAGCCGGGCGAGGTCGAGCAGGTCGGCCACCAGGCTCTCCAGGCGCGACGCCTCGCCCTCGATGGCCGCGAGCGAGCGGGCGATGTCGTCCGCGGGCACCACGCCGTCCGCGAGCGCGGCCGCGTGGCCGCGGATCGCCGTGAGGGGCGTGCGCAGGTCGTGCGTCACCCGCATCAGGAACTCCCGCGTCTCGCCCTCGCGCTCGGCCAGGCGTCGCACCATGAGGTTGAAGTCGGACGCGAGCTCGTCCAGCTCCTGGGTTCCCGTGGGTCCCAGCTCGGTGCGCAGGTCGCCGGCGGCGACCCGGTGGGTGGCCGTCTGCATCGCGGTCAGCGGCCGGACGATGCGGCCCGTCAGCAGCAGGGAGAGCAGCAGGGCCACGCCAAGCCCGATCCCGGCCGCGCCGATCACGCGCGGGGCCAGGTCGGGCCACGCCGAGGCCAGCTCGCCCGGCGGCTTGGCCAGCAGGATCGCGCCCACGGTCTCGGTGCCGAGCGTGACCGGCGCGGCGGAGGCCTCGAACGCCGGCTGCCCGGGTCCCTCGGTGAAGTCGATGCGCTGCACCCCGTCGCGCTCCAGGAGGCCGTAGTCGAGGGCGTCCGCGGCGACCGACGGTATCTCGGCCGTCGGGCGCTCGGCGCCGGGCGTGAGCTGGAGGCCGCTGTAGTAGAGCTTGGTCTTGGGCCCGACCAGCGCCTCCAGGTTGCTCGGCTGGATGAACGTGAAGTCGGTGCCGCGCGACGCCTGGCGCTCGGCCTGGTCGCTCACGATCCGCGCCAGCGCCTCGGCCTGGCGGTCGAGCTCCGAGCGCGCCACGGCCTCCGCCTGAGAGCGGATGAGGCCGGCCCCCACCGCCGCGAACACCACCGCGGCCACGATCAGGCCCCCCGCCACCGCCAGCGCCAGGCGCCCGCGGAGCGTTCGCCAGGGCCTCGGGACGGCGGTCACCGCTTGGCGGGAACCTTGTAGCCGGTGCCCCAGACGGTCTGGATCGGACACGCCTCGCCGAGCTTGCGGCGCAGCTGGCGCACGTGGACGTCGATGGTGCGGCTGTCGCCGAGGAACGTGAAGCCCCAGACGCGCTCCAGGAGCTGCTCGCGGGTCAGCACCAGCCCGCGGTTCTCGATGAGGGTCACCAGGAGGTCGAACTCCTTGGGCGTCAGCTGGACGCCGTCGCCGTCCACGAACACCTCGCGCCCCCCGACCTCGATGCGCAGCGGACCGGCCTCGATGGTGGCGGCCTCGGGCTGCCCGGTGGTCTGCCGCTTGGTCTCGGCCCGGCGCAGCACGGCCCGGACCCGGGCCACCAGCTCCCGGGGGTTGAACGGCTTGGTGATGTAGTCGTCGGCCCCGATCTCCAGACCGACCACCTTGTCAACGGCATCGTCGCGCGCCGTGAGCATGATGATCGGCGTGTGGCCGTTGCGCCGCAGGCGCTTGGTGATCTCGTAGCCGTCCATTCCGGGCAGCATCAGGTCGAGGATCACGAGGTGGGGCGCGTCGGACTCGGCCACCCTGAGGCCCTCGTCGCCGCGCGCGGCCACCGCCACCTGGAAGCCGGCCGCCTCCAGGTACATGCGGGCGAACGAGGCGATGTTGGGCTCGTCCTCGACGATCAGGATCCGCTGGCGGTCGTCCGGAGGTCCCATCGGCGCCCGATGGTAGTCGCGCCGGGTGGTGCGGTCCAACCGGGGGCTCGCGGCCGGGCCGCGCGCCCCGGCCCGGATCCCGCTCACCGAACGGGATCCGGGGCCGGGGCGGAGATCACTTGGCCGCCGCCGGGGCCGCGAGCGGCTGCAGCAGCACCCTGACGCCGCCGTGGCGTCCGGGGTGGAGGTCGGTCACCGCGCCGGCGTCGAAGGTCCCGCGCCCGCGCACGAAGCTGCGCGCCAGGGTCCCCGCCGTCGGCGTGAAGGCGCCCGCGACCTTCGTTCCGCGCGCCTTCATGCGGAAGGCGGTGCCCGAGAGGCTCACCGTCGCGGACGTCAGACCGCTGTACACCACGGAGCCGTCCGACAGCGTGGTGGTCGTCGCGTCCGCCGGGACGGTCACGGCCAGATCCTTGGTGGCGGAGCGGTCCCACACCCGCACGCGGCCGGTGATCGCGGAGATGTCCACCGATCCCGACGCCGGGCCGTTGATCCGCCAGGTCGCGCCGGGCGCGCGCGGGCTCCAGCGCCGCCAGACGTAGCGCGCTCGCGAGGGGCGCGCGCCCTTGCGGTTCTCGATCTTGCCGGCCTTGCCGACGCGGTACGCGACGCGGGTGGCGGGGCCGTAGCCCGGGCGCTTGCCCGGCTTGGCGCGCCACCACTCCGGACCGCCGCGGCCGAACAGGTCAACCGACATCGGGCCCGAGGCGAGCAGGATCCGCTGGCTCGCCGCGTAGGAGACCGGCACCCCGCCCTTCAGGATGGTCTCGCCACGGCCGGCGACGCGGGCCGTGCCCGCCGCCGCGTTGGTCGCCGTCGGGTCGACGTCGGCCGTGAACCGGCCGGCAGCGGCCACCTTGTAGGCGCCCCCGTCGAGGGTGAGGGTCCCCGTGCCGACGTAGCGCGTCCACTGGCCGTTCTTCGAGGTCGTGGCCGCTCCGAAGCCGGTCGGGGTGCTCACCAGGCCCGCCGGGTCCGAGAGATCGCGCACGCGCACCACGCCGGAGCCGCTCAGGACGATGCCGCCGGAGCCCCGGTAGGTGAAGACGCCCCTGCCCTCGGCGTGGAGCGCCTTGTCGGTGGTCGTGGCGGGCGCGAGGTCCTCCGCCACGGGGTCGTTGTTGACGACCGGCTCGGCCGCGTCGTGCGCCACGGCGGTGACCGGGAGCGCCAGCAGCGCGACCGCGCCGCCGATCAGGAGCTTCCTGCGGATCATCGGACCTTCCTTCGCTGCGGGGAGGGGGACCGAGCGACCCTGATCCAGGTCCGCGACCAGCTCTTCTCCGAGTCGGAGTTGAGCCGGTACGTGCCCGAGCCGAGGAAGCGCGCGCGGCCGTTGCCGGCGATCGAGAACGAGATCCGGGACGACCTCACCTGGACGGTGACGTTCGAGCCGGTCACGAACAGGATCCCCGAGGCCCGCCGCGCCCGCGCGCGGCCGCGGTTGAACGTGAGCGGCACGCCGGCCAGGTGGGCGCGGGCATCACCCCCGCGATCCGTCACGACGACCACGCCCCGCTCGACCGATCCGTTGATCGCCATGCGGCCCGTGACCGCCATCGACCCGCCACCGGTCGCCTGGAGCTGCGCGGACGGAGCCCGGTCGCCGCCGCGCGAGCCGCCGCGAGCGGCCGAGGCCAGCGCGGGGACGAGCAGCGTGATGGCGAGCGCGAGGATCAGCGCGCGGCGCAGTTTCCCACCTCCATCTTGGCGGCCGCGCCCGGGAGGGCCCGGCCCGTGTCGGAGCTGATGGTCCATCGCTCCAATGTGGGCCCCGAGGTGCCGGAGTAAGAGGTTTGCGTCACTCTGTTGTGGATCTGTGAGGATCGACGGCGCCCGCACCCCTCCACGGGCGCGTATCGGCCCTCAGGGCTGCAACTTGACGTTCTCCTGCACGGAGACCGGGGCGGGGGCATCGAGCTTCACGCCCTCCTCGACGGCTGCGGAGGGCGCCGGCGCGGTGGCGGGGGCGGCCGAGGCGTCCTCGCCCTCGGGGACCGGGCGGGCTCCGCCGCCCATGTAGGCCCACACGATCTCCCCGCAGTCCGGGCACGTCGGAAGCGTGCCGCGGTTGTTGATGCGGAACTGGCAGGCGACGCACGCGTAGATGCCGGTGACCTTCTGCCCGGCGTGGAAGCACGGCAGGTTGAGGCGCCGCTCGGCTTCCTCGGCACCCTCCTTGGGGGTGAGGTTCGCCCGGCCGGCGCGTCCGCCCGGACCGCCTCCGGCTCCACCGGGCTGGCGACGCTGAGGTGGCAGGCTGGCCATCCGTCCTCCCCGTTCCGTGCTCCGGAGTGGCTCTGGCGGCCGCCTCCGAAGCGTATCGTTGGTCTGTCAGAGCCTACCGCGCCGGTGCCCGCCCACCGAAGCCCGGCGTCCAACCGAATCGCCGGAGACCACCCGCCGAGTGCGCGTCGCGCTGGCCCAGCTCAACACGGTCGTTGGGGACATCGAGCACAACGTCGACCTGATCGGCGGCGCGCTGGAGCGCGCCGCGGCCGCCGGCGCGGACGTGACCCTGGTGCCCGAGCTCGCGGTGACCGGCTACCCGCCCGAGGACCTGCTCCTGCGCCCGGCCTTCGCCGCCTCGGCGCGCGCCGCGGTCGAGCGCATCGCCGCCGGCGTGCGCCGCGGCGTCGCCGTCGTCGGCTTCCCCGAGTGGAACGCCGACTGCCACAACGCCGCGGCCGTCCTCGCCGACGGGCGGGTGCAGGCGGTGTATCGCAAGCGGTTCCTGCCCAACTACGGGGTCTTCGACGAGGCGCGGTACTTCCGCGCCGGCGACTCCGCCCTCGTGCTGGAGGCGTTCGGGGCGCGCATCGGGATCGTGATCTGCGAGGACATCTGGTACCCGACGCCGGTGGCCTCCGATCTGGCCGCCGCCCGGGTCGACCTCATCTGCTGCATCTCGGCGTCGCCCTACCACCGCGGCAAGGGGGACAGGCGCGAGCAGATGCTCGCCACCCGGGCCGACGACTGCGCGGCGGCGCTCGCCTTCTGCAACCAGGTGGGCGGCCAGGACGAGCTGGTCTTCGACGGCCGCTCGGCGGTCTTCGACGCCGCGGGCGAGCTCGTGGCCCGGGCGCCCCAGTTCGAGGAGCACCTCCTGATCGCCGACATCGACCCCGTGCTCTCCAAGCGCCGCCGCCTGCGCGAGCCCCTCTCCCGGCGCCTGCCGGGCGCGCCGCCGCAGCGGGAGGTCGCCCTGGACGTCGCGGCGCCCGAGCCCGTGGAGGCGCCCGCGCCGCACCTGGCCGACGCCCTCCACGGAGAGCCCGAGGTCTGGGCCGCCCTGAGGGTCGGGATCCGCGACTACGTCAACAAGAACGGCTTCCCCGGCGTGATCATCGGGCTGTCGGGGGGCATCGACTCGGCCCTCACCGCGGCGCTCGCGGCCGACGCCCTCGGCCCGGATCGCGTGATCGGCGTCGCGATGCCCTCGGCCCACTCCTCGCCCGAGAGCCTCGCGGGCGCCGAGGCGCTCGCCTCGTCGCTGGGGATCCGGCTCATCGCGCTGCTCGATCGTCAGGCGTGGTCGGCGCCCTCGAGGACGCCCTCGCCGAGCCTCTCGCGGGACTCGCCCCCGACATCACCGAGGAGAACCTCCAGGCCCGCGCCCGGGGCACGCTGCTGATGGCGCCTCTCCAACAAGCTCGGCTCGCTCGTGCTCGCGACCGGCAACAAGAGCGAGATGTCGGTCGGCTACAGCACGCTCTACGGCGACATGGTCGGCGGCTTCGCCCCGCTGCGCGACCTCTCCAAGACCTGGGTCTACCGGCTCTGCCGCTGGCGCAACGCCTCGGAGGGGCGCGAGGTCATCCCCGAGGAGACGATCGGGCGGCCGCCGACCGCCGAGCTGCGACCCGAGCAACTCGACACGGACAGCCTTCCCCCATATGAACTGCTGGACGCGATCCTCGAGGGATACGTCGAGCGCGGTCTCGAGCCGGCCGAACTGGTCGCGCAGGGCTACGCGAAGCAGGTCGTGACCGAGTCGTGACCGCATGGTGGATCGTGCCGAGTACAAGCGGCGCCAGGGCCCGGTGGGGATCAAGATCACTCCCAGGGCGTTCGGTCGCGACCGCCGCATGCCGATCACGCGCCGTCATGTCTAGACGCGCCGCCTGCGCCGCTCGGCGCCCTGTCCGCCGTCCTCGCCCTCGCGGCCTCCGGCGCCGCGGTCGCCGCCGGGCCCGCCAAGCCGGCCGATCCGGCCAGCGTCCCCGGCCCCAGGTCTCCTTCGCGCGCACGTCCGCCCGCGACGCCGCACCTGCTGGTCACCTTCGCCGACACGCCCGCCGCCGCGACCGCGCGCGCGCGGCTCGCGGGCCTCGGCGCGGTCGCGCCGGTCGTCCCCGAGGCCGGCATCTGGTCGATCGTGCCCCGCGACGTGGCGCGCGCCCGCGACCGGGTCCTCGCCCGGGACGGCGTGAGCGGCGCCGAGTGGTCGCGCCAGCGCGAGGCCGAGCAGGCCCCGGCCGCCGCCGGACGCTCTCGGGACGCCCGCCGTCATCACCGATCCGCTGTTCACCCCCACGGCCCAGTGGGGGCTGCTCTCGCGCACGAGCTGGGGCCCCGACCTGACCACGATCCCCGTTCGGCCGCGCATCGCCATCCTCGACAGCGGCATCGACGCCACGCACCAGGAGTGGGGAGGGCCGGCCAGCCCGCTGGTCGCCCCCCGCAGCACCCTGCGCAACGACGGCGACGCCTCCGATCACGGCCTGACCGGTCACGGCACCCACGTGGCCGGCATCGCGGCGGCGCCGATCAACGGCATCGGCATCGTGGGCGTCGCGCCGGCCTCGGCCGCGACCGCCCAGGTGATCCCCGTCCAGATCGCCGACCAGAACGGCGAGAGCAGCGACCTCACCATCATCCGCGGCATCCGCTGGGCGGTGACAGAGGGGCGCGAAGGTGGTCAACATCTCGGCGGGCGGCGTCGGCTACTCGCGCGCCTTCCAGGACACCATCCTCTGGGCCACCGCGAAGGGCGCTCTCGTGGTGGCGTCGGTCGGCAACGGGGGCCAGGACGTCAACGCGCTCAACTACCCCGCCGCCTACCGGCGCGTGCTCGGGGTCGGCGCCCAGTGCGACGGCGTCGTGACCTACGACTGCCCCGTCCCGTACGGCGTGGCGACCTTCTCGACCCACAACCGCTCGGTGGACGTGATCGCCCCCGGCGTGAACGTGCTCTCGACGGTTCCGCTGCGCGTGAGCGAGCGGGTGGTGACGCCGGGCTACGCGCTCAAGGACGGCACCTCGATGGCGGCGCCGTACGTCTCCGGGCTCGCCGCCCTGGTGATGGCCAGCAACGGCGGCAGGCTCAGCGCCTACCAGGTGATGAGCCTGATCGAGAACACGGCCCAGGACACGGGCACGCGCGGACGCGACGACTTCAGCGGCCACGGCGTCGTCAACCCCCGCGCGGCCGTGACCCTGACCGCGCCGGCCGACGACGCCGACGAGGTCAACGACGACGTGAAGTGGCTCAAGCGCCCGATCTCGCTGACCCAGCGCAAGCCCTCCACCATCACGGCGAGCGCCGACCGGGTGGAGGACCCCGACGACGTCTACGCGGTGCGCCTCAGGAAGGGCCAGACCCTGCGGATGGACCTGTCCCACCGTCGCGGCACGCTCGATCTCTACCTCTGGAATCCCGGGACGCGCACCGTCTCGACCGGCGAGGACAACCTGGACCGCCACCTGGTGCGCTTCCGCAGCGGCGTCAAGCACAGGACGGTCATGACCGTGACCGCCCGGCGCTCGGGCATCCACTACGTCAACGTCTTCGCGCGCGCCGGCAAGAGCCGCTACACCCTGCGGCTGACCCGGGGCCGATGATGGCGACGGGGCCGCACCGCCTGCTCTTCTACGACTACGTCGAGGGGATCCTCGAGCGGCGGGCCCCCCATCGGGAAGCCCACCTCGCGCGCATCGAGCGGTGGATCGCGGACGGCGGCCTGCTCGCCGCCGGCGCCGTGGGCGATCCGCCCACCGGCGCCCTGTTCGTGTTCGGCGACCTGCCGGTCGCCGAGATCGAGGCCTTCGCCGAGGGCGACCCCTACGTGGCCGCGGGCCTCGTCACCGGCCGCCGCATCGTCCCGTGGACCGTCGTCGCGTCGTCGTAGGACCGACGGCGCGGGGCCCCGGGATTCGGCTAGGTTGAGGCGATGACGCGCACGGCATTCGTCCACGCCGACGGTGGTCCGTCCTACAACCTGGGCGACGACCACCCGATGACGCCACTGAGGCGTCAGCTCGCCGTGGACCTGATCCGCGCCTACGGGCTCGATCGCCACCCGGGCGTCGTGCCGATCACCCCGGCTCCCGCGACCGTCGCGCAGATCGAGCGCGCCCATTCGCCCGCCTTCGTGGCCGCCGTGCGCCGGTACTCCGAGCAGCCGGCGCTCGCGTCGGCGTGGGAGGCCTCGCAGTGGGGCCTCGCGGCGGGCGGCGACACCCCCGCCTTCGCCGGCATGCACGACGCCGCCGCGGCCATCTGCGGGGCGTCGATCGCCGGCGCCATGGCGGTGTGGGAGGGGCGGGCGGACCAGGCCTTCGTCGCCTCGGGCGGCCTCCACCACGCGATGGCGAACCGCGCCGCGGGCTTCTGCATCTACAACGACACCGCGGTCGCCATCCAGGCGATGCTCGACGCCGGCGCCGAGCGCGTGGCGTACATCGACATCGACGTGCACCACGGCGACGGAACGCAGTGGATCTTCTTCGAGGACCCGCGCGTGCTCACGTGCTCGGTGCACGAGACCGGTCGCTACCTCTTCCCGGGCACGGGCGGCATCGCGGAGCGCGGCGTCGGGGCGGCCGAGGGCACGGCGCTCAACATCCCACTGCCCCCCTACGCGGGCGACCGTCCGTATCTGCGGGCGATCGAGGACGTGATCCTGCCCGCGGTCGCCGAGTTCGCGCCCGACGTGATCGTGACCCAGGACGGCGCCGACCCGCACCACGCCGACCCGCTCGCCCACCTCCAGGTCACGATGTCGGCTTTCCCGCGCGCCTACCGGGCCCTCCACGAGCTGGCGCGCACCGCCGCCGACGGCCGCTGGGTGGCCCTGGGCGGGGGCGGGTACACGTTCCAGGTCGTCCCGCGCGCGTGGACGATGCTGTTCGCCGAGATGCTCGGCGTGGAGCTCGACGACGAGATCCCCGAGGCGTGGTGGAGCGCGGGCGAGCGCACGCTGGGCGTGCCGTTGCCGCGGCGCATGTCCGAGGACCCGGAGCCCGAGGTCTCGATGGAGGAGAGGCTCCGCGCCGACGTCGAGGGCGACCGCGTGGTGGACGAGGTGCGGGCCCTCTTCCTGGGGTGAGCACGAACGGCGACGGCTCCGCCGCGATCGAGATGGCCGGTGTCGGGGTCTGGCGCGCGCGCCCCGACGGCGCGCGCGTGACCCTCCTCGAAGGGATCGACTGGCGCGTCGGGACGGGGGAGCGGTGGGCCGTGATCGGTCCCAACGGCGCCGGCAAGACGACCCTGATGGCGATCGCCGGGGCGTCGTCGCATCCCAGCCACGGTCTCGCGCGCGTCCTCGGTCACGCCCTGGGAGCCGTGGACGTGCGGCGGCTGCGCGGCTCGATCGGCCACGTCGACTCCGCCATGGCCGGAGCGTTCCGCCCCCGGTCCACGGCCCGCGACGTCGTGCTCACCGGCGTCACCTCGACGATCGTCCTGCGGCCGGAGCACCTCGACGGCTCCGACGAGCGCCGGTCCGTCGACCTCCTCGAGCGGATGGGCTGCGGCGCGTTGGTCGACCGCCGCTTCGCCCTCCTGTCGCGCGGCGAGCAGCAGCGCGTGCTGCTGGCGCGCGCGCTCGTCACGCGGCCGCGGCTGCTGCTGTTGGACGAGCCCACCGCCGGGTTGGACCTGCCCGGTCGCGAGGCCTTCCTGGAGCGGCTCGACGAGCTCGCGCGCGCCGATCCGGGGCTGACGACGGTGCAGGTGAGCCATCACCTGGAGGAGCTCGCCACGAGCGTCACCCACGCCCTGCTGCTGCGGGGGGGCGGGCGCTCGCGGCCGGGCTGGCTCCCGCCGTGGTCACCGACGCCCTGCTGTCCGAGTGCTTCGGCGCGCCGGTGAGCATCGCGCGCCACCGCGGCCGGGTGCTCGCCGTGATCGATCGCGCCCCGGCCGGGGCGCCGTGAGCGCGCCGCCGTCCGTCGCCGTCTTCGGCTCCGCGCGGCTGCGGCCGGGCGAGGACGAGTACGAGGCGGCCCGCCGGCTCGGCGCGCTCATCGCGCGCGAGGGTTGGGCCGTGCGGACCGGGGGCTACAACGGCGCGATGGCCGCGGTCTCCGAGGGGGCGGCGGGGGAGGGCGGACACGTGATCGGGGTGACCGTGGCCGGGTGGGCGCACCGTCTCGCGCCCAACCGCTGGGTGGGGGAGGAGCGCGCGGCCGAGAGCCTGCTCATGCGCATCGAGGAGCTGCTCGATGCCGACGCCTGGGTCGCCGTGGCGGGCGGCATCGGCACGCTCGCGGAGCTCGCGCTGGCGTGGAACCTGCTCCAGATCGGTGACATCGCCCCGCGTCCCCTGGTCCTCGTCGGTGGGCGGTGGGAGGCCATGCTGCCGGCGATCCGGGCGCACCTGGTCGTGGACGACCGCGACCTCGCCCTCGTCCGCGAGGCCGCGGGGCCCGAGGAGGCGATCGCCGTCCTGCGCGCGACGATGGGCGCGCAGCCCTCACCGGCGGACTAGCCCGGCGTGCTCGCCGCCGGCGCGCCGACGACGCGGTTGCGCCCGGCCTCCTTGGCCGCGTAGAGGCGGGCGTCGGCCGTCGCCAGCAGCGCCTGGCCGTCGTCTCCGCGCGAGGCCGCGACTCCGAGGCTGATGGTGACCGGCCCCGCCGCCGGCGCGCGGTGCTGCACGTCGCGCCGCACGCGCTCGGCCACGATGGCGGCGGCGCGCTCGTCGGCGCCCGGCAGCAGCAGGGCGAACTCCTCGCCCCCGATGCGGCAGGCCCGGTCCTCGGCCCGGGCCACCCGGGTCAGCACACGCCCGACGGTCACGAGCGCGTCGTCGCCGGCCTGGTGGCCGTGCTGGTCGTTGAAGCGCTTGAAGTGGTCGACGTCCATCATTACGAGTCCCACCCAGCCCCCCGCCCTGCGGGCGCGCTTGAGCTCGACCTCGAGCGCCTCGTCGAAGGCGCGGCGGTTGCCCAGGCCGGTGAGGGCATCGGCCATCGACTGCCGCTCGAGCCGCTGGAGCAGCTCCTGCTGGCCGAGCGCGGCGGCCATGCCCCCGGCCAGCGTGCGCAGGGCCAGCAGCTGCTGCGCGCGCACACGCGGGGGGCCCACCCGCGGGGCGGCCCGCGCCGCCGTGATCGCGCCCAGCGGCCGCCCGGCGTCCCCGGGCGTGCCCGCGCCGGCGATCGGCACCTCGAGCACCACGCGGTCGCCCTCGCGCCACGTCCGCTCCTCGATCTCCGTGTCGTCGCGGCGCACACTCACGTCCCATTCCGGCAACAGGGCCGCCGCCGTGCCCCGCCCGATCGTCTCGATCTCGTCCGCGCTCTCGGCGCGCGCGAAGGCGACCGAGGCGGCGTGAAGGGCCGACATGCGCTCTCCGCGCCGGCGCAGCTCCCGCTCGTTCACCGACGACAGCCCCCCCGCCACGACGACGACGATCGCCGTCAGGATCAGGGGCCCCAGCCAGTCCGCGGCGGGGGTGGTGTCGCCGTCGATCGCCATGACGCCGCCCACCACGAGGGCCGCCAGCACCGCCGCCTTGATGCCCGAGGTCGCCGACAGCGCGAGGGTGGCGGCGAGCGCGAGCGGGGGCAGCAGCCACAGGGTGGGGCTCTCGACGCCGCCCGACAGGAGGGCGAGCGCGAGCACCAGCAGCGCGTCGAGCACGAGGCCCGCGTCGACGGCCGCCAGCAGGCGCCGCGGCCAGCGGGTGGCCCCCCACTGGAGGAGGGCGTGGAGGACGAGCGCGAGGGCGCAGGCGCCCACCGCCAGGGCGCGCTCGCGGGCGGTCATGTCCAGGGGGGCGACGACCGCCGTGACCGCCACGACCACGATGGCGACGACCCGCCCTCGGAAGAGCGCCGACTGGCGCTCCTCGAGGATGTACCAGCGGCGGCGCCCTGAGGCGCCTGCAAGAGGTTTCGCGCCGGAATCTGAAATCGCCGAAATCGCCTTTGTGAGGGGGATTCTGGAGCCTACGTTAGCCACTCCGAAACCGATTTCGACATGGGGCTAAAGGTTTCCCGCCCACCTGCCGATTGGGGGGGCGCTCATGATTCGTGCCCCCCAGCCCCTCGCCCGCCCCGTCCGCCGCCGCCGTCCCGCCGCCCTCGCGGTCTTCGCGGCCGCGGTCGCGATCGCGCTCGCGCCCGCCGCGGGCCGTGCCGCGGACCTCGCCGTCGCTCCCCCGCCGGCCATCCCGGCCGTCGCCGACGCGCTGGCCATCGACTCGGTCGGAGCGCCCGCCGCGATGGAGCCGGGCGGCGAGGTGGAGCCCGTCCCGGTCGTCACCGACCCCGTCGTCGTGGAGCCCGTGCCGGTCGTCACCGACCCCGTCGTCGTGGAGCCCGTGCCGGTCGTCACCGACCCCGTCGTCGTCGAGCCCGTGCCGGTCGTCACCGACCCCGTCACGAAGAAGCCCGATCCGGTCACGAAGAAGCCCGATCCGGTCACGAAGAAGCCCGACCAGGCCGTCAAGGAGCCCGCTCCGGCCGTCAAGGAGCCCGAGCCCGACCCGGTCGTGAAGGAGCCCGACCCGGTCGTGAAGGAGCCCGACCCGGTCGTGAAGGAGCCCGAGCCCGATCCGCCCCTCGTGGACCCCGATCCCCCCGCCGAGCCCGAGCCGCCCGCCGTCACCGAGCCCGGGCCGGTCTCCGCGCTGCCGGAGGACTGCGCGCCCGCGCCGGCCGTCGACCCGAGCCCGCCCGCGCCCGCGGTTGACGTGCCGGCCCCGCCGCTCGATGCCGTCCCCGTCCCGGAGCCCAGCTTCTCGACGCCCGAAGAGGGCGATGACCTCGTGGCGGGCACCCCGGAGTCGCTCCCGGTCGAGGCGCCCCCGTCCGCCGACGGCGACGGCGCCGACGGCGCCGACCCGGCTCCGCCGCCGCCGCCGAGCCTGACGGTCGGCATCCTCGCCCGCGTCACCGCCGCCCTCTTCGGCGGCGGCACGGGCGCCGCGAACGCGCCCTCGGGCGCCGAGGAGACCCCGCTCGCGGCGCCGCCGCCGAGCGGCGGCGAGCTCGTCACGGCCGCGGGCGTGACGGCGGTCGCACCGGCCACCCAGCCCGCGCCGGCGCCGGCGCCGGCGTCGGCGCCGGCGCCGGTCCCGGCGACCGACGACGCCCCGCAGTTCGACGTCCGCGGCCCAGGCCGGCGCTCCGCCCGCGCGCACCCCCGCCCCGGCCTCGACGGCGCCGCCTCCGCGCCCGTCCGCGCCCGTCGAGCTGCCGGCGCTGATCGCGGCGCCCTCGATCGGTCCCGTCCCCAACCCGGTCCGCGTCGTGGCCGACACGGTGACCCCCGAGCGGGTCAAGCGGGTCGTCGCCCGGGTCTCGCCTCCCGCCGCCGCCGCCGCGAAGATCGCGGTTGACGCCGGCCGCTCGCCCTGGTTCCCCATCGGCGTGCTGATCGCCGCGGGCCTCTACCTGATCGGGCAGCGACGCCTGGACCGCGGCGCGAAGCTGCGGCACGCCGGCCGTCCGGGTGACGGAGACGACGAGCTCATCGACCTCTAGCCGGTCGCGCCACGGGCGCCGCCGGGGGGCATCAGTCCTCGGGCCGCTCCAGCTGAGCGGCCGCCTCCTCGGTGAGGATCCAGGTCAACGTCCCCTGCGTCGGGGCGATGCGGCCGGCCGGGATCGACCGGTCGCCGTCGATCGCCCGGCGCACCATCGGCGCCTTCTCGGTGCCGCCGACGACCATCATCACGTGGCGCGCCGCGTTGAGCACCGGCAGCGTCATCGATACGCGCCACGGCTGCGGCATCTCCGGCCGGTGCACCGGCACCATCAGCCGATCGGTCACGTCGACCTCGGCCGATCCCGGGAACAGTGACGCGGTGTGGCCGTCGGGGCCCATGCCCAGCAGCACCAGGTCGAGCACCGGCCAGGGGGAGCCCGGCACCGATGCGCGCAGGTCCTCCTCGGCGCGCGCGGCCGCCTCGTCGGGCGGCAGCTCTCCCCGCACCCGGTGCACCTGGGCCGGGCGCAGGGGGATGCGCTCGAGCAGCGCCTCGTGGGCCATGCCGTAGTTGGAGCCCTCCGCATCCGGGGGCACGCAGCGCTCGTCGCCGAAGTAGAAGTCCACCCGCCCCCAGGGCGGGCAGCGGCCCGCCAGGTGCTGATAGGTCTCACGCGGCGTGCCGCCGCCCGCCAGCGCGATCGTGCAGCGCTCCCCTGAGGGCGTGTCCAGCGCCGTGCTCTCGATGAGGGCGGCCGACCGGTCCGCCAGGGCGTGCAGGTCCGGCACCACGATGATCGTCGGCGTGCTCATCACGTCCCCCGGGGTCGGTCGGTTCTCACGGTCGGCGCCACTGGCGCCCGTCTCGCGCCAGCAGCTCGTCGGCGGCGGCCGGGCCCCAGGAGCCCGCCGGGTAGTTGGGGTACGGGCCCGGGGTCGCCGACCACTCCTGGATGAGGCCCTCCACGATCTCCCACGCGCGCTCGACCTCGTCCCAGCGCGCGAACAGCGTGGAGTCGCCGAGCAGCGCGTCCAGCAGGAGGCGCTCGTAGGCCTCCGGCGACCCCTGCGAGAAGGAGGCCCCGTAGGAGAAGTCCATGTTGACGTCGCTCAGCTCGATCTTCGGTCCGGGCACCTTGGCCAGGAACTTCAGAGCCGCGCCCTCGTCGGGCTGGATGCGCAGCGTCAGCAGGTTCGGCGCCGCGTGGGCCACCGCGTCGGGGTCGAAGGGCAGGTGGGGCGCCTGCTTGAACTGGATCGCGACCTCGGTCGTGCGGTGGGGCAGCCGCTTGCCGGTGCGCAGGTAGAAGGGCGTCTCGGACCAGCGCCAGTTGTCGATCACCAGCTTCAGGGCGACGTAGGTGTCCGTGTTGGACTGGGGGTCGACGCCGTCCTCCTCACGGTAGCCCGGCACGTCCCGGCCGTCCATGGTGCCCGCGCCGTACTGGCCGCGCACCGCGTTGAGCGAGGCCGACTCGGCGTCGAACGGGGCGATCGCGCGCAGCACCTTGACCTTCTCGTCGCGCACGTCGCGGCTCTCGAAGCGGGCCGGGGGCTCCATGGCGATGATCGACAGCACCTGGAGCATGTGGTTCTGGACGATGTCGCGCAGGGCCCCGCTGGCGTCGTAGTACCCGCCCCTCGTGCCGACGCCGAGGTCCTCGGCCACGGTGATCTGGACGTGGTCCACGTACCGGCGGTTCCAGATGGGCTCGAAGATCGCGTTGCCGAAGCGGAGCACGAGCAGGTTCTGGACGGTCTCCTTGCCCAGGTAGTGGTCGATCCGGTACATCTGCCGCTCGCGGAAGACCGTCCCGACGCGGTGATTGAGCTCGCGGGCCGACTCCAGGTCCTGGCCGAACGGCTTCTCCACCACGAGACGGGCGAAGCGCTCGTCGGCATCCCCCTCGTCGGCCAGGCCGACGGCCCCCAGGTTCTCGGCGATCAGCGGAAAGTAGTCCGGCGCCGTCGCCAGGTAGAACAGGCGATTGCCGCGCGTGCCGCAGTGACGGTCGTGCGCCTCGATCAGGGCCCGCAGCCGGTGGTAGCCCTCGGGCTCGTCGAACGGCGCCGACAGGTAGCGGACGGTGCGCGCGAACCGGTTCCACGCGGAGTCGTCGATCGCCAGGCGGCTGTGCTCGACGACCCCCTCGCGCATCGAGGCGCGGAACTCGTCGTCCGAGATGTCGCGGCGCGCCACCCCGATGATCTGCGATTCGGGGGGCAGCAGCCCCTGGGCGGCCAGGCTGTAGAGGCCCGGCATCAGCTTGCGCTTGGTGAGGTCGCCCGTCGCGCCGTAGATGACGATCACCGCCGGCGGCGGCGTGCGCGAGGGTGTCACGAGGCGTGCTCCCGCACCTGGGCGCGGGCCGCCTCGGCGATGGCCACGGGCGTCACGCCGAGCGCCGCCAGCGCCTGCTCGCCGGGCGCCGACAGGCCGAAGCGGTCGATCGTCACGGTCGCGCCCTCGAGCCCGACCCACTCGGCCCATCCGAACGGGCTCGCGGCCTCCACGCCCACGCGCGCGAGCAGGCCGGGGGGCAGCACCTCGTCGCGGTACGAGCGGTCCTGCGCGCGGAAGAGCTCGAACGAGGGCATGCTCACCACGCGGGTCGAGATGCCCTCGGATTCGAGCAGGTCGCGCGCGGCCAGGGCGGCGTCCACCTCGGACCCGCTGGCGATCAGGATGACGTCGTCCCCGCGGTGCCAGGACGTACGCGCCCCGCTCGACCGGTGGCGTGCCCTCGAGCGTCGTCAGGCCCTGGCGGCTCAGGATGAGCGCGGTCGGAGCCTCGGTGCGCGACAGCGCGACGCGCCAGGCGGCGGCGGCCTCGGTGGCGTCGGCCGGCCGGATGGTCACCAGCCCCGGGATCGCGCGCAGCGCCCGCGAGGTGCTCGATCGGCTGGTGCGTGGGCCCGTCCTCGCCGAGCGCGACGGAGTCGTGCGTGTAGACGAACACCGAGGGCACCCGCATGAGCGCCGCCAGGCGGATCGTGTTCTTCATGTAGTCGGAGAACGTGAAGAACGTCGAGCAGACCGGCCGCAGGCCGCCGTACGCCGCGAGGGCGTTGGTGATGGCGCCCATCGCGTGCTCGCGAACGCCGTAGT
The DNA here is from genome assembly GCA_963806585.1 of uncultured Thermoleophilia bacterium. Lineage (GTDB taxonomy): Bacteria > Actinomycetota > Thermoleophilia > Miltoncostaeales > Miltoncostaeaceae > Miltoncostaea. Next base: position 960,649 of record CAWDYN010000007.1, on the reverse strand, counting down.
GGAGGTTGCGCCCCGCGAAGTCGGCCCCGCTCCACGTCGCCCCCGTCCTTGATCGTCGTGCTCGTGGACGACGACAGGTCGGCGGCGCCCTGCACCAGCTCGGGGATCGCCGCGGCGAAGGCGTTGAGGGCCGCGCCTCGCCGAGGCGCGGGTGGCGATCGAATCGCCCGGGGCGAAGGCCGGCGCGGCCGACTCCCAGCCCTCGGGCAGCCGGCCGGCGGTGACGCGCTCGAACTCGGCGGCGTCCTCCGGGTGGGCTCGCGCGTAGGCGGCGAACGCGGTCCGCCAGTCGTCGCGCAGGGCGGCGCCGGCGGCGGTGATCTCGCCCGCCCACGCCGCGACCTCGTCGGGCACGAGGAACTGGGCGTCCTCGGGCCAGCCGTAGAACCGCTTGGTGAGCGCGACCTCCTCCGCGCCGAGCGGGGAGCCGTGGCGCCTTGGAGGTGTCCTGCTTGTTGGGCGAGCCGTAGCCGATGTGGGTGCGGCAGGCGATCAGGGTGGGGCGGCCGTCCGGCACCGAGGCCTCGGTCATGGCGGCGTCGATCGCCTCGAGGTCGTTGCCGTCCTCCACCCGCAGCACCCGCCAGCCGTAGCCGGCGAAGCGGGTCGGGATGTCCTCGCCGAACGCCAGGTTCGTGGGCCCGTCGAGGCTGATGTGGTTGTCGTCCCAGATGCCGATGAGCCTCTCGAGCCCGAGGAAGCCGGCGATCGAGGCCGCCTCGTGGGAGATGCCCTCCATCAGGTCGCCGTCCGAGCAGATGAACCAGGTGCGATGGTCCACGATCTCGTGGCCGGGGCGGTTGTAGCGGGCCGCCATCATCCGCTCGGCCAGCGCGAAGCCGACGGCGTTGGCGAAGCCCTGCCCCAGCGGGCCGGTGGTGATCTCGACGCCGGGCGTGTCGTGGCGCTCGGGGTGGCCGGGCGTCTGCGAGCCCAGCTGGCGGAAGCGCTTGAGCTGCTCCATCGGCACCTCGTAGCCGGTGAGGTGCAGCAGTGCGTACAGCAGCATCGAGGCGTGCCCCGCGGAGAGCACGAAGCGGTCGCGGTTCGGCCACGCCGGATCGGAGGGGGCGTGGTGCAGGTGCCGCGAGAACAGCGTCCAGCCGACGGGGGCCAGCCCCATGGGCGCGCCGGGATGGCCGCTGTTGGCGGCCTGGACGCCGTCGATGGCGAGCGTGCGGACCGTCGTGATGGCCAGCTCGGGTGACGCGAGCTCAGTTGGCACGAACCTGCTCCTTCCGGGTGTCAGTAGCTGACGTCGTGGGGATGGCTCTCGCGCAGACCTCCGGGCGTGATCCGAACGAAGCGGGCCTTGCGGTGGAACTCGGGGATCGTACGGGCGTCGGAGTAGCTCATGCCGGACCTCAGGCCGCCGATCAGCCCGTGCAGCACCGTGGCGGTCGCGTCCCGCAGCGGCACCACGGCCTCGACCCCCTCGGCGACGACCGGCGTGAACTCGGTGTCGTCGTCGCCCTCGAGCGCGCGCCGCGCGTCGGCCGCGGCGCTGGAGGCCATGCCGCGGAACACCTTGACGCGGGCGCCGTTGCGCGACACCACCACGCCGGGGCTCTCGGGCGTGCCCGGCGAGCAGGTTGCCGATCATCACGCTCTCCGCCCCGGCCGCGATCGCCTTGGCCACGTCGCCGCCGAAGCGGATCCCGCCGTCGGCGATCACGGGAACGCCGTGCGGCGCGCAGGCCTCGGCGCACTCCATCACGGCGGTCAGCTGGGGCACCCCGACCCCCGCGACGACCCGCGTGGTGCACACCGACCCGGGGCCCACGCCCACCTTGACTCCGTCGGCACCCGCCTGGGCGAGGTCCCGCGCGCCCTCGGCCGTCGCGACGTTGCCCGCGATGATCTCGACCCCGTCGCCGACCGCCTCGCGCACCTCACCGATGGCGTGGATCGCGTGCTCGGCATGGCCGTGGGCGATGTCCAGCACCACGACGTCGGCGCCGGCCTCCTGCAGCGCCCGCGCCCGCACCACGAAGTCGCCGCGCACGCCGATCGCGGCGCCCACGGCCAGGCGCCCGCGCCCGTCCTTGGTCGCCTCCGGGCGCTCGGCCCGCTGGAGGAGGTCGCGCAGGGTGATCAGGCCGGCGAGGCGCCCCTCGGCGTCCACCAGGGGCAGCTTCTCGACGCGTCCGTCGCGCAGGAGGACGGCCGCCTCCTCGCTGGTCGTGTCCGTCGCCCCCACGACGAGCCGCTCGCGCGGGGTCATGAGATCCCTCACCAGCAGCGTGGCATCGGTCTGGAGCGCGACGTCGCGGTGCGTGAGCAACCCCGCCAGGCGGCCGTCGGCGCCCACCACCACCAGGCTCGTCACCCCGAGGCGCCCCATGGCGTCGATCGCCTGGCCCAGCGTGCGGTCGGGCGAGATGGTGTGGGGGTCGGCGATCACGAGCGCCTCGGCGCGCTTCACCCGGGCGACCTCGGCCACCTGGCGCTCCACCGAGAGGAAGCGATGGACGATCCCGATACCGCCCGCGCGGGCCATCGCGATCGCCATCTCGGCCTCGGTGACCGTGTCCATGTTGGCCGACACGACCGGGGACGCGAGCCGGAGCCTGCGCGTGAGACGCGAGGCGACGTTGACGTCGGAGCGCGATCGAATGCTGCTTCGGCGGGGCGCCAGCAGCACATCGTCGTACGAGAGGGCGAGCGAGATGCCGGCCGCGTTCACCCGGCGAGGATAGCCCACTCCCACGGTCGGCCGACGACATGTGACGGTGAGGTACCATCGCGCGATGGCGCCCCGCCTGACCGTCGCGCTCGTCGCCGGCGCCGTCGTCTGCGCCCTGCTCGTCGCCTGCACCGACGCCGACCCGTCGGAGGCCGGCGCACCCGCGACGCGCGCCCAGTACATCGTCGCCGTGGAGGACCTCATGGACCCGCCCGGTCAGCTCGCCTCGGCCATCTCGGAGCGCACCCGCACCGACGCGGCCGGGCCCAGCGCGCGTCGCCTCGCCGACCTGCTCGAGACGGCCCAGGAGCGCCTCGTCGCGTTCCGGCTCATGACGCTCGACGACGGCGTCGTGAGAGCCCAGCGCGACCGGATCGCCCGGGCCTACGGCGACATGATCCCGCCCATGCGCTCCGCCGTCACGTCGCTCGAGGCCTCGGCCGGGGCACCCGTGGCGGCCGACGTCGACCCCTTCCTCACGTCCCTCCGGGAGCTTTCATCCGCCGCCTCGGCCTCCTCGCGCTAGCCGTCGCCGTGGCGCTGGTCGCCGGGTGCGGCGACGGCTCCCTCGAGGCGACCACCGTGCCTCTCGGCGAGGGCACCCAGGTCTCCCCCCAGCGCTACCTCGCCGACACCGTCGCCGCCGCGAGCGGGGTGGACGAGTTCAGCGCCGCGCTGGCAGACGCCGGTCCCACGGCGACCGCGCCCCGCCTGCGGGCGGTCGTCAACCGCCTGCGCGTCCCGCTCGCGCAGACCCGCGCCATCGCCGAGCGACTGGGCGCCGAGCGGCTGGAGGACACGCGCCTCGAGGCACAGCGGGCCCGCGCGAGCGCCGCACTCGATCGCGTGGTGGTCGCCATGGCCGCCGTGACGAGCGCCGCTGCGGCGGGCGATCCCAAGGCCGTCGCGACCGCGTCGACGGGCTTCGGCACCGCCGTGGGCGATCTCAGGAGCCTGCCCGAGACCCCGTAGGGCCTCCGTCGTGAGGGCATCATGCTCTTCGCGCCGTCTGCCGATGGCAGTGGTGAGCGTTGGCGCAGAGCCCGCGCTCGCGCCGAAAGTAGACGCCGCCAAGGATGGTGTGGTGCCCCAGGGTCCCGTTCGGCTGCTGATCGCCAGCCGTAGTCCGGCATGGTCCGCCGGAATCGCCTCGTTCGTGTCCGTGCCCCCGCTCGAGGCCGATGTCGCCTTCACGGTCGACGGCGCCCTGGGCCTGCTCGACGCCGGTCAGTACGCGATGGTCGTCATCGATCGCCTCCTCGCCGACGCGCCCGCCGCCGAGCTCGCCGCAGAGGTGGCCCGCCGCCACCCCGATGTGCGGATGCTGTTCGCCCTCGGCGACGACTCCGCCGAGGCGCAGCTCGCGGCGCTGGCCGCGGGCGCGGCCGGCTTCGTGCTGCCGACGTGGACCCGGGAGGCCGTGCTCGAGGCCGTCGAGGACGGCCTGCGCGGCCTCAGCCGGGTGGACGCCGAGGCGCTGCGCCCGCTCGCCGGCTTCGGGGGGCGCCGCGACGCCACCCCCGCCACGCCGCTCACCGAGCAGGAGCGGGTCGTGCTCAGGCTGATGCGCCAGCACCTCACGTACAAGGAGATCGCCCAGCGGCTCGGGATCTCATGGCACACCGTCCGCACCCACGCGCAGTCGATCCTGCGCAAGTCCGGCGTCCACTCGCGGCGCGATCTGGCGGCCTGGGACGCCCGCGCGGGCGCCGAGGCGGAGCTGCCGACGCTGCGTCGTCTCGCGGTTTGATGCGCCGCCGCATCGCCCCGCCGGCCGGGCTCGCCCTGCTGCTGGCGGGCGGTGCCCTGCTGGTGCGCGTCACGGTGATGACCTTGGCGGGCGACAGCGGCCTCTACACGTGGCTCTTCACCGCCGCCGCATGCGTCCTCGCCGGGGTCGCCCTGGTGCTGGTCGCCATGCCCAAGATCGCCGGCCCGCTGGATCGCGGGCAGGCGGACGAGCCCTCACCCGAGCTGCCGCGCGGGTGACGGGACCCGCGGCCGGCGGGGTCCTTCGGGAGGCAGGGCCCCGCCGGTTGCGGACTACGACGGCGCCGCCGCCAGGCCGCGCAGGACCGCGACCGCCTCGTCCACGGTCTCCGCGACGATCCGTCCCGCGGGGTGGTCCGCCACCGCGAGCCCGGACGCCTGCCCCGCCCACAGGGCCATGAGCTCCGGCGCGTCGGCCTCCGCCGCCGCCGCGCGCACGTCGGCGGTGGCGACCGCTCTGGCGCGGCCAGCCCAGCGCCGGCGGTCCCGCGGCCTCGAGCGTCGTGAGGAGCCGGTTGGGGAGGCCCCGCGCGGGTCGGCCCGAGATCGCTCTGGTGATCACGGTCTCGGTGTCACGCGCCTCCCGCAGCCTGCGCCGGTAGCCGTCGGTCACGCCGCTCTCGGGAGCGACCAGGAAGCGGCTTCCCATCTGGACGCCCTGGGCGCCCAGCGCCAGCGCGGCCGCAAGGCCCCGCCCGTCCATCACTCCGCCCGCCGCGATCACCGGCGCGTCGACGGCGGCGACGACCTGGGGACGAGCGCGAACGTCCCGACCAGCGGCACCGCGCCGTCGCGCGGCACGTCGAACGTGGAGCGGTGCCCGCCGGCCTCGGCGCCCTGGGCGACGACGACCTGCGCCCCGGCGGCCACCGCGCGCATCGCGTCGTTGACCGAGGCCGCCATCGCGATCAGGGGCGCACCGGCCGCGACCGCGAGGTCCCTCACGGTTCGACGGGTCGCCCGAGCCCGACGCTCACCACCCGCGCCCCCGCCTCCAGGCCCGCCTCCACCAGCTCGGCGGGCGTGGGCGCCCCCGTGGGCGCGGGTGCCGGCGCGGGAGTCTCCGGCAGTCCCAGCTCGCGGCGCAGCGGGGCCAGCGCGAGGCGGGGGTCCTCTCCGGCGGGGTCGGGCGGGGTTGCCGGAGCCACCAGCACGTTGACCGCGACGGGGGCGCTCGTCAGGGCCCGCGCCCGCCCCACCGCCGCCCTCACGGCGTCGGTGCTCATCCCCGTCAGACCGAAGGTGCCGAGCCCGCCCGCCTCGGAGACCGCCGCCACGAGCTCGGGCGTCGTGGGCCCTCCGGCCATCCCCGCCAGGACGATCGGATGGCGGATGCCCAAGAGCTCGCAGAGCGGGTTTCGCCTCACGCACTTCGCCCCATGCCGGACCACGGAGATAAGGAATCGCCCCGCAAAGGCCGATAGAGGGGGCAAGCCGGGCCTCACACCGGAATGTCCCCCCTGCCGGGAGGTTACACATGCGTCGCAACCTGATCGCCATTTACGTCACCGGTGCCGCCATCGCGGCCCTCGTCGCCGCCAACGGCGCTTTCGCCGCCACCTGGATTCGGCGCTAGGCGGCTTCGGGGCCGGGGGTCCGCGCTTCGGCGGGCCCCGGGCCCCGCATCCCCCAGCAGCCGACCGGCGATTCCGTCATGTCCACGGACACCGAACGGGCGAGGAAGGTCATAGAGATCCTCCGCCTCGCCCTCACCGAGCAGGCCGTCACGCTCGCCGCCGAGGAGCGGCGCGTGGACGCCGGCCTGCGCGACTACATCGAGCGCACCGGAGCCAGGTAGAGGGCGACGGAGCGGACGGCCCGCGCCTGGCGCGCGGCGCCGGCCGCGTCGAGCGCGCCCCCGCGCAGCTCCACGACGAACGCGCTGCCCTGCCGGGTGGTGCGGTTCTGCCAGCGCGTCGCGACCCCGGGAAGGAAGCCGAGCCGGCGGGCCGGCAGCCCCCCGACGCGCGCGTAGCGGCGCACCAGCGCCCCGTCGGCGGCCGTCCCGAGATCGACGAGCCCGCAGCGCCTGGTGGTACCACATCGTCGCCGCGGGGCGCAGCCGCCGGACCAGCCGCGCCAGCACGCGGGTCTCGGGCTCCGAGAGCGGCCGCGCGCCCGAGTGGAACGTGTCGCCCGGGCCGGCCCTGGGCGCGCCAGGCCGCCGGGAAGTTGCGGTTGAGGTCAACCCCGTGCGCGTTCTGGCGCGAGCCCGCGGCGACGCCGTCCGGGTTGATCGTCGGAATCACCCAGAGCTCGACGCCATCGATCGCGGGCGGGCGCCGGCGCAGCAGCGCGGTCACGCGCATCCCGGCCGGCTCGTTGCCGTGGATCGCGCCGACCACGAGCACCTTGATCCGGGCCCTCGGATCGCCGATGCGCGTCAGGCGGATCGGGCGGCCCTCCACCGAGCGCCCGAGCACCGCGTCGCGCACCCGCACCCGCTCGGAGACGGCGGCGCCGCCCGGGGCGGCGCCGTGAAGCCGATCGCCGCGGCCGCCACGAGGGCGACGGCGGAGCCCCGCGCTACCCCGCGGCTAGATGTTCCGCGCCGCGGCGAGGCTGATGGCCTCCTCGCGAGCGCGCACGACATCCCACGGGATCGTGATGGAGCGCCCATCCATCTCCACCGCGCCGCTCGCGCGGAGCTTGCTGAATGCGGTGGTCACGGCCTCCCGCGAGGCCCCCACCAGCGAGGCCCACTGGGCGTGGGTCAGCTCGAGGCGAAGCTCGATGCCCTCGCGCGTCGCCACGCCGAAGCGGTCGGCGAGCTGGTGGAGCCGCGCCCGCAGGCGGTCCTCCACGCGCATCTCGCTCACCAGCGCGACGGTCTCGCGGAGCATCGCGATGCGGTCCGAGAGCAGCTCGGCCAGGTTGCGCCCCAGGCGCGGGTAGCGGGCGATGAGACCCTCGATGGCCCGTCCCGACAGCGGCGAGACCGCCGAGTCCGTCGAGAGCGGTCACGCTCGCCGCGGGCGCCGTGCCGAGCGTCGAGTAGATCGCGCCGGCGTCGAGCAGCGAGATCATGATCTCGTGGCCCGGAGCGGTGCTCTCGAAGAGGGCGAGCCGTCCGTCGCGGACCACGAAGAGATGGTCCGGCCGGCCGAGGGGCTCGGGCATCGACGCGCCGCGCGGCCATCGCACCAGCGGCAGGCGGATGTCGAGCAGCTTGAGGTCCCGCTCGGGCAGGCCTGCGAACAGGTCCATGCGGGTCAGGTCGATGCGTCCGGGGCCGCGTCACGCCGGAGGTCCGGAAACCGTTCTCGCGGAGTTCTGAAAGGGCGGTAGCCATGCGCGAGACTCTGGCACCCGTTTGTTATGGGTCGCTAAGAACGAAAGCAAGATGTCTGGGTGATGCCCGCTGCGGGCGGCTCTTATCTCCCGCGCCGCGGACGGGGTCGGTACGATCCCGGCTCCACCCGGCGAGGGAGTGAGATCGCGCATGGATCGGCCGAGCCCCGCCGTTCAGGACTACCTGAAGGCCATCTACCGGCTCGATGAGTCGGCCGAGGCCGCCGGTGCCGGTGACGACCACGCAGGTCGCCGACGCCCTCGCCGTGACCACCGCGTCGGCCAGCAACATGCTCAAGAAGCTCGACGCGCTGGGCTACGTCGTGCACGTCAAGCGCCAGGGCGTCGCGCTCACCGACCCCGGCCGCCAGGCCGCGCTCGAGGTGATCCGCCACCATCGCCTGCTGGAGACCTTCCTCGCGACGCGGCTCGGGATGCCCTGGGACGAGGTGCACCGGGAGGCCGAGGTGCTCGAGCACCACGTGTCGGAGGCCCTGGCCGACCGCATCGCCGAGGCCCTGGGGCACCCCGAGCGCGACCCGCACGGCCATCCCGATCCCCACCAGCGCGGGCCACGTCGCGCCGACGTCGGCGCGCACGGCTCACGGAGCTCGCGGAGGGCTCGTCCGCGGTGGTCGGCCCGCGTCGACGACCACGACGACGCCCTGCTGCGGTTCCTGGCCGAGCGCGGGCTGGTTCCCGACGCGCGCGTCGAGGTGGTCGCGCTCGCCCGTTCGGCGGCCCGATCGCCCTGCGCGTGGGCGAGGACCGCATGGTCGATGTGCCCCCGGCCGCCGCCGCGGCCGTCCACGTGGAGTGAGGGGTCCGACCTGTGCGAGACTCGCGCAGGAGAGGACGCTCGACACACTCTCTGAGGAGGTCTTCCGTGAAGCGAATGCCCCTACTGGCCGTGATCGCGGCCGGGCTCGCCGCGCTGTCGCTGGGACTGTCGGCGTGCGGGGGCGACGACTCGTCCAGCGCCGGCGACACGACGACCGCGGCCGCCACCACCACCGCGCCGGCCACGACCACCGCGCCGGCCACCACGACGGCCGACCGCGGCCTCGACGGTCACCCTCGACGCCGATCCCAGCGGCGCGCTCAAGTACGAGCAGACGAGCCTGACCGCCAAGGCGGGGGCCGTGGACATCCAGTTCACCAACGACTCGCCGGTGCCGCACGACGTGACCATCGAGGGCGAGGGCTCGAGCGACGTCATCTCCGGCGGCACGACCACCGACCTGAAGATCGCCGACCTCCCCGCCGGCACCTACACCTACTTCTGCAGCGTCCCCGGCCACGAGCAGGCCGGCATGAAGGGCACCCTCACGGTCAACTAGGGACCGGGCGCCTCAATCGACGAAGGGCCGGGCCTCGGCGATCAGGTCGTCGAGGTCCACGCCCAGGCTCTGCATGAAGAACGGCGTCAGCAGGTTGAGGGTGTGGCGGCAGGCGGGGCAGATCGGAAGCGGCGGCGGGTCGGGCAGGCCCTCGGTCTCGCCCGTGAGGCGTGTAGGCGCTGCCGCAGTACTTGGCGCACACGCCGCACGAGCCGGCCTTGCAGTCGAGGCGCACCAGGTCCTGCCCGCGCCGCCGATCTGGGCGGCCAGGCCTCGTGACGCCGGGCGTACTCCTCGGCCTCGGCGGCGAGCGCTCGCGCGGGCCTCGTCGGTCCAGCCCTCGCGCAGGGCGGTCGCGAAGGGCTCGGGCGGATCGTCGACCGGGCGGAAGCGCTCCGTCCAGCGATCGATCTCGCCCTGCCAGTCGCGAGCGGCGCCGCGGTCAGTCCTCCACGAAGTCCACGACCGGTGCGCGGTCGATCAGGCCGGCCTCGTGGCCGCGGCGCAGCAGCTCGGCGACCGCGGCGCGGCCGTCCTCGCCGTAGTCGAGCGTGCGGTCGTTGACGTACATGCCGACGAAGCGGTCCGCCAGGCCGCGGTCCAGCCCGCGGCCGAACTCTCGGCGTAGGCGAGCGCCGCCGGTGCGGTGCTCGAGGCCGTAGGCGATGCTAGTCGCGCAGGATGCGCGACAGGCGCGGCATGGTGTCGCCCTCGTCCAGGTCGCGCCGCACGGCGTTGGCGCCGAGCGGCAGCGGCAGGCCGCCGGTCAGCTCGTGCCACCACTCGCCCAGGTCGAGGATCGAGCGCAGCCCCTGGGTCTGGTAGGTGAGCTGGCCCTCGTGGATCACGAGGCCCGCGTCCACCTCGCCGGCCTCCACGACGTCGAGGATCCGGTCGAAGGGCACGATCACCGGGTCGGCGATGCGGCCCACGGCGAGCTGGAGCTCGAGGAACGCGCTGGTCAGCACGCCCGGGATGGCCACCCGCAGGCCGGGCAGCTCGGCCGGGTCGATGTCCTCGCGGGCGACGACCATCGGCCCGTACTGCTCGCCCATCGAGGCCCCGTGGGGCAGCAGGCGGTAGCGTGTCCGAGAGGTAGGCGTAGGCGTGGACCGACACCGCCGTGACCTCCAGCCGCCCCTCGCGGGCCCAGTCGTTGAGCGTCTCGATGTCCCGCAGGACGTGCTCGAACCGGAAGCCGTCGGTGGGGATCAGCTCCGTCGGCCAGGGCGTAGAACATGAAGGCGTCATCGGGGTCCGGGCTGTGCCCCAGACGGATCAGGCGGTCGGGCACGCGGGCTCCTCCGGCGGATTGGTCGACCCGGTGATCCTAGGCCTGCCCGCTCAGGCGAAGTGGGTGTCCTCGGCGCTCCACGGCGGCGCGCACGCGCACAGCAGGCGCAGTGGGACGTCGCCGGTCGGCGGTGATCTGGTGCCAGGCGCCCGGCGGGATCAGGATCGGCGTCGCCGGCGGCGACGGCGGCGCGCTCGCCGTCGATCTCCATCTCCCGGCGCCGGCCACGAGGTAGTAGATCTCCTCGCTCACCCGGTGGTGGTGGCGGACGGTCGATTCGCCGGGCTCGATCGTCGCCTCGGCCAGGCTCTGGTTGGCCACCGGCGCGTTGGAGAGGTCGAGCAGCGAGCGGATGGTGCTGCCCGTCGGTGGTGACGAAGGGCGTCGCCTGCGAGAGGGCGCGGATCTCCATGGCCGACAGCCTACGCGGCGGCCGTCGGGGCCTGGCGGATGACGCACATCCCCTCGCCCTCGGCCGCGAGGCGGCCGTCGGGCAGGTGGATCGTGACCACCGAGCGGAAGCCGCGCTCGCTGCGCTGCACCAGCCGGCCCCGCAGCGACAGCTCCTCGCCGACCGGGATCGGCATGCGCAGCCAGTAGCGCACCTTCGCGGTCATGCCCCACAGGCCGTGCGGGGCGCCGGCGTACACGAGCATCTCGTCCACCAGCATGCCGATGAGGCCACCGTGCACGCGCTCCGGGTAGCCGATGTGGGCGGCGTGCGGGCAGGAACCGCGCGACGGCGTCGGTGCCGTCGCGGTGGATCCGCAGCCCCAGGCCCTCGGGGTTCCCCGGCCCGCAGACGAAGCAGTCAGGGAAGTCCGGCGGGTTCAGGAGCGGGAGATCGTCCACGGCGCGAGGCCATGCTACCGTCCCGCGCTGTGACCGCCTTCGTCGTCATCGTCCACTCGCTCAACTGCGTGCTGCTCGTCTTCCTGGTGCTGCTGCACAGCGGCAAGGACGCCGGCCTGTCGGGCGCCTTCGGCGTCGGCGGCGCCTCGAGCTCGTACGGAGGCTCGACGGCCATCGTCGAGAAGAACCTGGACCGCGTGACGGTGGCCTCGGCGATCCTCTTCTTCATCACGACGTTCCTGTTGGCGAAGATGCTCTAGCGCGGCCGGGGCCCGTGTCCGACGGGTCGTGCTTGCGGTGCGATGGCAGGTCTGTACGGTCCCGCGGTGCCCCGATGCGGAGATGGTAGGTGCGTTCCCGAACGCTGATCGCCGGCCTTCTGGCTGCCGCCACGCTGTTCGCCGCCGCCTGCGGCTCGGACGACGCGGGCCCCCCCTCGACGGGCGGGACGATCATCGACGCCGAGGATCAGTCCCCGCCGATCCTGAACGTGCTCCTGGCCGACGGCGCCACGGTCACGGCCCAGCGCATCGTCTCCAACGTCCTCCAGAACCTCCTCACCGCCGACCAGACCGGCGCGTACGTGCCCCAGCTGGCCGAGCGCGTCCCCGCCGGCGACGACATCCGCCGGGGCCCCCTGCGGGTGACGTTCCACCTGCGCCCGGGCGCCCACTGGTCGGACGGACGTCCGGTGACCAGCGCCGACGTCGCGTTCACGTGGCGCACGATGACGGATCCGGACAACCAGGTGGCGTCGCGGGCCGGATGGGACCAGATCACCGCGATCCGCGCCGGCCGCACCGCCGCCGGGGGCGCCTGCCCGGCCGCCACCTGCTTCACGGTCGCCTTCCGCGGCGACTACGCCCCGTGGCGGGACGTGTTCAGCGTCTCGGGCGGCTACTACGTGCTACCCCGCCACGTGCTGATGGGCAAGGACTTCAACACGGTCTGGAACCGGGGCGGGATCGTGGGCTCGGGGCCGTTCACCCTCGAGAGCTTCACGCCGGCGGTGCGCGCCGTGCTCGCGCGCGACCCCGACTACTGGGGCGCCGACCTGGCCGGGGGCGGCCCGTTCCTCGACTCGCTGGTCATCAACTTCCTCGACTCGCCCGGGGCGGCGATCACCGCCCTGCGCCAGGGGGAGGCCCAGATGACGAGCCCGCCGCCCGACCCGGATCTGATCGCCCGCGCCGCCGCGATCGACGGCGTCGAGGTCCAGTCGGTGCCCTCGCTGTTCTTCGAGCACATGATCCTCAACACCGCCGCAGCGCCGCTCGACGACGAGCGCGTCCGGCAGGCCCTGGCGTACGCGATCGATCGCCAGCAGATCGTGGACGTGCTGCTCGACGGCTCGGTGCCCGTCCTCCAGAGCGTGGTGCGCCCGGCCCAACTGGGCTACGCGCCCGGCCTTCGAGAGGTACGGATACGATCCCGACGCGGCGGCCGCGCTGCTCGAGGGGGCCGGCTGGACCCGGGGCGACGACGGCATCTTCGAGAAGGACGGCCGCGATCTCGAGATCCCCGTCGCCTACTCGTCCGAGAGCGACCTGCGGCGCACCACGGCGCGGCTGATGGTGGAGCAGGCGCGCGCCGCGGGCATCCGCCTGGTGCCGAAGCCGATGTCCTCCGACCGCCTCTACGGGAGCGTGCTCAACGAGGGCGACTTCACCGCCGCCATGGCCGCCTTCGGCGGCGGGGGTGACCCCAGCCTGACGGGGCTGCTGGCGAGCGACCAGATCCCGACGAAGGAGAACGCGTTCCTCGGCCAGAACGTGTACCGGTGGAGCGATCCGGAGGCCGACAGCCTGATGCGTCGCTCCGACCACGAGGTCGTCGACGCCCAGCGCGTGGCCACGCTCGGCACGATCCAGGACATCGTCGCCCGCGAGGTGCCGCTGATCCCGCTGTACGCCCAGCCGAACACGGTGGCCTACGTGGCCGATCTCGAGGGCGTGGAGGTCAACCCGACCCAGGCCGAGGTGTTCTGGAACAGCGCGGAGTGGTCGCTGGCCCGCTGAGCCGGGTGGGACCGCGGGGGTCGCGATGCGGGCGGTAGCCGCCTACGCCGGCCGCCGCCTGCTGATCGCGATCCCGCTGCTGTGGATCGTCAGCCTGATCTCGTACCTGCTCCTGTACCGGGCCGCCGACCCCGTCGCGCGGCTGCGGCAGATCCCGGGCGTGCGGGCCGAGGACGTCGGCCGGCTGATCGAGCAGCAGGGCCTCGACGCTCCCTGGTACGAGGGCTACTGGACCTGGCTCGGCAACTTCGTGCGCGGCGACTGGGGGCTGAGCACCAGTAGCCCGGGCTCCAGCGCCCGGGACATCATCGGCGAGGCCCTACCGGCGACCGTCGAGCTGATGCTCCTGGGTCTGGTGGTGTCGGTCGTGGTGGGCGTCGCCATCGGCGTGATCTGCGCCACCCGGCCGATGTCCCGGACCGACCTGACCCTGTCGGGCGTCGCCTACCTCGGGTTCGCGGCCCCCACCTTCCTGGTGGGCGTGCTGCTGCAGCTCGGAGCGGTCTGGCTGCGCGATCACGGCTGGGCGGTGCTGCTCCTGATCGCCGGGACGATCCTGGTGCTGGTCGCGCTCGCGCGCCTGCGGCGCGGCGGGGCGGAGACGATCGCGGTGCTGGTGGCCGGGGCGGTCGTGATCGCGCTGTCGCTCGCCCTGTGGGGGCGGCTGGGCGGCGACGGGGAGACCCTGCTGTACACCGGCCAGCGCTACTCGTTCGGGCACGAGGGGCAGTGGTTCTCGCTCAACCACCTGCAGCACCTGGTGCTGCCCGTGATCACGCTGTCGCTGGTCAACATCGCCGTCTTCAGCCGCTTCCAGCGGGCGGTGCTGATCCAGGAGCTGGGCTCCGACCACGTTGCCGCCGCCCGCGCGCGGGGGCTCTCCGAGCGCCGGGTGGTGCTCGGCCACGCCCTGCGCAACGCCCTGGCGCCGATCGTGACCCTGATCGCGCTCGACCTGGGGGCGCTGTTCGCCGGCGCCGTCGTCACCGAGACCGTCTTCGCGTGGCCCGGCATGGGCCGGCTCCTGCGCGACGCGGCGCTCGCCCGCGACATCAACGTCGCGATGGGCATCGTGATGATCGGGGCCGTCGCCGTGGTGGTGGCCAACCTGCTCGCGGACCTGGCCTACGCGGCGCTCGACCCGCGCGTCGAGCTGGGCGGGCGGCCCCGATGAGGCGCGCGTGGCGGGCCCTGGGCCGGCTCGGCACCCCCGGCGTCGTGGGGGTGGTGCTGCTGGCCGCCGATCGTGCTCGCGTGCCTGGTCGGCCCGCTGCTGTCGCCGTACGGCGATCGACGAGCAGGATCTGGGCGCGCGCAACCAGGGGCCCAGCTGGGCGCACCCCTTCGGCACCGCGGCGCTGGGCGAGGACATGCTCACGCGGGTGCTCGTGGCCGGGCGCGTCTCGCTGCTGATCGGCCTCGCCACCGCCGTCGTGGCGACCGTCGCGGGCGCGGGGCTGGGGCTTTCGGCCGGCGGGCGCGGCGGCTGGCTCGACTCGGCCCTCGTCCCGGCTGACCGACCTGGTCCTGATCGTGCCCGGCTTCGTGATCCTGATCGTGCTCAGCATCAGCTTCGAGAGCGTCGGTCCGGGCGAGATCATCCTGATCCTCGCGCTGCTGTCGTGGCCGCCCCTCTTCCGGCTCACCCGCGCCTCGGCGCTGCGCACTCGCGAGCTGCCGTACGTCCAGGCCGCCCGCGCCGCCGGGGCGGGGTGGTGGCGCATCGCGCGGACGCCACCTGCTGCCCGCGGCCACCCCCGAGATCGCCGTCGTTCGCCGCGCTCGCGGTGGGCGTCGCGATCCTCACCGAGAGCGCGCTGTCGTTCCTGTCGCTGGGCACTCGACCCCGACGGCCGGCCGTCGTGGGGCACCCTGATGATCGGCGCCCAGGACACCATCGAGGACCGCCCCTGGCTCACCCTCTTCCCCGGGCTGATGGTGCTCGCTGACCGTGCTGGCCGTGAGCCTCATCGGCGACGCGGTGCGGGACGCCCTCGAGCCGCGGTCCGCCTGGACGCCGCTCGCGCGCAGGTGGACGCGATGAGCGCCGTCCTCGAGGCCCGCGGCCTGCGCGTCGCGGCGCCCCGGCGGCGAGGCGCTCGTGGACGGGGTCGACCTCGACCTCGCGCCGGGGGAGGTGCTGGCGCTGGTGGGCGACAGCGGCGCCGGCAAGACCCTCACCGCGCTGGCGCTGATCGGCCTGGTGCCCGCCGCCCGCGCGCCTCGTGTCCGGCGCCGTCTCGCTGCGGGGCCGGCCCGTCGCCGGGCTGCGGGGCGAGGAGATGCGGCGCGGTGCGCGGGCGCCGGCATCGCCCTCATCACCGCAGGATCCGGCCTCCGGCGCTCGATCCGGTGCGCACGCGTGGGCGACCAGCTGGCCGAGACCCTGCGGGCGCACGGCGCCTCGGGCCGCGCCGAGGCCCGGCGGCGCGCGGCCGCGGGCCCTGGCCGAGGTGGGCGTCGATCGCGACGACTACCCGCACCGCCTCTCGGGCGGCCAGCGCCAGCGGGCGATGATCGCCACGGCGCTCGCGCCGGGGCCGGCCGTGCTGCTGGCCGACGAGCCCACGGCGTCGCTCGATGCGACCCTCCGGGTCGCGGTGCTCGACCTGATCGACCGCCACCGCGCCGAGTCGGGGCTCGCGGTGCTGCTGATCTCGCACGACATGGCGTCGGTGGGGCGGATCGCCGACCGGGTCGCCGTGATGCGCGGGGGCCGCATCGTGGAGGAGGGCCCGGCCACCCGCCCGCCCACGCCCCGCGCGACGCCCGACCCGACGGCGCGGGCGGCGCCCGCGGCCGGGCCGCCGCTGCTCGAGGCCCGCGGGGTGGCGCGCACCTTCGCCGGGCGCCGCGCCGGCGCGCCGGTGCGGGCCCTCGACGGCGTCGACCTGAGCGTGGGCCCGGGTGAGGTGGTGGGCCTGGTGGGGGAGTCGGGCAGCGGCAAGAGCACGCTGGCGCGCATCCTGGTGCGCCTGGACGCGCCCGACGCCGGGCAGCGTGCGTCGTCGACGGGCATCGACGCGCGCCGGCGCCCGCGGGCGCGACCTGGCGGCCCTGCGGCGCACGGTGCAGATCGTCTTCCAGGACCCCTACCTCAGCCTCGACCCCCGGCTGTCGATCGGCGCCACCGTGGCCGAGCCGCTCGAGGTGCAGGGCGCGCTCGGGCGCTCCGAGATGCCGCGACCGGGTCACCGCGCCTGCTCGGAGGCGGTCGGCCTGGTCGGCGCCGTCGGCGGCGCGGCGCCCCGCGGAGCTCTCGGGCGGCGAGCGCCAGCGGGTCGCCATCGCCCGGCGCGCTGGCCCTCGACCCGCGCCTGCTGGTGCTGGACGAGCCGCTCTCGTCACTGGACCGCGACAGCGCCGCCCAGATCGCGCGTCTGCTGTCCGAGCTGCGGGCGTCGCGCGGGCCTCGCCTACCTGCTGATCTCCCACGACCTCGGCGCGGTGCGCGGGCTGGCCCAGCGGGTCGCGGTGATGGAGGAGGGCCGCATCGTGGAGGAGGGCCCCACCGAGCGGGTCTTCGGCGCCGCCCCGAGCACCCGCGCACCGCGGCGCTGCGTGGCGGCGGCTCAGCTCTTCTCGGCCGCCCCGTGAGCCTGGCCCGGGCGCGACGCACCAGGCGTAGGCCTCGGCCAGCCGCAGGAGCGTCGTCGCGTTCGGGGCCAGCGGCGACCTGCGGTTGATCGCCGCCAGCAGGGTGTCGCGGGTCTGGGTCGCGATGTTGACGTCGTCGGTGCTCATTCCACGTCCTCGTCCTCGTCCGGGGGTGTCGGGCGGCGCGCAGTCTAGGCGGGCCGCCGGTGCAGGGGCCCTCGGCACCCGCCGTGGCGGGTCAGGTGGCCCTCTCGGAGAGCGCCCTTCCGGCGGCCGCGGCGCCGGGTAGGGTTCCCCGCGATGAACACGAGCCGTCAAATGGGTGGGCAGCCGCCGTCGCGGTCTCCCGTCCTCGCGATCGGCATCTACCTCGTGCGCCGTGGTCAACGTCTACATCATCGCCTGCGTCGTCCAGATCATCGGCAACATCTTCGGCTGACCGGCCCGGTCGCCGCGCCGACGCGTCGGCGCCGGCCCTACCGCGACCCGTTGAGGCGACCCCGGTCACCTGACCGGCGGAACGCCGCCCAGGGCCGCTCACGCGCCGGCGCCCGGCGCGCGCCGATGAGGTAGAGATGAGACACGCACACCATCTCCTCGGCCGGCCTCTCGTCTACCTGCAGCCGGTCCTGCTGGCGCTGAGCGCCCGGCGGAGCGGAGTCCGGGCACGGTCCAAAACGACAAAGGCCCCGCCGAATGACGGGGCCTTTGCTCGCAGTGCGCCCGAGAGGACTTGAACCTCCACGACCCATATGGGTCACAAGGCCCTCAACCTTGCGCGTCTACCAATTCCGCCACAGGCGCACGGGCCGCGGGAGTATAGCGAGCCGCGCCCCTCCCGGAGTCGGGCTCGCCTTGGTACTCCGCGCGATCCTCTGGTAGCGTCGCCGGAACAGGTGTTCGCGTCTCGGAGGCGTCCCGGCATGGATGAACTGAGTGAACGACAGACGGCGATCCTGACGTTCATCTCGCGGCATTGCCGCGAGAGCGGCTATCCACCCACCGTGCGCGAGATCGGGCTGGCCGTGGGACTCGCGTCGCCCTCGACGGTCCACGCGCATCTCGCCAAGCTCGAGTCGGCCGGCCACATCCGCCGCGATCCGACCAAGCCGCGCGCGATGTTCGTCTGCCACGACGCGGCCCTCGATGCGCCCGCCGCCCCCGCGCCCCCCAGCGTCGCCGCGCTGCCGCTCGTCGGCTCCGTCGCCGCCGGTGTACCGCGGCTCGCCGAGCAGGACATCGAGGACTGGATCACGAGCCCGTTCGAGGGTGATTTCATGCTCCGCGTCACCGGCGACTCGATGATGAACGCCGGCATCCTCGACGGGGACCTCGTGGTGGTCGCCCAGCGGCCCACGGCCGACGACGGGGAGATCGTGGTCGCCCAGATCGACGACGAGGCCACGGTGAAGCGCCTCAAGCGCGTCGACGGCAGGGTCCACCTGATCCCGGAGAACGACGCCTTCAGCACCATCGTGCCCGACGAGGTCACCCTCTTGGGCGTGGTGGTGGGGGTCCTGCGCAAGCTGTAGATCGGCGCTCGCGGGGCCGCTACTCTGATCCGGCAGGCCAGGCAGTCGCGGGTCGCACTCGTGCGGCTCGAGGAAAGTCCGGACACCGCAGAGCAGGGTGCTGGTTAACGGCCAGCGGGGGAAACCCCAGGGAAAGTGCCACAGAAACGACACAGCCTGCGGGGACTCGTCCTCGTCGGCAACGGTGAAAAGGTGCGGTAAGAGCGCACCAGCGGTCTGGTGACAGGCCGGCTGGGTAAACCCCACTCGGTGCAAGGCCAAATCGGGGCGCTACGGGTTGCTCGCCCAGCTCCAGGTCGGCCGCAGGAGGCATCTGGCAACAGGTGTCCCAGATGGATGGCTGCCCACGACAGAATCCGGCTTACGGCCTGCTACGGAAAAGCCCTGCGAAGCAGGGCTTTTCTATTGGCCGGAATCGGGCTCGGACGATTCCGGCCGGCCGCCCTCGAGCGGGGGGGCCGAGGTGCCCGCGCGCAGGGCCTGCGCCTGCTCGAATCCGCGGGCCACGGCCGCCTGCGCGTGGTCGACCACCGCGTAGAGGGCCGGGATGGCCATCTCCTCGAGGGGCACTCCCTCGTCGCGCGCCAGCTCCGCCTCCATCACCACGGCGATGGCGATGCGGGTGTGGTCGAGCAGGATCCGCGCGCCGTCCTGGCCCTGCAGGCCCCCCCGCAGGCCGGCCAGCTCGGCGCGCCCGGCCTGCGCGGCCGGCCGCCCGGTGTCGAGGCCGCTCGCGAGGATGCGCAGCAGGCGGATGGTCAGGCGACGCATGGACGGCCCGCTCGGCGCCGCCAGCGGGGTGGGGACGTCCGGCGCGTAGCCGGCGAGCACCCGGGCGACGACGGCCTCCGTGCGGCCGTTGAGCGCGCGCGCCAGCAGCGGACAGGGCGGGATCTCCTGCGGCGGCACGCGCAGCCGTCCGGCCTCGGGCGGGGTCGCGCCCCGCTCGGCGAGCCACGCGCGCAGCTCGGCGAGCTCGAAGCGCCGGTGGTTGCCCACGGTCCGGTGCGAGGGCAGGCGGCCCTGGTCGGCCCAGCCGCGGATCGTCGCCACGCTCACGCCGATGAGCGCGGCCGCCTCGCTCGCCGTGAGCGTACGCGGGCCGCGGTCGCCCTCGGCCCGGGCGCCGCGACTGCGCGGCCAGCCGTCGTCTGACATCGAGTTACCCACCCCGGGCTCGTCGGTTCCTGAGTCGCCGCCCGGATATGGGGCGGCGAGGGGGATTTCGCCCGCGCGAGGCGAAGCCCTCCACACGATGCGATCCGACACCCGCCCCCGCCGACCCTGGCGCGCGGCGCTCGCCGCGTTCGCGGCCACGGCGCTGACGCTGGCCGTCGTGGCGATCACGGTGCTGGCCCTCGCCGCGGCCTCCGAGCTCGACCGCGCCGCCGATCCGCTCGTGCGGTCGGCGGACACCGCCGCCGGCACCATCACGACCGCCTCCGCCCCCCGGGCGCGCGCCGCGCTGCGGACCGTGGGAGCGCCGGCCCGGCTCGTCGCGTCCGACGGCACGGTCATCGCCCAGGCCGGGGCCGCCAACGCCGTCTGGGCCGCCGACGGGCCCGGCTGGTTCGGGCGCCTGGCGTCGATCGCGGGCGGGCGGCTGGAGCCTGCGCGACGGCGCCGTCGAGACCACGGCGGCCACGCCCACCGGGGCGACGCTCGTCGCGCGCGCCCCCCTGGCCGACGGAGCGGGGTCGCTCGCCCCGGTGCGGGCGGCGGTCGGCGTGATCATCCTGGCGCTGAGCCTGGTGGCGGGCGCCCTGACCTGGGTGCTCGCCGACCGCCGGGCGCGCCGGCTCCGCGGGCTGACGGTCGCCGCCGAGGCGATGGCCGCCGGCCGCCCGTCGCCGTGCCGGTCGCGGGACGCGGCGAGCTGCGCCGCCTCGGCGAGGCGATGGCCGCGGCCGCCTCGCGGGCCTCGACGATGCAGGTGGCGGCCGAGGCGCGCATGGAGGCGCTCGGGGCGGCGCTGGCGCCCCTGCCGCTGCCGGTGGCCGCGCGGACCCCGTCCGGCGGGCTGGTGCGCAACGACGCCCTCGAACGGCTCGTGGGCGGGCTCGCGCCGGCCGACGCCGTGCAGGTGGAGGAGGCCGTTGCGTGCGGGCCTGACCTCGGCGGGCCCCGTGTCGCGCCGGCTCTCGCTGTCGGACGGGCGCGCGCTGGAGGTCGAGGCCTGGGCGGTGCCCGGCGGGCGGATGGTGGGCGTGGGGGAGAGGACCGAGCAGGCCCGCATGGAGGCGGTGCGCCGCCAGGTGACCGGATCCGCCGCGCGCCACCTGCAGACCCCGATCGCCGAGATCCGCTCGTTGAGCTCGGACCTGGTGGCCCAGGTTCCCTCGACGGCGGCGCCGACGGCGCGTCGCATCCAGGCGGCCGGCGACCGCCTGGACCGGCTGGTGTCGCAGCTGCTGCGGGGCACGGCCAACGACCCGCGCGCGGAGGCCCCCCGGCTGCGCCCGGTCGGCGCGGCGGGGCTCGCCTACGGCCTGGGCGCGACCTTCGACCGCCGTCTGCGCGATCGCGGGCTGCGTCTGGAGACCGACCTGCCTCGCGACCTGCCGCCGGTGCGCACCGATCCGGCGCTCGTCACCGAGATCCTGTCGGAGCTGATCGGCAACTCGGCGATGTTCACGCCCCGCGGCGGCACGATCACCCTCGCCGGGCGCTCGCGCGCGGGCGGGCTCGTGGAGCTGTCGGTGGCCGACACCGGCCCCGGCGTGCCCGGAGAGGAGCTGAGCCTGGTCGGCGAGCGCTTCGGCCGCGGCTCCGGCGCCAACGGCTTTCCCGGGGCCGGCCTCGGCCTGGGCGTCGCGTCGGCGCTCGCCGAGCGGCTGGGCGGCCGCCTCACGCTCGAGGCCGGTCCGGCCGGGCGCGCGCGCCTGGAGCTGCCCGCGGCTCCATCGGCGCCGGACGCCGAGGACGCCGCCCGGGATCAGGCCGACGCGCTCGCCGACCCGTTCGTCAGCCGGGTGACAGCTCCCGCTCCATGAGGATCGCCCCCGGGGCCCCGAAGAGCAGGCGCCCCACGAACCAGCGCCGCCGGCGCGTCTCGCGAAAGCCCGCGCTCGCGTAGAGCGGCAGGGCGGCCTCGTTGGTGATGGTCACCCACAGGGTCAGGCGCCCGCGCTCCCGGCGTCGCGCCTCGCGCTCGCAGGTGGCGAGCAGCGCCCGCGCCACTCCGCGACGGCGTGCCCATCCGGCCACCGCCAGCTCCTCGATGTAGGCCTCGTCCGGGGCGAGGGCGGCGGGGGCGAGCAGGCTCAGGACGAGCGTGGCCCGCAGCGCCCGCGGCCACCCGATCTCGCGGGCCAGGGCGCGGCAGAAGCCCTCGACGCCACCGGGGCCGACGGCCAGGTGCACCACGCCCGCCGCGCGACCGTCGATCTCGGCGATCCAGTGGCTCGAGCTCGGCACCTCCTCGATCTCCCAGCGCGCGAGCGCGGCGATCCCGCGCAGGGCCACGTCGCCGAGGGCCGGCGCGTACTTGTCGCGCAGGGCCGCGTGGACGATCGCCGCCACGGCCTCGGCGTCATCGACGCCGGCGGGCCGCACGACGATGCGGGGGGCGGATGGAGGCATCGCGGCGACGATCGTAGCCGCCCCGGGGCCTGCGCTCGGTAGCCTCACGGGGCCCAGCCCACGGAGGTCATCAGATGGCGCGACTCGAGGCCGGCCAACCGGCCCCCGATTTCTCACTGCAGGCGGACGACGGCTCCACGGTGAGCCTGGCCGACCTGCGCGGCGCGACGGTGGCGCTGTACTTCTACCCGAAGGACGACACCACCGGCTGCACGGCGCAGGCGTGCGAGTTCCGCGACGCCCGCTCCGACTACGACGCGGCGGGGGTGCGCGTGATCGGCGTCAGCCCGGACCCGCTCGCGAGCCACGTGAAGTTCCGCGACAAGTACGAGCTGCCGTTCACCCTTCTGAGCGACCCCGACCACACGACCGCCGAGGCCTACGGCGTGTGGGTGGAGAAGTCGATGTACGGGCGCACGTACATGGGCATCGAGCGCAGCACGTTCGTGATCGGCCCCGACGGGGTCCTGACGGCCGCCCTCTACAAGGTCAAGCCCAAGGGCCACGCGGCCTCGGTGCTGGATCTCGTGGCGTGAGGTGAGCTGACGGCCCGCGCCCGCGCCGTGCCGGTCGCCCAGCGCCCGATCGCGATCATGGCCTACGGCTCGCTGCTGTACGAGCCGGGAGCCGGGCTGGCGATGGTGATCGTCGACCGGCGCCCCTGCGCCACCCCGTTCCCGGTCGAGTACGGGCGGGCGTCGCGCCGCTGGGGCGGCGGCCCGGTGCTCGTGCCGCACGAGCGCGGCGGCCCGGTGGAGGGCGCGCTGCTGCTGCTCGGCGGCGACGTCGACCTCGGCACCGCGGTGGAGCTGCTGGCCGAGCGCGAGGGCCTGCCGGGAACGCGCGGCGTGGTGCAGGTGGAGATGCCCGGCGACCGGCTGGTGATCGCCGCCTCGCTGCCGCGCAACCTGCCCGCGCCCGACATGGAGCCCGACGCGCTCGCCCGCCGCGCCGTGGAGAGCGCCCGCCACGGCCCTCGCAACGGCGTCGCGTACCTCAACGGCGCCCTGCGCGCCGGCATCCGCACCCCGCTGAGCGAGGCCTACGCCCGCGGCGTGCTGGCGCGGGTGGGGGCCGAGTCCCTGGACGAGGCCGAGCGGCTGCTAGCTTTCGCGCGTTCCGCGACCCGGGAGGGCTGATGGCTTGGGATGACGTTTCGCGCTGGCAGCCGGCGGACCTCGCCGTGGCCTTCAAGATGGGCGACGCCGTCCAGCCGGTTGACGTGCGCGATCTGGGGTACCGGGACTCGGACGTCCAGGTGAAGGGCGCCCTGCGCGTCGATCCGATGGAGTTCGAGTCGCAGGTCCCCGGGCTGCCCACCGGGGGTGAGCTGGTGTTCTACTGCGACCGTCCGGGCGAGGCGACCAGCCTCAAGATCGCCATGTGGGCCTTCGACAACGGCCGCTCCCGGGTCGGCGTCCTGGTCGGCGGATGGCCCGCCTGGCAGGACGCCGGTTACCCGGTCGAGGACAAGCCGGCCTGACGGCTCAGCTCTCGGCGCTGCCCCGCGGCCGCAGGCCGTAGGTGCTCTCGAGCCACTCGGGCAGGACCGCGGCGATGCCGCGGCACAGCAGCTCACGCTCGGAGATCGCGACGCGCGCCGCCACCTCGAGGGCCAGGCGGGCGTCGTCGTTGCGGATCCCGCTCACGCCCTCGACGGTCTTGTCCGCCTCGGAGCGGTTGTAGACCATGGCGCGCGCGGCCATGTTCCAGTGCTCCTTGGTCCACTCGATCAGGGCGGTCTCGAGGGTGGTCGCGTCGTACTCCAGGAGAGCCTTCTGGAGGGAGTTGGGCGTGGGGTCGTCGTCTCGGAGCATGCTCACCTCGGAGTGATTGGCCGGCACGCGGAGTGTAGTCCTCGGCCGGCGCCCGCCGCCGAGGTCCGTGTGCCCGGCCGGTCGCGGGCGTATCATCGGCACTCATGAGGACGTTCCTGCTCCTGTCGTCCCTGAGCCCTCAGGGGCTCCAGACGCTCGCGACCACCCCCGAGCGCCTGTTCGAGGTCAACCGGGAGATCGAGGCGATCGGCGGCCGCGTGGTCAAGCAGTGGGCCCTGCTGGGCGCCTACGACTTCCTGAGCGTGGTCGAGGCACCCGACGAGCGGACGATCATGGAGCTCACGGTCGAGCTCTCCTCGCGCGGCAGCGCCACGTTCGAGACGCTCGTCGCCATCCCGGCGGAGGAGCTGATCGGCTCCCTGGAGCCGACCGACCCGATCTAAGGCCGCCGTCCTACCGGGCCTCGCGCCAGCTCTCGGAGCCGCAGAGCGGGCAGACGGGCAGCACCAGGATGCCGTCGCTCTCCCGCGGCGAGGTGATGTGGAGGTCGCACTCGGCGCACCGGAACGATCCGGTCACCTCGTCGCCGACCATGAACTCGCTCTTCTCCGTGCTCGACATGGTCGAGGACCTCCATGACGGGGTGGACCCGACCAACGCGCTGGCGGTGCGGGAGTGGGCGCGACGATGTCGCGGGGCGGGCCTCAGGTGGCGACGGCGGCGATGATGCTCGCCGCGGCGACCAGCGTGAACAGCGTCAGGCCGACCACCAGCAGCAGCCGCTCCGACACGCCGGCGATCCGTCGCGGCTCGCCCTCGCCGCCGCCCGCCCGGCGCTTGGACAGCAGACGCGGAAGGCCGCCCTCGTCCAGCCAGCGCTCGCAGTACGGGCAGAACTGCGCCTCGGCGAGAAGCGGGAGACCGCAGCGGTGGCAGGCCGGGGCTTCGGACCGGTGATGTCCCTGAAGATCGGACTCGGCTCTCACGCCGGTGACTCCCCCTGCACTACGTGACCTCGCGCGCCCGGCACAACGACCCGACGTCCCCGCAGCATACACCCACTCTTCCGACGGACAACGTGCAGGTCGCGCCGTTACACGGCCGTTCCGTGAGATTTCTGGAAGCCCTCAGTCCTTGGGCGGCGAGGACCCGAAGAAGCGCTCGGCGGCCTCCCACCCCGGCCCCGGTCCGGGCGCGGGCGCGGGATCGTTGACCATCGGGAAGGCCGCGCGCGAGGGGTCGGAGGGGGCGTCGTCGGGGGTCGCCTGCGCGGCGTCCTCCGCGTCCTCGCCCTCCTCGTCGGCGCGCAGCGACTCGACCTCGGCCACCTTGGCCTCGATCTCGATGAGCTTCGACTCGACCGCGGCGACCTCGGCCGAGATCGGACCCTCGGGCAGGGCGCCGGCCTTGACCTGCTCGTAGGTGCGCTCGCCGAGATCCTCGAGAGCCGCGCGGTGCTGGCGCTGCAACAGGCGTCGCTCGCCCTCGACGCGCGCGCGCTTGAGCGACAACTGGACGTCGGTCGCAAGGCGGTTCGCCTGCCTCGCGATGGTGTCCAACACCTGCATCGTCGCCTCCCTTCGAGGGGGTCTCGGCTGATGTCGCCGCTCCGATTGTAACCGGGCGTCCGGCGCACGGTGGTGCCGCTTTCGCGCCGATCCGGTGCAGAGCCGTCCTCCGGGCCCTCGTAGCGTCGGCCCATGCGCGGCGAAAGTCAGAGCGGGCAGGCGGCCGTAGAGGGGGTCGGCATCACGGTGCTGGTGGCGCTCCTGCTCGCAGCGACGGCCGCGTGGCTGCTCCATCACGTCCGCCCGCCGGCCGAGCCCCCGCCGGTCATCGCCCACGCCGCCCAGCCGCTCGAGGGCGCCTATGACCCGGACGTGTGGGCCCGCGCGCCCGGGCAGGCGTACCGCGGCCTGACCGAGCGCACCGGCGGTGCCCGCCCGGTCGCTCGCGCCCTGAGGGCGATCGGGCGCGGCGTGGTGGCCGCCGTGTCCCTGGAGCAGGAGGCCGAGGGCGCGTTCCACGCGGGCGCCCGGGCCCGCCTGCGCGAGCGGCTCGCGGCCCTCCTCGACGATCCCGTGGGCGACCTGACCACCCTGCCGGACCCGACAGAGCTCTCGCCCACGGCCATCGCCCTGCGTCCGCTGGGCCAGGCGCGCGAGCTGTGGGACTACGCGCGCTACGTGCGCACGCTCCCGCCGCGCGAGGCGATGCGGGTGGTCTCCTACGACGCCGGCGCCGCCGGGACCGACGTTCTCATCGACCTGATGGAGGCCTATGTGCGCAAGCGCGTCGCGCGCGCCGCCGCCCGCCGCGCTGCTCCGGGCCGGACACGGGCTCCGTGACGGAGCGGGCGCCGGGACGACACAGTCGCGCGGCGCGGCGCCGGCGCCCGTTCCCCCACGATCGCCGCACGGTGACGACGGATGGGAGGCGGGACATGAGCTACGCGATCGCGGCCTGGCTGCACGCGGCGGCGGTGACGATGGCCGAGCGGGTCCGCGAGGACCAGCGCGGCCAGGGGACGGTCGAGTACGTCGGTGTCGTCGTGATGGTGACCCTGCTGATCGCCGCGGTCGCCGTGGCGGCCAAGGGGTGGGCCCCCGCGGTGGGCGACGGGCTGAAGAAGGCGATCGGCGACGCCATCAAGAAGGCGTCCGACGGCCTGTAGGGCCTGGGGCCTACGCGGCCTGGCCGGCGACGCGCAGCGCGGGGATCCGCCCGCGCTCGCGCGCGCCGGGGTCCAGCCGGGCTCCGGTGTGGTCTGCGCCGGTCAGGTCGCAGGCCCGCAGCTCGGCGCCGGTGAGGTCGGCCTCGCGCAGGACCGCGGCGAGCAGCCGGGCGCCGGTCAGGTGGGCCCCGGCGAGGTTGGCCCGCGTCAGGTCGGCGCCGGCGACCACCGCCCCCTCGAGGTGGGCGCCCGACAGGTCGGCGCCGCGCAGGTTGGCCCGCGTCAGGTCGGCACGGCGAAGGTCGGCCCCCCGCAGGTCGAAGCCCGCCAGGTTCGCGGTGCGCAGGCAGGCGCCGCGCAGGTCGGGAGAGGTGCCGAGGCTCGTCGGGGAGTGGGTGTCGCCCCGGTTGAAGCCGACGAGCTGCGCCCCCTGGAGCAGCGCGCCGCTCAGGTCGTCGAAGGCGACCGCGCGCATGTCCGCCCCGGCGAGCACCGCGCCCGTCGGGTCGGCGCCCGAGAGGTCGGCCTGGGTGAGGTCGGCGCCCGAGAGGTCGGCCTGGGTGAGGTCGGCGGCGCGCAGGCCCGCCCCGCCCAGCTGCGCTCCGGTCAGGCGGGCGCGGAACAGGCACGCGCCGCGCAGGTCGGTCCCGCGCAGGTCCGCTCCGGCCAGGTCGGCGTCGGTGAGGTCGGCTCCGGCGAGCCCGAAGCCGGCGAGGTCGGCGCCGCGCAGGGCGGCGGCGGCAAGCCGGTGGGCGCCGCCCGGCGCGCGCACGCCCGGATGTCCTGAGGTGCCGCTCCACTCGGTGCTCGGCGAGGTTCGCGCCGCACATGTCGGCTCCCTCCAGCGCCGCGCCGGCCATGTGCGATCCGCTCAGGTCGGTGTCGCGCAGGCAGGCGCCCAGCAGGGCCGCCTCCTCGAGGCGGGCGTCGCGCACGCTCGCGCCGTCGAGGCGCGCCCCCCCGAGCCCGGCCCGCGCCAGATCGGCCCCGTCGAGGCGGGCGCCCCGCAGGTCGGCGCCGCGCATGCTCGCGCGGCGGAGGATGGCGCCGCTCAGGTCGGCGCCGCGCAGGTCGTGCCCGTCCAGGTCCGCGCGGCTCAGGTCGGCTCCCGAGAGGTCGGCCCCGGCGAAGCCGGTCGCGTCCGTCCCGGCCCGGCGCGCGGTGCCGCGCGCGCCCGCGAGCCACCGCTCGTGCAGGCGCAGGGCGCGGGCGATGTTGACCTGGACGGGACGGGGGGATCGGCGAGGGGACATGGCGGCCTTCCGTGGCGGGCATCCCCCGCGGTGGGGCGCGGTGGGCTTCCTCTCTCATCGGCGGCGGCGGCCGGATTCACCAGCCCCCTATCCTCATCGGGGTGAGCGAGGCCCCCGCCAACGGCGACATCGACATCGTGGCCGCCCCCCGGGCGCCGATCGCCTCGGGGGACGTGAGCCGCCGCTGGGCGCTCGCCGCGCCCGACGGCGTGGCCCGCTTCGCGGGGGTGACCCGCCCGGAGGGCCAGGCGGCGGCGGCGGCGATGGCGGACATCGACCCGGGCCGCTGGGACCGCCTGCTGGTCCAGGTGACGCTGGCGGTGGTGCTCAGCGACGGCGCCGGGCCCTATCTGCTGGACGCCCGGGGCCGCCTGACGCTGGTGCTCGGCCCGCACCGCGGGATCTCCCACGCGCACGTGACGATGGGCGACGCGGTGCCGCTGCACGCGATCGGCCTGACCCGCCGGCTGGCCGACGGCCCCGTGTGGGAGTGGGTCGCGCGCGCCGACGTGCCCCCGGCCGGGCCGGCCGAGGCCCTGGACGCCCTGGACGAGCTCACCGACTCGGGCGGCGCCGGGGAGTGGGAGGGCTCGCTACCGGGGGTAGGCTGTGGGGCATGTCCGCCTACCGCGTCCGGTTCCGCGCGACGTCCGGAGAGCCCCTCGGGGCCGACGCGGCCGAGCGCCTGTCGTCGGCGCTGGCGGCGATGCCCGGCGTCGAGGGCGTTGACGGCACCGAGCAGGGCGCCGAGGCCCGCGACGTGAGCGCCACGTTCTGGATCGAGGTGAGGCTGGGGATGGCCGACGCCGCGCGCGACGGCAGCCGGCTCGCGCGCGAGGGCCTCAAGGTGGCGGGCCTGCAGCCGGCGCAGCTCGTCGAGCTGTCGGTGGCGATCCCGGACCACGCCGGCCCGGACGGGGCCCGCGCCCGCGAGGGCTAGCGTCGGCGGGTGTTTGTCTACACTCGGGCGAGCGGCGGACCGATGGGAGGAACGGAACCCCTCCTGGGAGGCGACGGGCATTTCACGCGATAAGACGGACGACGCGTCGGCATCGGTCGGAGGCAGCGCCCTTCCCGGCGGCGTGATGATGCGGACGCGCTCGCGCGTGGGCATCGCCGTGCGGCGCGAGGAGGACGGCGCGATCGTGACCGAGGCCTTCGACGTCGCCCCGCCCACCGGGCGGTGGGCGCGCTGGCCGCTGATGAGGGGCGTGGTCTCCATCCGCTCGGCCGTCACGACCGGCCAGAAGGCGATGTCCATCAGCGAGCGCCTGCGCTGGGAGGAGGTGCCGGTCCGAGGGCGACGAGCTCGCCGAGGACGACCAGCTGATCGGCTTCTGGGGCAAGGTCGCCATCGGCGTGGGCGCCGTCGCGGGCGCCGCCATCCAGATCGCCGCGTTCCGCGTCGGGCCGGTGGTGATCGCCAAGGAGGCCGGCCTGACGGGCGCCGCCTTCATCGTGGCCGATGCGGCCATCCGCCTGGCGCTGCTGCTCGGCACGCTGATGTTCCTGAGCCTGCTGCGGCCCTTCCGGAAGATCCTCAAGTACCACGGCGCCGAGCACAAGGCGATCGCCACGCACGAGGCGGGCCACGCGCTCACCGCCGCCGCGGCGGCCGGCTTCAGCCGCTTCCATCCCCGGTGCGGCACGTCGTTCCTGGTGGTGTCGGCGTTCGTCTCGATCGCCGTCTACGGGGCCGTGCTCGCGATCACCGGCTGGTTCAACTACTTCGCCCTGATCGCCACCCGCATCGTGCTCGCCCCCCTGGTCACGGCGATCGCCTTCGAGATCCAGCGGCAGGCCTCCATGCGCGCGCACGGCAGGCTCCAGTTCCTGTCCTGGCCGGGCATGTGGGCGCAGCGCCTCACCACCCGCGATCCCGAGGAGGAGCAGCTGGAGGTGGCCTGCGCCGCCCTCGCCGTGGCGCTGGAGGAGCCGGACGCCGTGCCCGAGGGGGTTCACGGCGAGGTCGTCCACCCCGCGCGCGACGCCGTGACGGTCGCCGCGCGGCCCCGGCCCGAGCTCTCCTAGCCGGCCACCCGCACCTCCACCCGGTCCGCGCCGCGCATCAACCCGAGCGCGGTGCGCCCCGCCGTCCGCGGCCGGCGGCGGATCGTAGAGGTCGGCCAGGGCGCGCACCTCGCGGCCGTTGACGGCCACCAGCACGTCTCCGGCGACCACGCCGGCCCGCGCCGCCGCCCCGCCCCGTTCCACGGCCCGCACCAGCAGCCCGGCGCAGGGGCTCAGCCCCACCGCCTGGCGCATCGCCGCCGTGGTGTGGGCCGAGGCCAGCGTGAGTCCCAGGCGCCGCGTGGGGGAGTCCTGGGAGGGCGCTTCGCCCTCCAGGTCCACCACCAGTCGCCGCAGCAGCCCCGCGAGCTGCCGCTGATCGTCGGGTGACAGGGCCGAGAGCAGCCGCCGCTCGTTCGCGAGGTGCGCGGGGGCGGCGCTCTCGAAGGCCTCCCGCCCCGACGTGGTGAGGGTGATGCGGGTGCCCCGGCGGTCGTCGGGGTCCGGGTGGCGCCGCACGAGTCCGTCGGCGACGAGGCGGTCGATGCGGACGCTGATCGTCCCCGACGTCAGTCGGAGCTCCTGCATGAGGCGCGCCTGGGTGACCCCGTCGTCGCCGGCCAGCCGGGAGACGGCGGCCAGGGCGGAGAACCCGGCGGACGTGAGGCCGTGCTCGGCGAGGACCGCCTCCACGCGCTGCTCGACGATCCCCCTCAGGCGCGCCACGCGCCCGAGCACCTCGATCGGGGCGACGTCCAGATCGTCGCGCGCGGCCCGCCAGCCCTCCACGATCGCGTCGATCGAGTCGCGGGGCTCACCGGTCACGGCTGGAAACCTAGAGCGCGATCATCTTGACAACAACTTGATATCAAGCAAATGTACCAAGCAACTGGTTTCGACGGTGGAGATCGCCCATGTCCGCATCGATCGACGTCCTGCATCCCGAATCGCCCAAGCGCGTCCTGATGCTGGTCTCGAACCCGGCGACGTCCGCGACGACGGGATGGCCGATCGGCTTCTGGTGGGGCGAGCTGACCCACCCCTTCTGGGAGTTCGTCCAGCACGGGTATCGGGTCGAGATCGCCAGCCCGGCCGGGGGCCCCGTCGCCGGGGACGCCTTCAGCGACCCGGAGGACCCCTCGGGCTACTCGGCGGAGGACCTGCTCAGCCTGGGCTTCAAGCACAGCCTTGCGCACGCCGCCCTTCTCGACGACACCACCCCCCTCGCGGACGTCGGCGTGGCCGACCACGACGCGGTCTTCCTGGTCGGCGGGCAGGGGCCGATGCTCACGTTCGCGGCCGACGCCGCGGTGCACCGCCTGATCGCGGCGTTCTACGAGGCCGGCAAGCCGACCGCGGTGGTCTGCCACGCGACGTGCGCGCTCCTCGAGGCCACGACCTCGGACGGCGCGCTGGTCGTGGACGGCCGGACGTGGACGGGCTTCGCCAACAGCGAGGAGCAGTTCGCCGACGACCTGGTGGGCCGGCCGCTCCAGCCCTTCCGCATCGAGGACCGGGCGCGCGCGCTGCCCAACACGAACTTCATCGTCCACGCGGCGTTCACCCCCCACGCGGTGCGCGACGGCAACCTGATCACGGGCCAGCAGCAGTACTCGGGGGCCGCCGCGGCCCGCCTGGTCGTCGGCGCGCTCGGCGTGTGAGGGCGACGGCGATGGACATCGCGGTCATCGGGGTGGGGCGGGTGGGCGCGCCCGCTTGCGGACCGCCTGCAGCGGGCCGGCCACAGGGTGCGGGTGGCCGCGTCGGATCCGGACGCGGCGAGCGTCCGGGCCGCCGTGGCGAGGAACCCGGCCCTCGCCGTCGCGACCCCGCGCGACGCGGTGGCGGGGGCCGACGTCGTGGTGCTGGCGACCCCCTTCGCGGCCACCGCGCAGATCCTGGCCGACCTCGCCGACGAGCTCGCCGGCACCGTTCTGATCGACGCGACCAACCCCGTCGGCCCCGGATTCTCCCACGGCCTCGGCGGTGCGCGCTCGGGCGCGGAGGCGGTCCAGGAGCTCGCGCCGCTCGCCCGGGTCGTCAAGGCGTTCTCCATCTACGGCTTCGAGAACCTGGAGGACTCCACCTACCCGCACCGGGACGTGCGGCCGGCCATGCTCTTCTGCGGCGACGACGCGGCCGCCAAGGCCGTGGTCGCCGAGCTCCTCGCGCAGCTCGGCTGGGAGCCGGTGGACGTCGGCGGGCTCCCCCAGGCATTGCACCTCGAGCACATGACCCTGCTGTGGGTGCACATGGTCCGCGCGGACGGCGGCTCGCCGGACATGGTGTGGGCCGTGCTGCGCCGCTGAGGGGCCGCTCCGGAGCCCCCGGGTCTGAGACACTGCCCCGGGGGGGCAACCAGCACGCTCGGAGGTGGAGATGTCTGGTGCCCGTGTCGGGGTCGAGTCGGTGATGTCCTGGTCGGCGGACGGGCCGGGCAGCGCCCTGCTGCTGGTGCGCGTCGCCGAGGCGGCCGACCAGTGGGTGGTGGACGAGGACCTGAGCGTGTCCGGGGCGCGCGTCGAGGAGGGGCCCCCCGACGCGCTCGGGACCCGGCCCGTGCGGGTGCACACCGAGGGCGGGCCCGTGCGGGTCGCCTATCGCGCGACGGTCGCGGTGGAGGGCGGCGCCCGCGCGTGCCCGCGCGACGACGCGCCCCTGCGCGAGGCCTCGGACCTCGCCTTCGAGCTGCTGCCGTGGATCCTGCCGAGCCGGTACGCGACCTCCGACGCGCTGACGCCGACGGCGGCCGCCGCGTTCGGCGAGGCGCCCCGCACCCGCGCCCTGATCCCGGCGGTGGCCGACTGGATCCGCGAGCGGGTCACCTATCGCCCCGGCGCGAGCGACGCGCTGACCACCGCCGACGAGACGCTGCTCGCCCGCGAGGGAGTCTGCCGTGACATGGCCCACCTCGGCGTCAGCTTCCTGCGCGCCCTCGAGATCCCCGCGCGCGTGGTCGCGGCGTACGCGCCGCTGCTCGAGCCGCCCGATTTCCACGCCCTCCTCGAGGTCCACGACGGCGTCGCCTGGCGGATCGTGGACGTGACCGGCCTCGCGCCGGTGGAGACGCTGGTCCGCATCGCCACGGGCCGCGACGCCGCCGAGGTGGCGTGGGCGACGGCCAACGGCGAGCTCCAGCTGGACGATGTCGAGGTCTCGGCGACCGCGGGCCCCTCCTAGTACCCGCAGGCGCGATCCGGGTCGTCGCGGACGTGGCCGGGCGGCCCGCGCGCCTAGGGTCGGCTCAGGTCGAACGAGGAGGAGACATGCTGACTGACATCATCCGGTGGGATCCCTTCGGGGGCGCCGGATCCCTGCGCTCGGAGATCGACCGGCTCGTCAGCCAGGCCGGCGAGACGGGTGGCCTGCCCCGGCGGTGGGCGCCCTCCAGCGACATCATCGAGCTCGAGGACGAGATCGTCATCACGGCCGAGCTTCCGGGCGTCAAGGACGAGGACATCCACATCACCGTCCAGAACGGCGTCCTGCGCATCTCGGGCGAGCGCCGGCTCGAGGAGGAGATCCACGACCAGCGCTTCCACCGGCTCGAGCGCGCCTACGGCGGCTTCGAGCGCCGCTTCACGCTCCCGCCGGGGGTCCGCGAGGACGACATCCACGCGGGGGTCGCGTACGGCGTCCTCAAGATCACCATCCCCAAGGAGACGGCCCCGGGCCCCCGGGTCGTGAAGGTCGACGCGGGCGGGTGACGACGCCGTTCGGCGTCCGCCGCGCGGTCCGGCGTGCCTGCGGGCTCAGCCGGCCCGCCGCCGGCGCGCCGCGCGGCGCAGCTCGTCGACGCCCCAGACGATGAACGGGAACGGCAGCAGCAGCGCAACGCTCCAGGCCGGTGGCGGGGCGGTGCCGAACACCGGCTGAAGCAGGGGGATCCCGACGAGCGCGGCCGAGAACGCCAGCTCGAAGGCGATCCCCCACAGCAGCAATGGGTTGGTGAAGACGCCGACCTGGCGGAGGGAGGCGCCCTCGGTGCGGGCCGCGACGGCGGTGCCCACCTGGCAGGCGACGATGCCCAGGAAGGTGATCGTGGTCGCCTGCATGTAGGCCCCGTGGAGCGGCATGCCCGCGCCCACCTCGTCGCCCGGGCGCCACCCCGCCTCGAGCAGCACGGCGAAGAAGCCCCCGAGCACCAGCACCGTAGACAGGAGCCCCATCCACACCCACGCCCGCATCAGGAGCTCGCGATCCGACCACCCCGTGGCTGCGCGGCCGCGGCGGCCGGTGCATCGTGCCGGGCTCGGCCGGCTCGCAGCCGAGCGCGAGCGCGGGAAGGGTCTCGGTGCCCAGGTCGATCGCCAGGATCTGCATGACGGTGAGGGGGAGGGGCACCGCGCCTCCCGACAGCGCGAAGACCAGGAACGGGATCACCTCGGGCGTCGCGTGGGCGAAGATGTAGAGGATGAACTTGCGGACGTTGTCGAAGACGCGCCGCCCCTCCTCGACGGCGACGACGATCGTCGAGAAGTCGTCGTCGGTGAGCACCATCGTGGCCGCCTCGCGCGCGACCTCGGTGCCCGAGAGGCCCATGGCGATCCCGATGTCCGCGCGCCGCAGCGCGGGGGCGTCGTTGACGCCGTCGCCGGTCATGGCCACCACGTGGCCCTCCGCCCGCAGGGCGTCGGCCACCCGCAGCTTGGCCTCGGGCGAGGTGCGGGCGAAGATCAGCTCGGGCTCGGTGCGGATGATCCGGTCCAGCTCGACGTCGCCCAGGGCGTCCAGCTCGGCGCCCGTGACGATGCGGGGCTCGCCGCGCAGGATGCCCACGCCGCGGGCCACCGCGCGGGCCGTGCGCCCATTGTCGCCGGTGACCACGATGATCGGGATCCCGGCCCGGTGGCACAGGTCCACCGCGCGGGGGACGTCGGGGCGCGGCGGGTCCTCCAGGGCGACCAGCCCGGCGAGGGTGAGGTCGCGCTCGACGTCCTCGCGGCGCGAGGGGACGACCCCGTCCGCCAGCGGGCGCATGGCGACGGCGAGCACGCGCAGGCCCCTCTCGGCGAAGTCGTCCGTGGCGGCGAGCGCCGACGCCCGCGCCGCGGGCGAGAGCGGGGCCGGCCCGTCGGCCGCCGCGACGGACGTGCAGAGCGCCAGCACGTCCTCGGGGGCGCCCTTGACCGTCACCGTCAGGCCGCCGCCGCGCTCGTCGATCGTGCTCATCAGCCGCAGCGCGGGGTCGAAGTGGAAGAGCGCGCGCCGCCGCGCGTCGCGGCGCGTCGGGTCGGCGGCGGCGTCGTCGGCGAGCGCGGCCTCGACCAGGGCGATCTCGGTGGGGTCGCCCGCCAGGCCGGCGCCGTCGTCGCCGCGCGCGACGGTGGTGCAGCGGGCGGCGAGCGCCAGCACGCCGCCGCCGCGCCGGCGCCGCCGCGGTCCCAGGTGCCGGCCACCGCCATCCGGTTCTGGGTCAGCGTGCCGGTCTTGTCGGTGCAGATCACGGTGGTGCAGCCCAGCGTCTCCACCGCGCTCAGGCGCTTGACCACCGCCCCCCGGCGGCTGAGCACCCGCACGCCGACCGCCAGCGCCAGGGTGATCGTGGGCAGCAGGCCCTCGGGCACATTGGCCACCAGGAGGCCGATGGCGAACTCGACGGCGTCGGCGAGCGGCAGGCGGGCCACGACGACGCCCAGCGCCAGGAACACCAGCCCGGCCGAGACGGCGACCAGGGCGATCAGCCACGCCACGTGGCGCACCTGCCGCTCGAGAGGGCTCTCCTGTCGTCCGTGACGTTGGGCCAGGGCGGCGATGCGGCCGAGCTCGGTGCGCATGCCGGTGGCCAGCACGACCGCCCGGGCCTCTCCGCCGAGGCAGCCGGTGCCCGAGAAGACGAGGTCGGGCGCGTCCAGCGCCCGCCCGGCCGCGGAGGGGGAGCCGCCGGCGCGACGCTCGACCGGGGCGGACTCCCCGGTGAGCGTCAACATGTCGAGCTCCAGCGCGCCCGCCACGATGCGGGCGTCCGCGCAGACGCGATCGCCCTCGCCGACCAGCATCAGGTCGCCCTCCACCAGGTGCTCGCGTCGATCAGGCGCGGCTCGCCGTCGCGCACCGCCGTGACCGTCGTCGGGATGAAGTGGCGCAGCGCCTCGACCGCCCGCTCGGCGTGGCGCTCCTGCAGGAACGCCACGAGGGCGTTGAGCACCACGACCGCGGCGATCGCGACCGCCAGGACGGTGGTGCCGGCGACCACCGCCAGCGCGGCGGCGGCCCACAGCAGCAGCGCCAGAGGGTGGGCGAGCTGGCGGGCGATCTCCAGGGCGGCGCCCGGCCCGCGCTGGCGGACGAGCTCGTTGGGCCCGTGGGCGAGCAGGCGGCGCTCCGCCTCGCGGGTGCTCAGTCCGTCATGCGCGCGTGCCGTCCCCGTGGCAGCCCTTCCCCTCTCGGGTCCCGTTCGCTCAGGTCCCCAGGTCGCGCCGGTCCACCGCCACCAGGGCGGCCGCCGAGGCGACGGCGATCACCAGTACGAGGACGCCCAGGTGCGGCCAGGAGGCGCCGTCGCGCAGCGGATCGGGAGCCGTGTAGTGGTAGAAGGGCGTGACGCGCTGGATCGGCTCCAGCTCGGTGACCAGCCCCGCGAGCGAGTTCACGAGGTAGGAGGCCACGGCCAGGGCGGCCGCGACCCCCACCCCCGCGCCGCGGCTGCCGGTCGCGGTGCCCACCAGCAGCGCGATCGCGCCGAAGCCGATCGCCAACAGGCCCGCGCCGGCCACCGCCGCGGCCAGGTGGGAGAGCGGGATGGTCATGTCGACCGCCCGCACCCCGATCCACAGCGCGACCAGCAGCACCAGCCCCAGCGCGACAACCTCGAGGGCCATGGCCGCCAGCTTCTCGGCCGCCACCCGCCGACGCGTGATGGGCAGTGCCAGCAGCAGGTCGATGGTGCCGCGCTCCTCCTCGCCGGCGATCGCGCGGGCCCCGGTGGCGACGGCCGCGATGATCAGCAGCAGGGGGATGATCAGCGAGAAGAGCTCGGTGCCCAGGTAGCCGGCGGACGAGGTGAAGTCGAAGTCGGCGCCACCGAAGGAGAAGAGCTTCTTGAAGACCTCCGGGTAGCTCTCGGTGAGCTCCGAGAAGCCGCTGTCGTCGCGCACGGTCGGGTACACGGAGATCTCGAGCGCGACCATGCCCACCAGACCGAGCGACCACCAGGCCAGGCTGCGGCGCAGCTCCATCAGGGACGCGGTCAGGACGCTACGCCGCACGGGTGGCCTCCGGACCGTAGAGGCCCAGGAAGACGTCCTCGAGATCGGCCTCGTGGCTGTCGATGGCCAGCACCTCGAAGCCGGCGAGCCGCTTGACCAGGGGGTCGGCGGAGCCCTCGAGCGCGATCTGCACCACGGCGCCACGGCGCTCCAGCTCGCGGACGCCGGCCAGACCCGCGAGGGCGCCCTCGGGAGGGGGTGCCGCGAAGGTCACCTCGACGCGCTGGGCGGCCCGGGTGCGGAGCGACTCGACCGTGTCGACCAGCTCCAGCCGGCCCTCGCGGACGACGCCGACCCGATCCGCCATGTGCTGCACCTCGGAGAGGACGTGCGAGCTCAGGAAGACGGTGCCGCCGCGCTCGGCGGTCTCCCGGACGACGGCCGCGAAGACCTGCTGGACGAGGGGGTCCAGCCCGCTGGTGGGCTCGTCGAGCACGAGCACCTCCGGCCGGTGCATGAATGCCTGTACGAGGCCCACCTTCTGCCGGTTGCCGCGCGACAGCGCGCGCACGGGACGGTCGAGGTCGAGGTCGAGCCGGGCCGCCAGGGCCTCGGCGTCGCCGGTGCCGGACATGCGGCGCAGGGACGCGAAGTAGCCCACCAGCTCCCGCGCGGTCATGCGCGGGTACAGCCGCAGGTCGCCCGGCATGTAGCCCATGCGCGCCCGGATCCGCGCTCCGTCCCGGCGCGCGTCGAGTCCGAGGATCTCGAGCCGGCCCGAGGTGGGGCGGATCAGGTCGAGCATCATGCGGATGGTCGTCAACTTGCCCGCGCCGTTGGGGCCGAGGAAGCCGAACACCTCGCCGGCCGGGATCCGGAAGGTCAGGTCCTCGACTCCGCGGGCGCCGCCGCGGTAGGTCTTGGTGAGGGCCTCGGCCTCGATCGCGGTCGGGCCGCCCACCTCAGTCCTCGTCCGGCACCGGGTACTCGGCGCCGCACCACTCGCAGTGCGTCACCTCCTCGTTGGCCTCCTCGGCGCTCGCGCGCTCCTTTCCGCATTCCGTGCAGCACGCGGCACCGTCCGGGCGCGTGCCGGTCTGGTCGTTCGTGCCCGCCATGTCGGCCTCCTCGTCGCGTTCACCGGATTCTTGCGCACCCGCCGGCGCGATCATCCGGGCCGCTCCCGCCGGGGCTACGGGGTACCCGCAGCCCCGGCGTGCGGCATCAGGCGCGCGTGCGGTACAGCCGGGTGGTGAGCGGGGCGAAGATCGCCGTCAGGACCACCGCCTCGGCCAGCACGAGGCCGACCTCGCCCGCCGTCGCCGTGCCGTCCATCAGGCCGCGCGCGGCGGTGATGACGTGGGAGATCGGGTTGAAGTCGACCACCTTCTCGAGGGGCGCGGGC
This sequence comes from uncultured Thermoleophilia bacterium, assembly GCA_963806585.1. Lineage (GTDB taxonomy): Bacteria > Actinomycetota > Thermoleophilia > Miltoncostaeales > Miltoncostaeaceae > Miltoncostaea. Next base: position 922,419 of record CAWDYN010000007.1, on the reverse strand, counting down.
AGCGTGTCGGGCTCCACGAAGCCGTTGCTCACGAACACGAGCGGGAACAGCGCCATGAAGCCGGTGTTCATGACGGCGTTGGGCGAGCGCATCAGCAGGCCGACGGTCGTGAAGACCCACGACAGGCCGAGCGCGAAGGCGACCACCACCAGCATCGCCAGCACGACCCCCCAGGGCTGGTCCGGCCGGTAGCCCAGGATCAGGCCGACGGCGATCACCACGATGCCCGCCGCGAGGTAGCGCAGCACGTCGCCGAGCACCGCCCCCACCAGCGGCGCCGGGCGCCAGGTGGGCAGCGAGCGGAAGCGGTCCACGACGCCCTTGGTCATGTCGGTGTTGAGGGAGACACCCGAGTAGACGGTCGTGAAGAGGACCGACATCACCAGGATGCCCGGCAGGATGAACTGCAGGTACTCCTGGGTGGAGCCCGAGATCGCGCCGCCGTACATGTACGTGAACAGCAGCGTGAACAGCACCGGCGTGAGGGTGACGTCGATCAGCTGCTCGGGCACGTGGCGGATCTTGAGCATGCCGCGCCAGCCGAAGGTGAGCACCGCCGAGAGCGGGCTGGGCGGGCGCGGGCTGGGGGAGGTGGAGAGCGCCGACGCCAGCGCGCCGTCCTCGAGGGCGGCCCCGTCGGGCGTCGTCGTGCCGGGGGTGGTGGTCATGCCGCCTCCTCTCGCGTCCGCCGGGGATCGTCGGCGGGCTCGTCCTGGGCCGTGTGCCCGGTCAGGGCCAGGAACACCTCGTCGAGGCTCGGCTGGCCCATCGCGAAGTCGGCGACGCCGATCCCGCCGTCCGACAGCGCGGCGAGCGTCGCGGTGGCCCGGCCGGCGTCCGAGCAGGGCGCCGACAGCGCGGCCGGGTCGGACTCCTCGTGCGCCTCGCCGAGCGCCTCCGCCAGCATCTGTCGCGCCCGCGGGCGGGCGCCGGGGTCGAGCAGGCGCACGTGCAGCGTGCCGCCCCCCACCGACCGCTTCAGCTGGGCCGGGGTGCCCTCGGCGATGACGGTGCCGCGGTCGATGACCGCGATCCGGTCGGCCAGCTGGTCGGCCTCGTCGAGGTACTGGGTGCACAGCAGGATCGTGGTGCCCGTGGCGGCGAGGGCGCGGATGATGTCCCACACCTGGTTGCGCGAGCGCGGGTCGAGGCCCGTCGTGGGCTCGTCGAGGAACATCAGGCGGGGCGTCACCACGATGCTCGCCGCGATGTCGAGCCGGCGGCGCATGCCCCCGGAGTAGGTCTTGACGAGCCGGCCGGAGGCGTCGTCGAGCCCGAAGGCCCCGATCAGCTCGGCGGCCCGCGTCCTGGCGTCGGGCCGGCGCAGCCCCAGCAGCCGCGCGATCATCACCAGGTTCTCGCGCCCGGTGAGGTCCTCGTCCACGGATGCCAGCTGGCCGGTGAGGCTCACGGAGGCGCGCACGGCGTCGGCCTGCGTGACGACGTCGTGGCCCAGCACCCGCGCGGAGCCCGCGTCGGGGCGCAGCAGCGTCGCAAGCATGCGGATGGTGGTGGTCTTGCCCGCGCCGTTGGGGCCCAGGACGCCGTAGACGGCGCCCGCGGCGACGGCCAGGTCGACGCCGTCGACCGCCCGCGTCGACCCGAACGCCTTCACGAGGCCGGTCGCCTCGATGGCGAGATTGTCGCGTGTCACGCCTCTCCTCTCCACGCTCGACGTGTCCTCGCACCATATGACCCGGGCGGGCGACGGAAATCATCGTCGCGTCTCTCAGGAATCGCTCAGGGGCCTGTGCGTCGCCTCCGAGATCGGCCGCCCACAGTTGACGTGCTCCATCCGCCACCGGGAGGCCCGCCGATGTCCACGACCGCACGCGATTCGCTGCCCTTTCCGGGCCGGGCGCGGGAGCGGCTGGGCGGGCTGGTGCGCTCGGTGCGCCGTCCGCACCCCGAGCTGATCGGCCTGGTCGCGCTGTCGGCGCTGCTCTACCTGTGGGCGCTGTCGCGCAACGGATGGGCCAACACGTACTACACGGCGGCCGTGCGCTCGATGAGCGGCAGCTGGCACGACTTCCTCTACGGCTCGTTCGACGCCGGCGGCGTGATGACCGTCAACAAGCCGCCGCTGGCGCTGTGGGTGCAGGCCCTGTCGGTGAGGATGTTCGGGTTCGACTCGCTCAGCATCCTGGTGCCCCAGGCGCTGATGGGCGTGGTCGGCGTGGTGCTGGTGTACGACCTCACCCGGCGCCGCTGGGGCCGGTGGGCCGGCAGCGTGGCGGGGCTCGCGATGGCGACCACCCCGATCGCGGTGGCGATCTTCCGCCACAACAACCCCGACGCCCTGCTCATCCTGTGCTCGACCGCGGCCCTGTGGCTCACGCTGCGGGCGCTCGAGGACGGGCGCACGCGCTGGCTGGTGTGGGCCGGGGTCTTCGTGGGCCTCGGCTTCGAGGCCAAGATGGCGGCGGCGCTGCTGGTGCTGCCCGGTCTCCTGGCGGCCTGGATGTGGATCGCGCCCCGGGGCCGGATGCCCGCGCTGCGCTCGGCCCTGTGGGCGGGCGCCGCGATGGTCGCGGTGGGCGGGGCCTGGCCGCTGCTCATGGCCCTGACGCCCGCGTCGGACCGGCCCTGGATCTCGGGCACCGCCGACAACAGCATCTGGTCGCTGATCTGGGGCTACAACGGCCTCGGCCGCATCGACGGCCAGGCCGGCGCCCCCACCGGCGGCGGCGGCGGAGGCGGGTTCTTCGGCGGCGACACCGGGCCCCTGCGCCTGCTCAACGCGAGCCTGGGGGGCCAGGTGGGCTGGCTGATCGGCATGGCGGTGGTGGGCGGCGTGGGCATCGCGATCGCCAGCCGCCTGCGCCGCGCCGATCCCCGCACCGGCTGGATCATCGCCGTCGGGGGCGCCTTCGTGGTGCCCGCGATCGCCTTCAGCATGGCGAGCGGCATCTTCCATCCCTACTACGTCTCGTTGCTGGCCCCCTTCACCGCCGCGCTGGTGGGCGGCACGGTGGGGCAGGTGCTGGAGGACCGCCGCCTGCTGCGCCCGCTGGGCGCGGCCGCGATCGGGGCGGGCGTGCTGAGCACGCTGATCGTGCTGCACAACACGGCCGGCCAGCCGGGCTGGATCGCGCCGCGCGGTGCTGCTGGCCGGCACCTTCGCGGTGGTCGTGCTCGCCCTGGGCGAGACCGATCGCATCCGCCGCGCCGGTCTCGTCGTGGGCGTGTGCGTGCTGATGGTCGTGCCCCTCAGCTGGTCGTTCCAGACGCTCGGCCACGCGACCAGCGGCACCTTCCCGGCAGGCGGGCCCCAGGCGAGCTCCGGCGGCGGGCTCACCGCCGGCGGCTTCGGCGGCGGGACCGGGTGGCCAGGCCCCAACCGGCGCCCGCGGCGGCGGATTCGCCCCGCCGGCCGGCGGGACGGGCGGCGGGGCCGGAGGCGGCGGCGGTCTCGGCGGCGGCTTCGGCGGCTTCGGCGGCGGTGGAGCGGACGTCACGACCGCGGCCGAGTACGCGGCGGCCAACGGGGGCGGCACCCTCGTGGTCGCCAGCCAGTCGGGGGCCGCGACCGCGATCATCGCCTCGGGCGACGACGTCGCCGGCATCGGCGGCTTCTCGGGCAGCGAGAGCGAGGTCACGGTCGAGTGGCTCGCCGACGCGGTGGCCCAGGGGCGGATCCGCTGGGTGCTGGCCGGCTCCGCATCGGCCGGCGGGGGCCTCAGCGACGGCCGCACCGGAGCGACGACGGCCATGAACGCGGTCACGAGCGCGTGCGTCGAGCAGTCGACGATCGACTCGAGCGCGCCCTCGGGCCTCTACGACTGCCAGGGCGCCTCCGCCGCCCTGGCCGCCCTCGTGACCGCCGCCGACTGAGCTGGCCGCGGTCACGCCCGGCACGGCCCCTCGCGGGCCGCGCCGGGATCCCGACGGGGTCCCGAGAGGATCCTGACCGGCGCTGGACGAATACTGACGCGGCGTACATGATTCCCCGCGGCGGGTGACCCGGGCCGGCGGCGGATCGGACGAGCAATCGACGAGGAGCCGTTGATGCGAGCCGCGGGCAACAAGCAGTTGGTCCTGGCCGCGATGATCTTCGCCGTCGCGATGACGTTCATCGACCAGACGATCGTCTCGCTCGCGATCCCGGAGCTCCAGAGGGACCTCGGCCTGTCGGCCACCGGCACGCAGTGGATCATCAACGCGTACCTGCTGTCGCTGTCGGCCCTCTTCGCCTTCGGCGGCCGCCTGGCCGACATCGCCGGGCACCGGCGGATGGTGACGATCGGCGTGGTGGTCTTCGCGGTGGCGTCCGCCCTCTGCGGCGCGACCCCGACCGGCGAGGCCGCCGAGCCGTGGATGATCACGTTCCGCGTCATCCAGGGCGCCGGCGCGGCCCTGATGGTCCCGGCCGCCCTCGCGATCGTGGTGGCCGCCTTCCCGGTCGCCGAGCGCGGCAAGGCGCTGGCGCTCTTCTTCGGCATCACGGGCGCCCTGACCGCGGTCGGTCCCCTCGCCGGCGGCTACCTCACCGAGTGGACCTGGCGCTCGATCTTCTGGATCAACGTGCCGGTGGCCATCATCGCGCTGATCCTCACCCACATGGCCAAGCCCGACGACACCCGCCGGCCCGCGCCGATCGACTGGAAGGGCACCGGCCTGATCGCCGGTGGCATGGGGCTCGCCGTGCTGGGGCTCCAGCAGTCGAGCACCTGGGGCTGGGCCAGCGTCGCCACCATCGCCTGCATCGTGGTGGGGGTGCTGCTGCTGGCGGTCTTCGTGCGCGTCGAGCTCCGGACCGAGCACCCCCTCATCAGGACGGACATCTTCGCCAACCGGGGCTTCTCGGGGGCCAACGCGGTGCTGTTCCTGTTCTCGGCCGTGTTCATCCCGGTCTTCTTCTTCACGAGCATGTACGCGCAGATCTCGCTCGGCGAGGACGCGTCCAACGCCGGCCTCTACCTGCTGGTGTTCTTTGCCGGGTTCGGCGTCGCCTCCCAGTGGGGCGGGCGCATCTACGACTCGCGCGGCGTGCGCGCCGCCGTGCTGCCCGGCTGCGTCCTCGGCGCGGTCGGCTTCTTCCTGTGGGCCCAGGCGCTCGACGACTTCTCGCTGGGCGACCAGTGGATCTACATCGTGATGGCCGGGGCCGGCTGCGGCCTGGTGCTCGGCCCGGCCAGCACCGACGCCGTCAACCGCGTCTCCATGGACCGCTACGGCGAGGCCACCGGCATCAACCAGACCGTGCGCAACTTCGGTGCGAGCATCGGCCTGGCCATCCTCGGGACGATCCTGATCATGCAGAACAAGAGCAACATCGAGGACTCGCTCGGCGGCCTGGGAGTGCCCAAGGAGCGCGCCGACGCCATCGCCGACTCCCTGTCGCAGTCGGGCGGCGGAGCGGCCTCGAGCGGCTTCGGCGACAACGCCGGCCCCGCGGCCCAGAGGGCCTTCGAGGCGGTCCAGAAGGACTTCGCCGAGTCGACCCAGGTGGTCTTCTACATCATGGCCGGGATCATGGTCGCCACCTACATCGTGGCCCACCTCTGGCTGCCCAAGGACCGCGTCCCCCAGGCCGTCGCCGCTGACGTCTCCGTCCCGGCGAGCCCGGAGGCCTGAGGCCCGGGTCATACTTCGCGGCGCGGGGCGCGTAGCTCAGCTGGTTAGAGCAGGGGACTCATAATCCCTGGGTCGCAGGTTCGAGTCCTGCCGCGCCCACTTCCCAGACTCCGCTTCCCCTCTGCAGCGCTCCGTCCGTTCGGAGGCGCCGAGGGTGTCAGGGCCTCGGCATGCCCCGCATCGGGGCGGTCATCGGCAGCTGCCCACCCGGCGGCCGGGCGCCCGGTGGGGCCGGTATCGGCGTCATGCCGCCCGGCCCGCTCCTGTCGAGCGTGATGGGGGTCGTGAGCGGCGCCGAGTAGATGCGGGGGGCTTCCTCGCCGCACTCCGGGCATGGGGAGGCCGTCGGGGCGGTGCCGAGCGGCAGGGTCAGCTCGAACACGCCGTCGCTCTCGCATTGGTAGTCGTAGGCGGCCATGAGCACACCCTACCTTCCAGTCGTGCCGCCCGCCGATGGCCTCTTGTCCGCTCCCGCGCCCATCCCTGCCCCTGACGTCCCATCGAGTGCCCTGGGTCGCAGGTTTGCGCCCCACTGCGCCCATTGCCAAGAATCCCCACATGCGGAAGACGCAATGCAAGACGTCGATCTTCCCTGGCGGCTGACGAGGATATGGAAGGGCCGGCGCGAAGGCCGGGCTAGACGGTCCGGGCCGGCAGGCTCCGGACGGCCGGCCCTGCGGTTGCGTATCAGCGCAGTCGGAGTGCCGCCGTATGCGGTACCTGCGCTGGGCGCTTAGGCCCTCACGTGAACGTGATCGCCGAACGATCCTCGGTATCTCGGCTGTCCCGATTGTGAGGGTGGGGCGTGTATGGAGGCCGCGTGGGCGCGTTCGGTCGGTGCCGTGGCCAGCTGTGACGACCACCCGCTCCCCGTGAGTGGGGAGGTGAGTATCGTGGCCCCCCGCCCTATGATCTCTCGTAAGATGCCCTTACCTGAATGGGAGCCGCCGCTCAGCTACCGCCGCGGCGGCGCGTCGCTTCTTCATGGCCTAGAGGTCTACTACGACTTCGATTGGCCACAGGTCTGCGGCCATGACAAGCCGCAGTTCAGGAACGGCCAGGCACTTGCGCGCCTTGCGCGGTCTGAGTGTCCGCCCGGCAAGACTGCCGCCCTCCTCCTGACCGCGCGAGCCGATGCTGAAGAGCGGCCGATTCTCACTGACTCGCATTTCCTCGTTGTTGTGAACCTTCCCCGGTACCTATCGCGCGCCACGGGTGATGTCGCGGTTTCCTATTACACGAATCAGCTAAAGGACGCCATCGCCCGCGCGGAGGTGCTGGAGGACTTGGCGAGGCGGCCTGAGGTTGCAGAGGCTGTCCTTACGGTCGAGCGAATCGCTGCGTGGGCGGCAGTGGACGACGCGCGAGCCGGCGAGCTTCGCTCGGCGCTGGGGGGGGGCGGGGCGACAAGCGGCACAGGGTCCGAGGGTGCCGCTCTCCTCGCAATTCTCAGCGGTGTTCAGAGTGCCGACGACTTGGACCCAGGCGTCATCGCTGCCCTGGGAGCATTGTTTGGTCCCGGAAGCAGCATCGAGCGCCGCCGCCGGATCCTTCGTTCTGTGACGGACGATGTAGAGGGGAGGCACCTAGCGAGCCAGATGCTGCAAGAGCGCACGGGCGATCGGATCGCAGACGCTCGAGCTACGATCGCGGAGTTCGAGCGCCTCCTCGACCTCGCTAGCACGACCGAAACGGACATGCAGGACTTCATTGAGAGAAACATCTGGCTACTTGGCTTCCACTATGCGCGAATGGTGCCGCAGCAGCGGCTGCTGGCGGGAACGCTCGACTTTATCTTGGAGCGTGTCGATGGTTTTCAGGACATTCTTGAGCTAAAGAGCCCTCAGGATCCCATCATCACGATCGAGCGGCGACCCCCGAAAACCTACGCCGCTCCGGCCCCTCCCAGCTCTCATTCACTGAGTGGGGCCCTTGGCCAAGCGCTTGGACAGGTGCACTCGTATCGTGATCAGCTCACGCGCCATCCGGATGCAGCCGAGGAGCTTGTTGGACTTGAGTCGATCCGCGATCCCTTGCTGACCATCGTTATTGGACGTGCGGATCGCCTCTCCCATGCTGCGCGCCGGACCCTGACGGAGCTAAATAAGTCACTCCACCGGGTCGAAGTTGTGCCGTACGACGTCGTCGGCAGGCGGGCGGCCGCGGTGCTCACGAACCTAGAGGCCTACATAGGCGCCGCGATGGAGATGCGGAACGAGGGTGGATAAGCACTCTGTCCAGCCCGTCCGCGCGGCGTAGCCCATCCGCACCACCTTACCCATCCTCCCGTTGAAGCATGTCAGCGGCCCCAGTCGGCGGGACCGGAGAGGCCGGGCTGCAGCCTTCCCGTTGGCCTGAGCAACGGCTCGTCCGGGCCAGATGACGACACAGCGCAGCCTCCGCCCATCCGTCTGCGGTCGGTACCCCAGCGCTGCTGGAGGGAGGGTGGTCGAAAACGCCACGTGCCGCGCTGAGATCTGCGTAGGTCCTATAGCGTATCGGTGTGGCCGAGTTCGTCTTCAGGAAGGCGGCGCCTGCCGCTTCTGCGAGTCCGGAGCTTCTATTTCGCGAGCTCCGCCCTACAGATGCCGGCGTTAAACATCTCTGGTCGCACCAAGCAGACGTCCTCAGGGACTACGTGGCTGTCGCGGACGCCCGGTCCGACGTGGCGCTTGAGCTCCCGACGGGGGCCGGAAAGACCCTGGTTGGTTTACTCATTGCTCTGTGGCGCCTGAAGTCCCGGAGACAGCGAGTGGCGTACCTCTGCCCGACCGTCCAGCTCGGGCGGCAGGTCGCGGCGCAGGCGAAGGCGTACGGCATCGAAGCCGTCGACCTAACGGGGCCTAGCCAGGCGTTCGGTCCTGGGGATCTCTTGGCCTTCAATCGTTCCCAAGCGATTGGGATCGCTACCTATAGCAGCGTTTTCAACACCAACCCCAGAATCGTCGCCCAAACTCTAGTTCTCGACGACGCACACGCAGGAGAGGGCCCCGTCGCCGACATGTGGTCGGTTCGGGCAGAGCGAGGGGTCGGTGGGCTCTACGATGCTCTCCTCGGGGTCCTCATCGACACGTTTGCAGCGGTCACTGGCAACCGACTGCGGGATCCAGACCTTGATCCCGCCCTCCGAAGGTCGGTGGACTTGGTGCCGGCCCTCGACGTGCTGGACCGCGCCGATCTGCTACGCGAGGCATTGACAGAGTTCTCGGAGGCCCACAACCACTTTGCCTTTCGAACGATTGGCGAATCCCTGGATACGTGTCTTGTGTACGTATCTTGGTCCGAGATCCTGATTCGGCCGTTCATCCCGCCCACCGTTACGCATTCACCATTCGCAGCGGTGGACCAACGGGTCTATATGTCGGCGACCCTCGGTTTCGGGGGGGAGCTGGAGCGTGCATTCGGTATACCGGCGATTCACCGCATTCCTGCGCCTGCGGGCTGGGACGATCACGGAACGGGCAGGCGCTTCTTTCTCTTCACCTCGGCCGAGAATGCGGATCAAGATGCCGAAGCGGCTGTTCGAGCGCTGGTGGGGTGCACGAGTCGTGCGCTGGTGATTACTCCGTCGAACTGGCAGGCCCAGCGCGCGAGACGGGACCTCATCCCAGAAGACACTGCCACGTTTGACGCGAAGGAATACGAGAGAGATCCAAAGACGTTCCTGGGAGCAGATCCCGGCGTTCTCGTGGTCGCAAATCGGTACGACGGAATGGACTTGCCCGACGAGGCATGCCGGCTGATCGTGCTCGCCGGACTCCCGTATGCCACTCATCTCCAAGAGAGGTTTCTTTACGAGCGCCTGCGTGCGAGGGAAGTTCTAAATGAGCGCATTCGAACGCGCCTCGTCCAAGGCGCCGGTCGGTGTACTCGGAACGATCAGGACTTTGCCGCTGTCGTCATGGAAGGCGACCGCGTGTTGGAGTTCTTCTCCCGAGAGGAGAACGTTCGTGCCCTTCATCCCGAACTCCAAGCGGAGATTGCTTTCGGGCTTGACAACTCCGCGGTCGAGGGCGGCGGGCTTGTTGACCGCCTCAGCGAGTTTCTGGCCCAGAGCGACAGGTGGGCGGCCGCCGACGCGGAGATTGAGCGCGAGAGGGCAGCAAGAACCAGGGATGTCCCCCACGCGAGCGATGCCCTTCAACGCTCGGCATCTGGGGAAGTCCAGGCATGGCAAGAGGCCTGGAGGGGAGATTTCAGGGCGGCGGCGGAACTGGCTCTTGAAGCAGCGAACCACCTCGGTGGTGGAGCCGATCTGCGCCCCTACCGGAGCCTATGGCTCTACCTAGCATGGAGTTGGATGGAGCGGGCGGAGCTTCAAGAGCCCGGCGCGATTGGGGCTGAGCGTCGGGCTGGCGTTGAGAGGGACGTCCAAGGGTGCGTTCGCACGCTGAACTGGGTCCCGCGGCTACGCTCCGCCGGCCCAGCGAGCCAAGGGTCCGGCTCAGAGTTCGACGCTCGCGCGGTGAACGCTGCGGACTGGCTGCGGCGCTGGATCGGAAGCAATCAGAAGTTCGAAAGAGTCATGCAGGAAGTTACTGAAAGCCTTGAGAGCGATCAGGCTCGTGACTTTGAAAGAGGCCTAGCGCTTCTAGGGACTCTTCTGGGATTTGAGTCGTGCAGGCCAGACGGACAAGCAGAGCCGGATGGGGTATGGCGGAACCAAGCGCGATGGTGGTTTCTGTTTGAGGCCAAGACCGAGGAGAGTCCCGACGGGAGCACCTCCGTGGAAACGGTGAGGCAGGCCCTCACGCACCACGACTGGGTGACCGGAAACATGGATTGGGAAGGACCCGAGAGCAGCATGACGGTCCTTGTCACCCATCGCCGAAAGCTCGACGCCGTTGCCGCGACTCTCGCGGGTGACCTCCGAAGAGTCGATCCCGCAGTTGTGCGGGCGCTCGGCGCCGAAGTGGTCGCGGTCCATAGGGAGCTGCGCCCACGGGCGAGAACCCTCTCTGACGAACAGTTGGTTCACGCCTTTTCTACTGCCTTTCGGTCGCGCCGACTGGACGATGCCGAACTAGAGCGTCGCCTCGGAGCATTTCGACTGGTGGACTGTGACGTTCCCGGGGGCGCCTAGCCGCCAGGGGTAGCGAAGGCTGCGCGCGCGACGGGTTGCCGCCGGGCGAGGCGCCCTCCCGTGGGCTTAAACCACGCCCCGGAATGGCTGGCAAGGCCCGACACCCGAGACATTGCGAGTTCGCCGCCGCAACCCACTCACTCGAGGTGGCGACGGGCGGCACGACGCCTCTTGCTCGGTGCCTCAAGTGTCGCGCGGCCGATTGAGCGTCCAGGATGTCAGCTGAATTTGTTCACCCGGGTTCCTCGCACGGTTCGACCGGCCAGCGACTTGAGCCCTTTCGTTCTGTAGTGCCTTGCCGACGGTCTCGTCCGCGAGCGTGAGCACGAGGCGGAGGTCACCGGGCACCTCGTAGATCGCAAGGGGCTCCTCGCGCGCCTCGTCACCGAATGCGTCGGCGACGCTCCCGGGCGCCTCCGCGACCCCAGGTGATGGACGAGGGATTTCTGAGCGAGCTCGCGGCGGGGTCGGGTAGGGCGCAAGCGCGGCTCGCTGATGCGCTCGAGCGTCACAGCCTGTCGACGTTGGAGAAGTCGTCGAAGAAAGCCCCTGAAGTACGCGTAGCGGGTCCGCGACGATCGCCGCCTTGATGCACTCGAGCACCTCCTTGTTGACGCCCTCGGAGTTGTCGTTGGGCCTGAGCAGGAATGGGGGATTGCGCCGAGCAGCGCGGCCCTGCGCACCCGGCTGGAGCCGTAGGTCCCGAGGTGGCGCGTCAGCTCGCCCGATCCCGTCGAGAGCCCGACGAGGACGAGGTCTCTCAGGTCGAGATGCTCGAGCAGGTCGTCGAGGTCGGCCGCGAAGGTGTGTAAGTCGTAGCCCACGGTGGGCTGGCTGGAGCGACCGAACCCCCGGCGGTCGTAGGTGATCACGCGGCAGCCGTTGGCGAGCAGCTCGCGCCCCTGGCGCTCCTAAGGAGTTCCCGTCCAGCGGGTACCCGTGCACCATCACGACGGGATCCCCGCTGCCGCGGTCCTCGTAGTGGATCTCGATGGGGGCGCCGTTCTCCCTACCGACCGTGATCCGCGGCATGTGACTCTCCGTTCACGGGCTTCGGGACGCGCCGAAACCAGCCGTCGGTCGCCGCGGGTCGCGCATCTCGAATGACGGTCGTGGCCATCAGGGCCGGGGGAGAGGGGGCCTCGCCCGCTCCTCTCCACCTCCAAATTACGCCACACAGGGGGGCTTGCCGCAAGCCCGGGGGCGTGCCCCATAATCCCCGGCCGCACAGCCGACACGGGGGGAGTGTGGCCATGACCGAGCATGCGGTGGTGATCGCCGGAGGCGGGCCCGACGGGGATGATGCTGGCGGGCGAGCTGGCGCTGGCGGGGGTGGATGTCGCCATCGTCGAGCGGCGCGAGAACCAGGACCTCGCGGGCCAGCGGGCGGGCGGGCTGCACGCGCGCACGCATCGAGGTGCTCGACCAGCGCGGGATCGCGGATCGGTTCCTCGCGGAGGGGCAGGTGACGCAGGTGGCGGGCTTCGTCGATGATCCCGTCTGGACATCAGCGACTTCCCCACCCGCCACAACTACGGGCTGGCGCTGTGGCAGAACGCACATCGAGCGCATCCTGGCCGACTGGGTCGGCGAGCTGGCGGTGCCGATCCACCGCGGGCGCGAGGTGACGGGCTTCGCGCAGGACGACGCCGGCGTCGACGTCGAGCTCTCCGACGGCCGCTCGCTGCGGGCGCAGTACCTGGTCGGATGCGACGGCGGGCGCAGCCTGGTCCGCAAGGCGGCCGGCATCGACTTCCCGGGCTGGGAGCCGACGACCAGCTACCTGATCGCCGAGGCCGAGATGGCCGAGGAGCCGCGAGCTGGGGCATCCGCCGCGACGAGCGTCGGCATCCACGGCCTGAGCCGGAGTACGAGATCCGCGACGGCGAGGTGGTCTGCGGCTGATGGTGACCGATGCGGGTCAGGTCCGAGGGCGGTCGGACCGGACGAGCCGACCCTGGACGATCTCAGCGAGGCGCTCGTCGCCGTCTACGGGACCGACTTCGGGTCCACAGTCCGACCTGGATCTCCAGGTTCACCGACATGACCCGGCAGGCGGCGTCCTACCGCGACGGGCGGGTGCTGCTGGCCGGCGACGCCGCGCACGTGCACTCCCGGCGGGCGGGCAGGGCCTCAACACCGGCGTGCAGGACGCGGTGAACCTGGGCTGGAAGCTGGCCCAGGTGGTCAACGGGACGCTCGCCCGAGAGCCTGCTGGACACCTACCACGCCGAGCGGCACCCGGTCGGCGCCCGCGTGCTGCGCAACACCATGGCGCAGACCGCGCTCCGCCGCGCCGACGACGCGCATCGAGGCCCTGCGGCGAGACCATCGCCGAGCTGCTGGGCATGGACGAGCCGCGCAAGCGGCTCGCCGGGATGATGTCCGGCCTCGACATCCACTACGACCTGGGCGAGGGGCACCCGCTGCTCGGCCGCCGCATGCCCGATCTCGACCTGGTCACCGCCGACGGCCCGCTGCGGGTCTTCACGCCTGCTGCACGAGGCCCGGCCGGTGCTGCTCGACCTCGGCGAGCCCGGCGGCCTCGACATCGCGCCGTGGGCGGACCGGGTCCGGCTGGTCGACGCCGACTACGCCGGCGCCGTGGGAGCTTCCGGTGCTCGGCGCGGTCGCGCGCCCCGGCGCGGTGCTGGTCCGGCCCGACGGACACGTCGCCTGGGTGGGGGAGGGCACCGAGCGGGGCCTCGCCGACGCGCTGACCACCTGGTTCGGGCCGCCCGCCGCGGCACCGGCCGGTGCCGGTCGGGCACGTAGTGGCCCGGGAAGGATTCGAACCTCCGCCAACGCGGTACGAAGCCGCGCGCTCTCTCCGCTGAGCTACCGGGCCTGGCTGCAGCGTCACTTCTCATGGGCACCCTAGCCCCTGGGGCGGCCGTCATTGCTCGACGGGCCGCCCCCCGGCAGGCGTGCGGTCCGGCCTCGGTCATGCCCGGCCCGACTGCGCCCGGCCCTTGCGCGAGAGCGCATCCACCACCACCGCCGCGAGCAGCACGAGGGCCGTGACGACGAAGCGCGCGCCGGCGCTCAGTCCCAGGAGCCCCATCCCGTTCTCCACGCCGACGATCACGAGGGCGCCGTAGAGCGCGTTGACGACGCGCCCGCGCCCGCCGAACAGGCTGGTCCCTCCGATGACCGCCGCCGCGATCGACAGCAGGAGCAAGGAGCCGCCACCCGCCGCCGTGTCCACGGAGCGGAGCCGCGACGCCAGGATGATCCCGCCCATGCCCGCCAGCGTGCTCGAGATCATGAACACCGTCACCTTGATGCGCGTGACGTTGATGCCGGCGCGCCGGGCCGCTTCCTCGTTGCCTCCGACGGCATAGACGTGGCGTCCCCACGGCGTGCGTGTCGCGAGCCAGCTGAAGAAGATGAGCAGGACGACCACGATCAGGCCCACCACCGGCATGCCGCGGTCGTTGTTGAAGATCGTGGCGACCACCACGGCCACGACCGCGAGCGCCGCGATCTGAATCGCGAACACGATCGGCGGCCGATGGCTGAGGCCGCGCCGCCGGCGTCTCATCAGCTGCGCCCCCCGGGCGACGGCCCAGGCGACCACGAGGCCGATCGAGATGAGCCAGGTCCAGGCGGGGCCGAGGAAGCGGTTGGCGATCCCGATGATGACGTCGTCCTGGATGATCACCGTGCCGCCCTGGCCGATGATCAGCAGCACCACCCCGTTCAGGCCCAGGAACCCTGCCAGGGTCACCACGAACGACGGCACCCCGAGCTGGGTCACGAAGATGCCGATCACCAGGCCGATGAAGGCGGCGGCGAGCAGGGCGACGCCCATGGAGACCCACCACGGCCAGTCGTCGAGCAGCAGCTCGGTCATGAGCACGGCCGAGACCGCGCTGGTGTAGCTGATCGACAGATCGATCTCGCCGAGCAGCAGCACGAAGACGACGCCGATCGCGATCGTGGTGATCCCCGCCATCTGGACGACGAGGTTCACCAGGTTGCGCTCGGTGAGGAAGTTCGAGTTGAGCGACTGGAAGATGATCGCGATCAGGATCAGCCCGAAGACGATCGGGAGCGCGCCGAGCTCGCCCGACTTGAGGTTGCTGAGGTAGTTGCGGACGTAGGTCCCCGCCTCCTCCTTCTTCTTCGGCACGGGGGGACGCTCGGCGGCGCGGTGGAGGTGCTCATGGCGCGATCTCCATTCCCGGGACCGTCTCGATCGCGCCCGCGGTGATGGCGCGCACGACCTCCTGCTGATCGGTCTGCGCCGTCGTGTACTCCGCAACCCGCTGTCCCAGGCGCAGCACCGTGATGCGGTCGGCCACCTCGAAGATGTCGTGCAGGTTGTGCGAGATGACGACCACGCCGAGCCCCTGCTCGGCGAGACGGCGCACGAGGTCGAGCACCTGGCGTGTCTGTGCCACCCCGAGCGCGGCGGTGGGCTCGTCGAGGATCACGAGGCGCGAGTTCCACATGACGGCCTTCGCGACCGCGACCGCCTGCCGCTGGCCGCCCGAGAGGCCGGCCACGTTGCGCCGCACGGAGCTGATGGTCGTCACCGAGAGGGAGTCGAGCGTCTCGCGCGCGGACCCCTCCATGCTGTCCTCGTCGAGGACGAGGTGCGCCCGTAGCCGCTCGCGGCCCAGGAACATGTTGGCGACGATGTCGAGGTTGTCGGCGAGCGCGAGATCCTGGTACACGATCTCGATGCCGAGGTCGGCGGCGTCGCGCGGCCCGTGGATCGTGACCCGCTTGCCGTCGAAACGGATCTCGCCCTCGTCGAGGGAGTAGATGCCCGCGATCGCCTTGGTCAGCGTGGACTTGCCCGCGCCGTTGTCTCCGACCAATGCCATCACCTCGCCCGGGCGGACTCCGAAGTCGACGCGGTACAGGGCCTGGACGGCGCCGAACCGTTTCGAGGCGCCGGCGATCTCCAGGAGGTAGCCGTCGGTTTGCGTGCCGTTGCCCATCTCATCCTCCTCGGGTCGGCGGGGCGGGGTGGGGAGGCATCTCCCCACCCCGCCGCCCAGAGTGGTCGGGGATGTGCCTACCGCTCGGATGCCGGCGGGCAGTACTGCGCGAACTCACCCGTGCAGATCTCGTCCCAGGTGCGGAAGCCGTCAGCGATGACGGTCTCAGCGATGTTGTCCTTGGTCACGGCGACCGGCGTAAGCAGCACAGACGGGACTTCGTTCGTCCCGTTGTTCGACGCTGCCCGGTCACCAGATCATCGGTGGTAGCGTCCTGCGCAAGGGCGATCGCCAGCCCGGACGCGGCGTCCGCCTCGGCCTTGATCGCCTTGTAGACGGTCATGCTCTGGTAGCCGGCGAGGATGTTCTGGATACCGCCGACGGTCGCATCCTGGCCGGTGAACGGGATCGGGTCGTGACCCTGGCTCTTCAGCGCCGAGACGACCGAGTTCGCCAGGCCGTCGTTGGCCGCGAAGCGCCGCGTCCACTTTGCCGTCGCGGCGGTCAGGATCTGCTCGAAGATGACCAGCGCCTGCTGGTTGTCCCAGTCGGGGACCGCCTGGTCGTCCACCAGGGTCCACTCGCCCGAGCTCGAACTTGGGCTTGATGACCGAGTCGTAGCCGTTCTTGAACAGGGTCGCGTTGTTGTCCGTCGGCGATCCGTTGAGGACGGCCACCGCCGGCTTGTCTCGAGCTCGGCGCCGTCGACGGCCTTCACCAGGCCCTCGCCCTGCAGCTTGCCGACGGCCTCGTTGTCGAAGCTGACGTAGAAGTCGGCTCCCGCGCCCTCGATCGTCAGGCGGTCGTAGTCGATCACCTTGACGTCCTGCGACCGGGCGTTCTCGATGATGGCGTTCGCCGGAACCGCTGTCGAGGTTGACCAGCAGCAGCACCGTCGCGCCGTTGGTGATCGCCTGCTCGGCCTGCGTCTGCTGCTGTCGAGCGTCGCCCTCGGCGTTGACGATCGTGTAATCGACCCCGGCGGCCTTGAAGGCCTCCGAAAGGAACTTGCGGTCGTCGTTCTCCCAGCGCGACGAGGATGCGCTGTCCGGAAGCAGGACCGCGACCTTGCCGGTCGTTGCGGCGTCTCCGCCCGCGCTGCTGGTGTTGTCGTCGTCACCACACGCCGCAACCAGCAGCGCGACGAGGGCGACCACCAACACCAGCCACGGGAGTCGTCGGAGATGTTTCATCTCTTTTGCACTCCTTAGTTGCTTTCTTGGAAATGCGCGGCGCGCGACCCGGCGCGATTCGCCGTCGGGATCGGTCGCCGCCCGCGCGGGCATCGGGCCGGCGCGGGGTCGTCGGTTGAGCGTGCGCCAGGGCCGCTGTGCTTCGGCCATGGGTTGCGCCTGGCTCGTCGAGCCCTGTCGGTGCTGGGAGCGCTCATCGCAGTCCCAGGATCAGCTCGACCACGGATTGGTCGAGACGGTCGTTGTGGTAGCCGCGCTCGGCGAGCGCGTCGGGATCGAATCGGGTCGACAGCAGCGCATCCGCTGTCGAGCGCGAGTAGGTCCCCACGGTCGCCTCGGCGAGCTGCGGCACGCCGGCGCTCTCGAGCGCCGCACGGATCTCGGGGTCCTCGCGGAAGCGGCGGGCCTTCTCCGCCAGCGCGAGGTACGTGCGCATGCAGCCGGCGGCGAACTCCCACACGCCGCCGCCGGTCTCCACGCGATAGGGGTGCGCGTCGAAGTGGCGCGGACCGGTGTAGCCCGACTCCTCGAGCAGCATCACCAGGAAGAACGCCTCGCCGAGGTCCTGCGCGCCGAACCGGAAGTCCTGGTCGTAGCGCCCGATGCGCTGCGCGTTGAGGTCGATGTGGAACAGCTTCCCGGCCTCGAGGGCTTGGGCGACCGCGTGGTAGAAGCTGAGCCCGGCCATCGTCTCGTGCGCCACCTCGGGGTTCACGCCCACCATCTCCGGGTGCTCGAGCGTCTGGATGAACGCGAGGGCGTGCCCCACGGTCGGCAGGAACATGTCGCCGCGCGGCTCGTTCGGCTTGGGCTCCAGGGCGAACCGCGTGGGGTATCCCCGGTCGCGCGCGTACCCGCAGAGGAAGTCGAGCGCCTCGCGATAGCGCCGCAGAGCGTCGAGGGGCGGCTTGGCGGCGAGGGTCTCCACGCCCTCGCGCCCCCCCCAGAAGACATGGATCTCGGCGCCGAGCTCCACGCCCAGGTCGATGGCTCGCATCGCCTTCGCGATGGCGAACCGCCGCACCCCGGGGTCGTTGCTCGTGAAGGCGCCGTCCTTGAAGGCCGGGTGCGTGAACAGGTTCTGGGTCGCCATCGAGACGACCATCCCCGTGTCCTCGAGCGCCCGCTGGAAGCGGCCGACGATGGCCCGGCGCTCGCTCGATGTGGCGTCGGGGGGGACGAGGTCGTCGTCGTGGAGGCTGACCCCCCACGCCCCGAGCTCGGCGAGCTGCCGAACGCTGTCGGCGGGATCGAGCGACGGCCGCGTGGGGCCGCCGAACGGGTCGCCGCCGCGGTGGCCGACGGTCCAGAGCCCGAAGCTGAAGCGGTGCTGGGGTCCGGCCTCGAGGGGGCTCATCCCACTCCCGTCGTCGCGTTCACCGCAACCTCCGGAACGAGCGTGGGGTCGGCGAGCAGCGGCGCGAGCGCCAGCTCGGCGGCTCCCAGCAGCGGCGCGTCCGAGCCGAGGCGGGAGGCGACGACCTCCACCGAGGCGCGCGACGCGGACAGCGCCGTCGCGCCCAGCGCCCTCTCCATCTCGGCCTCCACGTAGTGGTGGATGCGCGCGAAGTACCCGCCGAGCACCACCCGCCGCGGGTTGAAGATGTTGACGCAGCCCGCCACTCCGATGCCGAGCCAGTGACCCACCTCGCGCAGCGCACGCAGCGCCACCTCGTCGCCGGCGGCGGCGGCGTGGAGGATCTCCTCCAGGGCCTCGCGGCCGGCCCTGGTCGGGTTGACGCCCGCCGCGCGAAGGAGGGCCGGCTCGCCGACCTCGGTCTCCAGGCAACCGCGTGCCCCACAGCGGCACGGGCGCCCGTCGGGCTTCACGGTGACGTGCCCGATCTCGCCCGAGTAGCCGTCGGAGCCGCGCAGCGGCCGGCCGTCGATGATCACGCCCCCTCCCAGGCCGACCTCCCCGTTGAGGAAGATGAAGTCGTCGATGCCGACCCCCACCCCGCGCTGGTGCTCGGCGAGGGCGCCGAGGTCGGCGTCGTTGCCCACGTGGACCGGCACGAGCCCGCCGAACGCGGCGTCCACCAGATCGCCGAGCGGCTCGTCCTGCCAGCCGAGGTTCGGCGCGAGGCGCACGAGGCCGTCCTCGCGTCGCACCACGCCGACGATCGAGACACCGATGCCGACCAGCCACTGCACAGGGGGCGCCTCGAGCAGCGGCTGGCCGATCCGTCGGACCTCTGCGACCACGTCGCCCGTTGACATCGGCGTGCGGGGGCGGTTGACCCGGACCTGGCGGCGCACCTGGCCTCCGAGGCCGACGACCGCCACGGCCAGCGAGTTGACCGCGATCTCGACCGCGAGCGCGACGGGCCCGTCCTCTGCCAGCCGCACCTCGGGCGAGGGGCGACCGGGGCCGGCGGGGCCCCGCGCGGGGCCCTCCACGACGAGCCCGCGCTCGGTCAGCTCGGCCACGAGCGTCGACACGGTGCTCCGGCTCAGCTCGGTCCGCTGGGTGAGCTCGGAGCGCGACAGCGGGCCCGCGAGATGGAGGTACCTCAGGACCATGCTGAGGTTATGGCGCCTGAGCTGCTCGCTGCTTCTGCCCTGCCCGAGGTCCACGTTCAGGGAGCGGGTGCGATGGTCCGGGATGGTCGCCCTTGGCCTTTCGTACAAAGTTTTGGTTTGCAACAAAACAAACGATGTGGGCAAACTAAACGCGCGGCGAGGGCGGCGTCAACAGGTTCGTAACAAACCTCCATTCGGGATCGGAGCGAGGATGGGCGCATTGGTCGCGGGGGTGGACAGCTCCACACAGGGGACCAAGGCCGTGCTGGTGGAGGTCGGCAGCGGCGCGGTCGTCGCCCAGGGAACGGCGCCGCACGCGGTGACCGGCGAGGGCGGCGCCCGGGAGAGCGACCCGGGCGAATGGTGGACGGCGCTCGGGAGCGCCCTGCGGGCGACCGGACGCGCGGGCGAGGTCGCGGCGATCTCGGTCGCCGCCCAGCAGCACGGCCTGGTGGTGCTGGGGAAGGATGGCCGGCCGCTGCGCCGCGCGGTGCTGTGGAACGACACGCGCTCGGCGCCCGACGCGCAGGAGCTGACCCGGGCCCTCGGCGGCGGCGAGGCCTGGGCCGAGCGGATCGGCAGCGTCCCCGTGGCGAGCTTCACCGTCACGACGTGGGCGTGGCTGCGGCGCACGGAGCCCGAGGTGGCGGCACGGGTCCGCGCGATCCGGCTACCGCACGACTTCCTGACCGAGCGCCTCACCGGCAACGCGGTGACCGACCGCGGAGACGCCTCGGGGACGGGGTGGTGGTCGGCGGCGGCCGGGGAGTACGCCGCCGAGGTGATGGAGCTCCCCCAGGTCGGGCTGTCGGCGGGCCTCCTCCCCGAGGTGCTCGGTCCGGACGGCACGGCGGGCCCGCTCACCCCGGCCGCCGCGGCCGAGCTCGGGCTGCGCGCGGGCATCCCCGTGGGCTCGGGCACCGGCGACAACATGGGCGCGGCCCTCGGCCTGGGCCTCGAGCCCGGGATGCCGGTGCTGAGCCTCGGCACCTCCGGCACCGCGTACGTGGTCTCGAGCCGGCCGACCGCGGATCCCACCGGGACGATCGCCGGGTTCGCGGACGCGACCGGTCGCTTCCTGCCGCTCGCCGCGACGCTGAACTGCACGCTCGCCATCGACCGTGTGGCCGGGTGGCTGCACCTCGACCGCGCGGCGGTCTCCGACGAAACGAGCGTGGTGTTCCTGCCCTACCTGGGAGGCGAGCGGACGCCGAACCTGCCGGGCGCCGGGGGTACCGTCGTGGGCCTTCGCGAGGACACCGATCCCGGGGAGATCCTTCTCGCCGCCTACCGCGGAGCGGTGGCGTCGCTGCTCGAGGCGGTTGACCTGCTCGCCGCCCGGGGATCGGGAATCGCCCCGCAGGCGCCGATCGTGCTGATCGGGGGCGGCGCGCGCGGGGCCGCCTGGCGCCGGACCGTCGCCGAGCTCTCGGGACGCCCGATCGAGGTGCCGAGCGCCCAGGAGCCCGTGGCGATCGGAGCCGCCGCCCAGGCCGCCGGGGCCCTCACCGGCGAGCCGGCCGTTGACGTCGCCCGGCGATGGGGCGCGCGGAGCGGGGTCCGCCTGGAGCCGGTGCCCCGCGACGAGGAGGCCCTCGAGCGGATCCGGCGCCTCGTCGCGCTCGCGCCGGCGATCTACCCCGGCGCCGCGCCCGGCTGAGCGGCGGCGAGGATCGCCTCGATCACCCGAAGGTTGGCCACGGCGTCGGTCGTCGGGATCGGTGGGGCCGTCCCCCGGCGCACGGCCCCGGCGAAGGCCTCGGCCTGGAGCCGGTACTGGTCGGCCGCCGGGAACGTGATGGTCTCGGTGGCGGACGCGTGCGGCGGGTCGCCGCCCGCGGTGAGGAAGATGCGCGTCGGCCGCTCGCGCGGGATGTTGAAGGGGATCTCGATCTCGATGCGCCCGGCGTCGCCCACGGCGTGGACCCGCTGGTCGGGCTCGGCCAGCGTGGAGCACGAGAACGTGGCGTGGCCGCCGGGAAACCCCAGCAGCGCGCTCGTGAGCACGTCCGTGTCGAAGCGCGGATCGCGGTCGATCGACGCCCCCACGACCGTCGGCTCCGCGCCGAACAGCAGCCGGGCGCTGTTGATGCAGTAGCACCCGATGTCGTACAGGGCGCCGCCCCCGTACTCCGGGATGTTCCGGATGTTGGCGGGATCGTCGTTGAAGTAGCTGAAGCGGCTCTGGACGAACCGCAACCGCCCGATCCGCCCCGCGGCTATCAGCTCGCGCGCCGCCAGCCATGACGGATGGAGCCGGTACATGAAGGCCTCCATCAGCACGACCCCGGCGGCCTCGCAGGCCTCGATCATCGAGACGGCCTCGGCGACGTCGAGGGCGAGCGGCTTCTCGCACAGCACGTGCTTGCCCGCGCGCGCCGCGGCGATCGTCCACTCGGCGTGGAGGTGGTTCGGGAGCGGGTTGTAGACGGCGTTGACCTCGGGATCGGCGAGCAGAGCCTCGTAGCCGAGGTGGGCCGTCGGGATCCCGAGCCGATCCGCGGCGGCCCGTCCCGCGGCCCCGTTCCGGGAGGCGATGGCCGTCACGCGGCAGCCGGCGGCGGCCTGGATCGCCGGGACGACCTTCTCCGTCCCGATCGCGGCGGAGCTGAGGATTCCCCAGCGAAGCGGCTCCGTCATGCGGTCAGCCTATGCGCCCCGGCTCGTGTAGAGACAACGTCATGGCGGCCCCCGCCCGCCCGAGGTGTCCGGCGCCGTCACGGACCGACGTCCGCGAGCCCTCGCTAGGTTGACCTCACCATGCGGCCGCAGACGCACCACTTCGAGGACGCCGGCGCCATCCCCAACTCGCGGCTGCCGGTGCTCGTCTACCACGGGATCCCCGAGGCCGGCGCGGCGCGGGACTGCATCGACCTGTTCGCGCGCAACGACTGGCGCGGCGCCTGGGTGGACGGGATCTACCCCTTCCACCACTTCCACTCCACAGCGCACGAGGTGCTGGGCATCGTGGCCGGCTCGGCGTCGGTGATGCTCGGGGGACCGGGCGGGCGCGTCTTCGAGGTGGTCCCGGGGGACGTGCTGGTGCTGCCGGCGGGCACCGGCCACTTCAACGCCGGCGCGAGCGCCGACCTGCGCGTGGTCGGGGCCTACCCGGGCGGCATGTGGTGCGACCTGCGGCGCGGCGATCCGGATGAGCGGGACGAGGTGCTCGCCAACATCGCGGCGGTGCCCCTGCCCGGCAGCGACCCGGTCGCCGGGACGGCCGGGTCGCTGACGGAGCTCTGGTCCGCCGGGGCCTAGCGTCCCGGATCAGACGGCCTGGAGGGCCTCCTTCGGGTCGATCATCCCCAGGCTCTCGACGATGCGGAAGCGGCCCTCGCTCGCCTGGGCGATGTACATGTTCATGCGGGCGTGGTGCTGGCCGGGCACCATCTGCGCCGGGCCGCCCGGGCCCGCGTCGATGCGCGCGTGATCGAGGGCGGCGATGACGTCCTCCTGCACGAGCGAGCCGGCCTCCCGCACGGCGGCCTCCCAGAGCCTGAGGCCGCGGTAGAGCCCCGAGCAGGCGCTGCCGGCGGTGAAGATGGCCGCGCCGGGATAGCGCTCGCCGTAGCGCCGGGTCAGCTCCCGGCTGAAGGGATCCTCGACGTTGCGGTAGTAGTCGAGGCAGCTGTAGAGGCCCTCGACGTGGGCGGCGGGGACGAGGTTGAAGAAGTTCTCGTCGAAGTACGTGCAGACGATGGACCCGCCCCGCTCGGTGAAGCCGGCGTCGTGCAGGAGCTCGAGGAACGGCGTGAGGCCCGGCGGGACGATGGTGTTGAACACGACCTCCGCGCCGCTGGCGACGATCCGCGCGACGGTCTCCTCGTAGTCGGTGTGGTCGAGCGGGAAGTACTCCTCGCCCACGATCGACCCGCCCCGCGCGGTGACCAGCTCCCGCACCCGCTCGTTCATGATCCGCGGCCAGATGTAGTCGGCCGAGGGCAGGTAGAAGGCGCGCGCGCCGGTGCGCTCCATCAGCCAGGGGATGAGGGGCTCGACCTGCTGGGCCGGCACCGGGCCGGTGCAGAAGACGAGCGGGTCGTACTCCTGCCCCTCGTACTGCTCCGGGTAGATGTAGAGCGTGCGCCCCTCGACCACCGCGGGGCCCTTGATGGCCTGCCGCGTGGAGCTGAAGATGCCGCCGAGGATCACGTCCACCCGGTCCTCGCGCACGAGCTTGGCGGCCTTGGCCTCGGCCACGGCGTCGTCGGTGGCGCTGTCCTCCAGGTGGAGCTCGAGGCGACGGCCCAGCAGGCCGCCCGCGGCGTTGATGTCGTCGATCACCATCTCGGCCAGGTTCGCGTTGGCGGTGCCCATGAAGGAGAGGGCGCCGGTGATGTCGGTGATGACGCCCACCCTGATGGGGTCACCCTGCGCCGGTGAGGCGGTCATGGCATTCCTCCGATCGGTCGGTTCGCGGGCGCTAGGCGTCCAGCGTCGAGCTGAGCTCGGCCCCCTGCGGCTTGCCCTTGTGACCGGCCGACTTCATGATCGGCGGGACCGTCGGGTCGGAGACGAAGTGCGTCCAGCCCGCCTCGTCCCAGTCGAAGATCACCCAGACGCGGTCGTCCTCGTTGGGGTCGCGGAAGACGAGCGCACCCTTCGAGCCGTGCTCGCGCCGCTTGTCGGCACCCGCGGTCGAGAAGACCTCGATGAAGCGGTCGTAGTCCTCGAACGTCGTCGTCTTCAAGATCATCGTCGGCTCCTCGTCGCTCTCCGCGCCTCCGGTCGGCGCGATGTGCGAGCAGCATCCGCCGCGGCGACGATCGCTCGCATCGGGCGAACTCCCCATCCTGCGCGGCGGGGTGGTGGGCGGGTGTGTGGTGTAATCCGGCGCGGAGGTGGTCTCAATGTCGTCGTCGCCGCCGCTTCGGATGGGCGAGCTCGTCGCCACCCTCGCGCTGGCCCAGGACAACGCGTTCGGGCAGCCGCTCGAGTCGCAGCTGCGCTCCTGCCTGCTCGCGGCGTGGATGAGCGAGGAGGCGGGGTTCGAGCCCGGGCTGCGCGACACCGTGTACTGGGTCGCGCTGCTGCGCTACATCGGCTGCACCGGCCACGCGCACGAGGTCTCCACGCTCTTCGGCGACGAGATCGCGATCCGCGCCCAGACGCTGGTGCACGACGCCGCCAACCCGGCGGAGGTGATCCACGACGTGATCGCGTTCGCCACCGCGGGCCGCCCGCCCGCCGAGCGCGAGCAGATCGTCCAGATGATCCACGAGGGCGCCCAGGCCTGGGCGGTGCACAACTTCACCTCGGGCTGCGAGGTCGGGGACATGCTGGCCGAGCGGCTCGGCTTCGACGCGGCCGTGCGGGACGCCCTGGGCTACACGTTCGAGCGCTGGAACGGGGCCGGCTATCCCAACCACGCCGGCGGCGAGGAGATCCCCCTGGCGATGCGCGTCGTGCACCTCAGCCACGACATGGAGGCGCACGGCCGGATCTTCTCGCCCGACGAGGCGCTCCAGATCGTGCGCGATCGCCGCGGCCGCACCTACGACCCGGCGCTGGCCGACCTCTTCTGCGAGAAGGGGGCGGAGTGGTTCGAGCGCCTGGCCCGGATCGAGCCGTGGGACGCGGTGCTCGCTCTCGAGCCCGAGCCCCACCGCACCCTGGAGGGGGACGAGCTCGACGCGGCGCTCACGGTGGTGGCCGACTTCATCGACCTGAAGTCCCCGTACATGGGCGGGCACAGCCGCCGGTGCGCCGACCTCGCGTGCGACGCGGCGGAGCTTCTCGGGCTCGGCGACGAGGCCGTGGTCGCCCTCCGGCGAGCCGCGCTGGTGCACGAGATCGGCACGACCGTGGTGCCCAACTCGATCTGGGACAAGGCCGGCCCGCTCACGCGCGCCGAGTTCGACCGGGTCGAGCTCCACCCGATGCTCACCGAGCAGATGCTGCGCCGCTCGCCGGGCCTGGTGGGCCTGAACCCGGTCGCGGCCACCCACCACGAGCGGGCCGACGGGTCGGGCTACCACAAGGGCCTGGGCCCCGGCGCCGTCGACACGGCGGCCCGGCTGCTGGCCGCGACCGACGTCTACGTGGGGCTCACCGCCGACCGCGCCGACCGCCCCGCCTTCGGCGGCGACGACGCGGCGGCGCGGCTGCGCGCGCTCGCCGGCGAGGGCCTGCTCGACCCGGCGGCCGCCGACGCGGTGCTGACGGCCGCCGGCCACGCGCCGCCCGCCCCGCCGCGCACGCGCCGCGCCCAGCACCCGGGCGGGCTCACCGGCCGGGAGGCCGAGGTGCTGCGCCTCGCGGCGCGCGGGCTGACCACGCGGGCCATCGCCGGCGAGCTCTACATCTCGCCGAAGACGGCCGACCACCACATCCAGCACGTCTACAACAAGATCGGGGTCTCGACCCGCGCGGCGGCCGCGCTGTGGGCGATGCAGCACGCGATCGTCCACTGAGCCCGCCGCGCCGGCGGGAGTTTCACGGATGGCCGTGGACCGCGCGGGCCGCGGCGGATTAGTCTGGCGCCCCGGGCCGTTGCGACCGCTCCGACAGATGGGAGAGCCGATGTCCTTCGCATCCCGCGGGTTTCGCGGACGACGCCGCCCGGAGGGCGCCGACGCGGCGCGCATCCCGCCCGGGCAGCACCTGACGCGCGACTTCCCGGTGCTGTCGGCGGGGCCGACGCCGCGGACGCCGCTCGAGGAGTGGACCTTCTCGATCATCGCCGGAGACGACGCGCGCACCTGGAGCTGGGAGGAGCTGCGCGCGCTTCCCCGCGAGACCGTCACGGTGGACATCCACTGCGTGACGCGCTGGTCCAAGCTCGACACCGTCTGGGAGGGGGTGTCGGTGGACACCCTCCTCGAGGAGATGGGCGCGCGGAGCCCCTACGCGCTGGCCTTCTGCGACGGCGGCTACACCACCAACCTGCCCACGCGGGACCTGACCGGGGGCAAGGCGTGGGTGGCCTTCGGGTACGACGGGGCGCCGCTCGAGCCCGAGCACGGCGGGCCCGCGCGCCTGCTGGTGCCGCACCTCTACTTCTGGAAGAGCGCGAAGTGGGTGCGCGGCCTGGAGCTGAGGGACCAGGACGGGCCGGGCTTCTGGGAGACCTACGGCTACCACCTCTACGGAGATCCGTGGCGCGAGCAGCGCTACTCGGGCGATTGACCTGGCTCGCCGCCACCGTCCGCTCGATGATGGACGAGACCCCGTCGGTGCGCACGCTGGACCTCGAGGTGCCCGGCTGGCCGGGCCACATGGCCGGGCAGCACCTCGACGTCCGCCTGACCGCCGAGGACGGCTACCGGGCCGAGCGCGGCTACTCGATCGCCTCCGCCCCCGGCGAGGGGGTGGCGATCACCGTCGAGCGGCTCGAGGACGGCGAGGTCTCGCCGTACCTGACCGAGGACGTCCGGCCGGGGGACATGTTCGAGGTGCGCGGTCCGATCGGCCAGTACTTCATCTGGGAGCCGGAGATGCCCGAGCCGCTGCTGCTGGTCGCCGGGGGCTCGGGCGTGGTGCCGTTCCGCAGCATGCTGCGCCACCGGGCCCGCACCGGCAGCGACGTCCCGATGCGCCTGCTGTGCTCCTCGCGCACGATCGAGGACGTCATCTACCGGGACGAGCTCGAGATGCCCCAGGACGGCGTCGAGGTGGTCCAGACCCTGACCCGGGCCCGGCCGCCGGGGTGGACCGGCCGCGCGGGCCGCATCGACGCCGTGCTGCTGGCCGAGGTCGCCTTCCCCCCGGACTCGGGCGCGCTGGCGTACATCTGCGGCTCGAACGGGTTCGTCGAGACGGCGGCGCGCGCGCTCGTGGACCTCGGGTATCCGCCGGAGCGGGTCAAGACCGAGCGCTACGGCGGGACGAGCTAGCCGCGGCCCTCCGGCAGGTGTGCGAGGCCGACACCTTGAGTCGCTGGCCGCCGCGGGCGCGGAGGAGGAGGACTGGGCCTGACCGTTGCAGCCCTCGCGGCATCGGGCGAACGCGCTATCTCGATCCTCCTGCGGTGATCCGTCGCGGACGCTCGAGGGCCCCGGCGTCCGAGGAGTCCTCCTGGCTGCCGACTCGGCGACGGGGCAGGATGCGCCCGAGGTGGAGCAGCGAATTCGCTTTTGCACCGCTCCCGACGGCGTGCGGCTCGCCTACGCCGTGCACGGCCGCGGACCGCCGCTCGTCAGGGCGGCGACCTGGCTGACGCACCTGGGCTTCGACTGGGAGAGCCCCCTCTGGCGCCACTGGCTGCGACGCGCTGGGCGACAGCCACACCCTCGTCCGCTACGACGAGCGGGGGTGCGGGCTGTCGGACCACGATGTCGGCGACCTCTCGCTCGAGACCTGGGTGGCCGATCTGGAGACGGTGGTCGACGCCGCGGGCCTCGACCGGTTCTCGCTGCTCGGCATCTCGCAGGCGGCGGCCGTGGCGGTGGCCTACGCGGCCGACCACGCCGAGCGCGTCTCGCACCTGGTCCTCTACGGGGGCTTCGCCGCGGCCGATGGATGCGGGCGGCCCGACGAGCGCCTGTTCCAGGAGGCGCTGCTGTCGGCGATCCGCGCCGGCTGGGCGGATCCCACGCCCACGTTCCGGCGCATGTTCACGATGCTCTTCCTCCCGCAGGGCACCCCCGAGCAGATGGCCTGGTACGACGACCTGCAGCGCAGCACCACGTCGGCCGCGAACGCGGCGCGCCTCTACGACGCCCGCGCGCGGCATCGACGTTAGCAGCATCGCCCCGCGGGTGACCGTCGAGACCCTCGTCATGCACGCCCGCAACGACCGGCTGGTGCCGCTCGAGCAGGGCCGCCTGCTGGCGTCGCTGATCCCGGTCGCCCGGCTGGTGGTCCTGGACTCGGAGAACCACATCCTGCTCTCGGACGAGCCCGCCTGGGCCCGCTTCCTCGCCGAGCTCGACGCGTTCCTCGGCGGGGGCCCGACGGCGCGCGGATCGGCGATCGACGACCTCAGCCCGCGCGAGCTCGAGGTGCTCGCCTGCGTGGCCGCCGGGCTGACCAACGACGCGATCGCCGAGCGGCTGTGCCTGAGCGTGCGCACGGTGGAGCGCCACCTCTCGAACGTCTACGCGAAGCTGGGGGTGTCCGGGAAGGCCGGCCGCGCCGCCGCGGCGGCGCGGTACTCCCAGCGGGCCGGGCCACGCCCGGCGCCGTCCGCCTGAGGTCCGCTCCGCCGCTGCGTGTAGGCCGCCTCGTCCGCCCCGCGGATTGGGTGTTGGCGCGGATGCCGCCGCCGCCGGGCGCCCATAGCGTCGTCCGGGCGCTTCGCCGACCCGGCGGATACGAAGGAGGCGGTGATGGACGGGATCGCGCCGCGCGACGACCAGAGCACGCACCGGAGCACCGATCGCCACGCACGAGGTCGCGGGCGGAGACGGCTCAGGCTGGACGTCCGGGAGTGGGGCAACCGCGAGGGCCCCCGATCCTCCTCGTCCACGGCTGGTCGCAGAGCCAGCTCTGCTGGTCCCGCCAGGTCTCCGGCGGGCTCGCCGACGACTTCCACCTCGTGACGTTCGACAACCGGGGCCACGGCATGTCCGAGAAGCCGATCGACGCCGAGCGCTATCTCGACCCCCGGCTGTGGGCCGACGATCTCGCCGCGATCATCGAGGGCCTGCGCCTCGAGCGGCCGGTGCTCGTCGCCTGGTCGTACGGCGGCTTCATCGCGACCGACTACGTCCGCGCGTACGGCGACGGGGGATCCGCGGCCTCAACCTGGTCGGGGGAGCCGTCCTGCTGCGGCCTCCCCGCTTCGACCACATCGGCCCGGGGCTGCTCGAGAACGCCGCGGACGCCTGCGGGCCGGATCTGGCCGCGAACATCGCCGGCATCCGAGCGGTTCCTGCGCGCCTGCGCGGCGCGGCCGCTCGACCGGGACGATCGGTGCTCGGCCCTCGGCTGGAACATGGTCGTGCCCCCGAGGTCCGGGGCGCGCTGTTCGCGCGGTCCATCGACGCCACCGACGTCCTCGCGCGCCTGTCGGTGCCGGTGCTGATCTCACACGGACGCCGCGACAGGATCGTCCTGCCGTCGATGGCCGAGCACGCCCTCGACGCCTGCGCCACGGCCGAGATGTCGTGGTACGAGGGGGTGGGCCACATGCCCTTCCACGAGGATGCCGGCCGCTTCGACCGGGAGCTGGCCCGGTTCGCCGCGGGCTAGGCGCCCTCGCCCCTACCCCGCGAAGGGGTGCGCGGCCCTCCACTCGGCGACGGCGTCGGCCACCCGCAGGAAGCGGGCGCCGCGGCCGGCGGCGTGGTCGATGAGCCCCTCCAGCAGCAGCAGCCGGGCGGCGCGCCCGATCGTCTGCGGGTGGAAGGTCATCGTGAAGATCCCGTCGGGCACGCGGTCGGCCATGAAGTCGAGGTCCGCCGTCCAGGCGGCGAGGAGCGCCCGGGGCGAACCGGCCGCCGGCAGCAGGAAGCCCTGGGCGGGGACGAACTCCAGGTGGGGGAAGTCGTCGAGCGACCACGAGACCGGCACCTCGACCAGGTCAACCTCGTGGCCGAACTCGAAGGCCCGGTCGGGGTGCAGCACGTCGCCCTCGCGGACGCGGTACATCTCGAGGTCCTCGGCCATCATGCTCGAGTCGTAGGCGAAGCCCAGCTCGCGCAGCAGCGGCACCGAGTGGGGGGTCAGGTCCCACGAGGGCGAGCGGTACCCGGCCGGCCGCACCCCGAGCACCCGGTCGAGCGACGCGATGCCGCGCTCCAGGACCGTCGCGCTCGGCGGCCGCGTCGAGGCCGAGGGGGCTCTCGTGCATCCAGCCGTGGTGGCCCACCTCGTGGCCCTCCTCCACGATGCGCCGGCACACCTCCGGGAAGGTCTCGACCGTGTGGCCCGGGATGAAGAAGGTCGCCGTCACGCCCTCGCGCTTCAGCACGTCCAGGATGCGGGGCACGGCGACGCGGGCGCCGAACTCGCCGCGCGAGAGGGCCGTGGGGGTCGTGAGGCCGAACGCCGCCGGCCAGATCGAGATGGCGTCGACGTCGAACGTGAGGCACACGCGCGGTCCGTCAGCGGGCATGCAACGCCTCCGCCTCGAGGGCCATCCACCGGGCATGGAGGTCCGACCGGCGACGCCGGTCGGCGTGGTGGTCGCGGCGCCGTCGCGGCGGTTGGCGTGGAGCGCGTCGAGGTCGAGGTCGGCGACGGCGACCCCTTCGCCCTCCGGGCATTCGGCGAGCACCCCGTTCGCGGGCCACGGCGCGTCGCAGGGCGCCAGCACCGCCCCCCGGCCGGTGCCGCCGGTGTGGGGCCCGATGGGCCCGCCGCCCAGGCACGAGTGCACCGCGAAGACCTGGTTCTCGACCGCACGCGCCTGCAGGCAGTGGCGTACCCGCCAGAAGCCGGCCTCGCTGTTGGTGAGCGACGGGCACAGGATGACGTCGGCGCCCAGCGCGGCGAGGGCGGTCGTGCACTCGGGGATCTCGGCCTCGTAACAGGTCGCGACGCCCACGACGGCCGGCCCGACGCGCGCCACCGCCAGCTCGTCGCCCTCCCCCGTCCCCAGCGCGCGCTCCATCGGGAACAGGTGGGTCTTCTCGTGCGCGAGCACGAGG
Source organism: uncultured Thermoleophilia bacterium (assembly GCA_963806585.1). Taxonomy (GTDB): domain Bacteria; phylum Actinomycetota; class Thermoleophilia; order Miltoncostaeales; family Miltoncostaeaceae; genus Miltoncostaea. The sequence continues at coordinate 891,554 of CAWDYN010000007.1, read as the reverse complement.
CCCTCGGGCCCCACGAGCCAGGCGACGTTGCGCAGGCCCGCCCCCGTCCGCACGAGGTGGGTGCCGGCCAGCAGGTGGATGCCGCGCGCGGCCGCCTCGGCGAGCGAGAACTCGAGCAGGTCGGACGCGTGACGGGCCAGCGCGGCGATCCGCGCGACCCCGGCGTCGCGCCAGCCCGGCTCCAGGCCGAACAGCTCGATCGAGCTCATCTCCGGCAGCACCACCAGGTCGGCGCCCTCGGCCGCGTCGAGCAGGCCCCGCACGTGCCGCGCGTGGTCGTCGAAGCTCGCCGCAGGCCGCGCCGCCATGGTGGTCGCGGCCACCCGCAGTGTCCCGGGGCTCTGGGGCATGCCGCCACGCTAGGCCGCGCCCGCGCCGCCGGGCATCCGCCGTCAGGAGTACTTCCGAGCGGATGGTCATGATCGATCTCACGCGGACGCCGGTCGCGGCGTCCAACGGGCATCGCGTCGCGACCGGGGGGCGGGGGATGAGCACGAGCCACACCATCATCGACTCGGCGATCGGCCCGCTCACGCTGGTCGGCGAGGACGGCGTCCTGACCGGCCTCTACTTTCCCGGGCACTGGACCCGTCCCGACCGCGGCCTGTTCGGCGTCCGCGACGCCCGCGGCTTCGACGAGGCGGCGCGCCAGCTCGACGAGTACCTCGCCGGCGAGCGCACCGCCTTCGACCTCGCGACCCGGGCCGAGGGGGAGCCCTTCCCGCGCCGCGTCTGGGAGCTGCTCCACCGCATCCCGTACGGCGAGACGACCACCTACGGCGAGCTCGCGCGGGAGCTGGGCGACCCCGCCCTGGCCCGCGCGGTGGGCGCCGCCGTGGGCGCCAACCCGCTCTCGATCGTGTGCCCGTGCCACCGCGTGCTGGGTAAGGACGGCCGGCTCACCGGTTACGCGGGCGGCCTGGAGCGCAAGCGCCACCTGCTCGAGCTCGAGGCGCCGCCCGCGCCGGCGCCGGCGGAGCTGACCCTGTTCGAGGCCTGACCCCGGATCGAAACCGGGGCGAGCGGGCACGGTGGGGGTCGTGGCCGGCTACTCGCGCACGACCAAGGCGCTCCATTGGCTGACGGTGCTCGCGCTGGGCGCCCAGTTCACCGTGGGCTACCTGCTCGAGGACGGCGGCGGCGGCCGGGGCAGGGGGCGGGGCCGGGGAGGCGATGACGGGGGCTCGGGGCGCGGCCGCGGCCGCGGCGGTGACGACGGCCCCCTGGGCCTCGATGATGACGACGGCGGCCTGCTGACCGTCCACGTGTGCCTGGGCCTGACGATCCTCGCGCTGGCCGTGGTGCGCGTGCTGTGGCGGCGGCACACCGGGCTGCCCCCGTGGGCCGAGACCCTGTCGGCCCGAGAGCGCGTCCTGGCCCACTGGACCGAGCGCGCGATGCTGCTCCTGCTGTTCGTGATGCCGCTCACCGGCCTGTGGCTGGTGCTGGTGTCCGACGACGCGCTGGCGGTCCACATCGCCAGTCACATCGCCTTCTACGTGGCGCTCACGCTCCACGTGGGCCTGGTGCTGAAGCACCAGCTCGTGAACCGCGACCGCCTGCTGGAGCGGATGCTCTCGCGGGACCCACGTCAGGGCCGCAGGGGCTCCACGTCGATCGGGGTCCCCGCCGGGAAGGGCACCGGGGTGGGGCGGGAGCCGAGGAAGAGGGGCCGGTCGGCGGCGTTGAGCAGCACCGGCATCACGTCGGCGCCCGTGAGGCGCCCCAGCAGGCCCTCGGCGCAGTCGACCTCGCCGAAGCGCCGGACGCGGTCGGCCCGGACGCCGGGGCCGGCGAGGAGGAAGGGCACCGGGTCGCCCGAGTGGATCACCTCCGGCGAGGTGGGGGTGGCGTGATCCCCCGTGACGCACACGATCTCCCGCGGGAAGCGCGCGGCGAGGTCGCCGAGGGCGCCGTCGAGGGCCTCGATCGTGCGCCGCTTGCGGGCGGGGTCCTTGGAGTGCCCGGCCTCGTCGGTGGCCTTGAGGTGGCAGAAGACGAAGGTCGCGCCCCCGTCCAGCGCGGCCCGCCCGCGCTCGAGCCGGTCGCCCAGGGCGGCGGCCGGATCGGCGCCCTCGGGGGCGGCGACGAAGCGCAGGCCCAGGGTCGCGGCCAGGCCGGCGAGGAAGGGCGACGCCCCGATCATCACGCCGTCGAGGCCGTGGCGGGCCCGGAAGGCCGGCGCCGGGCGGGGGCGGCCCCACCACTTGAGCGTGACGGCGTCGAGGGCGCGCCGTCCGTCGCGCCGGCGGGCGGCGTTGACCGGGTGGCGGCCCAGCGCCCTCAGGGCGGCCCGGCTCCACAGCTCGGCCGCGCGCGCGGTCGCCGCCGCTTCCGGGACGGTCGGCAGCGGGCGCAGCAGCGGGTGGCGGTCGCGGAAGAACGGGTCCGAGTCGGTGACGCCGTCGTCGCCCCCGCCGCCGACCACCAGGAAACCCTCGCCCGCCTCGGGGCGAGTGGCGTGGAGCTCGAGTGTGAGCCCGCCGAGGGCGAGGCGGGGCAGGCCCGACAGCAGCGCGCGGGCGTCGGCGCCGTCGCCGTCGCCGGCCCGGCCGGTGGCCCAGAGGGCTCCGTCGCGCGCCTCGGTGGAACGCAGCGCGGCGAAGGCGAGCACCTGGTCCGGCGAGGGGTCGAGCCCGTCGCCGCGCGCCTCCAGCACGGCCCGCCCCGGGAACTCCGCGGGCCGGTAGCCGAGGATCGCCCAGTGGGCCACCTCGCTGGAGGGCGCCCGGCCGGCACCGAGCGGAAGCAGGAGGCCGGTGGAGCCGCGCGCCGCGAGGGCGTCGAGGGCGGGCGTGTCGGCAGCCTCGTTGGCGCTGCGCCCGCCGTGCTCGGGGTGGGCGCGGTCGCCCAGGCCGTCAAGAAGGAGGACGAGGAGCGAGCGCATGCCCGGCCGGGAGGTCGTCGATGAACCGGGCCACCGCCGGGGCGACCAGCCGGCGCCAGTCGCCCCCGTCGCGCACGGCGGACCGCACCCGCTCGCCCGACACCAGCTTGCCCTCGGGCGCCGGGAGCACCTCCACGCGGTACCCGTGGGCGCGCAGGCGGTCGAGCTTCGCGTCGCCCCAGGGGGAGAGCAGGCGCAGGAACTGGACCACGTCGCGCGGGACGTAGTCGTCCCACAGCTCGGGCTCGCTGATGGGGAAGGGGATGATCCGCACCTGTCCGATGCCCGCCTCGTCGGCCGCGGCCGCGATCATCAGCATCCGCTCGGTGTAGGTGAACGGGTTGGACGCCGGCAGGTGGCGGGCCGGGTCGTCGGGCTCGGGCCGCACGGAGCGCCGGTCGGGGTTGGTGATGCCGACGAACAGCTCGTCGCAGCGGGCGGCCGCCCGCTCCAGGTAGGCGAGATGGCCGAGGTGCAGGGGCTGGAAGCGTCCGTGGACCATGCCGCGCGCGATCACCCCGGGGAGCTTAGGCCCCGGCGGGAGGCGGCGATCGAATAACGTCACCCCGATGTCGGCCACGGCGACACGGCTCACGAGCTTGGCCCGGGGCGGCGGCTGCGGCTGCAAGCTCGGCCGCGCCGCGCTGGCCGAGGCGCTCGCGCTGATGCCGGTCGCGGACGACCCCGACGCCCTGGTGGGCTTCGCGCACGGCGACGACGCCGCCGTGTACCGGGTGCGCGACGACCTGGCGATCGTGGCGTCGGTCAACTTCTTCACCCCGATCGTCGACGACCCCGCCACCTTCGGGGCGATCGCCGCGATGAACGCGCTGAGCGACCTCTACGCCATGGGCGCGACCCCGGTGCTCGCGCTGGCGGTCGCGGCCTTTCCCGAGGACGCCGACCCGGCGGTCACGGCCGCGGTGATGCGCGGCGGCGCGCGGGCCGCCCTGGCCGACGGCTGCCCCGTGCTCGGCGGCCACACGATCTCGGATCCCGAGCCCAAGTACGGCCTGGCGGTGATCGGGACGGCGCATCCGGAGCGGATCATGGGCAACGCTGCCGGCCGGCCCGGCGACCGCCTGATCCTGACCAAGCCGCTCGGCGTGGGGGTCGTGGTCACCGACCACATGGCGGGCGGGGGTCACCCGGCCGCGCTGGAGGCCGCGGTCGCGTCGATGCGCGGGTCCAACCGCGCCGCGGCGGAGGCCGCCCTGGCCGCCGGCGTGCGGTGCGCCACCGACGTCTCGGGCTTCGGCCTGGCGGGCCACCTGACGGAGATCGCGGCGGCGAGCGGGGTGGGGGCGGCGATCACGGCCGGCCGGGTGCCCCTGCTGCCCGGGGCCCGGGAGCTGGCGGCCGCCGGCGTCACGACCGGCGGCGCCCGCAGGAACCGCGCCTTCGCCGATCCGCTGGTGGACGTGGCCGGTGAGGTGCCGCCCGAGGTCGCCGACCTGCTGCACGACCCCCAGACCAGCGGCGGCCTGCTGCTGTGCGTCCCGCCCGCCCGGGCGGAGGCGCTGGACCGGGAGCTCGACGCGCGCGCGCTCACGCGCTGGGAGGTCGGCGCGCTCACGGAGGGCCCGCGCGGCCGGATCGCGGTGGCGGCGTGAAGGCCCCGGGGGCTTCCGGCGGGTACCCGCCCTCGCAGGCGGGGCAGCGCGTGCTGGAGCGGGTGCGCGAGTTCATCGCCGACGAGGCCCTCCCGATGGTGGAGGAGGTGGAGGGCGAGATCGGCCCGACCGCCTTCGCGCTGGAGGCCGACGGCCGGCTGGCGTCGGCGATGATCGGGCTCAAGCGCCGGATGCAGCAGGCCTCGGCGCGGGCCGGCCTCTACTGCCCGCACCTGCGGGTCCCCGACGGCCTCGGCCTGAGCCTGGTCAACACCTTCTACATCCAGGAGGAGGTGTACCGGCACGGCCTGCGCGGCGTGCAGTGGATGCTCGCGTGGACCGACGGCCCCAGCCACATCGTCCACCACTGGAGCGCCGAGGCGCGCGAGACGCACCTGGAGGACTTCCTCGGCGGGCGCACCAACGTGGCGTTCGCGCTCACCGAGCCCGGCGCCGGCTCGGACGCCCTCGCGCTGCAGACCTCGGCGCGCCCCGACGGCGACGGGTGGGTGCTGAGCGGCGTGAAGCACCTGATCACCGGCGCGCCCTTTGTGGAGCACGCCCAGGTGATGGCGCGCGTGGAGGGCGCCGAGCGCGCGCAGCTGACCGCGTTCCTCGTGCCCATGGACGCGCCCGGCGCGGTGCGCGGCCCGGTGCAGCAGACGATCATGGCCGACGGCCAGACCGGCGTGCTGGAGTTCGACGGGGTGCGCGTGGGCCCCGGCGCCCTGATCGGGGCCGAGGGCGGGGGCCTCGCGATCGCCTTCCTGTGGATCAACTGGGCCCGCAGCCGTCGCGGGGGGATGTGCTCCGGGCTGGCCTGGCACTGCCTGGACCGCTCGGTCGACTACTCCGCCCACCGGCGGGCCTTCGGCCGTCCGATCGGCGACTTCGGGGCGGTGGCCGAGCGGCTCAGCGACGTCTACATGGACTGGCGGGCGATGCGCGCACTGTCGCTGGAGATCCTGGCCCGCCTCGACGAGACCGACCTGCTCGCGGACGGCCGGGTGGAGGCCGCCGAGCGGCGCGACCTCTCGACGCTCAAGACCTGGTGCGACGAGACCCTGATGCGGGTGTCGGACCGGGCCATCCAGGTGCACGGCGGGCGCGGCCTGCTCGCGGAGACCGGCCTCGAGCGCATCTACCGCGTCGCGCGCAACCTGCGCATCCCCGCCGGGACCACCGAGATCCAGCGGGCGATGATCGCCGAGAGCCTCACCGCCGAGGACCCCGAGGCCCTCTAGGCCGGAGGCTGCAGGGGGACGTCGGGGCGGAACCTCCGCCAGGCCGGCCGGCGTCCGCGCCAGCGCTCCCGCAGCACGCCGATCCCGCCGGCGCGGACCACGAAGACCGCGCCGAGCTCGGTGCACCCGCGCACCTCGGCGGCGCGCAGCGACGGCGCGTTGACCGCGTCGATGGTCGCCAGCATGCGCACGACGCCGCGGGCCCCGAGCTCGCGGGCAACGCCCACCGCGAGCCGTGGATAGATGCGCTCGCCCCGCCTCGAGGCGTCCACCACGCCGTCGAACACCCACACCTCGTCGGGCCCGAGCCGCAGCAGCACGCCCTCCTCGTCGTACACGTCGCCGGACTGGATCCAGAGCTGGGCGACCGGCACGCCGGCGTCGAGCGCCAGCGCGGCCCGCCCGCCCGCCGCCAGCCGGCGCCGGGTCACCTCCGGGCTCCGGTCGAAGGCCGTCAGCATCTCGGGGTCGCCCTCGCCGGGGACCCAGACCGGGACGATCGGCTCGTGGCCGGGCAGCTCCGCCGTCTCGGGCCTCTGCTCCAGCACCCGGAACCACTCGACGTGGACCCGCAGCGGCCGCATGAGGCGCCGGGCCACCAGGAACACGACACCCCGGAACCCGACGCGCTCGCTCGCCCTGCGGGCCATGTCCGCGCGCGTGGTCATCCGACTCCTTCGCCGTGACGGCGGGGTCGCCGCGGCCGGCTCGGGCGCGGGCGCGGGATCCTGGAGGCCGGCGTGACGGTGAGGGGGCACACCCCCCTCATCGACGGGCCGGGCGGGTTCATGAAGGCCGCCGTCAGAGCGCCTCGAGCACCTCTTCGCGGTGCGGCTGGCCGCGCACCTCGCAGCCCGCGACGGTCACCCACGGCGGCCGCGTCCGATGGTGACTGCGCGCGGCGGTCCGCTCGCCCGTCAAGCGCCGTCGCCGAGAAACGCCCCTCGACGCGACGGGCGGCCGGAGCGCACCCGGCGGGTGTCAGCAGGTGGGCGCCGTCCCGGGCGCCGTCGCGGTGTCGGCGAGCACCCCGTCGAGGTAGATCCGCACCTGCACCGCGGTGGGCGCGCACGTCCCGGGAACGACCACCGAGAAGTCCCGGCTCCCGCTGCCCTCCACCGACCGGAAGAGCGCCAGCTCGGCGGGCTGGACCCAGGGCCCGTCCTCGGTCGGGCGCACGTACCCCAGCGCGGCCAGGGCCGTGCCGGGGGGGAGGTCGCGGGTCACGATGCGGCCCTCGAGCCGGCCGTCCACCAGGCGCAGGCCGGTGATCTGGGCGCCGCCTCGCGCCGGCGCCGTGCCCGACACCTCCCGGCCCAGCGCGAGCCCGGTCTCCACCGCGATGGTCCGGGTCGCCAGCATCCGCGCGGCGGCGGCCCGGTCGGGATTCGCGGCCGCGACGGCCTCCAGGTAGGTGAGGTAGTCCCGCACCAGCCGGCGCAGGGCCGACGACGCGGTGACGTCCTGCAGCAGCCGCCGCGCCTCGCGGGCCGAGGCCTCGGCGCCGGCGGTGTCGCCCGCTCCCACCTGGGCCGCGCTCTTGAGCAGGAGCGCCTCGACCGCGCGGTCGTTGACCTCGAGGATCCGGTCGGCGGCATCGATCGCGCCCGCGTAGTCGCCGGTGTGGAACGCTCCGAGCGCGAGCAGGCCCAGCGCCACGGGGTCCCTGCCGTCGCTGAGCTCGTCGGCGCGGGCGGCGTCCTCGAGGGCGCGCCGCGCCGAGCCCGCGGCGCCGGTGACGGCCCCGGTCGTGAAGATGTCGGGATTCGCCCGCTGAGCCTCGGCGGCCGACCGTCCCGAGTAGGCCGGGGCGTAGTCGGGCTCGAGCGCGATGGCCGCGTCGAAGCTGCGGATCGCCGCGCTCAGCCGGCCCTCGGCGCGTTCGGTGAGCCCGCGGGCGGTCTTGGTCACGGCCTCGTCGGGGGTGCGGGGGATGGGCAGCTGATGGATCCACGTTGCCCAGACCACGACGAAGCCGGCGATGACCAGCCCGGCCACGAAGAAGACCGGGCTGACCACGCCGCGCACGACCATCGAGAAGCCCACGAAGAAGAGGGCGACCGCCAGGACGGCGATGACCGTGGTGTACTGCGTGCTGCGGTCGTTCCAGGTAACCCGGGTCTCGGTGAGCGCCGCCTGCTTGAGCGAGAGCCGCTGCGCCTCCGTGGCGAGCCCCTCGAGCCGGGCGGAGTCGCTCAGATCGGGGATCTGCTCGCGGGCGCGCTCCACCTCGGCGGGGGTTCCCTCCGAGAGCGGATCGCGATAGCGCAGGGACTCCCGCTCGGCCCGGACCCTGTCCTGGAGCCCCTCGCCGGCGTGGTTGACGACCCCGGCCCGCAGCGCCTCGACGGCCGTGCGGGTGGTCTCGCGGGCGGTGTTGGACTCGCTGGTGCTCGCGTTGGTCTGCAGGATGGCGAGCCCGGCGCCCAGCACGACGATCGCCGCCAGCGTGATAGGGGCCCACCGGCCGATGTGGCGATCGTCGCCCCCCTCGGCCCGCGGCTCCGCCGCCCCCGACGCCTCCGGCTCGACGCTCACAGCGAGCTCGCGAAGAAGACGAAGCCGAGACCGGCCACGGTGCCCACCAGGTACAGCACCAGGCCGGCGGCGGCGAAGCCCCAGAAGACGCGGGCGTCCTTCCTCCACACCTGCGCCACCGTGAACAGGAGGACCGCGACGAACAGCACGAAGGCCCAGCGGATGAGGCCGTCGACGCGATCGCGGATCGACTCGGCGGCGTCGGCCGAGGCCTGGGGGTCGCGACTGCCGCCCGACTGGAGCTGGGTCTCCAGCTCGGCGGCGAGGGCGGCGCGGTGCGCGTCCACGTCGAAGGGCCGCGGCGTCGGCGACGGGGTCTCGATGTCGTCGGCGATGCTCGACTGGCCGAAGACGCCCGCGTCGGCCGCCCGCTGGGTGGCGCCGCGCCGCAGGCCGGCGGCCTCGGCGCGGAGGTCCTCGGCCTGCCCGGCGTCGGCGTCGGCCCGGCGGTCGAGGGCGCTCGCGACCGCGTAGTCGGCGAGATAGCGGGCGTACTCCCCGGCATCGTCCGCGGCCGCGATGTTGACCTCGATCTGCGCCTGCTGGACGGCGATGGTGGACCCGATCGACTGGCGGTCGTCGAACGCGGCGGTGCTCCCGATCTGCGCCGCCCTCCAGCCGAACAGGGCGGCCGTCACGGCGGCCAGCCCGATCAGCATGACCACCACCCATTCCTCGCCCGTCAGCTTGCGGCCGCCCGGGGCCCGTGAGCGTGGGGGAGCAGGCGATGGACGAGCGGACTCGTCCGGGGGCTGATCGCTCACCGCCGTTGCATACCGGGCGCGCGGGCCGAGGTCAACGTGACGGAGACCGTAAGGAACCGTTCAGATCCGTGCGGAAGCATGCGTCTGCCCATGCGGATCCCCGACCTCGCCCTCAGCCGCTACGTGGCGCGCTGGGCCCCGACCGCCCCGCACCTGCTGTGCTCCTCGGACGTCGCCGCCTGGAGCCTCGACGAGATCCTCGCCCTGGCGACCGACGAGGAGCGCGCGCGCTGGGGCGACCTGAGGCTCGGCTACTCGGACGCCGCCGGAGGCGCCGTGCTGCGGGGGCTGGTCGCGGGCCTCTACCGGGACACCGATCCCGACGAGGTGGTGTGCTTCGCGGGGGTCGAGGAGGCGATCTTCGTGATGGTCAACGTCCTCCTGGAGCCGGGCGACCACGCCATCGCGGTCTGGCCGGGCTACGCGGCCCTCCACGAGGTGGCCCGCGCGGCCGGCGCCGACCTCACGCTGCTGCGCATGGACGCCGGCGACGGCTGGGCCTTCCCGATCGACGCGCTCGAGGAGGCGCTGCGCGCCGACACGCGTCTCGTGATCCTGAACCTGCCCCACAACCCGACCGGCGCCCTGCCGGACGCGGGCCGGTTCCGCCGGATCCTCGCGCTGGCCGAGGAGGCCGGCGCCACGGTCCTCTGCGACGAGTCGTACCGGCTGCTCGAGCACGACCCCCGCGACCGGCTGCCGGCCGCGGTGGAGGCCTCCCCGCGGGCGATCAGCCTGGCCGGGCTCTCGAAGCCGTTCGGCCTGGCCGGCCTGCGGGTGGGCTGGGCCGTCGGGCGCGATCGCGACCGGCTCGGCCGGGCGGCGGCCTTCAAGGACTACCTGTCCGGATGCGTGGCCGCGCCGAGCGAGCACCTCGCCACGATCGCGCTGCGCGCCCACGACGAGGTCCTGGGTCGCTCGCGGGGCCTGCTCGCCGCCAACCTCGCGGCCGTCGAGGCGCTCCTGGCCCGCCGGCCCGACATGTTCAGCTGGACGCCGCCGCGGGCGGGCAGCACCGGGTTCGTGCGCCTGCGACCCTCGCTCGAGGTCTCCGAGTTCGCCGCCCGCCTGCGCCGCGACGAGGGGGTGCTGGTGGTGCCCGGCGCGGTCTACGGGGACCGCGGCAACCACTTCCGCCTGGGCTTCGGCGCGCCGATCGCCGAGGCCCTCACGCGCATCGAGCGCTTCGTGGCGGAGTGGCCCGCCCCGGACGGGGCGTCGTGAGCGGCGCGGTGGTCGCCGTGGTCCCGGCGCGGGACGAGGCCGCCTCGATCGCGACGGTCGTGAGGGGGCTGCGCGCCGAGCCCCTGGTGGACGCGGTCGTCGTGGTGGACAACGGATCGACGGACGCGACCGCCTCCGAGGCCCGCGCGGCGGGCGCCAGGGTCGTGGCCGAGCCCCGCCGCGGGTACGGCCGCGCGTGCCGGGCCGGTGTGCGCGCGGCGGCGGACGCCGAGGTGATCGTGCTGCTCGACGGGGACGCCGCCGACGACCCCGCCGACCTGCCGCGCGTGCTCGCCCCCCTGCTGGCGGGCGAGGCCGACCTGGTGGTGGGGTCGCGCACCCTGGGTCGCCGGGACCCCGGCTCGATGACGCGCGCCCAGGTCGCCGGCAACCGGGTCGCGACCGTGCTGATGCGGCGCCTGCACGGCGTCGGGGTGACCGACCTCGGGCCCATGCGGGCGATCCGGCGGGACCACCTGATGGCGCTCGAGATGCGCGAGATGACCTACGGCTGGTCGACCGAGATGGCGGCCAAGGCGATGCGCGCCGGGCTGCGGTACGCCGAGGTGCCGGTGTCCTACCGGCGCCGCGCGGGGGGCCGGTCGAAGGTCGGCGGCAGCCTGGCCGGAGGGGTGAGCGCCGGTGCCCGGATCGCGCTCGCGATCGCGCGCACCGCGCGCTGGCGCCCCGAGGCGGCGGCGTGAGGGCGGCGCTGTACATCGCGGCGAAGGCGCCGCGCGCCGGCCTCGCCAAGACCCGCCTCGCCGCCGGCGTGGGCGACGAGCGGGCGCTCGCCCTGTACCGGGGCTTCCTGTCGGATCTCGCCGACCGCTTCACCGGGGGCCCGCTGCCGGTCTCGTGGTACGTCACGCCGCCCGACGCGTGGCGCGACCTCGCCCCGCTCGTGCGCCGGCCCGGCCATGCGCTGACCATGCTCCCCCAGCCCGAGGGGGACTGGGCCGAGCGCCAGGACGCCCTGTTCCGCGGCGCCGCCGGGCGCGGCGAGGACCGCACGATCCTGATCGCCGCCGACTCCCCCCAGCTGCCGGCCGAGACCGTGAGCGAGGCGCTCGCCGCGCTCGGCCGCCGCGACCTGGTGCTCGTGCCCACGCACGACGGCGGCTACGCGCTGATCGGGATGCGCGGGCACCACGACGTCCTGCGCGGGGTGGAGATGGGGATCGGGACGGTCCTGGCCGAGATCGCCCGCCGGGCGCGCGCGCTCGGCCGGAGCGTGGCGATGCTCGATCCGGTGTTCGACGTCGACGAGGCCGGGGACCTGCGCCTGCTCGGCCCCGCGCTCGCCGGCCGCTCCGACCTGCGCGCCACCGCGCGCGCCCTCGCGGCCCTGGGTCCGCGGGCGGCGTGAGCGCGGTGCGGCGGGCCGCCGGCGCCCTGCGCGGGCCCACGGCGCGGGCGGCGGCCACGGGCGCGCTGGCGGGCGTCGTCGCCGGCCTCGCGACCCTGCTCGCCGTGGTCCTGCTGCGCCTGTGGGCGGGGGTTCCGCTGCCCACCGAGCACGTCAGCGACCGGCTCCTGCCCCAGATCCCCGTCGATCGCTTCCTCGATCTGCTCAACCGGCTCGGGGGCGCGATCCGCGCCAAGCAGATCGGCTACGTCGGGGCGTTCGCCGGGCAGCTGGCCATCGCGACCGCGCTCGGCGCCCTGTACGGGGTGCTGGCCCACCGCCGCCGCCGCGCGGCGCTCGTGGTCGCGGCGGTCCTCGCCGTGCTGCTGGCGGTGCTGCTCGCCGTCCTGTGGCCCGAGCTGGACGCCAACTACCGGGGTCTCGCCGCCACGCCCGCCCGCGCCGCCTCGATCGCCGGCCTGACGCTGACGTTCGCCCTCCTGCTGGGAGCCATCGCGCTGACGTGGCGCGTCCTCACCCGGCCGCGCCCGCTCGGGCCGGCCGGCCAGGACGACGCGCTCATCCCACGGCGCGCGTTCCTCATGGCGGGTGCCGGCGCCGTGCTCGCGGTGGCCGGAGCCGGCGGCGCGGGCGCGCTCTACCGGCGGGGGGCCTTCGGCTACGACGGGCTGAGCCTGCGCGGCGGCCCGGACGTGCCGGCGATCACCCCGACGGACCTCTTCTACACGGTCACCAAGAACCTCATCGACCCGCGCGTCGACGTCGGCCGGTGGCGTCTGGAGATCGCCGGCGCGGTGGAGCGGCCGATGGTCCTGAGCCTGGCCGAGCTGCGCGCCATGGCCCCGACGCGTCAGGTCCAGACGCTCGAGTGCATCAGCAACTCGGTGGGCGGCGGCCTGATCAGCAACGCCGAGTGGGTCGGGGTCCCCCTCGCCGAGCTGCTCGCCCGCGCCGCGCCGCGGGCGGGCGCCTCGCAGGCGTTCCTGCACGGCGCCGACGGCTACACCAACGGCATCGACCTGGCCACCGCGATGCGGCGCTCGACCCTGCTGGCCTACGAGATGAACGGGGCGCCGCTCGAGCGGCGCCACGGGCAGCCGGCGCGCCTGCTGGTGCCGGGCTCCTACGGCGAGCGCAGCGTGAAGTGGATCACCCGCGTCGAGATCCGCCGGGACGAGGCCGAGGGCTACTACGGATCGCAGGGCTGGATCCCGGCGCCGGTCAGCACGATGTCGCGGTTCTTCACCCCCAAGCGGGGCGCGCGCATCCCGGCCGGCACGGTGCGCCTGGAGGGCGCCGCCTTCTCGGGCGACCGCGGCATCTCGGCGGTGGAGGTGAGCGTGGACGGCGGGCGCACGTGGCGGCCGGCGCGCCTCGACTACAACCCCTCGCCGATCGCGTGGACACTCTGGAGCCTCGAGTGGCGCGCGCGCCCCGGCGCGCACGAGCTGGTGGTGCGCGCCCGGGACGGAGAGGGCGCCCCCCAGATCGTCCGCGAGCAGGGCATCTCGCCGAACGGCTCCAAGGGCCTCCACCGGGTGGAGGTCACCGTTGCCTGAGTCGATCCGCCGTCGGCCGCGCCGGCCCCTCGCCCTCGTGACCGGCGGGGCCGGGCTGATCGGATCGCACGTGGTCGACCTGCTGCTGGCCGAGGGATGGGCCGTGCGGGTGCTCGACAACCTCGAGCCCGTGACCCACGGCGGCGCCGCGCCCGCCTGGCTGGCGCCCGGGGCCGCGTTCGTGCGGGGCGACGTGCGCGACCGGGACGCCGTGCGCGGGGCCCTCGAGGGCGTCGAGGCGGTCGTGCACCAGGCGGCGTACGGGGGCTACATGCCGGAGATCGCGAAGTTCGTGGAGGTCAACAGCCTGGGCACGGCCCACCTGCTCGAGATCATCCGCGACGAGCGGCTCCCGGTGCGCAAGGTCGTCGTCGCGTCGTCCCAGGCGGTCTACCCCGAGGGCGCGGGCCTCTGCCCGGCGCACGGCCGGGTGTTCCCCGGGCCCCGCCCGATCGAGCGGATGGCGGCCGGGCGGTTCGCCGTGGCGTGCCCGGCGTGCGGCCTCGACACGGAGCCCGTCGCCACGCCCGAGTCGGCCCCGACCGGCGGCGAGAACACGTACGCGATCACCAAGGTCGACCAGGAGCGGCTGACGCTGGCCTGGTCCCGCCAGACCGGGATCCCGGCGGTCGCCCTGCGCTACTCGTGCACCTACGGCCCCCGCCAGTCGCTGCGGAACCCCTACACCGGGCTGATCGCGATCGTGGCGACGCGCCTGCTCAACGGGCTGGCGCCGGTGCTGTACGAAGACGGCCGCCAGACCCGCGACCTCGTGTTCGTGGAGGACGTGGCGCGCGCCAACCTGGCGGCACTGACCGGAGACGCCCTCGACGGGCGGGCGGTGAACGTCGGCAGCGGACGGGGCACCGAGGTGCGCGAGGTGGCCGCGATCGTGGGCGAGGCCCTCGGCATCGGCATCGCCCCCGAGATCCGGGGCGAGTTCCGGCCGGGGGAGATGCGGCACCTCACGTCCGACATCGGCCTGGCGCGCTCGGCGGGGTGGTCGCCCACGGTGCCGCTGGAGCGGGGGATCGCGCGGTACGTCGAGTGGATCGCCGGCCAGGGCGACGTGCGCGAGTACTTCGCCGCCGCCGAGCGCGGGCTGCGCGAGAGGGGCATCGTGCGCGCCGCCGCCCCCGTCGCGTGAGCGGTCGCCGGCGGGCGCTCGACGTGGGCGTCCTCGTCGTCCTCGGCGGCGGCGTCGTGGCGCTCACCGCCTGGTCGGCCACCTGGGAGCTGGCCCGCGAGCACCCGGGGCCCTTCGCGGCGGTCGTCGCGGGTCAGCTCGCCCTGTGCGGGGCGGCGGCCGCGTGGATCGCCTGGCGGCGCCCCGCCGGGCGCGGCGCGCTGGCGGTGGTGTTCCTGGCGGCCCTCGCCGCCCGTCTCGTGCTCGTTCCCCACGCGCCCGACGTGTCGGGCGACATCAACCGCTACGTGTGGGACGGGCGCGTGCAGGCGGCGGGCATCAACCCCTACCGCTACGCGCCCGCCGACCCCGAGGTGGCGCGCTTTCGCGACGACGCGGTGTATCCCGGGATCAACCGCAAGCCGGTGCCGACGATCTACCCGCCGGTGGCCGAGGCGAGCTTCCTGGGCCTCCACCTGGTGGGCGCCCGGAGCGTCACGGCGCTGAAGCTGGCCCTGGTGCTGCTCGAGATGGCGGCCGTCGCGGCGCTCGCGCTGCTGCTGGCGCGGACCGGCCGCCTGCCCGCGGGCGCCGTGCTCTACGCCTGGCATCCGCTGGCGATCCTGGAGGTGGGCCGCAGCGGCCACGTCGACGCGCTCGCGGTGCTCGCGCTGGTGGGCGCGCTGCTGGCCCATGCCGTGCGCCGGCCCCTGCTGGCCGGGGTGGCGCTGGCCGCCGCGACCATGGTCAAGCTCTACGCGGCCATCGCCCTGCCCGCGCTGGTGTGGAGCGGCGGCAGGCGGCGCCCGGCGACGCTCGCCGCCTTCGCCGCCGCGATCGTCGTCGGCTACCTGCCCTATCTCGGCGTGGGCGCCGGCGTGCTGGGGTACCTGCCCGGCTACCTCGACGAGGAGGGGTTCGACTCGGGCCGCCGCTTCTACCTGCTCGCCCGCCTCGACGACGCGTTCGGGCTGGACCGGGTCGGGCCGTTCGAGGCGGCGCAGGTCTACCAGGCGCTCGTCCTGGCATGCCTGGCCGGCGCCGCCGCATGGTGCTGGTGGCGCCCTCCGGTCGGCGTGAGGGCGAGCGTGGACCGGGCGCTGGGCCTGATGCTGGTGGCGTTCGTGCTGACCACGCCGACGTACCCCTGGTACATGCTGATGCTGCTGGTCCTCGCGCCGGCCGCGTCCGCCGCGCTGGCGGGGCCCGCGCTGTTCATCGGGTCGTCGGCCACCCTGCTGTACCTGCAGTGGTGGCTGCCCGGCGCGCCCACCTGGCCCCTGCACGTCACCTGGGGCCTCGGCGCGGCGGCCCTCGCTCTGGCGGGGCTCCACGCCGCCGGCCGGCTGCGGCGGTCCGCCCGCCCGCCTGGCGTAACCTCCCTGAAAGATCCGTCCCCCATCATCGGCCGGTGATGAGCCCACCCGCGCGTGCAGCCCCGACGACGCCCTCGACGGTGCTCGTGGTTGACGACGAGCCGATCGTCTGCGAGATCGTCGCCGGCTACCTGCGCCGCGACGGGCACCGCACCCTCGAGGCGCGGGACGGGATCGCGGCCCGCGCGCTGATCGAGAGCACCCCGCCCTCCCTGGTGGTGCTGGACGTGATGCTGCCGGGGATCGACGGCCTGGAGCTGTGCCGCTGGATACGCGCGCACTCACGAGACGCCGATCATCATGCTCACCGCCCGCGGCGAGGAGGCCGACCGCATCGTCGGGCTCGACCTGGGCGCCGACGACTACGTGACCAAGCCGTTCTCCCCGCGCGAGCTCGTCGCCCGCGTGCGCAGCGTGCTGCGGCGCGCGCCCGGCGCGCCGACGGCGCGGCGCCTGGAGGCGGGTCGGCGCTGACATCGACCCAGGGCACCCGCGAGGTCGTGTGCGACGGCGAGCCGTCAGCTCACCGCGCAGGAGTTCGACCTGCTGTGGTTCCTGGGCGAGCAACCCGCGCCTGGTCTTCTCCCGCGATCAGCTGATGGACCGCGTCTGGGGGTACGAGGCCGCGTTCGACACCGGCACCGTGACGGTGCACGTCCGCCGGCTGCGCGAGAAGATCGAAGAGGACCCCTCCGCCCCGCGTCACGTCCAGACGGTCTGGGGCGTCGGCTACCGGTTCGTCGCCGTGATCGGGACGGCCCTCGCCCTGGCCGCCGGCGCACCCTGGCGGTGGGCGTCCTGCTCGCCTCCTGGCCGGCCGCCTCCCGACCTGCGGCTGCGCGTGGTCGCCCTGGCGCTCGGTGCGGTCGTGCTCCCGCTCGGCGCGGTCCTGCTGTCGGGCGCTCGCTGATGTTCTACTCGGGCCACGACCTCACCGTCCTGGCGGCCGCCTGCGCTCCGGGGCCGCCGCGCTGGTGGGGGCGCTGCTGGTCGCGCGCTCGGTCGCTGGAGCCGGTCGCAGCGTGCAGGACGGCGAGCGAGCGCTCGCGCGCGGCGACCTCTCGGCGCGCGCTCCCGAGCACGGGCCCGCCGAGCTCGCCCAGCTCGGCGCGGCCTTCAACCGGATGGCCGGCAGCTCGAGCGGCTCTTCGACGCCCGGCGCCAGCTGGTGGTGCACGCGAGCCACGACCTGCGCACGCCGCTCGCGCTCCCTGCAGGCGATGCTCGAGGCGATCGAGGACGGGCTCGCCGCGCCCGAGAACTACCTGCCGGCGATGCACGATCAGGTGCGCCACCTCAGCCGCCTCGTGGACGACCTCTTCGAGCTGGCGCGCATCGACGCGGGCGCCCTCACCCTGGAGCTCGCGAGGTGCGGCTCGACGGGCTCGTGGAGGGCTGCGTGCGCGGCGTCGAGGCCGAGCGCCGAGGCCCGCGGCGTGCGGCTGGAGTCGCCGACGTCGACGGCGGCGTGCCGCCGTGCGCTGCGCGCCCGACCACCTGGAGCGCGTGCTGTTCAACCTGCTCACCAACGCCCTGCGCCACACGCCGTCCGACGGCTCGGTGGCGCGTGCGGGTCGGCACGCGGCGCGACGGCGTGCGGGTGAGCGTCGAGGACACCGGCGAGGGCATCGCCCCCGACCTCGAGCGGGCGTTCGAGCGCTTCTGGCGGGCGGACTCGGCCCGCCGCGACGGGGCCGGAGCGGGCTTGGGCCTGGCGATCGCCCGGGGGCTGGTCGAGGCCCAGGGCGGGCGCATCTGGGCCGAGGAGCGGCCGGGCGGGGGCGCCCGGGTCTCCTTCGTGCTGCCCCACCACGTGGACCTGCCCGCCGCCTGACCGCCGGGCCGCCCCTTCAGCGGACGCGGTGCCGCAGGTGCACGACCCCGCCGGCGAAGCGGCGCTCGCCGATCAGCTCCAGGTCCAGGCGGACCCCGCGCGGGAAGGCCGGCGTGCCCCCGCCCACCAGGGCGGGCACCAGGAACAGGTGGCACTCGTCCACCAGCCCGGCCGCCAGCGCCTGCCCGGCGAGCCCGGGACCGCCGACCGACAGGTCGCGCGCGGCGGTCTCCTTCATCCGCCGCACCTCGGCCGCGTCGAAGGAGCGCGCGACGCGCGTGCGGGCGGTGAGCGGCGAGGCCGGGTCGTGGAGTACACGACCTTGTCGGCCCCGCGCCAGATGTCCGCGTAGTCGCGCATCGCGGAGTCGCCGGTGCCCGTCCATGCGCTCCCAGGCGGCCATCACCTCGTACATGCGCCGGCCGTACAGGTAGGTGCCGATCTGGCGCTCGATGTCGTTGACGGCGGCGTGCACCTCCTCGTCGGGCGCGGCCCAGCCGAAGTCGCCGGCCGCGTCCGCGACGAACCCGTCGAGCGAGGCGATCGCCGAATAGATCAGGTCGGCCATGGCGCGATCCTGTCAGCCGCGGGCATGCCTCGTCCCGGCGCCCGCCTGCCGGACGCCGGGACGAGCACGCGCCTCAGGTGCGCGGCGTGGTGTCCTCGGGCGTGTCCTCGAGGGCGGTCGCCGTGGGCTCCTCGCCCGTGATGCCGCCCTTGAAGTCGCGGATGCCCTTGCCCAGGTTGCGGCCCATCTCCGGCAGCCGCTTGGGCCCGAAGATGAGCAGCGCGATGGCCAGGACGATCACGATCTGGATCGGTGAGATGTCGAACATCTGGCCCCCTACGGCGTCGGGTCGCTGGAGTAGACCTTCTCCATGAACTGGAGCATCACGCCGTCCGGGTCGAGGATGTTGAGCACCTTTCGCACGCCGTAGTCGCCCAGGTCCCACGTCTCCGGCGGGGCGACGATGTGCTTGCCCGGGTTCTTCAGCAGGCGCTGCAGCTTCGTCGTAGACGACGTCGACGCTGTTGACCTCCCAGGCGAGGTTGACCGCGCCCAGGTGGTTGGCCTCCTTGTACGGCGTGCCGTACGAGCCGGGCATCTGCCACTCGAGCAGGTTGACCGAGTTCCGGCTGTCGGTGCGCGGCACCATGATCGCCGCGTCGAAGTCGGTGAGGCCGGTCCAGACCTCGCCCTTGGGCGTGCGGACCAGGTCGCCGAGCGAGCCGTTGGTGCCCGGCTGGGGGTTGCTCGGGTTGAGGCGGATCGACATGTCGAAGCCCATCACGTCGCGGTAGAACGCGAACGAGTTGTGGATGTTGCGGCAGTTGACGTTGGGACCGGCGACGGTGTCGGGCGCCCCGTTGGGGGTCGGGTCGAGCGGACCGACCCACTCGAGCGTGGTGCCGTCCGGGTCGCGGAAGGCGAACGAGTAGATGGTGAGGGTGTCGGTGATCGCGATCGCGCTCGGCTCGCCGTAGGGGCGGCCGCCGGCCGCCAGCGCCTGCTGGTAGCGGGCGGTCTGGCCGGTCCGGGAGGCGTTGGCGTGCTCGCGGTACCAGCCGATGTGGTTGGCCTCGGCGTAGGGCACGCCGACGGGCGTCGGGTCGAGCCACTGCACCAGGAGGATGCCGCCGCCCTGGAACGGCTGCGAGTCGCGCATCAGGCGCGCCTTGAACTGGCCCCGCCGGATGCCGAGGCCGCGGAAGGCCTGCACCGGCCCGTTCATGACCTGCGCGCGCTTCACCGGGTAGGTCGCCTCGTAGAACTCGACCGCCCGGTCCAGGTCGGAGACGTTGATCGTGTAGAAGAGCGACTTCCCGATGTTGCCGCCGAGGCTCGCCTCGCCCGGAAGCCCCCACGAGGGTCGCCCGTGGCCCTTGGTGCGGCCCTTGCCGTGGGCGGAGGCGGTGTTGACGAGCAGGCCGCCCGCCACCGTCGCGCCGAGGCCGGCCGCGGCCGCGCCCTTCAGGAAATCGCGCCGCCTGGTGGTGCCGACGGCGGGCAGCGCGGGGTCGTGGTCCGGTGCCATGTGTCCTCCCGGGACGTGAGTGCGTTACAACCGTCACGCTCTACGCCCAGGGGGCAGGCTTCAACAGGTTTCGGGCCGGGCCGGCGAACAGTAGGAACCGGGCGAACGCGCATGAGGCCGTCGGCTAACGCCGGTGTCGGCGGCCGACCCCGGGGCGCCGCGCGCGTGCGGCGCGGGGCTACGCTGGGACCAGCCGTGGCCCAGGCTCCCACAACCCGCGTCGCGCTCGGCGGGGTCGCCGAGACGCTGCTGTGGACGCTCCATCATCGCGCGGTGGAGGCGGCGCGTCCCGACGCCGTGCTCGACGATCCGCTGGCGATCGCGCTGGTCGAGCGGATCGACCACCCCTTCGCGGAGCGCTTCGGCAGCGAGTTCGCCCAATGGCAGGCGCTGCGGGCGCGGGCGTTCGACGAGGAGGTGGGGCGCTTCGCGGCCGAGCATCCCGGCGGCACGGTGGTGGCCCTGGGGGAGGGCCTCGAGACCCAGTTCTGGCGCGTTGACGACCGGCGCGTGAGGTGGCTGAGCGTCGACCTGGAGGAGGTCGTGGCCCTGCGGCGCGAGCTCCTTCCCGCCGATCCGCGCCTGCGGACGCTGGCCACGTCGGCGCTCGATCCGGGCTGGCTCGACGCCGTCGAGCCCGGGCGCGGGGTGCTGGTGACCGCCCAGGGCCTGCTGATGTACTTCGACCTGGCCGACGTGCTCCGGCTGGTGGAGACGGTCGCGCGCCGCCTGCCGGGGCAGGCGATGGTGTTCGACACGGCGCCCCGGTGGCTCAGCGCGCGCAGCCGGCGGGGCGCCCTGGTGAACGAGGCCGGCTACCGCGCGCCGCCGTGGCCGTGGGGGATGGGTCGCGCCGAGGAGCGGCGGCTCGCCGCCCTGCCCGGCGTCGCGTCCCTGCGGCCGGTGGGCCTGCCGCGCGGCCGCGGCGCCCTGCACGGCCTCGTCCTGCCGGCCGCCACGAGGGCGCCGCTCGTGCGCAGGCTGCTCCCCGCCGCGTTCCGGATGCGGTTCGCGGCCCCCGACGATACGTCCGCCGTGAACGCGGCGTGACGCGCCGGGTGCACGGATCGGCCGCCGCGAAGTTCGGACAAGCGCCGATTCGCGCGCGGGGCGCGCCGGCTTCCGGGGGCGATCGGCCGGGAGCACAAACGACGCGTCGCGATCCTTGTGCGGCCGGATGGATCGCCGGCGGAGCCGGCCGGTCAGGATGGCCCGGCCTTCCCTCGTAAGGGATCCCCGGAGGCGATGGGCGCGCGCCGCGCGCCCAGGAGAGGTCGCCAACTCAGGAGGATCCGTGCCCTACACGTCCGAACAGGCCATCGACCTGGCCAAGCAGCTCGGCCCGCTCTACGGGCTGCGCGACGACCAGCTGCCGACGAGCGTCTTCGACAGCGTCCTGAACGGCCTGGAGCAGTGCCAGGCATTCCTCGATGCGATTCCGCAGGCGGACACCCCGGTGCCGCTGGTCACCTACGTGCCCGTCGCGGCGGTGGAGCCGGGTCAGGGGCGGCACTCGTGACGCCCGAGACCGCGTCCCTCAGCCGCCGCGACTTCGTCAAGGGCGCCGCCACCGCCGCCGCCGCGGCCTCGGTTCTCGCGGCACCGGTCACCGGCCTGGCCTCCAAGGGCAAGCCGGGCGGCTCCGGCACCCCGTCCACGCCCCTCCACGACCTGGAGGTCTCGGAGGCCGGCCGCCTGATCCGCTCGGGCCGGCTCTCGCCCGTCACCTGGCCGTCGCGACGCTCGAGCGCATCGCGGCGGTCGAGCCGAAGGTGCTGGCGTTCGTCAACCCCTACCCGGAGGCCGAGATCCTGGCCCAGGCGCGGGCGGCCGAGAAGCTGATCCGCCGCGGGACCTACCTCGGCCCGCTGCACGGCATCACGGTCGGGCTGAAGGACATCTACTTCACCAAGGGCAAGGTCACCGAGGGCAACTCCGGGCTCTACGCCGGGTTCGTGCCCGCGTACGACGCCGAGTCGGTCGCCCGTCTCAAGAAGGCCGGCGCCGTGATCATGGGCAAGGTCGGCACCAGCGAGCTCGCCACCGCCACGGCCTCGGCGGCCAACAACCCCTGGGACCTGTTGCGCACGCCCGGCGGGTCGAGCTCGGGGTCCGCCGCGGGCGTCGGCGCCTCGGAGTTCATGATCGGCATGGGAACGTGCACCGGCGGATCCATCCGCGGCCCGGCGGCGAACGTCGGTCTCTCGGGCTTCAAGCCGACCTACGGCACGATCAGCCTGTACGGCATCTTCCCGCTGGCCTGGTCGATGGACCACCCGGGCCCGCTCACCCACTCGGCGCTCGACTGCGCGTTGGTGGTCGATGCCCTCGGCGGGCAGGACGCGAAGGATCCGCACACCCGGCCGGTGAAGCGGTACCGGCTTGCCAAGCGCCTGCTGGAGGCCTCCTCGCGCAAGCCGCTGCGCGGCGTCGTGGTGGGGGTGCCGGCCCCCGGGGACTACCTGTTGACGGTTCCCAACGACGAGGAGATGGCCGCGTTCGTCGAGGCGGTCTCGGTGCTGAAGGCCCAGGGTGCGACCCTGCGCACGGTCACCACCCAGGTGCTGCAGCCGGGCCTCACCACCTACGACTCGTTCTACTCGATCATCCGCAGCTCGGAGGTGGCCGGCTACCAGTACGTGAACCTGATCTCTCAGCCCGGCAACATGTCCGAGGCCTACCGCAGCCGGGTCGCCACGGGGGTGCTGATGCCCGGTCACGCCTACACCCAGGCGCAGCGCGTGCGGCGCCTGTGGGCCGAGCGGCTGCTGTCGGTCTTCGACGAGGTTCACTGCCTGGTGCACCCGGCCGACAACATCGCCGGCCTCAAGACCGGGGGCGGCACGCCGTCGTCCCGGCCCTCGAGCGGCAGCAAGACCGGCCAGTGGAACCTGACCGGCGCTCCGGCGATCGCGATCCCGACCGGGCTGTCGGCGGCGGAGAGGATGCCGCTGTCGATGCAGTGCGTCGCGGCCCCGGGCGACGACGACACCGCGCTGCTGGTCGCGCACGCGTTCCAGCTGGCGACGGATCACCACAGGCTGAGGCCGGCCCTCTAGCCACCACCCACCCCCTGCGGACGGTCCGGCCCGTCCGCAGGGGGTGGGGCGTGCTCAGCGGTGCGCCGGCGCGCGGCCCGTCGGGATCGCCTCCGCGCCCCCGGCCGGCATGGCCACAGCCCCCGGGTGCAGGATCGCGGCGAGCAGTTCGGCGCCCTCCACGATGCGCGGGCCCGGGCGCGACAGGTAGGCGTTGGCGTCGATCGCCCAGACGCGGCCGTCCCGCAGGGCGGGGGTGCCGGCCAGCCAGGCGGCGATCCGCGCGGGCGTGGCCTCGGCGCGCGTGCGGGCCAGGTCGTAGCCGCACGGGGCGATGACCACGACCTCGGGCGCGAGGGCGCGGATGCGCTCCCAGGTGGTGCGGAACGACGGGTCGGCGCCCCGGCCGAGCATCTCCCGGCCGCCGGCGATCGCCGCCAGCTCGGGCACCCAGTGGCCGGCGGCGTACGGCGGGTCGGTCCACTCCACCACCACGACGCCGGGGCGCGGCAGGCCCGCGACCGCGGCGGAGACCGCGGCCAGGCGCCGGCGGGCGTCGTCCACGACCGCCCGCGCCGCCTCGGCGGCGCCCAGCAGGTCGCCCAGCGCCAGGATCGAGCCGAGCACGCCCTCGACGCCCTCCGGCTCGAGCTCGACGACCTCGGCCTCGAGCGCACGCGCCCGCAGGGCCGAGCGCACGCCGTCGCCCTCGACCGCGCACACGCGGCAGAGCGTCTGGGTGAGGACCACGTCGGGGGCCAGGGCCTCCAGGGTGCCGGCCTCGATGCCGTACAGCTGCTCGCCCGCGCGCACGGCGGCGGCCACCTCGGCGTCCACCCGCGCCGCATCGAGTCGCTCGCCGTCGATGCGCGCCGTGGAGACGGCGGGCAGCCGCTCCACGCCGGCCGGGAAGTCGCACTCGTGGCTGCGGCCCACCAACCGCTCGCCGAGCCCGATCGCGCACACGATCTCGGTCGCCGAGGGCAGCAGCGAGACGACCCGCTGTGGGGGTGCGCCGGTCATCCCCACAGCGTAGGCGCTCAGGGCAGGAACCGCTCGAACCAGCTGAGCAGCGGGCCGCCCGAGACGTCGGAGTAGAAGTCCGTCCCGCGCCGGGTGCACTGGCCGCCGACGAGCCAGTCGAGCCACCCGCCGCCGTGGCTGATGTGGCTGGCGACGCCGATCTGGATCAGGTGGCCGTCGCTCGCCGGCACCAGCAGGGGCCCGCCGCTGTCGCCGGGGCAGCCGCCGGTCTTGGCGGCCCAGAAGGTCTTCTTGAAGCCCTGGTTGTAGATCGTCGCCGATGACCGGATGAGCCGGTGCGAGGTGGCGTCGCCGGTGGCGGGGGTGCGACCCCAGCCGACGGCCGTGCCGACCCTGATCGGGCACGAGAAGGGGGCCAGGGGGGACCGCATCATGAGCATCCTCGCGCGGCAGGTCGCGAGCGCCTTCTTGAGGTTGCTCGGGACGCCGAAGTAGACCACCTGGGCGGGATCGGGCGTGATCAGGTGGATCATCGCGACGTCGTTCTTGTCGCCCGCCTCGCCGCCCCAGCCGGGGTGGATCTCCAGCCGGTCCGCCCGGTGGACGCGGGCCGGATCGGTGCCGTCGTCGATGTCGGTCTCGCCGACCACGACCTGGATCCCGGAGGCGGTGCGGCCCTCGTCCAGGCAGTGGGCGGCGGTGAGCACCCACTGCGGATCGACCAGGGTGCCGGTGCAGAAGAACTCGCCCCGGGGGGCGCCGAGCGCGCGGATGCCGGCAACGAAGTCGTACGCGCCCGCCGCGGCGGGCGTGCCGCCGGCGTACGGGCTGGGGCCGCCGGGCGCGGCGTGGGCGGAAGAGGGGCCGGCCGCGAACGCGGCGGCGAGCGCGAGGGCCCCCAGCAGGGGCCACACGAGAAGGGAGCGCAGCGGGGGCATGGCGGTGGTCTCCTTCGCTGGTGGGGTCGGTCCCCACCGATGCTCCGTCGCGCCGCGCCCCGGCTCGTTCGCCGCCGCGACGGCCGCCGTGTCACGGGGCCGACACGGTCCGCCCCCCGTCGCCGGCGGACGGTGCCGGCGGCCGAATGCGCGCCTTGCTCACGAGAGAGCCCCGGCGAAAGCAGAACCGGAACCGCCCACCCGAGCCCGACGCGTCGGTGTAGGTCCAGCAGTCGAGCCCGCCCAGCCTCAGCGGGGGCCGCCGCCGCGCGTGGGGGCGGCCCAGCCTCGACCGCACCGTCAGGGCCAGCGTCCCCGGCGTGATGTCGCGGAAGGCGGAGGGATCGATCGCGCCGACCGGTCGCCGCCCGGCCGACCCGCCGTTGGCGCCCTCGATCGTGAGCGACAGCAGGGTGGTCGAGACCACCACCGCCGCGGCGACGGCGAGGGCCATCCACGCGCGGCGACGGCGGCGCCCCGGTGGGGGTCCGCCCAGCATCCGGCGCGCGCCGCTACCGGGAGCTCCGCGTCCCACCGATCAGAGGGCGGACTTCTTGGCCATGACGTCGCCGTCGAAGCAGAACCGGAACCACATGCCCGGCGCGCGCGCCCGCCGGTAGATCCAGCAGTCGAGCACCCCGCCGTCCTCGACGACGACCTGCACGCGCCCGGGCGTCCCGAGCACCGCCCGCACGTCCGCGCGCCTCTGGCCCGGCTGGATCAACGAGTAGACCCGCGGACCGACGGTCCCGTCGCCGCCCACGGCCGGTCCCCCGCCGGACCTGGTCGCCACCGCGACCGTCGCCACCACGAACAGCATGGCGGCGGCGGCGACGAGCAGGAGCACGACGCCGATCGCGCGGGAAGGGACGCCGGGCCCCCGGGGCCGGCGGGACGCGCCGGCCGGTCTGCGGCCCATGCTCAGGCGGCCGTCGCGACCGGAGCGGTCGCGGGATCTCCGGGGCGCTCCCCCACCTCGCCGAAGACCTGTGCCTGCGGAAGGAGGATCACGCGCCCCCGGCACCGCAGCCATCCCCTGCGCCGCAGGCGCAGCAGGGCGGCGGTCACCGCCTCCCGCGAGGCGCCGACCAGGGTGGCCCACTGGGCGTGGGAGAGCTCGAGGGAGAGCTGGACGCCCTCGGAGGTCACGATGGCGTGGCGCATCGCCAGGCGCACGAACGTGCCCATGAGCCGGTCCTCCACCCTCATCTCGCTGAGGATGCCCGCGGCGCGCCCCGCCTCCTCGAGCTGATGGGCCAGCCCGTGGACCAGGTGGCTGGCGATCGCCGGCGCGCGCTCCAGCAGCAGCTCGAGCCGCTCGGTCGGGACGGCCGAGATCCACGCCTGCTCCAGCGCCTCGAGCCGGCACGTCGCGTCGAGCGGGTCGACCATGTAGAGGTCGCCGGCCTGCAGGAGCGCCACCGCGACCGCGCGGCCGCGGCTCGTGGGCGACATGACCGCGACCAGGCCGCCCCGCACCACCACGAGCGCGGCCCCGTCGCCGGCCGGCACCGGCTCGCCGGCGGCCCAGCGCCGTGCCGGGAACGCCCGCTCGAGCGCCGCCGCCTCCTCGTCGGCGAGGCCGTCGAACGGATCCAGCAGCCAGAAGGGCTCCGGACCGGCCCCCGCCGGCCGCACGGGCGGATGCCGATGGCGCGCCGTCGATCCCCCTGTCGTGCCCGTTCTCACACCCGATTTTCTACCGGGCCGGCCATGAGCGCCGCATCAAGTCAACGCCCCATCGCGTCAAGGGCGCATGAGGGCGCGTCCTCGGGCGAGGGTCCGCCCGGAACCCTCGCCCGCGACCCCGGGCGCCCGATGCGACAGGCTCAACCCGCGTCCGGGGAGGCCGGACGCGGGCGCCGCGGAGAGGAGGCCACGTTGCGGGCGGCACAGGCGGAGGATGGCCGGGCGGGTCGCGCGCGCCTTCTCCCTGCCGGGTTCCGGCTGGCCGCCACGGCGACCGCGACCGGTGGACGCCGGCCCTCCGACGCGACGCTCTACGCGGGCGCCGCCGCGCTGGGCACGGCGGCGGTGCTGGGCACGTTCGCCCTGGAGCACACCACGGGCCCCACCTTCTTCGGCCTCGTGCTCACCGCGGTCGCGGGATCGGTCTGGTTCGGCGGCCTCGGCCCGGGGCTGGCCGCCACGGCGGTGACGGCCCTGGGTATGGGGCTCGTGCTGATCGAGCCCGCCGGGCGGCCCTGGATCGACGACGGACCCGACGCCGTGAGGTGGGCCCTGTTCGTCCTGGCGGCCCTGGTCATCACCGGCCTGGGGCACTTCATGCGCGCGGCACGCCAGCGTGCCGAGACCTCCGAGCGCCGCCTCGCGATCCTCTCGTCGGCGCATCACGCGCTGGAGCCGGCCCTCGAGGCGGAGGCGCGGCTGCGCCGGCTCGCGCGCGTGCTGGTGCCCCGGGCGTGCGACTGGTGCGCGCTCCGGCTCGACGCGCGCGATCCGGTCGACGCCCACGCGACCGGCGATCACGGGGACGCCCCGCTGCTCGTCGCATCCGACGGCACCTGCGAGCCGATGACCGACGCGCCGCTGCCCGACGCCCCGCTGCTCATCCCGGCGCTCGACGCGGCGCGGCCACCCGCGTTCCTGCACCCGGTCTCCACCGCCACGGCGATGCCCGGGGCCGCCACCTCGGCGATCGCGGTGCCCCTTGTGGCGCGGGGGACCACCCTCGGGCTGATGGTGATGGTCACGTGCGGCGGGCGGGCGCGCTTCGGGGCCGAGGACCTGGTGCTCGCCGAGGAGGTCGCCCGGCGCAGCGCCCTGCAGATCGACAACGCGCGCCTCTACGAGTCGGCGCGATCCATGTCCGCCGCGCTCGAGCGCAGCGACGCCCTCAAGACCGCGATGCTCCGCGGCGTCTCGCACGAGTTCCGCACCCCGCTCACCGGGATCGCCGCCGCGGCCGGCGCCCTGGAGCACGCCGACGGCGAGGACCGCCGCCAGATGCTGCGGATCGTGGTCGAGGAGACCGGCCGCCTGGAGCGGCTGGTGACGAACCTGCTCGACCTGTCGCGGCTCGACGGCGGCGTGCTGCGGCCGCGGCCGGACGACTGCTCGGTCGCCGAGCTCGTGGCCGGCGCGCGCGCCGCCGCCGCCCGGTTCCTGGCGGAGGGCGACGTGCTGGTGGAGGTCGGGTCGGCCTGGCCCCTGGTGCGGGCCGACCCGGTCCTCACGGAGCGGATCCTGGTCAACCTGCTGCAGAACGCGGCGCGGCACGGCCTGCCCCCGATCCGCGTGAGCGCGCGCTGGCACCGGGACGCGGTCGAGGTGGTGGTCGCCGACGAGGGCCCCGGGGTCCCCGCGGCGCTGCGCGACTCGATCTTCGAGCAGTTCACGGGAGCCCGGACGGGGGGTGGCCTCGGCCTGGGGCTCGCGCTGTCGAAGCGCCTCGCCGAGGCGCAGGGCGCCCGCCTGGCCCTTCTCGAGGGCGACGGCGGCGCGCGGTTCGCCCTCCGCCTTCCGCGCGCCGACGCGCCGGGCCGCGCGTGAGCGCGGTGGACGCGGCGGAGGGCGCCGTCCTGATCGTCGAGGACGACCCGGCGATCGCGCGGGCGCTCGCCAGCAGCATGCGCGCCGCGGGATACCGCACGGACGTGGCCGGCACCGCCGAGGAGGCGCTGTCGATGGTGGCCGACCTCGATCCAGACGTGGTGGTCCTCGACCTGCTGCTGCCGGACGGGCACGGGGTCGAGGTGTGCCGGCGGGTCCGCGAGTGGACCCGCACGCCCATCGTCGTGGTCTCGGCCCTCGACGACGAGGACGGGAAGGTGGGCGCGCTGGACGCCGGGGCCGACGACTACGTCACCAAGCCCTTCTCGATCGGCGAGCTCCTCGCGCGCCTGCGCGCGGCGCTTCGCCGCGGGGCGCGCGAGAGGCCCGCCGACCGGGGGCTGGCCTTCGGCTCGGTGGAGGTGGACCTGCCGAGCCGCGTGGTCCGCCGCGACGGGGCGCCGGTGGACGTGACCCGCCAGGAGTACGAGGTGCTCGCCTGCCTGGTCAGGGAGCCCGGCCGGGTGCTGACGCACCGCGCGCTGATCGCCAGCGCGTGGCGCGAGGGCGAGGGCAGCATCGCCAGCCTTCGCTTCCACGTGGCGGCGCTGCGCCGCAAGCTGGAGGAGGACCCGGCCCAGCCCCGCCACCTGGTGACGGAGACGGGAGTGGGCTACCGGCTCCTGATCGAGCCGTGGTGACCCGCGGCGACGGCACCGGCGAGGCCGAGGAAGGGGCCGGCCCGCAGGTGCTGGTCGTGGACGACGAGCCGCAGATCCTCCGCGCCCTCGAGGTCGTGCTCCGCACCGGGGGGTTCCGGGTGGCCTCGGCGGGCACCGCCGCCGAGGCGGTCCGGGCGGCGGCCCTGCGGCCCCCCACCGCGATCCTGCTCGACCTGCGCCTGCCGGACGGCAGCGGGGTGGAGGTGTGCCGGACGATCCGGGCGTGGAGCGACGCGCCCCTGATCGTCGTCTCGGCCGCCGACGACGAGGAGCTCAAGATCGAGGCCCTCGACGCGGGGGCGGACGACTACGTCACCAAGCCGTTCTCGGCGCCGGAGCTCCTGGCCCGCGTGCGCGCCGCGATCCGCCGCTCGGCCGTGCCCGAAGGGGATGCCCCCGTCGTCCGGTTCGGCGACGCCGAGGTCGATCTCGAGCGCCGCCTGGTGCGGCGCGCGGGTCGTCCCGTCCACATGACCGCGCACGAGTACGAGCTGCTCGCGTGCCTCGCCCGCCACCCCGGCCGGGTGCTGACCCACGCGGCGCTGCTCCAGCGCGTGTGGGGGCCGGCGTACGGCACGGAGACCCACTACCTGCGGGTGTACATCGCGAACCTGCGGCGCAAGCTCGAGCCCGAGCCGGCCTCGCCCCGCCACATCCTCACCGAGAGCGGCGTCGGATACCGCCTGCGCGCGTCCCCTGAGCGGGGCGGGCGCGGTCAGCCGGGGCCGCGCAGCGCCGGGTCGAGGTTGACGGCGGTGATCGTCCCCGCCCGGAAGTCATCGCCGGTCAGGCCCTCGGCGAGCTGCGCGGCCAGGGCGTTGGCCCGGCGCACGCCGGCCTGGGCGATGCGCTGGTTGGTCGCCAGCTGGGTTCGGGACAGGCGCACGCCGCGCGCGTCGCCGGCGCGGGCGCGCGCGACCCGCGTGACCGTGGGGGGCGCCCCCGGCCCCGACGCCGCGGTGATCGCGAGACCGGCGGCCAGGCGGGTGGCGTCGATCGCTCCCGGCCGCAGATCGCCGCCGGTGAGGCCGCGCCCGCATGCGTGCCTCCAGGCCGTTGGCGCGCCGGACGGCCGCCTGCGAGATGCGCTGGTTGACAGAGCTGGACGCGGTGAGCCGCACCGTCGGCGGCGGCGCCCGGGCGCCGGGTGCGGTGCCGGCGGCGCCTCGGGCGCGCGGCGCCAGCGGCGCCGGCGGACGGCGCGCGCCGCCCGGCGGCCCGGTCAGCGCCGACGCCCGCGGCGAAGGGCGCGGGGCCGAGGCCCCCGGGGCGCAGGTCGGCGCGACCGTCAGCCCGGCGTCCAGCCGCGAGTCGATCAGGTTGAGCCGCCGCACCGCCGCCTGGGATATGCGCTGGTTGATCAGCAGTTGCCGGCCGGCTCAGCACCGACGGGCGGCGCACCAGCAGCTCGTCGCCCCGGCGCGACGCGCGCGCGAGCGGGTGAAGACCGCATGGCTGGGCTTGGTGGACCGTTCTCGCGGCGCAGGCCGCCGGGCCAGTTGGGGTTGTCCTGGAGGTTGAACCAGATCACCACGGGCACCCGTCCGGCTGCGCACCACCGGCAGCGCCATGATCTGGCGCAGGTAGCGGGCCTGCTGCGACTCGGTCACCCGCACGGTGCGAAAGGGAGTCGCCGCGGTGGTGTAGCCGGCCTCCGTGAGTAGACGGGCGTGCCGCGTCGCCGCGGCACGCGTCGAGCGCGTCGACAACGGGGCAGCGTGCCCCACGCGGGGAAGGCGCGGGTGGAGGCGCGCGGCGCGGCGGCCGGGTAGACGTGCTGGGAGAGGGCGCCGAAGGATGCCTTGCTGGAGGCGATCGCGCGGGCCCACGGCAGCGCCCCGGTGCCGCGGGAATCGGTCGAGCTGCGGGGACCGCCGGCGCCGGCGATGACGACCGCGGCCGGGTTGACCCGCTTCACGGCCGCGCCCGCGGCGCGCAGCATCGCGACGTAGCGGCTGATGGCGACCCGCCGCCCGCCCGACACCTGGGGCGAGAGGAACGCCGCGAGGTTGGGCTCGTTCCAGATCTCGAAGTGCCGCACCCGCGGAAGCGGCTGGGTGGCCCCGGCGGACGGTAGCGGCCGGTGTAGCGACGGGCGAGCGCCGTCATGAACGCGGCGTAGGCGGCCGGCGGAGGAGCGTTCGGGTTGACCTCCGGTTCCGGGCGGCGCGCCGCGGCCGCCCGTCGCCCAGGCGGGGGCGCAGTAGCTGACCACGATCGGCGTGATGCCGAGCGCCGCGATCGCCCCGCAGCACCGCGTCGGTGCGCTCCCAGCGGTAGGCGGGGTCGGCCGGGTCGCGGGGGTCGGCGGGCCGCCGGGGGCGACGAGGGACCAGAGCACATCGATGCGCGTGACCTTCGCCTGCGAGATGCCCCAGCAACCACGCGCGCGCGGGCACCTCGGCGATCGGGCCCGAGGTGAGGCGGTCGTCCTGCACGCCGAGCACCGCGGCGTCGGCGGCGCCGGCGCAGCCAGCGCGCCGAGCGCGGCGGTCCCGGCGCCGCGAGGTGGCGGGCGACGCCCCTCATCAGCGGCGCACCCGGACCACCGTCGAGTGCGTCGAGACGCCCAGCCGCGAGCGGGCGCTGACGCTGCACCGTGCGGCGGCCCGGCGGCGCCGGGATGCGCAACCCGGGCCGGCCCGGCACCGAGCCGCCGCCCTGGCCACCACCGTCTGCCAGCCCGACGGCACCCGCACGGCGCCGTCACGCGCGCCGGCCGCGTCAGCCGGAAGGAGAGGACGCGCCGCGCCCGCCCTCCGCGGCGCGCAGGTGACCGAGCGTGCGGTCGACGACCACCGTGCGGCGGGCCCGGGTCGCCGGCGCGCGTCCTGCGCGCGCGCGACGACGCTGATCGTGTAGCGGCCGTCGCTTGAGCTCGCGCGCAGGCACGCGCACCCGGCGCACACCCGCGTCCAGCCAGCCGGCGGCCAGACGCGCGGCCCGGCGGCCGCGGGAATCGCGCAGGGTGACGCGCACCGCCGAGCGGTCGTCAGGCGCAGAGCGGCCGTCGTCGTCTCCGCGCTGCGGTCGCCGTTGGGCGTCACGCGCGCGGGCTCGGCCGGGCGCATCTGCACGCCCCGGTAGGAGACCACCAGCGCGGTCGCGATGGCCCGCTCACCGCCGGCGCCGACGCTGGCCGGGCGCTTCGCGCAGCGAGATGCCCGAACTGCCCCCGCTGTCGAGACCCACCGCGGTCCGCGCGCCAGGTCGGACATCAGCGTCGCGAGCTCGCCGGTGGTGACCCCGCGGCTGGGCCCCGAGCGCCCATCGCGCAACGACGCCAGAAGCAGTGTTCCGTTGCGCGTCTGGCCGATGGCGCTGCGCGCCGTGCGCGCGTCCACCTGTGCGCTCGAGAAACCCTCGCGCTCGCGATCGGCTCGCCCGCCGACGACCAGCAGCGGTCCCCCCGCCCATGCCGGTCGACCGGATCCCCGGCGAGCCCGGCACGGCGAGGTCGACGAGCACCAGGTCGCCGGGCCCGAGGCGCCGTGCGAGCGCGGCCCCGCGCGAGCCGCCGAGGGCCACGACGATCCGCCCCGCGAGGCAGATGCCGCCCCCGCCGCTCGCCAGGACCCGCGCGGAGACGGGCCCGATCAGGGGCGCCTGCGGATCGTCGAGGGCGAGGACGAGGGAGGGCACCCCCGGGGAGGGGGGCGTGCGCCGACCGAACTCGGTGTAGAGCACGCTCTCGCCGCCCCCGCTCGGGCGAGCCGGTTGATCGCTTCGCTGGACCGTCCGCGAGCCGGTGGGCGCGCCTCCGCGCCGAGGGCCACCAGCGAGCCGCCGAGCCCGAGGCGCGCCACGTGCAGGGCCCCGGCCCTGTCGAACACCGCCGACGATCGGAAGGCCGCCGGGTCGCGGATCAGCCCCTCGCTCGTCGAGGAGCAGGCCGTGGGGACGCCCGACCAGCTGAAGTAGTCACCGTTGATCCCGGCGACCGCCCCGTCGGAGAGCCGGTCGCGCACGATCTGGACAACCGGGTACGGCCCGATGAGAAGCGGGTCCGCTGGTGGCGGTCACGCGGAAGAGGGGGTCCGACGCGCTGCCGCGACGCGCGGATAGCGGTCGAGGCGGATCAGATCGACGACGACCGGCCCCGGCCGCACGAGCCGCTCGGCGACCAGCCCGGGCGCGAGCACGTCCCGCCCCGCGGCCGGCGTCGCGGCCAGCCCGAGGGCCGCCAGGCCCACCGCCACGGCCGGCCACGCGCGCCGGCGTCCGGTCGCCGGACGGTCGCGCTCACGGCCGCACTCCCGCGGCGAGGTTGGCGCCCACGACCGTCGCCTGGGCGAAGTGGCGCGAGGACAGGCCGGCCGCGATCTGGTCGCTCAGGGCGTCGCTGCGGCGCACGGCCTCCTGTGCGATGCGCTGGTTGATCGCGAGCTGGCGGGCGGTCACGCGCAGGCGCGCGCTCCGCGTCGCGGGCGGCGCCGTCATCGGCGTGCGGCTGGCGGCCGGGCGCGGTGTCGCCGGGTCGGCCGCGACGATGCGGATGTCGCCCGCGAGCTTGCCTGGGCCGACCGCTCCCACGACGAGATCGCCGCCCGTGAGCGCTCCGTCGAGGCGCCGGGCCAGCCCGTTGAGCCGGCGCATCGCGGCCTGCGAGATGCGCTGGTTGATGAGCAGCTGGCGGCCGCTGAGCGCGACCGCCCCGGCCCGGCCGCGCGCGGACGCCGCCGGGCGCAGCGGGCGCGGGTCGGCCGTCGTGAGGGGCTGCGCCGAGGGCGCCTCGCCCGCGGTCACGCCGGCGCCCAGCTGCGCCATGCCGATCGCGCCGCCGCAGAGATCGCGCGCCTCGACGCCGCCGTCGAGCCAGGCCTCGATCGCGTTGGCGCGGCGCAGCGCCGCCTGGGCGATGCGCTGGTTGATCAGCAGCTGGCGCCGGGAGAGCACGATCGGCCCCGTGGCTCCGCGGGCGGGCTCGCTGCGCGAGGGGACCTCGGCACAGGCGGTCGCGGGCGCGGCGACCTGGGCGCGCGCGGCCACGATGGCGATGCGCACCTCCGACCAGACCTCGGGCGCCTCGGTGCTGGTGGCGCGGATCGTCACGGCACCCGCGGGCGGCGGGGCGGCGGGGGCCTGGAAGACCCCGTCGGGGCCGATGGCGCCGTGGACCGCGTCGCCGCCGGCGACGCCGTCCACGCTCCACGTGACCCCGCCGCCGAGGTCGGCGAGGCTGGCGGTGAGCCGCGCGCCGGTGCCCGCGACGAGGCTCGCCGGCGCCCCGCTGATCGCCACCCCCGGGGAGGCGCCCGTGAGCGTGACCGCCGCCGTCGGGGCCGTGCGCGGATAGTCGCTGCCGTCATCACGCACCGAGAAGGTGAAGCTGTCCGAGCCCCGGTGCCCGGGGTCGGGCGTGTAGGTCACGACCGGGTCGGTGAAGTCGGTTCCCGCCGGGCGGCTCAGGGATCCGTGGGCGGGCGCGTTGACGATCCGGTAGGCCGCCTCGCCGGCCGGATCGAACGCGTCCGCCGCCAGGCGCACCTCGACCGGCGAGCCGTCCTGCGCCGCCGAGACCGCGCGCGCCCGGTATCCCGGGACGACGGCGGGGCGGAAGGCGTACCCGTTGTTGGCGCTCTCCTGGGTCTCGGTGATGACGTCGCGCGGGTCCACCCGCGCGCCCAGCCGGTAGCGGCCGGGCGGGACGTCGGAGACGTCGATCCACTGGAAGCTGAGCCACGAGCCGTAGACGTCGCGGAACCCGGGGGTGATCCCCATCACGAGCGTTGACTGGCCGCCGGTGCGGTGGTCCTGCCAGCAGAAGTTGTTCTGGTTCGACGCTGTACGCGCCGGCGGCGGGGTCGCTGTCCTCGATGCAGAAGCCGGCCTCGGTCTTCTGGGCCGTCGCGACCTGGACGCTCAGGTCGTCGGTCCAGAGGGTGTACTCGGCCGCGTCCTTCAGGTGGTAGTGGTTGTGATCGTCGTTGCCCTCGAAGACGACGGTCGGCGGGCCGCCCGCGGCCGGGGCGGCGGGGGAGCCGCCGACACCGGGCGCGCTGACGTCGCGCCACTGGGAGACGCTGCGCATCACGTCGGTGTCCGGGTCGGGGTCGGCGGCCCGGATCTCGAGGGGGCCGGCGTCGGCGGCGTTGGTCACGTAGCCGTCGAAGCGCAGCAGCAGCCGGCCGTCGGAGTAGCGCTCGATGTAGGGCGGTCCGGCCGGCTCGGACACCAGGTCCGGCAGCGCCGCCGCGGCGGGCGAGGCCGCGCAGGCGAATGCGGCCAGGGCGGCGATCGATGCGATGCGGCGGGCCGGCACGAGCATGCGCCCCACGCTAGGCGGCCGTGTGCGGGGCCCCAACCCCCATCGGTCGCGTCGCGCCCCCGACTGTTGGCAGACAACCGGCGATGTATGAAATCGATGTGCTCGCGGGCCGCGGGGTCCCCGGTCTGGCCTACTGCGCCGCGCGCGCGGCGCGCTCGCGCAGGAGCGCGCGCTCGCGCGCGTTGCGCGTCAGCGAGGCGGCGCGCTCGAACTCGGCGCGCGCCTCGTCGCGGCGGCCGAGCTTCGCCAGCAGGTCGCCGCGCACGGCTCGGCAGCAGGTGGTAGCCGCCAGCGCCGGCTCGTCGGCGCAGCGCGTCGACGAGCGCCAGCCCCGCCGCCGGGCCGAAGGCCATCGCCACCGCGACGGCGCGGTTGAGCTCGACCACCGGCGACGGCGTGATCTGCGCGAGCGCGTCGTAGAGCGCCGCGATGCGCGCCCAGTCGGTCTCCTCGGCGCGTGCGCGCGCGGGCGTGGCAGGCGGCGATCGCCGCCTGCAGCGCGTACGGGCCCGAGCGCGCCGCCGAGCGCCTCGGCGCGCTCCAGCGCCGCGAGCCCGCGGCGGATCAGCAGCTGGTCCCAGCGCGCGCGGTCCTGGTCGAGCAGCAGGACCGGCTCGCCGTCGGGGCCGACGCGCGCGCGCGAGCCGCGACGCCTGGATCTCCATCAGCGCCACCAGGCCGTGCGACCTCGGGCTCGTCGCGGCGCGAGCTCGGCGAGGATGCGGCCCAGGCGCAGCGCGTCCTCGCACAGCGCCGGGCGCATCCAGTCGTCGCCGGCGGTGGCGGAGTAGCCCTCGTTGAAGATCAGGTAGACGACCTCGAGCACCGACGCCGAGCCGCTCGCGCGAGCTCCGCGCCGCGCGGCACCTCGAACGGCACGCGCGGCCTCGGCGAGCGTGCGCTTGGCGCGCACGATGCGCTGGGCGATCGGTCGGCTCGGGCACCAGGAACGCGCGCGCGATCTCGTCGGTGGTCAGCCCGCCGAGCAGGCGCAGCGTCAGCGCGACGCGCGCCTCGGTGGACAGCACCGGGTGGCAGGCGATGAAGACGAGGCGCAGCAGGTCGTCGCCGATCGTCGTCGTCGAGCGCGGCGTCCAGTCCGTCCGGCGTCCGCGTGCGCGCCTTGCCAGCTCGCGGCCGCAGCTCCTCGTGTCTTGCGCTCCAGCGTGCTCGCGCCGGCGCAGCGCGGTCGATGCGCGCGGCGCTTGGCGGTGGCCATGAGCCAGGCGCCCGGGTTGTCCGGGACGCCCGACTCGCGGCCACTGCTCGAGCGCGGCGACCAGCGCGTCCTGCGCCAGCTCCTCGGCCAGCGCCGACGTCGCGCACGCATGCGCGCGAGCCCGGCGATCAGCCGGGCCGACTCGATGCGCCAGACCGCGTCGATGGCGCGATGCGCGTCGGATCGGTCGCCGACGCCGATCGCCACGTCGCGGCGTGCCAGCGCTCGGACCAGCGGTCGTGGCAGCTGCGCGGTGCGCTCTCCTGGTCGCGCAGCTCGGGGCTGAACGCGGTCGCCGAAGTCCGTCCGCCTCGAAGATCTGGCGGATCTCGATCTCGTCCCCGCCGGTCGGTCGGGCAGCGCTTGACCCACTCGACGGCCTCGTCCTTCGACTTCACCTGGATCAGCCAGAAGCCCGCGACGAGCTCCTTCGTCTCGGCGAACGGGCCGTCCATGACGGTGGCCTTGCCGTCGAGAAGCGGACGCGCGCGCCCTTGGAGCGTCGGGTGCAGCCCGTCGCCGGCCAGCAGGACGCCGGCCTTCATCAGCTCCTCGTTGTACCTGCCCATCTCGGCGAGAGCTCCTCGCTGGGCATGCCCCGGCTTCGGTGTCGGCGGTGGCCTTCACGATGATCATGAACCGCATGTCGTGCCTCCTTGGGGAGTGGCTTTCACCCATGCGTCGAACGGGCGCGCGCGAATCGACATCGTCCGTGGATTTCTTTGGTGCGATCGCGCCCCGGGGCGACCGAGGGGGTTCGCGCCGGCGCCACCACCGTACCCCCGGCGCGCCCTCCGCCCCGACGCTGCGTGACCGCGATCAGATCCCGGCCCGCAGCGAGATCCACAGCGCGGCGACGGCGAGGATCAGCGCGGGCGGCACCGAGAGGGCGCCCAGCCGCAGGAACTCCAGGGGGCGCGTCTCCATGCCGTGGCGGCGCAGGACCCGCCGCCACAGCAGCGTGGCGAGCGAGCCGACGTACGTGAGGTTGGGCCCGATGTTCACGCCGATCAGCGCCGCCAGCACCGGCCCGGCCCCCTGCGGCGCGAGCACGGGCAGCATCAGCAGGATCGCCGGCAGGTTGTTGACCAGGTTCGCCAGGACCGCCGCCACGATGGCGATCGCCAGCAGCGTCGGGAAGGCCGCTCCCGACGGGGTGACCGCATCCACCAGGTCGCCGAGGCCGTGGGCCTCGGCGCCTGCGACGATGATCGCGAGCGCGACGACGAAGGCGAGGAAGGCGGGGTCGGCGGCGCGGGCCAGCCCCAGGGGGGTGATGCGCCGCCGCGCGAGCGCCGGCGCGGCCAGCAGTGTCACGCCGCAGGCCGCGATCAGGGCCGCGTCCACCGCGAGCCAGGAGCTGGCCAGGAAACCGGCGAGCGTGAGGGCGAGCACCGACGCGGTGTAGGCCACCGGGATGCCGCGGCCCGCGGCCGGCCGGCCGGCCGTCGCCGGGGCCGCGAGATCGCCGCGGAACCGCCGCCTCAGCGCGACCCACTCCACCGCGATCGCCGCGCTCCACGGAAGCGCCATCAGCGCACCGAAGCGCGCGAACGAGAGCCCGGTGGCGTGGAAGGCGAGCAGGTTGGACAGGTTCGAGACCGGCAGCAGCAGCGACGCCGAGTTGGCCAGGTGGACGCACGCGTAGGCGTGCGGCCGGGGGCGCGCCCCCGGCACGGCCACGGTGGCGAAGACCACCGGGGTCAGGAACACCACCGTCGCGTCCAGGCTCGGCACCGCCGTCACCGCCGCGCACAGCACCACCACCAGCCCGAACAGAGCGGGTGGACGCCTGGCCGCGCCCTCGGCCAGCCACCGCCCGGCCGCGTCGAACAGGCCGGCGCGCGCGCACAGCTCTCCCAGGGCCAGCACCGCCGCCAGGAACGCGACGGTGGCGCCGATGTCGTCCAGCACCTGCTCGGCCCCGTCCAGCGACACCACGCCCGTCGCCATCAGCAGGACGGCCGCCGGCGCGGCGATCACCACCTCCGGCAGCCCCCGCGGCCGGACCACCGCGAAGGCGAGGGCGCTGGCGAGGCAGAGGAGCGCGAGGGCTTCGGCCATCCCCGGGGGGAGTACCCCGCTCAGCCCTCCAGCAGCTCGCCGGCCTCCAGCCACCCCGCCTCCAGCTCGCTCGCGGTCGGCGGCCAGGGCCGACAGCTGCGCGTTGAGCTCGCGCAGGCGCGCGTGGTCGGTCGCGGCCGCCGCCATCTGCTCGTGCAGCGCGGCCTCGCGTGCGGTCAGCCGATCCAGCTCGCGCTCCAGGCGCGCCAGCTCCTTGCGCGCGGACCGCAGCACGGCGCCGGGAGGCGGCGCGCCCGCGTCGCGCGTCGCGGCCGCCGGCACGCGCGGGGTCTGCGCCACCGCCTGGCGCGCGGCGAGGTACTGGTCGATTCCGCCCGGCAGGTGGCGGATGCGACCCGTCGGTGCCTCAGCGCGTAGACGTCGTCGCACACGCGCTCGACGAAGTAGCGGTCGTGGCTGACCACCAACAGCGTCCCCGGCCAGCCGTCGAGCAGGTCCTCCAGCGCGGTCAGCGTGTCGATGTCCAGGTCGTTGGTCGGCTCGTCGAGCAGCAGCACGTTGGGCTCGCTCCATCAGCAGCCGCATGAGCGCCAGGCGACGGCGCTCGCCG
Source organism: uncultured Thermoleophilia bacterium (assembly GCA_963806585.1). Classification (GTDB taxonomy): domain Bacteria; phylum Actinomycetota; class Thermoleophilia; order Miltoncostaeales; family Miltoncostaeaceae; genus Miltoncostaea. The sequence continues at coordinate 852,667 of CAWDYN010000007.1, read as the reverse complement.
CCCGAGAGGTCGCGCACGAGCGTGCGACCGCGATCGCCGCCGAAGCCGAAGCGCTCGGCCAGCTGGCCGGCGGTCAGCTCGACGCCGCCGCTCGTGCGCAGTGCGGCCGCGCACCTGCTCCAGCGCCTGGAGCGCACGCGCATCGGGGTCGGCAGGATCGGCGGCGTCCATCGCCTCCTGCGACAGGTGGGCGAGGCGGACGGTCTGGCCGCGCACGCACCCGCCCGGCGCCGGGCTCCAGCTCGCCGGCCAGCACGTTGACCAGCGTCGTCTTGCCCGATCCGTTGACGCCGACCAGCGCGACGCGCGCGCCCGGGCCCAGCCGCCAGGTGACGCGCCGCAGCAGCTCGCGCGAGCCGAAGGCGACCGAGACCTCCTCGGCCTCCAGCACGGTGTTGCCCAGCCGGGCGGTCGCGAAGCGCAGCAGCTCGACGCTGTCGCGGGCCGGCGGCTCGTCGGCGATCAGCGCGTTGGCCGCCTCGATCCGGAAGCGCGGCTTGGAGGTGCGGGCCGGCGGGCCGCGGCGCAGCCAGGCCAGCTCCTTGCGCAGCAGCCCCTGACGGCGCTCCTCGCGCGCGGCCTCCTGGCGGGCGCGTTCGGCGCGGGCCAGCACGTAGGCCGCGTACCCGCCCTCGTACTGGCGCACCGTCTTGTCGCCGACCTCCCACGTGTGCGTGCAGACCGCGTCCAGGAACCAGCGGTCGTGGGTGACGACGACGAGCGCGCCGCGGCGCGCCGCCAGGTGGCGCGCCAGCCAGTCGACGCCCTCCACGTCGAGGTGGTTGGTGGGCTCGTCGAGCAGCAGCAGGTCGGGCGAGCCCAGCAGCATCCGGGCCAGCGCGATGCGCCGGCGCTCACCGCCGCTGACAGCGGGGCGATGCGCGTGTCCATGCCGTCGGCGAAGCGCCGCAGCTCGACGCCGCCCAGCAGGCCGTCGAGCACCGAGCGGAACGTGCTGTCGGCGGCCCACTCGTGGTCGGCGCGGTCACCGACGAGCTCCTGGCGGATCGTGCGCTGATGGTCGAGCTCGTCGAGCTGGCCGATGATCGCCAGATCGAGGCCGTTGGCGCGGGTCACGGCACCGGCGTCGGGCTCCTCGAGCCCGGCGATCAGGCGCAGCAGCGTCGACTTGCCGTCGCCGTTGCGCCCGACGACGCCGATGCGCTCGCCGGCCGTCGACGCCGAGCGACACGTCGCGCAGCACCGATCGCGCCACCGTAGCCCTTGTCGACGGCGTTGAGGTTGACGAGGTTGCGGGGGGTCAGGCGAGGGACCTCAGGGCGTCCCGCGTGGACCCCTCGGGCACGAACTCCAGGCCCACGCGGCCCCGATAGCCCAGCGCGTCGAGCCGGTCCAGCAGCGCCCAGAGGTCGATCGTGCCGGTCCCGGGGGCCCCGCGCCCCGGGGCGTCGGCGTACTGGACGTGGCCGATCAGCCACGCCACGGACTCGAGCTCGGCGAGCGGGTCGAGGCCGGCGCGGGCCGCGTGGTAGGCGTCGAACAGCAGGTGCACCGACGGGTGGCCCACGGCGGTCACGAAGTCCGCCGCCGCGGCCGGCGTGGGCAGCAGCGGCCGGTCGACGTCCACCGGGTTGAGGTGCTCGACCACGATCCGGACCCCCAGGACGGCGGCCTCGTCGCCGGCGGCCCTCACCACCTCCACCGCCAGGTCGTGCTGGGCCCGGGCGTCGCGCTCGGGGTCCACGCGGCCCACCAGCAGGTTGACCAGGTCGCCGCCGCAGGCGCGCACCACCCGCGCCGCGTCGCACACCGCGCGCAGCACGTCGTCCTCGCGACCCGGCACGTTGCAGTAGCCGCGATCGCCGGCGGCCAGATCGCCGCCGTCCGCGTTGACGAGCTCGGCGCGCACCCCGGCCGCGCGCACCGCCTCGATCCACGCCTCGGCGTCGGCGGCGGGCGGCCACCACGCCTCGACGGCGTCGAATCCCGCGGCCCGGGCGGCGGCCGGGCGCTCCAGCGGCTCCAGCTCGCCGAACAGCGTGCCCAGGTGCGCCGTGAAGCGCCTCACGCCCCCAGCTCCCGCCGCCGCGCCGCGATCTGCCGCCCGAGCTCGAGGGCGCGGGCGCGCAGCGCGGCGACCTCCTTGCCCCCCTCGGCGGTCCACGGGGCGAAGGCGGGGCCGTCGGCGGCCCGGCGCGTGAGCTCGGCGGGCGCGTCGTGCCCGTCGGCCAGGTGGGGGAAGAGCTGGGCCGAGATGGTCGCGAAGACCGAGAGGCCTCCCAGGTCGGCCGTCGCCAGCGGGCCCGCCGCCATCCAGCGCGGCGCCAGGCCGTCCGACACCGCGGCGTCGATGTCGCCGGCGTCGGCCACGCCGGCCTCGAGCATGTGGAGGCACTCGCGCAGCACCGCGAACTGGATCCGGTTCCAGATGAAGCCCGGCTCGTCGGCGCGCACCACCAGCGGCGCCTTGCCCATGGCGCGGGCGCGGGCCTCCAGGCCGGCCACCACCTCCGGGTCGGTGGCCGGGCCCGGCACCACCTCGACCACCGCGGTGAGGTGCCCGGGCTTGAGGAAGTGCAGCCCGGCGAAGCGCTCGGGACGCGCCAGGGCGGAGGCGATGTCCGCGATGCGCAGGCTCGAGGTGTTGGTCGTCAGGACCGCCTCGGCCGGGCACCACGCCTCGATCCGCGCGAGCAGCCCCCGCTTGAGCTCGAGGTCCTCGGCGACCGTCTCCACCACCAGCCCGGCGCCCGCGAAGGCGGCTTCGTCCATCGCGACGGCCGAGATCTCGCCGCCGCCGGCGAGGACGCTCGCCGCCCGCGCGGCGGCGTCGGCCCGCTCGGGCGCGCGGCCGCACACCACCACCGGGGCGCCCGCCGACGCGAGGGCCGCGGCGATCTCCGGCGCCATGGAGCCGGTTCCCAGGACCACCGAGTGCATGGGCGCAAGGCTATCCGCCCGCCCGCGCACGACTCGTCACGGCTGGGTAGGCTCACCCGTGACGACACAGGAAAGCGAGGCAGCATCTCCACCAACAACGGCACGACCTCACTCCACGGCACGCTCCTCGACGCCGTGTTCCCGCAGAGCAAGGACCGCGCCCAGGCGATCACGCGCGACGTGATCCTCATCGGGTGCGCGGTCGCCCTGATGACCATCGCGTCGCAGATCAGCATCCCCTGGCACCCGGTGCCCCTCACCGGCGGCACCTTCGGCGCCCTGCTCGTGGGCGGCCTGCTCGGCCTGCGCCGGGCCGCCATCGCGCTGGTGATCTACCTGGCCATCGGCGCGCTCGGCGCCGGCGTCTTCGCCGACTGGAGCGGCGGCTGGGACTACTTCACCGGCTCCACCGGCGGTTATCTCGTGGGCTATCTCGTGGCGGCCCTCTTCGTCGGCTTCTTCGCCGACCGCGGCGCCACCGAGCACGTGATGACGATGGTCGGGGTGCTCCTGATCGCCAACGCCCTGATCTACGCGTTCGGCGTGCCCTGGCTGGCCAACTGGACCCCGCCGGGCGCCGACGAGGCCCTGGGCTGGAACACGGCCTACGAGGTCGGCGTGCAGCCGTTCGTGCCGGGAGACATCGTCAAGCTCTTCTTCGCGGCCTGCCTGCTCCCGGGCGGCTGGGCCCTGCTGAGGCTGTTCGGCGACCGCGCCCGCGGCGCCGGGGACCCCTCCTAGGGACCGCGATCGTGGGTGGTGCGCCGGCCCGCCGGCGCACCACCCACCTCGTCGCCGCCGTCAGGGTAGGCTTCCGCCCGTGACGGTGGTCGTTGGATATGACGGGTCGGACGGCTCGGAGCGGGCGCTGTCCCGAGCGGCCGTCGAGGCGCGGGAGCATCACGAGCGCCTCGTCGTCCTCGCGGTGTTCGAGATGCCCCTCGATCCGCGCGATCCGCGCAACTTCGGCACGCCGGCCGACGAGCCGCGCGACGGCCCGCTGCACGCCCCGCCGGAGGTGGTCGAGGCGCTGGACATGGCCGAGGAGCGCCTCGGGGGCGCCGGCGTCAGCGTCCACTACATCTGGGCGCCGGGCGAGCCGGCCAACCTGATCGTCAACACGGCGCGCGAGCGCAAGGCGCGCCTGATCGTCGTGGGGACGCACCACCACGGCTTCCTCAGCCGAGTATTCGGCGCCGACGTGGCGGGCGACGTGCGCCGCGAGGCCGACTGCGAGGTCCTGGTCGTCGAGTAGGCCGGGGCGGTCCCGCCCATGGGGGCGGATCCGCATGAGCATCGCGGTCGTGACGTCGGTCACGTTGTTGGGCGACGTGCGATCGCGCGTACACTGCAGGGTGAAATCGAGCCACAAGGGGACTTGGTATGGGGGCTATTGCAATCGCGGACGAGATCCAGGAACTCCAGGAGTGGATGGATAGCGACCGCTTCAAGGACACGGTCCGCGTCTACCCGGCCCGTCTGGTGGCCGACCAGCGGGGCACCGTTCCACAGGACTACACCGATCGCGCGCAACGCGGCGGAGCAGTTCTACGCGCGACTGCGCGAGCTCTTCGCGGAGGGGAAGTCCATCACCAGCTTCGGGCCGTACTCGCCCGGCCAGGTGGTGCAGATGAAGCGCTCCGGCATCGAGGGCATCTACCTCGGCGGCTGGGCCACCTCGGCCAAGGGCTCCACCAACGAGGACCCGGGCCCCGACCTCGCGAGCTACCCGCTGAGCCAGGTGCCGGACGAGGCCGAGGGCCTCGTGCGCGCGCTGCTGACCGCGGACAAGAACCAGCGCTACCTGCGGTCGCGGATGACCGAGGCCGAGCGCGAGGCCACCCCCGAGGTGGACTTCCGCCCGTTCATCATCGCCGACGCCGACACCGGCCACGGCGGCGACGCCCACGTCCGCAACCTCGTCCGCCGATTCGTCGAGGCGGGCGTCCCCGGCTACCACATCGAGGACCAGAAGCCCGGCGCCAAGAAGTGCGGCCACCAGGGCGGCAAGGTGCTCGTGCCCTCCGACGAGCAGATCAAGCGCCTCAGCGCGGCCCGCTTCCAGCTCGACCTGATGGGCGTGCCCGGCATCATCGTCGCCCGCACCGACGCCGAGGCGGCCAACCTGCTCGACGGCGCCGGCGACGAGCGCGACCAGCCGTTCATCCTCGGCGTCACCAACACCGTCGGTGCCGTCCTACAAGGCCGCCTTCCTCGCGCTCATCCGCGCGCCTCAACGCGCGCCGGCATCGAGCGAGCTCAACGGCCACCTGATCTACGCCGTCCCCGACGAGCGAGTACGCCGAGGCCGACGCGTGGATCGAGAAGACCGGCCTGTCCAACGCTCGTCGCCGACGCCGCCGCGCGCCCACGAGGCCGGCGAGATCCGCACCTCGGAGGACACCCTCGACGCCGTCGCCGACGCCTTCCTCGAAGTGTGGCAGGCCGAGGCCGGCCTCACCACGCTCGGCCAGGCCGTCGCCGACCTGATCGCCTTCCGCGCGCGACGAGGACTCGGCCCCCGACATCACGGTCGAGGAGTGGAACGCGTTCGCGTCCCGCGCCTCCTGGTACGAGATCCGCAACAAGGCCCGGAGCTCGGGGTCGACGTGGTCTGGGACGCCGAGCTGGCCCAGACGCCCGAGGGCTACTACCAGATCCAGGGCGGCATCCCGTACGCGGTCGCCAAGTCGCTCGCCGCGGCGCCGTTCGCCGACCTGCTCTGGATGGAGACCAAGACCGCCGACCTCGCGGACGCGAAGGAGTTCGCCGACGCGATCCACGCCGTCTTCCCCGAGAAGATGCTCGCCTACAACCTGTCGCCGTCCTTCAACTGGGACACGACCGGCATGAGCGACGACGAGATGCGCAACTTCCCGATCGAGCTGGGGAAGATGGGCTTCGTCTTCAACTTCATGACCTACGGCGGCCACCAGATCGACGGCCTCGCCGCCGAGGAGTTCACCACGGCGCTGCGCGAGGACGGCATGCTCGCCCTGGCGCGCCTGCAGCGCAAGTTCCGCCTGCTGGAGTCGCCCTACCGCACGCCGCAGACCCTGGTCGGCGGCCCCCGGGCCGACGCCGCGCTCATCGCGGTGTCCGGCCAGACGGCCACCACGAAGGCGATGGGCGAGGGCTCGACCCAGAGCCAGCACCTGGTCCAGACCGAGGTCCCGCCGAAGATGCTCGCGGGCTGGCTCGCCGAGTGGGCCGAGTACAACGGCATCACGAAGCCGCTGACGGTGCGGCTGCGGCCGCACACCGCCGGCGCCGACCTGCTCGAGCTGAGCGTGGTCGACGACCGAGCGACGAGAAGCTGGCGAACATCGTGTTCGGCCGCCTCCAGGACCGGCGCGGCCGGTCATCCTGTCGGTGCGCGACCAGAACACGTTCGACACGTCGCTGCGCCGCAAGCGCCTGATGACGCTGCTGCACCTGTTCCTGATCCACCGCTACAAGGCGGACGGCATCCACTACCTGACGCCGACCGAGGACAACCACGGCGCGGCCGCGAGCATGAAGAAGCGCGGCATCTTCGCGAACGTCAACGACGAGGTCGGCGACATCATCGTGGCCGACATCGACAGCGCGGTCGTCGCGAGCCTCGTGCTCCCCGACAGCCCGTCGCGCAAGGAGCTCATCACCACCTCCGGCCAGGGGTAGCCCCGGACGGACGGCACGCTCGACCCGGAGGCCCCGCGACGCGGGGCCTCCGTCGTCGTGCGGCTCAGGCCCGGGCGATGATGCGGTCGAGGCCCTCCAGGATCGCCTCGAGGCCGAAGTCGAACAGCTCCTGGTCGGAGCCGGGCCCCAGGGAGCGCATCAGCTCTCCCACCAGCGGCTGGTCCCGATCGAGCGCGCCGAGCTCGTCGGCCGTCGCCGGCGTCCGGGCGTCCTCGGCGGCGCAGGTCGACCAGGCTGAACCCCAGCACGAAGCGCACGATCGTGCGCTGCGCCAGGATGGCCGTCCGGCGGTCGAGCCCCGACTCGATGAGCCGCGCCAGGCCGGCCTCGGCGATCTCGCGCCCCGCCACGTACGCCCGCTCGGGCCCCTGGCGCCAGCAGGCCGAACGCCTCGGGGTGGGCGAGGCCCACGGCGCGGTAGGCGTTGGCGAAGCGAGCGAGGTGCTCGCGCCAGCCCCCGGCCTCGTCCTCCACGGCGAGCGGCGTCGCCGCGAACTCCTGCAGCAGCAGCTCGCGCACGCCGTCGAGGATCGCCTCCTTGCCGGGGACGTGCTTGTAGAGCGACATCGCCTCGACGCCGAGGTCGGCCCCCAGGCGCCGCATCGTCAGCTGGCCCAGCCCGCGCTCGTCGATGAGCGCGAGCGCCGCGCGCACGATGCGCGCGCGGGTGAGCGGCGCGCGGTCGCGGCGTGCCTGCGACACCTCTGCCATGCCGCCCCCGTCCTTGACAGCGTCCTGCGTACGGCCGTAGGTTATCCCGGGATTACGTTGTAAGCCAACGATCGAGCGAACGGGGCAGGCGATGAGCGAGGCGAGTGCGGTCCCGTCGGCGGACCAGGTCCCCGACGTCCCGATCCTCAAGGCGCTCGGCGATCGCCGCAGCATCCGCTACTTCGACGCCGACCGCGAGGTCGAGCGCGTGGAAGATCGAGGCCATGCTGCAGGCGGCGCGCTTCGCCTCGTGCCAGGGCAACATCAACGCGACCGAGGCGATCGTCGTCCGCAAGGACACGTGCGAGCTGTGGGACGAGCTGGAGGAGTGCGTCTCCGGCTTCAACGTCCAGATCATCAACCAGGCCTCCCACATGATCCTGTGGCTCACCAACCTCAACGCCTGGTACGGCCGGGCCGTGGACGGCATCTCCAGCGTCGCGATCTCGGGCGCGATGTCCAAGTACCACGGCTGGAACTACGACTTCTCGATGACCCAGACCATCCCGCGGCTGATGAGCTTCCCGACCGAGCGCACCGAGATCCTGCTGCGCTTCGAGAGCGGCCAGGCCGCCGCCAACGCCATCGCGGCCGGGGTCGGCCTGGGCGCTGGGCAACATCCTGATCGCGTTCGGGCGCAAGCCGGGCGGCATCGAGAAGGCGTTCGGCCTGCCGCCCCACTACCGCTTCACCTGGGGCCACGCGGTCGGGCTACCCGCTCGAGAGCGCCGACGCCGGCGGCCAGCGCCCGCGCCTGAAGTTCGAGAAGCTCTTCCACGACAACGCCTTCGGGGTCCCCTACGCCTCCGACCCGGCCACGGTGGAGCTGCTCACCCGCAAGGGCCTGATCCAGGAGCAGGCGCCGCTGCCGGGCCGCATCGAGGAGGTCGTCGAGATCGCCGAGCGCCACGGCCGCGACCCGGGGATGATGTACTTCCCGGCCCGCGAGATCCGGCGCCTGATGAACGATCGCGACTGGGACTTCGGCCCCAACTGGCGGGCCCACGCCGAGCGCGTGCTGGCCACCGAGACCGACCTGCCGGACTACCCCGACGAGATGCGCGAGACCTTCCGGCGCCTGATGGAGGAGCACGGGATCGACGCCCGCAAGTTCCTGCCCGACGAGGGCTGAGCGCGATGGCCTACGAGGACATCCTCTACGAGGTCGCCGGCGGCCGCGCCACCATCACGATCAACCGGCCGGACCGGCTCAACGCCTTCCGCGGCCAGACGATGGTCGAGCTCTGCGAGGCGTTCGAGGCGGCGGCCGACGACGAGAGCGTCGGCGTGATCGTGTTCACCGGCGCCGGCGAGCGGGCCTTCTGCGTGGGCGGCGACGTCCGCGAGCCCACGCGCACGATGCGCGAGAAGCGCGCCGGGCACATCATCGGGCCGCGGCTGGCGAGCGCCATCCGCAACAACGGCAAGCCGGTCCTGTGCCGGGTGCGCGGCTACTGCATCGGCGGCGGCAACGAGCTCAACATGATCTCCGACCTCACGATCACCGACACCACCGGCCGGTTCGGCCAGGCCGGGCCCAAGATCGGCTCGGCTCCGCTGTGGTGGGGCTGCCAGCTGATCCCCGCCGTGGTCGGCGAGAAGAAGGCGCGGGAGGTGCTGTTCCTCACCCGCCAGTACTCGGCGCAGGAGGCCCTCGCGATGGGCCTGGTCAACGCCGTCGTGGCGCCCGAGGAGCTGGACGCCGAGGTTGACCGCTGGTGCGATGAGATCCTGCGTCGCTCGCCCCAGGGCCTGCGCCTGGCGAAGATCGCGCTCAACGCGGCCACCGACGCGCTGTACTCGTCGACCAACCACGGGATGGAGCTGATGGCCCTCAACCACGTCTACGGGCCCGAGCCCAAGGAGGGGATCGAGAGCTTCCAGCAGAAGCGACCCGCGGACTGGCGCGTGTTCCGCGAGGGCCAGGGCCCCGAGCCGGAGGCGGCCTGATGGAGTGGACCGACTGGTACGCCCGTGAGGACCCGACCACCTGGGTGCTCCCCGAGATCCTGCGGACGGCGGCGGAGCGCCACCCCGACCGCGAGTTCCTGAAGTACGCCGACGGGGCGTGGGTGGGCTACGGGGAGGTCAACGCGCGGGCGAACCGGGTGGCCAACGGCCTGCTGGCGCGCGGCGTCGGCCGGGGCGAGTCGGTCAGCGTGCTGCTGCCCAACTGCGAGGAGTTCCTGCCGGTGTGGTTCGGCATCCTCAAGGCCGGCGCGGTGATGAGCCCCATCAACACGGCCTACAAGGGCGACTTCCTCAGCTGGACGATCAACCTGGTCGAGTCGCGGATCCTGTTCATCGCCGACACCCACCTCGACCGCCTGGCCCTGGTGGCGCCGCAGCTGCCGCTGCTCGAGCGCGTGGTCGTGCTGCGCACCGGCGGCCAGGCCGGGCCCGACCCGTCCCTTACCTGGGAGACCCTCGAGGAGCTGATGTCGGCGCCCGACGCCGAGCCCGACGGCATCGGCCACTCCTGGACCGACGACGCCCGCATCATGTTCACCTCGGGCACCACCGGCCGCTCCAAGGGCGTCATCAAGCAGAACGCGGCCGACTACTTCTCCGCGCGCAGCGCCGTGGAGGCGATGGCCGTGGGGCGGGGCTGCTCCCCCGAGGACCTGGCCGGCGAGACCTACTTCTCGTGCCTGCCGCTCTTCCACTCCAACGCCCAGGTGCTGTGCGCGTACCCGGCCCTGCTGGTGGGCGCGCGGGTGGCCTACGTGGAGCGCTTCTCGGGCACCCGCTTCTGGCAGAACGCGATCGACGCGGGGGCCACGACCTTCAACGGCATCGGCGCGATCCTCTACTTCCTGTGGAACCAGCCGCCCTCGCCGCTCGACCGGGCGCACTCGGTGCACACGATCTCGGCCGCGCCCGCGCCCAAGGACATCTACCACGAGTTCGAGGAGCGCTTCGGCGTGCGGCTGACGGAGGGATACGGCCTCACCGAGACCGGCGTCGCCACCATGATGGACCCCACCCGGCCGCCCCGCCTGGGCAGCTGCGGCGTGGCGAACCCCGGCTACGAGGTCACGATCGTGGAGCCGGGCACCGACCTGCCCCTGCCGCCGGGCACGCCCGGCGAGATCGTGGTCGACCAGCGCATCCCGAACATCATCATGCGGGCCTACTACGCGGCGCCCGAGAAGACCGCCGAGGACTTCCGCAACCTGAAGCTGCACACCGGCGACCTCGGGCGGATGGACGAGGACGGCTACGTGTACTTCATGGACCGGGTGAAGGACTACATCCGGCGCCGCGGCGAGAACGTCTCCTCGATGGAGGTCGAAAAGCAGGTCGCCGACCACCCCGCAGGTCAAGGAGTGCGCGGCGATCGGCGTGAAGGCCGGGGAGGGCGCCTCCTCGGAGGACGAGATCCTGATCGTGGTCGTGTCCGAGGGCGAGGCCCCCGATCCCGCCGCGCTCACGATTGGCTGGCCGAGCGCATCCCCTACTTCATGGTGCCGCGCTACATCCGCTTCGTGGACGCGCTGCCGAAGACCCCCACCGAGCGCGTGCAGAAGGTGAAGCTGCGCGAGCAGGGCATCACGCCCGACAGCTTCGACCGCGAGGCCGCCGGCATCACGATCGCGCGCTGAGCCCGGCCGAACCCCTCAGGCGGCGAGGGCCGGGTCGAGGGGGCCGATGGCGTAGGCGGCGCGCAGCTCCTCGAGCGGCACCGGGGCGGCCCCCCAGAAGTCCCAGTCCGCGGCCACCACATCGACCGTCGCGTTGCCGCCCCGGTCCCAGGCGTTCCAGAAGCGCTCGGGCGCGAAGCCGCCCGCGTAGCTGCCCGCCAGCTCGTTGAGCTCGATGTCGCAGTGCCAGCTGAAGAGCACCGGCAGCACCTCGGCCGACAGCGGGTGGTCCGGGTGCATCGCGCCGATGAACGTGGACACGCAGATCTCGCCCGGCGGGGAGGTCGAGTAGCCGCTGAGCACGTGCGACGAGTCGTGGGGCGTCGTGAAGCCCTCGGCCAGGCCGTCCGGATTGCCGGGGAAGGCGAAGCCGTTGGCGCGGAAGTGGTCGAAGAAGGCGCGCCCGAAGGTGCCGGGCGCCAGCTCGCCGAGGGCCGCGTAGCGCGCCTCCAGCTCCGGGTCGGCGCCCTCGCCCCGGTAGGGCATGAACGGCGCGAGCGGCCCGTCGTCCAGGCGCGTCCAGTCGAGGCCGGGGAAGCTGCGGACGTTGCGGCGGATCATGCAGGCCGAGGCCTGCGCGATGTCCCCCTGGGCCGCCTCGGCGAGCACGCGCAGGTAGTCCTCGTGGACATCGAGCGCCGCGGCGTACTCGCCGAGGCGCGCGATCCGGACCGCGTCCACGCGCCCGTCGGCGAGCGCCATGATCGACAGGATGCGCATGGCCTGAGCCGCGGCCTCGCCGCGGGGAAGGAGGGCGGCCAGCCGCTCGGGCGTCACGCTCGGCAGCTCGGCGTGGGCGCCCTCGCCGAGGCCGAGCATGATGCGCCCGGCGGTCTCGATGGTCAGCCGGTCGACGCGGCTGATGGTGTCGGGCCCGTGGGCGCGCGCGACGGCGCACATCGCCCCGAGCACCGCCTCTGCCTCGGCCTCGGGCAACCGAAGGATCATCGCCGCGTCCGCCCCCGATTCGATGCCCGCCGCCACCACCCGACGGTAACCTGTCGGTGCCCGTCCGCGAAAGGGTCGAACGGAGGCCAGGGTTGTGAGGCACATCCGGCGGGTCGTGGCATCGGCGGTCGCGCTCGCCGTGATGCTGGCGATGGCGGGCTCCGCGGCGGCGCTGCTCGACCCGGCGCCGGTCGCGGCGTCGGACGTCGCCGTCGAGAAGGGCAGCGGCCTGTCGGGTGCCGACCGCGCCGCGCTCGAGTCGGCGGCCCTCGCCCTGGCGGCCAAGGACACGCCGACCAAGTTCGTGCGTGCTCGACACGGCGCCCGCCGACCCCCAGGGCTACGCCCGGTCGCTGCGCGACCAGCTGAGCTACCCGGGCAGCATCCTGGTGCTGTCGCCCGGCAACCTGGCGATCGCCTCGCCCCTGCCCTCGGACGACGTGCAGCGGGCCTTCGAGGCCGAGCGCGCCGCCCTGCGCGCCGACCCGGCGGCCGGGACCATCGCGGTCGCCGACCGCCTGTCCGCGGCGCTCGTGGCGAGCGGCGCGACGGCCCAGACCGTCAGCGGGGCCTCGGGCGGCGACGGGGGCGGCGGCATCCTGCTCTGGATCCTCGCGCTCGGCGCGGGGGCGATCGCCATCGCGGTGATCGTCTCCCGCCGCGGCGCCACGCGGCGGGCGGCCCGGGCCCTCGCCGCCCGCCGCGAGTCCCTGGAGCCGCTCGTGGACGCCCTCGCCGCCCAGATCAGCGACCTCGACGACGACATGGCGGTCGAGAGCGAGCGCACGGCAGCGGCGGCGCCGCACCACGCGACGGCGGTGCTCTCGTACGGGGAGGCCCGCGACATCCTGGAGGCGCCCGCCGCGCCGACGGGGGAGGGCCTCGACGCCGCCGCCGCGGCCCTCGAGACCGGCCTGCGGGCGGCGCGGCGCACCCACGCCGTGCTGGAGGGCCGGCCGCCCGAGGCCGCCGACGAGGAGCCGCTGCTCGAGGGCATGTGCGCCTTCGACCCCAAGCACGGCCGCGCCACCACCACGGCGACGATCTCGACCCCGAGCGGCGAGACGGCGCAGCTGCCGGTGTGCGACCGCTGCGCCACGGACCTCGAGGACGGCGGCCAGCCGCGCTTTCGCGAGGTCGACGACGGCGGGCGGTCGGTGCCCTACTGGCAGTCGCGCGGCTTCGGCGGCGGCATGGGGCCGCTGGTGGGCGGCGCCCTCGCCGGCGTCATCCTCGGAGGGGCGCTGGGCGGCGAGACCGCCGCCGGCGCGCCGGGGGCGGGCGACTCCGGCGGGCTGGGCGGCGGGGACTTCGGAGGAGGTGGCGGCTTCGGCGGCGGCGGGGACTTCGGGGGCGGCGGCTTCGGGGGCGGGGACTTCAGCCCGGGATCAGCCCCTCCCCGCTGCCGCCGTCGATCGCCACGGCCTCCTCGAACGGGATGTCGCGGTCGGGGACGATCACGTCGGACGCGACGAACTCGTCGTCGGGCACCGCCTCGCCCACCCTCTCGATGGTGTCGATCAGGTCGCCCAGCGCCGCGCGGAAGCCGCCCGCGTCGCGGGCGGCGATCGCCGCCTCCACCGCGTCGTCGGCCCGTTCCACCATGGCCACCTCGGAGTCGTCGAGGCGGAACTGCCCGACGCCGAGCACGCGGACGATCACTTCTCGCCGTCCGTGATCTCGCCGCCGCTGGCGGGGGCGCCGGCGCCGAGCTCGCCCCTGAGGCGGGCCAGGTCGGCCTCCACCGCGCCCTGCGAGGCGATCTGCGCGAGCTCGCGGTCCACGACGTCGCCGCTCACGCTCAGATCGTCGAGGGCGCCCGACTCGAGCAGCTCGTCGATCGCCCCCGCCCGCGCGCGCATGGTCTCGACCTTGCCCTCGGCGCGGTCCATGGCCATCCCGACGTCGGCCATGTCCTCGGAGATGCCGCTGAAGGCCTCGCCGATCTTGGTCTGGGCCTCGGCGGCCGTGTACTGGGCCTTGATCGTCTCCTTGCGCACCCGGAACGACTCGATCTTGGTGGTGAGCTTCTGCTCGGCGGCGACCAGCTTCTCCTGCTCCGCCTGGAGCTGCTCGCGCTGGGCGGTGATGTCGGCGAGCTGGGCCTGGACGCCGGCCTTGCGCTCGAGCGCGACCCGCGCGAGGTCCTCGCGGTCGGCCCGCAGGGCCGTGGCGGCCTGCCCTTCGAGCTTCGCGATGCTGGCCTGGAGCTTGTCGGCCTGGAGCTCGAGCCTCTTCTTGCTGGTGGCGACGTCGGCGACGCCGCGGCGGACCTTGGTGAGCAGCTCGGTCTGCTTCTCGTACGAGTAGTCGAGCATCTCGTTCGGGTTCTCGGCCGCATCCAGGGCCTTGTTGGCCTTGGCGCCGAAGATCATCTTCAGGCGACTGAAGAAGGACACGCCCCGCCTCCCGGTCTCATGTCGTGGAGCACCGACGGTATCCCGAACACCGGCGCGGGCAAAGACAGGGGCGCTACCCCCGCCGCTGCGCGGCGTCGGGGGAGGCCTCCCAGAAGTCGTCGGCCTTGGTGGCGTCGCCGTGGTCGATGCGGCGCGAGATCGCCCACATCTCGACCGGCTCGTCGCCCTCGTTGCGGTGCGAGCGCACCGTCCGCGGCGCGACGCGCACGGCGGTGCCCGCCTCGACCCGGCGCACGTCGTCGCCGAAGCGCATCGTGAGCGTGCCCCGCGTGACGAGGTACAGCTCCTCGAGCTCCTCGTGGTGGTGCCCCGTGCCCTGCTCGAAGTCGGAGTGCGGCGGCACGCGGATCAGCGTCACCGCCAGCTGCTCCCCCTCCAGGGCCCGCGTCAGCGGGCGGAACTCCCCGGGGACGTCCGTGCCCGCGTAGACGTCATCGACGTCGTCGGCGGGCACGATCGAGTAGTCGCTCACGGCGCGCCGGTCAGGCCGCGGGGATCCTGCTGCCGCGCTTGACCCGGTTGGCGCGCACCGGGGCCGGCTGGCCGCCGGTCGGGCGCGGGCGCGCCGGGCGGGTGGGCGAGAACGCCGAGCCGCGCCGGCGCGAGCCGTACACGACGCGGGGGGCCGCCAGGCCGTATCCGGTTCGACTCCCAGTTCTCGGCCAGGCCCAGGTTGACCGCGATGCGCGAGAGCTGGTCGGCGCTCTCGGGCATGACCAGCGTCACGGCGCGGCCGGAGCGTCCGGCGCGGGCGGTGCGGCCGACGCGGTGGGTGTAGGCGTCCTGGTCCTCGGGCGGGTCGTAGTTGACCACCAGGCCGATGTCGTCCAGGTCGATCCCGCGCGCCGCCACGTCGGTGGCCACCAGCACGCGCACCGTGCCCTTGGCGAAGCGCCGCAGCGCCTTCTCGCGCTGGGCCTGGGTGAGGTCGCCGTGCATGGAGGTGGTGGACACGCCCTGGCGGTCGAGGCGCTCGGCCAGCCGGCTGGCGCCGCGCCGGGTGCGGCAGAACACCAGCACCAGGTCGTCCTCGCCGCCGATGAGCTTCAGCAGCTCGTCGCTGCGGGTGGACGGGGTGCAGGCCACGAACTCCTGCGAGAGCCGCTCCGACAGGGTCTCGCCCGAGTCGCTGCGGGCCTCGCGCATGCGCAGGCGCTCGGCGTCGCGCGTGAACTGCTCGGCGAGCGTGCCGACCGCGCCGTCGAGCGTCGCCGAGAAGAACATGGTGTGGCGGTCGCGCGGCACCTGCCGCACGATGTCCTGGACCTGGGGCAGGAAGCCCATGTCCAGCATGCGGTCGGCCTCGTCCAGCACGAGGGTCGTGATGCCCGAGAGGCTCACGCGCCTCTGGCGGGCCAGGTCCAGCAGGCGGCCGGGCGTGGCGACGAGGATGTCGGCGCGCACGGCGCGCTTGGCCTGCTGCTCGAACCCGACGCCGCCGTAGCAGACGGCGATCCTGAGGGATCCCGCGACGGCGAGCGGCGCGAGCTCCTCCTCGATCTGCGAGGCCAGCTCGCGCGTGGGCGCCAGGATGAGCGCCGAGGGGCCGGCGGCCGAGCGCTCCAGCCGCTCGATGAGCGGCAGGCCGAAGGCGAGGGTCTTACCCGACCCGGTGGGCGAGCTGACGAGCACGTCGCGGCCGGTGCGCGCGACCGGCAGCACGAGCTCCTGGACCGGGAACGGCGAGGTGATGCCCCGCTCGGCGAGAACCGCACACACGTCCTCGCTCACGCCGAGGTCGGCGAAGGTGGTAGATGACAATCTGAGCTCCTTGCGGCATCGGGCCGCGAATCGGACGGGAGACCTGACTCGACCGTCCAACCGGATGCTCGAAGGTTGAGACGCTCTCCCACGGACGGCCGGATTGCCGCCCTGATTTCGACGATGTTCGCCGACTGATCCACGCGAGTGTACTCGCCCCGGCCCGAGAATCCACGTGCGAGGCGGATCCCAGGCGGCGGCGAGATGGGCCCTGGCATGCTCGACGGTATGAGCCTGCGCTCCTTCAACGTCGCCGTCGGCCTCGCCATGCTGGCGCAGGCGGCGGTGATCCTGGCGCTCGCCAACGACTTCTCCACGCCGGTCACGGCCACGTACCTCACGGGCCCGCCGGGCGGCGCCCCGGGCGCGCTCGAGGTGATCGCCGACGTGCGCTTCGCCCCGTTCGTCGCCCTCTTCCTGCTGCTCGCAGCGGCCGACCACCTCCTCGTGGCGGCCCCGCCCGTCCGGGGCTGGTACGAGCGCAACGTCCGCCGGGGGCGCAATCCGGCCCGATGGACGGAGTACTCGATCAGCGCCTCGATCATGGTCGTCCTGATCGCGATGCTCACGGGCATCTCCGACATGGCGGCGCTGATCGCGATCTTCGGCGCGAACGCGGCGATGATCCTGTTCGGGCTGCTGATGGAGCGCCAGGACCCGCGCGGACCGGTGGACTGGCTGCCTTTCTGGTTCGGCTGCGTCGCGGGCGCCGTCCCGTGGATCGCCATCTCCGCGTACCTGATCGGCGGTGACCGGGCGCCCACCTTCGTCTACGTGATCTTCGGGACGCTCTTCGTCCTCTTCAACTGCTTCGCGGTGAACATGGCGCTCCAGTTCCGGCGGGTCGGCCGATGGGCGGACGAGGTGTTCGCCGAGAGGGCCTACATCGCGATCAGCCTGGTGGCCAAGTCCGCCCTGGCGTGGCAGGTCTTCGCCAGCACGCTCGTCGCCTGACCGCGACCGGCGGGCACGCCTCCCGACGGCCCTAGTAGCCTCCTGCCGTGGACAGCGTCGAGCAGAGCGAGTTCCGCGATTCCCTGGCCCGTTGGCCCAGCGGCGTGACCGTGGTGACGGCGACCCACGAGGGCGAGCCGGTCGGCATGACGGCCGCCTCGTTCTCGTCGCTGTCGCTCGATCCGCCCCTGGTGCTGGTGTGCATCGCCGACTCGGCGCACTCGCACGAGGGGCTCGTGGGCGCCCCCGGCTTCGCGGTCCACGTGCTCGGCGCCGAGCAGGCCGAGATGTCCGCCGCCTTCTCGCGCCCGGGCCCCGAGAAGTTCGCCGTCTTCGGGCACGAGCCCGGTCCGTTCGACGCGCCCCTCTTGCCCTTCGGGGTGGCGCGGATGGTGTGCGCCCACCACGCCGCCCTCCCCGGCGGCGACCACACGATCCTGGTCGGGCGGGTGGTCTCGACCGAGCTCGCGGGCACCGACCCGCTGCTCTACTGCAACCGCGGCTACGGGCGCCTCAGCGCCGCCACTTGATCGTGCAGCCGACCGGCGCCGTCTGGGCGACGGCCGGCGGCCGCCCCTCGATCGTCGCGTCGAGCGCCTCGCGCAGCCATGGCGAGGTGGCGTCCTCGGGCTCGGTCGCGTCGTCGATCGCGCCGCGGTACGTGACCCGCCCGTCGCCGTCGAGGACGTAGACGTCCGGCGTCCGCTCGGCGCCGTAGGCGCGGGCGACCTCCTGGCTCTCGTCGTGGGCGTACGCGAAGGCGTAGCGGGCCTCGGCCGCGCGCACGACCATGTTCTCGAACGAGTCGCCGGGATGGCTGACGGCGTCGTTCGAGCAGATGGCCACGGTGGTGACGCCCCGGTCGGCGTACTCGCGGGCGATGTCGTTGAAGCGCTCCTCCCACGCCCGCACGTACGGGCAGTGGTTGCACCAGAAGGCCACGACCGCGGGAGCCCCCGCGAGCTCGTCGAGCGCGATCTCGCCGCCGTCGGTGGTGGGCAGGCGGAAGCCCGGGGCGGGGTCGCCGATCGTGGTGCTCATGCGGTTGTCCTCCTCGCGGCGGCGCGGAGCGCGTCGGCCAGGTCGTCGTGATCGGGCAGGGGGCCGGCGCGGCCCCCGGGGCGGTGGTACAGGCGGCAGGCGTCGAAGCGGTGGGCGTGGGCGGGGCCGTCGTCGGGGAGCAGGTCGCCGCCGTCCGCGCGGTAGGTGGGCGAGCCCGTGAAGGCCAGGCGCTCCGCCTCGGCGTCGTCGCGCACCTCGAGGGCCGTCACGGCCAGCTCGACGCCCGCCGCCGCGGCGGCCGCGTCGAGCAGGGCACGGCCCTCCTCGTGGGAGGGGCACTCCCGACTGAACAGGTACGTCACGGCGAGCCGGTCGGCGTGCGGCATCCCGGATATCGTAGCCGGGTGGTGTCCGTTCCCGACCGATCGAGAGGCGTCGTGGTGTGCCGGTAGACCGGCGCCTGGTGAGCCTCACGGCCGAGGACGGCGAGGTGCACGACGCCCTGTTCGAGATCGACGAGCGCGCCACCCGCGCCCGGTCCCGGGCCAGCGGCCGGCGCACCGCGCTGGTCCACATCCACGGGATCATGGGCAACTTCCTGGTGGGGACCCTGCGCTTCTACCCCGCCCCCATCGCCCGTGCCGGCTACCCGATGCTGGTACTGGAGACGCGCATGGGCAACGTGGGCCAGCTCTTCGGCCAGGCGATCTTCGACGATGCGATCCAGGACGTGGAGGCCGCGGTGGCCTGGCTGCGCTCGGAGGGCTACGACACGATCGTCCTGTCGGGGTACTCGAGCGGCGCCGCCCTCGCGACGCGCTTCGCCGCCCTCCACCACGTGCCCGAGCTGCGCGGCCTGGTGTGCCTGGGCAACCCGTGGGGCCTGCCCCAGTCGATGCAGGCGCGGGCGGAGCGGTACGGGGCCACCCCCGACTACGCCGAGCTCACCGACACGGTGCGCCGGGCGATCGGCGCCAACCCCGACGCCCCCGAGGACGACCGGCTGTTCCTGGTGGAGCAGAGCCGAGGGCCCACCCGCCGCCCCTCCGACGCCGAGGTCTACACCTACCGCACCTGGTGGCACTCGCGCGGACCCGCGGCGACCTCGGCCATGAGCTTCCGCCAGATCGGCCAGGTGTGGGCGCCGATCCTCCTGGTGCAGGGGACCGGCGACGAGGTGGTGCGCTTCGAGGAGGCCGTCGCCCTGTCCGGCGTGGCCCGGGCGGCCGGCAACCGCGACGTGACCGTGATCCGCATCGACGGCGCCGGGCACGCCTTCACGGGGCACGAGATCGAGACCCTGAAGGCCGTCACCTCCTGGCTGCGGGAGCGGGTCTGAGCCGTGCCCCTCGTCCCGCGGCCGGAGCCGCCGCCGCCTCCCGCTCTTCGGCGAGGACGACCGCGACCTGGTCCTCGACCTGGTGGTCACGTCCACCGAGGACGGCCAGAGCTGGGACGGGATGGTCTTCCGTCCCCGGCGGCGGCGACTCGCGCCGCCGCCGCCTGGCGGTGCTCGTCATCCACGGCTCGGTGGGCAACTACCTCACCGGCGTGCCGCGCCGCATCTCGTTCGGCCTGGCGTCGGCCGGCTTCACGGTGCTCTCGGCCAACACCCGCATGGCCAACTACGGCGTCATCTTCGGCGGCGGGCTGATGCACCGGACGCCGCTCGACATCGACGCGGCCCTGGCGCTGCTGCGCCGGCGCGGCTTCAAGCGCATCGTGCTGCTCGGCTTCAGCATGGGCGCCACGATGGTCACCCACTACCAGGCGCTGCGCCGCCCCGCCGACGTGGTCGGCGTCTGCACCCTGGCCCACCCGCTTCGCTGCCCGGCGCGCTGCGGCTGCGCTGGGACCACTTCGGCGCCGACCCCGGCTACGACGAGGTGGCCGAGCTGGTGCACCACCGCATGGCGCCCGACTTCGAGGCGCGCGACCGCGACCGCATCTTCATCGTGCGGCGGGCCCGCGGCTTCGGCGCGCGGCCCGCTCGACGGCGAGGTCTACACGTACCGCACGTGGTGGTCCTCGCGGGGCCCGCGCGCGCCCCACGCCGAGTCGCGCCTGCGCATCGGCGACGTGACCGTGCCGCTGGCGATCGTCCAGGCCGGCGAGGACGAGCTGGTGCGCGAGGAGCGAGGGCTTCGCGCTCGAGACCCTGGCGCGCCAGGGCGACTGCCCGAGCGTGATGCGCGAGACGATCCCCGGCGCCGACCACGTGTTCGCCGGCTGCGACGAGCCCCGCTGGTCGAGAGCGTCGTCGAGTGGCTCGACGCCCGGACCCTGGACGAGTAGGGCGGGCGCGGCGGGAGCGCACTACCTTGGAGGACGACCCCGAGGGAGGACGCCCGTGCCCGAGCCGATCCGCGCCACGCTGTACACCGATCCGGGGTGTCCCTGGGCCTACTCGGCGCTGCCCGCCCTGCGGGTGCTGGACTGGCGCTACGGCGACCAGCTGGAGTGGCGGCTGGTGGTGATCGGGCTGGCCGACAGCGCCGCGGAGTACCGCGAGCGCGGCTACACCCCCGCTCGCCTGCTCGGAGGGCACGCGCAGTTCCGCGATCGCTTCGGCATGCCCTTCGCGACCCACCTCAAGGCGCGCGTGCCGGGGACCGGCCGGGCGTGCCGGGCCATCGTCGCGGCACGGCTGCTGGCGCCCGGCAGCGAGTGGGACGCGCTGCGGGCGCTCCAGCTCGCCAACTTCACGACCCCGCTGCTGCTGGACGACGACGACCAGCTGCGCGACGCGCTCGCGGGCGTCCCCGGCATCGACGCCGCGGCCGTCGTGGCCCGGCTCGACGACCCGGAGGTGGGCGCGGCCTACCAGCGCGACCGCGCCGAGGCGCGCACCGCCGAGGGCTCGGCCGCCCAGCTGCAGGGCAAGACGGCCAACCACGACGGCCCCGAGCGCTTCACGGCCCCCTCGCTCGTGCTCGAGGGCGGCGGCATGCGCCTCGTGGCCGGCGGCTGGCAGACCATCGAGGCCTACGACCTCCTGGTGGCCAACCTCGACCCGCGCCTGCGGCGCGAGCCGCCGCCCGCCGACGCCGACGTCGCCCTGCGGCGCTACCCCGGGGGCCTGGTGACCGAGGAGGTCACGGCCCTGATGAGGCACGGCAACGACGCGCCCGACCGCGTGGCCGCCGAGGCCGCCCTGCTGGGCCTGGTGGGCGGCGGCCGCGCGACCCGGCGGCAGCTGGGCAACGACGCGCTCTGGCGGGCGGCGTAGCGGCTCACACGGCGGCGCGGCCGCCGTCGGCGGCGAAGGTCGCGCCGGTCGCGTAGCTGGCCCGGGGCGACGCGACGAAGGCCACGACCCGGGCGATCTCCTCGACGGTGGCCGGCCGGTTGAGGGGCACCGTCGAGCCCACCGCCGCGATGGCCTCCGGACCCATGACATCGGTCGTCCCCTCGGTCGTCGTCGGGCCGGGGGAGACGGCGTTGACGCGGACGTTGGTGGTCGCGAACTCGGCCGCCCAGCTGCGCGTCAGTCCGGCCACGGCCGCCTTCGACGCCCCGTAGGCCGCGCCGCCCACCATGCCGACCTCGGCGGCCATCGTGGTGATGTTGACGATGCTCCCCTCGCCGCGCGCCGCCATCTTCGGGGCGAGCGCCGCCGTCAGGAAGAACGTGCCGCGCACGTTGACGTCGAACATCTCCTCGAACGACTCGAGGTCCTGTTCGGCGGTGGGCATGAACGCGAACACGCCGGCGTTGTTCACCAGCACGTCGACATCCGCCGCCTCCTCGGCGAGCCGCGCGACCGACTCCGGGTCGCCGAGGTCCGCGGCGACGAAGCGCGCGCTGCCGCCCTCCTGCTCGATGGCCCTGACGGTCTCGGCGCCTCGAGCGGCGTCGCGACCCGAGACGATCACCGCGGCGCCGTCGCGGGCGAGCTCGAGGGCGATGGCGCGGCCGATGCCGGACGTCGCGCCGGTCACGAGAGCGGTCTTGTCGGAGAGGTCCACGGTGGCTCCTTCGCGGTCTGAATAGAACGGTCGGTCTGCAACCTAGCAGGTGGATAGACCGATCGGTCTACGGCTATGATCGACGGCATGGAGACCCCGAGCGCCGATCGCCCCTCGCCGCGCGAGCGGCTGCTCGCGGCGGCCGACGAGCTCTTCTACGAGGAGGGCGTCTGCACCGTGGGCGTGGATCGCCTGATCAGGCGCGCCGGCGTCGCGCGCGCCTCCCTGTACACGGCGTACGGCTCCAAGGACGCGCTGATCCAGGCCTATCTGCTAGGCCGCAGCCGGGCCTGGCAGGCGAGCGTCGCCGAGGTCCTCCCGCAGCGCTGGGACAACCCCCGCGATCGCGTGCTCGGCGTCTTCATGCTGCTCACCGAGTGGTTCGCCGCGCCCGGCTACCGCGGTTGCCCGTTCATCAACGCCAGCGCCGAGGCGGCGCCCGCCGAGGCGGTGGACGAGGTGCGCGACGGCCACCGCGAATGGGTGCGGCGGCTTTTCGCCGACCTCGCCCGGGAGGCGGGAGCGGCGGATCCCGACGCGCTGGCGGCGCAGCTGGTGCTGCTCTACGACGGGTCGATGGTCGGCGCCCAGCTGGACGGCGGCCCGGCGCCGGGGATGCCGCGCGCGCGGCGGCCGCCGCGCTCGTCGACGCGGCGAGCGCCCGATAGGGCGGCCTACCGGCGGCTCAGCCCGAAGAGCTCCCGCGCCGCCTCGATGACCTCGAAGGCCTGCTCGTCGGCGCGGGCCCGCTCGTCGGCGCCGATCGACAGGGGCGTGTCGCCCGACAGGGTCGGGGTGAAGTCCATCCCCGCGCGCTCGCGGGCCATCGCCAGCCAGTCCTCGGGCATCCGCTCGGGCAGCTCGAGCTCGACCATCGCCGCCAGCAGGTAGGCCCAGAGCCGGGCCAGCAGGTCGATGTTGTAGCCGCCGCCGGTCACCACCAGCCAGCGGCCGCCGGCCGCGTCGAAGGCGAGGTCGCGGAGCATGGCGTTCAGGCGCGGGAACGCCGAGGTCGTCACCTGGAGGTGGGCCATCGGGTCGGTGTGGTGCGGGTCCACCCCGGTCATCGTCACGATCACCTCGGGCCGGAAGCGGCGCACGGCGGGGGCCACCACGTCCCGTACCGCGCGCAGGTAGCTCGCGTCGCCGGCGTAGGGGGGCAGCGGCAGGTTGACCGACGTGCCCTCGGCGTCGTGCGATCCGCGCTCGCCCAGGCCCCCGGTGCCGGGGTACAGGTAGCGCCCGCTCTCGTGCACGGAGCAGGTCAGCACCCGCGGGTCCTCGTAGAAGATCCACTGACACCCGTTGCCGTGGTGGGCGTCGACGTCGATGTACGCGACGCGCTCGGCCCCGCGGTCGAGCAGGGCCTGGATCGCGACCGCGGCGTCGTTGTAGATGCACATCCCGGAGGCGCGGTTGGCCATCGCGTGGTGCAGGCCGGTCGGCGCCGGGCAGAAGGCCTGCACGGCGCGGCCCTCCCAGATCTCGAGCGCGCCGGTGAGCGCCGCCCCGCACACCGCGGCCGCCGCCTGGTGCATCCCCGGCCGCGCCCGGGTGTCGCCGTCCTGGAAGCCCCACACCTTGCCCTCGGGCTCCGCCGCGAGCGCCGGGTCGTCGCTGTAGCGCCGCACGGCGCCGACGTAGGCCGGGTCGTGGACCCGCTGGATCTCCTCGTCGGTCGCCGGGCGTGGGTCGATGCAGGTCACGTCCGGGTGGTCGAGCAGCCCGAAGGCGCGCAGCAGCTCGATCCCGAGCTCGCGCCGCAGCACGCGCTCGGTGTCGTCGCTCGGGTTGTAGGCCTGCAGGTGCGGGCCGTAGACGAACGCGGTGGGGGTGGCCACGGCGCCGGCCCTCAGGGGATGGCCCGCACGACGCCCCCGTCCACCCGGACGGCGGCGCCGGTGGTGGCCGACGCCTGCTCGGACGCGATGTAGACGACCATGTTGGCCACCTCCTCGGGGCTGGCCAGGCGCCCCAGCAGCGACGTCGGCCGCTCGTCGGCGATGAACTCCCGGCCGGCCCGTTGGACCGCGTCCTCATCGGCGGTGTCGCCGTGGCCCAGCATCTCGCGGACGCCCTCGGTGAGGGTCGGTCCCGGCAGCACGCTGTTGATCGTCACGCCGGTGCCCGGGACCGACTCGGCCATCCCGCGCGCCACCGCCAGCTGGGCGGTCTTGGTCATGCCGTACTGCACCATCGCGGCCGGGATCTGGAGCGCGGACTCGCTGGAGATGAAGATCACCCGCCCCCAGCCGCGCTCCACCATCCGGGGGGCGTGGTGGCGGGTCAGGCGCACGCCCGACATCACGTTGACCTCGAAGGCGTGGAGCCAGTCCTCGTCGGGGATCTCGAAGACCGGCCGGGGCGTGAACACGCCCGCGTTGTTGACCAGCACATCGATGTCGGGGGCGGCCGCGAGGAGGGCGTCGCAGCCGGCCGCCGTGCCCACGTCGGCGGCCACCCCGCGCACCCGCTCCGGCGCCCCGGCCGCCCCCCCGATCGCCGCCGCGGCATCCCGCGTGCGCTCGGCCGAGCGCCCGTTGACCACCACCTCGGCCCCCGCCCGGGCCAGCCCGAGCGCGATCGCCGCGCCGATGCCGGCGGTCGATCCGGTGACCAGGGCGCGCCGGCCGGTGAGGTCGATGATCACGCGCCGAGCACCGCGAGCGTCTGGGTCATCTCGACGCCCGCCCGGCCGTGCAGGCGCACGTGCGGCGCGGTCGTCGTAGGGCGTCTCGCTCTCGGTGAGGATGGCGAGCGTCCCGCCGCGCTCGAGCACCACGGCGGGCAGCTGGCTCGACCGGCGCCACCAGCAGGGAGCTGCCGATCACCAGCATCAGGTCGGCGCGCTCGGCGTGCTCGAAGGCCGCCTCGATCTCCTGCGCGGGCAGGTCCTCGCCGAACAGGACCACGCCGCTCTTCATGTGGAAGCCGCAGTCCGTGCACAGCGGCACCCCGTTCGGCGGCCGCGTCGGCCCGGGCGACCAGCTCGTCGATGCTGACGCGGGCGTCGCAGCGCAGGCACACGCCGCGGTCGAGGGAGCCGTGCACCTCGATCAGCTCGCGCGATGCCGGCCTTGGCGTGCAGGCGGTCGATGTTCTGGGTGATGACCGCCTTGACCATGCCGCGCCGCTCCAGCTCGGCCACCGCGCGGTGGGCCGGGTTGGGCGAGACGCTCCGACAGCATGTCGATGCGCGGCCGGTGGAAGCGCCAGAAGCGCTCCGGCGTCGGTGAGGAAGGTCTGACATCGAGGCCACCTCCATGGGGTCGAACCTCTCCCACACCCCTCCGGCCGAGCGGAAGTCGGGGATGCCGCTCTCGGTGGAGACGCCGGCCCCCGTCAGAGCACCACCGCGTACTCGGCCTCGGCGAGGAGCGCGGCGAGATCCGGGTGCTCGGCATGCGGGCCGATCGTATCCGGGCCTGGCGGAGCGCACGAGGGCTACGCTAAGCTGGCCGCTGATGCGCGCCGACGGACGAACCCCCGACCTGCTCCGCCCGGTCGAGATCCTGCCGGGCTTCGTCGAGACGGCCCATGGCAGCGCCCTGATCTCGGTGGGCCGCACGCGGGTGATCTGCACCGCCTCGGTCGACGAGAACGTCCCCGGCTGGATGCGCGGCCGCGGCAAGGGCTGGGTCACCGCCGAGTACGGGATGCTGCCCGGCCTCCACCGGCGACCGCAGCCCGCGCGACGTCACCAAGGGCCGCCCCGACGGGCGCACCACCGAGATCCAGCGGCTCATCGGCCGCTCGCTGCGGGCGGTGGTCAACATGGAGGCGCTCGGCGAGCGCACCGTCTGGCTCGACTGCGACGTCCTGCAGGCCGACGGCGGCACCCGCTGCGCCAGCATCTGCGGCGCCTGGGTCGCCCTCACCTGGCGGTGGGAGCGCTCGTGGAGCGCGGCGCCCTGGCCGCGCCGCCGTTCACCGACTCGATCGCCGCGGTGAGCGTGGGGATGGTCAACGGCGAGCCCCTGCTCGACCTGGCCTACGTCGAGGACTCGCGCGGCGGAGTCGGACATGAACGTGGTCATGACCGGCGGCGGGCGGCTGGTGGAGGTGCAGGCGACCGCCGAGGGCAGACCTTCTCGCGCGCCGAGCTCGACACGCTGCTCGACCTCGCCGAGGGGGGCGTGCGCGAGCTGACCGCCGCGCAGGCGGTGGCCGTCGCGTGAGCGGTCGTGCTGGCCACGGGCAACCGCGACAAGGTGGCCGAGCTGGTGCCGCTCCTGCCCGGCGCCGAGGTCACCGGCGCGCCGGAGGGCTTCGACCTCGAGGAGACCGGGGTCACGCTGCTCCAGAACGCATGGATCAAGGCCGCGGCGCTGCGCGAGCGAGGTGGCCGACGACGCGCTCGTGCTCGCCGACGACTCGGGGCTCGTGGTGCACGCCCTCGGCGGCCGCCCCGGGGTGTTCAGCTCTCGCTACGCCGGGCCCGACGCCACCTACGCCGACAACTGCCGCCGCCTGCTCGAGGAGCTCGAGGGCGTGGAGGACGCTAGGCCGCCTTCGTCTGCGTGCTGGTGGCCCTCGGGCTCCGGCGAGCGCGTCCTGGTCTCGTGCGGGACGTGCTCCGGCACCATCGCCCCGGCGATGCGCGGCGCGGGCGGGCTTCGGCTACGACCCCGCTCTTCCTCCCCGAGGGCGAGGAGCGCTCGATGGCGGAGATGAACCGCGAGGAGAAGGCGGCCATCTCGCACCGCGGCCGGGCCGCGCGGCGGATGGCCGCGCTCCTGCGGCTGTCGGATGACCTCGGCGCTGGCGGGCCGCCGGGCCCTGGTCACCGGCGGGGCCGTGCGCGTGGGACGCGCGCTGGCCCTGGAGCTGGCGCGACATGGGCCTGGACGTGGCGGTGCACCACCGCTCCTCGGCCGACGCGGCCGGCCGCACGGCCGACGAGTGCCGCGCGCGCGGCGTCGCGCGGCCGTCGTGAGCGGCGACCTGGCCACCGCCCACGGCGCCGCGCCGTCGTGGCCGACGCCCAGGAGCGCGCTCGGAGGCGTCGACGTGCTCGTGAACTCCGCCGCCAACTTCGTCGCCTCGGCCTTCGCCGACACCACCGAGGACGAGGTCGACCGTGCGCTCGCGGTCAACCTGAAGGGCCCTTTCTTCTGCGCCCAGGCGGCCGCGCCCGCCATGACCGAGGCGGGGTTCGGCCGGATCGTCAACCTCGCCGACGTGGCCGGGCTCGAGCCCTGGCCCCGATTCACCGCCCACTCGGTCGCCAAGGCGGGCGTCGTGATGCTCACGCGCAGCCTGGCCCAGGCGCTGGCGCCCGCAGATCACGGTCAACGCCGTCGCCCCGGGGACCGTCCTGATGCCCGAGGGCGCCTCGACGAGGGCGCCACGCGACGCTCCGTCGAGAAGACCGTCCTGGAGCGGGTAGGGTCCCCCGATGACGTGGCGAGGGCGATCCGCTACCTGCTTGAGGCGGACTACGTGACCGGGCACGTCCTGGTGGTGGACGGCGGACGGCTGGTGCGCCCGTGAGCGCCGAGGTCTCGCAGCGCGGCGCCGCTGTCGCGCATGCTGGCGCTGGCTCGTCGGCTGTGCCGTCGTCGGCTGGCTGTCGTCTACAACGTCATGCGGATCGACGGGTCGAGCCCCGCCGACGCCGCGGCGCCCTCCCTCGTCATCGGCGCCGTCGCCGGCGCTCGCGTGTTCGGCGCCGGGCTGCTGCTGCGTGCGGCGCCTCGCTCGGTCGGGACGCGTGCTGCGCCCCGGAGCCGGTCGAGATCCCCTCGCCGTCCGAGATGGACCACGGCCAGCGACGGATGCATCGGGCTCGCCTGGCCGGCCCTCGGCGCCCTGGCCGCTCGTGGCGCTCGCCGTCGGCGCCTACCTGGCGTCGACTGGCTCACCGCGAGCGCCGACGATCGCGGCCTCAAGACCACCCTCATCCTGGCCGCGTGGAACATGCTCGTGGGCCTGTGGCTCGGCGACGAGGCGCTGCGCCTGCGCCGCGACGAGGCCGACGGCATCGAGTCGCTGCCGCTCGGCTGCGGGCTGACCGCGGTCCTGGCGGCCGTCGGCTTCTCGCGCGACCTGGCCTCGGGCGGCCAGCTGACCCTGATCGTGCTCGCCGGCGTCGCGGGCGGCCTCGCCGGGCTGGCGATGTGGCGGCTCCAGGGCTCGCGCGGCATGCCCGTCAGCGCCGTCGGGACCGTCCTGGTGGCGGTGCTGTCGCTGGTCCTGCCCCTGATCTTCTAGGGAACCTCTCCGCGATGAAGGTCCACGACAGGCGTCGCGTCTCAGCGCGAACCAGCTCTAGTGCCGCGCCTGGTCTGCCCGCTCTGCGCGACGGTGGTCGCGGACGGCGCCGAGCCCGCGCCGGGGACGTGCCCCGGTTGCGGCGCGCTCTACGCCGGCGGCGGGGAGACCCCGCCCGCGGCGGTCGGCCGCGGCGCTGGCCGCACTGGGGCGTCGCGGGCCCCTCGCCCGACGCGCTCGCGCTGCGCCTGTTCCAGGAGGATCCGCCGCCGGCGCCCGCGCCCGCGGCGGCGATCACCTCGGACGTCCGCGACGGCTTCTACCTGTGGTGGGTTTTCGTGCGCCCGGGGGAAGGCGAACTCGCCGCCGTCCTGGGATCGCCCACCTGAACCTGGCGGGGCGCCCGGCAGATCGGTATCGTCCGCCTGGCACTCTTATCCCGTGAGTGCCAAATCGTGCGCCGCGACCGCTTCGGCGCGGTCGGCCCGCGCCATTCGGGAGTGCCACCCTTTCAACCCGGGAGTACCGATGAATCTGAAGCCCCTGGGCGATCGTGTGATCGTCAAGGCCGTGGAGCAGGATGAGGTCACCGCGAGCGGCATTCTGCTGCCGGACACGGCGAAGGAGAAGCCCCAGCGGGGCATCGTCCTCGCCGTGGGTGAGGGTCGCTGGGCGGACGGCGAGCGGCTTCCGCTCGAGGTGTCCGAGGGCGACGAGGTCATCTACTCGAAGTACGGCGGCACCGAGGTGAAGCTCGACGGTGAGGACGTCCTCATCCTGAGCGAGCACGACATCCTGGCCCGCGTGGCCGCCGCCAAGGCGCCCGCCAAGCGCAAGGCCGCCGCCAAGAAGAAGTAGGCCCCGGGGCGCACGCGCCCCGACCCGCCGACATTCGGACGACGCAAGGAGACACGCCAGAGATGGCAAAGCTGATCAAGTTCAACGAGGACGCCCGCCGCTCGCTGGAGCGCGGCGTGAACACCCTGGCCGACGCGGTCAAGGTCACCCTCGGCCCCAAGGGCCGCTACGTCGTGCTCGACAAGAAGTTCGGCGCGCCCACCATCACCAACGACGGCGTCACGATCGCGCGTGAGATCGAGGTCGAGGACGTCTTCGAGAACCAGGGCGCCCAGCTGGTGCGCGAGGTGGCCACCGCCACCAACGACGTCGCCGGCGACGGCACCACCACCGCCACCGTGCTGGCCCAGGCGATCGTGCGCGAGGGCCTCAAGAACGTGGCCGCCGGCGCCAACCCGATGGGCCTCAAGCGCGGCATCGAGGCCGCCGTCGACGTGGTCGTCGGCGAGATCGCCAAGCAGGCCAAGGCCGTCTCGGGCAAGGAGGACATCGCCCGGGTCGCCTCGATCTCCAGCCGCGACCGCGCCATCGGCGATGTCATCTCGGACGCCATCGAGAAGGTCGGAAAAGACGGCGTGGTCAACGTCGAGGAGGGCCAGACCTTCGGCATGGACCTCGAGTTCACCGAGGGCATGCAGTTCGACCGCGGCTACATGAGCCCCTACATGGTCACCGACCAGGACCGCATGGAGGCCGTCCTCGATGACCCGTTCCTGCTCATCCACGGCGGCAAGATCTCCTCGGTCCAGGACGTGCTGCCGCTGCTCGAGCAGGTGATCGGCCAGGGCCGGCCGCTGCTGATCATCGCCGAGGACGTCGAGGGCGAGGCCCTTGCCACCCTGATCGTCAACAAGCTGCGCGGCACCTTCACCGGCATCGCCGTCAAGGCGCCGGGCTTCGGTGACCGGCGCAAGCGCATGCTCGAGGACATCGCCATCCTCACCGGCGGCGAGGTGGTCGCCGAGGAGATGGGCCTCAAGCTGGCCAACACCCAGATCTCCCAGCTCGGGCGGGCCCGCAAGATCGTGATCGGCAAGGACGCCACCACCATCATCGACGGCGCCGGCGACACCGACGAGATCAAGGGCCGGATCAAGCAGATCAAGGCCGAGATCGAGACCACCGACTCGGACTTCGACCGCGAGAAGCTCCAGGAGCGCCTGGCCAAGCTCGCCGGCGGCGTGGCCGTGGTCAAGGTCGGCGCGGCCACCGAGACCGAGATCAAGGAGAGAAAGCACCGCGTCGAGGACGCCCTGCAGGCCACCCGCGCCGCCCTCGAGGAGGGCATCGTGCCCGGTGGGGGCGTGGTCCTGATCAACTCGATCAAGGCCCTCGACGCGCTCAAGCTGACCGGCGACGAGGCCACCGGCGCCAACGATCGTGCGCCGCGCCCTCGAGGAGCCGCTTCGCCAGCTGGCCGAGAACGCCGGCCTCGAGGGCTCGGTGGTCGTCGGCGAGGTCAAGTCCAAGAAGGCCGGCATCGGCCTCAACGTGGACACCGGCGAGTACGTGGACCTGGTCAAGGCCGGCATCATCGACCCGGCCATGGTCACCCGCTCGGCGCTCCAGAACGCGGCCTCGATCGCCAAGAACATCATCACCACCGAGGCCGTGGTCGCCGACAAGCCCGAGGAGGGCGGCGGCGGCATGGGCGGCCCGGCCATGAGCCCGAACATGGGCGGCATGGGCATGGGCGGCGGGATGATGTAGCGGTGCCCCGCCGGCGATGCTGCCGGCGGACCGGGTACGCGAGGGGGGCCTGCGGGCCCCCCTCGTCGTTGGGGGCGCTACAGGGAGAGCAGGTGCTCGCCCATCAGGCGCAGCCGCTCGGAGAGGGCGCGCGAGATGGTGAGCAGCAGCTTGGTGCGGGTGCGCGCGTCGCCCTCGTCCGACAGCCGGTCCAGGTCGGCCCGCGCCAGGCGGTGCACGACCATGTCGGTCTGGGCCACGACCGACGCGCCGCGCGGGAGCCCGTCGATGAGGCCGCCCTCGCCGATGAAGGTGCCGGCGGTCAGCGTCAGCAGGTGGATGCTGTCGCCGTCGGGGCGCATCGACGCGACGCGCGCCTGTCCCGCGGTGACCAGGACCAGGTGGTCGGAGGGGTCGCCCTGGCGGTACACGGTGCCACCGGCGGCGATCTCCTCGCGCTGGAGGACCGACGTCAGGTCGGCGACCTCGGCGCCGTTCATGGCGGCGCACAGCTCGGTGTCGGCGATCGCCACCGGGCCCTCGTCGCGCGCCGGGATGCCGAGGCGGGTGAGCAGCTCGTCCTCGCACCACTCCAGGGCGAGCGGCAGGTCGTCACGCGGCACGGGCGCCGCTCCCCGCTCGGCCTCCGCGAGCGCGGCGGCCAGCTCGGGGTGGTGCCCGGCGCCCGGCATCAGCAGCAGCGTCCCGCGGGCCTCGAGCGGCGCGCGCAGGCCGGCGAGCAGCGCCGCCGCCGGGCGGTTGGCGTGGCGCACGCGCGAGACGTCAACGATGGCGAAGCCGTCCGCCGGCGCCCGCTCCAGGATGCCCGTCGCCGCCGTCGCCGCGGTGGTGAACGTCAGCTCCCCCTGGAGCGTGTCGGCGCGGATGCGCCAGCCCTGCGACGCGAGGGCCGCCAGCGCCTCGGGGCTGCGGTGGCGGCGCGAGCGCAGGGTGGTGCACGACGAGCTGCTGCGCAGCGCGGCCCCGGCCTGGCGCGGAGGGTCGAACAGGTGCAGCGCGAAGCCGCTCGACAGCTCGTGGCACACGCGGATGCCGCGCGCGCTGTTGCCGTAGGCGTCCAGCCGCGGGGAGTAGGTCCCGATGCCCAGCTGCCCGGGCAGCACCGCCAGGATGCCCCCGCCGACCCCGCTCTTGGCCGGCAGGCCCACGTCGTACAGCCACTGGCCGGCGAAGTCGTACATCCCGCACGTGGCCATCACGCTGAGCACGCTGGGCACGTAGCGCTCGTCGACGGCCCGCTCGCCGGTGGCGGGGTTGACGCCCTTGTTCGCCAGGGTGGCGCCCATCATCGCCAGGTCGCGGCACGTCACCTCGATCGCGCACTGGTGGAAGTAGAGGTCGAGCACCTCCTCGGGGTCGTCGCCGATCACCGAGAAGTTCCGCAGCAGGTGCGCGATGGCGCGGTTGCGATGCCCGGTGTCGCGCTCGGAGCGGTACACGTCCTCGGCCACCCGCAGCTCGCGACCGGCGTAGCGTCCGAACACCCCCAGGATGCGGTCGAGCCGGGGAGGCCGTCCACCGCGCGCAGCAGCCCGGTGGTGGCGATCGCCCCGGCGTTGACCATGGGGTTGAACGGGTTGCCCGAGCCGTCCTGGAGGCGGATGGAGTTGAAGGCCTCGCCGGTGGGCTCGACGCCGACCTTGGCCATCACGCCGGCGGGGCCGTTGTCCTCCAGCGCCATCCCGTAGAGGAGCGCCTTCGAGATCGACTGGATCGTGAAGGGCACCTCGGTGTCGCCGACGGCGTGGGTCTCGCCCTCGGCGGTGGTGATGGCGATGCCGAAGTCCTCGGCCCGCGCTCTGCGCGAGCTCGGGGATGTACGCGGCCACCTCGCCGCCGGTCTCCTCGCGCGCGACCTTCGCCCGGAGCGCGGTCAGGAACTCGTGGACCGGCGAGACGTCGTCCGCCTGCGCCCCGGGGGCCACCGCCTAGTGCGAGCCCAGGGCCCGGTTCAGGTCCCAGGCGGCCGAGATCAGGCCCAGGTGGGTGAAGGCCTGCGGGATAGTTGCCCAGGGCCTCGCCGGTGTCGCCGACCTCCTCGGCGAACAGGCCGAGGTTGCTCGCGTAGGTGAGCATCTTCTCGAAGCACCAGCCGGGCCTCCTCGGTGCGGCCCGCGCGCGTCAGGCACTCCACCAGCCAGAAGGAGCAGAGCGAGAACGAGCCCTCCTCCGAGCCCGCCAGGCCGTCGTCGGACGCCTTCTCGGGGTCGTAGCGGTACACGAGGCTGTCCGACACCAGGTCGCGCTCGATGGCCTCGAGGGTCGCCAGCATCCGCGGGTCGCGCGGGCCGATGAACTTGACCAGGGGCATCAGGAGGTTGGAGGCGTCGAGCACGTCGCCGCCGTAGTACTGCACGAAGGCGCGGCGCTCCGGGCTCCAGCCCTTGGACATGATCTCCTCGTAGATCTCGTCCCGCACCGCCCGCCACTTGGTGGTGTTGCCGGGCAGGCCGCGCTGGGCCTGCATCCGCATCGCCCGCTCGAAGGCCACCCAGCACATCAGCCGCGAGTACACGAAGTGGCGCCGTCCGCCGCGGACCTCCCAGATGCCCTCGTCCGGGCGCTGCCAGTTGTCGGCGAGCCAGTCCAGCAGGCGTCGCAGGCTGCTCCACAGCTCCCAGCTGATCGGCTCCTGCTTGTTGGAGAGGTACACGGCGTCCATCAGCTCGCCGTACACGTCCAGCTGCAGCTGGTCGTAGGCGCCGTTGCCGATGCGCACCGGGCGGGAGCCGCGATACCCCTCGAGGTGGGGCAGGTCGTGCTCGGTCAGGTCGCGGCCGCCGTCGATCGCGTAGACGATCTGGAGCTCCGGATCGTCGGGGTCGGTCTCGCGGCAGCGCTCCTCGAGCCAGTTGGCGAAGTGCTGGGCCTCCTCGTAGAAGCCCAGGCGCTGGAAGGCGAAGGCCGTGAAGGCCGAGTCGCGCAGCCACGCGTAGCGGTAGTCCCAGTTACGGGCGCCGCCGAAGCCCTCGGGCAGGCTGCACGTGGGCGCGGCCACCATGGCCCCGGTGGGGGCGTAGGTGCACAGCTTCAGGGTGATGACCGAGCGCTGCACCATCTCGCGCCAGCGCCCGTCGTAGTTCGAGTTCGGGAGCCAGCCGCGCCAGAAGTCGCGGGTGGCCGCCAGGCTGGTCTGGACCGTCTCGTCCCCCCAGCGCGGGCCGCAGCCCGAGGGCTGGAGCACGAACCACTCGCCCTGGCCCTGCTCCAGGCGGAAGCGGGCGCTCGCGGCGGGCCCGTCGGTGCTCAGGTCGATGCTCGCCGCCAGCTCGGTGGTGCGCCCGTCCTCGGCCACGAACTGCGCGATGCGCGGGTTGTCGACCGTCACGCGGTGGGACTGAGCGCGCGTAGTCGAATCCGGGCCGTGCAGGACATGCGGAACTCGACCGAGCCGCGCACGACGTCCACCCGGCGCACGATCGCGCAGGGCTCCAGGCCGACGGGCATGAAGTCGGTCACCTCGGCGACGCCGGTCGGGCTGAAGAAGCGCGTCAGCAGGATCGCCGTGTCGGGCAGGTACAGCTGCTTGCTGGAGCACGGGATCGCCGGCGCGATGCGGAAGCTGCCCGCCGATGTCGGCGTCGAGGATCGCGGCGAAGAGGCTCGGGGCGTCGAAGCGCCGCGGGCAGAACCAGTCGATGCTGCCCGTCGCGTCCCACCAGCGCCGCGGTGCGCAGGTCGCCGATCAGCCCGTAGCTCTCGATGGGGCGGTAGCGCGGCTCGTCCGGCTCGCCCCACCCGGGCTCGTGGACGCACCTCGGGACCGTCGGCGGGGGTGGCGGTGATGGGGTCTCCGCAGGCAACCGAGGACTCTAGCCGTGTCGGCCCATCAAGCCCGAGGGACCCGTGCGGCCGATAAGGGGGCCTGCCTTCCCTTTGCTGTCGGCGCCAGGACCGGCCCGACGGGATCGCGTCGACGGCACGGGATGAGAGGAAGAGCCGCGTGACCTCACGGACGAGAGCGCGACAGGCCGGTTTCTCCTATATCGAGATCCTCGTCGGGATCCTCATCCTGGCGATCGTCGCGGGCGGGATCGCCCAGGGGCTCGCGAGCACCAGCGCCTCGCTCGGCACCTCCAAGGTCGACCAGACGGCCATCAAGCTGGCCACCGCCGAGCTCGACCGCGCCCACCGCATGCACTACGAGGACGTCGGCATCGTCGGGCGGCAGCCCGCCCGGCGTGCATCGCGGCCACCAGCACGGTCACCGTCGGGCCGACGCCTACACGATCGACCGCGACGTGGTCTACGTGGACGACCCGGCCCTCGGCCAGCCGCAGACCTACGTCAACTACAAGAAGGTCACCGTCACGGTGACCCCCCAGACGCAGCGCGCGCACCGCGCTACACGCTCGTCCACGCCCGTGGCGCCGCCGGCGATCGGCGCGATCGCCGGCAAGTCCACGATCATCGCCACGGTCATCGACGCGCTCACCGACCAGCCCATCCCGGGCGCGCCGGTCACGGCCGACCTGAGCACCTCGCCCACCCAGACGCGCACGACCGGCGCCGACGGCAAGGTCGTCTTCGCCGGCCTCGAGCCCAGCGCGATCCCGGTGAACGACCCCAAGTACAAGTACCGCCTCACCGTCGGGCTGGCCGATCCCTGGGTCACCCACCCCGACAGCATCCCGGCGCTGGCCCAGCAGCACCTCACCGCCTCCCAGACCTGGACGACCACCCTCAAGGTCTTCAAGAAGGCCACCATCCACGTCAACGTCCTCGACTCGGCGACCGGCCTGCCGATCGGCGAGCGCACCGAGATCGTCGCCACCACGCCGGGCCGGACGTGCTGAGCGAGTCGAAGACCGGCTACACCGGCGCGTTCACCTTCCCGACGATCGGCGGCAAGGCGATCCAGCCGAGCGCCTCCAACTTCACGGTCGACGGCCCAGCCCGACTGCTACGCGCAACGGCGTCATCACGCGGCCGGTTCCGACCGGATACCCGAGCAACACCACCGAGATCTTCAACTTCGCGCTGCCCGGGTGCCGAGCGGCTACCTGGACGTCACCGTGCGCAGCACGGCGACGGGCAACCCGGTCATCGGGAGCGCCCAGGTGCAGGTCTCCGGCGGCCAGGCCAACATCGCGCCGCGCGTGCGCGACACCGACGCCAACGGCTTCGCGCGCTTCTGCCTCGAGCCCTCGGGCAGCGCCAGCTACGTCGTGTCGGCGGCGAAGCCGGGATACGGCGCCGGGTCGATCCTGGCGACGGTCAACCTGAACCAGACCACGCCGCTCACCATGTACCTGGCGCCCTCGGCGAACACCGGCACGATCCGCCTGAGGGCCGGCTCGTCCAACAAGCTCGTGCGCCTGCAGGCGCTCAGCAGCACCTACGACGCCTCGCAGACCACCAACTCCTTCGGCAACGCCGACTTCACCGGCCTCGCGGCCGGCAACTACATGGCCTACATCGCCACCGGCTTCTCGGGCGGCACGCCGATCTGGAGCACCGGCAAGGTCGTCACGGCCACCGGCGGCACCCTCAAGACCTACTCGGTGCCATGAGCCGCCTCCACGCCACGGCCACGGTCCCGCGCCCGTCAGCGGGGGTTCACCCTCATCGAGCTGCTGATGGGCATCGTCCTCGTCGTCGATCTTCGCCGCTCGGCCTGTTCGCGCTTCTTCTTCTCGGGCGTCGACTCGGCCCGCACCAGCGAGTCGCAGGCCCGGGCCCAGGCCTCCGGGCGCACCGCGATCGACCGCTCGACGCGCGACATCCGCCAGTCGATCAGCCCGAACGGCGGGCTCACGGCCCCGATCATCTCGCTCAGCCCCACCAGCCTCGAGATGCTACGTCGACCCGCTCGCGCGCGACGTCGGACACTCGTGCCGCGGCCCCAGAAGGTGCGCTACTCGATCGTCGCCAACCAGCTGATCCGCGAGTCGGCCGATCCGGTCGGGCGCCGCGGCGCCCTTCACCTACGGCTCCTACGGCCAGTCGGAGGTGCTGATCGAGCCGCTCTCAGAACGGCGCCACCCCCGCGTTCACCGCCGTCATGGCCGACGGGACGGCCCTGCCGGCCATGCCGACCGCCACCCAGATGCGTCGACATCGCGCAGATCTCGATCCGGCTCCTCGTGAGCCAGAAGACCGGCAACAAGGCCACGACGCTGGAGCTGACCACGGATGTCGGCACTCCGCAATGCCAGCCGTCTCTAGGCTCGGCCGCGCGCGGCGGCCCCCAGGCCGGCGTCGAGCCTCATCACGACGATCGCGATCACCGGCATCCTCGCGCTGCTGGTGGTCGCCAGCCTCTCGTTCGCGCGCAGCACCACCACCAGACCGCCCGCCAGGGGCGCACCGACATCGCCCTCCAGGTCGGCCGACGCCGGCATCAACCGCGTACGATCTCGCGACTGGTCGAGGACCCGCGCTACTACGACCACTGGGTCGACACGCGCCGAGGACCCGCGCATCGACCCCTACGGGCGTCGTGCACGCAGCCCGGTACGGCCTGGACCCCCGGCGTCGCCTGGACCTACTGCCGGCCCCTCCCAGACCTGGTCGCAGACCTCCAGGAGCCCGCTTCGGCACGGCCGCCTACTCGCTGCGCATCACGCGCGCCGCCGGCCGGCTCGGACCTGGTGACGTCCAGTCCACCGGCCAGTCCGGGCGCAACCAGCCCCACGCCGGTGACCCGCTCCATCCAGAGCCAGATCCACCCGTCCTCGATCGCCGACTTCCAGATCATCTCCAACGCCACGATCAAGTACGGCGCCACGGCCACCACCACCGGCAAGCTCTACTCGGCGGCCGACATCAACCACCAGGGCGTCGCCAAGGCGCCGGCCTACGCCCAGCACTGGGCCTGCTCGAGCAACAACTTCGACTGCCCCAGCTCCTCGACCTCCGCGAGCGGTCTACCAGGCGGGCGCCTACGACTCGACCACCACGCCGTCGTTCCGGACAAGTTCCCGACGCCGATCGACTTCAGCCAGTTCACCCGCTCGCGCCTGGACATCAAGGACGCGGCGACCGCGGGCGGCACGGCCTGGAACGACCCCACCGCCAGACGCCTGGATGGTCCAGTTCACTCGCCGACGGGCGGGCGCGCGTGTTGAAGATCACCAACACGTCCGACGTCGGCCGCCAGACCTCGGCACCCTGGCTGCCCCCAGGTCGTCAACGTGCCGGCCAACGGCGCCATGTACTTCGAGCAGTCGGTGATCGTCTCCGACGGCAGCAACAAGCCGGACACGTGCAGCCCCACCCCGGCGTCGGCCCGCGCCGTCGGTCGTCAACGGCCGCGTGACGATCGCCACCAAGGGCAACGTCTACATCGGCGGCAACATCTCCTACGCGGCGCCCGGGCGACGACGTGCTCGGGCTGATCGCGGCCAACGAGCTCATCATCACCAAGTACACGCCGTCGACCTCACCTGGCGCGCGGCCTCGCTGGCGCAGGCGGGCCAGTGGCGCACCTACGAGGGCAACCCCGACGGACACTCTCGATGCTCTACATCGGCTCGCAGACCACCGCCAACGGCGGATACGCGTCGATGTTCTCGACCCGCGAGTACCAGTACGACCTGACGCTCCAGCGCCTGCGACCGCCGCTTCTACCCGGTCCTCGAGGGCTCCTGGAGCACCTACTACTGGAGGCAGGTGCAGCCCCCCGCCTGATCGGCCCGAGGCGCGGCCCGCGCGCTGGTACCTCGCGGCCGTGAGCCCTGGGAGACGGCCCTGACCGAGACCGCCTTCGGGGCCCTCCTGATCATCTTCGTCGGGGCCTGTCGCGCGCCGGACGGGGATCATCCGGCGCGACGACGGCCCGCTGCTGGTGCGGATCATCGTCAACCTGACGCTGCCCGCCGCTGATCTTCCTCATCCTGGTGCGCGCCGACCTCGCACGCCTCCCTGCTGCTGGTCCCGGTGGCGGCCTTCGCGCTCCACTTCATCCTGCTGGGCATCAGCGCGGTGGCCGTGCGCGTCTGGGGGATGGAGCGCCCCCGCGCCGGCGCCCTGATCGTCGCCACCGCCGTCGGCAACACCGGCTTCTTCGGCCTGCCGCTGATCGCCGCCTCGGGTCGCGGCTTCTCGCTCCCCGCCGCCGTGATGTACGACGCGCTTGCACCGGGATCATCACCTGGACCTCCACCGTCGTCGTGGCCGAGGCCTACGGCCGCACCGACGCCGCTCCCCGGCCCCGGTCGCGCGAGGTCGTCCGCCACATCGTCAACGCGCCCAACTGCGCCCTGCCCGCGGCCTCGCCGTCAACCTGGCTGGGCATTCGGCGACCTGCCCGCCTCGTGAGCCGCCCCTTCGAGATCCTCGGCGCGGCCACCCTGCCCCTGACGATGCTCTACGCCGGCCTGATGATCGAGGTCCGCGGCCTGAACCGGCTGTGGCCCGAGATGAGCTACACGGTCGTGGTCAAGCTCGGGCTGTCGGCGCTCATCGGGGCGGCGATCGCGAGCCTCCTCCGCTTCTCGGGCGACGTGTTCAACACGATCGTGATCATGGCCGCGATGCCCACCGCGATGATGTCGCTCGTGATCGGGGCACGCTCCGGCCTGCGCTCCGACGTGCTGGCGGGCGCCGTGGTCGTCACCACCCTCCTCGCCACCCTCACGCTGCCCGCTGTGGCGGGCGGCCCTGCTGTGAGCGGGTGCGGCGAGCGGCTCGCGGCGGCGGTCGCCGCGCGCGCGAGTCAGGTCGTGCTCGGGCCTCGACCCCGATCCGGCGCGCGTGCCGGGCGGCGCCGAGGGCGCGCGGGCGTTCTGCCGTCGCGCCATCGCCGCGGCCGGGCCGGCCTGCGTGGCGGTCAAGATCCAGCTGGCCACGCTTCGAGCGCTTCGGCACCGCCGGCTGGGAGGCGTTCGAGCGGGTCGCCGCCGCCGCGGCCGACGCCGACCTGCTGGTGATCGCCGACGCCAAGCGGGGCGACGTGGACGTGACCAGCCGGGCGTACGCCGGCGGCCTTCCTGCGCGCGCCGATCGACGCGCTGACGATCAACCCCTCGCTCGGAGGCGACGCGGTCGCCCCGTTCATCGAGGCCGCGGCGCCGCAGGGGCGGGGCCTGTTCGCGCTGGTGCGCACCTCCAACCCCGGCGCGGCCGAGCTGCAGGACCTGCCGCTCGCCGCGGGCGGGCTGTGGCACGAGGAGGTGGCGCGCCTGGTGGCCCGGTGGGGCGCCCCGAGCGTCGACGGCTCCGGCCTGTCGGCGGTGGGGGCGGTGGTCGGCGCCACCGTCCCCGAGCGGATGGCGGCGCTGCGCGCGCTGATGCCCGACCAGGTGTTCCTCATCCCGGGAGTGGGCGCCCAGGGAGGGCGCCCCGAGGACCTCGGGGCGGCGTTCGGGGGCCGGGCCGCCGGGGCGCTGGTGGCGGCGAGCCGCTCGATCATCTTCGCCGAGAGCCCGCGCCGCGCGGCCGAGGAGCTACGCGACGCGCTGTGGGGCGCGTTCGACTCCGCGGGCTGAGCCGCCCGGGCGGGTAATCCGGCCCGCGCGCGGATACGATCGCCGCGTGTTCCGCCGCCTCGCGGTCCTCGCCGCCCTGTGCCTGCTGCCCGCGTCCCTCGCGCGGGCCGCCCCACCCTCCGTCAACGCGGCCGCCTACGCCCTGGTGAACGCCGCGACCGGCGAGACGCTCGCGGCCAAGGCGCCGCAGCGCGAGCTGCCGATGGCCAGCACCACCAAGATCATGACCGCCCTGGTGGTGCTCGAGAACGCCGAGCTGACCGACCGCATGACGGTGACCCCGGAGGCCGACGCGATCGAGGGGTCGACCGGTCTCCTGGAGGCGGGCGAGACCCTGACGGTCCGCCAGCTGCTCACCGCCCTGCTGGTGCCGAGCGGCAACGACGCGGCCGTCACCCTGGCCGAGGGGGTGGCGGGATCGCAGGCGGGCTTCGTGGCGCTCATGAACCAGACCGCCCAGCGCCTCGGGCTCACCGAGACCCACTACGCCAACCCGCACGGCCTCGACGCGCCCGGGCACCACTCGAGCGTCAGCGACATGACCGCCCTCGCCGAGGTCGCGATGCGCGATCCGGTGTTTCGTGCGATCGTCTCCAACCGACGGGCCCAGATCCCCGGCCCCGGCGGAGTCGGGGTCCGCCGATACGAGTCGGAGAACGAGCTGCTCGACATCGATCCGGAGGCCGACGGCATCAAGACGGGCATGACCGACGGGGCGGGCTACGCCCTCGTGGCCCACGCCCGGCGCCCCGCCTTGGGAGTGGAGCTCTACGTCGCGCTCATCGGCGCGCCCAGCTCGGACGCGCGCGCGCTCGACGCCAAGCGCCTGCTCGACTACGGCTTCTCCCAGTACGCCAGCGCCGACGCTCGTCGCCTCCGGCGCCGTGTTCGGGCGCGTGCCGGTCGAGGGCCGCCCGGGCCGCGAGGTGCCCTATCGGGCGGCGCGGGCGCTGCGCGCGCCGATCCGGATCGGGCAGGCGGTCACCGAGACCATCGCCGCGCCGACCCAGGTGGACGGCCCGGTGGACGAGGGGCAGAGCATCGGCACGGTCACCTTCCGCCAGGGCGGGCACGTGCTCGGGGCGCGCGCGCTGGTGGCGGCCGAGTCGGCCGGCGCCCCCGGCCTCTGGGACCGGGTGCGCGCGGGCCTGGGGGGCCTGATCCCGTGATCGTGACCGTCACCCTCAACGCCGCGCTCGACCGCACCGTGCGCGTGCCCAACTTCCAGCTGGGCGCCCGCCACCGCGCCGACGCCTCGCTGCGCCAGCCGGGCGGCAAGGGCGTCAACGTCGCCCGCGCCCTCAAGCGCCTGGGCCAGCCGGTGATCGCCACCGGGCTCGCCGGCGGCCGGGTGGGCACGTACATCATCGAGGAGCTGACGGCCGAGGGGATCCTCAACGACTTCGTCCGCATCGCCGACGAGTCGCGCACCAGCACGGCGGTGATCGACCCCACCAACAGCCAGCAGACCGAGATCAACGAGTACGGGCCGTCGGTCCAGCCGGCCGAGCTGGAGGTGCTCTTCGACAAGATCCGCTACCTCTCGAAGGGCGCGGACGTCTTCGTGCTGGCCGGGTCGCTCCCCCGCGACGTGCCGTCCGACCTCTACGAGCGCCTGCTGCGCTCCCTGCGGCGCGACGGGATGATCACCGCGCGTCGACGCGTCGGGGCCCTCCCTGCGCGCGGCGCTCACGGCCGAGCCCAGCGTGGTCAGCCCCAACGTCCGCGAGGCCGAGGAGATCGTGGGCCACGAGTTCGGCGACGAGGACGACATGGTGGCGGCGGCCGAGATGCTCACCCACATGGGCGCCGAGGTGGCGATCATCCACCACGAGGACGGGTGCGTCGCCCACTCGCGCACCGAGGGCAAGCGCGGCCAGACGTACCGCGCGCGCCTGCCGCGGCGCACCGACATCGTCTCGACGGTCGGCTCCGGGCGACGCGCTCCTGGCGGGGTACCTGTCGGCCCGCTACGGGCACCAGCCGCCCGCCCACGCGCTCGCCCTGGCGGTGGCCTGCGGCGCCGCCAACACGCAGCGCTTCGGCGCCGGCGTCTTCGATCCGGCCGACGTCGAGTCGCTGATGAGGAGGGTCGAGATCGTCAGCGACGAATAACACGTGTTTCGGGATGGGCTACCGGCCGACGCCGGCGCTACGACTCGTCCGATCATTTCTTGTGAGCACCGAACCATCCCAGACGCAGTGACCGACCCAGGTTCCGGCAGCCGCCGGCCTGGGTCTTTTCGTCTCCGGGTGGGGTCGGACGGACGGGGCAGGGGGCGCTGAGTGGAGATCGAGATCGGGCGTGGCAAGAAGGGGCGGCGGGCGTACGGGCTGGACGAGATCGCGATCGTGCCGAGCAGGCGGACGCGCGATCCGGAGGACGTGGACCTGACCTGGCGGCTCGACGGGCACTCGTTCGAGCTGCCCCTGCTGGCCTCGGCGATGGACGGCGTGGTGGACACGCGCACCGCCGGGATCATCGGCAAGATCGGCGGCCTCGGGGTGCTCAACCTGGAGGGCATCCAGACGCGGTATGAGGAGGCCGACGCCGAGCTGGAGCGCATCGCGCAGATGCCGCCCGCGGAGGCCACCCGCGGGCTCCAGCAGGTGTACCAGGAGCCCATCAAGCCCGAGCTGATCGCCCAGCGCATCAAGGAGGTCAAGGCCCAGGGCGTCACGGTCGCCGGCTCCCTCACGCCGCAGCGGGTGACCGACTACGTCGACGTGGTCCTCGAGGCCGGCCTCGACATCCTGGTGATCCAGGGCACGGTCGTGTCGGCCGAGCACGTCTCCTCGGTCACCGAGCCGCTCAACCTCAAGCGCTTCATCGCCGAGCTCCCCGTCCCGGTGATCGTGGGCGGTTGCGCCTCGTACCACGCGGCCCTGCACCTCATGCGCACCGGCGCGGTCGGCGTCCTGGTCGGCGTCGGCCCCGGCGCGGCGTGCACCACCCGCCAGGTGATCGGCGTGGGCGTGCCCCAGGCGACGGCCATCGCCGACGCCGCCGGCGCGCGGATGCAGCACCTGCTCGAGACCGGCCAGTACGTCAACGTGATCGCCGACGGCGGGCATGGCCTACGCCGGCGACCTCGCCAAGGCGATCGCGTGCGGCGCCGACGCCTGCATGATCGGCTCCCCCTTCGCCAAGGCGGCCGAGGCCCCGGGCCGCGGCTACCACTGGGGCATGGCGACCTTCCACCCGCAGCTGCCCCGCGGCACCCGCGTCAAGACGCAGACGATCGGCACCCTCGAGGAGATCCTCACCGGACCCGCCGCACGAGAACGACGGCACGCTCAACCTGGTCGGCGGGCTGCGCAGCGCCATGGCGACCTGCGGCTACGACTCGATCCAGAGCTTCCAGAAGTGCGAGGTGATGGTGGCGCCGGCCCTCAAGAGCGAGGGCAAGAAGCTCCAGCAGGCGCAGCACGTGGGGATGGGGTAGCCCTGGCGACCGCGGAGCACGCCGCGCTGGACCCCGCCCTCGCCGCCGCCGCGCCGGGCGGGGTGCTGGTCGTCGACTTCGGCGCCCAGTACAGCCAGCTGATCGCGCGGCGCATCCGCGAGTGCCGTGTCTTCTCGGCGGTCGTCGCCCACGACACGCCCCCCGAGGAGATCCTCGCCCTGCACCCGGCCGGCCTCGTCCTGTCGGGCGGCCCCGCCTCGGTCTACGAGCCGGGCGCGCCGTCGCTCGACGCGCGGCTGCTCGAGCTCGGCATCCCGGTGCTGGGCATCTGCTACGGCATGCAGTCGATGGCCCAGGCCCTGGGCGGCGAGGTGGCCCGCACCGGCGCCGGCGAGTTCGGCAAGACGCCGATCTCCGTCCGCTCGCGGGCCGGGATGTTCTCGGCGCTGCCGGCCGAGCAGTGCTGGATGAGCCACCGCGACGCGGTCGTGCGGGCCCCGGAGGGCTTCACGGTCGCGGCCGAGACCAGCGCAGTCGCCGGTCGCGGCGATGGAGAGCCACGCGCGGGCGGATGTACGGGGTGCAGTTCCACCCCGAGGTCGTCCACACGCCGTTCGGCACCGACCTGCTCAAGTGGTTCCTCTTCGAGGCCTGCGACTGCGCGCCCACCTGGACGGCGACGCACGTCATCGAGGAGCAGGTCGAGCGCGTCCGCGCCCAGGTGGGCGACGCCCGGGCCATCTGCGGCCTCTCGGGCGGCGTCGACAGCGCCGTGGCGGCGCTGATCGTCCACCGGGCCATCGGCGACCGCCTGACCTGCGTGTTCGTCGACCACGGGCTGCTGCGCCTCAACGAGGGCGAGCAGGTCGAGGCCGCCTTCGGCAAGCACTTCGGCGTGCCGCTGGTGCACGTCCGCGCCCAGGACCACTTCATCTCCGCGCTGGCGGGCATCACCGAGCCCGAGGAGAAGCGCAAGACGATCGGGCGCGAGTTCATCCGCATCTTCGAGGCGCGAGGCGGCCAAGCTGTCCGACGCCCGCTTCCTGGTGCAGGGAACGCTCTACTCGGACGTGATCGAGTCGGGCTCGCGCGACCGCCGCCAAGATCAAGAGCCACCACAACGTGGGCGGCCTGCCCGACGACATGACCGTCGAGCTCACCGAGCCGCTGCGCCAGCTGTTCAAGGACGAGGTGCGGGTGGTGGGCGAGGAGCTGGGCCTGCCCGAGAACATGGTCTGGCGCCAGCCCTTCCCGGGGCCGGGCCTGGCG
This sequence comes from uncultured Thermoleophilia bacterium, assembly GCA_963806585.1. Lineage (GTDB taxonomy): Bacteria > Actinomycetota > Thermoleophilia > Miltoncostaeales > Miltoncostaeaceae > Miltoncostaea. The sequence continues at coordinate 807,786 of CAWDYN010000007.1, read as the reverse complement.
ATCCGCATCATCGGCGAGGTCACGGCCGAGCGGCTCGACATCCTGCGCCAGGCCGACTTCGTGCTGCAGGAGGAGATCCGGCGCGCCGGCCTCTACCGCGAGCTGTGGCAGAGCTTCGCCGTGCTGCCCGCGGTCAAGAGCGTGGGCGTGCAGGGCGACGAGCGCACCTACGCGTACCCGATCGTGATCCGCGCGGTCACCTCCGACGACGCGATGACCGCCGACTGGGCGCGCCTGCCCTACGACCTGCTCGAGCGCATCTCCAACCGCATCATCAACGAGGTGGACGGGGTCAACCGCGTGGCGCTCGACCTCACCTCGAAGCCGCCGGGAACCATCGAATGGGAGTGAGGCGACAAGGCGTGGGCCGGGCCTCTTAGCGGGCCCGGCCGACGCGCTCCGGGCCCTGGCCGGGCCCTCCGCAACCGGCGGTACCGGCTGTTCGCCGGGACAGACCGCCTTGCACGGCCGGCCTTGGCCGGCCGTCTCGTCGCCTCGGGCGACTCGGACCGATCGGCACTTGCGGCCGAGGGGGCGTGCGGGCGGCCGGCTGAGGGAAGATGGACCCATGAGCGACGGCGAGCTGCACCGGGTCGTGATCGTGGGGGGCGGGTTCGGGGGCCTCCAGGCCGCCCTCAAGCTCCGGCGCGCACCCGCCCACGTGACGCTGATCGACCGGCGCAACTTCCACCTGTTCCAGCCGCTGCTGTACCAGGTGGCCACCGGGGCCCTGTCGCCGGGCGAGATCGCGTCGCCCCTGCGCGGCGTGCTCAAGCGGCACGAGGACGCCACCGTCGTGCTGGGCGACGTGACCGGCATCGACCTCGACGCCCGGCGCGTGACCCTGCGCCAGGGCGAGGACCCGCCCACCGACCTGGCCTACGACACCCTCATCGTCGCGGCGGGCGCACGCCACTCCTACTTCGGTCACGACGAGTGGGCGACCATCGCCCCCGGGCTGAAGTCGCTGGAGGACGCGCTGGAGCTGCGCCGGCGCATCCTGAGCGCCTTCGAGGCGGCCGAGATCGAGCCCGACCCGGAGGTGCAGCGCGCCCTGCTGACGTTCGTGGTGGTGGGGGCGGGCCCGACCGGCGTCGAGCTGGCGGGGCAGATCGCCGAGATCGCCCGCGACACCGTCCGCCACGACTTCCGCCACATCGATCCCACGACCGCGGCGATCATCCTGGTGGAGGGCGCCGACCGGGTGCTGACGGCCTTCCCCGAGAGCCTCTCGCGCACGGCGGAGCGCCAGCTGGCGAAGCTGGGGGTGACGGTGCGCGAGAACCGCCTGGTGGTGGACGTCGACGCCGACGGCGTCACGGTCGAGGTCGGCGGCGACGACCGGGAGCGGATCGCCTCGCGCACCGTCATCTGGGCGGCCGGCGTCTCCGCCTCGCCGCTCGCGGCCGCCCTCGCGCGGGCCAGCGGGGCGCCCCTCGACCGCGCGGGCCGGATCACCGTCGAGCCCGACCTCACGCTGCCGGGGCATCCCGAGGTGCTCGCCCTGGGCGACATGGTCCGCGTCTCGGACGGCGCCGGCGGGCAGATCCCCCTGCCCGGCGTGGCGCCCGCGGCCATGCAGCAGGGGCGCTACGCCGCCCGGGTGGTCCGCGCCCGCCTGGACGGGAAGCCCCCACCCCCGCCCTTCCACTACGTCGACAAGGGCAACCTGGCGACCATCGGGCGCATGAAGGCCGTCGGCGAGATCAAGGGGCTGCGGCTGAGCGGCACCATCGCCTGGCTGGGCTGGCTCTTCATCCACCTCTTCTACCTGACCGGCCTCCAGAACCGCGTGCTCGTGTTCATCCGCTGGACCTTCAGCTTCCTCACCCGGGGCAGGGGGGCGCGGCTGATCACGGGCGGGGAGGACGAGGTCAGGAGCGGACGGCCCCCGGCATAGCTACCCCTTGCGCGCGCCCCGGCTCGCGTGCGCGCCGGCGAGGTCGATGGCGACGGCCAGCAGCAGCGTTCCGGCCCAGACGTTGACGGGATCGAAGATCAGGGGCTCGTTGCCCCCGACGATGTTGCAGATGAACCAGACGACGAACCAGATCAGGGTCACGCGGCCTCCCGGGGATCGCGGCGGACGGGGCACCAGTCTTCCCCGTTCCGCCGCCCGCCGAATCCGTGGTCGCCCGGTGGGCGGCCGCGGGATCACCCCAGGAGCGCGGCGACCTCCTCCCACTCCACGGCGGTCTGGCGGCCCGCGTCGAACTGCTCGGTCAGCGACTCGTGGACCCGCAGCAGGTCGGGGTCGTCCTTGGGCAGCTCGCGGCCGGTGTGCTGGCGGATGAGGAACATCAGCCCGGCCAGGCCCGGAGTCGCGGGTGAGGCTCACCTCGAGCGGCCGCCCGATCAGGGTGGGGACGTCGAACGGCGCGTACATCCACCAGAACTTGTTGAGGCCGTCCGCGTGGATGCCCGCCCGGGTGCGGTGGGCGTCGCGCCCGTACAGGGGGTAGGTGGGCGGGACCGGCCGGCCGAGCTCGGCGTAGAGGGCCGCCAGGTCGTTGAGGGCGCGGAAGTCGGGCAGGGGCTCGTCGATCAAGCCCATGCCGATCGCGTGCAGCACCACCGCCTCGAGGGGGGCGTTGCCGGTGCGCTCGCCGGTGCCCAGGAGGGTGCCGTTGATCACCGAGCAGCCGGCCTGGATCGCCGCCAGGCAGTTGGCCACCACCAGGTGCGTGTCGTTGTGGGGGTGGAACTCGAGGTCCTCCGAGGCGACGCCGAGCTCGCGCAGGCGCCGGATGTGGCGGGGCACCGAGCGCGGCGGCGCGACGTCGTCGAGGGGCAGCCCGAGCCCCATCGTGTCGCACACGCGGAACTTGGGGCGCACGTCCCGCTCGTCGCACATGGCGATGACGGCCTCGGCGAACGGCAGCAGGAACTCCTCGGGGGCCCGCGTGGCGTCCTCCAGGTGCAGCCGCGGGCGCAGGCCGGCATCGAGCACCGCGCGCACGGCGTCCAGGTAGACCTCCGCCGCCTGGCGGCGCCCGCCCGGCCGGAACTTGTGGAACGTGTGGTAGTCGCTGGCCGAGGCCAGCATCCCGGTCTCCCGCACGCCCAGTCCGCCGACCAGCTCGGCGTCGCGGCGGCTGGCCCGGATCCAGGTGGTCGGCTCGACCGGCGCCCCGTCGCGGTGGCGGGCGATCGCGGCCTCGAGCATGGCCCGGTCGGCGGGGCGATAGACGAAGAACTCGGCCTGGCGCACGGCCCCGCTGGCCCCCGTGAAGGCGCACATCAGCTCGTAGATGCGGATGCCGGCCTCGACGGTCAGCGGCAGGCCGCCCTGCTGCCCGTCGCGGTGGGTGGTCTCGGTGGTCCACGCGGCGGCCGGCATCTCCGGCGGCGGCGCGGTCCACTGCCAGCGCGGGAAGCCCTCGCGCGGGAAGGCGTCCTCGAAGAGCTCGGGGGCGGGGGGATCGTTGATGAGCGTGTGAGTGTCCATGCATCGACGGTAGGACCGGTCGCGCGTGCGCGTCAACGTTGATCCATATCATCAATCCATGGACGCCGAGCCGCTCACGGCGGCCGAGGCCGCCGCCCTGCTGGGGGTGTCGCGCCAGACGCTGTACGCCTACGTCAGCCGCGGCCTGGTCGGCCTCGGCAGCCGGGCCCCGGGCCGAGCCGGGCGCGGCGGTATCCGCGTGCAGCCCCTCGAGGCCCTGCGCGAGCGCCGCGCGCGCGCCCGCGATCGCGACCTGGCCGCCCATGGCTCGCTCAGCTGGGGCCTGCCCGTGCTCGACTCGGCGCTGACCCTGATCGAGGACGGCCGCTGCTACTACCGCGGCCACGACGTCGTGGCGCTGGCGCGCTCGGAGAGCCTTCGAGCGCGTGGCGGCGCTCCTGTGGGCGGGCGACGCCGACGTCGCGCCCGGCGTGTTCGGCGACCTGCCCGACGCCCCGCCCGCGCGCGCGGGCGCGCCCTCCGCCGGCGGCGCTCGCGCGCCACCTGGTGGTCGCGTCGGAGGGCTCCGCTCGTCACCCTCGGCGCGCCCGACGCGGTCGTGCGCCGCGGCGGGGCCCGGGTGGTCGCGGGCCTGTTCGCCGCCGCCGGCGCGGCCGGGCGGCGGCCCCCTGGCCGCGCGGCTGGCGCGCGGCTGGGGGACGGATGCGGCGCCCGAGCTCCACGCCGCGCTGGTCCTGTGCGCCGACCACGAGCTCAACGTCAGCGCGTTCACGCGCGCGCTGCGTCGCCTCGGCCGGGGCCGGCCTCGAGAGCGTCGTGCTGGCGGCGCTCTGCGCGCTGCGCGGCCGGCGCCACGGCGGGATCACCGAACGCGTCGAGGCCCTGGCGGACGACGCCGGGCGCGAGGGCGCTGCCCGCGCCGCCGAGCGGGCGCTGGGCGGCGGGGGCGAGCTGCCCGGCTTCGGCCATCCGCTGTATCCGGAGGGCGACCCGCGCGCCGCCGAGCTGCTGCGCCTGGCGCCGGCGCGCCCGGCGCGACCCGATCGTTGATCGGCCTCGTCGGCGCTGGCGGCGGACCAGCTGGCGGGTCCTGCCCACGCTGGACTTCGGCCTCGCGGCGCTCGCGCGGGCGCTCGACCTGCCCGCTGGCGCGGCGGTCTGCCTCTTCGCCCTCGGCCGCTCGGTGGGGTGGATCGCGCACGCGCTCGAGACGCGGGGCGACGGTCGCCTGATCCGCCCCCGCGCCCGCTACACGGGGCCCGCCCCGCTCGTGGGATCATCCCCGGCGTGAGCGGGGACCGGGTTCGCATCGACAAGTGGCTGTGGGCGGCGCGCTTCTTCAAGACGCGCTCGCTCGCCACCGAGGCCGTCCAGGGCGGACGGGTCCACGTCGAGGGTGCCCGCGTGAAGCCGGCGCGCGACGTGCGCCTGGGCGAGCGCATCGAGATCGTGCTCGGCCAGACCACGATGACCGTGGTCGTGCGCGCCCTCGGCGACCGGCGCGGGTCGGCCGCCGCCGCGGCGCTGCTCTACGAGGAGACCCCCGAGAGCCTCCACAGGCGCGAGCGCGAGCGCGAGCAGCGGCGTCTCGCCCCGCCGCCGGGCGCCGACCTCGCGGGGAGGCCCAGCAAGCGCGACCGCCGGCGCCTCGACGCCCAGCGCGGCCGCCGGCCCCGCTGACCCTCGGTTCAGGCGGTGCGCCTGCGGGGGTTCGCGTCGCCGATGCTGCGCTCGCCGACCAGTCGGCCCTCGGTGGAGCGCATGATCACGTAGCTGCCGTCGGCGTCGCCCTCGAGGAAGTTGAGCAGGTCCTCCGTGCCCCGGGGCCCGAGCAGCTCGGCCAGGCGCCGGCCGGCCATGTCGAGCGCGGTCGCCTCGTTGACCACCTCGGGCGTCGCGACCAGGTGCCCCTCGGCGTCCTGCTCGACCGATGCCGCGCTCGCGCGTCCGGCGACCGCCGTCCCGGAGCCCATGGGCCTGCTCGGCGCCCAGATCTTGCGGCTCTGGGTGTGGTGCCAGCAGTACGGGCTCCCACGGAACGGGCTCTGCTGACACCTCTTGCCGTGAGCCGCGATCGCGACGCACCGGCTGACCGAACGGGTCTCCATGATCGCTGTCCCGCTGTGCGGAGGTCGACACCTCGTCAACCTGTTATCCGGTTCACCAGTTTTAGAGGTCTCGTAACGTGAAGTAAAGGCAAAGCCGGTCCGCGGCTTGCGGGTGTCCGTGCATTTTCCTAGACTCTGCGGTCGTTCTCGCGGCCGATGTCCCGCCGCGCCGTCATGCAGTGCAGTGGAGGTCAGAGACCGGCCCGTGAGCACCCTCAGCGCAAAGCCCGGCACCGTCGACCGTCAGTGGTACATCGTCAACGCGGAGGGTCAGAACCTCGGCCGCCTCGCCTCGGTGATCGCCGAGACCCTCGCGGGCAAGCGATCCCCCTGGTACACCCGCCACTGCGACACCGGCGACTTCGTCGTCGTCGTCAACGCCGAGAAGGTCACGGTCACCGGGAACAAGCTCCGGGACAAGCGGTACTGGCGCCACTCGGGCTATCCGGGCGGCATCCGCAGCCGCAGCCTCGGCGAGCAGCTCGAGCGCCGCCCCGAGGAGGTCCTGCGCAAGGCCGTCCGGGGGATGCTGCCCAAGAACAGCCTGGGCCGCGCCCAGCTGATGAAGCTCAAGATCTACGCCGGGCCCGAGCACCCGCACACCGCCCAGCCGCCCCAGCCGCTGCGCCTCACCCGAGTCGCGGAGGTCCCCGCGTGAGCACCGACATCGCCACCCCCGCCCGCGTCCGCGCGACGGGCAAGCGCAAGAACGCGGTCGCCCGCGTGGTCCTGGTCCCCGGCACCGGCACGATCACGTGCAACGGCCGTCCGGTGGACGAGTTCTTCGGCAACAAGGTCCTGGTGACCCAGGCCCGCAAGCCGTTCGAGGCCACCGGCACCGAGGGCCGCTTCGACGTGGTGGCGCTGCTGCACGGCGGCGGCGTCTCCGGCCAGGCGGGCGCGCTGCGCCACGGCATCGCCCGCGCCCTCACGGTCGCCGACGAGAGCCTGCGCGCCGACCTCAAGCGCGAGGGCTTCCTGACGCGGGACGCCCGCATCAAGGAGCGCAAGAAGGCCGGCCTCAAGGGCGCCCGCAAGCGCCCGCAGTTCTCGAAGAGGTAGCCGGCTCACGCCCGGTACCGCCCCTGCGGCGTCGCGGAAGCTGTTCGGCACGGACGGCGTCCGCGGGGTCGCGAACCGCGAGCTGACCCCGGAGCTCGCCCTGGCGATCGGGCGCGCGCTGGGCGGCCGCCTCGCGCCCGGGGCGCGGGTGATGATCGGCCGCGACACCCGCCGCAGCGGGCCGATGCTCGAGGCGGCCCTGGCCGCCGGGCTGTCGAGCGCGGGCTCGGACGTGGTGCTGCTGGGGGTGATCCCCACCCCGGCCGTCGCCGAGCTCGTGGCGGGCTCCGACGCCGCCGCCGGAGCGGTCATCAGCGCCTCGCACAACCCCTTCGCCGACAACGGCATCAAGCTCTTCGGCGGCGACGGCTTCAAACTGGCCGACGCCGAGGAGGCCGCCGTCGAGGCCGCGCTGGAGGACCCGGGCGCGCGGCCCGAGGCCGAGCGGCTGGGCGAGATCGCGCCCTGGGACGAGGGCCGGGAGGTCTACATCGACTCGCTGATCGCCCGCAGCGACGTGGACCTCGGCGGACTGTCGATCGTGGTCGACTGCGCCAACGGCGCCACCACCGTCACCGCGCCGACCGTGCTGGAGCGCCTGGGCGCGCGCGTCCAGACCATCGGCGCGGAGCCCGACGGCATCAACATCAACGCCGGCTGCGGCTCGACGGACCTCGGGCTGCTGGCGGGCGCCGTGGTGGCCGCGGGGGCCGACCTGGGCCTCGCCTTCGACGGCGACGGCGATCGCGTCCTGGCCGTCGACGCGACCGGCGCGACCGTTGACGGCGATCAGATCCTCGCCATCTGCGCGCTCGACCTGCGCGCGCGCGGCGACCTGCCGAACGACGCCGTGGTCACCACGACCATGACCAACCTCGGCTTCCGGCGCGCCATGGCGACGGCGGGCATCGAGGTGCGCTGGACGGACGTCGGCGACCGCTACGTGCTCGAGGAGATGCGCCGCGGCGGCTACGCCCTGGGCGGCGAGCAGAGCGGCCACCTGATCCACCTCGCCCACGGACCGTCGGGCGACGGCCTGGCGGCCGCGCTGCACCTGCTGCGCGCGCTCGCCGCCCGCGGGGAAGACCTGGCCACGGCCGGCGGGGTGATGCGGCGGCTGCCCCAGCGACTGGTGAACGTCCGCGTGGAGCGAAAGTCCGACCTGCCGGATGCCGATGGGGTCTGGGAGGCGGTCCGCGAGTCCGAGGCCGCGCTGGGTGATGACGGGCGGGTGGTGGTCCGCGCTTCGGGCACGGAGCCTCTCGTTCGTGTGATGGTGGAGGCCCCGACGGCTGACGACTGCGAGCGGTGGTGCGGCGCGATCGTCGAGGTCGTGGAGCGGGAGCTCGGCGGCTCCCGTCTCTGACCCTCACGCGTCAATGACGGCGTAGGCAAGGGAGGCACGGGATGTGCGGAATCATCGGCTATGTGGGGGGACGCCCCTGTCGCGAGCTGATCCTGACCGGGCTCGAGCGGCTCGAGTATCGCGGCTACGACTCCGCCGGCTTCGCGCTGATGGACCACACCCAGGGCGTGGCCGAGGCGGTGCGTGCGGTGGGCAACCTCTCCAAGCTGCGTGACGCCGCCGGGCTCAACGGCACCTCCACCTCGACGGCCGGGCTCGGCCACACGCGGTGGGCCACCCACGGGCGGGTGACGACGGCCAACGCCCACCCGCACACCAGTTCCGACGGCAAGGTGATCGTCGTGATGAACGGCATCATCGAGAACTACATGGAGCTGCGCGCCGACCTGCAGAACCTCGGCGTCGTGTTCAACTCCGACACCGACACCGAGGTCATCCCGCAGCTCCTGGCCCGCGAGTACATGGGCGACCTGGCCACCACCGTGCGCGAGGTCCTGCCGCGGCTGGGCGGCCACTTCGCGTTCGTGGCCGCGCACGTGGACGAGCCCGGCCGCCTGGTGGCCTCGCGCCGCGAGTGCCCCCTGGTGATCGGCGTCGGCGACGGCGAGCGCTTCGTGGCCTCGGCCATCCCGGCCTTCCTGCGGGAGACCCGTGATGTCGTGCTGATCGAGGACGACGAGGTCGTCGTGCTCGAGGCCGGGGCCCACACCGTGTTCAGCGGTGGCGTCGAGGTGGGCTCGCGCGCCTCCGAGCGGGTCGACTGGGACGAGGACGCCGCCGAGAAGGGCGGCTACGACACCTTCATGCTCAAGGAGATCCACGAGCAGCCCGCCGCCCTCTGGGACACCATCGGCGACCGCCTGCGGCCCGACGGCGCGGTCGACCTGTTCGGCCTCGGTCTGGACGACGCGGCCCTGGCGCGGGTTGAGCGGATCCACGTGGTCGCCTGCGGCACCTCGTATCACGCCGGCCTGGTGGGCCGGTACCTGATCGAGGACTGGGCCCGGATCCCGGTCCATGTCGAGGTGGCCTCGGAGTACCGGTACCGCACCTGCCTCGCCGGGCCCGGCGATCTCGTGATCGGCATCACCCAGAGCGGGGAGACGGCCGACACCCTGGCCGCGATGCGGGTGGCCCGCGAGCGCGGCGCCCACGTGGTGGCCCTCACCAACATCATGGGCTCGCAGGCGACCCGCGACGCGGACGGGGTGCTCTACACGCGCGCCGGCCTCGAGATCGGCGTGGCGGCCACCAAGACCCACACCGCCCAGGTCATGGCGTTGTCGCTGCTCGCGCTCAAGCTCGGGCGCCTCAAGTGGGCGCTGACCGCGGCGGGCGCGCTGGACCTCGCCGAGGAGCTGCGCCGCGTCCCGGCCGTGCTCGAGGAGTACCTCGCCTCGGCCGCGCCCCAGCAGGTGATGCGGGCCGCCGAGCAGTACGCCGATCGCTCCTTCTTCCTCTACCTCGGGCGCCACGTGGGCGTGCCGGTGTGCTTCGAGGGCGCCCTGAAGCTCAAGGAGATCAGCTACATCCCGACCGAGGCGTACCCGGCCGGCGAGATGAAGCACGGCCCGATCGCGCTGCTGGAGGAGGGATCGCCGGTCGTGGTGGTGGCCACCGACGGCCACGTCTTCGACAAGGTGGTCTCCAACATCCAGGAGGTGCGCGCCCGCGGCGCCCGCGTCATCGCCGTCGCGACCGAGGGCAACGAGGAGATCGAGCAGCACGCCGACGACGTCCTGTGGGCGCCGCGCACCCAGGCGCTGCTGTCGCCGATCGCCGCGGTGATCCCGCTGCAGATCTTCGCGTACGGGCTCGCCCGGGCGCGCGGGCTGAACGTGGACCAGCCGCGCAACCTGGCCAAGACCGTCACCGTCGAGTAGAGGTAGAGGGTGGGCGCGGTCGTGGGCGTCGGCGTGGACGTCATGGAGATCGATCGCTTCGCCGCCTCCCTGGCCCGGCGCCCCCGCCTGGCCGAGCGCTGCTTCACGCCCGCCGAGGCGCTCTACTGCGCGTCCAAGCCGTTCCCGCCCCAGCACTTCGCCGCCCGCTTCGCCGCCAAGGAGGCCGTGGGCAAGGCGCTGGGCATCGGGATGACGCGCTGGCGCGAGGTGGAGGTCGTGCGCGGGCGCGGCGCGCCCACGATCGCCCTCCACGGCCGCTACGCCCGCCGGGCGGCCGACCTCGGCGTGGAGCGCATCCACATCTCGCTCACCCACGGGCGCGACACGGCCATCGCCTTCGCCGTCGCGGAGGCGTCCTCCGGGTAGCGCCGCGCGGGCGCCGGGTCCCCATCTGCGAGGATTCGGGCCGTCGTGACCATCGCCGGGACACCATCGCCGCCGCCCCTGCCGGGCCTGGCGCCGCTCTTCGACGCGGCGGCGATGCGCGACGCCGACCGGCGGGCCACCGCCGACCACGCGATCCCCTCCATCCTGCTCATGGAGCGGGCCGGGCTCGCCGCGGCCCAGGAGATCCTGGCCCGGCAGTGGCCCGAGCGCGCCGCGCTCGTCCTGGTGGGCGCGGGCAACAACGGCGGCGACGGCATGGTGGTGGCGCGCCACCTCGCCGAGGCCGGCTGGGCGGTGAGCGTGCGGGCGCCGGGCGGCGCCGCTCCGGCGACGCCCGACGGCGCCACGATGGCGGCGATCGCGGCCGGCATCGGCATCGGCGTGGAGGCCTTCGACCCGGCCGCCCCGCACGGGCGGGCCCTGGTGGTCGATGCCCTGCTGGGCACCGGCGCGCGCGGCGCGCCGCGCGGCGACATCGGCGCGGCCGTGGAGTGGATCGCGGGGCACGAGGGTCCCGTCGTGGCGCTCGACGTGCCCACCGGCGTCGAGGCCGACACCGGCCGGGTGGAGGGCGCGGCCGTGCGGGCCGATCTCACCGTGACCTTCCACGGCGACATGGTGGGCCTGCACGTCGAGCCCGGCCGCGCCCACGCCGGGGGCGTTGCCGTCGTCGACATCGGCATCCCCTCCGCGGTCCGGATCGCCCCCGCCGCCTGGCTCGCCGACCGGGGCGCGATCGCGGCGGTCCCCGCGAAGGGCGCGGCCTCGGACAAGTACGCCTCCGGCTCGGTGCTGGTCGTGGCCGGCTCGCCCGGCCTCACCGGGGCCGCCTGCCTGGCGGCCCGCGCCACCCTGCGCGCCGGGGCGGGCCTCACGGTGGTCGCGACGCCCGCGGGGGCCGCCGCCGCCGTCTCGGCCCAGCTGCTCGAGGTGATGTGCGCTCCCGCTGCCCGACCGGGACGGCCACCTGGCCCCCGAGTCGGTCGACCGCGTGCTGGCCGAGGCGGGCCGCGCCTCGGCGCTCGCGCTCGGGCCGGGCCTCGGCCGCGCGGAGGCCACCACCGCAGCCGTGGCGGCCCTCATCGACCGCGTGGAGCTGCCGCTGGTGCTCGACGCCGACGGCCTGTGGCACCTGAAGGACGCGCCCGAGCGGCTGGCCGGCCGCGCCCACCCCACGGTCATCACCCCCCACACCGGAGAGGCGGCCCGTCTGCTGGGGCGCGAGCGGACGGCGGTGGAGGCCGACCGCCTCGCCGGCGGCGCAGGAGCTGGCGGAGCGCTCCGGCGCGGCCGTCGTGCTGAAGGGGTCGGGGACGATCACCGCGGCGCCGGGGGCGACGCCCGTGGTCAACGCGGGCGGCTCGGCGGCCCTCGCGACCGCCGGGACGGGCGACGTGCTCACCGGGACCGTCGCCGCGTTCCTGTCGAAGGGCCTGGCGCCCCGGATCGCCGCCGCCGCCGCCGTCGCCGCGCACGCGCGCGCCGGCGAGCTCGTGGAGCGGGGGGACGGGACGATCGCGTCCGACGTGCTCGAGGCGCTGCCGCGCGCGCTGGGCGAGAGCCGCAGGCTGAGCGCGTCCCGGGCGGTCGCCCGGATCGACCTCGGGGCCGTGCGCCACAACGCCGCCACGCTGGCGGCCGCGGCGGGCCGGGCGCGGCTGATGGCGGTGGTCAAGGCCGAGGGGTACGGGCACGGCGCCGCCGCCGTGGCCCGCGCGGCCCTCGAGGGCGGCGCGGACGATCTGGCCGTCGCCACGGTCGGCGAGGCCGAGGAGCTGCGGCGGGCGGGTCTGGACGGCACCCTGCTCGTGATGGGCCCGCTGCGCGACGAGGAGTGGGCGCGGGCGGCCGCCGCCGGCGGCCGAGGTCGCCGTGTGGACCCCCGAGGCGGTGGAGTGCGCCCGGGCCGCCTTCGCCGCGGCCGGGCGGCGGCCCCGGGTGCACCTCAAGCTCGACACCGGCATGGGGCGACTGGGCGCGCGCCCCGAGGACGTGGCGGCCCTGGCGGAGGCGGCGGCCTCGGCGGGCGACGGGGTGACCGTGGCCGGGCTGATGACCCACTTCGCCGCGGCGGACGAGCCCGCGGGCGACAACGCCGCGTTCCTGCAACGAGCAGCTCGTGCGCTTCCGGGCCGCGGTCGCGCGACCTGCGCCCGCGCTTCCCCGAGGCCGTCGTCCACGCCGCCAACTCGGCGGCGACCCTGCGCGAGCCGCGGGCGGCCTTCGACATGGTCCGCTGCGGCATCGCGCTCTACGGCTGCTCGCCCTTCCAGGGCGATCCCGCCGACCACGACCTGCGCCCCGTGATGTCGCTCGCGTCGTACCTGGCGTCGGTCAAGACGCTGCGCTCGCGCGAGAGCGTGGGCTACGGGCGGCGTCTGGCGCGCGGCGCGCGGAACCCGCATCGGCCTGGTGCCGGTCGGCTACGCCGACGGCTACGCGCGCGGTCTCGACGGGCGCGCGCAGGTGCTCGTGGGCGGCCGGCGCGTGCCGGTCGTCGGGACGATCTCGATGGACCAGCTCACGGTGGACCTCGGGCCCGAGGGGCAGGAGGGGGTCGGCGAGGAGGCCGTCCTGATCGGCGCCCAGGGCGGCGAGCGCATCACGCGCCGAGGAGCTGGCCGCGCTGGCGCGGCACGATCAACTACGAGGTGACCTGCGCCGTGAGCGCCCGGGTGCCCCGGGTGCCGCACGGATGAGCGGCCTCGAGGCGCTGGTGCGCGCCGCTCGCCCCGCTCGAGCGCGACGCCTGGGCGGTGGGCGGCGGCGTGCGCGACGCCCTGCTCGGCCGCCCGGCGGTCGCCGACCTCGACGTCGCCGTGGCCGGCGACGCGGCCGCCGCCGCCGCCACGCTCTGCCGGGTCCACGGGGCGCACGCGCTTCCGCCTCTCGCGCGCCTTCGGGGCGTGGCGGGTCCAGGGCGGCGACCTCGCCTTCCAGGTCGACATCACCCCGCTCCAGGGCGCGGACCTCGGCCGAGGATCTCGGCCGCCGCGACCTGACGGTCAACGCCCTGGCCCTGCCGCTCGGCGGCGAGGCGCACGATCATCGACCTGCCACGGCGGCATCGCCGACCTCGAGGCGCGCCGCCTGCGCCTGGTCAGCGACTCGGCCCTCGCCGACGACCCGGTGCGGCTGCTGCGCCTGGCCCGGCTGTCGGTGCAGATCGGCTTCGCCATCGAGGCCGGGTCGGCCGCGCCGCGCGCGCGCCGACGCCGCCCGCGTCTGGACAGCGCCCGGCGAGCGCCTCGCCGACGAGCTCGGGCGCATCGTCTCGCTCGCCCGCCCGGACCTCGCGTTCGCGCGCCTCGACGAGATCGGGGTGCTCGGGGCCCTCGTGCCCGAGCTCGAGGAGCTCGCGCGGCATCGATCAGAGCGCCTACCACCACTAGGACGTCCTGGGCCACGCCCTCGAGGTGGTCGAGCACACGCGTCGCGCTGGCGGACGACCCCGAGCCCCGGTCTTCCGGAGCGCGCGCCGATCGCGTCAGCGAGGTGCTCGCCCGGCCCCTGGCCGACGGGCTCGACCGCCCGCGCCGGCCTGATGCTCAGCGCCCTGCTGCACGACATGGCCAAGCCGGCCACCCGGGGCGTGACGCCCGAGGGCCGGGTCACGTTCATGGGCCACGACCGGCTCGGGCGCGGAGATGGCCGACGCGCTGATGCGCCGCCTGCACACGTCGGCGCGGCTGCGCGAGTTCGTCGTGCGCTGCGTGCGCCGGCACCTGCCGCTCGGCTTCATGGTGCACCGCACGCCGCTCTCGCTGCGCCAGATCGACCGCTACCTGAGGGCCACGGCGCCCTCGGAGGTCGAGATCATCGTGCTCTCGGTCGGCCGACCGCCTGGCCACGCGCGGCCCGCGCACCTCCCGCCTCGGCCATCTACCGCCACCTGGTGCTGGCGCGGGAGGTCATGGACGTGCACTTCCGGCTCGCCGACCGGGCCCCCGGGCGCCCGCTCGCTCACCGGCGACGAGCTGGCCGCCGCCCTCGGACGCGACCCCGGTCCGTGGCTGGCGCCCCTGCTGGACGCGCTGCGCGAGGGCCAGGTGGTGGGCGTGCTGCGCACCCGCGACCAGGCGATTCGCTTCGCGCGCGCCTGGCGCGGGTAGCTCACAGGGCCCTTACAAAGTCGTTTCTGGAAAAAACGCAACCTATTCGCCATCCAAACCTTGTGACCTCCCCGCACGATGCGTAGGGTCGCCCCTCGTGCCCTGAGGGAACGCCCCGTCTTCGGCCCGGAGGACGATGAATGCAGGGAAGTCGCATCGCAGCGCTCGGCGCCATCGCGGCCGGAATCGTCGCCGCCGCGCTCCCCTCGACCGGGGCGGCCGCCCCGGCATGCACGCCCTCCCTGTCGCCCGCCGCGGAGGCCCGCCTGTCCACCCTGATCAACGCCAGCGCCGCGCGGTGCCGGTGCCCGCCGTCTCCCGCCGCGCGGAGCTGCGTCGCGCGGGACGTGTCAAGAGTCTCGAGATGGCCGGCGGCGGCGCCTTCTCGCACGCCGAAGTCGCTCCGCTGGGCCGCGGGCCATGCCGGCGGGCAGAACATCGCGATGGCGCCGTCGGCGGCGATCGCGTTCCGCGCGATGCTCAAGAGCCCGCCCCACCGGCGCAACATGCTCGCCTCCGCCTGGCGCTTCGGCGGCATCGGCGCCGCCCGGGGCTGCAACGGCCAGATCTTCTTCACGGTGAACTTCCTGGCGCCGTAGGGGGCGGGCGTATAGTCCGTCCGATGGTCCGCCTCACGCGCATCTACACCCGTCTCGGGGACGATGGCGACACGCACCTGGGCGACATGAGCCGGGCGCGCAAGGACAGCCCGAGGGTCGCGGCGTACGGCGACGTCGACGAGCTCAACGCGGCGATCGGCGTGGCCCGCACGCGCCCCATCGCGCCGCGCGCCGACGGGTGGCTCGAGGTGATCCAGAACGACCTCTTCGACCTGGGCGCCGACCTGTGCGTGCCGCCCGACGACGGCGAGAGCGGACGGCTGCGCATCGCTCCCGCCCAGGTCGAGCGCCTCGAGCGCTGGTGCGACGAGGTCAACGACGACCTGCCCGACCTCGCCAGCTTCGTCCTGCCGGGGGGCAGCCCCGGCGCCGCCGCCCTCCACCACGCGCGCACCGTCTGCCGGCGGGCGGAGCGCTCCACCGTGACCCTGGCCGGAGCGAGCCGATCACGCCGGCGGCGCTGGCGTACCTCAACCGGCTGTCGGACCTGCTGTTCATCCTGGCGCGCGCGGAGAACCGCGACGCGGGCGGCGACGTGCTGTGGGTCCCCGGGGAGGGCCGCGCCGGCTAGTGCACTAGGCGCGCGCGAAGCGGACCCGCCCGGCGTCGCGGTCGACCTCGGCCAGGCGCACCTGCAGCTCCTCGCCCGGCTCGGCGCCGCCCTCGAGCGGGCGACCACCGCCGGATCGGCCACCTGGACCGTCGCCCTGCCGTCGCGCACGTCCACCACGACGGCCGCGAAGCGCTCGCCCTCGCGACCGGCCAGCACGGCGGCCTCCACCCGGTCCACCGCCGCCCGCTCGGCCTTCCTCTCACGTCCCCCGGCCTCGGCCATGATCGCCGGCACGGCGTCCAACCCGGCCAGCACCCACTCGGGCGGGAGGCGGCCGGCGCAGTGGGCGAGGACGATCTCGTTGGCGTAGCGATCGACGAGGCGTCGCAGGGGCGCGGTGACGTGGGCGTAGCGGGCCGCGATCGCCGCGTGCACCGGGGGCTCTCCGTCGCCGGCCCGCCAGACGGCGTAGCCGGCGCCGTGGAAGAGCCGGGTGGCCCGGACGGCGAAGGCCAGGTGGGCCGGGCAGGTGCGCTCGAGCGCCCGCACGACGTCGGCGTACCGGGCGCCCGCGGGCCACGGCACGCCGAGCGCCCGGGCGCTGCGGCGCAGCGACTCGAGGTCGCGCTCCCGCGCCGGCGCCAGCGCCGCGGAAGATCCCCAGCCCCGCCTCCGTCATGACCGAGGCCGCGGCGATGCCCGTGAGCAGGGATATCTGCGCGTTCCAGTCCTCCACCGGCAGCGTCCGCTCGTAGCGCAGGTCGTAGCCGCCCGCGTCGCGCACCACCTCCTGCACCGGCACGGTCAGGCTCGCGCCCCCGCGCTGCGCCTCGCGGGCGAGGCGCAGCATGCCGACCTCGCGCAGCAGGGGCAGGGTGCCATCGCCCGAGCCGCCGTCGATCGCCGCCTGGGCCTCGACGTAGCTCATGGCCCGGCGGCTCCGCACGGTCGCGCGCTCCAGGTGCACGCCGGCCGGCTCCCCGTCGCGGTCGAGGTCGATGGTCCACAGCAGGGCCGGACGGTCCACCCGCGGCAGCAGGCTCGCGGCGCCCTCGCCGATCGCCGCGGGGTGCAGGGGCGCGCGCCGGTCCGGCATGTAGACGGTCACGCCGCGCCGGTGCGCCTCGCGATCGATGGGACCGCCCGGCGACACCAGCGCGGCGACGTCCGCGATCGCGTACCGCACGCGGTGGCCGCCGGCGATGGGCGCGATCGCGAGCGCCTGGTCCAGGTCGCGCGACCCCCGGGGGTCGATGGTGATCAGCGGGATGTCGCGCCGGTCGGCCCGCGGGCCGTCGGACGGCCGCGCCGCCGCGGCGCCCGCCTCGGCCTCGGCCGCCGCCGGGAACGCCTCGGGGATGCCCAGCTCGGTCCGGATGCGCCTGAACCCGCCGGCCAGCTCGGCCGCCGACGGGCGCAGGCGCAGCGGCAGCGAGGGCACGGGGCGGCCTAGCGGCCGTTGGGCGAGAAGTGCTGGTAGTCCCGCGTGCCCGACCAGCGCCCGCCCCAGCCCCAGCCGCGGGCGTCGAAGGCCCTGACCAGGACGCGCCCCTCCACGGCCATGCCGGGGCGCGCGCGGGTCCGGTTGAGGTACCGCACGCTGGCACGGTGCGACGTCCGGCCGCCGGAGACGTAGGGGTTCTCGATCGGGTTGATGTCGATCGCCAGCCCATAGGCGTGGTTGCGACCAGCGGCTCGAGCCGGTCGCGGGGCGGCAGTTGAACGCCGAGGTGTTGTCGGCCTCGATGCTGGCGAAGTCGTCCCCGCGGTAGCGCTCGATCGGTCGCATCCGCCGGATGGGGAACCCGGCCCGGTAGAGCGTCCGGAAGGCGGCCACGACGTCGCGCGCCACCGACGCGTTGACCACCAGCGCGCCGCGCCGCGCGCGGCCCGAGAAGTCGACGTAGGGCAGGCTCACGCGCCGCAGCCGCGAGAGCCCCACGGGGCAGCCGGGCCGCCATACGCTCGGGGTCATCGCCGCGCGCTCCGCCGGCGTGAGCGACCGCACCACCGCGCGGAAGGGCGGCTTCTCGGGCGCGGCGGCGAGCGCGGGCGCGCCGCTCGCGAGGAGGGCGCAGGCGGTGGCGGTGGCGAGGGCGAGGCGCGGCGGGGCGGGCACGCCGGCCAGCGTAGCTCAGTACCGGCGGGCCCCGGCGTAGGCCTGGGCGTAGAGCTCCTCGTAGAGCGAGGAGGTCGTCACGACGCCCCCCTCCACGGGCGCGTGCACGAACTGCCCGCCGCCCACGTAGAGGCCCTCGTGCACGATGGTGCCGTCGGGGTCCGAGAAGAAGATCGCGTCGCCCACCTCCAGGTCGGCCGCCTTCACGGCGGTGCCCGCCCGCGCCTGGGCGTCGGCCGCCCGCGGCAGGGTCACCTGGTGCCGGCCGTAGGCCCAGCGCACGAGCCCGCTCGCGTCGAACCCGGTGCCGGGCTCGGACCCGCGCGCCACGGCCCTGGCGCCGAGCTGCCCGAGCGCCTCCTGGGCGGCGTCGGCTCCCCTGCCGGAGCTGCCCAGCACCGGGGTGGGGGTCGCGCGTCGCCACCGGCGCGGCGACGGCGGCCCGCGGCGGACGCGGCGCGGCCGCCTGGGTGGCGAGCACGTTGCCCGTGAACACGGCGCCCGAGCGGATCGCCGCCCTGCTCGGCGTAGTAGATCCCGACGTTGCGGGTCCAGTTGCTGTTGAGGTTGCCTGGGTCGTTGCCGGCGCCGTGGGGAGCCCAGCGCGCCTGGATCGCCGGGATGGTCAGCAGGCCGGAGCCGGCGTAGAGCGCGGCCGCCGAGGTTCTGGGCGGCGGCGCGGATCCCGTCCGACCACGACGGGTACACGATGTGCGGGCCCATGCCGAACGGGTTGTGGATCGTCTGCGAGGGCCCGTACGTGCCGAAGCTGGTCTCCGACCCCGCGATCGCGACCAGGAACCGCGGGTCCAGGCCCACCGCCTCGCTCTCGGCCACGAAGACGGCGCCGAGCCCCGTCAGCGGGCTGGCCTTGGACGCCAGGTACCCATCGATCTGCAGGGCCAGCACGGCCGAGTCGCCGGTGACGGCGGGCGAGCGCTCGTTCGCGCGCACCGCGCCCGGGGCGCTCACGACGGTCGGGTCCGCCGCGGCCGGGGGATCCGACAGGACGACCACGGGCCCGCCGCCGCCGCCGCCGGCTCGGGGGCGGCCGGCGTGGCCTCGCCGGCGGCGGCCTCGTCGTCGGCCTCCTCCTCGGCGTGGCGGGCCGCCAGGCCCGACTCCAGGCGCAGGAGGGCGGCCTTCTGGGCCTGCAGGCGCCGCTCGAGGCGCTCCAGCTCACCGCGCTCGTCGAAGCCCAGCCGCTCGGCGGCCGTGCGGGCGCGCGCCAGCTGGGCCGAGGTGCCGTCGATCTTGGCGCGTGCGCGCTCCAGCTCAACGGCGGTCACCGCGCCGGCGGGCGCGGCGGCCATCGCCATGGCGGCGAGGCCGGTCGCGAGCAGGGTGGCGCCGAGCAGGCGCCCACGGGGCATGGGGAGACGTCGAGCCATCCCCTTTTGTGTCGGCCCGCGGTCTGCGGCCCTTGAGGAGCGGCCCGCCCGCGGCGCCTCGAGGAGCCTGCCTTAGGGCCGGACCGCTCCGACGTAGCCGGAGTAGGTCGCGAGGCTGCTCACCTTGACGACGTCGCCGGTGTGCGGGGCGTGCACGAACTGACCGCCGCCGATGTAGATCCCCATGTGGCCGAGGCCGTGGAAGAAGACCAGGTCGCCGGGCTGCAGCTGGTCGGAGGGGACCTTGGGGAAGGCGGCCCAGATGGCGCCCGGTGTAGTGGGGCACGCTCTTGCCGATCTGGGCGTAGGCGTAGGAGGCCAGGCCGCTGCAGTCGAAGCCGCTGCGGCGACGCGCCGCCCCAGACGTAGGGCACGCCCAGGTACTGCATCGCGACGCTCGCCGCGGCGGCGTTGCCGCTGCCGCTCGGGAGCGGGGCGGAGGGCGTCGACCGCGCCGGCGGCCGGCGCCTCGCTGGGGGTGTTGCCGCTCGCCGAGGCGACGGCGGTCGCGGCCTGGCGCTGGCGGGCGAGCGCCGCCGCCGCGGCGGCCTCGCGCCGCTCGCGCTCCTTCTCGGCCGCGATCATCTGCTTGAGCTCGGAGCTCGTGCTGTCCAGCACCTGCCTGGCGCTGGGCGAGCAGGTTCTCGACCTTCTCCTTCTGGGCCTCGCGGGTGGCGACGGCGTGCGTGGCCGTCGCCTTGTCCTTCGTCGAGCTGCGCGCGCAGCTCCGCCAGGCGCGCCTTCTGCGCCCGCAGGCCGCCGACGACGCCGGCGTCCTGCTGGCCCACCCGGTCGAGCAGGCTCATCTCGTCGGCGGCGGCGCTGATGCTGCCGCTGGTGATGAGCACCTCGGCGAGGCTGGGCTCGGGCGTGGCGTAGAGGTTGCGCAGGCGCTTGGCGAGGATCTCGCGGCTGGCGCGCAGGTCCTTGATGGTGCGCCTGGTCGTGCGCGTGTTCTCGTCGATCCGGTCCGTCACCTGGCCGAGCTGGTAGCGGGCGCCGTTGTATGCCTCCGCAGCGGCCTCGACCTGCGTGTTGATCCCGTCCAGCTCACCCTGGATGCGGGCGAGCTCGGCGCGCTTCGCCTCGATCGCCGCCGGCTCCGTCGTCGCGATGCCGGCCCCGAACGCGAGGAGGGCGGCGATGGCGAACCCGATGAGGCCGAGGGCGATGAGATGACGCGGGCGTCTCAGAAGGCGAGTTCTCCTGCGCGCTGGATATGGCCGGGGGAAGGGCACTCGACCCCGCGCGACGCCGGGACGCTACCACCCTTACGTTGAAAGGCACAACCAGCCCCGCCGTGGACCGCCGCCTCGTAACCTCCGCCCGGCACCGTTGATGCCGTCCGTCCGGACCGCAACAATGGCCGCGTGAGGCTCCTTCGCGCGAGTGTCGCCGTCGGCCTGCTGGGGGTCCTCACCCTTTTGGTATCGGCTGCAACTGCCCAGACAGGAGGGCAGCCGTCGGCGCGCGCCGTGGGCTACGCCGCCCTCCTGCCGGCCGGCACCCAGGGCGGGGTGAGCGCCTCCGCCGGCGGCCCCGGCGAGCGCTCGGCGCAGGTGGGCGGCCTGAGGCCGACCGGCGGCGGGACCATCGCCGGGTCGGCGTCACCGTGGCCGCGGAGTCCTCGGGGCTCACGGGCCGCGCGCGGGGGACGGTCACGGTCTCCGGCCTCTCGTTGCTGGACGGACGTGTCTCGATACCGAGATCCGCTTCGGCCGCGAGCGGCGGGGCCGGGCCCGACGCGCCGGCGGCCGCGATCGGGGACGCCGCCGTCAGCGGCGTGGTGGTCGACGGCCGGCCGGTCGCCGCCGGTCCGGGCAGCCGCGTCGAGGTGCCCGGCATCGGCACCCTGATCTTCATCGAGCAGGTCGCCGGACGGCGCCGGGGGCATCAGCGTGAACGGGCTGCGGGTGGAGGTCACCGACCCCACGGCCGCCCAGACCATCGGGCAGCCGTTCGTGATCGGGCACCTGGAGCTGTCGGCCACGGCCGGGACGGCCCCCGCCACCACCGCCCCCGCCGCGCCCGGCCCCGCGACGCCCGCTCCGGCCGCCACCGCGCCGATCGAGCCCGGCGGCCTCGCCACGACGCCGGGTGCCGCCGCCACGGCGCCGACCGCGACCGCCCCGGCGCCGCTGGGCCTGCCCCGGCGCATCGCCCCGCCGGTGACGATCGACGGCGACGCGGCGTACATCTTCCCGGTGGTCGGCGAGTCGAGCTTCTCGGACGACTACGGCGCCCCCCGCGCGGGCACCGGATGGCACCACGGCAACGACATCTTCGCCGACCGGGGCACCCCGGTCGTGGCGGTGGCCGACGGCCGTCTGTCGCGCGTCGGCGTCAACACCCTGGGCGGCAACCGGCTGTGGCTGACCGACGACGCCGGCAACGCCTTCTACTACGCCCACCTGTCGGCCTACGCGCCCGCCGCGCTCGAGGGCGCGCGGGTGACCCGCGGCCAGGTGATCGCCTTTGTGGGCAACACCGGGCAGGCCATCACCACCCCGCCCCACCTGCACTTCGAGGTCCACCCCGGGGGCGAGGAGAACGAGAGCGTCAACCCCTACCCGTACCTCCTGGCCTGGCAGCGAGGCTCCGACATCCCGAAGGCGTTCGCCCAGGCCGCCGCCTCGACCTCGCCCGCCCCGGCGAGCGGCGCCGTGCTGGTGGACGGCCTGCCCGAGAGCGACGAGCCCCCCGCGGCCGGAGGGGGCGACCGGCCGGCGACGCCGGCGACCTAGCCTCCCGGCGGCGGCGACGTGGCGCGCGCTCAGGCGGCGAGGGCCCCACGGGCCAGGCTCCGGCCCGCCAGCGCGATCCCGGCGGCGATCGCGGCGCCGGTTGAACGCGCCCAGCCCGCGCAGGTCGGCGAGGGCGGCGTCGCGGCGATCCGGGACGAGCAGGCGGTGCACCGGCTCGGGGGCGGCGCCCTCGGCGGCCAGGCGCAGCAGCGTGGCCGACAGCGCGGTGGTCCGGGCCGCCGCGTCGGCGGGGCACAGCGACCGGGCGAGCTCGTCCACCGCGGCCCGGCCGAGGCCGGCTGCGGGGCCCAGGGCGCGCACGCCCAGGGCGGCCCCGGCGAGCACGTCGTCGCCCTCCGGCGTCAGCCCGCGCCCACGGCCGAGCAGCAGCCCGGGCGCCGCCGCGAGCGTCAGATCGGGCGGCGCGGTGCGCGCAGCGAGCCACGCCGACAGCTCCCGCACCTCGGGGGGCCCGCCCTCGAGGGGCGCGACGCGCGGGTCCCACAGCGGCGGATCGGCGGTCCGCCAGCCCACCCGCGCGCCCTCGCGGGGCCGGTCGACGGCGACCCCGTTGGGCATGCGGGGCACGCCGGGGCCCGTGAGCGTGACCACGAAGCCGTCGAGGTCGAGGTGGACCGCGCCCCGCCCGGATCCGAGCACCCTCAGGGCCCGCGGCCCCGCGAGCCGGCGCGCGACCTCGGTCGAGACGGCGTGAGCCACGACGTCTGGCTCGTGCCCGAGCCCGGGGCCCGGGTGCGCCAGACGGTGGTCACCGGCCCCTTCGTGGTCCAGTACCGCGAGGATCTGGGTCTCGGGGCCTGCCGCCTGACCCGGCACCGCCGCGCCGCGCGCACCTGCTTCGAGGTGCTCGGCTACTCCCAGCGCTCCGAGATCGGCCTGCCCTGCCATGTGGTGCACCTCCGCGACGAGGCCGACGGCCGGGAGTACGTGCTGGACACCGGCCTGTGCGGGCCGGGCTTCCCCGGGGACGCCTTCATCCTGCTCGGTCCCCGGTCGTCCACCCCTTGACGCCCGAGGTCATCCCCACCATCCGGCGCTTCAGGCCCCACGGCAGCCGCGAGTAGGCCGGCGCGAAGAGCGAGCGCCAGAACCATCCGGCGGCCCCGTGGGGCTCCGGGGCGCCCGTGGCCGGCCCCAGCCTGCGCTGGGACGACTCGAACAGGGCCCGCTCGCCGCTCGCGCGCATGCGCCGCGGCAGCTTGGGCGCGGGCGCCACCGCGGCGGGGCGGTCTCCGGGGCGGCGGCCCGGCGTCCCGACCTTGGAGAGCGCGTCGGCGCGCGCCGTCTCGCCGGCCTTGCGGGCCGTCGAGCCGGGAGGGGCGGGGGGCGCCGCGGGCATGCCGCCGCGGCCGTGGAAGGCGACCTTGTCGTGGCCGAAGTACTCCCTCAGGTGCTCCGGGATGCGGGGGTCGTCGTCGCTCACAGCTTGGCCATCCCGTTCTGGGCCGCCACCGACAGGGGCTCGTAGAGCGCGCCGATCGGCGGGGAGTAGACGTTCTCCATCCACGCCAGGTCCTCCAGCGTTGCGCCCCGCTTGAGGGCGAAGGCCAGGAAGTCGGCCCGCTCCTTGATCCCCTCGCCGCCCACGAACTGACCGCCGATCAGCTTGCCGGTGCCCGGCTCGGCCAGCAGCTTGACCCGCACCTGCTGGACCCCGGGGAAGTAGCGCGCCCGGCTGATGCCGTTGGCGCTGCCGACGACGTGGGGAATGCCGAGCGAGCCGGCCACGCTCTCGCCGAAGCTCGCGCCGCCGATCTGCACCTGTCCGCCGACCATGCCCCACGGGATGTTGACCGGGTCGTAGCGGCGGTCGCCGCCGCCCGCGTTGGCCCCGGCCACCCGGCCCTGCTGCATCGCGTGAGAGCCCGTCAGGCCCTGGACCGCGATGCCGGTCAGGTTCTGCGGCACCTCCACCACGTCGCCGGCCGCGTACACGTCGCGCATCGGGGTCTGCATCCGCTCGTCCACGACCACGGCGCCGGTCGACCCCAGCGGCAGCCCCATCGCCCGCGCCAGGGCGGTTTCGGGCTCCTTGTGGGTCGCCACGACGACCATGTCGCAGTCGATGAGGCCCTCGGTCGTCTCGACGCCGGTCACGCGCCCGCCGGAGCCGGCGAAGGCCGTCAGGCCGACGCCGAAGTGCAGCTTGCAGCCCAGCTCCTCCAGGCTCGTCTGCACCGGCTCGGCGATGTCGGGGTCGGCGACCTGCGCCAGCAGCCACGCGTTCTCGTCGACCAGGTGGGTCTCGATGCCGCGGTGGGCGAGCGCCGTCAGCATCTCCACCCCCAGCGGCCCGGCCTCGAGCACGACCGCCTTCTTCACGTCGTTCAGCTGCTCGTTGAGCTCGATGCCCCGCCGGATGTTCTTGACGAACGTGATGCCCTCGAGGTCGTTCCCGGGGACGTCCGGCAGGAGGTAGTTCCAGCCGGTGCACACGATCAGGCGGTCCCAGGGGAGGACCTCGCCGTTGGCGGTCATCGTGCGCGCCACGACGTCGACGTCGCTCACCACGGTCTCGCGCCGCAGGTCGATGCCGGCCTCCGCGTAGTTCTCCGGGCCGGCCAGGAAGAGCCGCTCGAAGTCCGGGATCTCGCGGCCGAGCACGTAGGGGATGCCGCACGGCGAGTAGGCGACGTCCTCGAACTCGGTGCACACCACCACCGTCGCGTCGGGATTGGTGCGCTTGGCCATGGAGCCGGCGCTGATCCCCGCGGCACCGCCGCCGATCACGTTGATCCGGTGGGGCTCACCCATATCGTGGACCTCGCTGGTCGTGCGTCATCGGGAAAGTGCGACGCTACCCCATGGGCGCGCCCAGGTGGTAGCGCAGGGCCGGTGGCGTCGTGATGGTGTTGGTGACCCAGCAGTAGCGTTTGGCCAGATCGATCGCGGGCCCCAGCTCCTCCGCCGGCGCCGACGACTCCACCCAGACGTCGTAGGCGCCGTGGCGGGGCTCTCCCGGCGCCCGCTCGGCGCGCACGTGGACCTTGAGGTCGTCCACCGGCACGCGGCGCTTGCGCGCGGCCCAGGCCACCGCGAGGCAGAAGCACGACGCGATCGACGCGACCAGCAGCTCGGTGGGCATGGGGCCGCTGTCCTCGCCGCCGAACTCGGGCGGCTCGTCCACGCGCAGGTGGTGACCGCGCCCGCCGACCTCCGACGCCATGCCCCCGGCCCACTCGGCGGTCCAGACCGCGTACTCGTAGGTGTCGTCGACGCCCATCTCAGGCCCCCGCGATCTGTTGGTAGAGCTCCTCGTGGGCGGCCGCCGCCGCCTCCCACGTGAAACGGGCCGCGGTGGCGCGGCCGCCGGCGGCGATCCGCAGCCTCAGCGCGCCGTCCTCCAGCGTCCCGACCAGGGCCGCCGCCAGCGCGTCGGCGTCGCCCACCGGCACCATCACGCAGTCGTCGCCGTCGCTCAGGAACTCGCGCAGCACCGGCAGGTCGCTGGCCACCACCGGCAGCCCCGCCGCCTGGGCCTCGAGCACCACCAGGCCGAATCCCTCCCGCTCGGACGGGAACGCGAAGATGTCGGCGGCTCTGAACAGCGCGGGCATGTCGGTGTCGGGGACCGGCCCCAGCACGGCCACGTCGGCCTCGCCGGGGGGCGGCGCGCCGTGGTGGACGCGCAGGCCCAGCGCGGCGGCGTCCCGCTCCCACGCCTCCCGGTAGGCGGCGTAGTCGAACAGCGTCTCGCCGCCGGCGACGGCCAGGAGCGCCCCGGGGCCGATCCGGGCGCGCGCGGCCGCGAAGGCGGCCAGGAGCACGCGGCTGCCCTTGCGGGGCTCGATGCCGCCCACGGCGAGCACGGTCGGCCGCCCGCCCCACCCCATCGCCCGCCCCGCCTCGGCGCGGTCGAGCGGGCAGTCGGCGAAACGGCCCCCGTCGACGCCGTTCGCGATCACCCGCGCCCGCACGCCGTGGTCGCGGGCCAGCACGTCGGCCCAGTGCCGGCTCACGCACACGCGGTGGTCAACGTCCTCGATCGAGGCTCGCTGGCACTCGGCCAGCACGGGACTGGCGAAGTCGTCAACGTGGTGGACGGTCCTCACCACCGACGGCACCACGCCCTCGGCCCGCAGCGCGAGCAGCGAGCGCGCCGACAGGCAGTCCTCCGAGTGATGCACGTCGGCCGGGCCGGCGTCGCGCATTCCCGCGGCGAGGGTCGCCGCGTAGCGCAGGATGCGGGGCTCGACGTCCTCGCCCGGGCGGCGATCCACCGGCACCAGGCGCACCGGCACGCGCGGCTCGCGGAAGAACCCCGCCCCGTCGGCCGAGAGCGCCCACAGCTCCAGGTCGTGGCCGCGGCGCTCGAGGGCCTCGGCCAGGCTGAGGGCGTGCACGACGCCCCCGCGCGGCTTGGTGGAGTAGGTGACGAGCCGGATCCTCACCCGGCGAGGGCGGCGGCGAGCCGCGCGGCGGCGGCGTTCGTCGGCGCGAGGCGCATGCCGGCGTCGCGCAGCGTCGCCTCCTGTCGCGTGCGCGATTGCGGGTCGGCGTCCGTGCCCAGCACGTAGCCGATCGCCGCCAGATCGGGGCGGGCGGCCAGCGCCGCGCGCACGACCGGCGCCACCACCCCGGCGGGGTCGGGATGGCTGGCGTACCCCAGGACCACGTCGATCAGCAGCACGCCGACCTCCGGGTCCGCCGCCTCCTGCTCGAGGCGCTCGGCGCGCGCGCTCGGATCGATCATGGGGTGGGGCCGGCCGCGGGTGAACTCCTCCTCGCCCAGGTCGAGGCACGCGTGGCCTCGCGGCTCCCCCTCGAGCCGGACGGCCGCCCCGGCGGGCGCGTTGGTGCTCACCGTGCCCAGCCGCTCGGCGAGGATCGCCGCCGCCTCGCTGCACAGGGTGCCCCCGGAGAAGAGCCCGCGCACCGCGCCCGCGCCGCCCGCGCCGGCCGGCGGATCCGCCGGCGGGTCCCACCGGGCGCCCGCCCGCTCGGCGGCGGCGAAGGCGGCCTCCTCGAGGGTGGCGGCCAGGTGGACGCCGGCGACCGGCGCCACGCCCCCGCCGACCATGCAGGCCACGGCGGGCGTGCCGCACTCGGCGAGCGCCCGCAGCACCCGCTCGGCGACCGCGGGCGAGGGCGGCTTGGAGACGCAGAGGATGACGTCGGTGTCCTCGTCGGCGGCCAGGCGGGCGATGGCGTCCAGGGCGGTGATGGCGCCCACCTCGTCCTTGAGGTCGCGGCCCCCGGTGCCGTAGCAGCGGCTGACGCCCGCGCCCGCGCGGTCCACCAGCACGGTGACCTCCTGCGCGCCCGTGCCCGCCGCCGCGACCACGCCCACCGAGCCCCGGCGGACGACGTTGGCGAAGCCGAGCGCCAGGCCGTCGACGATCGCCGTCCCCGCCCCCGGACCCATCACGAGCAGCCCCAGCTCGTGGGCGCGGCGCTTGAGGGCCAGCTCGTCGTCGATGGCCACGCCGTCGCTGAACAGCAGCACGTCCATCCCGGCCCCGAGGGCCTTGTGGGCCTCCAGCGCGGCGTACTCGCCGGGCACCGAGATCACCGCCACGTCGGCCGCGGCGCGCGCGAGCGTTCGCGCGGGCCGGGGGGCGTCGCCGCGGGGCGGCCGGCGCCCGCGCCGGCGTCGAGCACCGACTCCGCCGCCGCGACGCCGGCCTCGGCGTCGGCGCCCTGGACCGCGATGACCAGGTCGTCGGGCCCGGCGTCGTCGATCTCGGCCGCCGTGAGCCCGAGCCCCGCGGCCTCGTCGCGGTTGGCGGGGGTGCCCATGAAGCAGAAGGCGCGGTCCACGCCCTCGAGCGCCTCGGCGGCCCGCGCGGCGGCCATCATCTTCGCGCTGTCCGCCCAGCGCCCCCCGCGCACCCGGGCGGAGATCACGAGGCCGAGACCACGCGGCCCTCGGGGCCCGCCAGCAGGGGCTCCGCCTGCGCCCCCAGGGCCTCGTCGTCGGTCTCGCGGGCGCGCAGCAGCACCGCGTGGCTGCCCTCGACCATCACGGCGCCCGGCCTCAGGTGGATGAACGGCGACGCCTGGGCCATGGCGTAGGCGCCGGTCTGCCCGATCCACACCAGGTCGCCGACCGCGAGCGGCGGCAGCGACACCTCGCGCGCGATCGCGTCGTGCTGCAGGCACAGCGGCCCGTACAGGTCGGTGGGGCGGGAGGGGCCCTCGCGGGGGGCGACCGCGTGCACCGGCGACCGCTTCCACTGCACGCAGGGCACCTGGGTGATGCCGACGTCTACCACCACCCTGCCGGGCCCGCGCCGCGCCACCACCCGCGCCAGCAGCCACCCCGCGTCGCGGATCAGGCCGCGCCCCGGCTCCAGGATCAGCGGCGGATGGCCGGGCCCGAGGGCCGCGCGCGCGGCGTCCAGGTGCCCGCGCAGGCCGGCCGCGGCCGGCCAGCCTCCGCCCAGGTCGAGCCACTCGATGCCGCCGAGCCGCGCCGCGACCTCGCGCAGGTGGGCCGCCGCGGCGACGAAGCGCTCCACGGGCACCGGGTACTGGACGGTGACGCCGTGGATCGGCGGCCCCGTCGGCGGGAGCTCGCCCAGCTGGTACGCGCCCAGGTGGATGTGCAGGCCGCTCAGGGGCAGGCCCGCCCTCGCCAGGATCGACGCGGCGGCGGGGGCCAGGCGCGCCGGGACGCCGAAGCGGTCGCGGCCCACCCGGTCCGGGGGCACGAGCCGCAGGCCGACCCGCGCCTCGGGCGCCGCCAGGGGGGCGAGGCGCGCGATCTCGCGCACCTGCTCCGGCCCGTCGGCGATGATCGTGGCCCCCTCGCGCAGGGCGCGGCGCAGCTCGTCCGAGGTCTTGAGGGGCCCGTTGAAGACGATCCGGGATCCGGGCACGCCGGCCCGGCGGGCGGTGCGGTACTCGAAGCCGGAGGCCACCTCGGCCCAGCAGCCGGCGCGATGCAGCCGCGCCACCAGGCCCATCAGGGTGTTGGCCTTGAGCGAGTAGGCGATCGTGGCATCCGGGCCCGCGGCCTCCTGGAAGGCCCGGGCCTCGGCCTCGATGCGCGCGCCCTCGAACACGTACAGCGGGGTGCCGAAGCGCTCGGCCAGCTCGTCGGCGCGCGCCGGCGGCCGGCCGCCGGCCGCCGCGACCACGTTCGACACCCGGCGCGGCCGCGGGGAGGGCGGCTCGGCGACCGCGCCGGCGCCGGTCACGCGCGGCCACACCTCGGTCCCGACGCGGCCCACCTCCTCGAGGTGGGGGTATCCGGAGGCGATCACCAGGTCGACTCCCGCCTCGCGATACTCGCGCAGCAGCCGCGCGACCTCCTGGTACGAGCCCACGAGCGCCGTGCCGGCGCCGCCGCGCACCGCCCGGATGCCGGCCCACAGCCCGGGCGCCACCCAGCCCTCGTCGTCGGCGGGGATGGCGTTCATCCGCGCCTGGCCCACGCTGTCGAACCGTGCGTACTCGGCGGCGCGTTCGCCCGCGACCTCGGCCCGCGACAGGAGCTCGCGCGCGGCCAGGCGGGCCTCCCGCTCCTGGGGGCGCGCGATGACGTGGATGCGCAGCCCCATCCGCATCGGCCGCCCCGCCCGCGCCCGCATCGCGGCCACGCGCTCGGCGATCCGCCCGGGCGGCTCCCCCCACATCAGATAGGTCTCGGCCACCTCGCCCGCCAGCTCCTGGGCGGCCTCGCTGGCGCCGCCGAGGTAGAAGGGCCCCGCGAACCGGCCGCGCACCACCGCGGCGAAGGCCCGCAGCCGCTCGTAGCGGGCGGCGTGGTCGAGCTGCGGGGTCCCGTAGAGCCCCTCCGGCCCGCCGCCGGCGACCAGGTTGACCGCCACGCGGCCCGGCGCGACGCGCTCGAGGGTCTCCAGCTGATGGGCGGCGAGCTCGGGCGCCAGCCCGGCCGGGTTGATGGCGACGATCACCCGGATCGACCGGGTGAGGGCGGCCACGGCGGTGGCCGCGGTCCAGCTCTCCATGAAGGGCGCCTCCGGGGCGAACGAGTCGTTGACCGCGCCGGTCGGCACCAGGATCTCCGCCGCGCCCGCGCGCTCGGCGGCGCGCGCCACCCGGGCCAGGTACTCCGGATCCGGCGCGCGCTCCGGCCGGTGGGTGCCCAACCACCGCCCGTCGCCCTCGGAGGGGCAGTACCAGCCGAGTTCCATCACCCGGCCCATGCTAATGCACCGCATCCGCTCGCCCGGGCCCGTCCGCGACGATCGCCGCGATGCGCCGCCCGCGCTCGGTGCCGTACGACAGGAACAGGTCGCGGACCGCGTCGCGGTACACGCCGCTCGCGGCCTCGGCGATCGCCTCCGGAAGGGCCTCGCGGAGGCGATCGAGCGCGATCGGGTCGGGGTCGCTCAGGTTGAGCCGCAGGGTGGTCGTCGCGCCCACGTCCCCCAGGCCGTCGCCCGGGTACACGGCCACCCGCCGGGCGCAGAGCGCGACGGTCAGCTCCTGGGCGCTGGCGCCGCAGCCGGCCACGTCGATGACGCACGAGAAGCCGTAGGCCGGCGCGATCACCGGCGTGGCGATCGTGCGCAGCGTCTCCAGATTGCGCCGGATCACCTCCTCGCCGTGGCGCGCCCAGGCCCGGTCGCGCAGCGCCGCCGCCGCCCCCACCTGGGCGATGCGGTTGGTGTTGAGCCGCACGGTGGCGATCTTGACCTGCAGGCACGCCCGCACCAGTGCCGGGTCGCCCCCCAGCGCACCGATGCGGGCCCCGGCCATCCCGTGCCCGTGGGCGAGGCCGCTGGACACCAGCAGCGTGGCCGCGGGGTGGTCGGCCGCGACGGCGGCCACCGGGTGGTGGACGGCGGTCGGATCGACGCGGTGGGTCGAGTGGGTCGTGTCCGCCAGGATCACCACGCCGTGCGCGGCAGACAGCTCGAGCAGGGCCGCCAGCTCCTCGCGCCGCTGCACCGTGCCGAACGGGTTGACCGGGTCGCAGACCACGATCATCTTGGTGCGCGGGGTGAGCGCGGCGGCGACCTCGTCGGGATCCAGGCGCCAGCCGTTGCGGGGGCCCAGGCGCACCCACACCGGCACGCCGCCCGCCAGGCGCAGGGCCGGCACGAAGTGGAAGTAGCCGGGGTCGGTGACGATCACCTCGTCGCCGGGATCCAGGCAGGTGAGCGCGGCGTAGCCGACGCCGGCCTGGGCCCCCTCGGTGCCGATGACGTCGAATCCCTCGTCGCGCTCGCGGCCCAGGAGGGCGGTGGCCATCAGGTCGCGCAGCCCGGCGTCCAGGTCGGGCGAGTAGGGCCCCACGTGCTCCGCGTCAACGGCGGCGCGCATCGCGTCGAGGGCGGCGGGGGAGGGGCCGATGTGGTTGGCCATCCACCCGAGGTCGGCCCACTCGCGCCGGTCGAGGGCGATCGCGCCGTCGCGGTACACCTCGCCCGGGTCCCAGCCGAGGATGCGGTAGGCGTCGCGATACGTCATGTAGTTGCCGAAGCCCTGCGGGTCCTCCAGCAGCGCGCGGGCGCGGGCCGAGGCCGCCGGAACCGCCTCGGCGGAGGGCGGGCGCCAGGTGAGGACCGAGCGCCGGCGCGTCACGGGGTGATGCGCGTGCCCGAGGCGCCGGTCGACCGCGTCGGCCAGCCGCTCGAGCGAGGTGATCACCGCGTCGCCCCCGGTCTCCTCGACGAACAGGGCCGCGGCCTCGATCTTGGGGCCCATGCTGCCGGGCGGGAACTGGCCGTCGGCGAGGTACCCGCGCGCCTCGTCCACGCTCATCGATCGCCACGGCGCGCTCGGCCGGCGTGCCGAAGTCGAGCAGCACCTGATCGACCCCGGTGATGAGCAGGAGCGACGTCGCGCCGATCAGGCGCCCGAGGAGCGACGCCGCGAAGTCCTTGTCGATCACCGCGTCGACCCCCACCAGCTCGGCGCCCTCGCGCGTCACCGGCACCCCGCCGCCGCCGCAGGCGATCACCACCTCGCCGCCGTCGAGCAGCCGGCGGATCTCGGCGGCCTCGACCACCTCCCGGGGGATCGGGGAGGGCACCACCCGCCTCCAGCCCCGCCCGGAGTCCTCGGTGACCGACCAGCCGCGGGCGTCGGCCAGGCGCCGGGCGCGGCCCTCCGAGAAGAAGGGGCCGATCGGCTTGGTCGGGTTCGCCGAACGCCGGGTCCTCCGCATCGACCACGACCTGGGTCACGACGGCGGCGACCGCGGGCTCCCGGTCGGCGGCGACGAGGGCGTCGCCGACGGCCTGGGAGATCAGGTAGCCCAGCTGTCCCTGGGTCATCGCGCCCAGCACGAAGAGCGGCTGCGGCGGCACCTCGCGGCTCACGGCCTCCTGGGCCATCGCGAGGGCACCCACCTGGGGCCCGTTGCCGTGCACGATCAGCAGCCGGTCGCCGGCGGCCACGATCCCGACGGCGGCCCGGGCCACCGTGCGCGCCCGCTCCTCCTGGTCGGCGAAGTCCCCGAGCCCGGACGGTGCGAGGGCGTTGCCGCCGATCGCCAGGATGACCGTCTCGCCCAGGACCGCCTCCTTCTCGTCGCCGGCGAACCTCGATTGACGCAAGTTGCTGGAGGGGAGTTGCACCGGGCCCGGCAGGGGGGTTAGATCGTACCTTCCCCAGACCGGTGAGGTCCGCCGGGGCGACTCGCTCGGACGCTTTCCGATCTCCATATTCCGGGAGGAGCAGGCGTGGCGAAGATCGAGGGAATGAAGCCCGAGGCCGGCCAGGAGCTCTACGACGTCTCCGAGAAGGTCTTTCCCGACCTCAAGGCCGAGCCGGGTGAAGAGGCATGGATCTTCATGCACACGGTCCCCTACGAGGGCTCGGTAGGACTCGTCAACCTCCTCACCGCGACGCGGCTGGGGCGCAAGGGCTTCAAGGTCAGCCTGGTGCTGTACGGCCCCGGCGTGCTCATGGCGTCGGGCACCCGCGGGTACCCGGCCGTTGGCCAGGAGGCCTTCCCGGGCCACATGGCCATCAACAACCAGCTCAAGACGCTGCTGGACGAGGGCGCCACGATCTACGCGTGCCGCTTCGCGATGGGGGCCCTGTACGGGTTCCGCGAGGACGACCTGATTCCGGGCGTCACCCCGTTCAACCCGCTCGACGTGCTCGACTCGGCGTTGACCGCCTGGCGCAACAAGGCCTTCCAGCTCAACACCTGGACGGTCTGAGCCACGTCGGCCTGCGCCACGCCGCGCCGGTGAGCGACCGCGACGACGTGCTGCGGCGGTGGCGACTGGGGGAGGAGCGCCTCTACCCGGTCGCCACCGTCCGGCCGGACCTCTACGAGTCGGTCATCGGGGTGGTGCGCGCGCTGGCGGACCACCTCGGGAGCGTTCCGGACCTCGACGCGCTGGTCGTGACCTTTCGCACCTCCGAGCGGGACGCCGAGCTCGAGGCGGCCGGCGTGTCCCGCCCCGACCTGCCTCCCGAGATCGACCTCGATCTCGTGCGCGACGCGGCCTATCAGGTGCGCTCGCGCGAGCTGGCCATGCGCGCGGCGACCGAGCGCACCGACCTGGCCATCCGGCGCGCCCGCGCGTCGGGCCAGGCCACCGCGGTGATCTGGAGCGAGGGCGAGCGCGAGCTGTGGCCGCCCTACCGGCGGGTGGAGATGTCGCTCGCCTCGGGCCGGGCGGTCGCGGTGTCCACCGAGATGGATCCGGACACGATGATGCCGCGCCACTCGGTCGAGGTGTTTCAGCTGGACCCCGAGACCGGGGAGTCCGTCTCGGACGAAGCCCTCGTGGCGCGGCGCGAGTTCGCCGACGCCGACGAGTGGCGCGCGGCGACCGACGAGTTGCGGCGCAGCATCCTGATGAACTGACGACGGGAGAGTCGTGTCGCTGCCTGAGGGAATCAAGCGGAACGTCATCGACGGGCACAGCCACATCGGGGAGATCGAGGCCTGGCCCTTCTACGGGATCGACTATCCGGTCAAGCCGATCGTCTATGACTTCCCCCACACCAAGGACTACCTCAAGTACATGGACCAGTACGGCATCGAGCGCAGCCTCGTGATGTCGAACTACGGGATCCCGAAGCCCGACCAGCCCTTCTCGCTGAACCCGATCGTGATGGAGGCCGCCACCTCGACCGACCGCATCCGCGGCCTGCTGTGGGTGTCGTTCCTGCCGCGCGACAAGGAGAACACGCTCGCCGCGCTCAAGCACTGCGGCGAGGCCGGCATCGTGGGTCTCAAGACCACCTTCCTCCTGGGGGGCAACCCGAACCCCGAGGAGTGGGACGAGGAGACCAAGGAGATGGCCGACCTCTGCTTCGACGCCTGCGAGAAGCACGACTACGTCTTCCACTTCCACACGTCGGCCGGCGGCAACAGCGACATCAACAACTTCATCCCGATGGTCGAGGCCTACGGGAAGCGCTGCAAGATCCACCTGGTCCACTTCGGCGGCGGCGTGAGCGGGCACATCAAGCTCGTGCCCAAGTTCCTCCAATGGGTCAAGGACGGGTACAAGGTGTACACCGACACCTCGTGGGCGATCGGCTTCGGCGCCCGCTGGCTGCTGGTGGAGATCGAAAAGCAGGGCATCGGCGGCGACCGGGTCCTGTTCGGGTCGGACGAGCCGTGGTCCGACTTCATGAGCGAGTACTGGAAGATCGAGGGGGCCCCGGTCTCCGAGGAGCTCAAGCGCATGGTGCTGGTGGACAACGCCGCGAAGCTGCACGAGTCGGCCTGGTGAGCGCCCCCGCCGCGCCCGACCTGCGCACGCTGGCCGTCGAGCTCCAGTCGCTCGGCGTGCGCACGACCCACCCCGACGAGGGGCCGGGGTCGACCCGCGCCGGCGGCGCGGGTCCCTCGGACGCCGGCTTCATCTGGATGGACGGTGCCCCGCTGACCGTCCCCGTGCACGGCGACTACGTCGCCTCGTCGCCCTACGAGCTGGTGATGACCGGGTCGGGGCGCGCGGGCACGCTCCTGCGCGACGGGGTCGAGATCGGGCCGGTGCGCCTGCACCCGCGGCCCAAGATCTACGACCTCGAGACGGCCGACGGCGTGCCGTACTGGAAGATCGCCCTGATGCACCTGGACAGCCTGGCGTCCACGGTGTTCCAGCGCTGCGTCTACTGGGGCACCGACGAGCAGTGCCACTTCTGCGCCATCGGCACGTCGCTGTCCAACGGGCGCACCATCCCGGTCAAGACCCCGGCACTGCTCGCCGAGGTGGCGGCGGCGGCCGCGCGCCTGGACGGCGCGAAGGACGTGACCCTCACCACCGGATCGCCCAACCGCGACGACCGCGGCGCGTCCTACATGGCCCGCTGTGCCGACGCGATCCGCGAGTCGAGCGGCCTGCCGGTGCAGGTCCAGATCGAGCCGCCCGGCGACTTCGGCTGGTTCCCCAAGCTCAAGGACAGCGGGGTGGAGGCGCTCGGGCTGCACCTGGAGGTGTGGGACCCCGAGGTGCTGGCGGTGGTCGCGCCCGGCAAGCACGCCCAGGGCCGCGACCACTACCTCGCCGCCTGGGAGGCCGCCGTCGAGGTCTTCGGGCCCGGCCAGGTCTCGACCTACTTCATCCTCGGCCTGGGCGAGAGCCCGGAGTCGGTCATGGAGGGCTGCCGCGCCGCCATCGACCGCGGCGTCTACCCGTTCGTCGTGCCGCTGCGCCCCGCGCCGGGCAGCATCGTCGCCGACCGGGTCCCGCCCGACGCCGACTACGTGCGCCGCGTCTACGAGATGGTGGCGCCGCTCCTCGCGGAAGCCGGGATGATGAGCCAGGACGCGCGCGCGGGCTGCGTGCGCTGCCAGGCCTGCTCGGCGCTCAGCACCTTCGAGCGCGCCTTCGGAGGAGGGCGCGACGGGGAGCCGGCCCCGGCCGCCGCCGCCTGATGGAGCTCTGCGGCCGGACCTTCGTGCGCGTCCGGCTCGCCCGCAGCGAAGCCGAGGTGGCGGCCCACCACGCGATCCGCCGCGAGGTCTTCGTCACCGAGCAGGGGATCTTCTCCGAGCACGACCGCGACGAGTGGGACGCGACCGCCCTCAAGGTGATCGCGACCATCGACGAGCGCGTGGTGGGCGCGGTGCGCCTCTATCCGCTCGACGAGGCCGGCCTCTGGAAGGGCGACCGTCTCGCGGTGCTCGCCGACGCCCGCACGCTCGGGGTGGGCGCCCCCCTCGTGCGCTTCGCCGTCGCGACCGCGGGCGAGCACGGGGGCTCCCGCATGATCGCCCTCATCCAGACGCCCAACGTCGCGTTCTTCCGGCGCCTGGGGTGGAGCCGCCTGGGCGCCCGGACCTCGTACCGGGGCGCGACCCACCAGGCGATGACCATCGCGCTGGCGGGCGCCCAGCCCGACTTCGCCCCCGCGGGCTACACCTGGGCCCTGGGGGCCTGAGGACGGGTCTTCCGTCCCTCGCCGCTCGCCGGTCGAGGGCCGGGCCGCGCGAGGGCGGTCGATCGTGAGCGTCAGCGGTCGGGAGCGACGAGCCCCGACTGGTAGGCGAGGACGACGAGCTGGGCCCGGTCGTGGACGCCGAGCTTCACCATGGCGCGGTTGGCATGCGTCTTGACGGTCAGCGGCGACAGGTAGAGCTCCTCCGCGATCCGGTCGTTGGAGAGGCCGCGCGCGACGAGCGACATCACCTCCAGCTCGCGGTCGGTCAGCACGTCGAGGACCCTCTGGCGTTCGACCTCTCCCGCGGTCCCGGTGGTCGTGGTGCCGGCCGCGATGGAGGCCAGAAGCGCCTGGGTGGCGCGGGGTGACAGCAAGGCGTCACCGCCGGCGACGATCCGGACGGCGTCGATGAGCTGCTCGGGCTCGACGCCCTTGCCCAGGAAGCCCGAGGCGCCGGCGTCGATGGCGGCGAGCACGTTGACGTCGATCTCGAACGTGGTGAGGATCACGACCTTGACCCCCGCCAGATCGTCGTCGGACGTGATGCGACGTGTCGCCTCGATGCCGTCGATGACCGGCATGCGGATGTCCATGAGCACGACGTCGGCGCGACGGGTCCGAGCGAGCTCCACGGCGCTCTCGCCGTTGTCCGCCTCGCCGACGACCGAGAGATCGTCGGTGGCGTCGATGAGGGCGCGAAAGCCCGCCCGGATGAGGGCCTGGTCGTCGGCGAGGAGCACGCGGATCGTCATGTCGCCTCCCGGCCGTCGGGCGAGGACGACCGGGCGCCGGCGTCCGCATAGGGAAGGCGGGCGTCGAGGTGGAACGCCTGCTCCCGGATCTCGGTGGTCAGCACGCCCCCCGCGGCCGTCACTCGCTCGCGCATGCCGATGAGCCCATAGCCCCAACCGGGCGGCGCGCCCCCCTGGGCGGTGCCGAGGGGGTTGTCGATCCGGATGTGGAGCCCGTCGGGAGCGTAGGCGATGCGGAGCCGGACGGTGCCGTCGCCGTGCTTGTGGGCGTTGGCGAGGGCCTCCTGGACCATGCGGTAGGCCGCGAGCGCCGCCGGCCCGCTCAGCGCGTGGTGGTCTCCGGTCGTCTCATAGGTGACATCGAGGCCGGCCGCCGTGAACGACTCGATCAGGGCGGGGATGGCCTCGACGGTGGGAGTCGGGACGGTCGGCGCATCGTCGGCGTCGCCGCTTCGCAGAACGCTGAGAATCCCGGACAGTTCGTCAAGGACCGACTGCGCCGCGGCGCGAACGTTGCGGATCGCCCCGGTCGCGGCCTCGGGATCGACCGTGACGAAGTGCTCGGCGACCCCGGCCTGGACGCTGACGACGGCGATGTTGTGGGCCACCAGGTCGTGCAGCTCCCGCGCGATGTGGAGACGCTCCTCGGCGACCCGTCGTCTCGCCTCCTCCTCGCGAGTGATCTCGGCGCGCTCGGCCCTCTCGATCGCGGCGGCCATGACCTGGGCACGGCTGCGAGCGGCGTCGCCGGCGGCCGTCGCGAGGGTGGGCCAGGCCAGGCCCGCGAGGAGCTCGGGGCCCAGCGGGTCGTGCGGGCCGAGGATCAGCACGCAGACGAGGTACGTCACGATCCCCGCGGCCGCGGCGCAGAGGGCGGTGCGTCGATTGGTGGACGCGGCCGCGTGGTACAGCAGGACCACCGTCGCCGGCAGAAGCACCGTCGGCCGGTCGACCCAGGCCGTGACGACGACGGCGGCCCCGAGCCCGGCGGCGAGCGTCGCGATCGGGTGGCGCCGGCGGGTCAGGATCAACCCGACGGCGGCCGCCACGAGGATCGCCGTCTCCGCCGCCGTCACCCCCTCCCTCTCGTGCATCGGGACGGCGAGCAGAAGCAGAAGCACGCAAAGGCCGACATCGATGAGGCGCTCTCTGGAGAGTCGCTTCATCGATGTCGGCACGGGAGGCATGTGCAGCACCCGGACCACGCTAGCCGGACGAGCGGCCACCGGGCAGGGCGCGGGGACGAAGCTCACGCATCGCGGCGCCGCACGCTCCAGGCCGCCATCGCCAGCAGGCCGATCACCCAGATGGCGAAGACGACGAGGCCCGCCCCCGCTCCCAGCATGTTCTCGCCGGGGGTGAGCGAGGTGAACGACGAGGCGGCATTGCTGGGCAGGACCCTGGCGACGGTGTCGGAGACGGAGTCGGGCAGCAGCCCGGCGAGCCCCGGGGCGATCAGGAGCACGGCGACGAGGGTGGCGACCGCCGAGGCGGTGCTGCGCAGCAGGAACCCCAGGGCGACCCCGAGCAGCGCGACCCCCGCGCCGAAGACGCCGACGCCGAAGACGGCTCGCAGGACGCCGTCGTCGGTGATGGCGTACGTGGCGCCGTCGCCGGCGTAGACCGCCTGGGCGGCGAAGAACGTGACGAACGCCGCGGCGGTCATCACGACCCATGTCGCGACGCCGACGACGACGGACTTCGCGAGGAGCACCGGGATCCGCGTGGGAACGGCGGCGAACATCGTGCGGATGAGCCCCGACGCGTACTCGCTGGTGACGAGCAGCGCCCCGATGACGCCGAGGACCAGCTGCGCGAGGTTCATCCCGGAGAACGCGACCGAGAGGGAGTCCGAGAGCCCGCCGCCGGGAGACGACGGGCCGTCGCCGCCGGTGAACGAGGAGAAGAGCATGCCGAGGCCCACGAGCGCCACGGCCGCGGAGGCCAGGGTGATGACGTTGGTGCGGACCGAGACGAGCTTGATCCACTCGGCCCTCACGATCCCGCGGAACCGGAGCCGCCACGAGGAAGGGCCCGCGGCGGTGTCATGGGTCGTCAGGGGGGTGTGAGCGATGGTGGTGGTCATGTCAGGCGGCTCTCTCGTTGGCGGCTGGGGTCGTGGCCCGGGCGTGGTACTCGATGGCGCCCTCGGTCATCTCCATGAAGATGTCCTCCAGGCTGTGCCGGCGGGGGCTGAGCTCGAGGAGCGGCAGACCGGCCGCCGCGGCACGGAGCCCGATGGCGTCGCACTCGAGCCCGGTGACCTTGAACGCGCCTTCCGCGGAGGGGACGTTCTGGACCTCGACGCCGTCCGCGCCCAACAGGCGCCGGAGTCCGCTTCCGTCAGGCGTTCGCACGTAGACCCACCGATCGGACGACCGGGCGGCGAGCTCTGCGGCGGTCAGGTCGGCGATGAGGCGCCCCCTGCCCATGATCACGAAATGGTCCGCGGTCAGCGACATCTCCGTCATCAGGTGCGACGACACCAGCACCGTGCGACCCTCGGCCGCCAGGTCCTTGAGCAGATTGCGGATCCAGACGATGCCCTCGGGGTCCAGGCCGTTCACGGGCTCATCGAGCATCACGACCTTGGGGTCGCCGAGCAGGGCGGAGGCGATGCCCAGCCGCTGCCCCATGCCCAGCGAGAACCCGCCGGCGACCCGATCCGCGACCTCCGTGAGGCCGACGAGCTCGAGCACGGTGTCGACGCGCCCGTCGGGGATCCCGGTGGTCGCGGCGAGTGCCCGGAGGTGGTTGCGAGCCGAGCGCTTCGGGTGGACAGCCGTCGCCTCCAGGAGGGAGCCGATCTCGGTGAGGGGGGCCCGATGCTCGCTCAGCGGCCGGCCGTTGACGGTCGCCCGCCCCGATGTCGGGCGGTCCAATCCGAGGATCATCCGCATGGTCGTGGACTTGCCGGCGCCGTTGGGACCCAAGAAGCCGGTGACCACCCCGGGCCGGACCGTGAAGCTGAGGTCGTCAACGGCCCTGGTCGAGCCGTAGACCTTGGTGAGGTTCTCCACGTTGATCATGCGGCCCACTATGAGGGGCGCGGCGGCGCGGCGAATCGTCTGAGCGCAGGCTCCTGACTGCTGCGAACGCAGTAGCGCGGCCCGGGGAGGGTGAAGGATCCGGAGGGAAGGGCGCACGCGCGCCCGCCACTCACCGTGGCGGCGGCCGTCCCGAGGGGTGATCGGCGCCGAGCCCGGTCAGGGGCTCCACGCCCAGGTCCCAGACGAGCTCCTCCGCGCCGCCGGCCCGCAGCCGCAGGCGCCCGCCATCGTCCAGGACGCCCACGCGCGCGCAGGTGAGCCCGGCGGCCTCCGCCCGGGCGGCGAGCGCGGCCGGGTCGCCCACCAGCAGGAAGGCGTACGAGGGGAAGGCCAGCAGCCAGTCCTCCAGCGCGACGCCCGCCGGCACCGGCAGCGCGTCGAGGTCGAGCGCGCAGCCCAGGCCGCCGGCGCTCTCGCACAGCTGCAGCAGGGACCCCGCCACGCCCGGCATCGAGACGTCGCGGGCCGCCCAGGCCTCGCCCGCCTCGGCGGCCTGCGCGAGCAGGTCCAGGTCGTCCGCCGCGCGGGCGCGTCGCGGACCGCGCAGGTGGCTGAAGAACGCGCCCTCGCCGCCCGGGAGCATCTCGCCGTCCAGGCACGCGAGCAGGCTCACCGCGTCGCCCGGGCGGGCGTTGCGGGCGCGCAGGGGGGCCCGCGCCCGCCCCACCGCGAACGTCGCCAGGGAGGGCGCCGCGGCGGCGTCGACGGTGGCGTGCCCGCCGAGCACCGGCACGCCGTACAGGTCGGCCCCGGCGCGCAGCCCCGCCAGCAGCTCCTGCGCGAGCGCGGCGTCGCCCGCCACCAGGCAGTCGAGCAGCGCCACCGGCCGGGCCCCGGTGGCGGCCAGGTCGTTGAGCACGGTCACCACGCCGGCGACGCCGGCCGCGCGCGGCTGCGCGGCGACGAACGGCGGCCAGATGGCCTCGGCCGCCATCACCAGGTGGCCGTCGCCGTCGGCCACCACGGCCGCGTCGTCCCCGTCGCCGCCCAGCGTCCGGGCGACCGCCGCCAGGTCGCGCTTGCCGCGCAGGCCGGGATGGCGGTTCACGGCGCGAGCGAGGGCGGGTAGGTTCACGACGTGAGCAGCCTACGGATCGCCACCGCCGGCCTCGACCTGATGGCCGACGCGCTCCACGAGCAGGGCGCCGACGTCGGCACGGTCGACTGGCGTCCCCCGGCCGGCGGCGACCCCGGGCTGGTGGCGACCCTCACCGCCGCCTACGGCGACGCGCGCGTCGAGGCCGCCAACGCCCGCGTCCTGGAGCGCCTGCGGGAGGCGCGGCCGATGATCGTCGGCGCCGGCGCGGCGGGGGAGCTGATCCCGGGGCTCGAGGGGCGCCTGGTGCTCCACGCCGGGCCGCCCATCGAGTGGGAGCGCATGTGCGCGCCCCAGCGCAACGCCGTGTGCGGCGCCGTGGTCTTCGAGGGCTGGGCCTCCGATCCCGCGCGGGCGGCCGGCATGGTGGAGCGCGGCGAGGTGCGGCTCGCCACGGCGCACTCCCTGGACGCCGCCGGCGCGATGTGCGGGATCATCTCGCCGTCCATGGCCTGCTGGGCGGCGCGCGACGAGGTCGGCGGGGGCGTGGGCTACAGCCCCATGAACGACGGCTCGGGCGACGCCTTCTGGCTGGGCGTGGGCTCGCCGGCCGCGATCGACCGCCAGCGCCTGATGGCCGAGGCGGTCGCGCCCGCCTTCGCCGCGGCGCTGCGGGCCGAGGGGCCGATCGACGCCTTCGCGCTCGACGCGCAGGGCATCGCCATGGGCGACGACTGCCACATGCGCCATCAGGCGACGACCATGCTGCTGCTGCGCCAGACCCTGCCCGCCATCGCCGAGCACGCGCCGGCCACGGTGCTGCCGACGGCCCGCCTGCTCAGCGGCAACGGCCACTTCGCGCTCACCGTCACCATCGCCGCCGCCCGCGCCGCGCTGATGGGGGTGCAGGGCACCGCGGGATCGAGCATCGTGGTCTTCATCAGCCGCAACGGGGTCGACGCGGCCGTGCAGATCGCCGGCCTACCCGGCCGCTGGTTCACGTTCCCGGCGCCGATGGTGGGCGATCCGCTCTACCGGCCGGGCTTCTCCGACGCCGACGCCCTGCCGGACATCGGCGACTCGGCGCTGGTCGAGTGCTGCGGGCTCGGCGCCGCCGCCAGCGCGGCCAGCCCGGGGGTGGCGGCCTTCCTCGGCGGCGGCCTGGCCGACGCGATCGAGCGCACCCGCCAGATGGGGGACATCTGCGTCGGCACCAGCGAGCGGCTGCGCATCCCCACCCTCGACGGCGAGGGCACGCCGCTCGGCGTGGACGCGCGCGCCTGCGTCGATCTCGGGGCGACGCCGCTCATCAACACGGGCATCCTGCACCTGCGCGAGGGCGGCCAGATCGGCGCGGGCATCGCCCGCACCCCGGTCGAGCCGATCCGCGACGCGCTCGTCGCGCTGATGGACGATCTGCGCGGCTGAGGGCGCACACCCACACCGGCGACGAAGGGCGGCGACATGGCGGAGGAGCGTTTCGAGCGCGGCAGCGCGCGGCTGCGGGAGATCGACGGCTCGGCGGGGGCGGAGGTGATTGCGGGCCTCGCCGACATCGCCCCGGAGCTGGGGCGCTACGTCGTGGAGTTCGCGTTCGGCGACGTCTACTCGGGGCCCGAGCTCACCCTGCGCGAGCGCGAGATCGCCACGATCGCCGCCCTCACGGCGCTCGGCTCGGCCCATCCCCAGCTGGTCGTGCACATCGAGGCGGGGCTGCGGGTCGGCCTGAGCCGCGAGGAGGTGATCGCCGTGATCACCCAGATGGCGGTCTACGCCGGCTTCCCCGCCGCCCTCAACGGCGTGAGCGCGGCACGGGAGGCGTTCGCGGCCCACGAGGCGCGCGCCGGCGCGCCGGAGCCGTGAGCGCGCCCGTCAGGCCCCGAAGCTGTCCCCGCAGGAGCAGGTGGAGGTGGCGTTGGGGTTGTTGATGCGAAAGCCCCGCCGCAGCAGGCCCTGCTCGTAGTCGATCACCGAGCCCGTCACGTGGATCGCGCTCTTGAGGTCCATGAGCATGGTCACGCCGTTGGAGACCACCTCGCGGTCGCCCTCGGCGGCCCGCTCGCCGGGCTCGAGCAGGTCGAGCTTGTACTCCAGCCCCGAGCAGCCACCGGCGAGGATGCGCAGGCGCACGCCCTCGGGCCGCCCCTGCTCGCGCGCGGCCGCGCGGATGTAGTCGGCCGCCCCCGGGGAGATGGTCACGAACGCCTCGCCGCCGGCCTCGGCCTGCCGCGCCGCGCGGGCCCGGGCGCGCGCGGCGGCCTTCTTCTCCTCCAGCGTCATGGGCGTCGCGACGGCCTCAGCCATAGCCCATCACCTTCATCAGGAAGCGGCCCTCGTCGGTCATGGCGTCGGGCGACCACGGCGGCTCCCACACCCAGTTGACGTCCACGCTGGCCACGCCGTCCAGGGGCTCCAGCGCCGCCCGCGAGTCGCCCAGGATCTTCTCGGTGAGAGGGCAGCCCATGGAGGTGAGCGTCATGTCCAGGATGACGTTGCCCTCATCGTCGATGTTGACGCCGTAGAGCAGGCCCAGATCCACGATGTTGACGCCCAGCTCCGGGTCCTCGACCTGCTTCATCGCGCTGCGGATCTCATCCTCGGTCGCCATGCTGCCCGACCTCCTCGCCGTCGCCTTGATAGGTCTGGATCGCGTCCTTGGCGGCCATCCATCCCAGGAGCGCGCACTTCACGCGCACCGGGTACTTCGCGACGCCCTCCAGCGCGATCGCGTCGCCCAGCCGGTCCTCGTCCCCCGCCACGTCGCCGTGCATCACCAGCCGGAAGTGCTCCACCGTATCCAGGGCCTCCTCGAGCGACTTGCCGTTGAGGGCCTGGGTCATCATCGACACCGACGCCTGCGAGATCGAGCAGCCCTGCCCGGTGTGGCCCACCTCGACCACGCGGCCGTCCTCGATGGCGAGCTCCAGGTGGATCTCGTCGCCGCACAGCGGGTTGTGCTGGTCG
Organism: uncultured Thermoleophilia bacterium; assembly: GCA_963806585.1. Lineage (GTDB taxonomy): Bacteria > Actinomycetota > Thermoleophilia > Miltoncostaeales > Miltoncostaeaceae > Miltoncostaea. Next base: position 763,914 of record CAWDYN010000007.1, on the reverse strand, counting down.
ACGGCCACGGACGGGTGCTCGAGCGACCCCTCGCCGCGCTTGCGGCGGTAGTGGTCGAGGATCAGCTCCTGGTACAGGTCGTCGAGTCCGCCCATGCGCTCCCTACCTCAGCGTGTCCCGCGCCTCGCCGAGCGCGCGGACCAGCACGTCGATCTCGTCGGGGGAATTGTAGAGATAGGTGCTCGCGCGGGCCGTGGCGCCCACGCCCAGCACGCGCATCAGCGGCTTGGCGCAGTGGTGGCCGGCCCGGACGCACACGCCGCTGCGGTCCACGAGCTGGGCGATGTCGTGCGGGTGGATGTCGGGGAGGCTGAACGACACCGCCCCGCCGCGCGCCGACAGGTCGCGGGGCCCGTAGATCGTGATGCCCTCCACGGTGTCGAGCGCATCGAGCAGGTGGGCGGTGAGCTCGCGCTCGTGGGCCCGCACCGCGTCCAGGCCCACGGCCATCAGGTAGTCGGCCGCCGCGCCCAGCCCGATCGCCTCGGCGATCGGCGGCGTCCCGGCCTCGAACTTCCAGGGCAGGTCGGCCCAGGTGGCGCCGTCCGTGGTGACGTTGGAGATCATCTCGCCGCCGCCCAGGAAGGGCTCCATCGCGTCCAGCAGCTCGGCGCGGCCGACGAGCACGCCGATGCCCGTGGGCCCCAGCATCTTGTGACCGGTGAAGGCGTAGAAGTCGCAGCCGATCGCCGGGATGTCCACCGGCATGTGGGGCACCGCCTGCGAGCCGTCGACCACCACGATCGCCCCGTGCGCGTGCGCCAGGCGCGTGACCTCGGCCACCGGGTTGATCGTGCCGAGCACGTTGCTGACGTGGGTCACGCCGACCAGGCGCGTGCGCTCGGACAGCAGGCCGCGGAAGGCGTCCATGTCCAGCTCGCCGCCGGCGGTGACCGGCGCGAAACGGACGCTCGCCCCCGTGATGCCGGCCACGATCTGCCAGGGGACGATGTTGGAGTGGTGCTCCATCTCGGTGACGAGGATCTCGTCGCCCGCCGCCAGGTTGCGCACGCCCCACGCCCAGGCGACCAGGTTGATCGCCTCGCTGGCGTTCTTGGTGAAGACCACCGTCTCGCGGGGCGCGCCCACCAGGCGCGCGACCGCGTCCCGGCCCGCCTCGTACCGGGCCGTCGCCTCGGCCGCCAGCTCGTAGACGCCGCGGTGCACGTTGGCGTTGGTCTCGCGGTAGTACGCGTCCATCGCGTCCAGCACCGCGGTCGGCTTCTGGGAGGTGGCCGCCGAGTCGAGATAGGCCAGGGGCGCGCCGTTGACGGTGCGGGCCAGGATCGGGAAGTCCGCCCGCAGCGCCGCCACGTCGATGACGGCCGCGGTGCTCACCGGGCCACCGCCGCTGTCATGACCCCGCCGGCGCCGCGGCCTCCTCGGCGGCGCCGAACTCCACGTAGCCGTGCTCCTCGAGGTAGTCGGCCAGCTCCGGGCCTCCGGTGCGGGCGATCCTGCCCTCGAACATCACGTGCACCACGTCGGGCGTGATGTAGCGCAGGATGCGGGTGTAGTGCGTGATGATGAGGACGCCGAGCTCGGGACCGCGCATCGTGTTGACGCCCTGGGAGACCACCTTGAGTGCGTCCACGTCGAGGCCGGAGTCGGTCTCGTCGAGCACCGCGAACTTGGGCTCGATCATCGCCATCTGCAGGATCTCGTGACGCTTCTTCTCTCCGCCGGAGAAGCCCGTGTTGAGGTAGCGGTCCGCGAAGGAGCGGTCGAAGCCCAGCAGCTCCGACTTGGCGTCGAAGAGCTTGATGAAGTCGCGCGGCGAGATCTCCTCGCCCCGGATCGCGTTGAGCGACGTGCGCAGGAAGTTCATCACCGAGACGCCCGGCACCTCGACCGGGTACTGCATGGCGAGGAACAGGCCCAGGCGGGCGCGCTCGTCGGCCTCCATCTCGGAGATGTCCTGCCCGTCGAAGAACGCCGTGCCGCCGGTGATCTCGTAGCGGGGATGGCCCGCGCAGCGCGTACGCCAGCGTGCTCTTGCCGGAGCCGTTGGGGCCCATCAGCGCGTGCACCTCGCCCTGGGGCACCGTCAGGTTGACGCCCTTCAGGATCGGGGTGCCGTCGACCGCGACCTCGAGGCCGGTGATCTGCAGGATGGGTTCAGCCACGGGACTCCTCATGCGAATCAATGGGTGTTCACGGCTGGCGGTCGGGTCGACCAGGACGCGACCGTCCTGGACCTCGACGCCGAAGGTGGGCAGCGCCCGCGAGGCGGGCGGGGTGAGCGCGTCGCCGGTGCGCAGCGAGAACAGCGCGCCGTGGCGGGGGCACTCGATGCGGTCGCCCTCCACCCAGCCGGCCGAGAGCGACGCCAGGGCGTGGGAGCACACGTCGTGCACCGCCAGCACCGTGCCGTCGACGTTGACGAGGCAGACCGGCGTGCGCCCGACCGTCAACGAGGCTGCGGCTCGCCCGGGCGCGAGATCGTCGATGCGCGGCGACATCGACCGGGCGCTCAGGAGAGCTTCTCCTGGACCGCCGCCTCGAGCTCGGAGCGCAGCTCCTCGAGGCTGACCATCTCGAGGACCTCCTGCAGGAAGCCCATCACGATCAGCCGCTTGGCCTCGGCCCTCGGTACGCCGCGGGACAGCAGGTAGAAGAGGTGCTCGTCGTCCACCCGGCCCACCGCGCCGGCGTGGGAGCACTTGACCTCGGCCGTCTCGATCTCGAGGAACGGGATCGTGTCGGCGCGGGCGCCCTCGTTGAGCACCAGGTTGCGGTTGGTCTGGTACGCGTCGGTGCCCGGCGCGCCCGGGGGCACGACCAGGTTGCCGAAGAAGATCGTGTGCGCCCGGTCCTGGATCGCGCCCTTGTAGAGCAGGTTCGAGTAGGCGCTGCGGCGCCTCGTGGCGCGACACCACCCGGTGCTCGAAGTGCTGGTCGCCGCCGGCGAAGTACAGCCCGAGGGCGCGCGCGTCGGCGCCCGGGCCGGCGCAGACGACCGTCGGCTCCACCCGCACGACGTCGCCGCCCAGGGTGACGACCACCGAGCGCACGCGGGCGTCGCGGTCCACGCGTGCCCGCAGCAGGGCGTGGTGGCGCACGCCGGCGCCCCAGTCGATCACCGACAGGTGCTCCAGCTCCGCGCCCTGGGCGACGTACAGCTCCACCACCGACGACGCGCTGACCGGGCCGGCCAGGTCGCCTGAGGCGTAGCGCTCGATGACCGTCGCCCTGGCGCCCTCCTCGACGACCACGAGCGAGCGCCCGAAGACGCGGCCGCTCGTGCCGGTGGCGCTGAGCAGGGCCTCGACCGGCAGCTCCACCTCGACCCCGCGGGGGACGTACACGAACAGGCCGCCGTCCCAGCGCGCCGCGTTGAGGGCCTCGGGCCGCTCACCGAAGCCGATCAGGCCGTACAGGCGCTCGCGCACGAGCGCCTCGTGCTCGACCAGGGCGGCCCCCAGCTCGGCCACGATCACGCCGTCGGGCAGCGCGCCGAGGACCGGCGCGGAGGGCGCGCCGTCGATCAGCTCCAGCTGCGCGGCGCGCTCGCCCCGGACGATGCCGGGCTGCGCCGAGGCCCCGGGGGCGTCCGGCTCGGACCCCGACAGGCCGAGGTCCATCGGCGGCGTGAAGCGCCAGGCCTCCTCCTCGCCGGTCAGCTCCGGCAGCGAGGAGAGGGACGCGGCCGCGGCCTCGCGGACCTCGGTCGCCCAGGTCGGCTGCTCAGCCAATCGAGCCCTCCATCTGCAGCTCGATCAGCCGGTTGAGCTCGACCGCGTACTCCATCGGCAGCTCCTTGGCGATCGGCTCGATGAAGCCGCGACGATCATCGCCATCGCCTCCTCCTCCGAGAGCCCGCGGCTCATGAGGTAGAAGATCTGGTCGTCGGCGACCTTCGACACCGTGGCCTCGTGGCCGATGGAGGACGTCCTCCTCCTCGATGTCCATGTAGGGGTAGGTGTCCGAGCGGCTGTCCTCGTCGAGCAGCAGCGCGTCGCAGACGACCGACGCCTTGGCAGCGCTCGGCGCCCGGCTGGACCTGGACCAGGCCGCGGTAGCTGGTGCGCCCGCCGCCGCGCGAGATCGACTTGGAGACGATCGTGGAGGACGTGTCGGGGGCGACGTGGACCATCTTGCCGCCGGCGTCCTGGTGCATGCCCTCGCTGGCCATCGCCACCGAGAGCACCTCGCCGTGGGCGCCGCGGCCGGTGAGCCACACGGCCGGGTACTTCATCGTCAGCTTGGAGCCGAGGTTGCCGTCGACCCACTCCATGGTGGCGTTCTTGTGGGCCGCCGCCCGCTTGGTGACCAGGTTGAAGACGTTGGTCGACCAGTTCTGGATGGTCGTGTAGCGGCAGCGCGCGCCTTCCTTGACGATGATCTCGACCACGGCCGAGTGCAGGCGAGTCGCTGGTGTAGACCGGCGCGGTGCAGCCCTCGACGTAGTGCACGAAGGAGCCGGGCTCGCAGATGATGAGCGTCCGCTCGAACTGGCCCATGTTCTCGGCGTTGATGCGGAAGTAGGCCTGCAGCGGGATCTCGACCTGCACGCCCGGCGGCACCCAGATGAACGAACCGCCCGACCACACGGCCGAGTTGAGGGCGGCGAGCTTGTTGTCGCCCGGCGGGATCACCGTCGCCCAGTGCTCGCGGAACAGGTCCTCGTGCTCGCGCAGCGCCGTGTCCGTGTCGCAGAAGATGACGCCCTTGCTTCTCGAGGTCCTCGCGCAGCGAGTGGTAGACGACCTCGCTCTCGTACTGGGCGCTCACGCCCGAGAGGTACTTCTGCTCGGCCTCGGGGATGCCCAGGCGGTCGAACGTGTTCTTGATGTCCGAGGGGACGTCGTCCCAGTCGGTGCTCTGCTTCTCCGACGAGCGGATGAAGTAGAAGATGTTCTGGAAGTCGATCTCGCCCAGGTCGCCGCCCCACTGCGGCATGGGCTTGCGCTCGAAGATCTCCAGCGCGCGCAGCCGGAATTTGAGCATCCACTCGGGCTCGCCCTTGAGGAACGAGATCTCGCGCACCACGTCGGCGTTCAGGCCCCGCTTGGGCTCGAACACGTAGTTGGCCGGATCGTGCCAGCCGAACTTGTACTGGCCGAGATCGATGTCGGGCGGCTTCACTGTGGACACGGGCCCTCCCCGGTCGCGATGACTCACGGTCTGTCTAAAGGATACGCCCATTGCCGGAATGAGGTGGGCGCTCGCCGGCGACGATCGTCCTCACCGGCCGAACCCGGGCTGCGGGCGGGCTTCGAGACTAACTGTTGCGGGAGGCCCGGGACGTGAGCGAGGGAGGCGCGGAGGTGCGCTCGACGACCGGCCGGCCCTTCACCAGCCGGGTCCAGAAGACGACCGCCGCCCCGGAGGAGTCCATCGCCAGCGCGGGGCTGGCCCGGTCGGGCACGCCGCGCGCGGAGATGGGCGCCCCGGGCGTGACGGCGCCGTCGAGGCCGCGGCTGGAGGCGATCACGCGGCCGTCGGTGACCCAGGCCGTGACGCCGCGCCGCGCGTCGCCCACGGCGACGACCGCGCCGTGGGAGCCGCGCGAGAGCCCCGACAGGGTCACGGGCGCGCTCACGCCCAGCCCGGACGCGATCGACGCGGCGCGGGTTCGCCCGACCGCGTCGATCCACGCCGACAGCGCGTCGCCGGTGCCGTTGACCGCGATGGCGGGTCCGCCCGCGCCCACGCCGAGCCGCTCCCCGGTGCCCAGGGCCGGCAGGCCGCTCAGGGCGAGGGTGGTGCCGACGTCGCCACGCCACCAGTCCAGCGTGCCGCCGCTCCCGGCGTTCACCGCCACGGCCCGCCCGCTCGCCGACACCGCGAGGTCGGCCGAGAGGTCGCCGGCGGTCCGGAAGGGCAGCTCGCCCTCGGCGCCGAAGGCCTCGCGGGGCCCCCGGCTGACGCTCACCGCGGTGCTGCGCGCGCCGGTCATGTCGCACTGCCACCACACGACCGCGTGGCCGCGCAGGCCCACGGCGACCCGGGGGTTCGAGACCGAGCGGCACAGCGAGGAGGTCGAGACGCGCCGCGCGATGGTCCACGCGCCGTCGTGGGGGCGCTCGGACGAGCTGGACCTGGCCGACGTACCCGCGCGAGCCGGGGGGAGTGCCGGTGCCCCAGTGCCAGCTGGCCACCGCGTCGCCGTCCTCGTCGATCCCGACCTGCGGCCGGCCGACCTTCTGGCGATCGCTCGAGAGCATGGTGGCGGGCCCCCACACGACCTCGCTCACGTGCTTGCCCCGCGCCCGCGCGACGTAGACCGCCTGGCGGCGCGGCACGCCGCGCACCCGCAGCGTGCGCACGCGCACGGCCTGGCGCCACACGACCACCACGCCGCCGGAGGAGTCGATGGCGACCTGGGGGTCGATCGCGCGACGACCGTTGCCCGAGATCACCTGGGGCGCCGCCCACCGGCCGCCGGCCGGCCGCACGCTCACGACGACGCGCTCGCGACGGCGGCTCCGCTCACCCACGCCGCCACCGCGTCACCCGTGGCGTTGACCGCCACGTCGGGCGAGCGCGCCGGCTCGGAGCCCGTCGAGGCGCGCACGGGGGCGCCCCACGCGCCGAGGGCCGGCGCGGCCGTGCCGAGGGCCACGAGCCCCGTGATGGCGATCACCCACGTCAGCCGCATATGGGAGACGGTACAACGGAGAGGTGTAATCTGGGTGTCGGCCAGCCACGGGGGTCTTGGCGTGCAGGACATGGTCGAGAGCGAGGGCGCTGATCGCGACATCGGTCGGTTGGTCGCCGCCCTCGGGGATCCGAACCGGCGCCGCGTCTTCTACGCGGTGCGCTCGGCGGGCACCGACCGCACCAAGGACGATGTCGCCGCGACCCTGGGAATCGACCGCCGCCTGGCGGGCTTCCACCTGGACAAGCTGGTCGAGCACGGCTTCCTGACCGCGGACTTCCGGCGTCCCGAGGGCCGCTCCGGCCCCGGCGCGGGCCGGCCGGCCAAGCGCTACTCGCTCGCCGACGCCGAGGTGCTGGTGGCCCTCCCGGAGCGCCACTACGACCTGCTCGCGTCGCTGCTGCTGCGCGCGTCGCGCGAGGGCGGCTCGGCGGATCCTCAGGAGGTGCTCGAGCGCGTCGGCCACGACTTCGGGTTCGAGGTGGGGCTGGCCGAGGTGGCGGCGGGCCGGGCGACCCCCGGGGCCCCTCTGACCCAGGCGGTCGAGGGGGTCGTGCGCCTGCTCTCGCGCTACGGCTTCGCGGCCCGCCTCGAGGGCGAGGGCGCCCTGCGCGCCTGCGCGTGCCCCTTCGAGGAGCTGGCCTTCCACGACCCCGAGCGCATCTGCGGCCTGGACCGGGCGATCTGGCGGGGCATGCTCGCGGCCCTCGCGCCGGAGGGGGACCTGCGCGTCGTCAGCACGCGGGCCCACGGCGAGGATGCCTGCGTGGCGACGGTCGAGGGCGCGCGGACGGACTGAGCGGGCGGCTCAGACGTCCTTGATGCGGGTGGTCGCGAAGAGGTAGGTCATGGTGAAGAACGTCACCGTCATGATCCCCGCCGCGATCGGGTCGGCGCCCCGTCCCTCGATGGTCGCCTGGACCGTCTCGACCGCCAGCGCGATGCCGATGAGGCCGAAGAGCCAGAAGCCGAGCCAGTTGGCCCAGCCCACCGGCAGGTACTTGCGGGTGCCCACCTCGTCGGCGGCCGGCGCGTAGTTCGCGCGTCGCCCGCCCTTGCGCTCGGGGCTCTTCTTCCTGCCGGGGATGCTCGCCACGTCCGGCAGGGTACCAGCCCTGCCCGCTAGCCTTGGCGCTGATGGCCGCCTCCGAGGACCTCTCCGCCGACTGGAGGCGGACGCTGCTGGTGTCGGGCGCGCTGGAGAGCGGCCTGCTGGCCCGGTTCGCCGAGCCCTCCACGCCCGAGCGGGCCGCCGCGGCGGCCGGGCTCGACGCGCGCGCGAGCGCCATCGTCGCCCGCGCGCTGGTGGACGCGGGGTGCCTCGAGGACGCCGGCGCGGGCGCGCTGCGGCTGGCCGGGTGGGGAGTGGCGCTGATCGACTCGCCCGGCGGCGAGGGCCTGGCGGGCGCCCTCGCCCTGGAGGCCCGGTCCATGCGCAGTCACCTCGCTCTCGCGCAGACCCTGCGCACCGGCCGCCCCCAGGACGACGTCTCGGCGGGGGACCGCGCCACCCGCGAGCGATTCATGCGGGCGATGCGCGCGGTGGCGGCCCCGCGCGCGGCGACGACGGTGGAGGCGATCGGACCGCCGCCTCCGGGGGGCCGGCTGCTCGACGTGGGCGGCGCTCCGGGCACCTACGCCCTCGCGTTCGCCGCGGCCGGCTGGACGGTCACCGTCCTGGATCTGCCGGCCACCCTCGAGATCGGCGCGGCCGACCTGCGGGCCGGCGGCGTTGACGTCGTGGCGGGCGACGCGACCGAGGGGCTCCCGGACGGGCCCTGGGACGTGGTGTACGTCGGCAACGTCCTCCACCTGCTCGGCCCCGGCGCGGCCGCCGCGCTCGTCGAGCGCGCGGCGCGCGCTTTGGCTCCGGGCGGCCGGCTGGCGCTCCAGGAGGTGCTGGGCGACCTGAGCCCCCAGGGTCCGTCGTTCGGCGTGATGATGCTGGTCTCGACCGAGGCCGGCGACGCCCACCCGCGGGCCGCCTACGAGGAGTGGATGGCCGCCGCCGGCTGCCCGCTGGAGCGCGTGGTGAGCCTGGAGGAGGGCTGGCATCACCTGCTCGTCGGGACCGCGCCATGAGGGCCGCCACGGCCGACGCCGGGCCGAGCGACCGCGTCCCGCCCTTTCGCTTCAGCGCCCGCTCCCGGGTGGACATCGCCGAGACCGACCTCGGGGCGGTGCTCTACTACGCGCGCTATCCGCATCACGTCGACCGGGCGGTGCTGGCGTACCGCCGCCACGTCGGCGTGCCCCTCCTGGGGCCGCCCGGCCACCTGTTCGTGATCCGCTCCCTCGAGGTCGACTACCGCGCCTCGGCCCACTTCGACGAGGAGCTCGAGGTGTTCGTGCGGGTGTCCGAGCTGGGGCGCACCAGCCACGCCGTGGAGGCCCGCATCGAGCGGGCGGGGCCGGGGGAGCCGGAGCACGTGGCCGACGCCCGCCTGATGGTCGTGGGGCTGAGCGAGTACGGCGGCCGCCCCACGCGGGTGCCCGCGCCGATGCGCGACGCGATCGCCGCGTTCGAGGGGACGGCGTGAGGCTCTGGGGCGAGGACGCGGCCCTGCTCGAGCGCGCCGGCGCCGACCTGGTGGTGCTCGGCCGCCTGGAGGGGGCCCTGGAGGACGCCGCCGCCGACCTGCCCCGGACCGGCGTGGTCGACGCCCACGTGCACCTGGGCTCGGACGCGGACGGCCATCGCCTGGAGGCGGTCGCCCTGCTCGACGACCTCGACCGCTGGAGGATCGACGCGGCCGTGTGCTTTCCCGCCAACGAGCCCGGCGACGACGGCCGCTTCACCGCGGCCAACGCGTCGGTGGCGGCGGCCGCCCGCGCGTCGGGGGGGCGCATCGTGCCCTTCTGCCGCGTCGATCCGCGCGCGGGCGAGGCCGGCGCGACGATGGAGCGGGCGGCGGCCGACGGCGCCCGCGGCCTCAAGCTGCACCCGGTCGCCCAGCGACTGCGGCCGGAGGGCCCGGAGGTCGTCGCCGCCGTGGCCGACGCGACGGCCCGCGGCTGGCCGGTGACCATCCACGCCGGCTTCGGCGCCCGGCGGCTGGCGGGGCCGATCGGAGCGCTCGTCGAGGCGGTGCCCGAGGCGCGGCTGATCCTGGCCCACGGCGGCCGGGGGGACGCCCGGGCCATCGCCGCGTCGCTCGGCCGCTGGCCCGGCGTGATGCTCGACACCTCCCTCGCGGCGCTCGCCGACCTGGTGGTCCTGCCGCCCGAGCGCCTGGTGTTCGGCTCCGACCGCCCCTACGGCGAGCACGCCACCGCGCTGCGCCAGGTGGCGCTCGCCGCCGACATCGCCGGCTGGAGCTCGGAGCAGGTCGCCGGGGTCATGGGGGGCAACCTGCGGCGGTGGCTCGCGTGACCGCCGACGAGGCCGTGCGGCTGTCGGCGGCGCTCGCCCAGTGCGAGATCGCCATGGTGCGGCGCGACGCGGTGGCCCCGGCCCTGCTGGCGCAGGCGGCGCGGCACGCCGACGGGCTCGTCGTGGGCGAGCTGGTCGCGACGGCGGCCGGGATGGCGCGGGAGCTCGACCACACCCGCCGCGCCCCGGACCAGGACGCCGCCCGCAAGGTGGTCCAGGCCCTCTGCCGGGCCGCGGTGTGCGAGGTTGACGCCGTGCTGCTGCGGAAAGGATGAGGGGGATGAACGATGTGATCCGGGATCAGGTGCTCGCGGCCAACCGCGGTTTCTACGACGCCCTGGAGGCGCTCGACATGGCCGCGATGGAGGCGTGCTGGGCGTCGGGCACGGACGTGGCCTGCCTCCATCCGGGCGGCGCGTGGCACCGCGGCTGGGAGCAGGTGGGCAGCGGCCTGGAGGGCATCATGGCCAACACCGGCTACATCGAGTTCGACATCGGCGAGGTCGAGGTGACCCTGATCGATCCGCTCGCGTGGGTGACCTGCGTCGAGCGCATCACCTCGGCGGCGGGGGAGGGCCGCCACGCCGTCGCCGAGGTGGCCGCCACCAACCTCTTCGTGCTCGAGTCCGCCGGCTGGCGGCTGGCGCTGCACCACGCCTCGCCGATCATCCGCATGGTGGCCGGCGAATGAGCGACCGCCGCGCGGGCCTCGAGCGGGCGGCCGGCGCCGGCGTCAACATGGTGCGCCGCCGGGCCGCCTTCTACGCCGGGGTGGTGACCGCGGTCGTCGCCGGGATCCTGGCCCTGCTGGTCGTGGGCGTGCTCGCCCTGGCCGGGCACGCGCCGCGCCCCCTGACCGGCCTGCTGATCGTGGTCGTGGCGGCGGCCGTCGGCGGCATCGGCGCGCGCGCCGCGGTCCTGCGCATATCGCTGATGGCCGCCCTCGCGATGGCCGTCCGCTATGTGAGCCGCCGCGCCGGCCGCGGCGGGCGCTGACTCAGCTCAGGCCTTGCTCGCCAGGTAGGAGGCGACCATCTTCTCGCCCGCTTCGGGCCCGTCCTCGAAGTAGACCTTGTTGATCTCCTTGAAGACGTCCCAGTTGTCCGGGACGTCGTCCTCGGACATCGTGGCGTCCACCGGGCAGGCCTCGACGCAGGCGTCGCAGTCGATGCACTCGGCCGGGTCGATGTACAGCATCGTCGACTCGTCGTGGCCTTCCTCACCCGCAGAGGGGTGGATGCAGTCCACGGGACAGACGTCGGCGCAGGAGGTGTCCTTCGTGCCGATGCAGGGCTCCGTGATGATGTAGGCCATTCAGCATTCCTCGGGCGTCGTGGACGACGGGGGCGGCAGCCCCCCGCGAAGCGGCGATGTTACCAGCGCGGAGGCGCGCTCACGATGCCGCCACGACCGGCCGCGGAACCGCGGCGGCCACCGCCCGCGCCGCGTCCAGCAGCGCGCGCGCGGCGGCGCTGTCGGGGTGCGACGCGACCACCGGCAGGCCCGCGTCGCCGGCCTGCGCCACGGCCGGCTCCAGCGGGATGCGCCCGAGCAGGGGCACGCCCAGCTCGGCGGCCAGCATCGCGCCCGCCGCCGCCCGAGAAGACCTCGTAGCGGACACCCGTGTCCGGGGCCTCGAACCAGCTCATGTTCTCGATCACCCCGGCCACCGGAAGGTTGACCCGGGCCGCCATCGCGGCGGCGCGGCGGGCGACCCGCTGGGCGGCGAGCTGGGGGGTGGTGACGATGACGAACGAGGCCGTCGGCAGGAGCTGGGCCAGCGACAGGGCGACGTCGCCGGTGCCCGGCGGCAGGTCCACCAGCAGGTAGTCCGGATCGTCCCACCACACCTCGGTGACGAAGCTCGTGAGCGCCTTGTGCAGCATCGGGCCGCGCCAGATGACCGGGCTGTCCTCCTCGGTGAGGAACCCGATCGACATCATCCGCACGCCGTGGGCCTCGATCGGCATCATCAGGTCGTCCACGGCGACGGCCGGGCGCTGGACCCCCATCATGCGCGGGATCGAGTAGCCGTAGACGTCGGCGTCCATCAGGCCCACCGTGGCGCCGTCGCGGGCCAGTGCGAGGGCGAGGTTGGCCGTGACGCTGGACTTGCCGACGCCGCCCTTGCCCGAGGCGATCCCGATCACCGTGGTGCGGCCGCCGGGCTGGAAGGGGGAGGGCCGGTCCGAGCCGCCGGTCAGCCCGGAGCGCAGGGCGTGGCGCTCCTCGTCGCTCATGGCGTCCATCGTGATCCGCACGGCCTCGACGCCCTCGAGGGCCGACAGCACGTCGGTCACCCGGCGCTGGATCTCGGCCTTGAGGGGGCAGCCCGCGATCGTGAGGCGGATGCCGACGTCGATGCGGCCGCCGCGGATCTCCACGTCGCCCACCATCCCCAGGTCAACGATGCTCCGGTGCAGCTCCGGGTCGTGGACCTCGCGCAGGGCGGCCAGGGCCTGGTCGCGTGTGGGCGGAGCGCTCAGAAGAACATCCTCGCGAACGGCTCGGCCTCGGCGAGCGTGACGCCCCAGGAGCCGTGGCCGGGATAGATGCGCGTGCCCCCCGGGATCTCGGCGAAGATCCGCTCCAGGCTCGCCACCATGGCGCCCGGGTCGCTGCGCGGGAAGTCGGTGCGCCCGATGCCCTGGGCGAAGATCAGGTCGCCCACCAGGGCCTCGCCGTGCGTCTCCTCCAGGGCCACGATGCAGCCGGGCGAGTGCCCCGGGGTGGAGATCACGCGCAGCCGCAGGTCGCCCAGCTCCAGCACGTCGCCGTCGGCGAGGATGCGCGTCGCCGTGACGCCCGGCGTCGGCGGCGGGTTGCCGAACAGGGCCGGGTTGAAGGGCGCCGGCGCCCGCACCCAGTCCTCGTCGCCGGCGGCGACCCACACCGGCAGGCCCTCGGCGTCCCAGACGTGGTTCTCGACCACGTGGTCCCAGTGGCCGTGCGTGTCGAGCACCGCGAGCGGCGTCGCCTCGAGCCGCGCGAGCGTCTCGCGCACCCACGAGGAGCTGCCCGCCGCCGGATCGACGATCCAGGCCGAGCCGCCGTGCTGGTCGGCGACGATGTAGGTGTTGGTGGCCACCGGGCCGAAGGTCCCTCCACGGATGATCATGCGTGCGAGATTAGCGGTGAGGCGAACGGGAGGACGGGCGGTGAGGATCGCGGTGGGATCCGATGAGGCGGCGCCCCTGACCGACGCGCTGGTCGACGCCCTTCGCGAGGCCGGTCACGAGGTCGAGCTGCACGGGCCGCTCGCCGGCGGCGACGAGGAGTGGGTGGAGGCGAGCGCGGCCGTGGCGCGCGCGGTGGCCCAGGGGCGCTGCGCGCGCGGGGTCACGTGCTGCTGGTCGGGCACCGGCGCCTCGATCGCCGCCAACAAGGTGCCCGGCGCGCGCGCCGCCCTCTGCGCCGACCCGGAGACGGCCCGGATGGCCCGCCGCTACAACCACGCCAACGTGCTCGCGCTCTCTCTGCGCGCCACCGGGCCGCCCCTGGGGGTGGAGATCTTGCGGGCATTCCTGGACGAGCCCGACGGCCCGGACGACTTCGACATCCGCAACGTCGAGCGGCTGCGGCGGATGGAGCCGGGTTAACCCCCGACCAGGCTCCCCAGGTTCTCAAGGTCGAGCGGGCGGGCGTCGGAGGGGGCGGTGATGTCCACGGGCTCGTCGAAGGCCGATAGGTTGACCGTTAGGTCGAGGTTGATGTCGCCCAGCCCCTGCTGCAGCCCGGCGCCATCGGCCGCCAGGACCACGTGCACCCGGCGCGGCAGCAGGTCCTGGGTGCCGATCCAGGCCTCGAAGCGGCCGGTGCGCAGCGCCGCGGCGGCCTTGGCCGGCGTGACGCCCTCGGCCCCCAGCACGGGCGCGAGCGCGGTGAGCGCCGCGGCCGGGTCGAGGCCGGCGGTCACCTTGACCGTCTGCGTGCCGTCGACCTCCTCGCCGGCCGACCGGACCGGATCCTCGGCCCAGTCCACCAGGGTGGGGTACAGGGAGCCGAGGTCCAGCAGCGCCACCTGCTCCGGCGGCAGGTCGACCTGGAAGTCCTGTCCCAGGAAGCCCAGGTAGACCTCGTCTCCCACGCGCGTCACGTTGCCCTGCAGCGGCAGCCCCGACAGGCTGAGCTTGACGTCGAGCGAGGCCTTGTCCGGCGGCTGCACCGGGCCCTCGCCCGAGATGTCCGAGAGGGCCCTGGAGGAGGCTGCCGACGCCATCCCCGGCCGCGCCCGCCGGCAGGTCGATCTGCCCGGTCGCCGCCAGGTCGACGCGGAACGACTCCAGCGCCTGCGCCGCGCTCGAGCTCTGGGCGAGCAGCTGCGCGGCGCTGAGGCCCTCGGCCTTGTCCTCGCCTCCGCCATCGCCACCGCCGCCGCACGCCGCGAGGCCTGTGGCGATCAGCGCCACCAGCGCGATGCCGGTGAGAAGGCGTGCGAGTCGGGCCACCCCGGCGGTATAGCATGGCCGCCGATGCGCGGGCGATCTGCAGGAACGTGAGCGAACCCCGCCTCGAGCTGGTGCCCGTGGGGGTCGGCAGCGCCGTGCCGCCGCCCGGAGGGGCCCAGAGCTCGTACCTGGTGCGCGCGGGGTCGCGCGCCGTCGTGATGGACCTCGGCTCGGGCACCGCGAGCCTCCTGCAGAAACACATCGCTCCCGAGGACGTGGACGCCCTGTTCATCACGCACCTGCACCCCGACCACTGCGTCGATCTGATGACGCTGCGCATCTACATGATGTGGGGGCCGGGGGCCGGGCGCCGCGTGCGGGTGATCGGCCCGCCCGGGCTGCGCGGGCGGCTCGAGGCCTTCACCGACTCCGAGTCCTGGGACACCGCCTTCGACTTCGAGGACTTCGCGCCCGGCGGGGGCGAGATCGACCTGGGCGGCGGCCTCACGGTGCGCCATCGCGAGGTGCCCCACCTGCCCCCCACCAACGCCCTGCGCCTGGAGCGCGAGGGGGCCTCGCTGTGCTTCGGCGCCGACTGCGCGCCGGGGCCGGAGCTGGCCGAGCTGGCCGCCGGCTGCGACGTGCTGGTGGCCGAGTGCACCTTCGGGCCGGGGCCCCCAGCGCCCGGGCGTGCCGCACCTCACCGCGCGCGAGGCGGGCGAGATCGCCGCCCGCGCGGGGGTCTCCCGCCTGCTGCTGGCCCACTGCGCGCCCGAGCACGATCCGCGAGCTGACGCTGGCCGCGGCCCGCGAGGCCTTCGCCGGCCCGGTCGGTTGGGCCCGTCCGGGCGAGGCGGTCGCCCTGTGAGCGGTCTTCGCACCCGCCGGCACCCCACCGGGCGCCGCGCCATGATCATCGCCGTGCTGCTCAGCCTGCTGCTGCCGGGCCTCGGCCACGCCTACGCCATGCGCTTCGCGCGGGCGCTGATCTGGTTCGGCGGCACGGTCGTGATCGGGCTCGTGCTGGGCGGCGGGGAGGAGAACCGCAACCTCGCGCTGGCGATGGGAGGTGTCATCGCCGTGTGCGCTGCGGCCGACATCGCCCTGCTGATGTGGCTCGAGTCCCGCCCCGGCGGCGGCCGGTCGCGCGGGTGAGCCGACGCCGTTCAATAGACTCGACGCGATGACTCCGCCGCAGATGTCAGGCCCGCGCTGATGTGGGACGCCTTCAACCGGGGTGGGGCCGGGGCCGCGCAGGGCGAGGAGGAGCTTCGCATGCTCTGGCGGCGGTACAAGGATCACGACGATCCGGCCGCCCGCGACCGCCTCATCCTGACCTTCGCCCCCCTGGTGAAGTACGTCGCCGGCCGCATGAACAGCCACCTGCCGGCGCACGTCGAGGAGACCGACCTCATCTCCTACGGGCTGCTCGGCCTGATCGGCGCCGTGGAGCGCTTCGATCCCGGCCGGCAGGTCAAGTTCGAGACCTACGCCGTGGCGCGCATCAAGGGCTCGATCATCGACGAGCTGCGCTCCCTGGACTGGGTGCCGCGCTCGGTGCGCGCCCGCTCGCGCGAGATCGAGCGCAAGGCCACCGAGCTGGAGCACCGCCTCCAGCGCGCGCCCACCGACGAGGAGCTGGCGGCGGCGCTGGGCATGACGCTCGAGGAGTTCCAGGCGGCCATCACGCAGATCTCGAACTCATCGATCGTCGCGCTGGACGAGACCTGGAGCGTGTCGTCGGGCGGCGAGCCCCTGTCGCTCATCGACACGATCGGCGACTCGCGCCTGACCAACCCGGCCGACCTGCTCGACGTCACCGAGCTGCGCGACACGCTGGCCGACGCCATCGCCCGCCTGCCCGAGCGCGAGAAGATCGTGGTGGCCCTCTACTACTACGACGGGCTGACGCTCCGCGAGATCGGCGAGGTCCTGGGCGTCACCGAGAGCCGCGTGAGCCAGCTCCACACCAAGGCGATCCTGCGCCTCAAGGGCCGCCTGCAGGGCGACGGGGAGGTTGACCAGGGCTAGCGGCTGGTCGAAACTGCGTCTCCCGGCCTTGTATGGAAAGGCACGAGCTGATGGCGCACCCCGACCCTGCTCAGCTTCGGAACGTCGCGGTCCTCGGACACCGCGGCAGCGGCAAGACCAGCCTCGTCGAGGCGATGCTCTTCGCCGCCGGCAGCACCACCCGCCTCGGGCGCGTCGGCGAGGGGACCACCGTCTGCGACTTCGACGAGGACGAGCAGCGCCGGGGGATGAGCATCTCCGCCTCGCTCTGCCACCTCGACTGGGGCGGCGTGAAGGTCAACCTGGTCGACACCCCGGGCGAGCCCTCGTTCCAGGGCGACACGCTCGCGGCCCTGCGCGCGGTGGACTCGGCGCTGATGGTGGTCAACGCGGCGAGCGGGGTGGAGGTCCAGACCGAGCGCTACTGGAACCGCGCCGCCGAGCTCGGCCTGCCCCGGGCGGTCGTGATCAACATGCTCGACCGCGAGCGCGCCGACTTCGACGCCGTGGTCGCCGCGATCGTGGAGCTCGCGCCGGGCGCCGTCCCGATCCAGATCCCGATCGGCTCCGAGGCCGGCTTTCGCGGGGTGGTGAACCTGGTGTCGATGACGGCGACGACGTACGCGGGCGACCCGGCCAGCGCGACCACCGGTCCCATCCCCGACGAGCTGGCCGGCGCCGCGCAGGCCGCGCGCGAGCACCTCATCGACATGGTCGCCGAGTCGGACGACGCCCTCATCGAGAAGTACCTCGAGGGGGAGGAGATCACCACCGACGAACTGATCGCCGCGATCCTGGTGGGGGTGGAGGAGGGCCGCATCTTCCCGGTCGTGTGCGCCGCGGGCGCCTCCGGGATCGGCGCCGACCGCGTGCTCGACCTCATCACCGAGGCCCTGCCCTCGCCCGCCCAGGCGGGCGGGGCCGACGCGGACGGCCCGGCGGTCGCGCTCTGCTTCAAGACGCTCGCCGACCAGTTCAGCGGGCGCATCAGCCTGCTGCGCGTGTTCTCGGGCGTCCTGCCCAGCGACAGCCACGCCACCTGCCAGCGCGGCGACGCCAAGGAGCGGGTCGGGCAGCTGTTCACGCTGCAGGGCAAGGAGCACGTGCCGCTCACCGAGATCGGGCCCGGGGACATCGGCGCGGTGGCGAAGCTCAAGGAGGTGGGCACCGGCGACGTGCTGGTGACCGGTCCGACCGAGATGGCCTTCGACCCGATCGCGCTCCCGCCGGCGCTCATGAGCTTCGCGGTGACCGCCCGCGACGCAGGCCGACGAGGACCGCTGCACACGGCCCTGAGGCGCATGAGCGACGAGGACCCCACGCTCGACGTCCACCACGACGACCAGACCGGCGACCTGATCGTCGGGGGCCTCTCGCAGATGCACGTCGAGGTGCTGGCCGGGCGCATCGAGAAGCGCTTCGGCGTCGCGATGGACCTGGCCCCGCCCCACGTGCCCTACCGCGAGACGATCACGCGCTCCGCCGAGGCCGAGGGCAAGCACAAGAAGCAGAGCGGCGGCCGCGGCCAGTACGCCGACTGCTGGATCCGGATCGAGCCGCTGCCGCGCGGCGCCGGCTTCGAGTTCGTCGACAAGGTGGTGGGCGGCGCCATCCCGCGCTCGTTCATCCCGGCCGTCGAGAAGGGCGTGGTCGAGGCGATGCGCGCCGGGGAGCTCGCGGGCGACGCCGCTGGTGGACCTGCGGGTGATCCTCCACGACGGCAAGCACCACCCGGTGGACTCGTCGGAGATGGCCTTCAAGATCGCGGGCGGGCTGGCCCTGCGGGCGGCCGTGGCCGCGGCGGGACCGGTGCTGCTGGAGCCGGTCATGCTGGTCGAGATCACGGTCCCCCCCGACCACGTCGGCGACGTGATGGGCGATCTCAGCGGCCGGCGGGGCCACCCGCTGGGGATGGAGGCGCGCGGGCACGACGAGATCGTGCGGGCCGAGGTGCCGATGGCCGAGATGCTCGGCTACGCCGCCGACCTGCGCGCCATGACCGGCGGTCGCGGCGACTACGCGATGGAGTTCGACCACTACGCCCAGGTGCCGGCCCACCTGGCCGAGAAGGCCGCCCTGGCGGCCGCCGTGTGAGGGGCCCGCCGCTAGGCTGACGCGATGCTCGTCGCCCAGCTCCTCGCCGCGGTGGACCGGCTCGCGCCCGCGTCGCTCGCCGAGGACTGGGACAACGTGGGCCTGCTGGTGGGGCGCTCCAACCAGCCCGTGCGCCGCGTGCTGGTGGCGCTCGAGCTGCGCGACGAGGTGCTGGGCGAGGCCCGCGAGCACGGCTGCGACGCGGTCGTCACCCACCATCCGCCGATCTTCCCGGCCCTGAACGCGCTCACCGACGACGGTACCGCCGCCGAGCTGGTGCTGCGCGCGGCCGAGTCGCGGGTCGCGGTGGTGGCCGCCCACACCAACCTCGACTCGGCCGCGGGCGGCCTCAACGACCTGATGGCCGAGGTGCTCGGCATCGGCCCCTGCGAGCCCCTGCGCCCCGACCCGGCCGACCCCTCGGTGGGCCTGGGCCGCGTCGGCGCGGTGCGCCCCACCACCCTCGCCGGGCTGGTGCAGCGCGTGACCGCCGGCTTCGGCAGCGGCCTGGTGACCTACGCCGGCGATCCCTGGGCCCGCCTGGAGCGGGTGGCCTGCTGCACCGGATCGGGCGGCTCGATGATCGACGACGCCCGCGCCGCCGGCGCCGACGCCCTGGTCACCAGCGACCTCAAGTACCACGACGCCGACCGCGCCGAGGGCCTGCCGCTGGTCGCCCTGCCGCACGCCCGCGCCGAGCGGACCGTGCTCAAGCGCTGGACCAAGACCCTCGAGCGCACCCTCGCCCCCGAGGGCGTGGAGGTGCGCTTCGCC
The DNA here is from genome assembly GCA_963806585.1 of uncultured Thermoleophilia bacterium. Taxonomy (GTDB): domain Bacteria; phylum Actinomycetota; class Thermoleophilia; order Miltoncostaeales; family Miltoncostaeaceae; genus Miltoncostaea. The sequence goes on along the minus strand of CAWDYN010000007.1, from coordinate 744,671 downwards.
CAGAGCGACACCGACCCCTGGCAGATCGCCTGAGCCGGGCCCCCGGCGCCCCTGCGGCGATTGAGCCGCCCGCGCCCGCCCGGTACACTCCCCCGGCTTCGCGGATGTAGCTCAGTTGGCTAGAGCGTCTGCTTGCCATGCAGAAGGTCGTGGGTTCGAGTCCCATCATCCGCTCTTGACGAAGGCCCCCGGCAACGGGGGCTTTCGTGTTCCGGGAGGGACCTCTCCCACCGCGAACTTTACCGCCGATCTGCGGGTCCCATGAGGCCCGCATCCGTGCCGCATGATCGCCCTCTCGCGAGAGGGAGGTGAGCGGATGGGCCGCTACGTGTTGGATCTCGGGGAGATCGACCGGACCCAGGACGCGGTTGCGGGGGGCAAGGGCGCGCACCTGGGGAGCTGTCGCGGATCGGCGGCATCGACGTGCCGGCCGGCTTCTGCGTGACGACGGAGGCGTTCCGGCTGATGATGGCCGACGTCCCCTCGATGGACGATCTGCTCGATCGGCTGTCGCGGCTGCGAGCGGACGACCGGGAGGCGATCCGCGCCCGCAGCGCGGAGGTCCGCCGGGCCCTCGAGGAGGTCGCCATCCCCGAGGCCGTGGCGTCGGCGATCACCCGCCCGATCGCACGGCTCGGCGAGCACGGCGCCTACGCCGTCCGATCCAGCGCGACGGCGGAGGACCTGCCGCGGCCTCCTTCGCGGGCCAGCAGGACACCTACCTGAACGTCGTCGGGCCGGCGGCGGTCCTCGGCACGTCGGCCGGTGCTGGGCCTCGCTGTTCACCGAGCGCGCCGTGACCTACCGCCTGCGCAACGGGTTCGGCCACGCGGACTCCCCATGGCCGTGGTCGTGCAGCGGATGGTCGTCGCGCGGGCCGCCGGCATCCTGTTCACGGCCGACCCCGTCACCTCCAACCGGAGGGTCGCCTCGGTGGAGGCCGTCTTCGGCCTCGGCGAGGCCCTGGTCTCCGGCCGGGCGAACGCCGACGTCTACCGGTGCGCGACGGCGAGGTCGTCGCCAGAGAGGTCGCCACCAAGCGGCGCGCCCTCGAGGCCTCGCCGGGGAGGCGGCACGCAGGAACGAGAGGTCGAGCCGCGGCGGCAGGCGCAGCCGGCGCTGACCGACGCCCAGGTCGTGCGGCTCGTGCGGCTGGGCCGGCGCATCGAGGCGCACTTCGGCCATCCCCAGGACATCGAATGGTGCCTGGCCGGCGATCGCCTCCAGTTCGTCCAGAGCCGCCCATCACCACGCTGTTCCCCATCCCCGAGCCGGACGACCGCGACAACCACGTCTACCTCTCGGTCGGCCACCAGCAGATGATGACCGACGCCATGAAGCCCCTCGGGCTCTCGGTGTGGCAGCTGACGACCCCGCGGCCGATGCACGAGGCCGGCGGCCGGCTGTTCGTCGACGTCGCCAGGGCCTGGCGTCCCCGGCCGGCCGCGCCGGCCTCCTCGAGGTCCTGGGGAGGTCCGATCCGCTGACCGGGGACGCGCTGCGAGACGATCCTCGACCGCGGCGACTTCATCCCGTCGCTGCCCGACGACGCCCCCGGCCAGGCGCCGGCCGGCGAGGCGCCGGCCCCGATCGAGACCGACCCGGCCATCGTCACCGAGCTGATCGCGCGCAGCCAGGACTCCGTCGCCGCCCTGAAGCGCGACATCCGGACGAAGTCCGGCTCGGCGCTGCTCGACTTCATCCCGCGGACATCCAGGAGCTGAAGCGGATCCTGTTCGATCCGCGCAGCCATCAGGTGATCATGGCGGGGATGGAGGCCACCTGGTGGCTCAACGAGCAGCTGCAGGCGTGGCTGGGCGAGAAGAACGCGGCCGACACGCTCACGCAGTCCGTCCCCCACAACGTCACGTCCCAGATGGGGCTGGCGCTCCTGGACGTCGCCGACGCCATCCGCCCGCACCCCGACGTGGTCGCCTTTCTGGAGCACGTCGAGGACGACGGCTTCCTGGACGAGCTGGCCGAGCTCGAGGGCGGGCGCGAGGCGCGCGACGGCCATCCGGGCCTTCCTCGACGAGTACGGCATGCGCGGCGTCGGCGAGATCGACATCACGAGGCCGCGCTGGAGCGACGTCCCACGCACGCTCGTGCCCGTCGATCCTCGGCAACGTCAAGAACTTCGCGCCGGGCGCCGGCCGCGGCGCTTCGAGCGCGGGCGGCGGGAGGCGGCGGAGAAGGAGCACGAGCTCCTGGAGCGGCTGCGCGCCCTGCCGGACGGGGAGCGGAAGGCCGACGAGGCCAAGCGGATGATCGACCGGGTCCGCACCTTCATCGGGTACCGGGAGTATCCGAAGTACGGCATGGTCAGCCGCTACTTCGTCTACAAGCAGGCCCTGCTGGAGGAAGCCGAGCGCCTCGTGCAGGCCGGCGTGCTCCGCGAGAAGGACGACATCTTCTTCCTCAGGTTCCAGGAGCTCCACGACGTCGTGCGCACGAACCACGTGGACGACCAGCTCATCCGCCGGCGCAAGGAGGCGTTCAGGTCGTATCGAGCGCTCACGCCGCCCCGGGTGCTCACGTCGGAGGGCGAGGCCGTCGCCGGGGCGTACCGGCGCGACGACCTGCCGGCCGGGGCGCTGGTCGGCCTGCCGGTCTCCGCCGGGACCGTCGAGGGGCGGGCTCGCGTCGTCCTGGACATGGCGGACGCCGACCTCGAGGCGGGCGACATCCTGGTCACCGCCTACACCGACCCCAGCTGGACGCCCCTGTTCGTCGCGATCGAGGGCCTGGTGACCGAGGTGGGGGGGCTGATGACCCACGGCGCGGTGATCGCGCGGGAGTACGGCCTGCCGGCCGTCGTGGGGGTGGAGCACGCGACCCGGCTCATCCGCGACGGCCAGCGGATCCGCGTGCACGGAACGGACGGGTACGTCGAGATCGTTTCCTCGACCGACCGGCCCGAGGGGTAGCGGGGCCGCGGCGGACCCACCGAGGCGGTGGGTCCGCCGCGGCCCCGCGGGCGCGCTAGACGCCCATCGGCGCCACCGGGGAGCCGTCCAGGGTGAAGCTGCCGCCGTCGTTGAACACGTCGGGACCGGCCGGCGCCTCGTTGTCCGAGATGCGGGTGCCCGCGACGGTCATGGTGCCTGTCGCCGAGTTCCACAGGCCCCCGCCCTCGGCGGCGGCGCGGTTGACCAGGACGCTGCCGTCGTCGATGTCCACCGCGCCCGCGCCCGTGAGGTGCAGCCCGCCGCCGTTGCCGGGCGCTGCCCCCGTGGAGTTGTCGATCAGGTCCACCCTGCGCAGGACCGTCGTCCCGACGTTGGCCTCGATGCCGCCTCCGGCGCGCATGCGCTGTTGCCGTCGATCTCGGTGCGGCCCACGATCAGCGTGCCGGCGTTGTTGAGGATGCCGCCGCCCGAGCCGGATGCCCCGTCGGCCGTGTTGTCGGACACCGTGGACCGCGTGACCGTCAGCGCCCCGCCGTCGTTGAAGAGGCCTCCGCCGCCCTGGTCGGCCGCCGGGCCGCTCGCCGTGTTGGAGGCGATCCTGCTGCGCTCGACGGTCATGGTCCCGACCGCGGAGTTCCAGAGCCCGCCGCCCTCGGCGGTGGCCGTGTTGCCGCGCACTGCCGAGCGCACCACCGACACCGTGCCGGCGCCGGTCACGTGCAGGCCTCCCCCGTTGCCGGGAGCCGGCCCGGTCGCGTTGAGCGCGAGGGTGGCCGGTAGAGCTTGGTGGTGCCCGCGTCGGCCTCGATGCCCCCGCCGGCGCGCTGGGAGATGTTGCGCGCGAGCATGGTCCGCGCGACGACCAGGGTGCCGCCGTCGTTCAGGATGCCGCCGCCCGAGCCCGCCGCGCCGCCGGCGACGTTGCGCAGGACGCGCGAGCGGTCGACCGTGAGGGTGCCGCCGTCGTTGAAGAGCCCGCCGCCGCCCTGGTCGGCCGCGGCGCCGCCGGCCGTGTTGGCGCTGAGGATGGTGCGGGTCACGTGCATGCGGCCGTCGGCCGAGTTCCAGAGCCCGCCGCCCTCCGCGGCGGCCGTGTTCCTGACCACGATCGAGTGCGAGACCACCACGGTGCCCGCGCCGGTCAGGTGCAGGCCGCCGCCGTTGCCGGGCCCGGGGCCGGTGGCGTTGGCGACCAGGCGGGCGTGCGTCAGCAGGGTCCTGCCCTCGTTCGCCTCGATCGCGCCCCCGGCGCGCTCGGCGGAGTTGTTGTTCAGCGTCGAGCGCTCCACGAGCAGGCTGCCACCGGCGTTGACGACGCCACCGCCGGAGGCGGCCGCACCGCTCACCGCGTTTCCGGTGACTCGACTGCCGGAGATCTCCAGGCTGCCGGCGCTGCGCACGGCGCCGCCGCTCTCGCCGGCGGGAGGCGATCCACCGGTGAGGACGACATCGACGAGCGTGAGCGAGCCGCCCGGGCGCACGTCGAAGGCGCGGTCGAGGGCGCCGGCGTCGATCGTGGCGCCGTTGCCGTGGATGATCACGCGGCCGGTCACGTCGAGGTCTCCGGTCGCGTTCGCGTCCTCGCCCGCTCCCGCCAGGGAGAGCCGGTACGTGGCCGTGGCGGCCAGCGTGATGGTGGTGGTGCGGCCGCGCGCGTTGGCCTCATCGACCGCCGCGCGCAGCGAGCCCGTGCCGGTTCCATCGTCGCTCGAGACGACCCGCGTGTGCATGTCGGTGCCGCGATGGCCCTTGTGGTGGTGGTCCGCGCTCGTCGCGAACGCGGCCGGGGCCAGGAGCAGGGGCACGCCCAGGCCTCCGATGATGCTCACGGCTCGGCGTCGTCGTGTCATGGATCCTCTCCTTCGATCGGTCACATGGTCCGGGGACCTATGCGCCGGCCGGCGCGGGCGTCACACCTCTAGGGTCCGAGGGGTTCGGCCGGCACGCCGCCCTGTGACGAAACCGAGGACGAGCGCATACGTGGGGGACATGGCTTCGGACGATGACTCCGGGGGGCTGCGCGCGATCGTGGCTCGCGCCGTCGCGCGCGACGCCGACGCCTGGGAGCATCTGTACCGCCGCGGCTACGTCTCAATGTTCGCCTACGCCCGTCGTAGAGTCGCCAGCGACGAGGCGGCCGACGACGCGGTGAGCGAGGCCATGACCCGAGCACTGGAGAAGATCGACCGCTTCACCTGGCAGGGCGCCGGCTTCGACGCCTGGCTCTACGGCATCCTGCGCAACGTCGTCCTCGAGCAGCACCGCCGGGCCGGGCGCGACGCGCCGCAGGAGGCCGCGGAGCCACGCCCCACCGATCCCGAGCAGGATCCGTCGGCGATCCTGGCGCGGGCCGAGCGCGACCGCGAGCTGCGCACCGAGTTCGCCGCCCTCGGCGACGACGACCGCGAGCTGCTCGAGCTGCGCGTGGTCGCGGGGCTGAGCGCCGAGGCCGTGGCCGAGGTGGTGGGCAAGCGCCCCGGGGCGGTGCGGATGGCCCAGAAGCGCGCCCTGGCACGGCTGCGGGCGCGAATGGAGAATCGTGACCGAGCCTGACGACGACCGCACGCTGCGCGAGCTGGGCGACGCCCTGGCGCCGCCCGAGCGCGCGCCCGACCCGACCCGCGTCGCCGCGCTGCGCGCGCAGGTGGAGGCGGCCGCGCCGCCGGCCGCGGTCCCGATCGAATCGCGCCGGGCCCGTCCCCGGGCCGGCCGTCCCGTGCTGGTGGCGGCCGCGGCCTGCATCGCGATCCTGCTCGTGGCGGGCGGCGCCTTCCTGGCCGGGCGGCTCTCGGAGGGCTCGGGGGGTCCCGGGGGCGTCGTCGAGTACGCGGGGCCCATCGACGGCGTCGCGCCGGGCGTGAGCGGCGCCTTGCGGGTCACCAAGCAGGACATCGGGCGCGTGGTCCGCCTCGAGACCGACGATCTGCCGATCCTGCCGAAGGGTCAGTTCTACGAGGTCTGGTTCGTCGGCCCCGGGGACGCGCCCGGCTCCCGCCGCAGGATCTCGGCGGGCACGTTCCACCCCGATCCCGCGGGGCGCTCGGACGTGTCGCTCACCGCCGCCGTCGATCCGGCGCTGTACCCGGTCGTCGCGGTCACCGCCCAGCCGGGCGGCGGCGCGCCGGGAGCGCTCGGGCCCGAGGTCATGCGGGTGCGGATCTCCTGACGGCCGCACGGCCCCGTGGGCTCGCAGGCCGTAGGATCCCGGGCATGTCCTCGAACTGGCCGAGCCTCCCCGCCTACGAGTCGTGGCGCGAGACCTGCGACACGCTCCACGGGCACACCCAGACCCTCGGCAAGCTGGCCGTGGCGCTGGCTCCGCCCGAGCCCCAGCTGCAGCACGCGGCCCTGCGCCTGACCGCGCGCGGCTGGGAGACGACCCCGCTGCCGGCGCCCGACGGCTCGGGCGTGTTCGTCGCCGCGCTCGACCTGCGCGCCCACGAGGCCGTGGTCGAGCACAGCGACGGGGGCGAGCGGCGGATCGCGCTGACGCACGACCGCTCGGTGGGCGAGGTGACGCGGGCGGTGCTCGGCGGCGATCGCGGACCTGGCCGGACCGGTCGCGGGCTTCAACCCGACGCCCCAGGAGGTGTCGTGGAGTGTGCCGCTCGACGAGGACGACGAGCACGCCCGCTACGACGCCGCCGCGGTCGCCACCTACTTCGCCGGCGCCACCCGCGCCGCGATGGTCCTGACCGCCTTCCGCGCGCCCTACCGCGGGCGCTCGACGCCGGTCAACGCCTGGTGGGGCTCGTTCGACCTGGCGGTCAGCCTCTTCTCGGGCGCCACCGCCGACCCGCCCTCGGACGACTTCATCATGCGCAACGCCATGGACTCCCAGGAGGTGGCGGTGGGCTGGTGGCCCGGGGACGGCCGCTACGGCACCGCGGCCTTCTACGCCTATGCCCACCCGGCCCCGCCGGGCTTCGAGAACGGGACGCTGGCGCCGGCCGCGGCCCGCTGGGACACGGAGCTGGGCGAGTACATCCTCGACTGGGACGCCGCCGTGGCGACCGGCGATCCCCACGCCGCCGCCCTGGAGTTCGCGCGCTCGGCCTTCATCCACTCCTGCGAGGTCTGCGGCTGGGATCCGGCCCTGCCGGCCAGCCTGAAGGGAGCCCCGCCCCCGATCGTCTGACGGGGCGGGGCTCACCGCGGGGAGCCTCAGCCGGGGGTCAGCCGCCGGCCTTGGCGAGCTGCTCCGCGACGCGCGACCAGTTGACGACGTTCCAGAACGCGTCGAGGTAGTCGGGACGGCGGTTCTGGTAGTTGAGGTAGTACGCGTGCTCCCAGACGTCGATGCCGAGCAGCGGCGTGTGGTCGTCCATCAGGGGCGTGTCCTGGTTGGGCGTCGAGACCACGACGAGGCCGGTGCCGTCGTGCGCGAGCCACGACCAGCCGCTGCCGAAGCGCTTGAGGCCGGCGTCCTTCATCTGCGCCTTGAGCGCGTCGACGCTCTCGAACGCGTCCTCGATCGCCTTCGCCAGCGCGCCCTCGGGCTCGCCGCCGCCGTCGGGGCTCATGGTCTCCCAGTAGAGCGTGTGGTTGGCGTGGCCGCCGCCGTTGTTGCGGACGGCGGTGCGCTTGGCCTCGGGGATGAGCTCCAGGTCGGCGAGCACCTGCTCGATCGGCTTGCCGTCCCACTCGGTGCCCTCGAGGGCGGCGTTGACGTTGTCCACGTAGGTCTTGTGGTGCTTGTCGTGATGAAGCCGCATCGTCGCCTCGTCGATGTGCGGCTCGAGGGCGTCGTAGGCGTAGGGAAGCGGTGGCAGCTCGTAGGGCATCGTGCATCTCCGTTTTCGTCGATTCCGGGGACCGGGCCTCGCGGACGTGGTCCCCACCTTGGCAGCGTCTCATGCCGCGGCGCCCTGCGGCGGACGGGATCGACGCGCGCGGGGGCCCGGCGACGCCGGAGCGCCTATCCCCGCGTCAGGTCCACGGCTCGCCGCCGAGGACCTCGTCGGTGTGCTCGCCCAGCCGAGGGGCCGGCCGGCGGGTGGCGGCCGGGGTGCGAGAGAGGCGCAGAGGCGGGCCGATCACCGACTCGGTGCCCGTGCCCGGGTCCTCCATCTCGACCACCAGGCCGAGCGCGCGCGCCTGGGGATGGTCGAGCAGCGACAGGGGCGCCTCGGCGACCGCGCCGTGCGGCAGGCCCGCCTCGTCGAGCAGCCGGTGCCACTCGTCGGTCGTGCGCGTGCACAGCAGCGCGCGCAGGCGCTCGTCGAGGGCGTCGCCGTTGCGCGCGCGCCCGGCGACGTCGGCGAAGCGCGGGTCGTCCAGCAGCTCGCCGAGGCCGAGGGTCCGCAGCAGCGGCTCCTGGAGCCGCGGCGCGTAGCAGGCGATCGCGATCGTCCCATCGCTCGTCGGATAGGTGCGGTAGAGGGCCCCGACGAAGCGGTTGAACAGCGGCTCGCCCGAGTCGTCGCGGATCAGGCGGTGCACCGACAGGGCGCCGGCGGCCTCCAGCAGCGAGGTCTCGACCACCTGGCCGCGGCCGCTGCGCTCGCGCTCGAGGAGGGCAGCGAGGATGCCCGAGACCATGATCCAGGGCACCAGGGTGTCGTGCACCGGCACCGGAACGATGCGGCCCTCGTTGGCGGCGATGAGGCCCGACTCGGCCTGCACCGCGATGTCGCTGCCGCGGCCCCGGTCCGGCCCGAAGGCCGACAGCGCGCAGTAGACGAGGCGCGGGTGGCGCTCGCCGATACGGTCGGCGCCGAAGCCGAGTCGCTCGGCCACGCCGGGCGACAGGCTGTGCACCAGGACGTCGGCGTCCTCCAGCAGCCGCGTCAGCTCCCCGGCCCCCTCCGGGCTCTTCAGGTCGAGCACGATGCCCCGCTTGTCGCGGTTGACGGCGTGGAACAGCCGGCTCTCGCCGCCCACCTCGTCAACCGCGCGCCACTCGTCGCCGCCCGGCTGCTCGATCTTGACGACGTCGGCGCCCAGCTGGGCCAGGAACATCGCGGCCAGCGGGCCGCCCAGGTGATGGGTCAGATCGACCACCCGGATGCCCTCCAGGGGGGCGCTCATGGGCGTGCCGTCGGCGTCCGCATGACCCCAACGTAGAGTCGCCGCCGCGCGGGCGTCAAACGGGAGCGCGCATCACGTCCACCGGCCCGGCCCCCTCGCCGAAGGGCCGCCCGCCGCGGACGGCCGCGGTCGCGGCGCGCTTGGCCCCGGCGGCGGCCTCGCGCAGGGGCACGCCGCCGGCCAGCAGGGTCGCCAGGGTGGCGCTGTGGGTGCAGCCGGCGCCGTGGGTCGAGGCCACCGGCAGCCGCACGCCGGGGATCTCGGCGATCCCGTCGGCGTCGCAGAGCACGTCGGCGCTGCCCGGGCCGTGACCGCCGGTGACGATCACCGCGCAGCCGTGGCGCTCGTGCAGGGTGCGCGCGAGCCGGGCGGCGTCGTCGCCCCCCTGCCCGGCCAGCGCGCGCGCCTCGAACAGGTTGGGCGTGATCACCGTTGCCAGGGGCAGGAGCGCGGCGCGGTAGGCCTCCTCGCCGCCGGCCGCCATCAGGGGCGAGCCCGACTCGGAGCGCAGGACCGTGTCAACCACGACCGGGGCGCCGTCGAGGGGCGCCGCGCGCAGGTGCTCGGCGACCAGGCGCACCAGCTCGGGCGTCGCCAGCATGCCGGTCTTGACCGCGTCCACGCCGATGTCCTCAGCCACGCAGGCGATCTGCTCGGCCACCATCTCCGGGCGCGTGACCTGGACGGCGCGGACGCCGAGCGTGGTCTGAGCGGTGAGGGCCGTGATCGCGGTGGCGGGAAAGCCGCCGGCGCGGGCGATGGCCTTGATGTCGGCCTGGATGCCGGCTCCGCCGCCCGAATCGCTGCCCGCGACGCTCAGCACGCGCGGGGCCGCGTCGACCAGCCGGGCGCGCAGGCGCCGGGCGGCGTCCTCGGGGTCGGCGGCGTCGACCACCGCCCGCACCACCACCACGCGCGGGGCGCCCACGGCGGCCGCGCGCAGCACCCGCCGCTCGTCGATGCCGCCGATCGCGAACCACGGGATGCGGGCCGTGCGGGCCGCGGCGGCCGCGGCGCCGAGCCCGACGGCGGGCCGGCCGGGCTTGGTGGGCGTCTCCCACAGGGGGCCGACGGCCGCGTAGTCGGCGCCCTCGTCGGCTGCGGCGTCCAGCTGGGCGCCGCCGCGGGTGGAGCGGCCGACGATGCGCGCGGGGCCGACGATGGCCCGGGCCGCGGCGATGGTGCCGTCCTCCTGGCCCACGTGCACGCCGTCCGCGCCGACGGCGCGCGCCAGCTCCGGGCTGTCGTTGACGATGAACAGGATCCCGCAGGCCGCGGCGGCCGCGGCGCAGGCCTCCGCCTCGCGCGCCAGCTCGCCGGAGTCCAGCGAGCGGTCGCGCAGCTGCACGAGGTCGACTCCGCCGCGGGCGAGGGCGGGAATGGCGTCGGCCAGCCGGCCCGCGCGCATGCGGGCCGGCGAGACCACGTACAGGCGGGCCTCGTCGAGCCGCCGCCGCCGGCCGTGGGGATCGGTCACGACGGCGCGCCGATGCCCGGCATGCCGAGCGTGCCGGTGCTCGCGCGGGCGTGGTGCAGCGCCGCCGGGCGCCCGGCGGCGGCGGCCAGGCGTCCGCTCGCGACCGCCAGGCGCAGGGCGCGCGCCATCCGCGGCGGATCCTGGGCGCGCGCGATCGCGGTGGCGGCCAGCACCGCGTCGCAGCCGAGCTCCATGGCCAGCGCCGCGTCGGAGGCGGTGCCGATGCCCGCGTCGAGCACCACCGGCACGTCCACCGCCTCGCGGACCATCGCGATGGCGTGCGGGTTGCGGATGCCGAGGCCGCTGCCGATGGGCGCGCCCAGCGGCATCACGGCCGCGCAGCCGGCGTCCTCGAGGCGCCGGGCGAGGACCGGGTCGTCGGTGGTGTACGGCAGCACCGCGAACCCCTCGGCCACCAGCGTCTCGGCGGCCGCCAGCAGCTCGACCGCGTCGGGCAGCAGGGTGCGCTCGTCGCCGATCACCTCGAGCTTGACCCAGTCGGTGGCCAGCGCCTCGCGGGCCAGGCGGGCGGTCGTCACCGCGTCGCGGGCCGTGAAGCATCCCGCGGTGTTGGGCAGCACGCGCACGCCGGCCTCGCGGATGACGTCGAAGACGCCGCCCGGGGCGTGCTCCACCCGGCGCATCGCGACGGTCACCATGGCCGTGCCGCTGGCGGCGATCGCCGCCGCCAGATGGTCGAGGTGGGCGAACCCGCCCGACCCCAGGATCAGGCGCGAGCCGAGCCGCTCGCCCGCGATGACCAGATCGTCGTCCACGCCTCAGCCCCCCGCCGTCGCTCGCACGATCTCGACGCGGGCGCCCTCGTGGACCCGCGTCGTCGCCCAGTCGCCCCCCGCCACCACGTGGTCGTCGAGCGCCACCGCCACGCCCGGCTCGCCGGAGCGCACGCCCACGAGGCCGCCGCGTCGGCCACCGTGGCGCCCTCGTCCAGCTCGCGCGCGGCGCCGTTCACCGTCACGCGCATGCCGCCTCCCCCTCGCGAAGCGCGTGGGGGAGAGGGCGGCCGCCCAGTCCGGCGCCGCGTCGCCCGCGGCCGCCCTGGCGATCGCCTCGGCGACGCACGGCGCCATCAGGACCCCGTGGCGGTGGCCGCCGGTCGCCCACAGCAGGCCGTCGTCGTCCTCGCCCAGGGCGGGCAGGCCGTCGGCGGTCGCGGGCCGCAGCCCGGCGGCGGCCTCCCGCCACTCCAGGTCGCGCACCCCCGGCACGGCGTGGATCGCCTCCTCCAGCAGCCGCTGGACGGCGCCGGCCTCGACGCGGCGATCGCCCGCCTCCTCGGAGGTCGCGCCCACCACCAGCTCTCCGTCGTCGCGCGGCACCAGGTAGACCGACGGGGTGCGCACCACCCGCGCGACGGGCAGGTCGCGCCCGGGCGCCGCCCCCAGGCGCACGACCTGTCCCTTGACCGGCCGCACCGGGACGCGCGCGCTCAGGCGGGCCGCGCCCGCGCCCGCGGCGAGCAGCACCCGCCCCGCGCGCAGTGTCGGTTCCGCGGCGAGCTCGACCGCGTCGCGCCGCACGGCGGAGGCCCTCGCGCCGACGAACCCGACGCCGGCGGCCTCCGCCGCCACGCGCAGCGCCCGCAGCAGTCGCCGCGGCTCGACCTGGTGCTCGCCGGGCAGGTCGGCGCCCCCGGCGACACGGGGCGAGAGCCCCGGCTCGATCTCGCGCAGCGCCGCCCCCGGGGACCAGCCCACCTCGCCGCAGTCCCCCGGCCTCGCGAGCCGGTGGCGGACGGCCCCGATGTGCTCGGGGCGATGGGCGGCGAGCACGGTTCCCGAGGCGCGAAAGCCCGGGTCGCGGCCGCTGGCATCGGACAGCGCCCGGGCGAACCCCGGCCACGCCGCCGCCGAGCGGGCCAGCAGGGCGTTGAGCGCGTCGCGGCCCTCCTCGGCCTCCGACCACGGTCCCAGCATCCCCGCCGCCACCCACGCCGCGGGAGGAGCGCCGTCGTTGACCACCCGCACCCGCGCCCCGGCGGAGGCGCAGGCCCACGCGCACGCCAGACCCCACGGGCCCGCGCCGACGACGATCAGATCACCGGCATCGCCGGTCACGTGTCTCTCCCTTCGCTGGAATGACCCAGATCAGGTTCGACGGGTCGGCGCGAGGAAGCGCCCTCTCAGCCCCTCACATTGGGGCCCCCCGGTTTCACTGGGCGCAGTGTAGCGCCGGCGACTACGATGGCCGCGATGAGCGAGGCCCCACAGGCGGACCCGATCGAGGTCGAGGTCCGGGACAACACGCTGGAGGCCCGCTACGAGGCCCTGGTGGGCGGCGAGCTGGCCGGCATCTCCCAGTACGAGCCGCGCGACGGCACGGTGACCTTCACGCACACGATCGTGCTGCCCGACTGGGAGGGCAAGGGCGTGGGCTCCCGGCTCGTGCGAGGCGCGCTGGACGACCTGCGCGCCCGCGGGCTGGCCGCGGTGCCCGCCTGCCCGTACATGGCGGTCTGGATCACCCGCCATCCCGAGTACGCCGACCTGGTGCCCGAGTCCGAGCGCCACCGGCTGGAGCCCCGCTAGAGCTCCAGGTCGCGCGCGGCCGTGATGAACGCCTCGGAGAAGGTGGGGAACTGGCCGATCGTGTCGCGCAGGACCTCGATCGGGACCTCGGCGCGCACCGCCAGCACCGCCATGTGGATCCACTCCGAAGCGAGCGGCCCCACCGCGTGGGCGCCGATCAGGACGCGCCGCTCGGCGTCGGCCAGGACGCCCGCCACCCCGCCGATGTCCACGCCGTAGGTGCTGGCGCGCTCCACGTCGGCCAGGTCCACTCGGGCCGTGGCCGTCGCGATGCCCGCCTGCGCCGCCTGGGCGGCCGTCATGCCCACGGCGGCGACCTCGGGATCGCAGAACACCACCCGCGGGACGGCGCGGTAGTCGGCCCTCACCGCCAGCCCCTGGATGTCGCCGCAGACGATGCGGGCCTGGTAGGCCGCGACATGCGTGAACTGGCCCTCGCCGGTCACGTCTCCCACCGCCCACACACCCTCCGCTGCACGGCAGCGCTCGTCGACCGGGATGCCCTTCTCGCCGGGCGTGATGCCGACGGTCTCGAGGCCGATGCCCTCGATGCGGGGGCGCCGGCCGGTGGCGACGATCACGCGGGCGGCCTCGATCCGGGTGCCGTCGGCGAGGTGCAGCAGGGCGCGCTCACCATGGGGCGAGACGGCCGTCGCCTGCACGCCGGCGCGCACGTCGATCCCCTCGGCGCCCAGGGCGTCGGCGATCATGGCGCCCACCTCGGGCTCCTCGCGCGCGAGCAGCCGCTCGGCCGCCTCGACGATGTGGACGACGCTGCCGTAGCGGGCCAGCATCTGGCCGATCTCGATGCCCACCGGGCCTCCCCCGAGGATGGCCGCGCTCTCGGGGACCTCGGTCAGCGACAGGGCCTCGCGATTGGTCCAGGCCTCGATCGCGTCCAGGCCGTCGATGGGCGGGAACGCCGTCGCGCTGCCGGTGGCGATCACCACGCGCGGGGTGCGATGGGGTACGCCGCCGACCTCCACCACGCCCGGCCCCGCGAGGCGCCCGTGACCGCGCAGGATCGTGACGCCCCGGTCGCGCAGCTGGGAGCTCTTGCGCGCGTCGTCGCCGCCGGCGGTGATGCCGTCGCGGAAGGCGACCACCTCGTCCCACCCGTCGATGCGCGCCGCGACTCCGGGGACCCGGTTCGCCGACGCGACCGCCTCCGGCGGGCGCAGCAGCGTCTTGGCCGGCATGCACGCCCAGTACGGGCACTCGCCGCCCACGAGCTCGGACTCCACCAGCGCCACCGACAGACCCTCGCCGGCCAGGCGCTTCGCCACGCCGCGTCCGCCCGACCCGGAGCCGATGACGATCGCGTCGAAGGCGGTGCTCACGGGGACGTCCCCACGGGCTCGGCCAGGCCGACCTGGCCGGCGACCTCGGCGACGATCTCGAAGGAGCGCACGCGCGCCTCGTGGTCGTGGATCGCCGACGACCACGATCAGCTCGTCGGCGCCGGTCTCGCTCGGCGAACGCCGTCGAGGCCCGCGCCGCACGGTCTCGGCGGCGCCGACGAACGAGCGGCGCAGCATGTGCGAGACGTGGGCCTGCTCCGCCGGCGACCAGTAGGCTCTCGATGTCGTCGATCGGCGGCCGGCAGCTGGCCGCGGCGTGCCGCGGAGCAGGTTGGTGAAGGCGCTGCTGCACGGAGGTGAAGAGGCGGCGCGCCTCGGCGTCGCTCTCGGCGGCGAAGACGTTGACGCCGACCATCGCGTACGGCGCGCTCGAGCTGCGCCGAGGGCTCGAAGCGGCTGCGGTAGACCTGCGAGCGCCGTCGAGCAGGCTGTCGGGCGCGAAGTGCGAGGCGAAGGCGTAGGGCAGGCCGAGCATGCGCGGCGAGCTGGGCGCCGTAGAGGCTCGAGCCGAGGATCCAGAGCGGCACCTCGAGGCCGGCGCCCGGGACCGCCCGCACCGCCTGGCCCGGCTGCACGGCGCGAGCAGCGCCTGCAGCTCCAGCACGTCCTGGGGGAAGTCGTCGGACGGCGCCGGGGTCGCGGCGCAGCGCGCGGGCAGGTCAGCTGGTCGGTGCCCGGCGCGCGGCCGAGGCCCGAGGTCGATGCGGCCCGGGTAGCAGCGACTCGAGCGTGCCGAACTGCTCGGCGATCACCAGCGGCGAGTGGTTCGGCAGCATGATGCCGCCCGCGCCCGACGCGGATCGTGGTGGTGCCTGCCGGCGAGGTAGCCGATGCACCACCGACGGTCGCGGCGCTGGCGATGCCGGTCATGTTGTGGTGCTCGGCGACCCAGAAGCGGCGGTAGCCCCAGCCGCTCGGCGTGCCGCGCCAGGTCGCGGCTGCGGTGGAGGGCGTCTCGCGCGGTCGCGCCCTCGGTCACCGGCACGAGGTCGAGGACGGAGAGCCGAGGGAGCGGCGGAGGGGGGTCGGCCATCGGCCTCCGAGGCTAGGCCATCGGGACACCCGCGCGCCCGCGTGCCAACCTAAAGCGCACTTGAAGTCAAGGACGGATCGTGATGCCATGAGGGGCATGGACGACGGGCTGCTCACCATCGGCGAGATCGCGGAGCGCAGTGGGGTGGCGGCGTCGGCGCTGCGCTTCTACGAGGAGCGCGGGCTGATCGAGGCCGAGCGCGCGCCCTCGGGCCACCGGCGCTATCCGCGATCGGTGCTGCGGCGCGTGGCCTTCGTGGTGTTCGCCCAGCGGGTCGGGCTGACCCTGGACGAGATCCGCACCGAGCTCGACCGCCTGCCCGAGGGGCGCGTGCCCAACCGGCGCGACTGGGCGCGCCTGTCGAGCTCCTGGAGCGCCCGCATCGACGCCCGCATCGCCGAGCTCGAGCGCCTCCGCGCCGGCCTGGCCGAGTGCATCGGTTGCGGCTGCCTGTCGCTCGACCGCTGCGCCTACGCCAACCCCGGCGACCGCGCCGGCGCCGCCGGGCCGGGCCCGCGCTACTGGATCGGGGACCCCCGCACGCCCATCTGAGGCCCCGGCGGCGCTTGCTACCCTCCGGGCCGCGGCGACGTGGCGAAGTGGCTAACGCGGCGGTCTGCAAAACCGTTATTCATGGGTTCGACTCCCATCGTCGCCTCCTGATCCTCATGGACAAGCTAGCGGCCCGGCCTCCCTGGACCGCTTCGCGAGGAGGCCGCCGCTCCCTCACCGCTCCTTAGCGGCGTGCGAGGATGGCGGCAGCACCTTCGGCTGGCACACCCTCCGCCACGGGTTCGTTTCCACCTGCGCCCGGCGCGGGGTGCCGCCGAAGGTTCTACCAGGGCATCGCCGGTCACTCGACCATCGCGCAGACGCTGGACGTGTGCGCCCACCTGGGCGCCGACTACGCCCTGGCCGCGATGGACGCCGCCGTGGCCCTGGGGGCTAGGCCTCCTCCTCGTCCCAGGGGATGTCCTTGACTGGGGTCTCTAGCTCCCTCATCGCGTTCCGGATGAGGCTCCGCAGCTCGTCGCGGTCCTTGCGGGCGACGGGGAACCAGTCCCGCAGCCGGACGGTCTGCGGCAGGTGCAAGCCACCCTTCTCGTACATCACGGCGTCTAGCCGGTCGTACCAGGAGGTGAACTCCTCGTCGGTGAGCAGGCGGTCGCTGCTGAATGTGCGCCACGACAGTCCCGCGACCACTTGGTGGATCACGCCAACGCGGCGGTACTTGTCGAGGAAGACCAGGTGGTCAGCGGTCGTGCGCACCTCAGTGACGGCGTTGGCCAGCTTCAGTCCCTCGGTCGTCGCGTGCTCGGTCAGGATGGCTGCCCACACGGTGATCAGCGCCGCGTAGGCGCCGACGGCCAGCCCGAAGTCGCCGGCCGATCGGCAGAACACCGACCGCGATGACGACGGCGAGCAGCGCGGCGATCAACCACCAGACGCCTCGCCTGTGAGCCACAGGGTAGGCCGACAGGCCGAGTCCCTTCGGCAGCCGGGGTGAGCAACCTTCCCCGGCCGCGATGGCCGCCACCACCCGCCGCCTCTCCAGGACGGAATCGCAGGGTGGGTCGGGAAGGCTCGGAGAGCCCCGGATCAGCATCACGCCGCCGATCCGGGCAGGCCAGGACACCCCCTGACTCCATCGCCACCCTGCAACTCCACGGTGCGGGAGCTTCTGAGGACGGCGCGGCGACATCCGCCATGCGTCACGGACGGCGCGGCATGCCCGGGGCGCCCGTCGATGAGGGGGCCCCGGGCGTGTCGCCGCGGGACGCCAAGGCTCCAAGTCTCCGGCCAGGCTCAACCGGCGCCGTAGGCGACCGGCAGTGTCGGGTCCGAGCCCCACTCGCTCCAGGCGCCGTCGTAGACGCCGCTCACTGGCACGCCGACGAGCTCGAGGGCGATCAGGGCCACCGTCGCCGAGACGCCGATTCCGCAGGTCGCGATCGACCGGTGCCCCTCGGCCGATCGGGATCGATGCCCGCCGCAGATCACGAGGCGCCGGATGGCGACCGGGCTCTGGAAGAGCCCGGTCGCCCCGTCCACGAGCTCTTGATAGGAGAGAGGGAGGGCGCCCGGGATGTGCCCGGTGCCGGGTGATCCCGGCTCGCCGATGTAGAGGTGGCGCGGCCGGGCATCGACGACCACGGCGCCGTCGCTCTCGCGCCCGCAGGAGTTCCGTCAAGCGTGAGCCTCAGAGACGCTCGGCTTGCGGACCGGGAAGGTCCGTCGGCCTCGCGTCGGTCGGCGGCCGATGACGGGGCGGCCCTCATCCGCCCACGTGCGCCAGCCGCCGTCGAGCACCTTGGCCTCGACGCCGTGGCAACGGAGGGCCCAGGCGATCCGGGCGGCATGGATCCCGTAGTAGTCGTCATAGCTGACGACCACCTCGTCGCCCGCGATTCCCAGCGCGCCGGCATCGGCCGCGAAGTCCTCGGGCTCCGCGAGCTGGAACGGCACGGTGCCGCGCGGGTCCACGAAGTCACGGGTCCAGTTAACGAAGCCCGCGCCGGGGATGTGAGCCCTCTCGTAGTCGGCGCGCTTGGCGTGCGGCAGGGCCGAGCTGGGATGGCGGCCCCGGGCGTCGAGCAGGCGCAGCCGTGGGTGTCCAAGATGATCCTCAAGCCAGTCTCCATCGACCAGCGGGCCCGTCGTCGGTGTGAGCTGAGGCGTGTGACGCATTTCGGGGCTCCTTCATCGGGTGGCGCATTCCCTGCGTGCCCCCCGGAGGCTGCAGCCGGGCCTTTGGCGGCGGGTTGGCGAGAGCTTGGCGGGGAGCCCCTCAGCCGCCGCGAAGAAGCCGTGTGTGCAGGTCCTGGGAGCTCCGGTCCGGGGGAGACCCCCAGGTCCTCGCGCAGGCGCAGCCGCACGGCCTCGTAGGCCACAAGCGCCTCAGCGCGGTTGCCGGAGGCGGCAAGGGCCTCGCATGAGTAGCAGGTGCCCGCTCTCACGCAGCGGCGCACGGTGCACGAGGTCCCTTCCCGACCCTCACGGCGGCAGCGTCCTCCGCTCCTCCGATTCCGAGGCATGCGCGTCCGTACGCCTCAAGGGCGCGCAGGTGGAGTGCGTCAACTTCGCGCCGGCACTCCTCGACCCAGTCAGCCTCTTCGGCGGGAAGGAACCCCCGGCTGGCGATAAACAGGGCCGTCTGCGCCGCCGCCCAGGCTCGCGGCCAGTCCTCGGCTGAGAGGGCCGACTCGGCGTCGTGGATTCGCTCCCGGGCCAGTTCGAGATCGACGCGTGGTGTCCTCCGGAAGGAGGATAGCGCAGCTCGCCGCGGCCGACGAGGTGCTCGGCCCCGACGACCTTGCGCAGCTTCGAGAGCAGCGCTGCGAGGGCGGTCTCCGTGGCGGGCGGGGCGCCCGTCGGCCAGACCGCCTCCACCAGCGCGTCCCTGGTGGTGACCCTGCTGCGGTTGAGCACCAGGTAGGCGAACAGCAGACGGCCCTGGCGCCCCGGGAGCCCCGCCTCCCGACG
Source organism: uncultured Thermoleophilia bacterium (assembly GCA_963806585.1). GTDB lineage: Bacteria > Actinomycetota > Thermoleophilia > Miltoncostaeales > Miltoncostaeaceae > Miltoncostaea. Next base: position 725,829 of record CAWDYN010000007.1, on the reverse strand, counting down.
CTCGCCCCGCCATTCGACCACCAGCGGACCGCACAGCTGGATGCGGGTCGCGGCGAGCGGCTCCAATGTTCTCCCAGCCTCGGACCAAGGGATGCAGCTCATCCTGTCACCGCCCCGCTCGACACACACCCATGTGGAGGCGATCACGATGACGACCGTTCCGCAGCAGTTCGATCCCGTGGCGTACAAGCGCGCGACGACGGCCCAGTGGGAATCGGCCGCCGACCGCTGGCACGCCTGGGGGCCCACCATCGACAGATGGCTGGGCCCGGCGACCGACCTCATGCTCGATCTCGCCAGCGTGTCGGCCGGCAGCCGGGTGCTCGACATCGCGGCCGGTGCGGGCGGGCAGACGCTCGCCGCCGGACGGCGCGCGGGCGCCGACGGAGCGGTGCTCGCCACCGACATCTCCCCGGCAATCCTCCGCCACGCAGGCCGACGCGGCCGCCGCTGCGGGGCTTTTCCATTACGTCCTCACGCGCGTTATGGACGGCGAGGCAGATCGAGGTCGAGCCGGGGACCTTAGACGCGGCCATCTGCCGTGTCGGGCTCATCTACCTGCCGGATCAGCCACGCCGTCGCTCAGCGCCATGCTGCAGCGCCCTGAGGCCAGGAGTGGCCGCGCGGCGGCGATCGTCTACTCCACGTCCGCATCGCAACGGGTTCTTCTCGATCCCCGTGTCGATCATCCGTCGCCGCGCCCAGCTGCCGCCCCCCGCGCCCGGGCAATCCCGGCCCCTTCAGTCTCGGCGGCGAGGACGTCCTTGCCGCGGCCCTGCGCGAGGCCGGGTTTCCGCGACGTGGAGGCGAGGGTGCTCTCGGCGCCCCTCAGGCTCGCAGAGCGCTGCGGAATGCGTGCGTTTCGAGCGCGAGTCCTTCGGCGCACTGCACCAGATGCTCGCCGGGCTCGACGAGGAGGCCCGAGAGGAAGCCTGGGGTCTAGATCGAGGAGAGAACTCGACCGACTACACGGGCCCGGACGGCTTCGTCGGCGAGTGCGAGCTTGTCGTGGCCGCGGGCACGATGGTTTAGAAGAGAGCCGTGGCCAGGATCATCAACTGCGAATGCGGCTACGTTACACCGAGCCGCTGGGCGACGACGAGGTGATCGCCCTGATCCAGGAGCACATGCGCGCCGACCATCCCGATCTCGTCGGCAAGGTCTCCCGCGAGGATCTGGAGGGCTGGATCCAGGAGGGTTAAGCGTCCGAGCCTGCCTCGGGTGGGGCGGGGCCGACCGGCACCGCCCCACCCGAGGCGAGTCCGCCGCCTGCCATTGCTTGTACGGTGACCTTAAGCAGCGCCCGACTACCCTCATGAGTCGTCGGGGCCTTACCCGCCACCAGATGGGCCAGTCCGTTCAGACTCCTGGACCTTCGGTCCCCCCTTGGCCCTGGACGTCGTCGAGGCCGGGCCTGCCCGGTGGCGATTGGGCGGCTCCCCACCGGTGGGCCCCTCGTTAACGGCTCAGCGATACGCAGTGCGCCAGCCGGCGGAGTAGCGTTGTCCCCGTGGTGAGGGGGATGAAGCGGGAGCCTGCCCAGGTCGTTGCCGCGGTGGTGGGCGCCTCGAGGGCCCCGAGTGCGGCCTGCTCTGCCCGGCGGCAACGGCTCGCATGGTGACTCCCGAGGAGATCGGCCGGTTCGCGGTGTTCGCGGCCCTTGCTCCGGCCGACTGCGACCGGCTCTGCCGCGCCGCGGCGGACATCACGCTCGATCCCGGCGAGTACGCCGCGCACGAGGGCGACGGGCGGGCGCTGTTCGGCATGCTCGAGGGTCGGATCGAGGTCGTCAGCTCGTCGACGGCGTGGAGAGCGTCATCGGCGAGCGGCGGCCCGGCGACATCATCGGCGAGCTGTCGATCACGCTCGGGATGCCCCAGCCCGCCGGGTACCGGGCGGCGGAGGCCTCCCGCGTCTTCCGGCTCGAGCCGGACGACTACCGCGCCTTCGCCGCCGTCGCGCCGGAGGTCGGGAAGCGGGTCGGCGCTGGCGAGAACCGGCTCGGCGGGCACCGGGGTCTGCGGGCGCGCCTGGCCGAGGCCGCGCCGCTCCGCGCGATCGTGCTCGGATATCGCTGGGATGCGTCCTGCGCGGAGCTGAGGCGCTTCCTCGACCGGAACCAGATCCGCTTCCGTGGCTCCAGCCCGACGTGCCCGGCGACGCGGAGCAGTGGGCGGGCGAGCTGCCGGCCGAGGGCGACTACCCGGCCCTTCGCGTCGGCAACGGCAAGACGGTCGTGCGGCCGCAGCTGCGGCGGGTGGCCGAGCTCCTCGAGATCGCGACCGAGCCGGCGGCCGCGGAATACGACACGGTGATCGTCGGCGCCGGCCCCGCCGGCCTGGCCGCCGCCGTGTACGGCGCCTCCGAGGGGCTCGGACGCTCGCGTCGAGTGCGAGGCGCCGGGAGGCCAGGCGGGCACCTCGTCGCGGATCGAGAACTACCTCGGCTTCCCGTCGGGCGTGTCGGGCGACGAGCTGTCGAGCCGGGCGCTCCAGCAGGCGCGCAGGCTCGGCGCCGAGATCATCGTCACACGGTCGGTCGCGCGAATCGACCCCGCGGCGCACCAGGTCCACCTCGACGGCGGCGACGTCCTGCAGGCGCGGACGATCATCCTCGCCTGCGGTGTCTCCTGGCGGCAGCTCGAGGTCGAGGGGTTCGACCGTCTCGCGGGCAAGGGGATCTTCTACGGCGCCGCACGCAGCGAGGCGCCGAACACCCACGGCCTGGACGTCCAGATCATCGGTGCGGGCAACTCGGCCGGCCAGGCGGCGATCTTCTTCTCGTCCCACGCGCGGAGCGTGACCATCCTCTACCGCGGCGCCGACCTGGAGAAGAGCATGTCGCGCTACCTCGTCGACCAGCTCGCCACCCGGAAGAACATCCAGGTGCTCTTCCGGACCGAGGTGACGGCCGCGTACGGCGACACCTCGCTCGAGGCGATCGACATCCGTAACGCCGCGACCGGAGAGACGACGGCTCGAGTCGGGCGGGCTGTTCATCTTCATCGGCGCCGACGCCGAGACCTCGTGGCTCCCGCCCGAGATCGCGCTCGACCGCAAGGGCTACGTGCTGACCGGCCCCGACGTGCGCGCTGCGGGTCGGTGGCAGCTCGACCGCGACCCGTACCTCCTCGAGACGAGCGTCCCGGGCATCTTCGCTTGCGGCGACGTCCGCTTCAGCCCGGTCAAGCGCGTCGCGGCGGCCGTCGGCGAGGGCAGCATGGCCATCGCCTTCGTGCACCAGTACCTGAGAGATGCCGAGGCCCGCGCCGGCCCCGCGTAAGGCGCGCCGTCAGCACGCTGCGGCGAGCTCGGCGTTGTCGCTGCAGATCACCCCCGGCCCGCACGATCAGCCTGAAGGTCCTGGGCGTCACGTTCGCCGTTGAACTGCGGGTCGGTGTCCGTCACGAGCAACTTCTCGAAGGGCTGGGTGACGTCGCTCGTGTCCGGCAAGTGCCACCGCACGATGGGCGAGGTCACGATCTTCGCGGGAGCCGACGGCAGTCCGCATGCCGGGTACCGAGGAGCTCCTGGTCCCAGACGCGTGCCGCTCTGCGGGAGCGGCCCCTGGGATGCCGGCGCCACGCCCGAGCGGTTGACGCCGACGCCGACGCCGACGGGCCCGACGCCCCCCTTGGGTCCCCGTGGCCGTACGCAGGCGCGCCAAGACCCGCTCGCCTCGCCTAGATCGCCCGATCCCTATGGCGTCGGCACCGAGCCCGGCGAGATCGCGGACGCCGTAACCGTCGCGTTGCGCAGATCGGACGCGGTCAGCCCGGTCGCCAACCGGCGGCGAAGGGCGTTCAGCCGGAGAATGGCGGCCTGCGAGATCCGCTGGTTGATCCGAAGCTGAGCGATCGAGAGGGTGAAGGTCACCCCCGGCTTGGTCTGGGCGGGCGGGAGGACCGTGCGCGTCGGCGGCGGGGCGATGGCCGGAAGCGCCCGGGTCAGCGCGATCGTCGGGGAGAGCGTCTGCGGCGTGATGGCCCCGGGGGCCAGGTCTCCGCCACTGAGCCCGCGATCGAGGCGCTCGGTGAGCGCGTTCGCCTGGCGGACGACCCGCGAGGCGATCCGCTGGTTGATCTGGAGCTGCACTGCCGAGAGTGTGAACGTCACATCGGTCTTCTCGACGGGCGGAGCGATCTGCAGCTCGCGGGGATTCGGGCCGACCTGCGGGCGGGCCGTGGCCGGCGGGCCGGACTCGAGACCGGGCCCGAGCACGGACGCCACGATCCCGCCGCCGCAGATGTCGCGGGTCTCCACACCCGCGTCGAGCCAAGCCTCGATCGCGTTCGCCCGCCGAACGCCCGCTGCCGAGATCCGTTGGTTGATGCGAAGCTGCGCGGCGCTCAGGGTGATGGTCCCGGTGGTGCTCGTTCGGTCCGGGGCGGGAGTCGAACACGCCGCCGCGCGCAGCGGTCCCGCGACCAGATCGGCGCCGAGCCCCGGTTCGCCGACGGCCAGGGAGCGGGTGCTCGCGAGGAGCGCGTCTCCCGTCCCGCTGGCCGCGAGGGTCAAATGCTCACCGTTGCCGCCCACATCGGCGCTGACGGCCCGAAGCGGCGCCGGGGCCGGCCCGGGTGCGACCCACCCGTAGAGCGTCGCGGCGCCGGGACCCTCCGGGTCGATCCAGGCGATGAACGCGTTGCCGAGGTCGTCGAGAGCCACGGGGGCCGCGTATCCGCCGCTGAGCTCGCTCCCATCCACTGCCACCAGGGGGCCCCATGTCCCGTCTGCTCCCGAGCGTCGCCTCATGTCCAGCTCGGTCGCGCCCGAGCCGAGCCAGGTCACGACCGCATCACCCGCCGAGTTGATCGCGGCCCGCGTCGCAGGCAAGGAGCCGGTTCCGAGATCCTCCGGCGCCGACCAGCCCGGTGCGCCCACCGGCTGGATCGCGGCGCGGATCCGGACGTCCGCCGACGGCGTGCCCGGCGTGCCTCCGGCCTCCTGCCACGCGACGATCGCTGCGCCGTTCGCGGCGACCGCGGTCGCCGGCGCTACGCCGGACATGGTTAGGAGCGCCGGCGGCTGCCACACGCCGGAACCCGCCGGGAGTAGCGACGCGCGCACGGCCCCGGGCGCCGGCGATCCGACGGCGGCCGACCAGGTTGCGCCGACGTCTCCGTCGGCGCCGACGGAGATGGCCGGCGGTCCGTCGATCGCAACCGTCGCCCCGGTGGCCCATTGCCGCGAGGCCACGTCGAGCGTGGCGACCCGTGCTCGTCGGCTCGCGCCGGAACCCTCGCCCCAGGCCGCGGTCGCCACCGACGGGCCGAGCGTGACAGTCGGGCTGTCGAAGCCGGTGCCGTCACGTGCGACCGGAAGCCGGATCCAGGCCGCGGTCGGACCCGGACGCAGGGCGGAGAGAACGGCGGCGCCCGGTGCTCGCCAGACGACGACGGCCGCCCCGCTCGGGGCGACCGCGACCGCCGGCTGGAGCGGCCGACTGCTGCTCGTCGCCGACACGCGGATCGGCGCGCCCCAGGGCCCGCCCGCGCGCGAGCGCGACCTGGAGAAGACCCCGTAGCCCCCGTCCGCGCGGCCGGTGAAGATGAGAACCTGGGCGCCGCTCGGGCCGATGGCGACGTCGGGATCGGCCGGTTGCAGCGCCGCCGGCGCGGCGGCGGGCGTGCCGATGTCGAGCGTGGTCGCCATGGCGGAGTCCGGCGTGCCGACGACGGTCCCCCCGATCGCGACGAGCATGGCGATCACCGCCACGGGAATGGGCCTCCGCATCGGTCCAGCCCTCCGCTGACGGAGCGGGGAGTCGTCGCCAGGACGTGATCCGGGCTGAGGTGCGTCGCCTGATCGGGTTGCCATCTCGTCCTCCTCCGAACAGGCGTGTGCGCGCCTGCTCGACCACGGCGCACAAACATCCGTGCTCAGCCCTATCCGCCGACTGATCGCGACCCCAGGGTCCTACGGGCCGGAGAGGCGTGCATCCGCAGGGGAACCCATGTGGTTACGGCTTTCCCGAATGCACCAAGCGCCCTCGTGTCGGCGCCCCCAGATCCTTCGCTGAGGCGAGTGTCAACGGCCACCGAAAAGTGCGCCAGGATCGGTCACCGAAAAGTGCACCAGTCCGCCGGGCCGCGACGCTCCCCGAGCAGAGCAGGCGCGGCTCGGCGGCGGGCCCGTAGGGCCCGCTCCTCAGGCGCGCTCGCCGGCGCTGCGGTGAGGCGGGGGTCTGCGCGGCGGGCACGACGCCGGCCCCGCGCTCGCGCATGCGGTAGCTCTTGCCCTTCAGGCCGATCATGGTGGCGTGGTGCACCAGCCGATCGATGAGGGCGGCGGCCACCATCGCATCGCCGAGGATCTCGCCCCACTGCTCGAAGGAGCGGTTGCTCGTCACGATGATCGACCCGCGCTCGTAGCGGCGGGCCACCAGGGCGAAGAGCAGGTTGGCGGCCTGGCGCTCCAGCGGCAGGTAGCCGACCTCGTCGACGACGAGCACGCCGTAGCGCTCCAGCCGCCGCAACTCGGCCTCGAGCGAGTTGCGCTCCTGGGCGGCCTCCAGGCGGCTGACCCATTCTGGGCGGTCGCGAAGGCGACCCGGTGCCCGGCCTCGCAGGCCTTCGATGGCGAGGGCGGTCGCCAGGTGGGTCTTGCCGGTGCCGGGCGGGCCGAGGAAGCAGACGTTGGCGTGCCCCAGGATCCAGGAGAGCTGGGCCAGGTGCATCCACCAGGCGGCCGCTCGGCCGAGGGCTGGGCGGCCCAGTCGAAGTCCTCGAGCGTCTTCGGGCCGGGAAGCCGGCGGGGCGGATCCGCTTGCGGGCCCCGGAGGCGTCGCGGGCGAACACCTCGGCCTCGAGGAGCGCCTCGAGGAACCGCTCATAGGGCCACTCCTGGCGCGGGCGCGCTCGGCGGTCTGCTCCAGGCGCTCGCGCGATCCGCGGCGCCTTCAGCTTGGCGACCAGGTACGGCAGCCGCTCGCCGGCCTCGCTTGGTCTTGGCGCTCACGCGCACAGCTCCGCGTAGTCGGCGCAGCTCGGGCGGCGCCACCTCGGTACCGCGATCAGGGGCCGGCACGGGCGGCGGCGGCGGCTCGGGGCGCATCACCGGCGCCGGCAGCCAGGCCCCGCCTGGTAGCTGCGCTCGTAGCGGGCGACCTCGGCGCCGCGTGCCGATCCAGACCTGGTCGCGGTCGAAGCGCAGCTCGACCCGCTGGTGCACGAGAGCGAGCGGGGCCCGGTAGAAGCAGCCGCGGTGCCGAGGTAGCCGTCGATCGGCACCCGCGTCGCTGCGCGGCCGGCGGATCGAAGCGCCCCGGCGGAGCGGCCGCAGTGCCGCGCGCTCGGCGGCAAGGCGCTCGGCGACCGGGAAGCGCCGGTGGCGTGGATGCGCGTTGGCCAACCCGTCGCGCCAGTCGGCGTACCGGCCGATCGAGCTCGGCGAGGCCCGAAAGCGCCGCGCCGGCCAGAAGCCGCGTCTTCAGGTAGCGCACCCCGGCCTCGACCGAGCCCTTCTCGCGCGGGGTGCGCCGGCGTGCAGGCGGTGGCGGGGAAGGCGTAGTGGCCGCGCAGATGGGTGAAGCGCTGTCCCAGCGGACCTGCTCGCCCTCGCGGCGGGCGACGGCCGAGCGCAGGTTGTCGTAGACGCACTCGCGCGGCACGCCGCCGAGCCACTCGAAGGCGCGCACGTGGCCCTCGAGGAAGACTCGACCGTCATCTCGAAGGTGAAGAGGGCCGTCTGGGCGCCCGAGTAGGGCAGCGTGCCGACCAGCGCGTAGACGCGCCGCTCGCGCCCGCGAGCGGCGGCCGGGTCGGCATCTCGGCCCAGTCGAGCTGCAGCACCTGCCCGGGCCGTAGCCGGTGCGCTGCGCCGGGCGCACGGGGCGGCGCAAGCTCGCCGCGAGCCGGCGTTCGACCAGCTCGACCGAGCCCTCTAGCCGTGGGCGCGCAGGATCTCGGTCATCGCGGGGCGCCTTGATCCGTGGCCACTCGGCGAGCAGCCTGGCGCATCACCGGCTCGAGCGCATCGAGCTTCGAGCCCGCCGGCGCCCTGCGGTAGCGCGGCGGTTCGGCGGCCTCGGCCAGCCGCGCGACCGTCCGCCGGTTCATCCCAAGGCGCCGGCGATCTCGCCGCTGCGAGAGCCCGTCGGCCGCGAACGCCCTGACCTGTCGCCCACTCCATGCGTCCGCACCTCCGACCCCTCCGCTCGTCGTCATCGACAAGCCGGGCTTCGAGGCCGCGGGGCCGACTACCTACGAGCGGGCTGGCGCACTATTGGATGGCCGATTGCGGTGCAGTATTGGGCGTCCGGCATCATGGAGCCCGACCCAAGGGCGTGGCGAGAACCGATTGTCGCGCGCAGTGTCGCGCAGCTGTCGCACAAGCCGTCAGATCGGCTTTGTTTCGACGTTTCTACCCACGGGCCGGGCGGTCTGCAAAACCGTTATTCATGGGTTCGACTCCCATCGTCGCCTCTGTCGGGAACGTCGCACGATCGCGGGTTCCTCCGCGGGCCGCGGGGGAACCCGCGCCCGCGGCTCAAGTCCATCCCCCTCGATGCCGAGGCGTATGGGTACCGCGAATTCGCGGCACACATAGGCGAGAGAGCCACGAAATGCAGACCACCCTCCTTCCAGCCCTCGACGGCATTCGGGTGAGCGAAGCAATCGAACGGTTCGAGTGGGAGTCCGGCATGGACTCCGACGAGTTCGCCAGCCGGTTCCTCGCGGGCGACTTCGGCCGGGACGCATGGGCCCGGGCCTGGTTCGGTCTGCTCGAGACCCCGCGGCCTCGCCGCCGTGCGATGGCCGGCAGGGCGTGGAGCTGCGCGCTGGCAGCCGCATGAATCGCGCGCATCCGGTCTGAGCGCCCGCCGGAGGGGTCACGTCCCGAGGCGGGTGGGATACTGCCCGCGATGGCCGCGACCGTCGTCTCCTGCCCCGCGTGCGCGACGCGCAACCGGGTGCGCCCCCACCCGACCCGGGCCCCGACGTGCGCCAAGTGCGGCGCGCGGTTGCCGTGGTTCGTCGAGGCCGGAGAGGCGGACTTCACCGACGAGGTGACCGCGGGCGTGCCGGTGATCGTCGACTTCTGGGCGCCCTGGTGCGGCCCCTGCCGGATGATCCACCCGGTGCTCGAGGCGATGGCCGCCGAGCATGCCGGGCGCCTCAAGGTCGTGCGGGTCAACGTCGACGAGGCGCCGAATCTGGCGGCCGCCCACCGCGCCATGAGCATCCCCCTGCTGGTGGTGATGCGGGACGGGGCCGAGGTGGACCGGGTCGTCGGCGCCATGCCCAAGCGCCAGCTCGAGGAACGGCTCGCGCCCCATCTGGGCTTCCGGCCGGGGGCCTGATCGGCGCACGTTCCGCGCGGTGTCCACCGACCGCGACTACGCTGTCGCCGCGACATGTCCCGGATCGTCACGCTCACCCTCAACCCCGCACTCGATCTCGCGACCGAGGTGGAGCGCGTGGAGCGCGGGCCCAAGCTGCGCTGCGGGCCGGTGCGGCGCGAGGCCGGCGGCGGGGGGCTCAACGTCTCGCGCGCCATCACCTCCCTGGGCGGCGCGACCCTGGCGCTGCACACCTCGGGCGGCGTGACGGGGGCGCTGGTGGAGGAGCATCTCGTCCGGGAGGGCGTGGCCCAGAGGAGGTTGCCGGTCGACGGCATCACCCGCGAGAACCTCGCCGTGCGCGAGCGGGCCAGCGGGGAGCTGCTGCGGTTCGTCATGCCCGGCCCGACCCTGAGCGAGGCCGAGTGGTCCGGGGCCCTCGACGTGTGCGCCGGCGAGGCCGAGGGCGGATACCTGGTGGCGAGCGGCAGCCTTCCTCCGGGCGTGCCCGAGGACGCCTACGTCCGGCTTGCGCGCGCCCTCGCGCCGGGCGGCGTGCGCCTGCTGCTCGACACGAGCGGACCCGCCCTGCGGGCCGCGGTGGCCGGCGGAGTCCACCTGGCCAAGATGAACTACCGCGAGCTCGACGAGCTGGCGGGGCGCGAGCAGACCGACCGCGAGCGAGAGGAGTGCGCGCGGCGGATCGTGAGCGGGGGCGGCGCGGCGGTCGTCATCGTCACCCTGGGGCCCGCCGGGGCGCTGGTGGTGGACGGCGCGGACGCGGTCAGGATCAGCGCCCCGGAGGTGACCTCGCCCGACAGCGCGGTGGGGGCCGGCGACAGCTTCATGGGCGGGCTGGCGCTGAGCCTCGACCGCGGGCTGGGCCTGGTCGACGCCTGCACGGTCGGGGTGGCCTCGGCCGCGGCGGCGATGGTCACGCCCGGGACCGAGCCGTGCCGCCGCCCACAGGTCGAGCGGATGCTGCGGGCGATGGGGGCGGGCGCGGACCTGCTGGCCGCCGCGGGTTAGCCGGGCCGCCGCCGGGGCGATGAGCGCCGCGCGCGCCGCTCAGGACGCCGCCCCCGTGCTCGAGCGCAGGTGGTCCCAGAACGCGTCCAGGGCCGGCGACGAGAATCCCGCGCGGCGGACGGCGCGGAACTCGCGCCAGGCCTGCGGTCCCGCCCGGGCAAGCACGACGATCTGCCCCGCGTCGATCTCCCCCGAGACCACCGTGCGCGGCAGCACCGCGTACCCCAGGCCCGCCGCGACCCCCGCCCGCACGGCCTCCAGGTGCCCGAGCTCGAGCACCGGCCCGCTGCGGTACGCATCGCCCAGCAGGGAGCGGGCGAGGGCCTCGGTGCCCGATCCGTCCTCGCGCGAGAGGTACCGGTGCCGGGCGAGCTCGCGCGGCGTCCCCCGGGCGGCGCCGGCGAGCGGATGGGTGGCGGCCACGACCAGCACGAGCTCGTCCGCCTCGAGCGCGATGGCCTCGAGGCCGTCCTCGGGCACGTCCCCTTCGACCAGGGCGAGGTCCACCTCGCCGGCCGTCAGGTCGGCGATCGCCCCGGCGGTGTTGGCCAGTCGCAGGCGGATCCCGATCCCGGGGTGATCGTCGAGGAAGCCGGCGATCCACCGCGGGGCCCGGTGGATGCCGACCGTGTTGCTGGCCGCGATGGCGACGCTGCCCGCCCTCAGGCCGCGAAAGGAGGCGGCGGTCTCCTCCACCGCCCTGATCGCGGCCACGGCCGCTCCGGCGGCGCCGGCCACGGCGCGTCCCGCCTCGGTCAGGCGAACCCCCCGCCCGACCCGCTCGAGCAGGGGGATGCCGAGGACCGCCTCGAGGCGTTGCACCTGCTGGCTGACGGAGCCCTGGGAGACGTGGATGGCCTCGGCCGCGCGCGTGACGTGCCCGTGGCGCGCGACGGCGGCGAAGGTGTGGAGCTGCTCCACGCTGGCGAGGGGGCGCCGATCTTCCATCTCTTCAAAGGATTATAACGTTCCATAATCACCGTTGGACAGAATGATTGTGTCGTCGTAGCTTCGGGCCATGGCAACCGCGTCGTCCGTCCACCCCGCGGCCGCCGGCGTCCTCCCCGCGCTTCGCGCGCGCCGGCCCGGACCGGTCGTCCGCTCGATCGCGCCCGGCCTGGCCGTCGTGGCCGTGATCGGCGCGGCGGCGTACGGGCTCGCGGCCCTGGTGCCCGTGCTGTCGCCTCTCATCTGGGGCGTCTTCCTCGGCATGGCGGTGGTCGTGGCGCGCCCGCTTCCCGCGGCGCTGCGACCGGGAGCCCAGGTCGCCGCCCGTCAGATCCTGCGGGTCGGGGTCGCCCTGCTCGGCCTGCGCCTGGCCGTCGATCAGCTCGTGGCCGTGGGACTGCCCGCGCTCGGGGTGCTGCTCGTCACCCTGCCGGCCACCCTCGTCGGCACGATCTGGCTCGGGCGGCGCCTCGGCCTCTCGCGCGATCTGTCGCTGCTGGTGGCGAGCGGATCGGCGATCTGCGGTGCGTCGGCGATCGCGGCCATGGACGCGGCCACCGACAGCCGCGAGGAGGACGTGACCGTGGCCGTCGCGACGGTGACCCTCTTCGGCACCGCGGCGCTCGTCCTGCTGCCGGCGGTGAACGCGGTGATCGGCTTCGGCCCGGGCGCATTCGGCACCTGGGTGGGAGCGAGCGTCCACGAGGTGGCCCAGGTGGTGGCGGCCGCGACCCCCGGCGGGCGGCAGGCCGTCGAGACCGCCACGGTCGTGAAGCTGACCCGGGTGCTGATGCTGGCCCCCCTGGTGCTGGGCGTCGCCCTCTGGCGCCGCCGCCGCGACCCGGCGCCCTCCCCGGGCGGCGCCGCGCGCACCAGCCCCGTCCCCGTGTTCATCCTCGGCTTCCTCGTCTGCGTGGCGGCGGCCAGCACCGGCCTCGTGCCCGCGCCGGTCATCGCCGGAGCCCAGCGGCTCGACACGGCGCTCCTGACTGCCGCGCTGGTCGGCCTGGGCCTCGGCGTCAGCGCCCGCCACATCGTCGCGCTCGGATGGCGGCCGATGGCCCTCGGCGCCGGCGCCTGGATGGTCGCGGCGGTCTCCTCGCTGGCCGCCGTGCTGGTCTTCCTCCGCTGACCCGGACCACCGCGAGACGCGATCCGCGATGACGGCCGGCGTGCGGGAGCCCACCGGCGCGCCGGTGGGCTCCGAGCGCTCAGGCCATGTGGTCGATGCAGATCCAGTTTCCGGCCGGGTCCGTGAACCAGGCCGCCTCGCCCATCTCCGGGATGTGCATGATCCCGTCGTCGTCGGTGCCCTCCAGCTTCTCCACCGCCACCCCCGCCGCCGCCAGCTCGTCGACCGCCGCCTTGACGTCGTCGACCTCGACTCCGAGCACCGTGGAGTCCCAGGGCCGGTGGTCCGGCTTCTGGTAGACGACGACGTGCATGCCCGCGCCGTCCCTGAGAAGCAGTGCGTTGTCGTCCTGGTTCTCCAGCGCGAAGCCCAGGGTGTTGACGTAGAAGGCCCTGGCGACGGCCAGGTCATCCACGCTGAAGTTCGCGTGCGCCCGGTGTTGTCCCAACATGGTTCCTCCTCCGTGGCGAGCGTGTACGTGGACGTACACGTCATCCGAGCCTATGGCGGCGCCCGATCGGCGGGCAACGGCATGCGCGGCCGCCCACGCGGATATCTCTCGGTCGAACCGGAGGTTGACTGTTGGCCTACTGCACGTCCACGTAATGCCGCGCGGCGCCCTGGGGCAGCACATAGCCGCCGGCGCACCAGTTGGGGACGACGAGGGTCCAGCGGCCGGGCCGGTTGGGACGCAGGCGGCCGCTCCAGCTGAGGGTGCCGACCGACCGCAGCGACGCGAGGCGGAAGGCGCCCCACCGCCCGATGCGCCGCGATTCGACCTCGCCCTCCAGGGAGCGGAGCGCGCGCTTCACCGAGACCCCGGGCGCGACCACGACGACGCGCATCGGCGTGCACGGCCCGGTCAGGGGCTCGCGGGCCACACCGCGCATCGTCACCTCGATCCGCTCGCCCACCGCCGGCCTCACCGGCTCGGTCCGCAGGGTGAGGTCGAGGCCTTTGCCGGCGGCCAGGGGCGCCGCGGCGCCCAGGGCCACCAGCGCAATCGCGATCGCCAGCCCCCTCATGAGCCGCTCCCCTCGCCTCCGGCCGTCCTCACGACCGTAGGTCGGCGCCGACGCGAAGGCAACCGTGAGGGGCGCCGGGCGGCGCCGACGTCACGGCGCCGCGACCGGAGCGGCCACGACCAGCGCCGTCGCCGTGCGGCGCCGGGGACGCGTGGGCGGGGGGACGCGGATGATGAACGCCTGGCCCTCCACGATCCCCTCTCGGCTCCAGGCGATGTCGCCGGCCGCGCGGACGATGTCCTCGTCGCGCACCACGTAGCCCAGCGGGCGCCACCACGAATCGGCGCGCACCACGCCCGCCGCGCCCCAGCCTGCGAACGGGCCGAAGTGGAGCGTGGCGCCGACGCGCACGCCCGGCAGGCGCAGGCGCGCTTTGTCCCCGCGGGCGCCGGCGCGCGCCCAGCGCTCTCCGACGATCTCGAGCGTGGTCACCGGCTGCGGGGGGCGAGCAGGGGCAGCAGGTGCCGGGCGATGGTCGCCGGATCGGGCGGGCAGCCGGGGATCCGGACGTCCACGGGCAGGACGTCCTCCACCCGCCCCACGACGTCGGCGGAGGAGGAGAAGAACCCGCACCCGAGGGCGCAGTCGCCGAGCGCGGCGACCCGGCGCGGCTCGGACATCGCCTCGTAGGCGCGCAGGAGGGCCACCTCCATCCGCGTGGTCACCGGGCCTGTCACCACGAGCACGTCCGCGTGACGGGGCGAGGCGGTGACCGACAGGCCGTGGCGCGCCATGTCGTGGAAGGGGTTCGCCGCCGCCTGCAGCTCGTGCTCGCAGGCGTTGCACGAGCCCGCGTCCACGTGGCGCAGCTGGAGGGCGCCGGCCCCGCCCCGGGGGCGCGCGAGGCCCGCGGCGCGACGATCACGGCGCAGCTGGCGCAGCAGCACGAACATCAGCGGTCCACGCAGGCGTAGCAGAGCTCGAAGCTCTTGTTGATGAGGGGGAAGTCGGGAAGGATCGCGCCCGTCGCCGCGTGGGCCACCGCGGGCCAGTTGGCGTAGGAGGCGGTGCGCAGGTGGACCCGTCGCACCAGATCTCCCTCGGTCTCGACCACGCACAGGCTCTCGCCGCGGGGCCCCTCCACCCGCCCGACGCCGTGCGGTCCCGCGTCGCCGCCCGGCGTGACGCCGCTGGGCGGCACGGCGCCGTCGAGCAGCCGGTCCAGCAGGGCGAAGACGGTCTCCAGCTCCCCGGCGCGCACCTCCATGCGCGCGGCCACGTCGCCGCCCTCGGCGGTGACGGGCCGCAGGTCCTCGTAGGCCAGGCGGGGCGAGCGCTCGCGCGCGTCGATCGCCAGGCCGCTCGCCCGGGCGGCGGGGCCCCGCACGCCCAGGCGCGCCGCGTCGGCGCGCGCGAGCACGCCGGTCCCGCGCGTGCGATCGCGCAGCGACGGGTCGCGCGCCAGATCGCGCCAGGCCGCGCGCGTGTCGGCGCCCAGCTCGCGCAGCCGCCTGCGGGCGATCTGCGCCTCGCCGCGCGTCACCGACACCTCGCTGCGGCCGAGCGCCACGGCTCCGAACAGGAAGCGGTGGCCGGCGATCGCCGCGTTGACGCGCTGGGCCCGCTCCTTGAGCGCGGCGAAGGCCATCGCGCCGGGGGCGAGCCCGACCCCCGCGCAGATCTGCCCGATGTCGTTGAGGTGGTTGTAGAGCCGCTCCAGCTCCAGCAGGAGGGTGCGCACCCGCCGCAGGCCGGGGCTCGGCCACGCGCCCGCCGCCTGCTCGGCGGCCTGGGCTCCCGCCACGCTGTTCGCGACCACGCAGGCGCCGCAGGCGTGACCGAGCACGGCGATCATCTCGGCGGTCGTGCGACCCTCGGCCAGCCGCTCCAGGTCGCGGTGCTTGTGGAACAGGCGCGCGTCGAGGTGGACGACGCGCTCGCCCACCGAGTGGAAGCGGAAGTGGCCGGACTCGATGATCCCGGCGTGGACCGGTCCCACGGCGACCTGATGCACGTCCTCGCCGGCGACGGGCGTGGTCCACGCGGCCGGGTCGGGCGGGTGGTGCACCAGGGGCCGCAGCGGCTCGTGGCCCGCGAAGCGGACGCCGTAGAGGTCGTGCGCCTCGCGCTCGTCCCAGCCCAGGTGGGGCAGCCGGTCGAACGATGCTCGGCGCCACCCCGTCGGGCACCGCGCAACGGATGACCAGATCGCCCTCGGCGGTCGCGCAGGCGTAGCGCACCTCGCGCGCCCCGAGCGGGCCCGCGGCGAAGACCGAATCGACGGACCCGGAGCGGGCGAGGATCTCGTCGACCGCTCCCCGCAGGGCCTCGGGCGCGACGGCGCGCTCGGCGACCGTCACGACGATCCCCCGAACAGGCTCAGCACCAGCGCCGAGTCGGGCAGGCGGTGGGCCAGAGCGGTGAGCGCCAGCAGCACGGCCACCGACGCGCAGGTCAGCGCGAGCACCAGGCGCGTGCCCCGCGGGCCGCTCGGGCGCCTGCCGGAGGGCCGTCCGCCGAGGCTCTCGACCAGGGCGTGGCCCATGCCCAGGAAGCCGAGGGCGAGCAGCAGCGCCGCCACGACCGCGACCCACGCCAGGCCCGCCTGGGCGGCGCCCCAGAGGACCAGCACCTCGGAGATGAACAGGGGGGAGGGGGGCAGGCCCGCGAGGGCGGCCAGGCTGACGCTGACCGCGCCGGCGAGCGGCCGAGCTCAGGTGGGCGAGCCCGCGCGCGGGCCGGCGGCCCGCGGCCGGCTGGTAGCGCAGCAGGGGCACCGCGGCGGCGAAGCCGAGCGACTTGGCGACGCCGTGGCCGGCCACGTGGATCAGCGCCCCGGCGGTGGCGACGGGGTTGTCGATGCCGATCGCCAGCACCAGCACCCCCATGTGCTCCAGGCTGGAGTACGCGAGCAGGCGCTTCCACGGCAGCGGTTTCCAGAGGAACGGCACGGCCACCGCCAGCGAGGCGAGGCCGAACGCGACGAACAGCCCGCGCACCGTCTCGGCTCCCACCGCCGGGGTGAGGGCCGCGCCCAGGCGCCACGCCACCAGCGCGACCGTGGGCAGGAGCGCGGCCGACAGGAGGGCGCTGACCGGGGGCGGCGCCTCGCTGTGGGCGTCGGGCAGCCAATTGTGGACGGGCGCCCAGCCGCCCTTGGTCGCCAGCCCCGCGAGCATCAGCACGTATGCGGCGACGACCGCCGCGCCCGACAGGCCGGGCGCGGCCGCGGCGATGCGGTCCCAGCCGAGGTCGGCGGCCGCGCCCGGCCGCGAGGCCATCTGCACGCTGAGCATCACGATGCCGAAGAGTGCGAACGCGAGCCCGAGGCTGGTCAGGACGAGGTACTTCCACCCGGCCTCCACCGCGCTCGCCTTGCCGCTGAAGGCGATCAGCAGCGCCGAGGCCGCCGTCGAGGCCTCGAGGAGGATCCACGCCAGGCCCGAGGCTGTCGGCCAGGGGCACCGCGACGAGCACCGCCCAGAAGGCGAGCATCACCGACCAGTAGAGCCGCCGCGACGTGAGCGACCCCGCGCGCGAGGTGGGCGTCGCGCGCAGGTACGCGGGCGAGACGGCGCAGGCGATCGCGCCCACCACCGCGGTGGTGGCGAGGAACACCGCGCCGCGGCCGTCGACGCGCCACCACGGGCCGGTGAGCGCCGGCTCGCCGGCCCGCGCCATGGCCGTGGCGGCGATCGCCAGCGCGGGCCCGGCGGCCGCGATGCCGCCGGCGCGGCCGATCCGGTCGATCCAGGCGGCCGAGCGCCCCAGCAGCGTGGCCAGGCCCACGAGCAGGGGGAGGGCCACCGCGAGGGGCACGAGCCAGCCGGCGGCGTCAGTCACGGACGCTCCGCATGGCCGCCGTGTCGGTGGTCCCGAACGCGCGCAGGATCCGCCCCTGGAACACGGCGGCCACCGCGATCAGCAGCACCAGGTCGAACGCCACGCCGAGCTCCACCGCCAGCGGCAGGGCTCCGGGGGCCGAGACTGCGGCGACCGCGACGCCGTTGTCGATGACGAGGAACGCCAGCACCGCAAAGACGGCCGCCCGTCGCAGCAGCACCAGCGCCAGGGCGATCCCGACCAGCGCCGACGCGCCGTGCGCGTGGCGGTCGCGCTGTCGAGGCCGAAGGGCGGCACGAGCGCCGTCACCGCCAGCAGCAGGGCGAGCGCGCCGCACAGCCGCACGAGCGGCCCGTGGACGTCGTCGTGGGGACGGTCCTCGCGCACGCGCGCCACGGCGAGCAGCGCGATCGCGCTCACGACGATCGCCCGGCCCATCAGCAGCAGGGCGGCGACCAGGAACTCCGTCGAGCGCCCGGGCGCGGCCCCCAGCGCGCCCGCCCCGACCAGGAGGGTCTGGACCGCGATCACGACCGCGGCGATGGCGGGCCGGCGCACCGTGAGGGCCGCCAGCCCCAGGGCGACCAGGGCGATCAGGATCACGTCGCTCACAGCTGCGCTCCGGCCGCGGCGGCCACGACGCCCACCAGCGCCACGGCGATCCCCGCCAGGGTCGTGGCGGGCACGCGCAGCAGGCGCATCTTCGCCTGCAGCGTCTCGACCACCGCCAGCGCGAGCGCGAGGACGGCCACCCAGGCCGCCACGGCGGCGAGGCCCGCCACCAGCGCCGCCGGATGGGGCAGGAACAGCCCGGCGGCCAGCACCAGCACCACCCAGTGGCGCGCGGCCGAGGCCCAGGTGAGCAGCGCCAGGTCGCGACCGGCGTACTCGAGCAGCGGACCCTCGTGGATCATCGTGAGCTCGAGGTGGGTGTCGGGGTTGTCGATCGGCTGGCGCCCGGTCTCGAGCAGCACCACCAGCGCCATCGCGGCGAGCCCGCACCAGTGCGCGGGCTCGCCCCAGACGCCGGTCCCGGACGCCGCCGACCACATCCGCCCGAGGTCGGTGCCGCCGGCGGGCACGGCCGCCAGCAGCACCACGAGCAGGGCGAGGGCCTCGCCGAGGATGGCGAAGGTCAGGTCGCGGGCCGCGCCCATCAGGCCGAAGCCGCCGCCGACGTCCCAGGCCGACATGGCGATCGCGGCCCGCGCCAGCGCCAGCAGCCCCACCAACACGAGGGCGTCGCCGCCGCCGACCCATCCCGTATCCCGCGCGGACACCGGGGTCATGAGCACGCACGCGGCCAGCGCCGCCGCCACCGCGACCGGCGCCCAGCGATACACCGGGCCCGACCCGGCCGGATCGACGGCGCCCCGGCGCCACAGCCGGCGCAGCTCGCGGTATGGCTGGAGCGCCCCCGGCCCGCGCCGCCCCTGCAGGCGCGCCTTGGTCGCCTGGACGGTCCCCGGCAGGAGCGGGGCGGCGGCGAGGCCGGCCAGCGCCACGGCGGCCGCGAGGATGCCGGCTGCGCTCATCCGAGCAGGCCGACGCGGACGAGCGCCAGGAGCACCAGGACCAGCGCGACCAGCGACGCGACGTACTGGCGCAGGTTGCCCGACTGCAGGCGGCGAGCCACCAGGGCGCCGGCCAGGGCGCCCCTCAGCACCGGCGCGTAGACGCGCGCGTCGAGCAGGTGCGGAACGCCGCCGCGGTGACGGACGCCGTGTACGACGCCCTCGGGCGCCGTGACCGACACCTCGCGCTCGGGCCGCAGCACGGACTGGAACGCGAGGTTGGCCGGCTTGGAGAACGCCGCCGCCGTCCATTCGAGGGCCGGCGCCGCATCCTGACCGCAGTTCCACACGGGCACGGCCCGCGCCCGGCGCCGTCCCCTCGCGGCGGCCAGCGTCCCGGCGATGGCGGCCATGGCGAGGGCGAGGCCCGACGGGCGCGAAGGATGCCCCGGGCACCGCGAGGCCGGCCTCGAGGCCGACGCCCGGCGCGCCGGGCGCCAGCCGGGCCAGCGCCGGCGCGATCAGCCCGGGCATCAGGCCCACCAGGGCGCAGACGGCGGCCAGCGCGACCACCGGCGTCCGCATCCCGATCGTCACCTCGCGGGCGTCGCGGTAGCCGTCGGTGCGCGGTCGTCCGAGCAGCCCCAGGCCGATGACGGACACGAACGCGTAGGCGGCCAGCGCGGCCGTCGCCCCCAGCACGGCGGTGGCCAGGCCGCCCGCGATCGCCGGAGCCAGCCCCGTGTCGCGGCCCAGCCGCAGCAGCGCCTGGAGCGTCAGCCATTCGGAGGCGAACAGGCCCAGGAGCGGCATGCTGGCCATCGTCAGCGCGCCGGTCAGAACCGCCGGACCGGTCCACGGCATGCGGTCGAGCACCCCGCCCATGCGGTCGAGCCGCAGCCCGCCGCCGGCGCGGTCCATCGATCCCGCGCCGAGGAACAGCAGCGCCTTGGCGGCGGCGTGGGCCAGCGCCTGCAGCAGGGCCGCCGCCAGCGCCACGCCCGCCCACCGCGGGTCGCCCTGTGACGTGAAGCACGACCGCCGCGCCCAGCGCCATGGCCACGACGCCGACGTTCTCGATCGTCGAGAAGGCCAGCAGGCGCTTCAGATCGCGCTCGAAGAGGGCGTAGGCGACCCCGAGCAGGGCCGAGGCCGCGCCGAGCCCGATCAGCAGGAGGCCCATCCACGTCTCGGGCTCGCCGATCCACTCCAGCAGCAGCCGCGCCAGCCCGTAGAGGCCGATGCTCACCATCGCCCCCGACATCAGCGCCGACACGTGGGGCGGCGCGAGCGGGTGGGCGCGCGGCAGCCAGGCGTGGAAGGGCACCAGCCCGGCCTTGGTACCGAAGCCGACGATGCCGGCGATCGCGACCGTCGCCGCCACCGCCGTCCCGGCGCCCGACAGGCCCTCGGGGTCGCCGACGCGCCATGGGCCGCCAGCACGATCAGCGCCACCCACACGCCCGCCCCGCCGATGTGCGTGATGGCCAGATACTCGAACACCGCGCGGCGCCCGGTCGCCGTGTCGCGCGCGACCAGGATCGCCGCGGCCGGCACCAGCGTCATGAGCTCCCAGCAGGCGAGGAAGGTGGTGACGTCGCGGGCGCTCAGAACCCCCAGCAGGACGATCTGGAAGACCCCCGTGAGGGCGGCGAGCGTCCTGGCGCGGCCCGCGCCGCGCAGATAGGCGCTCGCGTACAGGGCCGAGGGAACGGCGACCACCGCCACGATCGCGATGAACGCGCCCGAGAGGGGATCGACGCCCAGGGCCGGGCTGAGGCCCGAGCCGAAGCCCGCCCCGAGCGAGCGTCCGCCGAACAGGCACACCGCGCCGCACAGGCCCGCGATCGCGGTGCCGCCCGCCTGCAGGGCGAGCGCCGCGCCGGTGCGCCGGCTCGCCGCCGCCAGCAGCGTGCCGGCGGCGAGCAGCGCGACCCCGGCGACGAGCGTGGCGTCGAGCGGGCTCAGCGCGGGGCGGTCACGCCGACACGCGCGCGTCGGCTATGTCATCAATAAGCTTCAAAGATTATGAGATTTAGGCTGATAAGATGGCACATGCTCGGCCGCCCGACAAGAGCGCACGCGAGGAGCCAGCGGTGCCCACCGATCCCGAGGACCCCCACGCGGTGGAGCGCTCTCAGGAGCCGATCTACGTCGTGAAGGCGGAGTTCTTCCGCGTGCTCGGCCACCCGGCGCGCGTGCGCATCCTCGAGCTGCTGCGCGACGGCGAGATGAGCGTCGGCCAGCTCCAGGCCGCCCTGCAGCTCGACTCCAGCGGGACCTCGCAGCATCTGGGGGTGATGCGCCGCCAGGGCATCCTGGAGAGCCGCAAGGAGGGCACCAGCGTCTACTATCGCGCCCGCGATCCGCGCATCTTCCAGCTGCTGGAGGTCGCGCGCCAGATCCTGACCTCGTCGCTCGAGGCCACCCAGGCCCTGCTCAGCGAGCTCGCCGCCCCGCCGCCCCCGGACGCCCCCGCCGGCGGAGCCCGCCGCCGCTAGACGGGCAGGGGTCCTCCGGCCACACCGACCAGCGCTCCCGCCACGCTGTAACAGCCGGTCCGTCCCGGGCGGTCGGGGGAGATCGCCCGGGACGGGTGCGCCGGGTCAGAGGCGCACGTGTCCCCGGCGCCGGGTGGCGATGAAGAAGCGCTCGAAGGCGACCTTGGCCCAGTGGGCCTGGGGCCCGGCCATCAGGTGCGGATGGGCGGCGTCGCCCAGGACCCGGTCGGTCTTCAGGATGATCCCGCCGCTGCCCCCGTCGAGGATGCAGATCGCGCCGAGCTCGTCGATCGGCACGCGCCGGGCGTCGCCGCGGCCCAGGTCGGCCGCGATGTTCTGGGCGGCGACCTTGGCCATCTGCTCGCTCATGTAGCCGGTCTTGGGCACTCCGGCGGGCACCATCGTGGGCTGCGGGGGCGCGATCGCGACGTCCACCCCGGCGGCGAAGACCTCCTCGTGCTCCGGGTGGCGGAACTGGTCGTCCACCGGGATGAACCCCGCCTCGTTCGCCAGCCCGGGTGTCGCCGACACGACGTCCACGCCGGCGAACGGCGGGACGATCATCGCGTAGGCGAACGGCAGCACGCGCCCGCCCGCCAGCTCCATCTCGCCGTCGCGGACGGCCGCGATGGAGGTGTTGGGCAGCCCCTCGACGCCCAGGTCGGCGAACCTGCGCTCCACCATCCGCTCGGAGTCGCCCACCCCGCCCAGACCGAAGTGGCCGAGGAACGGCTCCGCGGTCACGAAGGTGACGGGTGCCACGGCCGACAGCCCGGCCTTCTCGATGCGATGGCGCACGTTGAGGGCGAACTCGTACGAGGCGCCGAAGCACGAGCCGCCCTGCGCGGTGCCCACCACGACCGGCCCGGGATCGGCCAGGAACCGCTCCCATGCGTCACCGGCCATCAGCGCGTGCTCCATCGTGCAGACCGACTGGGTGTGGCCCGACACGGGGCCGAGGCCCGGGATCCGCTCGAAGGCGAGGCGCGGCCCGGTGGCGACCACCAGGCGGTCGTAGGGGTGCTCGCCCGACCGGCTCGTGACGACGCCGCGATCGAGGTCGATCCCCTCGGCGGCCTCCGGCAGGAAGGCGATGCCCCGCTTCGCGTAGAGCGGGGCGAGGGGGAAGGTGATGTCGTCGGGCTCGCGCAGGCCGAAGGGCACCCAGATCAGCGACGGGATGAAGGTGAAGTCGGGCCGCGGATCGAGAACGGTGACCCGGGCGTCGTCGCCGAGGCGCCGGCGCGCCTCGAGGGCGGCCGTCAGGCCCGCGAAGGACGAGCCGATCACCACGACACGGGGGCTGCTCATGACCGGCCCACCGTCTCGAGCACGCGCGCGAGGCGCTCGCCGGCCTCGCGGGCGACCGGCTCCAGCGCCGGGTTGCCGACCATCCCGAGCATCCGCTCGGCCGAGACGGCGCTCACATGGGTCACGCCGCCGTCGGTGAACACCACCACGTTGCAGGGGAGCAGCGCGCCCAGCTGCGGCTCGGCCTCCAGGGCGCTGTGGGCCAGGGGCGGGTTGCAGGCGCCGAGGATGACGTAGGGCTCGCGGTCGACCCCGAGCTTCTCCTTCATGGTCGCCTGGACGTCGATCTGCGTGAGCACGCCGAACCCCTCCTGGGCGAGCGCGGCCCGGGTCCGGTCGAGGACCTCGTCGAAGGTGCCCCGCGCCTCGACGCGGTCGGCGTATGCGGTGTCGGTGAGCGTCATGTGATCCTCCTCGGATCCTCAGTCGTCGAGCGGCGGTGGCTGGTCGCCGCCGGCGGCCATCACCCGGTTCCAGGCGTTGATGCCGGCGATGACGACCACGAGCTGGCTGCGCTCGTCCTCCGTGAAGAATTCCGCGACGGCCGCGGTGACGGCATCGGGGAGAACCCCCCGATCCATGCGGGTAAGTGCCTCGGTGAGCTCCAGGGCGGCCCGCTCGCGGTCGCTGAAGAACGGCGACTCGCGCCAGGTCGCCAGGGCGTGGAGGCGCCGCTGGTGCTCGCCGGCCTTCAGGGCGATCCCGACGTGCAGGTCAACGCAGTAGGCGCACCCGTTGATCTGCGACGCGCGCACCTTCATCAGCTCCGCCAGCCCGTGGTCGAGCGTGCTCGCCCGGGTCAGGGCGGCGAGGGCCCGGTAGGCGTCGGGCGCCTCGCGCCGGAAGTCCAGCCCGAGGCCCCCCCTGCGTTCGGCGCCGATCGCGCTCATCGAGACCTCCCTCATCGTGTTGACCGCCATCAGTGACCGAACCGGACCTCGGGGAGCACCCGGTGGAGCCACGCGGGGCGCCACCACGCCCAGCGGCCGGCCAGCCGCAGGGCCACGGGCACCAGGAGCAGGCGCACCAGCAGCGCGTCCAGCAGGACCGCCACACCCAGGATCACGCCCATCTCCTTCGGGGGCAGCGGCCCCGACAGCGCGAAGGTGAAGAACACCGCCACCATCACCGCGGCGGCCGCCAGGATCACACGTCCCGAGTGGGCCAGGCCCCCGATCGCCGCCTCCTTGGGGTCGTGCGAGCGGTCCCAGTGCTCCTTGGCCGAGGAGAGCAGGAACACCGTGTAGTCCATCGAGATCGCGAAGATCATCGCGAAGAAGAAGACCGGTCCCCAGGCGTCGAGGAAGCCCTGCGACTCGAAGCCCAGCAGGCCCGACAGGTGGCCGTCCTGGAAGATCAGGCGGGCGACGCCGAACGCCGCGCCGGTGGCCAGCAGGCTGGTGAGCACCCCGATGGCGGCCACGACCGGGGCCTGGAGCGCCACGATCAGCAGCACGAAGCCGAGCAGCAGCACGATGCCGATCACGATCGGCGTGTACGTCTCGAGGGCGGCGGCCAGGTCGTGGTTCTCGGCGGCCGCGCCGCCGACCAGGACGCTCGCGGGCAGGTCGTCGCGCAGGCGGTCGATCGTGGCGCCGGTGGCCGTCGCGGACGGCCCCGTCGTCGGCACGGCCTGGATCATGGCGAGCCCCCCGCCGCCCTGTTGCGCGGGCGTGACGCGGGCGATGCCGGGATCGGCCTCGGCCACCGCCGCGGCCGCGGCCATGTCCTCCGAGGACCCCACCAGCTGGAGGGTTCCGGGCGCGCCGGGGCCGAAGGCGGCCGCGACCTGCTCGTAGCCCTGGCGCGAGGAGTCGCCCGATGGCACGACCTTGATCGAGGGCATCCCGGTCGTCAGGCCCAGCACCGGCACGGCGAGGGCGACGAGGACGATCAGCGCGGGCAGCCCGTAGAGCACCGGGCGCCGCCACAGCCGCTCGCCCCAGGCCGCGAAGCGCGCGGAGCGGTGCTCGCCGCTGTGCACCCACGGCAGGGCGAACCGGTCCACCTTGGGCCCGAGCTTCGCCAGCACGGCCGGCAGCAGGGTCAGGGTCGCGGCCAGGATGAACGCGACCGAGATCATGATGCCGAGGGCCATCGAGCGGAACGCCGGGCTCGGCACCAGCATCACCGCCGACAGGGAGATCAGGACGGTGATCCCGGAGAAGAGCACCGCCTTGCCGGCGGTGTCCATCGTCTCGCCGACCGCATCGACGGGGGGCCGCTTGGAGCCGAACAGCGACGCGCGGAAGCGCACGACGATGAACAGCGCGTAGTCGATGCCCAGCGCGAGGGCGAACATGAGGGCGAAGTTCATCGCCCAGATCGAGACCTCGAACACCTGCGAGGCCAGGAACAGCGCCCCGGCCGACGAGGCCAGGCCGAGGATGGTCAGCAGCAGCGGCAGGCCGGCGGCGACCAGGGCGCCGAAGGCGAGCACCAGGATCGCCAGCGTCACGGGCCAGCTGATCAGCTCGGAGCGCATCATGGCGTCGCGGTTGGCCGCGTTGAAGTCGGACCACATGCCCGAGGCCCCGGTGAGCGAGACGCTCACCCGGTCGGTGGACGCATCGCCGAGGGGGCCCTTGAGGTCGTCGGCCGCCTGGACCATGCGCATCGGGTCCGCCGCCGAGCCGCCCATCACGATCGCCGTGTGACCGTCGGCCGAGATCGTCTGGCCGGCCCGGGGCGGCGTGACCGAGGCGACGCGCTCGTCGGCGCGCAGAAGCGTCTCGGTGCGCGCGACGGCCGCCGCGAAGGCGGGGTCGGAGACGGTCAGGTCGGGGGAGTGGACGACGACCATCAGCGCCGCGGCGTCGTTGCCCGCGAAGTTGCGCTGGACCAGGTCGCGCGCCTGGACCGACTGCGAGCCGGAGTCCTCCCAGCCGGCTCCGGACAGGGCGGTCTCGACCCGCGGCGCCAGCACGCCGAGCGCGATGACCACGATCGCCCACGCCACGACGACCACGCGCACGTGGGTGGCCGACCACCGGCCCAGGCGGCCGACCGGTCCGAGGGCGCTCATCGCCCGCACCCGCGCAGGCCGGTGAAGCGGCGCAGCACCAGCGACGCCGGGCAGGCGCCGGTGGAGACGTACGCCCACTGGCTGAGACCCACCATGGCGGTCAGGAGCAGGAACCACGGGCTGACGGTCACGGCCAGCGCGATGCTCGCCAGGGTCACCGTCCCCGCGATCGCGAACAGGACCCGTTCGAGGGTCCATCCACGCGGTGCTTCGGTATCGCTCATCTGCCCCGTCTCCTTCGCCGGCCTTCGACTGCCACGACCATACTCCACAACTACACAGTTGACAAGATGTGGATAGAGGGGAGTATTCTCAACACAACTGATCCACCATTTGGTTGTGCAGGGCGCCGTCCCCCGGCCGCGAGAGGAGCCCGTCGTGCAGATGCCCCATCCGCTTCCCGATCCCCTCGTCGATGCCATCGCCGAGCGGTTCCGCGTGCTCGGAGAGCCGATGAGGATCCGGGTGCTCGACCGGCTGCGCGAGGGCGACGCGGCGGTGGGGGAGCTGGCCGAGGCCCTCGGGACGAGCCAGCAGAACGTCTCCAAGCACGTCGGCGTGCTCTCCCGGGCCGGGCTGGTGATCCGGGAGAAGGACGGCAACAGCGTCCGCTGCCGCATCGCCGACGAGTCGGTGCTGGCGCTGTGCGAGCAGGTGTGCGGCGGCCTGCAGCGCCAGGTGGCCGAACTGCAGTCGCTCTTCGACCCGGGGGTCGCCGGGCCCCGCCGCTGACGGGCGCCGGCCGTGGCGCCGGCCGCCCGGATGGCGTACGGTCGGCAGACGAAGCGCTGCCACCTGGCCGGAGGAGCGGTGCCGGGCGCGCCGAGCATCAGCGAGATCGTCTCCGCCGCCGCCGAGCGGGACTTCGTCGGGCGCCATGACGAGCTCGCGCTCCTGCGGGACGCCGCGGTGGCGCAGGGCCCGCGCCTGCTGGTGGTGTTCGTCACCGGTCCGGGAGGGATCGGCAAGTCCCGTCTCGTGCGGGCCGCGCTCGACGCGACCGAGGGCGCGCAGACCACGCTCCTCGATTGCGGCCGCATCGAGCCGACCCCGGCGGGCTTCACCGCGGCACTGGCCGACGCCCTGGGATGGCCGGACGAAAGGCCCGGCATCGCGCCGCTCGCCGACCGCGTCGCGTCGCGCGGGCCGTACACGGTGCTCGCGCTCGACAACTACGAGCGCTTCGCGCTGCTCGACACATGGCTGCGTCAGGTGTTCCTGCCGGGCATGCCCGGCTCGCTGCTGACCGTCATCGCCACCCGCGACGTGCCCGGGCCCGCCTGGCTGGCGGGGGCGGGGTGGGCCGGGCTCGTGCACGAGCTGCGGCTCAGTCCGCTCAGCCAGTCGGAGTCGATCGAGCTCCTGCGGCGCCGTGGCCTCACGGAGCTGGACGCCGCGCGGATCAACGGGTTCGCGCGCGGCCATCCGCTCGCGCTCGAGCTGGCGACCGCGGCCATCCAGACCGAGCCCACCCTCGAGATCGAGCGCGGGCCGCCCCCGGCCGTCATCCACCAGCTCCTGGACGCCTTCCTCGCCGGGCTCGCGCCCCGGACGCTGGAGACCCTCGAGGCGGTCTCGACCTCGCGCCGGGTGACCGAGCCGGTGCTGCGCTCGCTGCTGGCGCAATCGTCGGTGCGGGCGGAGTTCGACGGCCTGCGGAGGCTGCCGTTCGTGCAGGAGACGCCCGAGGGCCTCGTGCTCCACGACATCGTCCGCGAGGCGCTCGCGGCCGACGTGCGCGAGCGCGACCCGGAGCTGCACGCGCGCTACCGGCGACGGTCGTGGTCGTACTTCGAGGCCCGCGCGCGGACCCCGACGCCCGAGCGGCTGTGGGAGGTCACGGCCGACCTGATCTACCTCATCGAGAACCCCGTGCTGCGGGCCGCGTGCTTCCCGCCCGGAGCGATGGATCACGCGGTCGAGCCGGCCATCGCGGCCGACGGCCCCGCGATCCGGGAGATCGTTGCAGCGCACGAGCAGCCGGGGCCGGCGGCGGTGCTGGCGCGCTGGTGGGAGCGCCAGCCGGACTCCTTCTTCGTGGCTCGCGCGCCCGACGGATCGGCGGCGGCGATCCTCCACCTGTGCGAGATCGGCGACATCGACCCCGAGCTGGTCGTGTCCGATCCGGTGGCCCGGGCGTGGCGGGCCCACCTGGAGGCGGTCCCCGCGCGCCCCGGTGACCGGGTGCTCGCGATGCGTCGCTGGCTGGGCCGCGAGTCCGGCGAGATGCTGTCGCCGGCCGTCGGGGCGTGCTGGCTGGACGTCAAGCGCTCCTACATGGAGATGCGGCCGCACCTGTCGCGGCTCTACTCGGTGATGGGCGACCCCGAGGCCCTCGCTCCGATCTTCGCGCCGCTGGGCTTCGCGCCCGCCGGGCAGACCGTGGATGTGTCCGGCGCCCGTCAGCAGCCGGTGTGGCTCGACTTCGGCGAGGGGAGCGTGGACGGCTGGCTGAGGCGCCTGGTCGGGGCCGAGATCGACGCCGAGGAGGCCGCCCTCGAGCCCGCGCCCGGCGGTGCCGACGCCGGGCTCACCGCCCGGGAGATCGAGGTGCTCGTGCTCCTGGCCGAGGGGCTCTCCAACCGCGGCATCGGCGAGCGCCTGGTGATCAGCGAGAAGACCGCCGGCCGCCACGTCTCGAACATCTATTGCAAGCTCGGCGTCCACAGCAGGGCGCGGGCGGTGGCGGTCGCGGCCTCGCGGGGCATCGTCGCCTGAACGCCCCACGGCGGGGCACGTCGAGATGAGGCGTTCGCCCGATGCCGGGCGTCGCGCCCGGGCCTAGCGTCGTCGGGGCAACGGACGGCGCCGCCGTTCCCACCCGGAGGTGATCCACCATGTCCCGCAACGACGTCGAGGCGGAGATCCGCGACACGCTCGGCCTGGTGCCGAGCTTCTGGTCCGCGGTCCCGGACTTCCTGATCGAGAGCGAGTGGGCCAGCTTCAAGGCCATCGAGCTGGCCGAGACCGCCATCCCCAACAAGTACAAGGAGCTCATCGGGCTCGGCGTCTCCGGCGCCACCCGCTGCCGCTACTGCGCCTACTTCCACGCCGAGGCCGCCCGACTCTTCGGCGCGACCGAGGACGAGATCGCCGAGGCCTCGCTCATGGCCAAGCACACCATGGGCTGGAGCACCTACCTCAACGCGATGGCGTTCGACTACGACGAGTTCGTGGCCGAGTTCGACCAGATCGCCGCCTACGTGCGCGAGCAGGCCGCGGCTCCGGCCTAGCGCGGGCGTGAGGATCACGCAGACCCGTCCCGGCGTCCTCACCGTCGTCGCGACGGGCCAGGAACTGGCCGCGCTCGCCGCGGGCGCGCGCATGGCGCTCTCGCTGATGCGCGCGGACCCGGGCTCCCCGTCCGAGGCGCGCGAGCACCTCGCCCGGGTCCTGGACGACTACGACCGCGGCATCGCCCGCGCAACCGAAGGAGAGCGCTGATGCACGCCCAGATCATCACCTTCCGCCTCG
The DNA here is from genome assembly GCA_963806585.1 of uncultured Thermoleophilia bacterium. Classification (GTDB taxonomy): domain Bacteria; phylum Actinomycetota; class Thermoleophilia; order Miltoncostaeales; family Miltoncostaeaceae; genus Miltoncostaea. Next base: position 696,805 of record CAWDYN010000007.1, on the reverse strand, counting down.
TCAACATGGACGAGTCCGGATACCGCGCGGCCTGCGCCGAGATGGCGCCCGCGTTCGCCGACCTCCCCGGCCTGCAGGCAAAGGTCTGGCTCGCCGACCCGGCGACCGGGACCTATGGCGGGGTCTACCTGTTCCGCGACCGCGAGGCGATGGAGTCCTACGCCGCCTCCGAGCTGTTCGCCACCGTCGCGGCCTTCCCGCACTTCGCCGACATCGCGGCCCGCGACTTCGCCGTGTACGACGACCTCACCCAGCTCACTCAGCCACACATCGCGATCGTCCCGCCGCCGGTGGGCGCGCGCGCCTAGGGCGCGCGAGGGGCCCGGGGGCTCGCGCCGATGACTTCCGGGTGGTCGTCGCCGTCATAATGAAGGCGACGACCCCGCGACCGAGGAGAGAGCCATGCCCCGCATCACGCCCAACCTCTGGTTCGACCTCGAGGGCGAGGAGGCCGCGGCGTTCTACGTCGGCATCTTCCCGAACTCGAGGATCACCAACGTCAGCCACTACACCGAGGCGGGCCCCCGGGCCGCCGGCACGGTGCTGACCGTGGACTTCGTGCTGGACGGCCAGGAGTTCACGGCGATCAACGGCGGCCCCGGGTTCACCTTCAACGAGGCCCTGTCGCTGTTGATCAACTGCGCCGACCAGGCGGAGGTCGACTACTACTGGGACCGGCTCACCGAGGGCGGCGAGGAGGGGCCGTGCGGCTGGCTCAAGGACCGGTACGGGCTGTCCTGGCAGGTGTGCCCCGAGGGCATGATCGAGCTGTTCCAGGACCCCGACCCGGCGCGGGCCGAGCGGGCCATGGCGGCCATGCTGGAGATGAGGAAGATCGATCTGGCCGCGGTCCGGGCGGCGGCCGACGGCGGCTGAGCGCCGGGCCCCGTCCGCTACCGGCCACGCGCGTCGCCCACCGGCGTCTCGCCGCGGCCGGGCATGCGGGAGGTCTCCACGCCGCGCGTCTCCAGTCCGGCGGCGAGCCGGCGGGCGTCGCGCGGCGCGCAGCCCTCGGTGTCGTTGTTGAAGTAGGCGAAGACGTCCTCCGTCGGGTCGAAGGCGCGCGCGATCCGGTCGGCCCACGTCGCCAGCGCGGCGCGCCCGTAGCAGGGCCTCGGCGACGCGCGGCCCTCGTGGAAGCGGACGTATCCCGCACTCCGCCGTGCGCCAGTCCGGTTGCCGCCACCCGGGGCGGTCGGCGAGGCAGAGGGCTGCGCCCCGGCGCTCGAGGACCGCGCGCACCGGCGGGACGAACCACGACGGGTCGCGCGGCTCGACCGTCACGCGCAGCCCCGACGGGAAGCAGCGCAGCGCCTCGTCCAGGAGGTCGGGATCGCAGGGCATCCGCGGAGGCAGCTGGAGCAGGACGACGCCGAGGCGGTCACCCAGCGGCTCGATCGTCTCCATCAGGCGGCGCACCGGCTCGCGCGGCTCCCGCAGGCGCCGCACGTGGGTCAGGTAGCGGCTCGCCTTGATGGCGAACACGAAGTCCGCCGGCGTGAGCCGCGCCCACTCCTCCACGGCCGTCCGCGAGGGCAGGCGGTAGAACGTGGCGTTGACCTCGACGGTCGCGAAGCGCTCGGCGTAGTGGGGGAGCCACCGGCGCTGGGGGAGCCGGTGGGGGTAGAGGCCGCCTCTCCAGTGACGGTACTGCCAGCCGGAGGTCCCGATGAGGGCCGTCATCGACCGTCCTGACGTCGGCGTGCCGGTCGAACGCGCCGGTTCCCCGTCGCCCGGGAGGCGAAACGACGGCCGCCGCCCTCTCAGCCGGCCGCCAGCTCGGCCAGCACCGCGGCGGTGGCCTCGGGATCGGCCAGCATCATGTCGTGGCCGGTGGCGATGGTGCGGTGGGCGAAGCCGTCGGCGAGGGCCGTCTCGAGCGAGGCGGCCAGCGAGGCGAGGCGCGGCGCGGTGTGCTCGATGTAGGTGCGCGGCAGCGCGGCCAGGGGCGCGGGGTCGTCGTCGACCGCGTCGGCCAGCGCCCGGAAGGGGAAGTCAACCAGGCGCGGGCCCACGAACGCGACCAGTGTCGGGTCGGTGATCGCCCACTGGGCGAGGAAGGCGTCGGTCGCCGGAACGCGCCAGCCGTCGCCCCGCTCGGCCGCCAGGGCGCGATAGCGCGCGGCCGTCTCGCCGGGCTCCACGTCGAGGAGCGACTGGCCCGGACGCACGTGGAATCCGCCGGCGAGCACCACCGACCCGATCCGATCGGGCCGGTGCTCGACGAGCGGCCCGGCCAGGACGCCCGCGTAGGAGTGCAGCACCAGCATCACCTCGCGCAGGTCCTCGAAGTCGAGCAGCGCCATCAGATCGGTGAGGTGGGTGGCCACGCCGACCTCCCGGGTGAGCAGGTGGGCCCGGTCTCCCTGGCCGGTGAGGGTGGGCGCGTACAGCTCGTGGCCCTCGGCGGCCAGCAGCCGCCGCACGGGCGACCAGGCCCAGCCGCCGTGCATCGCCCCGTGGACGGCCACGATCGTCGCCATGGCCCGACGATACCGGCGGGGCTGCGGCCCGTCCCCGCCGGACCCGCCCGCGCTCAGGCCGCCGCGTCCTCGCCCGGCAGGCCGCGCCCGGCCAGGGCGCGCTCGTAGTTGAGCCGGATCATCGCGATGACGTCCCGGACGTCCTCCTCGCTCTCGATCCCACGCGCGCCGTACCCGGGCGTGTCCGGGAAGACGGGGTGGTGGCCGATCCGTCCGGCGTCGTGGAGCTCGTGCCACACGGCCTTGGGGAAGCCCGCGTGGAAGACCCGGTCGCCGTGCAGGTGGCCGAGCTCGCGGCGGCCGAGGCGGAAGCCGTACTCGCCGCGCCGTCCCGGGCCGGCGGTCACGCCGGGCCACGAGGCCACCTCCGCCGTGATCCTCTGTGACGCGCTCAGGGTCGTCGCCATGGTCGTCCTCCCCTCTCGGAACCGGTCGAGAGGGGAGGGTAGAACCTCAAGTGCACTTGAGGTCAAGCGCCGGGAGCGTCCAGCTGGGAGGCGCCGGTCTCGAGCAGCAGCTTGAGGTCGTCCAGCACGCCGGGCCATCCGCCGCCGGCCTGCGGGTCGGTGCCCCTGACGGCCCGCGCGTGGGCGGGGGCGCCCGCGAGGTCGTGGGTGACCGTGAGGGTGCAGATGCCGTCGGCGCCCTCCTCGATCTCCCAGGTGAGGCGCGTGAGGGCCTCGGCCTCCAGCTCCGGGCTGAAGAGCATGCGCCAGGTCTGCACCAGCCGGTGCGGTGGATCGACCTCGATCACCTCGCCCTCGACGACGCACGTCGCGGCGCCCCGTACTCCTTCATCCCCTGGTCGCCGGCGAGGGCCGGAACCTGCCCCCGGGCCGCAGCTCGTAGTCGACGACGGCGCCGTAGCCGTAGCGGCTCGTCCAGTCGGGGCTGGTGATCGCGTCCCAGATCGCCTGGGCGCTCGCCCTGATCGCAGACGCGATGCATCTGAACCGTCCCCTCGCGGTCGCTTCAGTCGTCATCGGTCGCCTCCAGTTCGCTCTTGAGCTCCGCGAGCGCCGCCACCTGGCGCTCGGTGTACTTGTCGATCCACCGGTCGTGGATCAGCCGGATCGGGACCGGCGTTGAGGAAGTGCAGCTTCTCCCGCCCGGACTTGCCGCGATACGACGAGACCCGCGTCCTCCAGGACGCGCAGGTGCTTCATGACGCCGAAGCGGGTCATCTCCAGCTCGGACTCGAGCTCGGTCAGCGTGCGGCCGTCGCGCGTGAAGAGCCGGTCGAGCAGGAGCCGGCGGGTCGGGTCGGCCAGGGCCCTGAACACGAGGTCGTCGTCCGTCATGCGACGAGAATAGGTGACCATTTAGTCACGTGTCAAGATGGGGGAGAATGGCCGAGTACGGACCGCTCCGATCGGCGAGGTGCAGGGCATGCGGGTGATGAGGGGCGCGTCGTGACCTCGCTCGCGGAGGTCCGCGGCGCCGTCAACGCGGCCGCGCCGCGCGTGGCGGCGCTGCTGGCGCCGACGCCCCTCCAGCACAGCCCCCTGCTGTCGGAGCGAGCGGGCGTCCCGGTGCACCTCAAGTGCGAGCACGTGCAGCCCACCGGGTCGTTCAAGGTGCGCGGGGCGGCCAACGCCCTCACGCTGCTGCGCCAGGCCGGCCACGAGCGGGTGGTCGCCGCCTCGACCGGCAACCACGGGATGGCCGTCGCGCACGTCGGCGGCCTGCTCGGCGTCGCGGTGGAGATCCACCTCCCCGAGGGCACCGAGCCGGTGAAGCTCCGGGGCCTCGAGGCCCTCGGCGCGGCCGTCGTACGCGTCCCGGGCGACGCGACCGCCGCCGAGGCGCACGGCCGCCGGGCCGCCGCGACCGCCGGGCTGCCGTACCTGTCGCCGTACAACGATCTCGCGGTGATCGCGGGCCAGGGAACGATGGGGCTCGAGATCGCCGCGCAGCTGCCGGAGGTGGCGGCCGTGTACGCCGCGGCGGGCGGCGGCGGCATGCTGTCGGGGCTCGGGGCGGTGCTGGGGCGCCGGCGCGCGCCCCGCGTCGAGGTCGTGGGCTGCTGGCCGGAGGCGGCCCCGACCCTGCTGCGGTGCATCGAGGCGGGCGAGCAGGTCGAGGTGCCCGAGGGCCCGACGCTCTCCGACGGTACGGCCGGCGGGCTGGAGCCCGGTGCGATCACCCCGCCCCTGGCGAGCCGCGTCATGGGCCGGGGCCTCGAGGTGTCCGAGGAGGCCATCGCCGCGGCGATGCGCACGCTGCTCGCCAGCGACCGCTGGCTGGTGGAGGGGGCGGCCGGCGTGGCCCTGGCGGCGGCGCTGGCCGATCGGGCGCCGCGCCGGGGGCCGATCGTGGTGGTGCTGTGCGGGCGCAACGTGGGCGCCGACGTCGCGGCGCGGGTGCTCGGGACCGCCTGAGCCGGGGCATTCGTCACGCGCGGATCGCCGTCCCCGTCGGCGTCCTCGGGTAGCGTGCGGATGCGCATAACGACCACGAGACGCGGGGTGGCGAAATCTCCCGGATGAGCAATCCATGCACCGCTGGGAGGTGACCCTCCTGCACCGCGTCGCCGCGGGCCGCCGCCCGCGCGTGGCCGGCCGCGTGACGCTGACCGCCCGAGACGTTGACCGCGCCCAGGAGATGGCCGAGCAGGCCCTGCGCGAGCGCTCGGACGGTGACGCGCTGTGGTCGCTGGGCGTGCTGCGCCCGCTGACCCCGCTCGCGCCGGGCACCCAGCGGTATCGCGTCACCTTCGCCGAATGGGTGGACGAGGACGACGCCTACGTGCGCCGGGACGTCCACGTGATGCACGTCTGGGCCATCGACGCCTCCGGCGCCCGGCGGCTGGCCCAGGAGGACGTGCAGCGAGTGCCCAACTACCGCGGCCCGTGGCGCATCCGCGAGGTGGTCAAGGTGCCGCCGCCCGTCTAGGGGCGGCCGCGCTCAGTCGCGGGGCGTCTCCCGGCCGCAGGCCGGGCACCGCCAGGTGTCCACGACCTTGTCCTGGGGGACGGCCTTCCCGGTGGTGATGTCGTGGGTGCGCATGCTGCGCCGCGACGGGAACGTCGCGGTCCCGCAGCGCTCGCACGGGGGCGGCGTGGCCGGAGGTGTCTGCGTCTCGCTCATGCCCAGACCCTAGACGACGCACCGCCTCACAGGACCAGCCGGGCGACGAGGTGCTCGAGCGTCCGGCGGGGGTCGTCGCATAGGCCCGTGTGGACCTCGGAGGGCTGCACGACCGTGCTCGAGGGCGCCACCAGCCAGTGGAAGCGCTGGGACTGGGTGAGGCGGGCGATGGGCCCCGCCTCGGGGTCCCCCTCGCCGATGCGCGCCAGGCCGCGCAGCTGCGCGGCGATCGGGCCGGGGTCGACGTCGGGGTGCAGCGAGCGCAGGCGGTCCTCGTCGAGCGCGATGCTCACGCCGAGGAACTCGACCGTGCGCGCGAACAGCACCACGCCGGCGTTGAGGCACTCGCCGCGCTCGATGCGCGGCACCACGCGCAGCATCGCGTACTGGAACGGGCTACGCGGCACGCCGCAGGGCCTCCGCCTCGTCCGCGAACCCGCGCGGCGTCCCGAGGCGCCCCAGGATGTGGCGCAGGTACGCCTCGCGGCGCTCGTCGGGCGTGGCCGCGGGCTCGTCGTCGAGCCACTCGTCGGGCAGGGCCGCGACGATCGCCGCGACCGTCTCCGGGCCGAGCCTCGTCCCCAGCCGATCGTCGGCCTCGGTGATGGGTCCCGCCGCGGACATCAGCACGTGGTCGGCGATCATCGGGAAGGGCCGCCGCCACGCGTCCTCCAGGCGCCAGTCGCCGTGGTGCGCGTAGAAGGCCGCGCCGTGGTCGATCAGCCACAGGCGCTCGTGCCACATGAGCAGGTTGGGGTTGGGCGGCCGCCGGTCCACGTTGGTCACCAGGGAGTCGAACCACACCGTGTCGGCGGCGAGCTCGCGGTCGATCCGGCGTCCGGCGGCCGGGTCGAAGTTGAGGGAGCCGGGCAGGTAGTCGATGCCGAGGTTGAGCCCCGGACTGGCGCGCAGCAGGTCCTGGATCTCCTGGTCGGGCTCGGCCATGGCCAGCTCGGGGTCGATCAGCACGCGCCGCATCTCGGGGATCGGCAGGCCCAGCGCGCGCCCCAGCTCGCCGGCGAGCCACTCGGCCACGAGCGACTTGGGCGCCTGGCCGGCGCCGCGGAACTTGACCACCCACAGCCCGTCGTCGTCGCCCTCGACCAGCCCGGGCAGCGAGCCCCCCTCCCGCAGCGGCGCCACGTAGCGCGTCGCCAGGACCGTGTCGCTCGTGCTCGGCAGTGGGGACGTCACCGCGGTGGATCCTATGCCGTCGGGGCGGGGCGGTCGGCGGTCTCCCGCGCCGCCGCGCGGGGTACGCTCGTGCCCATGGCGGGCGTGGTCATCGTGGGCGGCGGGATGGTCGGCCTGACGCTGGCCCGGCTGCTGCGCGCGCGCGACCACGAGCCGGTGGTCCTGGAGCGCGCCGCGCCCGGGGCCCACCTGACCCGCCCCTTCATGCTCGGCTTCCAGGGCTTCGACACCCTCGCCGAGCTCGATCTGCTGGAGCGGGTGCGCGCGAGCGGATGGGACATCGCGCCCGGCGCCGACGGGGCCCCGGTGGCGATCTGCGTCGAGGTCGGCATCCTGCTCGACGCCCTCGCCGAGGGCGTGCCGGTGCGCCACGGCCACACCGTCACCGGCCTGCTGCGCGAGGGCGAGCGGGTCGTCGGCGTGACCGCCGAGGGGCCGGACGGCGGCGCGGAGATCGCGGCCTCCCTGGTGGTCGCCTGCGACGGGGTCGCGCTCGCCGGTGCGCGGCATGGCGGGGCTCGAGGCCGAGGTCTCGGCCCTGGCCGACGCCACGCTCACGTTCATGAGCCCCGTGGTCATCGACCGCTCCTTCTCCATGCGCTACCTGTCCGACGGCGGCCAGATGGGACTGCTCGGATGGCCCCAGGGCTCGGCCGGATGGAGGACGATCGACCGCGTCGGCCGCGAGGCGGCCCTCGCCCCGGGGGTCGCAACCTTCCGGGAGGCGTTCGCCCGCCTCATGCCGGAGGCGGCCGGGGCGCTGGAGGGGGTCACGAGCACGGATCAGCTGCTGTACCAGGAGCCGGCCGTGCTGCGCGCCGAGCGCTGGTGGGCGCCGGGGGTGGTGCTGATCGGCGACGCCGCGCACTACTTCGGGCCCGAGACCGGCGTCGGCGCCGCCCTCGGGCTGGGCGACGCCCAGGCGCTGGCGACCGCGATCGACCGCTTTCCCGGCGATCCCGACGCGGCCTGCGCCGCCTACGAGGCGTGGCGGGCGCCGGTCGTGCGCCCCTACGAGGCGGCCGATCCGGCCGCCGGGCGCATCGCGCTCCCCAACGTGGAGCGCCCGCCCGAGGAGCGCTGGCCCCCGGTCCCGGAGTCCTAGGCCGGCGGGTCGACCTTCGGCGGCTCGTCGTCGTGGTGCTCCTTGCCGGTGATGCCGTCCTTGAACTCCCGGATCCCCGTGCCCATCCCGCGGGCGATGTCGGGGAGCTTCTTGGAGCCGAACACCAGCACCAGGACGATCAGCACGATGATGATGTGCCAGGGGGCGAGTTCGCCCATCGGGAGGTTCCTCCGGTTCGATTCACCGAGCGTCCTCTCCGACGTGGAGGCTACTCCCTAGCTCTTGTTCCGCACCTTCTCGTCGGCCGTGCGGGCGGCCTCGGCCATCTCGGCGCGCACGGCCGCGATGCGGTGGGCGAGCGCGGGATCGGCGATCGCCAGGATCTGGGCCGCGAGCAGGCCGGCGTTGCGCCCGCCGTCGATGGCGACCGTGGCCACCGGGACCCCGCGGGGCATCTGCACGATCGACAGCAGCGAGTCCATCCCGTCGAGCGCCGAGCTGCGCACCGGCACGCCGATCACCGGCAGCGTGGTGACGGCGGCGAGCATGCCCGGGCAGGTGCGCCGCGCCGCCCGCGCCGGCCACGATCACGCGCAGGCCGCGGTCGGCGCCTCGCCGCCGTAGGCGATCATGTCGTGGGGCGTGCGGTGGGCCGACACCACGCGCACCTCGTGCGGCACCCCCAGCTCGCGCAGCACCTCGGCGGCGCCGCCCATCACCGGCAGGTCGCTGTCGCTGCCCATCACCACCCCGACGAGGGGGTCGGCGCCGCTCACAGCCCCACCGCCGCGGCGGCGCGGCGCGCGCGCTCGAGCGCGGCGGCCGGGCTGGGCCCCGAGAGCCGTCACGTGGCCCATCTTGCGGCCCGGCCGCACCTCCGCCTTGTCGTACAGGTGCAGGTGGGCGCCCTCGACCGCGAGGGCCGCCGGCGACGTCCGGGCGCGAGGGGCCGGCGTGGCGAGCCGAGCAGGTTGACCATCGCCGCGGCCGGCGCGCGCATGCCCACGTCGCCCAGGGGCAGGTCGAGCACGCCGCGCAGGTGGTTCTCGAACTGCGAGGTCTCGCACGCCTCGATCGTGTAGTGGCCCGAGTTGTGGGGGCGCGGGGCGAGCTCGTTGACCAGCACGCCGCCGCCCGCGACGAGGAACATCTCGACGCCGGTCACGCCGAGGCCCTCCGCGGCCTCGGCCGCGGCGAGCGCCACCTCGGCGGCCCGGTCGCGGGCGTCGGCGACGATCGGCGCCGGGGCCACGACCTCGTGGCACACGTGGTTGCGCTGCACGGTCTCGACCACGGGATAGGCCCGCCGCCCGCCGCTCGGCGAGCGCGCCACCATCACCGCGAGCTCGCGCTCGAACGGCGACGAAGGCCTCGGCCAGCACGCCCTCGCCGGCGTCGAGCCGCGCGAAGGCGGCCCGCGCCTCGTCCTCGTCGGCGCAGGTCGCGTTGCCGTAGCCGTCGTACCCCAGGCGGCGGGCCTTCAGCATCAGCGGCCAGCCCAGCTCGCGGCCGGCGGCGGCGGCGTCGGCCGCGCGGTCGAGCACCACCGAGGGGGCGGTCGGCAGGCCGGCGCCGCGCACGAGCTCCTTCTGGAGGGCCTTGTCCTGCACCCGGGCGAGCACGGCGGGGCCGGGCCGCACCGGGGTGCCCGCCGCCTGCACCGAGGCGAGCGCGCCGGCGTCGACGAACTCGTTCTCCAGGGTCACGACCCGCGCCGCGGCCCCCAGCGCGCGGACGGCGTCGGCGTCGTGCCAGTCGCCCTCCACCAGGCCGGCCGCCATCGGCGCGGCCGGCTCGCCCGGGCCGCCGAGCACGGCCACGCGGATGCCCAGCGGCCACGCCGCGAGGCAGGTCATGCGGGCCAGCTGGCCGGCGCCGGCGATGCCGACGTCGAAGCGTCCGCGCTCGCTCTCGTCCGCGAGGCGGGGGGCGGCGAGCGGTTGGGGGGCGGGCACCCGGTCACGGTACACGCGGCCCGCGACGACTCGCAATTCCCGAACATCCCCCACACGGAGGACTCACGAGCGGAGCGGAAAGCGCCGATAGGGTCGCTGACGTGTTGCCTGCGATGGTCGCCCTCCCACCGCTCGCCGCGACCGCGCCCCCGGCGCGGGTGCTGGTGTTCGCCGACGAGTTCCGGTTCTCGTTCAGCCGGCGGGTCGTGCGCGCCGGCCGCCTGCGCCTGCAGCTGAAGAACATCGGCGAGGACGATCACGACCTGCGCATCGTGGGGCCCAAGGGCGGCGTGCGGGCGCGGACCGGGGTGGTGGGCTCCGGCGACCTGGCCGAGCTCAGGGTGAGGCTGTCGCGCGGGCGCTACCGCTTCTACTGCTCGCTGGGCGATCACGCGGCGCGCGGCATGAGGGGGACCTTCAAGGTCCTGCCGCCCAAGAGACGGCCCGCCTGATGGCGGTGCGGGCATCGGACCGCGCCCGCGCCGACCGCCTGCTGTGGCGGGCCGGGTTCGGCCCCCGGCCCGGTGAGGTGGACCGCATGGCGCGCGCCGGCATCGACGCCGGCGTGGACGCGCTGCTGAGACCGCGCGGACGCGCCCTGGGCGGGCGCCCGGCCCGCGTCAACGGCGCCCCCCTCGATCCGATCAACGCCTACGGCCACGACGTGCTGTGGTGGCTCGACCGCGCGGTGCGCACCCGCCACCCGCTGGTGGAGCGCATGACCTTCAACTGGCACGACCACTTCGCCACCTCGAACAACGAGGTGGGGGACACCCGGCTGATGCTGGCCCAGTACTGGACCCTGCGGCGGGGGGCGCTGGGCAAGTTCCGCACCCTCGCCAAGGCCATCACCCGCGACCGCGCGATGCAGCTCTTCCTGAGCCTCGCCAACTCGGAGAAGGGCGCCCCCAACGAGAACTTCGCGCGCGAGCTGCTCGAGCTGTTCACCCTCGGGGTCAACAACGGCTACACCGAGCGCGACGTGCGCGAGGCGGCCCGCGCCCTGACCGGGTTCACGTTCGACTGGAAGACCAAGCGCTTCGGCTACGACCCCGAGCGCCACGACGGCGGGGTCAAGCGCATCATGGGCCGGGTGGGACGCTTCGCCCCGCTCGACGTGGTGGACATCGCCGTGGACCACCGGGCGCACGCCGAGTTCCTGTGCGACAAGCTCTGGAGCTACTTCAGCCCTCGCCCGTGCCCGCCCGGCCTGCGCCGCCGGCTGGCGCGCACCTATCGCCGCGCCGACACCGACGTGCGGCCGGTGCTGCGCGCGATCCTCACCAACAAGCTCTTCTACGCGTCCCTGGCCGAGCCCGACATGGTCAAGCCCCCGTTCGTCTACGTGGCGGGGATGCTGCGCGCCACCCGCGGCCGCGTGGACGACGAGGGCTGGGTGGGGCGCCTGAACCAGATGGGCCAGGTCCCCTTCCATCCGCCCAACGTGAGCGGGTGGGAGGGCGGCACCGCCTGGTTGTCGACGAGCTCGATCCGGGCCCGCTTCGACGCCGCCACGGCCGTCCTCTACGAGACCGTCAAGGACGGCTCGGTGCCGGGGAGCGAGACCCCGGCCCAGGCGATCTCGAAGGCGATCGCGGCGACGGGCCGCCCGCGGGTGGGGCGGCGCACCGAGAGGGCCATGCGCCGCTACGCGGTCCGGTCGGTCGCGGGCCGGACCGACCCGTGGGAGGTCAAGCACTACTTCCCCGAGCGCCAGCGCGTCCTGCGCCACCTGCTGCTGGCCGGCCCCGACGCCCAGGTGTGCTGAGGTGACGCCGCCGACGCCACCCGCGCGCGGGTGCCGGGACTGGCACTCCAGCCGCCGCGCCCTGCTGGGCCGCGCGAGCGAGGTCGTCCCGATCCCCGCCGACGCCCTCGACGGGCTGGCCGAGTTCGAGCGCTCGGGCGGCATGACCCGGCGCAACCTGCTGGAGCGGGGCGTGGGCCTGTGGATCGGCGCCGGGGTGCTCGGCGGGCTCTCCACGCGCGGCGCCCTCGAGGCGGCGTCCGCCCAGGCGGCCGCGGCCCCCGACGCGACGATCCTGGTGTCGCTGTACCTGGACGGCGGCAACGACGGGCTCAACACGCTGGTCCCCCTTGCCGACCCGCTGTATCCCAGCCTGCGCAGCCGGCTCGGGATCGCGCCCGAGACCACCCTCGCCCTGCCCGACACGCCGGCCTTCGGCTGGCACCCGGCCCTGGGCGGCCTCAAGGCGCTCTACGACCAGGGAAAGGTCGCCGTGCTGCCGTCGGTTGACTTCGCCGACGCCGACCAGTCGCACTTCAACTCGGCCGGCTACTGGCGCCGGGGCATCGTGGGACCGTCCTTCGAGACCACCGGCTGGCTCGGCCGCACGCTGGACGCCGTGGGGACGGTCGACAACCCCCTCCAGGGCATCAGCGCGTCGTGGACGCCCGACCCGGTGCTCACCGCCCGCCGCGCCGCGACCGCCACGGTGTACGACCCGAGCAGCTTCAACTTCCACATCGAGGGCGTGTGGGGCCGCGACTTCACCGACGCCTACCGCGACGCCGGCAAGGGCCGCACCTCCTCGGGAGCGCTGGCGGCGGCGCGCCGCACCTACGCCAACGCCTTCAGGGTGCAGGACCAGCTGGCCCCGCTGCGGGTCGACGACCAGCATCCGCTGCCCCCGGTGCCGGTGCCATATCCGGACAGCAACCTCGGCACGCGCCTCGCGAACCTGGCCCGGATGCTCGGCGCCGGCTTCGGCACCCGCGTCGCGGCCCTCTCGATGGGCGGCTTCGACACGCACGACGACCAGCCCACCGAGCACGCCGACCTGCTCAAGGACCTGGGCGACGGGCTGCTGGCCTGGCAGGCCGACCTCACCGCCCGCGGCCTCTCCCAGCGCGTGCTCACCCTGGTGTGGAGCGAGTTCGGCCGACGCCCCCAGGACAACGACTCCCAGGGCACCGACCACGGCGCCGGCGGGCTGGTGATGGTGGTGGGCGACCGGGCCAACGGCGGCATCCGCAGCGAGTTCCCCGGGCTGGCGCGCCTCGACGAGGACAAGAACCTGCTCGTGACCACCGAGTTCCGCACGGTCTACGCCACCCTCCTGGAGAGCTGGCTGGGCGTCGAGGCGGCCCGCGTGCTGCCCAAGATCGACGGAGCCCGGCTGCCCCTGGTGAGGTAGGAGCGGGCCGCCCCCGGATCGGCTGCTATGGTCCCGGCCCGCGGGGCGTTTAGCTCAGTTGGGAGAGCACCAGCTCGACAAGCTGGGGGTCACTGGTTCGAGCCCAGTAACGCCCATCCGCGAAAGCCCTGCTGACGCGGGGCTTTCGCGTTCCTGGGGTCGTGTGCCCCGTCGGTCGGAACGCTTCTGGGTTGCCGGCGGAGCGGGACACGGGGAGGTCCGACATGAGCGCGAGCGTGCGCGTCGCGGTGGTGCAGGCGACGCCGGTGGTGCTCGACGCCGAGCGGTCGGTCAGCAAGGCGTGCGACCTCATCGGCGAGGCCGGCGCCGCCGACGCGCGCATCATCGCGCTGCCCGAGGCGTTCGTCGCGCTCTATCCGAACTCGAGCTGGGCTCACGCCTGCGCGGGCTTTGGTGCGGCCCCGGCCGAGCTGCACCGCCGACTCTGGGCCAACTCGGTCGACGTGCCCGGCCCGCTCACCGAGCGCCTCGGCGCCGCCGCCCGGCGCGCCCGCGCCTGGGTGGCGATCGGCGTGAACGAGCGCGACTCCAAGCGGCCCGGCACGCTCTGGAACACGCTGATCTGGCTGGCTCCGGACGGCACCCTGGCCCGTCGGCACCGCAAGCTGATGCCGACGCTGCACGAGCGGGTCTTCTACGGGCAGGGAGACGGCGACGATCTCGACGCGATCCCGAGCGATCACGGGCGCCTCGGGGGGCTCATCTGCTGGGAGAACTTCATGCCCGAGGCCCGCCGGCACCTGCATCGGGAGGGCATCGACTTCTACGTCGCCCCCACCGCCGACGATCGCGACATCTGGGTGGCGGCGATGCGCACGTACGCGTTCGAGGCCGGGGCGTTCGTGCTCTCGCCGGTGCAGTACCTGCGCCGCGATCACTTTCCCGACGACTTCCCCCTGGCCGAGGAGCTCGCCTCCTGCCCGGACGAGCTGCTCTCGGGCGCCAGCCTGATCGCAGACCCGTGGGGCAATCTCCTGGCCGGGCCGGTCTCGGGGCGGGAGGAGATCCTCTACGCGGACTGTGATCTCGGGCAGATCATCGCGGCCCGCCGGGTGTTCGACACCGCCGGCCACTATCGCCGTCCGGACGTCGAGCGCGCGTGGGAAGGACCGCCGGCCCTCCCCTGAGCCACGGGTCGGGACGGCCCGATCGCGGTCGATCCGAACGCAGGCGGGACCGCTTCGGGGCCGCTCGCGGCGCCGAGACGTTGCGGGAGCCTCCCCCCCTCATCGGGCCGCGCGTGACGGGCGCGCGCCCGATCCTTCGTTGACACCGCAAGGGGAGGCGGGAGAGCATTGCCCGGGCCGGCGAGGGAGAGGCCCATGCGGTTGGGGACGTCGAGAGGGGCATCGAGGGTCCGCGGTCCTCGCAGGACCGCCTTCTGGGCCCTCGCGTCCGTCGCCATCGGCGCGCTCGCGACGCTCGCCGGGGGGGCGATCGACCAGGGCGACGCCGCCGAGCCCGTGACCGACGACGACGCGCGGTGCCGCTCTGCCCACGCCGTCGTCCGCCAGCACGACTTCACCGAGATCGCGAACATGAGCATGCTCATGAACGAGGCGATCCGGAAGGGCAAGACCGAGGCGGACATCCCCGGCTACGGGGACGCGCTCGGGCGGCTCGCCTCGGCGCCCGCCACCAGCCCGTGCGCGCAGCGGTACCGCGCGGCCGCCCTCGCGCTGGCCGACTCGTCGGTCGCCGCGCGGGCGTGCCAGGAGATCGTGGGGTCGGATCCCTCGATCGGAGGGGTCAACGCGTTCCTGACGTGCATCACCCCGGTCAACGCCGCCGCCATCGCCGCGGGCGCCGAGGTGAGGGCGGCCAGCACCGCCGTCGCCGCCGGCAACGGCGGATCGTGCGCCCTGCCCGCGGCCAATTTCTCGACCGGCCCGCCGACGCCGTTCACCGACTACGCGCGCGCGGTGACGCGCGCGGCCGCGCTCGTCAGCGCCGTGCGGTCGGGCGCCGCGATCCGATCGGGCGGCCGGAAGGTGAGGCGCGGCACATCGTCGGTGCGCTCCCACAAGCCCGGGATCCGATGCCTCGCCCGGAAGGGGTGCGATTCGTTCGAGACGCGCTTCAACGGGGGCACCAAGGTCGTCTACACGGACGGATCGGTCGAGTACTACGACGGCGCGGGCCGCGCCGTGCTGCCGCCCCCGGGCCGAGGGGACGTCGCCGCCGAGGTGGTCGACACCACGGTGCCCCGCGAGAAGCTGACGGCGCGCCAGCTGCGATTGGTCAAGTCCCTCGAGGGCCAGTACCGGTTCAAGGCGGCGAAGGTGAATCGATCCCTGGAGACGGCGTCGCACGCGGCGCGGCCACGGCTCGCCGGCCGGGTCATCGTGGTCACGGCGCGCCGCTCGGGCCTGTCGGTCGCGCCACCGTGGCTCCGTGCACTCGGGGCGGGACTCGGGCCGGCGCGAGCCGCCGAAGCCGCCGCGGTTCAGTCCCTGGCCGGAGACCCCGCGACGGTGCTCCCCGAGGCCCCGTCGGCGCCGGCGCCGATCCGTACGTCGATGAAGGTGAGCCGTCGGGGCGCCGCCGCGCTCAACCGCGTGATCCAGAACCAGCATGCGCGCGCCGTGGCCGCGCTTGCGGCCGCACGGGCCGCAGGGGCGCTCCGGTGGATGCCCGACGGCGCGCTCAACCCGTGGACGAAGTCCATCCGAGACGCACGCCGCGCCGAGCTCGCCGCGCAGGCCGCGGAGTTGTCCCGGCTCTCCGCCGCCTATCCGGCGCTGGTGAGGAGCGCTCAGGCGGCCATGCGGCCGACCGGGCGCGCGCGCGTCGCCGTTGTGGTGAGCGGACCGCGGATCCTGCAGATCCCCGACCTCGGAGTCGTCCTCTCCGCGAGCTCCTCCACGCGGGGCGCTCGGGTCTACGCGGCCCTTGCCGCCGCGGCAGCCGGGTAGGCGCGGCGGAGCGAACACCGGGCCGGCGTGCTCGGATCGGGACCGGCACCACCGCTAGAGTGCGATGGTCGGCGGGCCGGCGGAAGGGACCGAGATGGCGGACGATGCGCTGCACCCGGAGCTCGAGGCGCTGCTTGCGGCCGGCGAGGAGCAGGGCTGCCTCAACCTGGCCCAGGTGAGCGAGGCGCTCGCCGCGCTCGAGGCCGACGACGACGAGGTGGCCGCCCTCTGGGAGCGGGCGCGCGAGCGCGGCCTGGAGGTGAACGACGACTGCGGGCGGATCGACGTGCCCGCGACGCGCGTGTCGAACGCCGCCGTCGCCGAGAGCACGACCGACGCCATGCGCCTGTTCCTGAACGAGGTGGCCCGTCACCCGCTTCTGACGGCCGCGCAGGAGCGCGAGCTGGCCCAGCGGGTGGAGGAGGGCGACGCGGCCGCCAAGGAGCGCATGATCCTCTCCAACCTGCGCCTGGTCGTCTCCATCGCCAAGCGCTACCAGGGCCAGGGGGAGCTGACCCTGCTCGACATGGTCCAGGAGGGCGTGCTGGGGCTGACGCGCGCGGTCGAGAAGTTCGATTGGCGGCGCGGCTTCAAGTTCTCGACCTACGCCACGCTCTGGATCCAGCAGGCCATCCAGCGCGCGCTGGCCAACCAGTCGCGCACGATCCGCCTGCCGGTGCACGTGGTCGAGCGCCAGCAGCGCGTCTCGCGCGCCGAGCGCACGCTGACGTCGCGGCTGGGGAGGGATCCCACCGACGAGGAGATCGCCACCGAGAGCCGCCTGCCGCTGGACCGCGTGGCGGAGGTCCGCGAGCTGCCGCGCACCATCACGAGCCTCGACCGGCCGGTCGGCGAGGACGGCGACACCGCGCTGGGCGACCTGATCGCGGCCGAGCCGCAGGAGCCCCTCGCCGAGATCGAGCTCAGCCTGCGCGAGGAGGTGCTCGGCCGCGTGCTCGACGAGCTGCCCGAGCGCGACCGCGAGGTGATCACGGCGCGCTACGGCATCGGCGCCCAGGAGCCGCAGACGCTCGACCAGATCGGCCGCCGCCTGGGCATCAGCCGCGAGCGCGTGCGCCAGATCGAGCGCGCCGCGCTGGAGCGCCTGGCCCGGGCGCGCGAGAGCGAGACCCTGCGCGACCTGGCGGCCTGAGCCGCCGGCCGGCGGCTACTGGAGGAGGCCGAACCAGACGCGGGCCCACGCGGCGTGGCCGAACTCCCCGCTCCGGTACCGCAGCGCGAAGTCGGCCGAGCCCATCCCCGCCTGGAGCTCGAAGCGAGCGATCGCCGCCAGCACCGCGAGATCGTTCGCGGCCACCGCGCCCCGGGCCGGCACCGGGATGGTCGCCCTGCGGGCGCCGGCGACCTCGGGCGGTTGCCGCGCGGTCGGGCCCGCCGCCGCGCCCGTGCCCACCGCGGGAGTCTGGGCGAAGCGGTACATGACGCGCCGGGCCGGACCCAGCCCGGTGAGGGCGTGCGGATCTCGCCGGGTCCTATCGCCGTGCATCCGACGGGACCTCGGGCGGGGCGGTGGGCGACGGCGCCGGGCCGGTCGCGAGCAGCGCCGCCGCGCTGCGGCGCATCTCGTCGCGACCGCTGACGCCCAGGCGCATCGCCAGGCGCGCGATGTGCGTCTTGACGGTGCTCTGGGCGATGACGAGCTCCTGCGCGATCTCCGTGGTCGTGCGCCCCTCCACGACCAGCTTCAGCACCTCGCGCTGGCGCCCGGTCAAGCGGGGGGCGGCGGGCGGGCCCTGGGCCATCAGGCGCAGCGCCTCGGCGCTCATCACCGAGCGTCCGGCCACGAGGTCCCGCGCCGCGCCGACGAGCTCCGAGCGCGAGGCCTGGGCGCCGACGGCGCCCGTCGCCCCGGCCCGCAGCAGGGCGGCCTCGTAGAGGGCGTCGCGGCGATCGGCCAGGGCGAGCACCGGCACGCCCGGCTGTACGTCGCGGATCGCGAAGATCAGGGACTCCCCGCCCGCGGGGATCGTCGCCACCACCAAGGCCAGGCCGTGGGGGAGGGGCACGGGCAGGGCGGCCCCGTCGAGCACGGCGACCTCGACCTCCCAGCCGGGACCCGCGCCCGCCAGCCATGCCTCCAGGCCCGCGCCCAGGGCGGCGCTCGCGGCGACCACGAGCACCGGGACCCGATCGGCGCGCGGAGGTCGCGACGTCGCGCTCTCGGGGGCCACCCGCAGGCGCGGCGGCCACGCACGGCCGGCGAGGGGCCGCGCCGTCCCGATGCCCCGTTCGATCTCCATACCCGGTACGGGGCGGCGGCCCGGGGTTTCCTTGCGCCGGTGGCCGGCCGCGCCGCCGGCGCGGCGACGCGGCCGGTATCGGGCTGGGCCTAGTCGGCGCTCAGCGGGTCCACGGAGATCCTCGCGCCGTCGGCGGTGGTGTAGGTGAGGCGGGGCAGCAGCCCGCCCGAGCGCTCGTAGATGCTGAACGCGTTGCCCGAGACCGGGACGACCTCGCCGCCGGCCTCCACCGACACGACCCCGTCGGGCACCAGGCCGAAGTAGACCGCGGGTGCGTCGCGCACGCCGCTGACGGTGGGCTGGCGGATGATGAGCTTGCCGGTCCCGACGGCCGCCGCCGGTCCGCACCACAGGCCCACCGCGGCCCCGGTCGCGGCCAGGCACATGCGACTCGGGTCCTTGAGCGAGCCCAGCGAGTAGAAGGCCTGGTTGCGGGCGGCTCCCAGGATGCGCGTCGAGGAGAGGTCGGCCTCGCCGGTCTCGCCGGCCAGCACGCGCAGGCCCTGCGGCGGCGAGGCCGCCGGCGCGGCCGAGAGGGCGGTCACCGGCGAGCGCTCGCCGAGCGGATGCGCGCCGGCAGCGTCGCCGGCGGCCCCCATGACGCGCGGGATGAACACCGCGGCGCCCGCCGCGATCCCAAGACACACGGTGGCGATCCACGCGTTCCTGCGCCCCGCGGATGTGCGAAATGCTCCCATCGGTTCGTCTCCCATCCGCTAGCGGTAGTGCCCGGTGCAGGAGCCGCTCCGGGTGTTCGAGCTCTGGCACCAGTCGCGGGTGTTGGGACTGTCGTTGCACGCCCCGTCGAAGCACGCGGCCCAGCTCGAGCTCCCATAGAGGAAGAAGGTTGCGTCGTAGATGTAGCCGACGCCGGTCCGATAGGACCAGATCCGCGCCGCCCCGATGTTCTGTGAGTCGAGGTTTGTGATCTGGTTGCCGAACCATGTGCGCTGTACGGAGTTATATGGCGTTCCGGCAACAAGTGTGCCGGTCCGGTAGTGACTTTGGATCCCGGCGGCCATACTGCTGAATACGATGGCGCAGATGCTCACGGCCGCGAAGAGAACTAGGGCACCACGTATCCGCGCTCGAGTGACCGTGCCACTCGGAGTCCGCATTTCGCCCTCCAATATCAGCGAGTTACCCCTGGGGAGGGACCGCTCGTGAAGTCCCCAAGTGACACGCCGCGTGTTGGTATTGACGAGCGAATACTCCGTGACGCCACTGCCGTTTCACAGTCGTCTCCGAGATGAACTTCATGTCATCCCAGGACGACAGCGTCGTCGTCCGCAAACGGGGCGGGTCGTCTGTCAGTCTGT
The DNA here is from genome assembly GCA_963806585.1 of uncultured Thermoleophilia bacterium. Taxonomy (GTDB): domain Bacteria; phylum Actinomycetota; class Thermoleophilia; order Miltoncostaeales; family Miltoncostaeaceae; genus Miltoncostaea. The sequence goes on along the minus strand of CAWDYN010000007.1, from coordinate 677,343 downwards.
CCAGCCGAGGAGTGATCGCGGGTCCCGTCGTGGCGCACCCGGGATCGTTCGCCGACCATGAGGGGTGCGAGACGGACAGCGACGCGCGGCAGGCGGTGGAGGGCTCCCACCTCGTCGGGCTGGTGACGCTGGCGCGCTCCGGGGACGAGGCCGCCCGCGAGGCCCTCGTGCGCCGGGCGCTGGGCCTGTCGCTGCAGACCGCGAGCGCGGTGGTGGGCCGGCGCGACGCCGCCGCCGACATCGCACAGGACGTCGGCGTCGAGGTCCTGCGCGGGCTGGGCAGGCTGCGCGACCCGGCGAGCTTCGACGCCTGGGTCCACCGCATCACGGCGCGACGGGCGATCCGGGCCGCGCGCGCCCGCCGCCTGCTGGGGCGCCGCGAGTCCGCCCTCGAGAGCCTGGGGCCGGACGACCAGCGGCTCTCGGTGGAGGACGCTCCCCGCCCCTCCTTCGACCCCGCGCTCCGGGCGGCCCTGCTGGAGCTGCCGCAGCGACAGCGGCTCGCGGTCGTGCTGAGGTACGTGCACGACCTCACCGAGGAGGGGGTGGCCGACGCGCTGGGCTGCGCGACCGGCACGGCGGCGTCGCTGCTGTCACGCGCACGCGCCCAGCTGCGCCGCTCCCCCGGCCTGGAGCATCTGTTCGCCGACGAGACCTCGAGGGCGACATGACGCGGCCCGTGGACGACGGCCGCCTGCGCGAGGCGCTGCGCGCGATGGGGCAGGTTGACCCCACCGACGAGCAGGTGGCCCAGGTGATGCGGCGGGCGCGCGCGCGCCAGGCCGGCGCCTCCCGGCGGATCGCCATCGTGGTGGCTCTCGTGGTCGTGGCGCTGGCGGCTCTCACGCTGCCGCCGGGACGATCGGCGGTCGGGTCGGTCGTCGGTGGACTGCAGGAGTTCTTCCAGGGCGGGACCACCCCGGGAGGAGGGCGGCTGCCGATCGACGTTGACGTGATCCTGGACGACGTCGCGCCGGGCACCTCCCGCGTGCTGGTGAGCGACGGCGCGGTGCGGCTGGTCGGATACCGGCAGACGGCGAGCGGTTGGCCCTGCTTCGGCCTCGGGACGGCCGCCAGCGAATGCGCGGGCGGCGACCGATGGGCGACGCGCACGGCGGGGCACGCGATCGTGGCGCTCGGCACGGCTCCGACTCCGGGTACCGGCGACGTGGTGATGTGGGGACTCGCCGAGCGGGGCGTGGCGGCCGTCACGCTGATCGACGCGAACGGCGATCCGGTGCGCGCGTCGGTGGGGACCAACGCCTTCCTCGTGGTGCTCCGGCCCGGGACGGTCCCTCGCACGCTCGTCGCGCGCGACTCCACCGGCCTGCTGCTGGAGCGCGCCGATGTCACGTCGCTTCGTCCCCGGGCGTGCGTCGGCGGGCCCTGCCCCTCGGGCTAGGCGACCCCGTGGCGTCCGCGCGCCGACGGTGGTCTGATCGACGCTGACGCGCCGGGGCGGTCCGGCGCGTGGATCACACGATCGGGGGCGGACATGGCCGAGCTCAACCAGATGCAGGAGAGCCTGTGCGCGGAATCGCGTTGGGACTTCTCCGACCTGCGGGCGCTGTTCATCAACTGCACGCTGAAGCGCTCTCCCGAGGTCTCCCACACCCAGGGTCTCGCCGACATCGCCATCGCGATCATGGAGCGCAACGGGGTCGCCGTGGAGTCGGTGCGGGCCGTGGACCTCGACATCGCGACCGGCGTCCATCCCGACATGACCGAGCACGGCTGGGAGCGCGACGACTGGCCGGCCCTCTCGCGCCGCGTCCTCGGGGCGGACATCCTGGTGCTGACCTCGCCCATCTGGCTCGGCGAGAAGTCATCGGTGTGCACGCGGGTCATCGAGCGCCTCTACGGCGACAGCCATCTGCTCAACGACGCCGGCCAGTACGCCTACTACGGCCGCGTCGGCGGCTGCATCATCACGGGCAACGAGGACGGCGCCAAGCACTGCGCCATGAACATCCTGTACTCGCTCCAGCACCTGGGCTACGTCATCCCGCCCCAGGCCGACTCGGCCTGGCTGGGCGAGGCGGGCCCGGGGCCGAGCTATCTCGACCCCGGCTCGGGCGGCCCGGAGAACGACTTCACCAACCGCAACACCACGTTCCTGACCTGGAACCTCCTGCACCTGGCGCGGCTCCTGCGCGACGCCGGCGGCATCCCGGCGCACGGAAACCAGCGCTCGCAGTGGGACGCCGGCTGCCGCTTCGACTTCCCCAACCCGGACTACCGCTGAGGGCGCGCCCTCACGGCTCCTCGGTCGCCCCTCCCAGGAGGCTCAGGCCGGCCCGCCGCCCGTCCCGCCAGTGCTCGATCGCCACCGCGCCGGCCCCCTCGTCGAGCAGGAAGAGGCCCACGATCTCGGCCGTGCGCGGATCGATGAAGTAGAGCGAGCCGACCACCTCGGTGGCCAGCTCGATCGTCCTCCACCATTCGCCGGGGGGTGTCGGGTCGTGCGTCAGGATCGCCTCCACGCGGAAGAAGTCCCCGCGAATCTTCCAAAGTAAGGGAGACGGCGCGCCCTCCGAAAGTCGAGTCGACGGGCGCCGTGAGGAGGGGAGCTAGGGCAGGGGGATCGCGGGCCGCGCGGCGAGCCGCGCGAGCGGCGCCGGATCGCGGGAGCCTTCCGGCTCGTCCAGGTACGCGAGGAAGGCGTCGAGCACCCGCTGGTCGAACTGGGTGCCCCGGCCGTCCTCCAGCTCGCGGCGGGCCGTCGCCGGCGTGAGGCTGCGGCGGTAGGGGCGGTCGGCGGTCATCGCCTCGTAGGCGTCGGCGACACCCAGGATGAGCGCCTCCAGGCGGATCTGCTCGCGCACCAGGCCGTACGGGTACCCGCGGCCGTCCGGCCGCTCGTGGTGCTGGAGCACCCACTCGCGGACCTCCGCGACCCCGGGGTGCACGAGCAGCTTGGCCCCGATCTCGGGGTGGCGGCGCATCTCCGCGCTCTCGGGGTCGGTCAGCCGGCCCGGCTTGTGCAGCACGGCGTCGGAGATGCCCACCTTGCCGATGTCGTGGAGCAGGCCCGCGATGCGCACCTCCTCGACCCGGTCGCCGTTCAGGCCCAGCCGGGCGGCGATCTCGGCGGCGTACAGCGCGACCGTCGTGGAGTGGGCGTGGGTCGAGGGGTCGCGCGCGTCCATCGCGGCGGCCAGGGCGAGGACCGAGCCGAGGAAGCCCTCGTTGCTCAGCTGCGCGCGCCGGGTGTGCTCGGTGCGCACCCGCGTCTGGGCGGGGTTGAAGAGCACGCTTCGGTTGCGCCCGATCGCCTTGGCCGAGTACATGGCCGTGTCCGCCGCGCGCACGAGGGCCCCCGCACTGGTGGCGTGGACCGGGTAGCTCGCCACCCCGAAGCTCGCGCTGAGCTCGACGCCGGCGGCCGTGGGCAGTTCGCGGATGCGGGCGCGCAGGCGCTCGGCGACCAGCCAGGCCCCCTTGGCGCCGGTGGAGGGCAGCAGCACGAGGAACTCCTCGCCGCCGACCCGCCCGGCGCGGTCCCCCGGCCTCAGGGAGGCGGTCACCGAGCGGCCGACCGCGCGCAGGCAGTCGTCGCCGATGCCGTGGCCGTGGCGGTCGTTGATGTCCTTGAACTCGTCCAGGTCGAGCACGAGCACCGACAGGGGCTCGTGGCGCTCGGCGGCCAGCGCGGTGAGCGCCTCCAGCTGCTCCTCCACGACCCGCCGGTTGGGCAGGCCGGTCAGCTCGTCCGTGCCCGCCTGGTGCTCGGCGGCGTGCAGGCTGCGCAGCGTCTGCGCGTGCAGCCGCGCGTTGGCCAGCGCGAGGGTGGCGAGGTTCGCCAGGCCGCTGGCGATCGAGCGCTCCTCGGACGAGATGCGCCGGGGCTCGCGGTAGGTCACGAACAGGGTCCCCAGGATGGTGCGGCCGGGGCCGTCCTGCACCGAGCCGTGCTCCAGCAGCACGCCCAGGAAAGCGCCGCTGCCCAGGCCCGTCCTGAGCCCGGCCGGGATGGCCGGCGAGGTGGAGACGTCCTCGACGACGAGCATCGGGTCGGACTGCGCCGAATCTGGGCCCGCCAGATCGGGAGCTCGCGCTGGCCCTTGCCGACGCTGGCCTCAACGAAGGCGCGCCGCCGCGGGTCAATCTCGGTCGTGTAGACGCCCGAGACCAGCTGGCCCTCGATCTCGTTGACGTAGCAGGTGGCTCTATCGGCCCCGAGGGCGCGCTTCGCCGAGTCGGCGATGGCGCGCATGGTCTCCTCCACGTCGAGCGACGCGCAGATGCGCGCGGCGGCCTCCCGGACGATCCGGTCGGGGTTCTGCCCCTCGATCACCGACGGCTCGTCGTTATTCGTCCCGGCATCATCACGAAATCATCGGCGGATGGGGGGCCGATCTGAAGCGCGCGGGGGTACGGCGGGCTGCCGCCGCGGCCACTACGGTTACCGGCGGTCGATGGCCGATCCCCCCCAGAGCGCGCCCCGCCGCGCGCGCATCGCGAAGGCCGGGCGCTTCGGCCTGATGCTCGGCGCCCTCGGGGTCGTCTTCGGCGACATCGGCACGAGCCCGCTGTACGCCCTCCAGACGGTGTTCTCGCTGGACGGGGCGTGGTGACGCCGACCGAGACCGACGTGTACGGCGTCATCTCGCTGGTGTTCTGGGCGATCACGCTGATCGTCACCGTCAAGTACGTGACCTTCATCCTGCGCGCCGACAACGACGGCGAGGGGGGGATCATGGCCCTCACCGCCCTCGTGCAGCACGTGCGGCCGCGGGCGGCCTGGCTGGTGCTGCTGGGCATCTTCGGCGCCGCCCTCTTCTACGGCGACGGCGTGATCACGCCCGCCATCTCGGTGCTGTCGGCCGTCGAGGGAGTCGAGGTCGTCTCGCCGAGCCTGGCCGACCTGGTGGTGCCGGTCACGCTCGCCGTGCTCGTCGCCCTGTTCGCCGTGCAGCGGTTCGGCACCCGGGTGGTGGGGCGGGCCTTCGGTCCGGTGATGGTGGTGTGGTTCGTCGCGATCGCGCTCGGGGGCCTGCGCGAGGTGATCGAGGACCCGCAGATCATCCGCGGCCTGTCGCCGAGCTACGCCGCCGCCTTCATCGTCGAGGACCCGTTCCTGGCCTTCGTCGCCGGCGGCGCGGTGGTGCTGGTCATCACCGGCGCCGAGGCCCTCTACGCCGACATGGGCCACTTCGGCCCCTCGCCCATCCGGCGCGCCTGGTTCTGGCTCGTGTTCCCGGCCCTGACCCTGAACTACCTCGGCCAGGGCGCCTTGATCCTGCGCGACCCCTCGGCCATCGACAGCCCGTTCTTCCTGCTGCTGCCCCACTGGGCGCGCGTGCCGATGGTGGTGCTCGCGACGCTGGCGACCGTGATCGCCTCCCAGGCGGTCATCTCGGGGCGTTCTCGGTGACGCGCCAGGCGATCAGCCTGGGCTTCCTGCCGCGCATGACGATCCGCCACACCTCCGCCCGCGAGATCGGCCAGGTCTACGTCCCGCTCGTCAACTGGATCCTGTTCGTGGCCGTGGTCGGGCTCGTCCTGGCCTTCCAGTCGTCGGAGCGGCTCGCCTCGGCCTACGGGATCGCGGTGACGGGCACCTTCATCGTCAACACGATCCTGTTCCTGGTCGTGACCCACGACCTGTGGCGCTGGCCGCGCTGGCGCTCGGTGGTGTTCGGAGCCGTATTCGGCGGCATCGAGGTGACCCTGTTCGCGGCCAACATCACCAAGATCCCGCACGGTGGCTGGGTCGCCCTCCTGATCGCCGTCGCCGTCTTCATCCTGCTCGCCACGTGGCGTCGCGGGCGCGCCGTGATCACCGATCGCCGCCACTCCATCGAGGGCCCCCTGCGCGATTTCGTGGCCGAAATCGACGCGGCCTCGCCGCCCATCGAGCGCGTGCCCGGCACGGCGGTCTTCCTGCACCCGTCCTTCGAGTCGACCCCGCTGGCCCTGCGGGCCAACCTCCGCCACAACCACGTCCTGCACCGGAGCATCGTGATCCTCACCGTGAAGTCGGTGAACGTGCCCCACGTGTCGGCCGGCGAGCGCGTGCGCATCGACCCGCTGGGGGACCCCGCGGACGGCATCACGCACGTCACGGCTCGCATCGGCTTCATGGACCGCCCCGCGGTCCCGCAGGCGCTGCGCCTGGCCCGCGCCCAGGGGCTCGAGTGCGACGCCGACATCGCGCACGCCACCTACTTCCTGTCCCACATCGACATCCAGCCCACGCGCGGGCCCGGGATGGCGCTGTGGCGCAAGCGGCTGTTCGCGGCCGTCGCGCGCAACGCCGCGAGCCCGGTCGAGTACTTCGGGCTGCCGCCCGAGCGGACGGTCCAGATCGGCTCCGAGATACCCCTCTGACGCTCGCCGGCGCGTCCGGGGGCCGGTGTAGCGTCGCCCGCCATGGAGACGCACCGGCCCACCGGCGCCCCCGCGGCCCCGGCCCCCGCGGCCGGCGCGGGCTGCCCGCTGTGCGGCGGCCCGCTGGTGGACATCCGCGGCAAGGCCGTCTGCGCCGGGTGCGGGCGCATCGCCGAGGGCTGCTGCGAGGGCGCGCCCGCCGCCTGCCGCCCGGCCTGAGGTTTCGCGCGGCGCGGAGGGGCCGTCCGCGCGGGGGCCAATACAGCCCGTGCGGCACCGCATTCATCGACGGAAGGAGCCCCACAGTGGCGGTTGACACGGTCACCAAACGCGACAACGGCCCGTCCGACTGGGCACTCGGCGGCGTGGTCTTCGCCGCCGCGATCATGGTCCTGGTGGGCCTGTTCCAGTTCGGCGCCGGCCTCGTCGCCATCCTCGACGACGACTTCTTCGTCGTCGCGCGCAACTACACCTACGACATCGACCTGACGACGTGGGGCTGGGTCCACCTGGTCATCGGCGTCATCGTCTTCCTCGGCGGCATCGGCCTCTTCTCGCGCAAGCCCTGGGCCGGCATGCTCGCCATCTTCCTGGCGCTGCTGAGCGCCTTCACGAACTTCTTCTTCATCCCGTACTACCCGTTCTGGGCCCTGGTCATCATCGCCCTCGACGTCTGGGTGATCTGGTCGATCTCCCGTCCGGGCGCCCTGGTCTGGGACGACTGAGCGCCTCGGCCGGGCGGCGCCACCGCGCGTCGCCCGGCGTGGCCTTTTCACCGCCCCGTCGGGTACGCTGCCGACCTCTTCGGAATCCCGACAGGTCCGGGCGTCATGGGCGCGCGGCCTCTCCCCTGGGGGTCACATGCCGCGCCTGCGCCTCGTCCTCGCCGCCCTTGCCGTGGCGGCCCTGGCCCTCACCGTCGCCGCGTGCGGAGACGACGACTCGGCGACCGGATCGACCGCCGCCGACACGACGGGCGCCGAGGTGGCCTGCACGCGCGACCAGCTCGCCACCGTGACCGACGGCACGCTGACCGTCGGCACCGACAAGCCCGCCTTCCCGCCGTACGTGATCGACGACGATCCGACCAACGGCAAGGGCCTCGAGAGCGCCGTGGCGTACGCGGTCGCCGAGAACCTCGGCTTCACCCGGGACGAGGTGACGTGGACCGTGGTGCCCTTCGACACCAGCTTCGCGCCGGGCCCCAAGAAGTTCGACTTCGACATCAACCAGGTGTCCATCAGCCCCCAGCGCGCGAAGGCGGTCGACTTCTCCACCCCGTACTACACGACCCCGCAGGCGGTCCTGGTGCCCCAGGACTCGCCCTACGCGACCGTCACCTCGGTCGCCGACCTGAAGGACGCGCAGTTCGGCGTGCAGGTGGCCACCACCAGCCTCGACGCGGTCAACGAGGTGATCGCGCCCGGCCCGAAGCCGCGCGTCTACAACAACTCGACCGACGTGGTCCGGGCGCTCAAGAACGGCCAGGTCGACGCGATCGTCGTGGACCTTCCGACCGCGATCTACCTGCGCGACGCCGAGGTCGAGGGCTCGTCGATCATCGGCCAGTTCGAGGCCCCGGGCGGCGACGACTGGGGTCTGGTGCTCGCCAAGGACTCCGCGCTCACCGCCTGCGTGGACGCGGCACTGAGCGACCTGAGGGAGTCGGGCGAGCTGGCCGCCATCACCGAGCAGTGGATCGGCGCCGAGGCGCCGGTGCTCGCCCTGAAGTGATCGCGGGCGCCGGCGATCCCGGCACCGTGACATGACCACGGCCTCCGACCGCCGGGTCGCCCGCGAGGCGGCCCGGCGGGGGCGGGCCCGCCGCGGGGCGCTGGTCGCCGCCCTCTCGAGCGTGGTGGTGCTCGGCGGGCTCGCGCTGTTCATCGTCACCCGTCCCGGGTGGCCCGACGTGCGGGAGACGTTCTTCTCCTGGGACGTCTTCGTCGACTCGTTTCCGGGCGTGCTCGAGGGCTTCTGGCTCGACGTCAAGCTGTTCATGGTCGTCGAGGTGGTCGTGCTGGCGCTGGGGCTGGTGGTGGCCGTGCTGCGCACCACCCGGGCGGCGGCGCTGTTTCCCATCCGGCTCATGGCGACCGTGTTCACCGACGTCATGCGCGGCGTCCCGGTGATCCTGGTCGTCTACCTGATCGGGTTCGGCGTCCCTGCCCTCGGGGCGACCGGCCGCTTCGCCGACCCGGTGTTCCTCGGGGGCTTCGCCCTCGCCCTCTGCTACACGGCCTATGTCGCCGAGGTGTACCGCGCCGGGCTCGACTCGGTGCACCCGAGCCAGCGCGCCGCCGCGCTCGCGGTGGGCCTCACCGAGAACCAGGCGATGCGGCACGTGATCGCGCCCCAGGCGGTGCGGCGGGTCGTGCCGCCGCTGCTCAACGACTTCATCTCGCTCCAGAAGGACGTCGCCCTGGTCTCGATCCTCGGCCCCCAGGAGGCCTTTCGCGTGGCCCAGATCGACTCGGCCTCGGACTTCAACTACACGCCCTTCCTGGCGGCGGCCCTGCTGTACCTGGCGGTCACGGTGCCGTTGGCGCGGATCGTCGACCACCAGCAGGCCCGGGCCCGTCACCGCCAGGGGCACGCGGTGCCCGCGTGAGCGGGGTCCCGGTCATCGAGGTGCGCGGCGTCACCAAGTCCTACGGCGCCCGCGAGGTGCTGCGCGGCATCGACCTGACCGTGGGCGAGCATCGCGCGGTCGCCCTGATCGGCGCGTCCGGGTCGGGCAAGTCCACGCTGCTGCGCTGCATCGACCTGCTCGAGGACATCGACGACGGCGACGTGTTCCTGGACGGCGACGTGATCACCGACCCGTCGTGCCCGGTGGTGCCCACGCGCCGCCGGCTGGGGGTCGTCTTCCAGGCGTTCAACCTGTTCCCGCACCTGTCGGTGCTGCAGAACGTCGTCCTCGCGCCGGTTCGCGCGCACCGGGTGCCGCGTGCCGAGGCGGAGGCGTCGGCGCGGGAGCTGCTGGCCCGCTTCGGGCTGGCCGGCCGCGAGGACGACTACCCCGACCGCCTCTCGGGGGGCCAGCAGCAACGCGTCGCGATCGTCCGCGCGCTCGCCACGGATCCCCGCGCCCTGCTGCTCGACGAGGTCACGAGCGCCCTCGATCCCGAGCTGGTGGGCGAGGTGCTGGGCCTGGTGCGGGGCCTCAAGCAGCAGGGGATGACGATGGTCATCGCGACCCACGAGATGGCGTTCGCGCGCGAGGTCGCCGACGAGGTGTGCTTCCTGCACGAGGGGCGCATCCTCGAGCGGGGCGACCCGGAGCGCATCTTCAGCGCCCCTGAGCGCCCCGAGACCCAGCAGTTCCTGCGCCGCGTGGTGGCCGCCGGCCGCATCTGAGCGACGACCCCGGGCACCTGTGGTTCGACCTGAGGGTGAGGGCCGCGCGGACCGGGCTACGGGGCGGTGCGGGCTCCGGCGGATGAGGGCCGGGCCGGGTGCTCGGGCGGCGGGGCGGCGGCGAGCCAGCGGGGCGCCCACCAGTTGGCGCGCCCGGCCAGGCGCATCGTCGCGGGCAGCAGCACCATGCGGGTGATCGAGGCGTCCACCAGGACGGCCACGGCCAGCCCCAGGCCCACCATCTTCACCACGGGGTTGTCGATCAGGATGAACGCGAGGAACACCGAGACCATGATCGCGGCGGCCGCGGTCACCAGGCGGGCGGTGCGGGCGAGCCCGACGGCCACGGCCTCGCTCGTGTCGCCGCAGCGCATGTACTCCTCGCGGATGCGCGACAGGATGAAGACCTCGTAGTCCATGGAGAGCCCGAACAGGATCGCGAACATCATCAGCGGCACGAAGGCCACGATCGGCATCGTCTGATCGATGCCGACCAGCGACGCGCCCCAGCCCCACTGGAACACCGCCACCAGGACGCCGTAGGAGGCCCCGATCGACAGCAGGTTGAGGACGGCGGCCTTGGCGGCCAGGAACGGCGAGCGGAACACGAGCATCAGCAGGACGAACGCGATCGCCACCACGGTCAGAATGAAGGGCGCCATGCGGTCGCCGACGCGGTCGTCCAGGTCAACCCATGCGGCTCCCACGCCGCCGACCTCGACCACCATGCCGCTGCCCTCGGCGATCGGGGGGATCACGCGGTCGCGCAGGTCCCTGACCAGTTCGGGCGTCGCGGGGGCGTCGGCGCCCGAGCGGGGGATCACGGTGGCCATCGCCGCCCGTCCGCTGCGGGCGATCCGGGGCGGGCCGACGAAGGCCACGTCCGGGGCGGTGCGAAGGCCCTCGAACAGCCTCGCCGCGCGTTCGGCGGTGATCGCACGCACGCCGCGCGGCGCCTCGGCGATCACGAACAGGGGGTCGTTGGCGCCCGACCCGAAGCCCTCGGAGATGAGGTCGTATGCCTCGCGGGTGGTGGAGCCGGGCGGGTCGGAGCCGGCGTCCTGCGGACCGAGGCGCATGGCCAGCAGGGGCGAGGCGAGCAGCAGCAGGACGATGATCCCCGCCGGCAGGTACCAGGCCGCGCGCCGGGTCACGTGCCGCGCCCAGCGCTCCGAGGGGGTCGGCCGGCCGCCGGTGCGCTCGCGCGCGCCGAGGTGGGGGACGTGGAGTGAGTTCACCCGGTGGCCCAGGGCGCCCAGCAGGGCGGGCATCAGCGTCAGCGCGGCGATCACCATCACGAGCACCGCGACGCCGGAGGTGAGGGCGATGGCCGACACCAGCGGGATCTGCACCAGCAGCAGGCCGAGCAGCGCGACGATCACCGTGCAGCCGGCCACCAGCACGGCGTGCCCGGCGGTCGACAGGCTGCGGCCGACGGCCTCCACGGGGTCGTGCCCCTGCGAGAGGAACTCCATCTGGCGGCTGAGCACGAAGACCGAGTAGTCGATGCCGACGCCCAGCCCGATCATGGTGGCCACCTGGGGCGCGCTCACCGGGATGTCGAGCAGCAGGGTCATCAGCGCCACGAGCGAGCTGCCGGCGGCGACCCCGATCAGGGCGACGACGAGGGGCAGGCCCATCGCGACGATGGTCCCCAGGGCGATGAGCAGGATCACCACGGCCGCGGCGAGGCCGATGCCGACCGAGTGGTCGCTGCCGCCCGACTGGGTCGACTCGACCAGGGTGCCCGTGAAGGCCACCCGCAGGCCGCCGGCGTCGACGGCGCGCAGGGAGTCCTCGAGCCGGTGGGCGGCGGGCGCGCCGAGATCGCCCACCGGACGGGAGTACGTCACGGTGACCATGGCGGTGCGCCCGTCGGGCGCGAGGGAGCCGAGCGCGTAGGGATTGCTCACCGACACCACGTCCGGCAGGGCGCGGGCCCGCGTCACCAGCGCGTCCACGCGGGTTCGCTCGGCGGCGCCGGTGAGGGTGCCCTCGTCGGCGCGGATCACGACGGTCGCCGTGGCGCCGGCGCTGTCCGAGAACTCGCGACCGAGGATGTCGGTGGCCCTCTGGGTGGGCGTCCCGGGGATCGAGAAGGAGTTGTTGAAGTGACCGCCGATGGCGACGGCGAGCCACACGATGCCCACGAGGGCCACGACCCAGGCGCCCAGCACCGCCCACCGGTGGCGCGCGCAGCCGCGGCCGAGGCCGTACAGCATGCCGTCGATGCCCGTGTGGCGCTCGGAACTCACCATGCCTAGGTCGGCGCGCGACGCCTCCGACCTGAGCGCCGGGCCCCTGGTCGCGTGCTACGCGGTCCGGGCGGGGGAGGGGGGCACCACGACGGGCCCGCGGCTCAGCGACAGGCAGGCGCCGACCACGGCGATCGCCGCACCCACGCCCATGGCCACCCGATAGCCGTCCAGGTAGGCGGCCGCGTGGGCGCCGCCCTCGCCCGCGCCGAACAGCACCCCGGCGCCTGCGGCGCCCAGGGGCGCCGCGGCCAGGGTTCCGAGGATCGCCAGGGACAGGGTCTGGCCCAGCGTGCGCATCATCGCGAGCACCGCGGCCGCCACCCCGAGGCGGGCGTGCTCGACCGCGCCCATCACCGCCGAGGTGTTGGGCGAGCTGAAGGCCGCCATGCCCAGGCCGCTGACCGCGAGCCCGAGGACGATGTGCCAGAGGGGCAGGTCGGCGGGGGTCATGGCCAGGATCGTCAGGCCGCCGGCCAGGACCAGCATGCCGCCGCTCGCCAGCGCGCGCGAGCCCAGCGTGTCGGAGAGGTGGCCCGCGACCGGCGAGAGCGCCACCATCACCACCGGCTGGGCGATCATCACCAGGCCGGTCTCCGAGGGCGAGTACCCGCCGACCACCTCGAGCAGCACGGCGGTGAGCGCGATGGCGCCGAACATCGCGGTGTAGTTCAGCAGCGAGGCGGCGCTGCCCAGCGCCACGATGCGGCTGCGGCGGAACATGTCGAGGTCGATGAGCGGCGCGGCGCCGCGCGCCTCGATGGCCACGAACGCCACCAGCAGCACCGCCCCGGCGACGATCAGGCCCACCACGCGGCCCGAGTCCCACCCCCAGACGGGGCCGAAGGTGAGCCCGACCATGAGGCTGCACAGCGCCGCGCCCAGCGTCAGGGTCCCGGCCGGGTCCAGGCGCACGCGCCCGTGGGCCGTGCGGCCCTCGTGGAGGGGCAGGCCCAGCAGGAGGCTGGTCGCGGCCACCGGCAGCGAGGCCAGGAAGATCCAGCGCCAGCCCGCGTGGTCCACCAGCAGGCCGCCGATGAGCGGGCCGGTGGAGAGCCCGAGGTAGAGCACCATGATGTTGAGCCCGAGCGCCCGGCCCCGCTCGCCGGGCGGGAAGGCCGCGGTCACCAGGGCGGTCGAGGTGGCCGCCAGCATGGCGCCGCCGCTGCCCTGCACGGCCCGCCACGCGAGCATCCACTCGATGTTGGGGCTCAGGGCCGCCATCAGCGAGGTGATCGCGAACACGACCATCCCGATGCGGAACACGCGCAGCCGGCCCCACTGGTCGGCGATCCGGCCGGCGGGGATCAGCACCAGGGCGTAGGGGAGCAGGTAGCCGGCCTGGATCCAGATCGCGCCCGAGAACGTGAGGTCCAGGTCGCGCCCGATGGCGGGCAGGGCGACCGCGGCGACGCTGACGTCGAACGGGCCCAGGAAGGCCCCCATGCCGGTCACGGCGAGCAGGCGCCAGCGCCGCGCGCGCAGCGTCGCCATCGGATCGGGCGCTCCCGGAGTGGTCGTGCTCATCCCCTCGATGCTAGTGGTGGGGTTTGCTCTGGGGCCTTTCCGGGCTTCGGGGGCTTTCCGGGCTTCGGGGCCTCGAGCTTCGGAGCTTCGGAGCTTCGGCGTTTTCCGAGGAGTGCGGAGAAGGGGAGGCGGACACGGCGTGGGGCCCGCCTCTTGGCGGTCGGGCCCGACGCGCCGAGGGCCCCTGGCCGGGGCCCTCGGCAGACCGGCGGCACCGGCTGTTCGCCGGGGCCAGGCCGCCGGAAAGGTCAACACCACCGAGCCGTCCGGGCATCGCCGAGACCGCGCAGCTTTCGACACACGAACGCTGCCTGCGACAAGGGGAGGGTCTTGACCTACCCGCGCACATGTCCGGCCCGAAGGGCCGCTGCGCGATGCAAATGCGCCCGACCAAGGGCGCATTTGCGCGTCGAGTCGGCCCGCAAGAGGCCGACTCCACGCTCGACGCAATTTCCTTCTCCGCACTCCTTGGAAACGTTCAGAGCTCGGGGCCCGGAGCTCGGAAACGTTCAGAGCTCAGAAACCCAGAGCTCAGAAACCCAGAGCTTGCAACCCTGCTATACTTGCCATCCGGCAAGCAAATAATTCATGGAGACACGTGGACGAGGAGTCGGTCACCCGCCTGAGGAACGCGATCATGCGCACCGCGCGGCGCCTGCGCACGACCGCGACCGGCGAGGGGTTGACCGCGACCCAGTCCGGCGTGCTGGCCACCCTGGTGCGCGAGGGGCCGCGCCTCGCCGGCGACCTGGCGGCCGCCGAGGCCGTCAACCCCACGATGCTCTCGCGGGTGCTGGCCCACCTCGAGGGGGAGGGCCTGGTCGAGCGCGCTCCGGCGCCCGACGACGCCCGCTGCACGCAGGTGCGCGCCACCGCGGCGGGCCGGCGCCTGATCGCGCGGCTGCGCGCGCGCCGCGCCGCCGTCCTGGCCGAGCGGCTCGGCCACCTGCCCGAGGACGAGGTCGCCGCGCTGCTGCGCGCGCTGCCCGCGCTCGAGGGGCTGGCGGGGATGGACGAGGAGCGATGATCGCGCGCTGGGTGGACGACACCTTCGCGGCGCTGCGGGTTCCCAACTACCGCCGCTACTTCGTCGGGCAGTCCGTGAGCCTGGTGGGCACCTGGATGCAGACCATCGCCCAGGGCTGGCTCGTGCTCGAGCTGACCGGCTCGGGGACCGCGCTGGGCATGGTGGCCGCCGCCCAGTTCCTGCCCATCCTCCTGCTGGCGCCCTACGGCGGGGTGCTCGCCGATCGCCTCGACAAGCGGCGCCTGCTGATCGCCACCCAGGTCGGCCTGGGCGCGATCGCGCTGGCCCTCGGCGTGCTGGTCGTCACCGGCCTCGTGCAGCTGTGGATGGTGCTCGGGCTGGCCCTGACGTTCGGGCTGCTCACGGCGGTCGACAACCCGGCGCGCCAGTCCTTCGCCCAGGAGATGGTCTCGCCGGCGCGGCTGCGCAACGCGGTCAGCCTCAACAGCGTGCTCGTCAACACCGCCCGGGCGGTCGGCCCCGCCATGGCGGGGATCCTCATCGCCACCACCGGCACGGGCATCTGCTTCCTGATCAACGCCGCCAGCTACGCCGCGGTGGTGTTCGCGCTGGCGAGCATGGACACGGCGCAGCTGCACCCCACCGACTCGACCGGGCGCGCCCCGGGCCAGGTGCGCCAGGGCCTCGTCTACGTCGCCCACACCAGCGCGCTGCTCGTGCCGCTCATGATGCTCGCCCTGATCGGGACCCTCGCGTACGAGTTCCAGGTGGTGCTGCCGCTGATGGCCCGCGGGCCGCTCGAGGGCGGGGCGGGCACCTACGGGCTCCTGACCTCCGCGATGGGCGCGGGGGCGATCGTGGGGGGCCTGGTCGTCGCCGGGCACGGCCGCACCGGGCTGCGGCCCCTGACGGTGGCGGCCGCCCTCTTCGGCGCCGCCATCCTCGCCACGGCCGCCGCGCCCTCGGTGCCGGTCGCCCTGGTGGCCCTCACGATTGTCGGCGCCACCAGCGTCACCTTCCTGGCGGTGGGCAACACCACGCTCCAGCTCACGTCCGACCCGCGCTTCCGCGGCCGGGTGATGGCGCTCTGGACCGTGGCGTTCCTCGGCAGCACGCCCCTCGGCGCCCCGATCATCGGCTGGGTGTCCGAGCAGATCAGCCCCCGCGGGGGGCTCGTCGTGGGCGGGCTGGCCTGCCTCGTGGCGGCCGCCGTCGGCGCCCTCGCGCTGGCGCGCGAGCACGGCGGCGACGTCCGCCATCAGCCCGCATAAGAAACTTCTAACAACGCCGCGGGCGATCCGGGGCATTCGAACCGCCGATTTCCCCGAACGCGACGGACGGCGGCTTTACTCCCGGACCCGCGCGTGGTCCCGTGGTCGGCGGCCCCGGCGGGGGTCCTGGGCCGGTACCCACCACGAGGAGGATCGATGGCCGTCAAGACCACCACGCGGGTTCGAATCCGGCGCCTCGGTGCGCTCACCGCCATCGGAGTGATCGGCTCCGCCGGCGTCGGGATCGCCGTGGCCGCGAGCCCGCACCAGTCCGGCGTCGGGATCACCTGCGAGGGGGTCCTCGCGACGATGGTGGGGACCGACGGCCCCGACACGCTCACCGGCACGCCCGGGCGGGACGTCATCGTGGGCCTCGCGGGCGACGACAAGGTCACCGGCCTGGGCGGGGACGACGTCATCTGCCTGGGCCTCGGGAACGACACGGCCAACGGCGGCGACGGCGCGGACCGCATCTTCGGCGAGGACGGCGACGACAGCATCAACGGCGCCGCCGACGCCGACTACATCGACTCCGGGATCGGCAACGACCTGATCGTCGGCGGCACCGGCAACGACATCGGCCTCGGCCGCGAGGGTGACGACCGCCTGGACATGGGCGCCGGCTCGGACGTCGGCGACGGCGGGGACGGCAACGACACCGTGCTCGGCCGCGACGGCAACGACAGGCGCCTCAAGGGCGGCGACGGCCTCGACACGGTCAACGGCGGCCGCGGCCGCGACCGCATCTTCGGCGGCGGCGCGAAGGACATCCTGCGCGGGGGCGACCAGAAGGACGTCATCGCCGGCCAGCAGGGCGCCGACGAGATCGACGGCGGCCGGGGCGACGACCTGCTCAACGGCGGCCCGGGAGTGGACGTGATCGCCGGAGGCCCGGGCGCTGACCGCATCCGCGGCGCCGGCGGCAACGACGTGCTCAAGGGCGAGGGGGGCCGGGACCGGCTCTTCGGCCAGGCCGGCGACGACGCCCTCAACGGCGGCGGCGGCCGGGATCGGGGCAACGGAGGGTTCGGCAGCGACAGCGGCGTGAACCTCGAGGTGGCGGTCTCCATCGAGCGCTGAGCCCGGACGCACGAACGGCGCCGCGTTGGGCGGCGCCGTTCGTGTCGGACGGACGTGCCGGAGGGCTACTCGTAGCGCAGCGCCTGCAGCACGTTGAGGCGGCTGGCACGGCGGGCCGGCAGCACCGCGGCGACCACGCCGACCACGACGGCGACGATGGTGAAGATCGCCAGCATGCCGACCGGGATGGAGAGCCGGACGCCCCACTCGCCCAGGGCGCGCGTGGTGAGGACGGCGAGCCCGATGCCCACCGGGATCCCCAGGGCCGCGCCGATCAGGGCGGTGATGATGCTCTCGCCCCGCACCATGCTGCGGGCCTGCCGGCGCGTCATGCCCACCGCGCGCAGCATCCCCAGCTCGCGGGTGCGCTCGTGGACGGCCAGCGCCAGCGTGTTGACCATGCCGAACAGGCTCACGACGACCGACAGGGCCAGCAGCACGTAGAGCAGGTTGAGGATCATCGAGAGCTCCTGGGTCGCGGACACCGCGTACTGCGGCGCCGTGTCGACCGCGGCGTCGGGGAACTCGGCCAGCGACGCCTCCAGGGAGGCGGCGGTGGCGCCGGAGTCGCCGCTCGCCACGAACGCGTAGCGGTCCTTGGCGTGATCGAAGACACCGTCGAAGGCCCGCTGGGACACCATCACGGAGCCGAGCAGCGGGTTGAGCCGCGGCTGCGCGACGATCCCGGTCACGGTCCGCTCGAGGGTGTCGCCGGACGGGCTGGTGATCTCGACGCGATCGCCGATGGCCAGGTCGTGGTCGTCGGCGAAGCCGCGGTCCACGATCGCGCCGTCGGCGGCCAGGGTCGTGAGCGCGGCCTCCGAGCCCTCGCTCCAGGTGAAGTGGTAGACGCCGGCGATGGTCGCCGGGTCGATGCCGCTGACGTCCTTGGCCGAGCCGACGACCCGCGCGCGATCCTGACGGACGCCCGAGACGACGGAGCCGGGGTTGTCGGCGGCGATGGTCCGCGCGACCGCGGGGGAGATGGTCTCCCACCCGCTGGACGACGTGACCACGTAATCCGCGCTGATCTGCTCGTCGATGTCCGAGCGGGCCGTGTCGACCAGCCCGGCGCCGAGCACCGAGACGAAGGTCACCAGCGCCAGCCCGATCATCAGGGCCGCGGCGGTGGCGGCGGTGCGGGACGGGTTGCGGACGGCGTTCTCGCGGGCGAGCTCGCCCGACGCGCCGCGCAGGCGGGCGATGGGCCAGCCCACGACGGCCGCGATGGGCCGCACCAGCGAGGACGAGACCATCGCGACGCCGACGAACAGCGCCAGGGTGCCGACGCCGAGGCTCACCAGGCGGTCGCCGGTGGCGAGCTCGTCCACCAGCAGCCCCCGCGCCAGCAGGGCGCCGGCGACGGCGATGGTGGCCAGCGCGGCGACCGGCGTGAAGCGGGCGAAGCGGCCGCGGGGGGGCGTGGCGCCGTCGCGGACGGCGTTGATGGGTGCCACGCGGGTGGCGCGGATGGCCGGGACCACGCCGGCGAGCAGGGTGACGAGGGTGCCGACCAGCAGCGAGATGACGATGGTGCTCGAGGCGAAGACCGTCGCCCCCTGCGGCATCTCGAGCCCCATCGCGCCGAACAGGGCGGTCAGCCCCTTGGCGAGGCCGTATCCCGCGGCGAGGCCGACGACCGACGCGGCGAAGCCGATGATGGCCGCCTCGGCGATGACCGAGCGCAGCACCTGCCGCCGCGACGCGCCCAGGGTGCGCAGCGTCGCCAGCTCGCGCGAGCGCTGGGCCACCGTCATGGACAGGGTGTTGAAGATGACGAACGCGCCCACGAACAGGGCGATCGCCGCCGAACGACAGCAGGAAGCCCGCGGATGAAGTGATCGCCTCGGAGACGGTCTGCTTGTCGCGCGCGCTCTGCTCGGCGGAGGTCGAGACGTCGACTCCGGAGGGCAGCAGGGGCGCGATCTCGCGCGCCAGCTCGGCGTCGCTCACGCCGGGGGCGGCGGCCACCTGGATGGCGTCGAACCCGGTCTTGTGCGAGCACGCTGCGGGCCGTGGGGATGTCGAAGACGGCGAAGGTGGCGCCGCCCAGCGAGTCCACGCCGCCGAAGCGCGCCAGGCCGGTGACCGCGAAGGTCCGCACCGGACCCTCGCCGGAGACGCCCACGCGGTCGCCGATGGCGAAGCCCTGGGCGTCGGCGGTGGCGACGTCGATGACCACCTGGTCCGCGCCGGCGGCCCAGGAGCCGGACGCCAGGGTCAGCGGGTTGAAGCGCGGCTGCGAGGGATCGACCCCGAAGCCGAAGGTCGGCATGTTGCCCTGGATGAGCTCGCCGTTCGCTGCCGACGATCTTGGCGTTCGCGCCCGAGCCGGACAGGTCGGTCAGGGTGCCGGCGGCGGTGGCGACGCCCGGGACCGCGCGGATCTCGGTCAGGAGCTAGGCGGGCACCGTCGGGGCGCCGGCGAACGAGTCGGACACGACCGGGGTGCCGCGCACCACCAGGTCGGTCTGCGTGTACGAGCTGCTGAAGATCTTGGTGAAAGCACTGTCGATCGTGTCGGTCAGGATGAGGCTGCCGGAGATCATCGCCACGCCCAGCACGATGGCCAGGGCGGTGAGCGCGGCGCGGATGCGGCGCGCGGAGCAGGCTCTTGAGGGCGACCCAGGTCATCGGGTCACCTCCGCCAGCGTCTCGAGCACCTCGGCCGCGGTGGACGGACCCTGCGTGCGGACGATGCGGCCGTCGGCGAGGAAGACGATGCGGTCGGCGATCGTCGCCGCGACCGCGTCGTGGGTGACCATGATCGTGGTCTGGCCCATGCTCCTCCACCGAGCGGCGCAGCAGCTCGAGGATCTCGCCGCCGGAGCGCGAGTCGAGGTTGCCGGTCGGCTCGTCGGCGAACATCACGGTCGGACGGCCGAGGATCGCCCGGGCGATGGCGACCCGCTGCTGCTGGCCGCCCGAGAGCTCGGCGGGGCGGTGCTGGCGCCGCTCCTGCAGGCCCGACCGAGGCGATCACCTCGTCGAGCCAGCGCGGGCGCGGCGGCTGCCCGCGATCCGCGAGCGGCAGGGTGATGTTCTCCTCGGCGGTGAGCGTGGGCAGGAGGTTGAAGAACTGGAAGACGAAGCCGATGTGGCGACGACGCAGCTTGGTGAGGCCGTTGTCGCCCATCGCGGTGATCTCGTCGTCGCCGATCCACGCCGAGCCCTCGGTGGGCCGGTCGAGGCCCGCGAGGATGTGCATGAGGGTCGACTTGCCGGAGCCCGAGGGCCCCATCACGGCGACGAGCTCGCCGGGCGCGACCGACAGCGAGACGCCGCGCGAGGGCGTCCACCGCGGCGTCGCCCTCGCCGTAGCGGCGGGTGAGGTCGCGGGCCATGACGACGGGCGCCGGCCCGGTGGGCCGGTGACGAGGGTGGCCGCGTGAGGTGAACGCGTTGGTCATTGGTGTGCCTCCAGACGGGATGACGGGTGATGGGGCGACGCTATGACGGCGCCCCGCCCCGCCATCGCCCGCGCGCGCCGATTCGCCGCCGCCGGGGGGATGGTCCTCGGCCCCGCCCCGGCTCGTCCGCGCGGGTCGGCGGGGTCATCCCCAGGGATGACCGGGACCGTCCGAGGGAGCGACGTCCGCGGCACCGCGCCGGTAGTACGGTCACCGGCATGCGGTCGACCCTTCGCATCGCGCGCGCCTACTGGCCGGAGGCCGTCTTCGTCCTCCTGACCGTCTTCGGGCTCGCTCGAGGTGTGGCTCTCGGACGAGGTCGAGGGTCCGCTGCTGGGCCTGACCCTCTTCACCGCTGGCCTGGGGCGCGGCCGCTCCTCGCTCGCCGCCGCATGCACCCGTTCGGCGCCGCCCTCGCCACCCTGCTGTGCGTCTTCGCCGAGGCGATGATCTGGCCGACGACTCGGTGACCCAGTCGGCGGCGACCTTCTTCGCCGGCATGATCGCCATCGGGCTCTTCGGGGCCCTGGGCCCCGGCCGCCGGCGGATCGTCGGCGGCGGTCGTCGGGCTGGCCGCCGTCACGGTCGTCATCCTCGCGTCGATCCGGATCGGGCAGGCCGACCGACCTCCTGAGCGTCGGTGCCGCTGGCGGTCTTCGCCTGGGTGGTCGGGCTCGTCGTCCACAGCGCACCGCGCGGCGCACCGCCGAGCTCGAGGAGCGCGCCGCCCGCCTGGAGCGCGAGCAGGAGACCGAGGCGCGGGCCGCGGTCGCCGAAGAGCGCGCCCGCATCGCGCGCGAGATGCACGACGTCGTCGCCCACAGCCTGAGCGTGATGGTCGTCCAGGCCGAGGCCGCCGAGGCGATGCTCGACGTCGACCCCGAGCGCGCGCGCCGGCCGCT
Source organism: uncultured Thermoleophilia bacterium (assembly GCA_963806585.1). Lineage (GTDB taxonomy): Bacteria > Actinomycetota > Thermoleophilia > Miltoncostaeales > Miltoncostaeaceae > Miltoncostaea. Next base: position 656,217 of record CAWDYN010000007.1, on the reverse strand, counting down.
GACGGCGGTGCAGGAGCACCGGCCGCGCGGCGCTCGGCGAGCTGCGCCGCATGCTCGGCGTGCTGCGCGAGTGCCGACGACGGCGCCCCCGCTCGGCGCCGCAGCCGGGCCTCGCGCGGCCTGGACGCGCTGGTCGAGCACGTGCGCGCGGCCGGGCTGCCGGTGGAGCGTGCGCGTCGAGGGCGAGCCGCGCCCGCTGCCCGCCGGGCGTCGACCTCTCGGCCTACCGCATCGTCCAGGAGGGGCTCACCAACGCGCTCAAGCACGCCGGCCCGGCGCGCGCCGAGGTGCTGGTGCGCTACGGCGACGCGGCTCGAGCTGAGCGTCACCGACGACGGCCGCGGCGCCGGGCGCCCGCGAGACGGCGGCGGGCACGGCCTGGTGGGCATGCGCGAGCGGGTCGCCGTCTACGGCGGCGAGCTCGAGGCCGCGCCCGCGCGCCCGAGCGGCGGGTTCCGCGCTGCGCGGCGCCGCCTGCCGCTGGAGCCGGGCGCGCGCCGTGACGATCCGCGTCCTGATCGCCGACGACCAGGCGCTGGTGCGCGACGGCTTCGGGATGATCCTCGACGCCCAGCCCGACATCGAGGTGGTGGGCGAGGCCGCCGACGGCCGCGAGGCGGTCGAGCATGGCCGCGAGCTCTCAGCCCGACGTGGTGCTGATGGACATCCGCATGCCCGAGGTGGACGGCATCGAGGCCACCCGCCGGCTCAGTCGCCGACGGCGACCGCGCCCCGCGCATCCTGATGCTCACGACCTTCGACCAGAACGAGTACGTCTACGAGGCGCATGCAGGCCGGCGCCAGCGGCTTCCTGCTCAAGGACGTGCGCCGCGAGGAGCTGGTCAACGCCGTCCGCGTCGATCGCCGCCGGCGACGCGCTGCTCGCCCCGTCGCTCACCCGCCGCCTGATCGAGGACTTCGTGCGCCGCCCGCCGCCGGGCACCGCCGCCCACGGGCGCGCTTCGCCGAGCTCACCGACGCGCGAGACCGAGGTGCTGCGCGCTGGTGGCCCGCGGCCTGTCCAACGCCGAGATCGCCGCGCGGCTTGGTCGTCAGCGAGGCCACCGTCAAGACCCACGTCGCGCGGGTACTCTCCAAGCTCGGCCTGCGCGACCGCGTCCAGGTCGTGGTGCTGGCCTACGAGATCGGGCTTCGTCCAACCGGGGGACGGCGATGAGGCGGATCACCGAGGACGACCTCACGATCGTGGACGCCACCGGCAAGCGCTACCCGCCCCGGCGCATCCTCAAGGGCCTGGTCGCCACGATCCTGCTGACCCTGGTCCTGATCGCGATCCTCTACGGCATCGCCCTCCTGTGGGCGGTGTTCAACGAGGTGCCACCGGCGGTGGGCGAGCTCGTCGCCCTCGAGGTGCTGGGGCTGGGGCGGGTGGACGCGACCGTGACCGACGTCACCGAGCTGGTCCAGGAGGGGGTCCGCGGCCTCGCCTGGCGCATCGCCTTCGCGCTCCCCGACGGCACCCGGGCGGAGGGCATCCAGCGGGGCACCGCGCGCATCGCCTTCCTCGACCCCCGCCACCGGGTCGCCTGACGACGCGCACGACGGTGCGCGCCGCGGTCGCGATCAGGGCGTCAGCACCCTCGCGAGCGCCGTCCACGACCGGCGCGGGATGCCCTCCTCGCCGAGGGGCTGCAGGCACACGTGATCGGCGCCGGCGTCGAAGTGGGCCTGGACGACCTCGCCGATCCGCCCCGCGCCGCCCTGCGGGATGACCGCGTCGATCAGCCGGTCCGACCCGCCGCCGGCCAGGTCGTCCTCCGTGAAGCCCGCGTCGAGCAGGCGCCGCGTGTAGTTGCGCAGGCCGAGGTACAGCTTCGCGTATCCGCGCGCGACCGCCCTGGCGCGCACCGGGTCGTCGTCGACCACGCACGCCAGCTCGGGCGCGAGGAGCGGGCCGGGCCCCAGGCGCTCGCGCGCCCGCCGCGTCTGCTCGACGGTCACGAAGTACGTGTGCGTGCCGGCCGTCCGCTCGCGGGCGAGGTCGATCATCCGGGGGCCGAGCGCGGCCAGGCACCGGCCGTCCACCGGAGGCGGCGTGGGCGAGGCGTCCAGGCCGTCGAGGAACGCGCGCATGGCGGCCAGCGGCCGCCGGTAGTCGCTCGTCGCCTCGGGGTGGCCGATGCCGATGCCGAGCATGAGCCGCCCGCCGAACTCCGCCCTCAGGGCCGCGTCGGCCGCCGCCGTTTCGGCCGGGTCGTTGCTCCAGACGTTGAGGATGCCCGTCGCGGCCACGAGCGACGACGTCGCATCCAGGATCGGGCGCACGATGTCGAGGTGCGGCGAGCCACCCACCCACCACGCGCCGTAGCCGAGCTGCTCGGCGATCCTCGCGGCCTCGCCGGCACGCTCCGCGCCGAACGGCCGCACGCTGGTCCAGACCCCGATCGTCCCCAGCTCCATGCGCGCAGCCTGACACGCGGCGGCGCCTCGGCGCCGCGGCGGCTACACGTCGTCCGGGGGCGGCCGGATCCCCGCCTCGTCGCGCTGGTCGGAGCCGGGGCGGCGCATCCAGCGGTACCACCGCCCGTAGGGCGCGGCCAGGGCGATGGCCGCCAGGCAGGTCGCCGCCAGGACGACCACGATCACCAGCTGGTCGCGCAGCGCCTCCGGTCCCCCGCCCAGGGCCCAGGCGATGGCGGCGACCGCGAAGGAGCCGCCGACCGCGAGGAGGTAGTCCAGCGGCAGCCGGCCGACCCAGCGCCCGGGTACCACCACACCTCTCCGCGGCGGAAGCGGGCGATGCCCCAATGGGGGTCGAGGACGAACCACAGGTAGTCCCACGCGATGATCCAGGCCAGGAAGACGGCGATCGTCGAGGCTTCGGCGGCGAGGCTCCAGCCGGCCCCCGCCACGTAGGGGTAGTGCAGCATCAGCAGCGGGATCGGGAACATCATCAGGTGGTAGCCGGTCAGCGGCCGGTTGCCCCCGATCAGGTGGTAGACGCGGGCGGCGGGGCCGCGCGTGCGGTACCAGGTGGGCAGCCGCTCGGCCCAGCCGTGGCGGCCCTCGATCTCGATCTCGAGCAGCGCCATCAGCAGCGCCCAGGCGGCGAGCACCGCCCCCTGGGCGACCGCCATCACGCCGCCGGGGCTCCGTCGACAGCGCGGGCGAGAGCCGCCTCGAGGGCGGTGAGCGCGCCGTCGGGATCGTCCGCCGGGCGCTCCTGGAGCGTGGCGGAGAAGCGCGGCAGCCCCTCCAGGAACTCGGCGACGGCCTCCGCCGTGAGGCGGTCGCGCGCCAGGCCATAGCCCATCCGCTCCAGGTAGCGGGCGTTCATCACCTGCTCGAACTGCCCGCCGACCGGCACCGAGAGCACCGGGCGCCGCAGCCCGACGCACTCGCTCATGAGGGTGAAGCCGCCCCCGGCCACCACGCCGCGGGCGGTGCGCAGGTCCTCGATGAAGCCGTCCTCCGAGAAGGGGCGGTACCGCAGGTTGCCCTCCACCTGCTCGGCGGTGATCGAGCGCCGCACGCCGTAGACGCGGCACTCCATACCCGAGGGGCCCAGCGCGGCGGCCAGGTCCGGCCCGCCCTCGGCGGTGCTGTACACCAGCAGGTGCCCGCCCGGCTCGGGGCGGGCCGCCACGATCTCGGGCCGCAGGATCGGCGGCACGAGCGTGGTGTCGGGCCGCCGTGCGGGGGGCGTGAAGAAGGAGGTGATCAGGTACTCGGCGCACCCGGGCACCTTCAGCCGCACGATGCCCTGCGCCACGCGGAAGTCGGCATGGTGTCCGGCGAGGATCTCCGGCGGGTGCGCCAGCCGGTCGATCGCCTGGATGTTGTCCAGGCTGATCACCGGCAGCCCGTGCAGGCGCGCGTAGAGGTGGCTGAGGCTCTCGAAGTCGGTCACCACCACCTCGGGCGCGAAGTCCTCTGCAGTGCGCAGGCACGCGCGCACGTTGCGCGGCCAGCCGCTCATCGCGCCGCTCAGGTTCTGGGCCACGGTGGCCCAGCGGCGCACGGCGTTGTCGTCGTAGGCGAGCGTCAGGCCCCAGACGTCGCGCACGTCCACCGTGCGGGCCAGGTAGGCCCGGGCGCGCCCCGAGGCCATCACCTCCACGTCGTGCCGCTCGATCAGGCGCTCGATGATCGCGCGCGAGCGCGTCGCGTGCCCCATGCCCTCGCCCACCACGCCGTACAGGATCCGCACGCGTCACCCCTCCGTCGGCCGGCCCCGGCCCACGATACGCACGGGCCCGGGACGGCGGGGCCCCGGCCGCCCCGGGGACCGCCCGCCCGGCCTCAGGCGGTGGCGAACCGCCCGACGGCGTGCTCGGCCCGCACTCCCGGCAGGTGCTCGCGGAAGATGCGGTGGTAGGCGAGCTCCTCCCGGGTGCGCAGCGGCGGGTCGGTGAGGTCGCGCTCGCGCCTCAGGTCGGCCTCGGTGACGGTCGCGGAGACGCGCTCGCGCAGGGCGTCGGCGGCCCCGCTGCCATCGCCGAACTCGGCCTTGGTGCGCCACAGGAGCTCGTCGGGCAGCCAGCCGGCGAAGGCCCGCCGCAGCAGCTGCTTCTCCGGCTGCCGCGGCCCCGCGAGCTTCCAGGCCGCCGGCAGCGAGAGGGCGTGGGCGATCACCCGCCGGTCGAGGAACGGCACCCGGGCCTCCAGGCCGTGCGCCATCGTGACCCGGTCGCAGCGCTGCAGGTTGAGGTTGTGCAGCCCCTCGACCATGCGGACCATCTCGTCCTGCAGCGCGGCGCCGTCCCGGTACCGGCGCAGGTAGTCGTAGCCGGCGAATATCTCGTCGGCGCCCTCGCCGGTGAGCACCACCTTCACGTGCTCGGAGGCGAGCGCCGCGACCATGTGGTTCGGCACGGCGCTGCGCACCAGGGAGGGCTCGAAGGACTCGATCGCGCGCACCACCCCGCCGAGGGCGGCCATGGCCTCGTCGGCCGTGTAGACGCGCTCGCGGTGGTCGGTGCCCAGCGCCCGCGCCGCCGCCCGCGCCGCGGCGAGGTCGGGGCTGCCCTCGAGCCCGACGGCGAAGCTCTGCAGGCGGACGCCGCGGGCGGCGTACCACCGCGCGGCGATCGCGGCCACCAGGCTGCTGTCGAGGCCTCCCGAAAGGAAGACCCCGACGGGCACGTCGCCCATCATCTGCGACTCCACCGCCTCGACGAGCACGTCGCGGATGGCCGCGAGATCCTCCTCGGTGGGCTCCGGGCGCCCGGTCGCGTCGGGCACCCGCCGGCCCTCGGGCTCGACGGCGCGCGCGAAGCGCTCGATGCCGCCCCCCGGCGTCCAGAAGCACCCGGGGGGAAACGGCTGCACGTACGGGAGCCACTCCGGCTCGAAGGCGCTCATCTCCGAGGCGAAGCGCACCCGCCCGCTGCGCCGCGCCCAGTAGAGCGGCTTGATGCCGACCGGGTCGCGGGCGGCGACGAAGCGTCCGTCGCGCCCGGCGGCGATGAAGGCGTACATGCCCTCCAGGCGGCCGAGCCGCTCGGGGCCGCGCTCGTCGAGCAGGTGGAGGGCGACCTCGTTGTCGGAGGCGGTGGCGAAGCGGCGCTCGCCCAGCTCGCGGCGCACCTCACGGTGGTTGTAGACCTCGCCGTTGCCGACCATCCACAGGTCGCTGGCGCCGGTCAACAGGGGCTGGTCGCCGTGTGCCACATCGACGATCGAGAGCCGCCGGTGGCCGAGCCACGCGTCGGCGCCCACGCTCACCGTGCCCCGGCCGTCGGGGCCCCGGTGGATCAGTCGCGCGAGCATGCGCTCGCCCGCCGGGACGTCGGGTGCGCCGTAGCCGGCGACGATTCCGCACACGCCGTAGTTCTAGCCGGTCGCGGCGAGGGGCGCCACCTCGAGGGCCTCGGCGCCCGCGCGGTAGGCCTCCGGCCGGCGGTCGGCCAGGTGCGAGACCGCGGCGCGCGAGCGGATGATCTCGGCCAGATCGACGCTGCCCAGCGCGACCCCCGGGCGGCCTCGGGTGGTGGCCCGCACGCTCCCGTCGGGGCCGATCACCTTGGCGCGCCCGGGGAAGCGCAGCGATCCCGAGGCGCCCGGTCAGGTTGCTGCTGACCCACACGACCTGGTTCTCGATCGCCCGGGCCTGATCGAGGATGTCGAAGTGGCGGGTCTGGACGTCGGCCGCCAGGCGCCGGGCCGGGCTCACCCGGCACAGCGGCCAGGCCGCGAGGCAGGCGACCACCAGGGCCCCGTCGAGGGCGAGCGCCCGGGCCGCCTCGGGGAACGACTTGTCGTAGCAGATGAGCATTCCCACCCGGCCGAGGGGAGTGTCGAAGGCGCGCAGGGCGTCGCCGGGCGTGAAGTGGCCGACCTCGGACGGGGGCAGGTGGACCTTGCGATGGAGGCCCAGCACGCCGTCGCCGGTGACGCAGACGGCGCTGTTGTAGGGCCCGTCCGCGGCGCCCTCGACGAACCCGGCGCAGACGACCGTCGGTCCGGCGATCCGGGCCAGGCGGCGGATCTCCGGCCCGTCGGGATCCAGGGCGCGCGGCAGCTCCGGCTCGCCGGGCCGCCCGGCGCCGAGATATCCGCCCAGCGCGCACTCGGGCAGTACCACCATCCGCGCGCCGCGCCGGCGCGCGTCGCCCACCAGCGTCGCGATGCCGTCGAGGCAGTCGTCCAGGTCGCGACCGAAGGGGGCCGCAACCGCACCGAACGTCGTCGCCGCCATCGCCCGCCCCCTTTTGTCGCCATCAGGTCGCGACGGCAGTATCCGGCGGGCGGCGGGCCCTCCCTACGGCCCGAAAGACAAAGCGGACCACTCGGCTGTTCGCCCGAGGGCGAAGCGCCGCGCCCGCGCGGCCGGCCGATCAGCCGGGGGCGGTCTCGCGGGCCGGCGACGGGACGGGGGCCCGCCGGCGCGTGCGCGGGGTCCAGAAGAAGGCGATCACGACCGGGATCAGGTAGCCGAAGTAGACGATCACCTGCTCGATGCTGGGGCGGGGGTCCCAGCCGAAGATGCCCGCCAGCACCTTGCCGGACTCGGTGGAGGTGGTGAGCCACTCGGCGCCGGTGACGTCGTAGGCGGCGTTGTTGACCGTGCCCAGGTCGCCGGCCGCCTGGAAGAACTGCACCGAGCGCGACAGCAGGCCCGCCGCGAAGAGGATGATCAGCACGCCGGTCACCTGGAAGAAGAGCCGCATCGGGATGACGCGGCTGCCGTGGTACACGCCCACGCCCAGGGCGATGGCGATCGCGAGGCCGATCAGGCCCCCGATCAGCACCTCCTGGCCGCCGGCCGCCGAGGTGGTCGACACCAGGAACAGGGCGGTCTCCAGGCCCTCGCGGGCCACCGAGATGAAGGCCACCAGCGCCAGCGCCACCACCGACTGCTCCAGGGCGCGCTGCACCTGGCCCTCCAGCTCGCCCTTCAGCGAGCGCGCGTGGCCGCGCATCCAGAAGATCATCCAGGTCAGCAGCGCCGCCGCCGCCAGGCAGATGATCGCGAACGTGCGCAGCCGCGGCACGCCGGTGAGGTCCTCGATCGTCAGGTGCAGCGCCACCCCGATGATGATCGACAGCACCACCGCCACGCCGGTGCCGATCCAGACCCAGAACGCCAGCTGGGGCCGGTCGCTGCGGCGGACCGCGGCGAACAGGATCGCCACGATCAGAGAGGCCTCGAAGCCCTCGCGCAGCGTGATTAGGAGCGCCTCACCCACGGAGTTCAGGCTAGCGAAGTGCCGCCCCGGCCACGCGAGCGCCGGGTGGGCGTTCAGGTTTTCGTCAGGTTCCCCGCCGCGCGGCGATCAGCCCTCGCGGGCCCCCGGCGAGCGCAGGCGGCTGATCCGGTTGTCGATGTGGACCGCCGTGTCCACCGCCTCGGCCTTGACCTCGCCACCCACCCGGTCGGCCACGTTCCAGGCCTCGCGCTGCAGGTAGGCGAGACGGGCCGGCGCGTCGGGCAGGTCCTTGACCCGGTCGGCCTCCGACTCGAGGTAGGCGAGGATCTCCCGGGTCTCCTCGTCGCTCCACTTGACCGGCTTGCCGGGCCACTCCTTGTTGCGCACGATGAACCACCACAGCAGGGTGACCAGCGGGAACTTGAGCAGGAACACGGAGAAGATCACCCAGAGCGTCTGGAAACCCTCGTGGCCGCTCAGCACCGGCGTCAGCGCGAGCAGGAAGCTCCCGAACAGCGCCAGGCAGATCACCACGGAGAAGACGGCGATCATGCGCCGCCGCCGGGCCTTTCCGTGCTCGTCGTAGAGGAAGCGCGCGAGCATCTGGTGATCTTCTCCCCGTTGCGTCGAGTCGGCAAGCCCACCGGATCGGCCGGAGGTGCCGTTGGTAGCATCCGCCCCGATGACGGTGACACTTCCCGACGGCAGCCGCCTCGAGTTGCCCGAGGGGGCCACCGGGCACGACGCCGCCGCCGCGATCGGCCCCGGCCTGGCGAAGGCCGCGGTGGCCGTCCGCGTGGGCGACGAGATCCGCGACCTGGCCCGCCCGCTCGACGAGGGCGACGCGATCCAGATCGTCACGCAAAAGAGCGGCGACGACTACCTCTACGTCATGCGCCACTCGGCCGCCCACGTCATGGCCGAGGCCGTCCAGAGCGTGGTGCCCGGCGCCAAGCTCGGCTTCGGCCCGCCGATCGAGGACGGCTTCTACTACGACTTCGACCTGCCCCGGCCGATCACCGAGGACGACTTCCCGGCCATCGAGGCCGAGATCGCCCGCATCATCAAGGCCAAGGCCCCGTTCCAGCGCAGCGTGATGACGATCGCCGACGCGCACGACTACTTCGCCGAGCGCGACGACACCTACAAGGTCGATCAGGTCGACCAGCTGGCGAGCCAGGGCGAGACGACCGTCTCCCTCTACCGCGACCGCGACTTCGTCAACCTGTGCCGCGGCCCCCACCTGCACGACACCGGCCGGGTGGGCAAGGTCAAGCTGCTGTCGGTGGCCGGCGCCTACTGGCGCGGCAGCGAGAAGAACCCGCAGCTCACCCGCATCTACGCCACCGCCTTCCCCAACCAGACCGAGCTCGACGCCTACCTCGAGCGCATCGAGCAGGCCAAGGCGCGCGACCACCGCCGCGTGGGCCGCGACCTCGGCCTCTTCTACTTCGACGAGCACGGCCCGGGCTTCCCCTTCTTCCTGCCCAGGGGCATGGTGATCGTCAACGGCATCAAGGGCGCCGTGCGCGAGGAGCTCGCGCACATGGACTACGACGAGATCCAGACCCCGACGATGCTCTCCGACGAGCTGTGGAAGATCAGCGGCCACTGGGACCACTACCGCGAGAACATGTACTTCTCGGAGGTGGAGGGGCAGAACTTCGCGATCAAGCCGATGAACTGCCCCGGCGCCTGCCTGGTGTACCGCAGCCGCCGCCACAGCTACCGCGAGCTGCCGATCCGCTACGCCGAGTTCGGGCACGTCCACCGCCACGAGCTGTCGGGCGTGCTGCACGGCCTCTTCCGCGTGCGCGCCTTCACCCAGGACGACGCCCACGTCTTCTGCCGCCTCGACCAGGTGCAGGACGAGGTGCGCGCGGTCCTCGAGCTGACCGACCGCTTCTACGCCCGCTTCGGCTTCCCCCACGTCGAGCTCAAGCTCTCCACTCGGCCCGACAAGGCCGTGGGGACGCCCGAGATGTGGGACCAGGCCGAGCAGGCCCTGCGCGCCGCCCTGGGCGACCGCCCGTACGGCATCAAGGAGGGCGACGGCGCCTTCTACGGGCCCAAGATCGACTTCGAGGTCACCGACGTCATGGGCCGCTCGTGGCAGCTCGGCACCTGCCAGCTCGACTTCAACTTCCCCGAGCGCTTCGACCTGACCTACACCTCGGCCGACGACACCGAGGAGCGCCCGGTGATGATCCACCGGGCGATCACCGGCTCCATCGAGCGCTTCCTGGGCATCCTGATCGAGAACACCGGCGGCGACTTCCCGCTGTGGCTCGCCCCCGAGCAGGCGCGCGTGCTGCCGGTGGCCGACCGCCACGCGCCCTACGCCGAGGCGGTGCGCGCGCGCCTGCGCGAGGAGGGCCTGCGCGTGGAGGTGGACGCGCGCAGCGAGTCGGTGGGCCGGCGCATCCGCGACGGCGAGCTGGCCAAGGTGCCCTACCTGCTGATCGTCGGCGACAAGGAGGAGCAGGCCGGCAGCGTCTCGCCGCGGGCACGCCACACGGGCGACCTGGGCCCGACGCCGCTCGACGAGCTGGCCGCCCGCCTGACCGCGGAAGCTCAGGGTTAGGTCGAGCGTGAAGGTGCGCCAGCCGTGAGGATCAACTGGGTCGGCGTCAGGAACTTCCTGATCATCGCGGCGATCGCCGGCCTGGTGTTCGTCTCGCAGGAGGGCTTCGGCGTCACGGCCGTCTCGGCCGAGCTGATCCTGCAGGTGCTCTTCGTCGCCGCCCTGATCGCCTTCGGCTACAACTACTTCCGCCAGAACGAGCTGGCCTGGCTGGTGCTGAAGCCCTGGCAGCGCTACACGATCATCGCCTGCGGCATCGGCATCGCCTTCCTGCTGATCGGCGGCTTCCCGCTGCTGGGCGACCGCCTCACCCCCCTCGGCGTGATCGCGCTGATCGCGGTGCTGGTGCTGGTCATCGTGTGGGTCGTCCGGGAGAGCCGCCGCTTCCGCTAGCGGGTCGACACCGGTCCGGGCGGATCGGTGACACGAGGCGGTCCTAGCCTCACCGAATGTCGCGGCGGCGGAGCCAGGACGGACAGTCGGCGGTGGAGCTGGTGGCGCTCGTGCCGGCCATCGTCATGCTGGCGCTGGTCGGCTGGCAGATCGCGGTCGCCGCCCACGCCTGGACGCTGGCGCAGGGATCGGCGCGGGCCGCCGCCCGGGCGCACGAGGTGGGCGCGCCGGTCTCGCGCGGCCGCCCTCGCCGTGCTGCCCGCCGGCTACGCATCGGGCGCCCGCGTCGACACGCCCGGCGACGACCGCGTGCGCGTGCGCCTGGCGGTGCCGCGCGTCCTGCCGTTCGGCCCCGCCCCCGGGTACGTCGCGGCCGAGGCGCGGTTCGACGGGGCGGGCCGGTGAGGCGCGGCGGGCGCGGCCAGGCCTCGGTCGAGCTGATCGCGCTGGTGCCGCTCGTCCTGCTGGCGGGGCTGCTCGCCTGGCAGCTGGTCGCGGTGCTGGCCGCCGGGCTCGAGGCCCAGGAGCGGGTCCGCGCCGAGGCCCTGCGCGCCGGGCCGGGGCCCACGGCGACCCGGACGGTCGCCGCCACCGTGACCGTGCCCCGCGTGCTGCCCGGAGTGCGCGGCCTGCGCCTCACCGCCCGCGCCGCCGTGCGCACCCCGTGAGGAGGGGCGCGGCCGCCCAGCGCGGCCAGGCCGCCCCGCTCGTCCTGGCCGTGGGCGCCCTGCTGGTGTTCGGCGCGGTGGCGCTGTTCGCGCTCGGGCGGGTCCAGCTGGCCGCCGCCCAGGCCCAGACCGCCGCCGACCTGGCCGCCATCTCGGCCGGGCGCGAGCTGAGCGCGAACCTGGGCCGCATCGCGCTCGACGGGCCGGTCCGCGCGCCCGCGTGGCGGGCGCGCCTGGGCGCGGTCGCCGCCGACGCCGCCCGACCGGCCGGCGCACGGCTCGAGTCCCTGCGGATCCCGGGCGGCGCCTGGCCGCCCACGGCGGTCGAGGTGGTGGTCTCGCAGCCCGGCCCTCACGGATCGCGGGTGCGCGCCGTGGCCCGGGCGGGCGTGGTGGCCGCATCGCCGGCGGCGGCCGGGCCCGCCACCGGATGGGCCCGCGGCGGCGGCTACTCCGGGCCGCTCGTGCACCGCGACGGCAAGCCGATGTGCCCCGCCGTCGGCGCCGCCTTCGACCTGATGGACGCCGCCGCCCACCGCGACGGCGTCGACCTGGTCGTCAACAGCGGCTTTCGCAGCGACGCCGAGCAGGCCGTGCTCTTCGCGCGCCACCCCGACCCGAAGTGGGTGGCCCCGCCCGGGCGCAGCCGCCACCGCGACGCCACCGAGCTCGACCTCAACATGGGCGCCGGGCGGCTCCGCCCACGCATGGCTGGCGCGCAACGCGACCCGCTTCGGGTTCGTCCAGCGCTACTCCTGGGAGCCCTGGCACTACGGCTACACGCCCGGCTGCGGCGGCGGGCGGCGCCCGCCGGGTCGCCGGCGCCCGCCGCCGGTCGGCGGCGCTGCCGTCGTGGGTCCCCGCCCACCTGCGCGCGCCGATCGCCGCCGCGGCGACCGCCAACGGCCTGCGCCCCGTCGTGCTGGCGGCCCTGCTGCGCGCCGAGTCGGGCTTCGACCCGCGGGCCGTGAGCCCGGCCGGGGCGCAGGGCATCGCCCAGTTCATGCCGGCCACCGCGCGCGGCATCGGGCTGCGCGACCCCTTCGACCCCGGCCCAGGCGATCCCGGCGGCCGCCCGCCTGCTGGGCGGCCACGTGCGCGACTTCGGCTCGATGCCGCTGGCCCTGGCCGCCTACAACGCCGGGCCGGGCGCGGTGCGCCGCTACGGCGGCATCCCGCCCTACCGCGAGACCCAGGCCTACGTGGCCCGCATCCTGGCCCTGGCGGGCGGCGCGGCCGCCGCCGGCGCGGGCGCCCGGGGTGGGCGGCGTGGTGCTGATCCGGGTGGAGGGGAGGCTCGTGTGAGACGCCCGCCCGCCCGGGACTCAGATGCAGGGGACCCCCGGCAGGAGGTCGCGGGCGACGCGGGTGCCGATGACCCGCAGGGCGCCGCCGCCCGAGTCCTGGGTGCGTATGCGCCAGCGCCACGTCCGGTCGGCGGCGGAGCACGATGAAGCCGTCGCCCACCACGCAGCCCCCGATCCGCGCGGCCGCGCGGTTGTTCGGGTCCACAGCTGCGTAGCGCCCGTTCACCGTGGAGATCCGCACCAACGAGGCGGCGTCGCACCGCCGCGGCGACCTCGGACCGACGTAGGGGTTGCCCAGGCGGACAGTGTTGCTGACCGCCCGGCGCTCGCGGGGCGTCGCGGCGCGCGACGCGAGGGCGGACCCCGCCACGATGGCCCAGCGCGACGATGGCGCACACGCGTTCCCGCGATCGGCTGTCGGCGGCGGCCTCGCGCACGCAGTGGACCATGCGACGGCGGCCGCGCGTCGAGCGCCGCCATGGGGGGCCGGCGCCGGCTGGTCGGAGGGCGTGACACCCCTGCCATACTCGATGTCGAGTGTCGGATTCCGCCCCCCTTCGCGAGCAGCTCGCGGGACTGCCGACGGGCCCCGGCGTCTACATCTACCGAGACGCCGCCGACCGCGTCCTGTACGTGGGCAAGGCCAAGTCGATCCGCAGGCGCGTGCTCTCCTACTTCCAGGCGCCCCTGCGCCCCGACGAGGCGCAGTCGGCGATGCCGATGAGCGCCCGCACCGGGCTGCACCCCAAGACCGACGACCTGGTGGCGCGGATCGCGCGGGTGGAGGTGTTCGTCACCGGCACCGAGAGCGAGGCCCTGATCCTCGAGGCCAACCTCGTCGCGCACCCACCGGCCGCCGTTCAACGTGCGCCTGCGCGACGACAAGAGCTACCCCTACATCGGGATCAGCCTCGACGAGGAGTACCCGCGGGTGTACTTCACCCGCGAGAGCCACCGGCGCGACCGCCTGTACTTCGGCCCCTTCTCCAACGCCTACAAGGTGCGCGAGACGCTCAAGGTGCTCGGGCAAGATCTTCCCCAGCCGCCCGTGCGAGGGGCGCGAGCCGGGCCGGCCCTCGGGCGTCCCGTGCCTCGACTACCACATCAAGCGGTGCCTGGCGCCGTGCGTGGGCTACATCTCGAAGGAGGACTACCGCGCGCTGATCGACCAGATCATCGCCTTCCTGTCGGGCCGCTACCGCGGCCTCGAGCGCGAGCTGGAGGAGCAGATGCGCGAGGCCGCCGCGGCCCAGGAGTTCGAGCGCGCCGCCGCGGTCCGCAACCGGCTGACGGCCGTGCAGCACCTGATGGAGCGTCAGTTCGCGACCGCCGGCTCGGTGGGCACGGCCGACGTGCTGGGCATCGCGATGGAGGGCGACTCGGCCAACGTGCAGGTGCTGCAGGTGCGCGACGGCGTGCTGCAGGACCGCCAGTCGTTCTTCCTCGACACGGCCGCCGCCGACGACGAGGCGACGGTGCTGATGCAGTTCGCCTACGAGTTCTACGCCATGGCCCTCGCCATCCCCGGCCTGGTCGTGGTGGCGCGCGACAGCCTGGCGGCGCCCGATCTGGAGTCGATGCTGAGCGAGCGGCGCGGCCACGCACGTGGAGGTGCGGGCGGCGGCGCGCGGCGACAAGCGCAGGCTGGCCGAGCTGGCCGAGCGCAACGCCCGCTTCGCGCTCGACCAGGACCGCCAGCGCCACGAGCACGCCCGCGGGCGCCGGCGCGACGCGCTGGCCGACCTCCAGGAGCGCCTCGAGCTGCCCGCGCCGCCGGTGCGGATCGAGTGCTACGACATCTCGAACCTGGGGGAGACCTACGCCGTCGCCTCGATGGTGGTGTTCGAGGGCGGCGCCCCGGCCAAGTCCCACTACCGCTCGTTCAACGATGCGCTACGACGGCGGCCCCGACGACTTCGCGCGCATGCGCGAGGCCCTGCGGCGGCGCTTCGCCGCGCCTGGCCGGGCCCGAGGACGACCCCTCGTTCGCGGCGCGCCCCGGCCTGGTGGTGATCGACGGCGGCAAGGGCCAGCTGGCCGCCGCGATCGAGGGCATGCGCGAGGCCGGCGTGGACGACGTGCCGGTGGTCAGCCTGGCCAAGCGGCGCGAGGAGGTGTTCCGGCCCGGGCGCTCCGATCCGCTGCTGCTGGACGAGGGCTCGCCGGCGCTGCTGGTGCTGCAGCCACGTCCGCGACGAGGCCCACCGCTTCGGCCTGCGCCACCACCGCGGCCGGCGCGGCCGGGGCATGACCGAGAGCGTGCTGGACGCCCTGCCCGGGGTCGGGCCCGGCGCGCAAGGCGGCCATCCTGCGCCACTTCGGCTCGGCCGACCGCTTCCTGGCCGCGACGCCGCGAGGAGGTGGAGGCGGTGCCGGGGGTGCCGTCGAAGGTCGCTCGTGACATCTACGACCGCCTGCACAAGACCGCGCGCCCCGGCGGGCGCCGCGACGCCGGTCGGAGCGAGCCGGGGGAGGACGCGTGGAGCTGACGATCATCACCGGCATGAGCGGCGCCGGGAAGAGCACGGCGATGGGCACGTTCGAGGACGCCGGCTGGTTCTGCGTGGACAACCTGCCCCCGGGCCTGCTGCCGGCATTCGCCGACCTCGTCCTGCTGGAGGGCTCGCGGGTGGAGCGCGCCGCGGTGGTGTGCGACGTGCGCGGCGGCGTGTGGTTCAAGGACCTGGAGCCGGTGCTGCGAGCGGGTGGAGGAGGCCCGCGGCGTGCGCCCGCGGGTGGTGTTCCTGGAGGCCTCCGACGAGGCCATCATCAACCGCTTCCGCGAGACGCGGCGGCCGCACCCGCTCTCGCCCGACGGCACGGTGGTGGACGGCATCGAGCGCGAGCGCGCCGAGCTCGCCGACGCCCGCGCCCGGGCCGACGTGGTCATCGACACCACCGGCCTGTCGATCTGGGACCTGCGCCGGCGGGTGGCCGAGGCGCTGATGGCGCCCGGCGGGGGCCCGCGCATCCACGTCCAGTTCGTCTCGTTCGGCTACAAGCACGGCGTCCCCCGCGACGCGGACCTCCTGTTCGACGTCCGCTTCCTCCAGAACCCGCACTACGTGCCGGCCCTCAACCCGCTCACCGGCCTCGACCCGGCGGTGGCCGAGTTCGTGGCCGCCGCCCCGGGCATGGAGGAGTTCCGCGCCCGCCTGGAGTCGCTGCTCGACTTCCTGCTGCCGGCCTACGCCGACGAGGGCAAGGCCAGCGTGGTGATCGGCATCGGCTGCACCGGCGGCCGGCACCGCAGCGTGGCGATCGCCGAGATGCTCGCGCAGCGCTACTCGCGCGACTTCGACGTCAGCACGTCCCACCGCCACGTCGACGCGCTCCACCGGCGCGCCCACCGAGCCGGCGTGATGAGCCGCCAGCCGCGCATCGCCGCGCTGGGCGGCGGCACCGGGCTCGCGTCGCTGCTGCGCGGCCTCAAGCGGTCGCCGCTCGACATCACGGCGATCGTGACGGTGGCCGACGACGGCGGCTCGTCGGGGCGGCTGCGGCGCGAGCTCGGCGTGCTGCCGCCGGGCGACATCCGCAACTGCCTGGTCGCGCTGGCCGACGACGAGTCGCTCATGGGGCGCCTGTTCCAGCACCGCTTCGCCGACGGCGACCTGTCGGGCCACCCCTTCGGCAACCTCTTCCTGGCCGCCCTCGCCGAGGTCACCGGCAACTTCGACCTGGCCATCGAGGAGTGCAGCCGGGTGCTCAAGATCCGCGGGCCGGGTGCTGCCGTCGACCCTGCAGAGCATCAAGCTCTGGGCCGAGCGCGCAGAGCGGCGAGCTGGTGAGCGGCGAGACCAACATCGCGGCGGGGGAGGGTCCCTGCCGGCGGGTGTGGCTGGAGCCGCAGCCGATGGTCCACCCGCCCGTCGATCGCCGCGATCGCCGACGCCGACCTGCGTGCTGCTGGGCCCCGGCAGCCTCTTCACCAGCGTGCTGCCGCACCTGGCCGTGCCCGAGCTGGCGCGCGCGGTCATCAGCTGCGCCGGCGCGGCGCGTGTACGTCTGCAACGTCATGACCCAGCCCGGCGAAACCGACGGCTTCGACGCCGCCGACCACCTGGAGCGGGTGCTCGACGCCGCCCCCGGCGGGCGTGGACGTGATCGTGGTGCACGAGGGGCCGCTCGACCCGGCCGCCGCGGCCGCCTACGCGGCCCAGGGGCAGGAGCCGGTGCGGGTCGACCAGGAGCGTCTCGAGGCCATGGGGGTGCGGGTCGTCGCGCGCCGACCTGGCCGAGGAGGGGCGCGTCGTGCGGCACTCGCCGGAGGCTCTGGCGCGCGTGCTCATGGAGCTGGTGCGGGGTCTCGTGCGAGCGCTGAGCGCGCCCGATCTGCAACGCGCGGGCCGCTGTTAAGGAAGAGGACATGCAACGGTTGCCACGAACAGGGAGGCAGCCGTAGACTGGCCGCGCAGATCTCGGGCTCGGTCCCGACGCGGTTGCGTCGTCACACTCATCTCTCTTCTACCGACGGCGTGTCTCCCGTACTTCTCCTAAAGGAGCAAACGCTCAATGAGCGCACGCGCAAAAGCGATTGCTGCCTCTGGCGATCGTCATCGGGATTCTCTCCTTCCTCTGGACGGAGCTCTCCCTCAACTTCACGTTCCACTGGGTTACCGCCGCAGGACGGCGCGGACGGCGCGCTCGGTATTCCTGAGAACTTCCACCTGATCCTCCCGGTGGCATTCATCTCCTGGGGCCTGTTCTTTGCCGCGGGTGGCGACAACGCCGCGTTCGGCAAGATCTTCATCGCCTGCGTCTTCGGTACCGTGGCGGCTCTCGTCACGATGCCGCTGGCGTTCAAGACCGGCGGACGCTCCCGACTTCTGGGGCATCGCTCTCTGGGTCGGCATCTTCGCCTTCGTCCTCGTCACCATCCTGATCGCGGGCGACTGGTACTACGTGGCAGGAACATTCCCGGCATTCGCGGCAGTGTTCCTCTGGTGGATCGCGACGGGCCTCGACGGCTAGGTCCCGAACGGCGGCGGCGTCGGCGACAAGGCGGCGGCCCTCGCGGCTGCCGACGGCTCGGCCGGCATCGGCGCTGGTGGCGGTCTGCTCTCGACTCCGTGGCCCTGGGTGTGGTTCGACGTCTTCGTCACCCTGGTCTGCGGCATCATCCTCGGCATCCTCTCCGCCAAGATCACGGCGGCGGTCACCCCGAAGCCCAAGGCGGCTGCCGAGGCGGCCTAGCCACCTCGCACCACCTGCACCACGCACTACGGCGGGGGGCCCTCGGGCCCCCCGCTCGCATTTTCGGACCGCGCGAGGTCAGGAGCGGGGCCGCGGTGCCGATGCACTCTGTGCACCGTCATCTTCCGCTCAAGGGAGCGTCCTCGTGGACCTCAAGCACCTCTACACCAGCATCGACGGCCGCATCGGCCGCCAGCAGTTCTGGTTCGGCGTCATCCCGCTGATCATCGTCGGGTTGATCGTCTCGTTCATCAATCCCGTCGCCGGCTTCATCGTGGCGATCGCCCTCATCTACTTCCACGTCTGCGTCCAGGGCAAGCGCTGGCACGATCGTGGCAAGTCGGCCTGGTGGGTCCTGATCGGCTTCATCCCGATCGTCGGCCCGATCTGGGTCATCGTCGAGTGCGGCTGCCTCGCCGGCAGCCCCGAGGCCAACGAGTACGGCCCCGCGCCGACGGGCGGCGTGGTCGCCACCCCGACCACCACCGCGTAGCACCCGCCCTAGCCGCCCCGGCGGCAGGCGCTCCAGAGGCCACGGCGCGCGTCGCGCGCCGTGGCCTGCCGCCGTCCTCAGGGCCGGCAGGATCCGCGCCCGGCCGTCGCCGCGGAACACCTCGGCGTAGCCCCCGGCACCAGCTCGCTCGTTGACCGTGCGTGGCCCGGCCGTCCACCGTGACCTCGGCCAGCAGCCGCCCGAAGCGGTCGCGCCGGCCCTGGCGCGGGGTCGGCGACCAGCGTCACCGGCGCCCCCCCGGCAGCAGCCGCCGCGCCTCGCGCGCCGCCTGCGGGCCCGAAGCACTCGACGGGCGGTCGGGCGTGACGCTCTCGGGCGCGTCCACGCCCAGCAGCCGCACGCGCTCGTCGTCGGCCGTCCACCCGGGCGATCAGGGTGTCGCCGTCGACCACCCGCACGCACGGTGGCCTCGTGGCCCCGCCGCCGGCGCGGGCCGCGGGCGGCGTCGTCCCCGTGGCGCACCCGGCGCGCGGTCGCGAGCAGCAGGGCGACCGCGATGAGACGAGGCCCGGCGCACGCGGGGATCCTGACATGGGCCGCGGGGCGGGCTGGTAGATTGGCCGTCCGTTTTTCACTCGGAGGAAGGCCGGATGAGCGTACGAGTGGGCATCAACGGGTTTGGCCGGATCGGCCGCAACGTCTTCCGCGCGGCGGCGCTCGGCGACTCGGATGTCGAGATCGTCGCGGTCAACGACATCACCGACACCGGGACCCTCGCCCACCTGCTCGACTACGACTCGGTGCTTCGGCCGCTATCCCGGGCCACGTGCACGCGCACGACGACCACCTGCACGTCGACGACCGCCACATCCAGGTGCTTCGCCGAGCGCGACCCGGCCAAGCTGCCCTGGGGCGACCTCGGCGTCGACGTCGTCATCGAGAGCACCGGCTTCTTCACCGAGCGCGACAAGGCCGCCGCGCACCTCGACGGCGGGCGCCAAGAAGGTCATCATCTCGGCGCCCGCCAAGGACCCGGACATCACGGTCTGCCTCGGCGTCAACGACGACGCAGTACGACCCCGCGACGCACCACGTCATCTCCAACGCGTCGTGCACCACGAACTGCCTCGCGCCGCTGGCCAAGGTCCTGCATGGACGCGTTCGGCGTCGAGCAGCGGCTTCATGACCACCGTGCCACGCGTACACCGGCGACCAGCGCCTGCTCGACGCTGCCCCACAACGACCTGCGCCGCGCCCGCTCGGCCGCGCTGTCGATCATCCCGACCTCGACCGGCGCCGCCCGCGCGATCGGCGAGGTGCTGCCGGAGATGAAGGGCAAGCTCGACGGCATCGCCCTGCGCGTGCCGACGCCGGACGGCTCGGTCGTCGACCTCGACGGTCGAGGTCGGCCGCGAGACCACCGCCGAGGAGGTCAACGCCGCGTTCCTCAAGGCGCGCCGAGGCCGGCCCGCTGGAGGGCATCCTCGGCTACACCGAGGACCCGATCGTCTCGCGCGACGTCGTCGGCGACCCGCGCTCGTCGCTGCTCGACGCCAGCCTCACGATGGTCCGCGGGACGCACGGTCAAGCTCATCTCCTGGTACGACAACGAGTGGGGCTACTCGTGCCGGGTCGTCGACCTGGCCGCCGTACTCGCGTCGTAGGCCGCAGATGGCGCGTCCGCTCGGGATCGACGATCCCGGCGTCGACGTGGTCGGGCGCGCGCGTGCTCGTGCGCGCCGACCTCAACGCCCCGCTCGACGAGGGGCGCGTCACCGACGACGCGCGCATCCGCGCCTCGCGTGCCCACCCTCGAGCACCTGCTCGCGGCGGGCGCCGGGGTCGCGGTGTGCTCGCACCTGGGCCGCCCCAAGGGCGCGCGCGTGCCGGAGCTCTCGCCTGGCGCCCGTGCGCCGCGCGCCTGGGCCGAGCTGATGGGCCGCACCGTCGAGCTGCTGCCGGACTGCGTCGGCGCCGAGGTCGCCGCGCGCGCGCCGAGGCGCTCGCGCCGGGCGAGCTCGTGCATGCTCGAGAACCTGCGCTTCCACCCGGGCGAGGAGGCCAACGACCCGGCCTTCGCCGACGCAGCTGGCGCCGGGTTCACCCACGTTACGTCAACGACGCCTTCGGCGCGGCCCATCGCGCCCACGCGTCCACCGAGGGCGTCGCCCGCCGGCTCCCCGCCGCGCGCCGGCCGGCTGCTCGCCGCGCGAGGTCGAGGTGCTCGGGGGCCTGCTCGACGCACCCGCAGCAGCCCGTTCGTCGCCGTCCTCGGCGGCTCGAAGGTGAGCGACAAGCTGCCGCTCATCAAGAGCCTGCTCGAGCGCTGCGACCGCGTGCTGGTGGGCGGCGCATGTGCTTCACGTTCCTCGCCGCACAGGGCGAGCCGGTCGGCAGCTCGCTGCACGAGGGCCCCGAGGGCCAGGTCGATGGCCTCCGAGCTGATGGAGCTCGCGGTGCGCACTCAACTGCGCGCTGCAGCTTCCCGTCGACGTGCTGGTGGCCGACCGCTTCGCGGCCGACGCCGACCTGGAGGTCGTCCCGACCGACGACATCCCCGACGGCTGGATGGGCGTCGACATCGGCCCGCGGACCGCCGCGCGCGTACCGCGAGGCGATCGCCGACGCCGGCACGGTCTTCTGGAACGGCCCGATGGGCGCGTTCGAGATCGACGCCCTTCGCCGACGGCACGCGGCGCCGTCGCCGAGGCCATGGCCGCCGCGTCGGGCGCCACCGTCGCCGGCGGCGGCGACTCCGGGGCCGCGCTCGGCCGAGTTCGGCCTGGTCGACCGGCTCACGCACGTCTCGACCGGCGGCGGCGCCGCGCTGGAGCTGCTCGAGGGCACGCACGCTGCCCGGCGTCGCCGCGCTGCCGAGCGCATGACGGCACGCGCCGGCCCGCTGGTCGCGGGCAACTGGAAGATGAACAAGACCGGCGTCGAGGCGCGCGAGTACGTCGCCCGCCTGCGCGCGCACCTCGGCCGACGGCGAGCTCGGCGTGGACGTGGCGGTCTGCCCGCCCTTCACCGCGCTCGAGGCGACGGCGCGCGCCGCCTCGGGCAGCCCGATCCGGGTGCTCGCCCAGGCCGTCCACGAGGCCGCCCTCGGGCGCCCACACCGGCGAGGTCTCGGCGCCGCATGATCGTCGCCACGGGCGCCGACGGCACGCCTCGTGGGCCACTCCGAGCGGCGGGCGGCGGGGGAGAGCGACGCCCAGGTCGCGGCCCGGGTGCGCGCCGCCCTCGACGCCGGCCTGCTGGTGATCCTGTGCGTGGGCGAGTCGCTCGAGCAGCGCGAGGCCGGCCAGCACCGAGGCCTGGCTCACGGCGCAGGTGCGCGCGGCGCTCGCGGAGGTCCGCGCCGACGAGGTCGACTCGCTGGCGATCGCCTACGAGCCCATCTGGGCCATCGGCACCGGGCGCACCGCCACCCCCGAGATCGCCCAGTAGGCGTGCGCGCACGTGCGGGCGGTGGCCGGGGAGCACCTCGACGGCGCGGCGGTCCGGGTGCTCTACGGCGGCAGCGTCACGCCCGAGACGGCGCCGGCGCTGATGGCCCAGCCGCGACATCGACGGGGCGCTGGTGGGCGGCGCGAGCCTCGACCCCGACGCCTTCGCCGCGATCGTCCGCGCCGCGTGAGGGCGCGCCGGTGAGCGCCACGCCGCGGGGGCCGCTGGTCCTGATCGTGATCGACGGCTTCGGCATCGCGCCCGCCGGGCCCGGCAACGCCGTCTCGCTGGCCCGCACCCCGGTGCTCGACGCGCTCGCCGCCGAGGGCTCGGGCACCCGCATCGAGGCCTCCGGGCTGCCGGTCGGGCTGCCCGCCGGGCAGCAGGGCAACAGCGAGGTCGGCCACCTCAACCTGGGCGCCGGCCGCCGCGTGCCCCAGATGCTGGTGCGCGTCGACGAGGCGATCGCCGACCGCTCGATCCTCGACCTGCCGGCGCATGCGCTCGCTGCTCGAGACCGGCCGCGCCACGCACCCTGCACCTGGTGGGCCTGGCGGGCGAGGGCGGGGTGCACGCCAGCCAGCGGCACGCGCTCGCGCTGATCCAGATCGCCCAGGAGCAGGGCGTGGAGCGCATCGTGGTCCACGCCTTCACCGACGGGCGCGACACCCGCCCCGACGCGGCCCTCGAGGCCGTGACCGAGCTCGAGGCCACCGGCGCGCGGGTGGCCACCGTGTGCGGCCGCTACTGGGCCATGGACCGCGACCGCCGCTGGGATCGCACCAAGCGGGCCTACGACGCGATCGTCCACGGCCGCGGGGAGCGCCGCGCGAGCGGCCGGGCGGCGGTCCAGGCCTCCTACGACGCTCGGCGTCACCGACGAGTTCATCGAGCCCGCGGTGATCGGCGACCCCGCCGAGAACCGCATCCGGCCCGGCGACGCGGTGCTGTACTGGAACTTCCGCCCCGACCGCGCGCGGCAGCTCACCATGGCCCTCGGCGAGCCGGAGTTCGACGGCTTCGAGCGCGAGGCGGCCGGGCCTGCCGGCGCTGACCACGATGACGCGCTACAAGGCCGAGTTCCACGCGCCGGTGCTGTTCGAGGCGCAGGACGTGCGGCAGGGCCTGGCCGAGACGGTGTCGGGCGCCGGCCGCCGCCAGCTGCACGTGGCCGAGACCGAGAAGTACGCGCACGTGACCTTCTTCTTCAACGGCGGCCGCGAGGAGCCGTTCGAGGGCGAGCGGCGCGTGCTGGTGCCCTCGCCCCAGCACGTGCCCACGTACGACCACGCACCCGAGATGAGCGCCGCGGGCGTGCGCGACGCGGTGGTGCAGGCCCTGGCCGAGGGCGCCGACGAGCTGCTGGTGGTCAACTTCGCGAACGCCGACATGGTCGGCCACACCGGGGTGGTCGGGGCCGCGGTGAGCGCGATCGAGACCGTGGACGCCTGCATGGGGGCGATCCGGCCCGCCGTGGCCGCCGCCGGAGGGCTCCTGTGCGTGACGGCCGACCACGGCAACAGCGAGCACATGATCGAGCCGGACGGCAGCCCCAACACCGCCCACACCAGCAACCCGGTGCCGCTGTGGATCGACCGCCCGGGCCTTCCGCTGCGCGGGGGCGGAGCGCTGGGCGACGTGGCGCCCACGCTGTGCGGGCTGATGGGCTGGGACACCGGTCCGGCGATGGTTGGCACGCCGCTACTCACCGGGTAGGATCGCCCGCGTTCGGGACCAAACCCGACGCGAGGGAGGGCCACGCCGCATGGACAGAGCGCTGACCGCCCGAACGGCGATGCCGTTCGGAGCCGCCGTGTCCGTCTCGGGCGCCTCCATTCCGCCTCCCGTCTAACCGGGAGCGCGCATCGCGGGGCGCCCCTCCTCGAAGGGAACCCCGAAGTGAGTGCAGCAGACAGCGGCGCCCGCCTGGCGCCGATCGGATGGGACGACGCCCGGGCTCGCGAGCTCGAGGCGCTCTGGCGGCCCGCCGCGGTGCCGGCGCGGATCGTGCGCGTCGACCGCGGGGCGGCGGTCGCGCTGGGCGCTTCCGGCGCCGTGCGCGCGGTGGGCGCGGAGGTCACGGCCGGCGACTGGGTGGCCCTCGAGGGCGACCGGATCGCCACGGTGCTGACGCGCCGGACGCTGGTCGCGCGCCGCGCGGCCGGCCGCGCCGACGCGCGGCAGCTGATCGCGAGCAACGTCGACGTGGTGGTGGCCGTCCAGGGCCTCGACCGGCCGCTGCGCGAGGGGCGCCTGCATCGCGTGGCCGCCCTCGCCTGGGAGGCGGGCGCCACGCCGCTGGTCGTCCTGACCAAGGCCGACCTGCCCCAGCGCGAGGAGGTCGAGGTCCGGGCCGCCCTGGCGCTGCCGGGGGTGGAGGTGATCTGCACGAGCGTCCGGACCGGCGAGGGCCTCGACCTGCTGCGCGAGCGGGCCCGGCCCGACCGGACCCTCGTGCTGCTGGGCGAGTCCGGCGCGGGCAAGTCGAGCCTGACCAACGCGCTGCTGGGGGCCGATCGCCTGGCGGTGGGGGAGGTGCGCGGCGGCGACGCCAAGGGGCGCCACACGACCACCGCCCGCCACCTGCTCGAGGTGCCCGGGGGCGGGGCGGTCATCGACACCCCGGGCACCCGGGAGCTGGGGCTCTGGGCGGGGGAGGAGGCCGTGGCGGCCGCCTTCGCCGACATCGAGGCCCTGGCCGCGGGGTGCCGCTTCGGCGACTGCACCCATGCCGGCGAGCCGGGCTGCGCGGTCCGGGAGGCGGTCGCGGATGGCCGGCTCCAGCCGGCGCGCCTCGACGGCTTCCACGGCCTGGCGCGCGAGGTCCGCGCCCTGGAGCTGCGCGCCGACGAGCGGGCGCACCGGGCCCACGGACGCCGGGGCTCGCGTGCGGTGCGAGAGGCCCTGCGCCACAAGCGCGGCGGGAGAGGGGGGTGACGTGGCGAAGACGACGTCTGCGTGGATCGGACACCGAACATCGGCGGGCGGCTCGACGTCGCGCTCTTCGACGAGCACTCGCCCCACCTCGACCGCTTCGGCCTGCTGCTGGCGAACATCGTGGTCTCGCTGATCGTGCTCTCGCTCGTTGACATCGCCCCCGAGGACGCGAACGTCCGCTCGGGCCTCGCCGGGATCGTGATCGCGTTCACGGTGAGCGCGATGCTGGCCCTGGCCGTGCGCGCCGCGGGCGTGCGGCGCAGGTGGAGGCGCGTCGCCGACGTGATCGCGGTGTTCGCGGTCCTCGCCAGCCTCCTCGTGCTGGTGGGCGATCTCGCCGGGTGGCACTCGAACGACTCCGGCGACGCGACCCCCCTGCCGTCCCCGCTGTGGGTGGTGCTCTCGCTGTTCCTGCCGGTGATCGTGGTGCGCCGCATCCTCCGCCACCGCCGCGTCGCGGTGTTGACGCTGCTCGGGGCCATCTGCGCCTACCTGCTCATCGCGTTCACGTTCACGTTCGTGTTCCTGACCATCAACGTCGTCGACTCGACCCGCTTCTTCGGGCACGAGGAGCCGACGACCAGCTTCATGTACTTCAGCCTCGCGGGCATCACCACCCTCGGCACCAGCAGCGATCTGTCGCCGGCCACCGATCTGGGCCAGCTCCTGTCGGTCACCGAGACGGTGCTGGGCCAGATCTTCCTCGTCACCCTGGTCGCCGCCCTGGTCGGTCTGTACGCCGCGGCCCGCCGCGGGTCTGAGGCTCCACCTGAGACTGAGTCGATCGTTCCCGGCCCCGGAGCGGACGCGCGATAACCGGCGCGCCCCCGCCGCCCCCCACCCCAGGAGAGACCAGATGCAGATCGAGATCCGCCACGCCCCGAGCTTCGCCGTCGCCCGCTGCTCGCTGGCCGGATCCGAGACGGTGCGGGCCGAGTCGGGGGCCATGATGGCCACCTCCGACGGGGTCGTGATCGAGGCCGCCATGCAGGGGGGCCTGATGAAGTCGCTGCGCCGGGGAGTGCTCGGCGGGGAGTCGTTCTTCATGACCACCTACACGGCGCCCGCGGACGGGGGCTGGGTCGACGTGGCCGCCAACCTGCCGGGCGACATGACCACGATCGAGGTGGGCGCAACGCCGCTGCTCATCCAGCGCGGCTCGTACATCGCGTCCGAGAGCGGGGTCGAGCTCGACACCAAGTGGGGCGGCTTCAAGACGATGTTCGGTGGCGAGGGCGGCTTCCTGCTGCACGCGACGGGCCAGGGCACGGTGGTGCTGTCGTGCTACGGCGCCCTGGACCGGATCAGCCTGGCCGACGGGGAGTCGATCGTGGTCGACTCGGGCCACATGGTCGCCTTCGCCGAGACCGTGTCCTTCGAGACGCGGCGCGCCGCCAAGGGCAAGACGGTCCAGAGCATCACCAGCGGCGAGGGCTTCGCGATGGAGTTCCACGGCCCCGGCGAGCTGATGACCCAGAGCCGCAACCCGAACGCGCTGATCGACTGGCTCACCACCGTGCTTCCCTTCAGCCGCTCCTGAGGCGGCCGCGGCCGCCCGGCCCGGTCACAGCAGCGACAGCTGGTCGGGCGGCGGCGCCGGCGGGGCGGGCGCCGGCCGGGGCCGCGCGAAGCGCCCGCCACGGGCCGCGGCGACCGGCCGCAGGCCCCCGTGGGCGGCGACCATCCGCCGCACCATCCCGGCCAGGTCGCGCCGCTCGTCGGCCGGTCCGTAGGCGCCGGCGTACCGGCGGTCGGTGGCCTCGGCCAGCTCGGGGTGGGTCGCGCGCAGCCACTCGAGATAGTGCTCGCGCACGCCGGGCCGCAGGTGCAGCATGATCGGCGTGATCGAGGTGGCCCCCGCCGCCACGGCGGCGCGCACGACGGCCTCGATCTGATCGGGGTCGTCGGAGATGCCGGGCAGCACCGGCGCGATCATCACGCCGCACGGCACGCCCGCGGCGTTGAGCTTCGCCACGGTCTCCATCCGTCGCATCGGGTGGGGCGTGTGGGGCTCGGCCCGGCGCCAGACGTCCTCGTCCAGGCACCCGATCGACAGCGCCGTGTGCACCTGCGTCCGGCGCGCCGTGTCGGCCAGCAGCTCGGCGTCGCGGCCGATCAGGGTCGACTTGGTGAGGATCGAGAACGGGTTGTCGGCGGCCGCCAGGGTCTCGACGATCCCCTGGGTGAGCCGGTAGCGGCCCTCGACCGGTTGGTAGGGGTCGGTGTTGGTCCCCATCGCGATCGTCTCGCCGCCCCAGCTCGCCCGCCGCAGCTCGGCCCGAAGGCGCTCGACCGCGTTGACCTTGATCACGATGCGCCGGTCGAAGTCCTCGCCGATGCCGAAGCCCAGGTACTCGTGGGTGGGCCGCGCGAAGCAGTAGACGCAGGCATGGCTGCAGCCCCGGTAGGCGTTGATGGTCCAGTCGAAGGGCAGCTGCGACACCTTCGGCGCGCGGTTGATGATGCTCTTGGCGCGCACGTGCAGCAGCTCTAGACCGGCCAGCTCGTCGCGGCCGGCGCGCCGCTCGACCTCGCCCAGCAGCGCCGGCTGGCCGCCGTCGTCATCGGCCAGGCGCCAGCGGATCTGCTCGCGTCCGCCTGCGGGTGCGGGGCGTCCCATCGCGCCAGCATAGCGAACACACGTTCGTACCCGGCACCCGAGGGCATCGCCGTCCTCCCCGGTGCGGCCGTATGGTCGCCGTCATGAAGCGGGTCGTCCTCCTGGCGCCGGCGCTCCTCGCGACGCTCGCGCTCGCCACCTCCGCCGCGGCGGCGCAGCCCGTGCTGCCCGGGTGGCCGCGCTCGGCGCCGGCCGGGCCGCTGCTGCCGGGACCGAAGGGGGGAGTCGTGGTGGTGGCCCAGGACGGGTTCACCTACACGGTCGCGGCGTACCGGCGCGACGGCGGGCGCCGGTGGGCCAACCGGCACGCGGCCGGTTGCGGCAACTGCGACGACGGCCCTCAGCCGGTGGCCCTCCAGCCCGACGGCACCTACGGGCCGATCGGCCCCGACGGCGACGACGTCTGGGCCGTCGACGCCCGCGGCCGCAGGGCGCCGGGTTGCTCGGGGGTCGTCCTGGCCGACGCGACCTGCATCGTCGGCAGGGGCGCCCTCGACCTCAGCACGCTCGCCGGTCCCTGGCCGGCCATCGTCGCGTCCAACACCCCCACGCCCTGGCGCGCCGTTCAACGGGCGGTACCTCTGGCAGGACGAGTTCAACGTGCCGCCGGTGACCGTGCGCGACGCGTCGGGCCTGGTGTACGCGGCCTTCTCGCGGCCGCAAGACGCCGCGACGGGCGCGACCCTGCCCGGTCTGCTGCTGGCTGTTGACCCCGCCAGGCGGGCCATCGTGTGGACGCGCATCGGGCCGGACCAGGTCCTCGCGGGGCTGCCGTCCGGCGTCCTCGTGGCCGACGGCGCCCGCACCCTCGCCATCGCGCCGGACGGCGCGGTGCGGTGGTCGCGGCCATTCGCGACCACCGCGGACCGGGTGATCGTCGACGCGCGTCGCGGACGGATCTACGCGGGGTCGGCGTTCCGCTCGGCGCCCGTGGTGAGGGCGCTGTCGCTGCGCACCGGGGCCACCGCCTGGCGCACGCGCGCCGGCGACCGGGCGCGCCTGCTGTCGGTGGGGCGCGGCGGCAGGGTCTACGTCGCCCTGGACGCCGCCGGCCGGCGCGCCGTCCGCGGCCTTCGCCTGGCGACCGGCGCCACCGCCTGGCAGCGCCGCACGTCCCTGCCGGTGCTCGGCGCGCGGGAGCTCGCCGGCGGTGCGGTCGCCATCGCGGCCGGCAACCAGTTCGCCGGCTCCTCGGGCGGGCGCATGACGCTCATCGACACCCGCTGAGGCGGCTCAGCGCGGGTGGGCCGGCTCCGCCTCGTGATCGGAGTCGAGGTCGCAGGCCGCGACCAGGCGCGTGGTGTGGACGTAGGTGCCCGGGGTGCGACCGGGCTTGATGCGCTCTCCGCAGACGGCGCACACCAGCATTCCGGGCTCCGGGACCACGCGATCGACGCTCATCCGCCGGCCCCCTCCAGGCCGCCCCGGCGCGACAGCAGGCGCGCCGCCAGGAGCCGCCAGCCCACCAGCAGCAGGCCCAGCGTGAGCAGGGCGACGACGATGAAGGCGGGCGCGATGCCGCGGTCGAACACCAGGCTGCGCAATCCCATTCCCAGGACGACCGTGACCAGCCAGACCACGAGGCCGGTGAACGGCGCCAGGGGATCCCGCCATGCACGGGCGGCGAGCCAGCCCACGACGAGGGCGATGAGGAACGGCGCCGCCACCTCGACCACGCCGGCGATGCTCGAGCCCTCCTCGTGGCTGCGCCGGCCGAGCGCCGCGAAGCCCAGGATCAGGACCGCGTCGATGGCGAATGCGGGGGCCGCGCGCATGCCCCCAGGGTAGCGAGTGCCCGCCGGGAGCCCGAGGGGGACGCGGCCGGGAGCGAGTTCTCGCGCCCAGGTCGATTCCTATGTCGTTCCACTGCCCGATGGAGCGTCGATGACGGTCGCCCGCTAGGACCCCTCGGCGGCCACCCGGGCCGCGACCTCCGCGCGCGAGCGCACGCCCAGCTTGGAGAAGGCGTGGGAGAGGTGGGTCTCGACCGTCTTCTCGCTGAGGTACAGGCGTGCGCCGATCTCCCGGTTGGTCAGGCCCTGGGCGACGTGCTCGGCGATCTGGCGCTCGCGGCCGGTGAGGGCCGCCAGTCCCTCCTGCCCGGTCGCCCGCGCGCCGCCACGGCCGGCGCGGTGGCCCTGGGCCCTCAGCTCCCGGCGCACCTCGTCGCGCACCCGCGGGGCGCCGCACGCCACCGCCGCGGCCTCGGCGGCACGCAGCTCGGCCAGCGCGGCCTCGCGGTCGCCGGCGCCCAGGGCGCGCCCCACCACCAGCCGGGCGCGCGCCTCGTCCAGGGCGAAGCCCCCCTCGCGGGCGACCCCGGCCGCCTCCAGGGCGAGCCCGGCCGCGCGCGCCGGATCGCGGTCGGCGAGAGCCACCAGGGCCTGCGACCGCCCGGCCGTCGTCCGCGCGCCGGCCAGGCCGACCCGGGCGGCGAGCTCTGCGGCGCGCCCGGCGTGGGCCGCGGCCGAGGCGAGGTCGCCGAGCGCGAGGTCGGCCTCCACGAGGGCGGGCGACCAGCGGCAGACCCAGCCCGGCTCGATGTCGTACAGGGCCAGGAGCTCGCGTCCGCCGGCGTGGTCTCCGCGGGCCGCCAGCACGGCGCCCAGCACGGTGCGCGCGATGGCCGACAGCGCCGAGTCGTCGAGCCGCTCGCCGCGGTCCACGCTCTCGCGGGCCGCCGCCAGGGCCGCGTCCAGGTCGCCGTGGTCGATGAGCACCCACGCCCGCATCCACAGCGCCCACTGCACCGCCTGGTCGTTGCCGGTCACCCGCGCCGCCTGCTCGGTGCGGTCGGCCAGGGCGGCCGCCTCGTCGATGCGCCCCAGCAGCCCCAGCGCGAGCGTCGCCGCCACGCCGTGGCCGACGGCCGCCGGCCCGTTTCCGCCCCGCCGCGCCATCGCCGCCAGGCGCCGCGCCGCGGCCAGCCCGTCGTTCAGCCGCTCGAGGGCGATCAGGCCCCACGACACCGACAGCAGCAGCTCTGCCGCGCCCGCCAGCTCGTCGTCGGACGCCCGCTCGAGCGCCGTCATCAGCGCCGTGATCTCGGCGTCGGCTGCGGGCATGTCGCCGACGAATGCGTGGCCGATCGCCTGCATCGCGGCCGTGGCGGCCGTGGCCGCGGCGCCGGCGCCGGGGATGGCCCGAGCGCGCCGGGCCCAGTCGAGCATCTCCAGCTGGTCGCCGCCCTCGTAGGCCGACAGGGCGAGGTCGGCCATCAGGCGCGCCGCCTCCGGTCCGTCCGGCGGCGTGCGCCCGAGGGCGCCGTCCAGCCGGCGGCGCGCGGCGCCGTGGCGGCCGAGGAAACGCTCGACGGAGGCACCGACCAGGGCGATGCCCACCGGGTCGCCGGCGCCGTCGCCGGGCGCGGCGGCGTCCACCACGGCGAGCGCCTCGTCCAGGCGGCCCGACTCGACCAGGGCCCCCGCCAGCTGGGCGCGGTGGGCCGCAGCCCCCCGCGGGTCGGCGCGCGCCGCCGCCTGCAGCCAGTCGGCCGAGGTCCCCGGCGCCTGCGAGCGCACCACGGCGGCGGCCGCGCGCAGGGTGGCCGCCGCCGCGAGCTCGCCCGGGGCGGCCGCGTGGGCGAGGTGGCGAGCCACCACCGGGGCCGGCGCGCCGGCCCGCGCGAGCTCCCGCGCCGTGGTCGCGTGCCCGGCGAGGCGCGCCCCGGGCGCGATCGACGCATAGACCGCGCTGCGGATGACCGGGTGGCGGAAGGCGAAACGCCGGGGCGTCTGCGTGGCGCGCACCAGGGAGCGGTCGGCGAGCGCGTCCAGCGCGTCGAGGCAGGCGCCCGCGTCCAGCCCGGCCACCGGCGCGGCCACGTCCAGGTCGAAGGGGTCGCCCGCGATCGCGGCCGCCGCGATCAGGGCGCGGGCGGCGTCCGGCAGGCCCTCGATCTCGGCGCGCACCGCCTCCACGATCCCGCCCGGGACGCCGTCGCCGTCGGGCACCCGGCACAGCTCCTGCAGCAGCAGCGGGTTGCCGCCCGACTCGTGGAACAGCCGGGCGCGCCGGCCGTCGCCGTGGATCGTCTCCATCAGCGCCCGCGCGTCGTCGGCGGACAGGGGCGGCAGGTCGAGCGTGGCCACGTCGGCCGAGGCCGTCGATCGTTGCGCGGCCGCGATCCTGTCGGCCGCGTCGCCCGGCCTCAGCGCCAGCGCCACCAGCAGCGGCCCCGCGGCGGCCGGCGGATGAGGTGCTCCAGCAGCTCGAGCGTCGCCGGGTCGGCCCAGTGGACGTCATCCAGCACCAGGGCGGTCGGGCGCCCGTGCCCGATCACGCCCAGCAGGTCGCCCAGGGCGCGGTGCAGCCGCCACCGCTCGGCGGCCGGCTCGGGCGCGCCGTCCGTCCCCGCGCCCCACCCGGGGAGCGCCCGCGCCAGCTGCCGCTCGTGCTCCTCGCCCAGCTCGCGCCGCGCGCCGGCGGACACCCCGGCGAGGGCGGGGGAGAGCGCGTCGATCACCGGCACCAGCGGCACGTCGCTCTCCAGCTCGGTGGCCCGCCCCTCCAGCACCACGAAGCGGGCAGCGCGCAGGCTCTCGCGCAGTGCGCCCACGAGTGCGGTCTTGCCGATGCCGGCCTCGCCGCGCACCACCACCACGCGCCGCCCACCGCCGGCGACCGCGGCGACGGCGGCCCCGAGCGCCTCGAGCTCCCGGTCGCGCCCGTGCAGATGGACCCCCGACACGCCGCGAGGCTAGCCGAGGGATATCCCCGATGTCGCGCCGGGGGGACGCTGCGAGCGTCATCCGCATCCGCACACCGCGTCACAGGAGATCCCGATGACCACCACCGCACCCACCGCCACCACCGCCAACGAGGCCGTGTGGCGGGAGTCCGCCGCCCATCTCTATGCCGGCCGCATCGAGCAGTTCCTCGGGTTCTGGACCGAGGACGCCCGCTACGAGGTCGCCTATCCGATCGCGTCGTTCCCCGCCATCGTGGAGGGACGCGAGGCCCTCGGCCAGGTCTTCGGCGGCTTCGCCTCCATCGCGACCCGCATCGCGGTGCGCGACGTGCGCTTCCACCCGACGGCCGACCCGGACGTCGCCTTCGTGGAGGAGACGATGGAGGCCGACCTGGTCGCCGGCGGCTCGTACGAGAACCGCATGGCGCTGCGCGTGACCTTCCGTGACGGGCTGATCGCCGAGGTGTTCGAGTACTACGGCCAGCGCGCCCACGAGGACATGCTGCGCCGCGCGGGCCTCATCGCCTGAGGCGGCTCAGCACACCCTCACCCTGCCCACGTACGAGGGGCCGTCCGGGCGCAGCTCCAGCAGCGTGTTCCCGGAGCTGTGGCACCAGGCCGGCAGGTCAACCTCGATCAGGGGGTCGTCGGCGAGCAGCTCCAGGACCTCGCCCGGCCGGGCGCGCCGGGCGGCCCGGTCGATGAGGTGGATGGGCACCGGGCACCAGGTGCCGAGGGCGTCCACGATGCGGGCGCTCACGGCGCCAGCGGGCTCATGGCGCGCAGGGCGGCGACCGCCTCGGCGAAGGCCGCGACGGCGCGGTCCACCTCGGCCGTGGTCGTGGTGGACCGCAGGGTGAACAGCACGGCCGAGTGCGTCCAGGGCGGCTCCAGGCCGATCGCCTCCAGGGCCGGCGCCGCCTTGCCGGCGTTGGCCGTGCAGGCCGACCCGGGCGAGACCGCGACGCCGCGGGCCGCCAGCGCCAGGCACAGGCTCTCCCCCTCGACCCAGCCCGCCGACACCTGCACGTGCCCGGGGATGCGCGCGTCGGGGTCGCCGTTGAGGCGCACGTCGTCGACGGCCAGCAGGCCCTCGGTGAGCCGCCGGGCCAGCGGCGCCATCGCCGCGGCCCGGCGCGTCCATCTCCCGGCGGGCGATCGCGGCGGCGGCGCCCAGGGCGACGATGCCGGGGACGTCCTCGGCGCCGGCCCGCTTGCCGTGCTCCTGCAGCCCGCCCTGGATGAGCGGGTGCAGGCGCGCGCCCGGGCGCACGGCGAGGGCCCCGGTCCAGGGCGGCCCGCCCACCGGCCCGCCGCCGATCACCACCGCGTCGGCGTCGAGCGCCGTGGCGTCGAGCGGCACGAGCCCGGCCGTCTCGCCCGCGTCCACCACGATCCGGGCCTCGGGCCGGCGCGCGCGCGCCGCGGCGACGAGCGGCGGCAGGTCCTGCAGCGTGCCGATGTCGGGCTGGCCGTGGACCAGGTGGACCAGCGCGGTGTCGTCGCGCATCGCGGCCGCGAGGGCGGCCGGGTCGATGTGGCCGAGGCCGTCCACCCCCACCAGGTCGAGCGCGCCGCCATCGCGCGCCGCGCTGCGGCAGGCGGCCAGCGCCGCCGGGTGCTCCAGGGCGCTGGCCACGATGTGGCGTCCCAACACGCGGTTGCCGGCCAGCAGGCCGGCGACGGCCAGGTTGCGGGCCTCGGTGGCGCCGGAGGTGAAGATGATCCACTCGGGGTCGCACGACAGCAGCGCGGCCACCCGCCCGCGGGCCTCCTCCAGCGCCTCGGCCGGCCGCCGCCCCCACTCGTGCAGGCTCGAGGGGCTGCCGAAGTGCTCGTCCCCCAGGAAGGGCGCCATCGCCGCGCGCACCCTCGGGTCGAGGGGCGAGGCGGCGGCGTGGTCGAGGTAGGCGCCGCTCGCGCTCACCGGCCCTCGGAGAGGCGATGGGCGAGCAGCGACGGCAGGCCCGCCTCCAGGATGGCGTTCTGGGCCCCGGCCACGTCGTAGGGCGTGCGACGGAACGCGATCGTGCCGGCCTCGGGGTCGTACAGCGCCCAGGAGGCCCGCGCGTCGCGGTCGCGGGGCTGTCCCACCGAGCCCGGGTTCACCAGCCACCGGCCGGGCGCCAGCTCCAGCAGGCCCCCCTCGGGGACGCCGACGCTCTCCATCGCCCCGTCGGGCGTGAGGCGCCAGGCGTAGGGGATGTGGGTGTGCCCCACCAGCACCAGGGGCACCCGCTGGTGCTCGAGCGCCTCCCGGGCCTGCTCCACCGAGACGATGTACTCCCACACCGGGTCGCGCGGGCTGGCGTGGTACAGGGGGACGCCGTTCGGCGTCCTGCGGCCGCAGCTTCTGCAGCTTGGCCCGGCCCACCGGGCCGAGCCTCTCGCGGGTCCACACGACCGCGTCGTGGGCCAGGTCGGCGAACAGCTCCAGGGAGACCTCGCCGGTCACGCCGAGGTCGTGGTTGCCGGCGATGCAGCGCTCCGCGCCGCTCACGGTGGTGGCCAGGCAGTGGACCGGGTCGGCGCCGTAGCCGACCAGGTCGCCCAGGCACCACCACGACGCCGCGCCCGCCTCGCGCGCCGCGCGCAGGGTCGCGTCCAGCGCCTGGCGGTTGCCGTGGATGTCGCTGAGGATGGCGATGGGGGGCGTGGCGGGACCTTTCGGATGCCGGCGGGCCGAGGGCTACGATAGACCCGTGCGCCGACCGCGGCTGAGGCCCACCCGATGGCTGCCGGCCGAGCCCCGGCGCCGCTCCGCCGCGCTGGCCGCGGTGGCCGCCCTGGGCGCCGGCGGCGCGGTGGCCCTGATGCGCTGGCGGCTGTGGAGCGCGGGCGTGCCGAGCGTCGATCCGGCCCCCCTGGCCGACTGGTTCGACCCGGCCGCGCTGACGCGCAACCGCGAGTACCGGCGGGGCGTCTGGGCGATGGCGGCGGTGGGCGTCCCGCTGGCGGCCCTCACGGCGATCGGCGTCGCCATGCTGGGCGGGCGCTGGCGGCCGGGGGTGGTGCGCGTGGCCCGCGGCCGGCCCTGGGCCGCCGGGATCATCTTCGGGGTGGGCCTGTCGCTGGTCACGTTCCTGGTGGCCCTACCCCTGGCCGTCGGGCGCTACGCATGGGGCCGCGACTACGGCATCGTGACCCAGGGCTTCGGCGCCTGGCTGGCCGACGCGGCCAAGGGCCTGGGCATCTCGGCCGCGATCGCGGCGATCCTCGGAGCGGGGGCGGCGGTGCTCATCGCCCGTGCGCCGCGGCTGTGGTGGCTGGCGATGGCCGGCGTGGTGGCGGCCTTCATCTACCTGTCCTCGCTGCTGTCGCCGGTGCTCATCGAGCCGCTCTTCCAGCGCACCGAGCCGCTGCGCGACCCGACGCTCTCGACCCAGATCCTCGACCTGGCCCACCGCGCCGGCGTGGACGCCGACGACGTCAAGGTCAACGACGCCAGCGCCCGCACGACGGCGGCCAACGCCTACGTGTCGGGCCTGGGCGACAGCCGCCACATCGTCCTGTTCGACACCCTGCTGCGCGACTTCCCTCCCGACCAGGTGCGCATGGTGGTGGCCCACGAGCTGGCCCACGTGGAGCGCCGCCACGTGCTCAAGGGCAGCACCTGGGGGGCGGTGCTGGCGGTGCCGGGCCTGCTGCTGGTGTTCGCCGCCGTGGGCTGGCGCACCGGGTACGGGCGGGCGAGCCGCGACGCCGCCGGCTGCGACCTGGTGCTGCGCCGGCTGGCGGTGGCCGCCGCCGCCGCGGCGGTGATCACCACGCTCAGCGCCCCGCTGGTGACCTGGGTGAGCCGGGCATACGAGCGCGAGGCCGACTGGCGCGGCCTGCAGCTGTCGCGCGATCCCGGGGCCGACATCGCCCTGCAGCAGGGCCTGGTGGAGCGCAGCCTGGGCGTGCCCGACCCGCCGGCGGCGGTCCGCTTCTGGTTCGGGACGCACCCCACCGCGCTCGAGCGCATCGCCCTGGCCCAGCGCTACCGCGACTCGTCGGAGCGCTGAGCTGGGACGCCGGACGCCGCGGCTGCAGATCGCCTGCGTGGGCCGCCTGCGCCCGCCCCACGATGGGCCGGGCCGGCTGTACGAGGAGCGCGTTGACCGCCTGGTGGGGCTGCGGGTGGACGAGGTGGCCGCCGAGCCGCTCCAGCGTGGCGAGGATCGCGCCCGCGGCGCCGAGGCCGAGCGCCTGCGCGCCAAGCTGCTGCCCCGGGCGGCGACCGTCGCCCTCGACCCGCTCGGCCGGGCCCCGGCCTCCAGCGAGGCCTTCGCCGCCTGGCTGGAGCGCCTGATGCGCGACCGGCCGGTGGCGTTCGTGGTGGGCGGCGCCGTGGGCATCGCCCCCGAGCTGGCGCAGGCGTGCGACCAGCGGCTGTCCCTGGGCCCGCTGACGATGCCCCACCAGCTGGCCCGCGTGGTGCTCGCCGAGCAGCTGTACCGGGCGCTGTGCATCACCTCGGGGCATCCCTACCCGCACTAGGCGGGTGGACCGAGGGACGGCCGCTAGCCAGAGAGCGCGTCGGCGAGCAGGTCGTAGCGGGCGATCTGGCAGCCGTCGGTGCGGCTCACCTCGATCCGGTACGGATCGCCGTCGAGGGTGCCCTCCACCACCATCCGCTCGGGGCCGCCGTAGATCTGGGTGCACGCCTCGTCGGGCTCGGGGCGCAGGCGCGGCAGCACCGCCACCACGCGGGCGCAGGCGCCGTCCGAGGCGTCGCAGTCGTCCAGCGGGACCGCCCTCACGAGCCGGTCGCCGTCGAACTGGCGCACCACCAGGGTGGTGTCGTCGCCCGGGGCGGGGTCGCCGGAGCCGCCCGAGCAGCCCGCCACCGCCAGCCCCCCCAGCAGAAGGAGCGCCGCCGCTCGGTAAGCTCCCCGTCCGTGGCGGACGCCCCACTTCTCGCAGCGATCCGGACCGCCGTGGCCAGCGCCGCGGCGCAGGTGATCGGATCCGACCCGCCGGCCGTGCCCCTGGGCACGCCGGCCCAGCCCGAGATGGGCGATCTGGCGACCCCGATCGCCATGGCCCTCGCCAAGCAGGCCCGCCGGCCGCCGCGCGAGATCGCCGAGGACATCGCCGCCGCGCTGCGCGCCGACGACGCCGCCGCGTGGCTCGACGGCGTCGAGGTGGCCGGCCCGGGCTTTCTCAACATGACGCTCGCGCCGGCCTGGTTCGCGGCGGCGGCCGCCGAGGTGGCGCGGGTGGGCACCGGCTTCGGCGCCGGCGGCGCCGAGCGCCCGCTGCGCATCCTGCTGGAGTTCGTGTCGGCCAACCCCACCGGCCCGCCCCACGTGGGCCACGCCCGGCAGGCGGCGTACGGCGACTCGCTGGGGCGCATCCTCGCCTTCGCCGGCCACACGGTCACCCGCGAGTACTACGTCAACGACCACGGCCGCCAGATGCGCCTGTTCGGCGAGTCGGTGGCGGCCCGCTACGCCCAGCTGTGCGGACGCGCCGCCGAGGTCCCCGAGGGGGGGTACCACGGCGACTACGTGACGACGATCGCCGAGGCGGTGCGCGCGGAGATCGGCGACCGCCACGCAGACGACGCGCTCACGTCCGAGCCGGCGCTGGACCTCTTCACGGCCCGCGGCGAGGAGCTGATGCTGGAGGCCATCCGCCGCGATCTCGACCGCTTCCGGGTGCGCTTCGACACCTTCTTCTCCGAGCGCACCCTGCACGCGGCCGGCACCGTGCAGGCCGGCGTGGCCGCGCTCCAGGGCGCCGGCGACGCCTACACCGACGAGGGCGCGGTGTGGTTCCGCACCACCGACTACGGCGACACCAAGGACCGGGTGCTGGTGCGCGGCGACGGCGACACCACCTATCTGGCCGCCGACGTCGCGTACCACCTCGACAAGGCCGGCCGGGGCGACGACCTGCTCATCAACGTGCTCGGCGCCGACCACCACGGCTACGTGGCGCGCCTGCGCGCCGTCCTGGCCGCCGGGGGCCACGACCCCGACATGCTCGAGGTGCCCATCATCCAGCTGGTGAGCCTGCTGGAGCGGGGCGAGGCCAAGAAGATGAGCAAGCGCGCCGGCACCGTCGTGACCCTGGGGGACCTGCTCGACGACATCGGCGTCGATGCGGCCCGCTTCTTCCTGGTCCAGCGCAGTCACGAGACCCCCCTCGACCTCGACCTGGATCTGGCGCGCGAGCAGAGCCAGGAGAACCCGGTCTACTACGTGCAGTACGCCCACGCGCGCGTTCACAGCATTCTGGCGCAGATGCCGGACCGCCCGGCCGACGCCCGGCCCGCCGGCCCGCCCGCCGAGCTCGATCCGTCCGAGCGGGCGCTGGTGATGCGCATCGCCGACTGGCAGGTGGCGGTGGCGGAGGCCGAGGAGCGCCGGGCGCCGCACCGCGTGGTGGCCTACCTGATCGAGCTGGCGCGCGAGTTCCACGCCTTCTACCACCGCTGCCGGGTGGTGGGCGAGCCGCCCGAGATCGAGGCGTTCCGCGTGGATGTGTGCCGCGCCACGGCGGCCACCATCCGCACCGGGCTGGACCTGCTGGGGGTCGAGGCGCCGGAGCGGATGTAGCCGCGCCCTACGCGGCGGTGCGCACCACGGTCTGCAGGTAGTCGCTGTCCATCAGGATGCCGCCGCTGCGCGAGGCCGGCATGCCCGAGAAGAAGCCCCGCAGCGCGTCCACCAGCGGCTCCCACCGTCCGGCTTCCTCCAGCGCCGTGCGCGCCACCACCAGGGGGCCGAACTCCGAGGTGTAGGTGTCCACCGCGTCCTCGACCGAGTCGAACACGACGGTGATGCAGCCGCTCGAGGTCGAGACGCTCGCCCCCGGCGCCGCCGCGGCGAACAGGTCGCGCACCTCGGCCTCGTCGCCCCACGCCAGGGGATCCCCCGCCGCCGCCGGAGGGGGAGGGAAGTACGAGGAGATCAGCCGCAGGAACGACGCGGGGGTGCCGTCAGGGATCCAGCCGGTGAACGCGATCCGCCCGCCCGGCCGCACCACCCGCGCCATCTCGGCCGCCGTCCGGCCCTGGTCGGGCGCGAACATGCACCCGAACGTTGACAGCGCCACGTCGAAGGCGTCGTCGGGAAGCGGCAGCGCCTGGGCGTCGCCCTCCACGAACTCGACCCGGAACCCCTCGTCGGCCGCGCGCACGCGGGCGTGCTGCAGCATCCTCGGCGTCAGGTCGACGCCGGTCACATGCGCCCCCGCCCGCGCCGCCGCGAACGACGTGTTGCCGGTGCCGCACCCCACGTCCAGCACCCGCTCGCCCGCGCCGACCGCGGTCGCCGCCACGAGCCGCCCGGAGGTGGGCCGCAGCATCTCCTCGAACGGCGCGTAGTTGCCCGCGCCCCAAATCGCGCGCTGGCGGCCGGTCGCCTCCGACAGCTCGTCCATCGGACCCCCCCCGGTTCAACCGTGTGCGCAGGCTCCTCCAGAGCCCGGGCGGGGTCAACCTCCGTGGTACGGTTCACGGTCCTTCGCGGATGTAGCTCAGTTGGTAGAGCGTCGGCTTCCCAAGCCGAAGGTCGCGGGTTCGAACCCCGTCGTCCGCTTCTCGAAAGCCCCGTCGCAGCGGGGCTTTCGTCGTTCTGGGGCGGGGTGGCGCCTGCCCTGGGTGCATCCGCATACGGTGCGGGAGCATCCCCGCACCATCCGGGACGGTGCGGGAGACGGTGCGGAGGCCGACCCGGGGGGTGGAGTCTCGGCCTCGACCCGCGGCCGACGACGGGCCGATAGCCGGATGCCCGGCCCGGAACGAGGTGGGACCCCTACCCTCGAGGAGATGTCCGAGACAGACGCACCCACCCCGATCGGCCTGATCGTCGTGGACCACGGATCACGGCGCGCCGAGAGCAACGTGATGCTCGAGGAGATGGTCGTGCGCGTGGCCGAGGTGGTCCCATACGAGATCGTCGAGGCGGCGCACATGGAGATCGCCGAACCGTCGATCGCGACGGCCTTCGACGCGTGTGTGGCCCGCGGCGCGCGGACCGTCGTGGTCTCGCCCTACTTCCTGCTGCCGGGCAAGCACTGGCGCCAGGACATCCCGGCCCTGGTTGACCGGGCCGCCTCGCGGCACCCGGGTGTCACCTACCTGGTGGCGGCCCCGTTCGGCCTGCATCCCCTCATGGCCCAAGTGGTCAACGCTCGGGTGGAGCACTGCCTCGCCCACGCCCGCGGAGAAGCGCCGGAGTGCGAGGCCTGTGCCGGCACCGGCCGATGCCGGATGGTCACGACCGCCTAAGCCGAGGGCCCGGCCCGGTCGGACCGCCGCCGGGGGGTGTCGCCCGGTCGATCGGGCCGCCGCGAATCTCGGGGATTGCGCGGCCCGCCGCCCGGCTCGTACGCTGATCGGACAGCCCATCGCGCGAAGGAGGTAGTGATGATCCTGGCGACGGTCAAGGTGGGTGAGTTCGACCGCTTCTGGTCGGTGTTCACGAGCGACGGCGCCGACCAGCGGCGCAAGCACGGCTGTCGTGGCGCCCAGGTGCTCCGGAACGCCGACGACGAACACGAGATCTGGGCGCTATTCGACTGGTCCACGGACGACTACGAGAGGTTCCTCCAGGATCCCGCCTCGCGCGACGT
This sequence comes from uncultured Thermoleophilia bacterium, assembly GCA_963806585.1. GTDB lineage: Bacteria > Actinomycetota > Thermoleophilia > Miltoncostaeales > Miltoncostaeaceae > Miltoncostaea. Next base: position 615,737 of record CAWDYN010000007.1, on the reverse strand, counting down.
GATGGCGGCCGCGGGCCTGCAGGGCCCGCCACAACACACCGTGGTTGACGAGGTCGGCCGGACCGACTCCTGACCCACGCCCCAACGGGACCCGCCGGTCGCGGGTCCCGCGCGGCCCGGCTGCCGCATCGGGGCACGGCCGCCAAGCCGGAGAGGGGACTCGAACCCCTGGCCTGCCGCTGGCGTCGCCGTCCACGACCGCCGACAGTCCTGCAGGCGCGCGCACAGCGACTCCCGGGTCAGCGTCGCGACCGCATCCCGTCGGGACCGCTCCCGACGGCCTGGCCCCAGGTGGCCCCGTCCGGCCTCATGTGGCCCCGCCGCAGATCCAGGCGATATGCAGGCTAATCCGCCAGATCAAGCGGCTTGAGGACGATTCGCCGACGGCGCCTTGAGCGGCTTCCCAAGCCGAAGGTCGCGGGTTCGAACCCCGTCGTCCGCATATTCTTTGCAGGGATTTCCCACGGAAGGGGAGGTCTCGCCATCGCCGTTACTCCCGACGCGCTCCGACTAAGGGGTGTCGGCGGGACGGGCGCAGGCCCCTCCGAAAGCACCTTCTGGCCGTACTCGGACAGATTCTCCCGGTACGTCGCGTGGTGCTTCCAGAGGGACCTCGGCGTCCTGAGCCTTCGCCTCCTCGGCCGACACGAGGCGGCGCTTGCGAGCTCCGAGCTTCGTCCGCGCGTCGCCGACGGTCATTTCACGGCCGCCGATCTCGCGGAGGAACTCGACACTCCGCTTGCCGAGGCCGGCGCGGCGGTCCCTCGTCCGCCTCGTCTCAGAAAGCGACCGACTGCTCATCCCCGCACGTCGAACCGGCACGTGATCGCTGAGGTACCCGGTGCTCGGGCCGCTGCCCGCGCGCCCGCCTCGATGAGCGCCGCGGCCATCGCCTCGCCCGGCCCGGTGGTCGCGCCGGTCACAAGGAGCCGGATGCCGCCGGGTGTGTCATCTGCTGCGTGGGTGTCGTGCTGCCGGACCAGCCCGCGTTCCCCGAGGTGTTGACCATGAGGGTGACGTACGGCGGTCGTGGCTCATCACGGCCTCCGACGACGCCCGCCGCGCCCGGCGGGAGGGATCGGCGTTCCGGTCGGTGTGGTGGGGCCCGCTGGGCGGGTTCAAGGGGTCGTCGGAACACCGCCCTGCCGAGGCGATGCCCGGCGTGCGTGTGGTGAATCTCTGCGGGGCCGACCCAGCCGAGCGCACAGGCACGCCGACGCGAAGCCGACCAGGGTGACGACGAGCCCGGCGGCCACGTTGACCACGAAGTGGTTGCCGGTCGCCAGCACCGCCACCGTCACCAGGGGGCCCCACAGTACCGCGGCGATCCGAAGGGCCGTCGTTCGCAGGCACAGGGCAACGCCGATGCCCAGCGCGACGGCGAACGCGGCATGCAGGCTGGGCACCGCGGCGTATGGGTTGAAGAAGACCGCCGTGGAAGAGGCGTCGAGCGAGAACGGCGTCTGCGTGCTGACGCTGTCGGCGATCCCGATCCCCGCCAGTCGCGGGGGAGCGGTGGGAAAGAGGGCATACACCGGAAGCGCGACCGCCCACGCCCCGATCAGGGTCGTGCGAAGTGCCCGGTACACGGGCTGAGAGCGCCGGTAGGCGAACACGAGCGCACCTGCCAGCGCCACCGTCTGCGCGGCCAGGTACACCCAGTCCAGGAACACCATCCAGGGCGTGCCCGCAAGCGACCCCTGCGCGCTGCCCTCGAGGTCGAGGCCCGCCCACCGCTCCAGCCCAAGCACCCGGTGAGCGTTCGCGACCGCCGCAGATCGCGACCCGGTCCCGAGCGTCCGCGCCAGCTCGTAGAGCAGGTAGGCGGTCAGGAAGATGAGCGCCTCCCTGACCCACCGGCGCCTCAGCATCCGTCGCGGGCGCGCGACGATCCTCACAGCGCGAGGCCTGCGTCGGGCGTTGCCGGGAGCCCCGCCTCGGGCTGGCGCTCCCGGGCAACGACCGCGGTCTCGAAGCCCGCGCTCATCGCGCGTAGCGTCGCTGATCGCCGGCGCCGAGGCATGCCGAGGAGGGGGAGGGAGCAGGCCCTCGGCACGGGAATCGCCCCCGACGTGCCTTCGCCCCGGCGGTCGGGCGCGGAGCCAGCGCCTCGTCCTCGCTCCCGGTGGCGCCGGGCGGTAGTGCGAGATGCGCCCCGCACGCCGTCACAGCACTCGTGGGGAGCCGGCCAGGGAGCGAGTCGATCCGACGAAGGCACGCCGGGTCGCCACGGACGCCTCCCTCCACGGGGTCGAGCAAATCGAGCGAGGTCTCACTGGTCGCTGAAGCGGGCGATGAACTCTCGGCGCCCCCCCGATTCGCCGCCTGAATGACTACGCCGAGGCCGCGCGGTGCCGGCCGCAGCTCCCCGAGCGGTTGGCAGCGCTCGGTCATGCCGCGGCGAGCGCCTGGCGCCAGCTCGGGTGGGCCGGACGCCACGCCAGCTCGCTCTTGGCCTTCGCGTTGGAGGCGCCGCGGAGCTCTGTCATCAGGATCACGCCGAAGTCGCCCGCGAAGAGCCGCCCGATGAACCGGGGCACGCGCATGGGCCTCTTGGCACCGAGCTGCTCGGCCAGCACCGGCAGCCACTCGGCGACCGTGGCGGGGTCGTCGTCGACGACGTTGTAGATCCCGCGACCGCCGCGCTCGACGGCCGCCACCGTCGCGTCCGCGGCATCGGCGATGTGGATGAACGACCACACGCCCCCGCCGGCGCCGACCAGGGGGAACCTGCGCCTGCGGACCAGCTCGTAGGACTCCTGGCCCGGGGCCATCGAGGTGCCCGGACCGTAGAACCAGCCGTAGCGCAGCGCGATCCCCTCCGTCCAGGTCGCGCCGAGGACCGCCTTCTCGAGATGGCCGATCGCCGCCGCGTTCGCGCTCATCGCCCCGCCAGACGAGGCGTCGACCGCGTCCTCCTCCCTCTTGACGGCCGCGCCCGTGCGCGCGTACGCGACGATGTTGCTCTGCGCCACGAAGCGCCGCACTCCCACCGCCTGCCCTGCCGAGAGCAGGTGATCTGTGCCGTCCGTCCGCAGCCGGTTGGTCAGCTCGAAGGCACGCTCGGCGTGGCGCATGTCCAGCGCCTCGGGAATTGCGGTCAGCTGGTGCACGATCACATCCGGCCGCGCCGTTGCCACGGCCTCGGCGACCTGATCGGGATCGAGTGCATCCGCGACCACCGGCACAGCCCCGAGTTCGGAGAGCATCGCCCGCTTGGCTCCGCTCCGGGTCATGCCGTGGACCTCGTGACCCTCGGCGACCAGACGCGGCACCAGCTGCCGCCCGATCGCCCCCGTCGCTCCCGCAACGAATACCCGCATCGTCAACCTCCCTGAATCGTGGTCTCGCCATGACCACGAACGAGAGGGGCTGACGGGGACAGGGGCCGTGCCCCTGGGGCGGGGTGGGCGCTACGCGCCGACTTCTGCGAGGCGCCGCCGCAGAAACCGGCGCTCGGGCTCGCTGTCAGCGAGCTCGAGGGCGCGCTCGTACTCCCTGCGCGCCTCGTCTGCTCGGCCGAGCCGGCGGAGCAGGTCGGCGCGCGTCGAGTGGAAGTACTGGTAGCCGTCGAGGTCCAGCCGCTCGACGAGGGCGAGCCCTGCCTCGGGCCCGTCCGCCTCGGCGACGGCGATCGCGCGGTTCAGCTCCACGACCGCCGACCGCGTCAGCCGGACGAGCTCGCCGTAGAGGGCGGCGATCTCCGGCCAGTCGTGCGGCTCCTCCATGTGCAGCGACGCGATCGCCGCCTGGACGACGTACGGCCCGCCGCCCGGGAGCGCGAAGGCGCGGTCGAGCGCCTCGCGCCCGCGCGCGATCTTCGCGGCGTCCCAGCGCGAGCGGTCCTGGTCTTTCAGCAGCACGAGCTCGCCGCCCGTCGAATCGGGCCTCGCGGCGGGCGTCGTCGAGCAGCATCAGAGCCTGCAGGCCGTGCACCTCCGGCTCGTCCGGCATCAGCTCGGCGAGCGCCGCGCCGAGCCGGAGCGCCTCCGCCGCCAGGTCGACGCGGCCGCCGTAGCCCTCGTTGAAGATCAGGTAGACGACCGCGAGCACCGCACCCAGCCGCTCCGGCAGCAGATGGTCGTCCGGAACGCGGAAGGGGATGCCCGCGTCCCTGATCTTGCGCTTCGCCCGCGAGAGCCGCCGCTTCATCGTCTCCTCGGGAACGAGGAAGGCGCGCGCGATCTCCTCCGTCGTCAGCCCGCCGAGCGCGCGCAACGTCAGCGCGACCTGCGCCTCGAGCGCGAGTGACGGATGGCAGCAGGTGAAGATCAGCTCCAGCCGCTCGTCGGGAAAGCTCGTCTCCTCCATCTCGTCCTCCACGGCCTCGGGCACCTCGAGCAGGCGCGTCTTCTCGGCGAGCGTACGGTCGCGGCGCAGGCGGTCGATCGCGCGGTTGCGGGCCGTGACCGTCAGCCAGGCGCCCGGATTGGGCGGCGTGCCGTCGCGCGGCCAGCGCTCGGCGGCGGCCGCGAACGCCTCCTGCGCGGCCTCCTCGGCGAGATCGAAATCGCCGAGGAAGCCGACCAGGTTGGCGAGGACGCGGCCCCACTCGTCGCGGAAGACCTGCTCGAGCAGCCCCTACCTCTCCACCAACGGCCGCACCTCGACCGCGCCGCCCATCCGCGCGGCCGGGATCCGCGCGGCGATCTCGAGCGCCGCATCGAGATCGTCCGCCTCGACCAGGCAGTAGCCGCCCAGGTGCTCCTTCGCGTCGACGAACGGACCATCCGTGAGAAGCGCCTCTCCGTTCTCGACCCGCACCGTGGTCGCGGTCTCGACCGGCTGCAGCTGCTCGCCGCCGATGACCTCCGGGCGCCGCCCGATCGCGAGGTACTCCTCCACGATCGCCTGCTGCTCGTCGGCGGACAACCGCTCGAGCTCCTCCCTCGCGTCGCCCGGATAGATCTGAAGCAAGTACTTCATGTCGTCCTCCTTCGCAGCATGTCCTCGTCACTACGACGAACGCAACCGGCGTGGGGGGACACGTCGGCCCCGCCAGGGGTGCGTCCCCTTCCGCCCGGCGCGTTCGTGGTCAAGACGACCCGACGAGCATCAAGCCGGAAGGAGAACCAGCCAATGAGCATCGCACTCGACCGACCACCACCGCGAGCGGACGTCGCACGAACCGCAACGACGCTGTCGTCACGGCGCGGCATCGCGATCCTGCTCCTGCTCTGCCTCGTCCAGTTCATGGACATCCTCGACAGCTCGATCCTCAACGTCGCCCTGCCCTCGATCAAGCGCGACCTCGGCTTCAGCCAGGAGAGCCTGCAGTGGGTGGTCAGCGCCTATGTGCTCACCTACGGTGGCTTCCTGCTGCTGGGTGCCCGCGCCGCCGACCTGCTGGGGCGGCGGCGCGTACTGGTGATCGGGCTGGTGGTCTTCGCCGGCGCGTCGCTGACCGGCGCCCTGGCCGAGGGAGCGGGGCTGCTGGTGGGCGCGCGCTTCGTCCAGGGAATGGGCGCGGCCATGCTCTCCCCGGCGGCCCTCTCGACGCTGACCACGACCTTCCGCTCCGAGCGCGACCGCCACGTCGCCTTCGGCGTGTGGGGGGCGGTGTCGGCCCTGGCGGGCGCGGCCGGGGTCCTGTTCGGCGGGATCCTCACCGAGGGCCCGGGCTGGCGCTGGGTGCTGCTCGTCAACGTCCCGCTCTCGATGGTCGTGCTTGCCGGCGCCTTCGCGCTGCTGCGACGCGAGCGCGCGGTCGCCGGCCTGCGGAACTTCGACCTCTCCGGCGCGCTCCTGGCCACGGGGGGGATGTTGCTGCTGGTCTTCGCCCTGGTGAAGGCGCCGGACGTCGGCTGGGGCGCGGCGCGCACGGTCGCCGAGTTGGCCGGAGCGGGCGTGCTGCTGGCCCTCTTCGTCGCCAACGAGCGGCGCTCGGCCAACCCGCTGGTGCCGCCGTCGATCCTGCGCGTCCCGGGCGTCGCCCTCGCCGACGCGACCCAGCTGGTGGCCGTCGCGGGGTTCCTCCCGATGTTCTTCTTCCTGACCCTCTACATGCAGGGCGTGCTCGGCTGGTCGCCGATCCAGACCGGCCTGGCCTACCTGCCGCTCACCGGGGCGGTGATCGTCGCGTCGGCCATCGCCTCCCAGCTCTTCGCCCGGATCGGCACGACGGCGGTGATCGTGGCCGGCGCCCTGATCGGTGCCGCCGGCCTCTGGTCGCTGTCCCGCATCCCCGTGGACGGCTCCTATTCCGACCTGCTGCCGGGGCTGCTGGTGGCCGGCTTCGGCCTCGGCGGGGTGTTCGTGGGCGCCACCACGGCGGCCAACGCCGGGGTGGATGAGGAGGTCGCCGGCCTGGCCGCCGGCCTGCTGAACACGGGCCAGCAGCTCGGCGGCGCGCTCGGGCTCGCAATCCTGTCGGCCGTCGCCACCGCGCGCACAGAGTCGCTGCGCGGCGGCGGCGCGGGCATCGCGGAGGCCGCGACCGGGGGCTTCGGGCGCGCGCTGGCCGTGGGAGCCTGCCTCATGCTGGCGGCGGCGGCGCTGGCAATGGTCGGATCGCGCCGACGGCGGGCCCCGTCCGCCCAGCCGGAGCCCCAACCCGATCTGGCGGCGTAGCGACCGCGTGGACGAGGGGAGTCAACCAGGCTCCCCTCGTCCACGCGCGGGTTGCTCGCGCTGTCGGTCGGCGATGCGACGCCCCCGACATCCTCGGCGAGCCTCTTTGAGCAGTTCCAGGTGCCGCGCGTAGCGGCCGCCTCCGACAGCCCCCTGGCAAGGCCGGCCAGGATGATGAAGCGCACCCGCCGGCCCCGCCGGCAGGACGCCACCGCGAGCCAGTGGCAGGCGTCGTCTCTCGATGCCGGACCGCCGACGAGATCACCCCACTCGGGTCGGCGATCCACCCCTCGGCAACCGCGCCGATCATTGCCGGGGAGACGCCGGGGCGTCCCGTAGCGACGGTTCCAGGCGCTGTGTCACCCGAGAGCGGGCGTCGATCGCAAGCCGAGGCCGGCGCTCGGCCATCTCCGCCGCCGGGCAAGAACGCGGCGCAGCGCACGCTCTCACGCGAGGGCGTCGGCGGCCGGCCGGCCGCCGATCCGGCGTCCCAGATCAGCGATGGTCCCGGAGCGCACCATCTCGTTCAGCTCGGCGAGGCCGCCTGGGGCACGGGCACCAGGTGGCGGCGAGGGCGCCCGATCGGCGCCACCACGCATTTGCCACCGACCGCGACGGAGACACCCTCTCGTTCGATGCCGATCACCGCGGCCACGGGGTGATCGGGCTGCCATCCGTGGCCCCAAAGGGGGGCGCCGGGATCTGGTCACGCTTCCCCCTCCCGGGGGAGTCAACCGACGTCGCGATCGACGTGCGAATGACGCCCGAGGGCGGCGACATCTCATTCGACGTGGACGACTCGATGCCGTGCTCACGGCCGTTGTTGAACCAACCGATCGTTCGTGCCGGGCGCTGCCGGCTCGCCGCGGCGCGGGCTGCGACCCCGATCAGCCAGCGCCTCTACGCCGGTCTCGACCCGGAGCAATCCGCCATCGCCACCGAGCCCTCGTCGAGGCCACTGAACGAGCCAACCGCCCGCGCCGAGCGGTGACATCCCGAAGGACGCCGACCTCCGGCGGCCGGGCGGCGGGCCGCCGGATCACAGACGCAGCGCCTCGAGGCCGTGGAGGAGCTCGGCGACCTGGAACCGGTTGAGGCCGGGCTGCGGCTGGCCCGCGAGGAAGTCGAGGAGCGCTGCGCGCGACGGGAATCGGCCGCGCAGCGGTTGTGCCGCCGGGGGGGTCACGCCCCCCCGGCGCCCGGGATCGCGCCGAGCTGTCGCATCTGCGAGAGCACGTTGACGACCCCCCAGGTCTCGGCGATCCGTCCATCGCGGAACCGGGCGATGAAGATCTCGTCGTAGGTCACCGACCTGCCGGTGGGCGGGATGCCCATGTACTCGCCCCGATGTGTTCCGGTGACCGAATTGCGGCCGACGACCTTGTCCTCCTCGGCGATCAGATCCTCGAGGGTGACGCGGAGGTCGGGGAACGCCCGGTGGAGCTTGCCGAACACGTCCTTGAGCAGCTGGGCTCCGTTCGCCTGCGTCGGGACCGGGGTGCGGATCCGCGCGTCCGGCTCGACGAGCTCGTCGATCGCCCTCGAAAGGACGTTCGGGTCGCCGGAGTTCACGGCGTCGTTGAAGCGCGCGAGCGCCGCTCTGTTGCTCGTCGTCTGGGCTGTGGACATTTCGAGTCCTCCTTCGACGATCCGAACGGTCGTGGTGGCTACTGCCGCGAGGCGACGTTGAGCCGGTTCCAGAGGTTGATCGCCCCGATTTCGACGACCAGGGCGGCGAGGGCGCGCTCGTCGTAGTGGCGGGCGGCCTCCTCCCAGACCGCGTCCGGGACGGGATCCGGCCGGTCTGGGATGCGCGTCGCGGCCTCGGCCAGCGCCAGCGCGGCGCGCTCCGGCTCGTTGAAGTGCGGCGACCCGCGCCAGGCGGCGACCGCGAAGATGCGCTCGTCCGGCGCGCCCGCGTCCTTGAGCTCGCGGGAGTGGATCTCGACGCAGCCCCTGCAGCCGTTGATCTGGCTCGCGCGCAGGTGCACGAGGGCGACGGTGTCGGGCGGAAGGCCGCTTCGCTTCGTGGACTTGGAGAGCGCCTGGAGCGCCTGCATGGCCTCGGGAATGACCATCACCGGGTGGGTCATGCGGGGCTCGATGGTTGCTGTCGGCATGTCGGCTCCTTTCGGGAACTTCGGACTGGTCGGGGGCCGATCGTGCCCACAGGGCGAGCGCCGCGTCCGCCGGCACCCTCATCATCGGCCTGCCCTGATCGTGTCGTTCGCCATCACCACGAACGAGAACGGCTGACGGGGACACACGCTCGCGTTCGGTGATGCCGCTGCCTCCCCCACCGGCTCGTGCCCTGCCGGCACGGTCCCCGCCAGCGTTCTGTGCGTCCGGTGCGCCGGCAGGTATCGGGGTTCTCACCCGTCAACGGGATTCGAACCGGTTCCGTCGCCTTGAGAGGGCGGAGGCGAGGGCGCGGACCGCAGAGCGCAGCAGCCGTCCGCGTCGTCGGGATCACTCCCGACCGACTGGCCCCAGGTGGCCCTTGGTGCAGAACCAGCCGCTGCTCAGGGCTAATCCCGCAGATCGAACGGCCTTAGGACGATTCGCTTCCGGCGCCGCGAGCGGCTTCCCAAGCCGAAGGTCGCGGGTTCGAACCCGTCGTCCGCTTGCCGTTCTTCAGCCGTGCCGCGCATCGAGCGTTCGCAGTCAGGCTGGTGCGGCGATGCCCGGATCGGTGAGGACCGACCCGGGCACCGCGAATGGACCGAACTCAGATGCCCCACCGCTTGACCGCGACGCCGTTCGGGTCGTTCCCCCGATCGATTGCCGCCTGTACCTCCGCCTCTGCGATCTCCGGGGTCGGCGCGGGAGTCGTCTGGCGGGCACGGACCGCGTCCCAGTAGGCGGTGCGCCCGAAGTACTGATAGGTCGCCTTTTCGTGCGCGTGGGTGAAGTCTTGGTCGCGCTCATGGGTCGGCGCGTCGCGAAGTTCGTCCTTCGTGTAGGGCACCGTCAGGTAGACGTCGTCGCCATCGCTTGCGATGACGACATCGTCGATCGGGATCATGTATCGGCGTGAGCCGAGCAGACCTGTCTTCACCGCCAGGTAGCGCACATACGTGTCGTTGGAGTCGGTGTACGCGTCGTCCACCTTGCCGATCTTCTCTCCTGCGGGGTCGCGAACTTCGATTCCCTCGAGCTCATCGAGTGGCGGGAGCACCGTGGTCTCCGAGTAGCCCTCGGGGCCGATGTTGGTGCGCTCGTGGACTTGATCCGGGTTCGAGCTCATCGTTCACCTTTCCTTGCCGTTCGACGTCTGGACGACGCCAGGTGTGTTGCCCCGCCTGCCCGCGCCGGGAATCGGTCAAACGACCGTGGTAGGAGCGGTCACCAGTTGGTGAAACGAGGGGCGGCACCGGAGGTCGCGGAGCCACGGGCACCGCCGCAGCCCGTGGCCAGGACCCGAGCGCATCCACCACGAAGCCGACGTCCCGGGACGGGCTTCCCAAGCCGAAGGTCGCGGATTCGAAACCCGTCGTCCGCTTCGCTGGAAACCGCACGCCCAATTTGTTCTCGGCCCTCGGGTGCCATCTCACATGCACCTGAGGGCCGAGAAGCGTTCCAGGGGTTCTCGCGCCTTGGAGGAGGCGCCCGTCGGGCCGCGCTAGGCGGTCTGGCGGTGCGGCAGCTTCCAGCCTGGCCGCGGGAAGTGGCAGGTGTAGCCGTTGGGGTAGTGCTGCAGGTAGTCCTGGTGCTCGGGCTCGGCGTCCCAGAAGGGCACGGCCTGGCTGATCTTGGTGACCACCTTGCCGGGCCACAGGCCGGAGGCCTCGACGTCGGCGATCGTGTCCTCGGCGACCTGGCGCTGCTCGTCGCTCAGGTAGAAGATCTCGGAGCGGTAGCTCGAGCCGACGTCGTTGCCCTGGCGGTCCAGCGTCGTCGGGTCGTGGATCTGGAAGAAGAACTCGAGGATGTCCCGGTAGGAGATGCGCTCGGGGTCGAAGACGATCTCGACGGCCTCGGCGTGACCCGGGTGGTTCCCGTAGGTCGGGTTGTCGTTGGTCCCGCCGGTGTAGCCCACCCTGGTCTGGATGACCCCGTCGCGGTGGCGCAGCAGCTCCTGGACGCCCCAGAAGCAGCCCCCCGCGAGGATGGCGGTCTCGGTGTTGTCGTTCATCGCACGCTCCTAGCGTCCCACGTCGTCATCTGGGTCTCAGGGATATTGAAGCGCAGCTGTCACCCCCCCGGCGGGCGAGCCTGGGCCTACTTCCCAATCCGAACGTCGCGGGTTCGAACCCCGTCGCCCGCTTCGTCGGAAGCCCCGCCGGCGCGGAACGACCCGTCAACCGATCGCGCCGCCCGGCGCGTACCCCCTCGGTAACCAACGACCGACGGGAGAGATCGATCGTGAGACGGTTCCTGTTCTTCCCCCTGGCCGCGCTGCTCGTCGCGGCGCTGGCATTCGGGCTCGCCGCCTGCGGCGACGACGATGACGCCGCCGCCGACCCCGCGACCACCGCGGCGGCCACGCTGGCGCTGACCGGCGAGGGCACCACGCTGGCCCTCGACGCGGACACCGCCCAGGTCCTCACCGACAACTCGATTTCGGTTGCACCCATCGATCCGGCGACATCGGGCGATGACGGCATCACCTTCCCGATCACGGGCGGCTCGGTCGAGGCGGAGAGCCTGGCGGGCACCATCGACCACAGCGGCGGCCTGAGGTTCTCCGCCGGAGGAACCGATCTCGACCTGACCGACTTCGTCATCGACACCTCGGCCGGGACCCTGACGGCCACGGCGGGCGGCGCGCAGGTCCCGATCCTCGACGTCGATCTGACCGGCCTCGAGCGCAGCGACGACATGGGCACCATCGTCCTCGAGGGCATCACGGTCACGCTGAGCGCAGAGGGTGCCGCCGCGCTCAACGACACGTTCGGCGTGACCCTCTTCACCGAGGGCCTCGCCATCGGCGACGTGACGGTGCGCGCCACGGCCTGAGCCCGCGATCGGCCCGCCGGGCATCCGGCGGGCCGATCCGGTGGGCCGATCGGGTCTCGGGCCGTGCATCAGGGGGTGATGACGATCCGCGCGCCGGCGCTCGCATCGGCCCAGGCCGCCTCGACGTCGGCGAGCGGAACGGCGCGCGCGTCGATCCGGAAGGCGCCGGCGGCGATCGTGGCGGCCAGCTCCCCGAGCTCGCCCACGATGCGGTCGGTGGGCACCGAACCCTGTCCGCTGCCGACGATCTGCAGCCGGGCGGCGCGCAGGGCGGCCGACGGGATCGCGGCGGTGGGGCCGGCGACCGAGCCGATCTCGACCCAGGTGAGGGGCCGGCCGCGGTCGGCGCGGTCGGTCACGACGGCCACCATCGCGTCGGCGGTGGGCTGGCCCCAGAGGTAGTCGAGCACGACGTTGACCTCGCGGGCGGCGTGGCCGAGATGCCGGGCGACCTCGGCGGGGTCGCCGTCGAGGCGCACCGTCTCGTCCGCGCCGAGGGAGGCCAGCCGTGCGGCGTCGCGGCCGGCGCCGATCACGTGGCCCGCGCCGAGGTGCCGGGCGACCTGGACCGCCAGGCGGCCGGCGTTTCCCGTCGCGCCAAGCACCAGGACGCTCCGCCCCGGCTCGAGGCCGGCCCGCCGGCGCAGCGCCAGCCACGAGGACATGGCCGGGTTCATCCCCGCGGCCACCGGGATCGGATCGGTGCCGGCCGGCAGGACGATGCTGCGGCGCCGGTCGATCACCGTCCGCTCGGCCATCGCGCCCATCCAGGTGTCGGGGAGGACGAAGTAACGCAGCGCGCCGTCGGCAGTGCGCCCGACGCCGTCGATGCCGGGGACGAGCGGAAGCGCGCCGGAGCTCGTGTAGTGCGAGCCGTCGGCCTGGGAGCGCACGCGGGGGTGCAGGCCGGAGGCGATCACATCGACGAGCACCTCGTCGTCGCCGCTCGCCGTGGGCGTGGGGATGTCCCTGCAGGCCGGTGCCCTGCCGAACGACGTGACGAGCGCTGCGCGCATGCCGGGCCTCCAATAGTTCGTGGTACGAACTAAAGTAGTTGGCGATACGAACTACTTCAAGCTAGGCTGGCCCCGTGAGCGAACCCGACGAGCGCGACCCGGCGACCCTCGTGATGGACGGCCTGGTGCAGGCGTCGTTCGGGGTGATGGCGCTGCTGAGCCAGGTGGCGGCCGCGCACGACCTGTCGGTCACGCAGTTGCGGGTGCTGGCGATCCTCAGGGATCGCGAACCGCGGATGGCCGAGCTGGCCGCCCATCTCGGGCTGGAGAAGTCATCGGTGAGCGGCCTCATCGACCGGGCGGTCAGGCGCGGACTGGTGCGGCGGGGCGTCGGCGGCGACGACGCCCGTGCGGTGCGGGTCGGCCTCACCCCGGAGGGCCGGCGGCTCGCCCGCGCCTTGACCGAACGCGTGGCCGAGGCGCTCGCGCCGGCGATCGGCACGCTGGGCCCCGCCGACCAGAGGCGGCTCGGCGGCCTGCTGGAGAAGCTGCTCGAGGCTTCGGGGGGCGTGGGCCGGTAGCGACGCAGGCGCCGCTAGAGTCCCTCCGCCATCGAGAAGAGGGGTCACGGAGCACATGTCGTCGCACATCCACACGAGCCACGAGTCGGTCTCGGGCGGCTTCACCGAGACCGCGTCCGACTACGAGGACGCGGTTCGGTTCAACATCGAGGGCGCGCAGCGCCTGGTGCTCTCCATTCCGCCCGGCCGCTACGACGACGTGCTCGACGTGGGGTGCGGCACCGGGTGGGCCACCCAGGCCTTGATCGACCGCTTCCACCCGGCGCGGATCACCGGCGTCGACCCGGCGGAGGGGATGCTGGAGAAGTTCCAGGCCAAGCTCGGGGGCATCGAGGGGGTCGAGATCACGCTCGCCCAGGCGGACGTGGAGAACATGCCGGTCGCCGAGGGCTCGTTCGACCTCGTGATCTGCTCGATGGCCTACCACTGGTTCCCGCACAAGTGGGAGGCGGCGAAGGCGATGGCGCGGGCGCTGAAGCCGGGCGGGGTGGTGGCGATCCTGATGTCCGGGCGGGGCGGCGAGCAGGCCTACCGCGATGTGATCTCCAACATCGAGCCCATCAACTACCGGTGGGTCGGCGCCTTCGACGGCAACCTGCGCAGCGTGCCCGAGATGGAGGACTACCTCGTCCAGGCCGGCCTCGAGCCCGTTGACATCTGGATGGAGACCCGGGTGCGCCACACCTCCGTGAAGGCGTACATGGAGCGCATGCGCGTCGTGGCGGGCCACATGATCGGTGACCAGTCCGAGGCCGAGGTGGCCGACTACGTCGCCAAGATCGAGGCGAGGCTGCGCGAGATGTCCGGGCCGCGCGGCTGGCGCTACGAGTTCGCCAAGCTCTTCGCGATCGCGCGCCGGCCCGTCTGAGCTTCGCCGGCCGGCCGCCCCGGTGGGCCCTGCGGCCCGCCGCGCGCGGCCACAACTGACCGATCGGCGGGTGCGCGCGGGCCTGGGGCTCGCTTTAGTGGGCACATCAACCGATAGCCCGTGGGGAGGCGGGCGACTTCGGAGGTGCTGCGTGGCGGTGACCGTGTTCAGGGACCTGGAATCGGTGGAGGACCCCTGGCGGGCCCTGGCATCGGATGTCGGGGGCCCGATCGAGCAGTTCGAGTGGGTCTCGTCGTGCACGGCGCTCCCGGAATGGCGCGGACAGGTCTGGGTGGCGACCGTCCACGAGCGCGGTGACCTGGCGGCGCTGTGCCCGTTCGCTCTCAAGCGCGTGCGCGGCGTCAACCGGCGCGTGATGCTGGGGGTCGACTTCCACCACGAGCCGATGGACCTGCTCGCCAGGGACGCCGACGCGCTCGCCGACCTGGCCGGAGGCCTGGCGCGGGACGCGGTGCCCGTCGAGTTCGGCCGCCTGCCCGCGGACTCTCCCGCGATCCCCGCCCTGTCCCGCGCGTTCCGCAAGCGGTGGATGGTGGTCACCCGGCGGCTTCCCAACTCTCCGTTCATCACGTTGGACCCGTCGTGGGAGGAGCCGGAGAGCCACCTGAACGCGCGACGGCGGTCCGACTTGCGGCGGGCGCGACGGCGGGCGGAGCGGCTCGGCGAGGTCACCTCGGAGATCCGCTGCCCCGAGCCCGGCGAGGTGGACGCCCTGCTCGACGAGGCCCTGGAGGTCGAGGCGCGCTCCTGGAAGCGGGAGGCCAAGACGGCGATCCTCTGCGACCCGCAGGAGGAGGCGTTCATCCGCGGCTACGCGGCGGCGGCCTGCCCCGAGGGCGTGCTGCGGCTGGGCTTCCTGCGCATCGACGGGCAGGCCGTCGCGATGCAGATCGCCATGGTCGCCGGGGGCGGCTACTGGCTCCTCAAGGTCGGCTACGACGACGAGTTCGCCGCGTGCTCGCCGGGGATCCTCCTGCTGCGGGACTCCATCGCCCAGGCGGCGACCGCCGGACTGCGCTCGTTCGAGTTCCTCGGCAGGAGCGAGCCGTGGATCGGGGCCTGGACCGAGCAGGAGCGCGAGACGGTCGCCCTCCACGCGTATCCGCGCACCCCCCTGGGAGCGGCCGCCCTGGCCGCGGACGCGACGGCCATGGGCGCCCGGCAGGCGCGCAGGCGCGTCGCCGCCGCCGCCCCGCGGGCGCGATCGCGCGCGAAGACCGCGGTCCACGGCGCGCTGGCGCCGATCGTCCGCCGATACGTCGCCGGCGAGGCGCTCGACGACGCGCTCGCGGCGCGCCGGCGGCTGGCCGACCGGGGCATCGGGGCGACCATCGGCCTCTGGGACGGGCCCGGGGACCGGCCCCGCGACGTGGGCGACGGGTACCTCGCGGCGATCGACGGGCTGGGGGACGGCGGCCCGGGCGACTACCTGTCGATCAAGTTCACCGCGCTCGGGCTCTCGCCGGAGCTGTTGTCCGAGGTCGTGCGGCGCGGCGCCGAGGCGGGCAGGCGCGTGCACCTCGACGCGATGGCCCCCGAGACCGCCGCGGCCACCCGCGACGCCGTCGAGCGGATCGCGCAGGACCAGCCCGAGGGCGCGGTGGGGTTCACGATTCCGGGACGCTGGCGGCGCAGCCCCGACGACGCCGACTGGGCGCGCTCGCAGAGGCTCCCGGTGCGGATCGTCAAGGGCGAGTGGCCGGACCCCGAGGCGCCGGACCGCGATCCGCGGGACGGGTACCTGGCGGTCGTCGACCGCCTGTGCGGCGGCGACGCCGACGTGGGCGTCGCGACTCACGATCCGGAGCTGGCGGAGACGGCGCTGCGGCGCCTGCGGGCCGCCGGCACGCCCTGCACGCTGGAGCTGCTCTACGGGCTGCCGATGCGCCGGCCCCTGCAGGTGGCGCACGAGCTCGGCGTGCCGGTCAGGGTCTACGTGCCGTACGGCCACGGCTACATGCCGTACGCGCTCTCGCAGCTCCACAAGCGCCCGCGCATCGCGGCCTGGCTCGCCAAGGACCTCGCCGCGTCGCTGCTCGGGCGGGGCCCGGCCTGATCTGAGGACGGCGCGGGGTCGCCCCCGCGACCGTGGGCGCCGGGCGGACGATTCGCCCCCGGCGCCCACGGGTAGCCCTCTGAGTCAGTCGCGCGACCGAGAGGAGCGGCCGTCGGGATGCCCGAGACCATGCGCCGGTGATCTGGGACGCCCTCACCGACGCCCTGAGCTACGCGGCGGGGATGGGCTGGGAGATCCTCTGGGCCCTCATCCTCGGCTTCGCGCTCTCCGGGGCGGTCCAGGCCGTGGTGGCCAAGGAGCAGATGCGCCGGCTGCTTCCCGACGACTCGCCCCGCTCCATGGTCGTGGCCACCGGGTTGGGCGCAGCCTCGTCGTCGTGCTCCTACGCCGCCGTCGCGCTGGCCCGCTCGCTGTTTCGCAAGGGCGCCGACTTCACCGCGTCGATGGCCTTCCAGTTCGCGTCCACGAACCTGGTGATCGAGCTCGGGATCCTCCTGTGGCTGGTGATGGGCTGGCAGTTCACGCTGGCCGAGTTCGTCGGCGGGCCGCTGATGATCCTGTTCATATGGCTGCTCTTCCGCCGCTTCCTGACGCCGCCGCTGCGCGAGGCGGCTCGGCGGCAGGCCGAGCGCGGCGTGGCGGGCAGGATGGAGGGGCACGCCGGGATGGACATGTCGGCGGGGGGCTCCGGCGGGGTCCTCGGACGCCTCTTCTCGCGCAAGGGCTACACGTCCACCTCCGGATACTTCGTCATGGACTGGGCCGCCGTCTGGATGGACATCGCCGCCGGCCTGCTGATCGCGGGGGCGCTGGCGGCGTGGGTCCCCGACTCCTTCTGGCAGGGGCTCTTCCTCGAGGACCAGGGAGCGGTGGCGCGCCTGTGGGGGCCCCTCATCGGCCCGGCGGTCGCGATCCTGTCGTTCGTCTGCTCGGTCGGCAACGTCCCGCTGGCCGCCGTGCTCTGGAACGGGGGCATCAGCTTCGGCGGGGTGCTCTCGTTCATCTTCGCCGACCTCATCGTCCTGCCGGTGCTCGACATCTACCGCAAGTACTACGGCTGGCGCATGGCCGGCTTCCTGCTGGCCACGTTCTACGCGGCGATGGTGGTGGCCGGCCTGGTGGTCGACCTCGTGTTCGAGGCGCTCGGCCTCGTTCCGGCGGAGCGGAACGCGAAGGTGGAGACGGCCTCCATCACCTGGAACTACACCACGGTCCTGAACATCGTCTTCCTGCTCGTCGCCCTCGCCATGGTCGTGCGCTTCGTGCGCTCGGGGGGCCTTCCGATGCTGCGCGCGATGGGCGGCAGCGCGGAGGGCGGGCGCGAGGGCGCCCGGGGGGGCCACAGCCCGACGCGTGACCGGCGCGCCGCGGCTGCCGGTCAGTGCCGCGGGCCCGCCATCTCCCCGGCCTCGACGGCGACGTCGATCAGGTTCTCGGGGGGCGCCAGCGGGCAGCTCCACCGCGGGTCGTAGGCGCACGACGGGTTGTAGGCGTAGTTGAAGTCCAGCACCAGCCGCTCGCCGTCGCCGCTCGCGCCCAGGTCGGCGCCCTTGACGGTGTCGAGCAGGTAGCGCCCGCCCCCGTAGGTACGCGCGCCGGCCAGCGCGTCGCGAAACGGCAGGAAGAGGCCGCCGCCGTACCCGGTCAGCCAGTAGACCGCCAGCGACACCTCCCGGCCCGCCAGCGTGGGGCGCACGAAGCCGATGCGCTCGAACCGCGTCGGCTCGCCGGTGCTGGTGGGGATCACGAGCTCCGCGCCCGCGCGGTCGGGCTCGAGCGCCGCCTCGACCCGCAGGTCGGGGCGGTGGGGGAAGTACGGCACCCCCTCGAACCCGGGCCGCTCCCCGGCGGGCAGGGGCGACTGCGGGTGGTCGCGAAACAGGCCGTCGCGCGCCGCGCGGAAGTCCGCGCACGCCTCGGGCCGGCCGCCCCCGGCGCGCGCCTGCGCGTACATCGCGAGGACCCGGCGCTTCCAGTCCATCAGCTCCAGCCGAGGATGCCCCATCGCTCCAGCCTACGCGGCCCGCGGGGGCGCGGATCAGGGTCCTCCGAGCATCTGCGCGAGGGCGTCGAGGGCCGGGATCTGGCCCTTCACCAGCCTGGTGCGGGCCGGCTCGAGCGGCGTCCACTCGGCGCGGTCGATCTCGGGGAAGGAGCCGCCATCCGCCCCGAGCGGGGCGGCCACTCCATCTCGAAGAGGTTGCCGCGCACCCGCGAGGCGTCGAAATCGGCCTCGCGCGCGAAGACGGTCACGCGCTTGCCGCCGGACTGGCGGAACTCGCCCAGCGCGAGCGTGGGCCCATCGGGCGCCGGGCGGCCGAGCTCCTCGGCGAACTCGCGCAGCGCCGCGGCGAGCGGGTGCTCACCGTCCTTCGTATTCGCCCTTGGGGATCGACCAAGCGCCCTCCTCCCTGCGGGCCCAGAAGGGGCCCCCCATGTGGGCGATAGGACCTCCACGCCGTGCGGACGGTCGGCGGTGCAGGAGCAGCCCGGCGCTGCGGGCGGGCATCAGCGCAGGCTGGTGACGGCGCCCGCGCGCGACAGCGCGACCGCCTCCCAGCAGTAGCGCGCGGCGAGGCTGCGGTAGGGGCGGAAGCGGTCTCCGAGCGGGCCCATGCGGCGCGCGGCGGGGGAGGCTGGATGCCCCAGGCGAGGCCGTAGCCCTGGCGCACGCCGAGGTCGTCCACCGGCCACACGTCGGTCCGGCGCAGCTCGAACATCAGGAACATCTCGGCGGTCCAGCGGCCGATGCCCCGCACCGCGGTAGGCGGGCGATGATCTCCTCGTCGCCCGGGCCCCGCGGGTCGCCGAGGCGACGGTGCCGTCCAGGACCTTCGCCGAGAGGTCGCGCAGCGACGCCAGCTTGTTGGCCGACAGGCCGGCCGCCCGCAGGTCGGCGTCGGGCACCGCCGCGAGCGCCGCGCGTCGAGGGGCCCTCGATCAGGGCGCGCACCCGGCCGTGGATCGCCTCCGCCGCAGGCCCGGCGAGCTGCTGGAAGACGATCGCGCGCACGAGCGCCCCGAAGTGGCCGTCCGGGTTGCGCGGCCGGTGGCGTGATCGATCCGACGGCGGCCACGAGCGCCTCCATCACCGGGTCCGCCTCGGCGACCGCGGCGATGGCGCTCGCCGGCGAGGCGCGCCGCGGCCGCGGCGGTCCGCGGCCGGCCCGCGGGGTAGCGCGCGCGGGGAAGGTCCACCCGGGCGCCGCGCATAGGGCACGCGCTCGGCGCGCAGCAGCTCCGGCCTGCCGCTCGCCCATCGGGCACGCTGCCGTCGGCGCGCACCACGCGGTGCCAGGGCACATTCTCGTGCGTGGTCGCGAGGACCCGGCCCACCAAACGCGGCGCGGTGGGATCGACGTCCGAGTAGGCGCGCACGAAACCCCTCGGGATGGCGCGTACCTGCTCCAGGATGCGCTCCGTGCGGGCGTCGGCGTCGGACACCGGCTCAGCCTGCCAGCCGGCGCCGCCGGGCGCCCGCTGCCGCCCCTGCAACCCGGCGTCACGCCCCGGCCACCGTGCTGCAACCGGGGCGGCCGGGGCGGCCCCTAAACTGCCCATCCGTGGCCTTCCGGCTGGAATCGCACGGGGATCCGGCCGAAGGAGGGGGCATGCGCTCCGTCGCACCCCTTCGCCGTGATCTTCGGTCCGAGCGGATCACCCTCGATTCCGGGGCGGAGACGACCGTGCACGTCGTCGTCTATCCGCGGGCCGCGGTCACCGCGGCCGTCGTGGCGCTGCCGGCCCCGGAGCCGCTGCACTCCTGGTGCGTCCGCTCGAGGGTGCACGACGCCCTCGTGGGGGGCTTCTTCGTGACGCCGGGGGGTCCGGCGCTCGGCGAGGTCTGGGTCGAGGGCCGGCGCGTCGAGACCGCGCCCTTCGACGCCCGCTTCGCCTCGGAGCGCGCCTGCCTGCACATCGACGGCGAGCGGATGACGATCGCCTCCCGCGCCGCCCTGCCGGCCGATCCGGTGGGCGATCTCCTGCAGGCCGGCCCGGCGCTCGTCGCCGACGGCCACGTCCTGGTGCGGGCGGGCGAGGACCGCGAGGGCTTCGCGGCCGGCCACGCGCAGTTCGACTCGGACATCACCGAGGGGCGCCATCCGCGGGCGGCGATCGGGCTGGACGAGAGCCGGTTGATCGCGGTCGCCAGCGAGGGCCGCGCGCCCGACGAGGCGGGGCTGACCCTGCGCGAGCTGGCGTTCCTGATGACCACGCTGGGCGCCACGGAGGCGATCAACCTGGACGGGGGCGGCTCCACCTCGCTCGTGGTCGAGGGCCGGCTCGTCAACCGGCCGGTCGAGGCCGAGGGCGTCGAGATACCCGGCGGCCGGCCGCTGCTCACCGCCGTCGCGTTCGCCCCCCGCCCTCAGGACTCCAGGGCGGCCGCGTAGACGTCGGCCACCGCGTGCGCGACGTGGTCCCACGAGAAGCGCTCGTGCGCGCGCCGGCGGCCGTTGGCCCCCCGGATCGCCCTCTCGGCGGGGTCGGAGGCCGCGGCCACCAGGGCGCGCGCCAGGGCCCGCTCGTCGTCGGGCGGCACCAGCCAGCCGTTGCGCTCGGGTGAGCCGGGATCGTCGTCCACGTAGGTCGGCGGGGCCGCGACCCGGCAGGCGATGACCGGCACGCTCATCGCCATCGCCTCCACGTAGACCTGCCCGAAGCGCTCGGCCACCGAGGGCACGGCCATCACGTCGGCGCAGGCCAGGACCCGGGCAAGCTCCTCGTGGGAGCGCCACCCCGCGAAGAACACCTCGTGCCCCCACGGCGAGCGCGCGGCCGTCTGGGCCGGGTGCTCGCCCTCCCACTCGCCCGGCGCGCCGCCCGCGAACAGCAGCGGCAGCGGGCGCCCCAGCTCCTCGCGCGCCCGCGCGTGGGCCCGCACCAGGAGGGCCGTCCGCTTGACCGCGGTGAAGCGCCCGACGTAGAGGAGCACCACGTTCTCGGGGTCGGTGAGCGGCGCGATCTCGCGCGGGGAGTAGCGCACCTGCCCCGGCCGCGGGCGCTCGGGCGACCATCCGCGGGGCGCCTCGCACAGCCAGCGGCGAAAGAGCGCCGCGCGCTCGGGCGGCGTGGCGCGGTCACCGGTGAACAGGCGGAGGTCCACGCCGTTGGGGACGACGCTGACGCGGTCCGGATCGAGGTCGAGGAGCCGCTCGGCGTCGATCCGCGACGGCTCCGACGACACGATCACGCGCGCCGAGCCCCGGGCCCACCGGCGCATCCGCCGCCGCCACGCGCCCTCGTGAGCCCACGACGCACCGCGGGCCGCCTCGTCGAGCATGAGCAGCTCCGTGCCGTGGAGGTGGGTGACGACCGGCAGCTCCGGCCGCAGCCGGCGGATCGCCTCGTGGATGGGGGTGAGGTGATGGAGGTGCGCCAGCTCGATCCCGTCGAGCACGCCCGGTGCGCCCAGGATGCGGACCCATTCGTCGATGAGGTGGCGGGCCGCGTCGTCGTCGAGCGCCGCGATGATCCGGTCGGGCGCCCCCGGCCGGTCCTCGTAGGAGGGGTGCATCGGCGGGGAGGCCATCACGGGGTCGTCGGCCAGGATCGCGTCGTCGTAGGGGACGGCCACCAGGTCGATCCCGGGACCGAAGAAGGCGGCGGCGTTGCCGGGGTCGTCGGGCCCCCCGAGCGAGCCCGCCACCACGCGCGTGCTCCATCCGTCGGCCACCAACGAACGGCTGAGGTATCGCACGACCTGCGCGGATCCGCCCCGGGGAAAGAAGATCAACGCCTGCAGGGATTTTCGCACGGCCCGCGACCCTAGCGCGATCCGGTGCCCCGCGAGGCGCGGGCCCGCACCTCGGGGCGATCCATCCGCGCCAGGGCCGTCGCCCTGCGTTGGCTCAGGTGGGCTCCGGCGCCATCTTGCGCCGGCGCGCCGCGCCGGGCCAGCGCCCGGCGTCGCCGAAGATGACGATGAGGGCCGGCACCAGCACCGAGCGCACCACGAAGGCGTCGATCAGGATGCCGACTCCCATCACGAACGCGAACTGGTGCAGCGCCTGGAGCGGGATGATCGCCAGCAGCCCGAAGCTGGCGGCGAGGACGATCCCCGCGACCGCGATCGTGGCGCCCGAGCGGCCGCCGGCCCGGCGGACGGCGGCGGCCATGCCGCCCGGGGCGGCCGCGTCCCACACCTGCCCGACGAGGAAGATGTTGTAGTCGGAGCCCAGCGCAAGCAGCAGGACCGCCGTGGCGAAGGGGATGTAGTACACCAGCTGACCCTCGCCGAGCAGGTCCTGGAAGACGTAGGTCGCGAGCCCGAGCGAGGCGGCGACGCTCAGCGCGCTGGCCGCCAGCAGGTAGAGCGGCGCGATCACCGCGCGCAGGAAGATGCCCAGCAGGAGCAGGTTGACCAGGGCCGCCACGATCCCGACGCGCAGCAGCTCTCCGCGGGTCGCGTTGACGGTGGCGGTGGCGAGCGCGGAATCGCCCGCGATCGCGGGCGTGACGCCCTCCAGGCCGGCGCTCCGGAGCAGGCCGGGCAGGCGCTCGTCCAGCCGTCGGATCGTGGCGATGGCCTCGTGCTCGGTCGGGTCGTCGCGCAGCACCACCAGCATGCGCGCCGCCCCGCCGTCCGCGGTCGTCAGGACCTGGGCGAGGGGGGTCAGCTGTACCGGCGTCCCCGGACCGACCACCCCGGCCACGCCCGGGTCGGCGCGCAGGGAGCTCTCCAGCCGAGCGAGGGCGGCCGGCTCGCGCGCCACTCCGGCGCCCTCGAGCAGCAGCTCGGTGGGTCCGCGCACGCCGGGCGGAAAGCCGGCGTCGATGGCGTCGGCGGCCACGCGGGCGCCCGCGTCGGACGGGAGGCCGCTCGTCAGGCCCGAGCCGAGCGTCGTCTCGCGCAGGCCGCTCGCGGCCGCCAGCAGGACGGCCACCGTCACCAGCGCGGCCACCACGGCGACCGGCCGGCGGCTGAGCAGGCGCAGCGAGGCGGGGGTCCGCTCGGGATCCCGGCGCTCGCCGGGGCGCCGCCGTCCCACCCGGCCGCCCGCGATCGACAGCAGGGCGGGGACCAGCGTCACCGCGACGCACATGCCGACG
This sequence comes from uncultured Thermoleophilia bacterium, assembly GCA_963806585.1. GTDB lineage: Bacteria > Actinomycetota > Thermoleophilia > Miltoncostaeales > Miltoncostaeaceae > Miltoncostaea. The sequence continues at coordinate 592,712 of CAWDYN010000007.1, read as the reverse complement.
AGGGCGGTCAGCGCGAGCCCCGGACCGAAGGAGCGGAAGAAGTCGATGTCCCCCACCAGCAGCGAGGCCGTCCCGGCCGCCACCGTGACGCCCGCGGTGACCACGATCGGGGCGTAGTGCGCGGCGGCCCACCGCGCCGCCGCCCGGGGCTCGTCGCCGGACTCCAGCCGCGAGCGCACGCCGAACAGGTAGAAGAGCGAATAGTCGGTGACGATCCCGAGCAGCAGCGCGGCGACGACCGGCTCGAGGTCGGCCGAGGCCGACACCCCGGTCTGCTCGGACACCCAGCCGATCACCCGGACATCGACCAGGTACGCCACTGCGGCGGCCGCCAGCGTGACCAGCGGTGCCACGAACGACCGGAAGACCAGCCACACGATCAGGCAGATGACGGCCAGGGTCGCGAGGACCACCCAGCCGATCCGGTCCTCGATCACCTCGAACTGCTGGTTGCGCGCCGGGCCCGCCCCCGTCACGCCCGAGAGCGTGCCCTGGCTCCCGCGCAGCGACGACGCGAAGCGGTCCGCGACCGTCTCGGCCTGGGCCGCCGACACGCCGGGGCGGAAGAAGAGATAGGTGATGGCCGTGGTCCCCTCCTGGCCGGCGGAGGCGGCCAGGCCGAGGTCGTTGACCAGCGGGACGGCGGCGGCGATCTCCGCGAGCGAGGCGTCGCGACCGCCGTTGACGTCCACCACCCGCTGCAGGAGCGCGGCGCGGTCGGCCGCCGACAGCCCCGCCGGATCGCGCTGCACCACGAGCGTCCGCGAGATGAGCGGGTAGCCGAACAGCGCGACCGAGCGGGCCTCGGCGCGGATCGGCGCGGCGTCGTCCGGGACCGGGATGCCGAGATCGCCCTGGTCCGCGCTCAGGGTGGGGAGGAAGACCGTCGCGAGGCACGCGATCGCCAGCCACGCCACGAGGACGGGGTAGCGCAGGGGGCCGGCGACCAGCGCCGCCGCGCGCCCGAGGAGGCGCGGTGACGCGTCCGGATCGGACGGCCGGGATGCCGGGGGCGTGACCATGCGCAGGGGGAGTACCCCGGGCGCCCCCGCCCCAGGCCCACCACGGCCTCACCCGGGCGCCGCCTCCGTCACCGATTCGCCGAAATGCGCGCTCTGGCGCCGCGGGCCCGCGCCTCCCTCATGGCCTTCGTCGTCGCCACGCACAGGTTGCTCACGCCGAGGGGCGACGCGGTGAACCGCTTGCCCCGCCAGGGCCAGATGCGCCAGACGTAGCAGGTGCGGGGCCGCAGCGTGCGCGGCGGCACCCGGAAGTACCGGCTGCGCGGGAAGGCCGAGAGGATCTTGCGCACCGCGGTGAACTGGCCGCCCGGGCCGCGCGTGAGCCTGAAGATCTGGATGTTGTAGAGCTTCGTGCCCCGCGGGCCCTTCTTCCAGCGCAGGAGCGGCCGGAGCGTCGGGACGACCCGGCCGGCCCGCGGGCGCAGCCGTGAGTGGTTGAGGCGCAGCAGCGGGATGCGCGTGCGGGTGCCGGCGGCCGCGCCGCCGACGACCACCGTCGTCGCCCCGGCGCCGGACGGCCGGGTCACGAGCGCCGAGGTGACCTCGCGCGAGAGGCCCGCGTTGTCGCTGGCCTGGAGCACGAAGCGGATCGTCTCCCCGGGGGCCGCGTAGGAGGAGAGGTCGAGCTCGCGGGTGGGGTCCCCCGTGGACCAGGAGGCGACGGTGGGGCCGTCGGGGCTCCGTGCGCGCAGCGTCCAGTCGCGCACCCCGCTGGTGGGGTCGGAGACCGAGGCCGTCACCCGCACCCGGCCGGCGGGCAGGCCGGCCACCGCGACGCTCGCCGCGGGCGGCGTGCGGTCGAGGCGCAGGGGGGCCTCCTGGGGGGTCGCGCCGGCCGTGCCGTCGCCGTCGACGTCCAGGCGCAGCGTGTGGACGCCGTCCGGGAGGGCGCCGAGGTCGAGCAGCGCGACGTGCGCGCCCTGCCCCGGCGCGGCGCCGTACAGCGTCCGGCCCGCCGCCGCGATGCGCTGCACGCCCAGGCCGTCCGAGTCGAGGTTGTCGGAGGCCTGCCACGCGACCTGCGCGCGGTCGCCGGTGATCCAGCCCGTCGGCACGTTGGTCCAGCGAGCCGAGGGCGCCTCGATGTCGCGCACGAGGATGGTGGGGTAGAGGAAGGTCCACACGCGGTTGGGCTGCTGGCGCGTCTCGGTCTGGTACAGCCGCAGCGAGGCGGTGAAGGCCCGCATGCCGACCTGGTAGGTCCTCGGGCGCGGCGGGGCTCGCCGGGATCTCCGCGTCGGGGCCCTGCCAGGCGAGGTTGCCGTCGGCGAGCGCCTGCTGGGCGATCGAGGTCGCCGTCTGGTGGAAGCGGACCACGCTCCAGCGCAGCGCCTCGATCACCGTTCCGGGCAGGGGGGTGCGCAGGTCGATCTGCCACTTGGTGCCGATCGCGGATGGCTGGGCCGGCGGGCAGGTGACGCCGAAGCTCGCGCCGGTCTGGGCGACCGAGCACTGGCCGTCGGGCGCGGCCTGGGCGACCATCGACTCGACCCCGAAGGCGTAGAGGCTCCCGTCCGTGCCCCTCGCGGGGTCGGCGCCCAGCCCGGCGGCGACGGCGAGCACGACCAGGCCGACCACCCCGGTCGCGGCCGCACGACGAGCCGTCGGCCGGGGCCGACTTTCGGCGGTCTGCACGGGTGCCGTCGGTGCCACTGTGCCTCAAGGGCCGGAGACGGTGAGCAACCGCACTTAGCAGACCATTCGCGCAAAATGCGCGCAAGTCACGTACTCAGCAGAACCACCGTCGGGGGTGGACGGGCTCCCGCACCCGGGGGGGCTTACGTCGTCTGGATCGCGTCCAGCACCTCGAGGCGCGTCGAGCGGCGCGCCGGGATCAGCGACGCCAGCAGCCCCAGCCCGATGCCGGCCACCAGGACCACCGCGAGCATGCCGAGCGGCAGGCTGGTGCACGTCGGCGCCGGGACCTGATCGGACTCAGGCGGCGGCCGGCTGCACCGCCCCCTGGGCGCGGTCGCCCTCTCCGTTGGACGCGATCACGATGACCCCCACGAGCGCGATGGCGAGCCCCCCCACGCCCAGCACGGCGCTCCAGGGCGGGTCGGTGTCGAGTCGCTCCTGCAGGACGATGGCTCCGAGCGCGACCGCGACGATCGGGTTCGCGACCGAGACGGTGGCCACCGAGGCGACCAGCTTGCCGGTGGCGAGCGACATCTGCTGGATGGCGAACCCGACGAGGCCGCCGACGCTCATGAACCAGACCTCCCAGCCCTCGAGGGTGGCCTGCAGCCCGTCGGCGTGGAGGGTCTCGACCACCGGCTTCATGAGGGTCGCCGAGAGCCCGTACAGCACGCCGGCGAGGATGCCGAGGGTCGCCGCCCTGGCGGTCGCCCCGACCCGCCGCGCGAGCAGGAACAGCCCGGCGCAGGCGAGCACGATCACCACGATCGGGAGGATCCACTCCGACAGGGGCGCGTCGTCAACGCCGCCGGCGGGGTCGCCGAACGACGCGAACACGGCGAGGCCCGCGACCACGATCACCGCGCCCGCCACCATCTGCTTGGTGATCCGCTGGCCGGTCATGAAGTAGCCCAGCGGCAGCGCCCAGATCACCGCCGTGACCAGCAACGGCTGGATGATCGATACCCGGCCCCGGTCGAGAGCCGCGGCCTGCAGCACGATGCCGACGCCCTGGGCGACCAGGCCGAGCAGCCAGATCGAGTCGGCCAGCACGGCGAGAATCGAGCGCGGGTGGCGGATGGAGACGCCCTCCATGCCCAGCTGGGCCTTCTGCCAGAGGGTCGCCGCCAGCGCGAAGGACACCGCCGCGATGATCGCGAGGACCGCCGCGACCTCATCCACGACGCCGCGCTCCTCGCGGGGATGGTGGTGCGGGAGGGCGGCGCATCGGCGCACAGGCTCGCACATGCCCACGACGGCACGCGCGCGCGTGTGTGCGCAAGGGCGTCGTGGCCGGCGCCGCTGCGGCCGTCGTCCGCGGGCCGGTTCAGTCGGGGACCGGCGACAGGCCGCGCGGCAGGCGGTCGGAGAGCCAGCGCAGCAGCTGGCGCCGCTGGTCGTCGGTGAGCCAGTTCGTCACGGCGAGCTCCAGGCGGTCGATGGCCGGGCGGTCGCCGGCCATCGCCTGGTTGCGGCCGGTGCGCCACGCGATCCATCCCACCAGGCGCTCCGCGTCGCCCTCGGAGACGTACAGGCGGGCGAGGTTCAGGAGGTCGGTCGTGGTGGGGTCGGCCGCCATGGGGGGCGACACGATACCCGAACATGTGTTCGCACCCAAGGGGCCGGTTCGGCACGCCGTGACGCGGTGTCTCCCGAGCTTCACGGCCCTGACACCTGTGGCGCGGGTGCCCTGTGGGAGAACGGTGGCGCCCCGCCCATAACGACACGGAAGAACCCCGATGCTCGACGTCGGCGCTGCCGCCGGCGTACGGGGCCAAGGACCCCTCGGGAACCGACCTCACGCTCTACCGGGTGCCCCGCTTCCGGTGACCGCTCCGCCGGGGCCGCGCCACGCGCGCGGCCCCGGCCGCCCGTCGTTTGTCGCCGCCCGTCGCCGGGCATCTCGCGGTCGATGATGTCCGGCGATGCGCGCGAAGGAGGCGCCATGGCGAGCAGCAAGCAGGTCGCGGCCGCGAGGCGGAACGTCAAGAAGGCCCAGGCGGCGGCCACGAGGAAGCGCACCATCGCGCACCTTCCCGCCGACACCCGGCGCGATCTCGTGGCCGAGGCGCAGAAGGGGCGCCGGCGCGGGGGCGAGGCCGGTCACGCCCTGGAGGACCGCAACCGCGAGCAGCTCTACCGGGTCGCCCGCGACCTCGACATCCGCGGCCGCTCGAAGATGGGCAAGTCCGAGCTGATCCGCGCCATCCGGGACGCGCGCGGCCAGTAGCGAGGGGGTCCGCCCGACTCATGCATCGTGCGGTATGCGGGACCGGCGCCACCTGCCGATAGAGCGTGTGGGCGCCTGCGCACGGATGCGCGAGCGCCCGGCCGGCCCCCTCGCCAGCGGGCGGCGGCCTGGCCTAGACTCACCGCGGAGGCGCTGCCGTGGAGGAGTCCGCCGAGAAGGTGGGTCTGCGGAATGCGTGGGGGCGAATCGCCACCACCTACGACGACGCCTGGGCGATGCGCCTGGTCGGGTTCACCGAGGCGGGCCTGGACCTCCTCGGGCCCGGCGACCTGGGCGGCCGTGGGCTCGACGTGGGCTGCGGCCCCGGTCACACCACCGCGGCGCTGGCCGCGCGCACCGGTGAGGCCCTGGGCGTGGATTTCGCGCCGGCGATGGTGGAGCGGGCCTCGGCGCGCTTCGGCGAGCGCGCCGGCGTGTCCTTCGCCCTCGACGACGCCGAGGCGCTGGCCCAGCCCGACGCCGCCTTCGACGTGGTCTCGTGCTCGTTCGGCCTGATGTACTGCTACGACGCGCGCGCGGCGATGGCCGAGATGGCGCGGGTGCTGCGGCCCGGCGGGCGGCTGCTGCTGGTGGTGTGGGGCAGGGCGCCCGAGGTCTGGTGGGTGCCGGTGATCGAGCTCATCGAGAGCCGTGCCGAGTACTACGCCACGATCTGTCCGCTGATGTTCTTCTACGGGCTGCCCGGGGTGCTCGAGAGGATGCTGCAGGAGGCCGGCCTCGAGGTCGCGGCCGGCGACACGCTGCCGGGGCGGATGCGCTTCGCCTCGATCGACGAGGCCGTCGCGGCCGCCATCCACGGCGGCCCGCTCGCGGGGCTCTTCGAGAACCGGCTGGCGCCGGAGCAGCAGCACGAGGTGCGCGAGGCCCTGGCGGCCCACATCGACGGCATGGCCGTCGCGGAGGCCGGCGGCGTCTCGCTGCCGGCGCAGGTCGTCGCCGCGGTCGGGACCCGGCCCGCCTGAGCGGGGCTCAGGCGGCGTACTCCACGTCGTCGCGGTAGGCCTCCCAGGCCGCGCTGTACTCCATCACCCGGGCCACCTCGTCGATCAGCGCGTCCTCGTAGCCCGCGCGCCTGAGCAGGTGGAAGCCCATCTCCATCCCCGACGTGATGCCGCCCGCCGTGACGATGCGCCCGGCGTCCACCACGCGCGAGCGGCTGATGGTGCAGGCGGGGGCGATCTCGGCGAGCCGGTCGATCGGCACCTTGCCGGCCGGGCCGGACTCGAGGCGATCGGGCTCCTTGCGGTTGGTCGCCGTGACGCCGTCCAGGAGCCCCATCACCCCGTAGATCCACGAGCCGGTGCACACGCTGGTGAGCAGGGTCGTGGGGGGCTGGGACGCCACGAACTCGTGGAGCCGGCGGTTGTGCATCTCCTGGCGGGTGCCGAAGCCCCCGGGGATGAGGAACGCGTCCATGGCCGGGCGGTCGGCGAAGCTGTAGTTGGGCAGCACGGTGAAGCCGGCCTGAGCCTGCACCGGGCGCGCGGCGTCGGCCACGAGGAAGGCGTCGAGCTCGGGATCGAAGCGGCGGGCCACCGAGAAGACGCCGTGGGGGGCGGCGAAGTCGACGATCTCGGCGTCCTTGAACACGTAGATGCCGAGGCGGAATCCGGCGGTGCGGGAACTCATGGGTACTCCCGGGACGTGGGGACGGGTCCGCCGAGCAACCGCTCGGCGGCGGTCTGCGCGCGCGCCGCGGCGGCGCCGTCGCCCTCGACCAGGGCGCACACGATCGCGCCCTCCACCAGCAGGAAGAGGGCCGCGGACGCGCCCTCGGGATCGTCGAGGCCGGCCTCGCGGCACAGGCGCAGGAGGTGGTCGGCGAGTCGACGCTCGTGCTCGCGCACCGCCGCGCGCGCGGGGTGGCCCGGATCGGTGATCTCGACCGCCGCGTTGATGAAGGCGCAACCGCGGAAGTCGTCGGAGGCGAACCACTCGCCCAGCGCGTCGAACACGGCGAGGGGGCGGGCGGCCGGATCGGGCGCGAGCCGGTCCACCGCCTCCTCGAACCACGCCCGCCAGCGCCGGTCGCGGCGCTCCAGGAACGCCTGCACCAGGGCGTCCTTGGAGGGGAAGTGGCGGTAGAGCGTCGCCTTGGCGACCCCGGCCTCCGCGATCACGCTGTCCACTCCCACCGCGCGGATGCCGCGGCGGTAGAAGGCCACCGACGCGGCGTCGAGGATGCGCTCGCGCGGCGAGCTGACGGCGACGTCGGTCACCCGGTCAACCTAAGACAGACAGGTCTGTCTCGTCCAGTCCCACGGGCCCGGGCACAGTCCGGGGCCGCCCGCCAGTACCCGCGACGAACGGCCCCTCGTCCTCGTGCCGTCTGCGGTGGCCCGGCGCGTGCGGATCTGTCGAGGATCGCCGGCGCAGGCCACCAGGTTCGTGGGGGTTTACGGACGCCCCCGCCCTCGGATCAGTGGGCGAGGCCGTCCTGCATCGCGGCATCCATAGGCGTTACCTCCCTGCGACCCGCGCGCCCCGGAGGGCGCCGCGCGAGCGGCCGCGTGGACGTTGACGACCTGTCGGGTGCGCCGCTTGCCGGCGCGCGTTGGGAGGCTCGTGCGTCGCCGGCACGTCGGACCGTGCCCGCGCGGCTGCCGCCGTTCGTGAGCCGTGAGACGGCTCGGCCTCTCTGCCCGGGCGCAGTGCCCATCGAGAGACGGTGTCTGCGTGGCGGTGTCGCTGAGGCTGGTGCGTCACGATGGCGCTCGACTCCCACGGTTCGAGCGTGCAAGCGCCGGATCGGAATGGTGCCCCGGGGCTCACGCCCGTTACCAACGACCTTGGCCTCCGGGAGCCGATCCGTCAAGGGGTGTCGGCCGCGCCGGACCAGGGCGGCGACCCTTCCCGCGCGTCTCGGCCGCTACGTGCGGTGAGGGCCCACCACGCTGCAGGCGGAGCGCCGGGTCACCGCGCGGCTGCGCGCGCTCAGCACCTCGGCCTCGTTCGTGACGGTGAGCGTGAGCACGTAGCGGCCGCACGCCGGTCGCGAGCGCGGCACGAGCGAGGCGCGCAGGCGCCGGCCGGCACGGAAGGCGCCGCCGCCGGAGTAGGTGACCCTCCCGCCGGCGTGCTCCACCACGAGGTCGTACAGCAGCCGGCGTGAGCCCCCGTCCCTGGCGCTCCAGGCGACGTCCATGCAGCGGAAGCCGCTCTCGGGGCACGGGGCGAGCCGCGCCGAGAACGAGGTGATGACCGGGGCGGTGACGCCGACGGGGGCCGCCCCGGCCGTGCCGGCGCCCAGGGCGAGGGCCGCCGCCCCGGCGAGGGCGAGGCGGGCGAGTCGCGCGGCCGTCGGCGGGTGGGGCATGACGCGACGCTATGGCCGCCGCGGGCGCGCGCCACGCTCCGAACGGCGTGCCCGCGCCACCCCGATCGGCTAGTCCCGGGCCAGCTCCTCGAGCAGCTCCTCGAGCGACGCCGTCACCCGGCCGCCGGAGTGGACGATGAACGACTGCACCTGCAGGTTCACGATGGCGCCGCGCTCGCCGGTCTCGCGCAGGTCCGTGCGCAGCCCCAGGCAACGGACCCCGAGCGCGGCGGCGTAGCCCACCTCGGCGGCCGTGCCGGAGTTGACGTCGGAGCCGTCCAGGCAGGCGACCAGGACCGTGCAGCCGCGAATCGCCTCGGCGTTGCGGCGGCCGACCTCCAGGACGAGGCTCGCCAGGGTGCCCTCGGCGGCGGCGCGCTCGAACTCGTTGGCCGCGCTGATCGCCCACGGGTCGACGACCTCGACCACCTCGGCCAGGGCCGGCACGAGGGTCCCGTAGTAGTAGGCGCGGCCGGCCTCGCTGAAGCCGAAGGGGGAGGCGACGTAGCAGCGGCGCAGATCCATTCCACGGGAGGCTAGTGGGCCGCCGGGCGGCCCGCTGTTTCAGTTCGGGGAGCGGGCTTCACGGCCGTTGAACACCTCGGCCGCCGGCCTTCGGTTGAGTCGTGGCGCATCCGACAACACGTCAAGGAGCGTCATGCTGAACCGCATCGGACGGCGCCGGGCCGCGGTGGCCGGGATCGCCGTCGCGACCGTCGCCGCCCTGGGAGTCGGGGTGGCCGTGGGCACGTCCGCCCACGGCGACCGGACCCACCAGGTCACGTCCTCCATCACCGGGGGCAAGGCGAAGAACGTGATCTTCCTGCTGGGCGACGGCATGGGTGATTCGGAGATCACCTCCGCCCGCTACTACGCGCTGGGCGCGGGCACGTCGTTCGCCGGGATCGACGCGCTGCCCCTGACCGGCGAGGCGACCACCTACTCGCTCATCGAGGACCCGGGCACCGCGGACCACGGACTGCCCAACTACGTGCCCGACTCGGCCGCCACCGGCACCGCCTGGGCCACCGGGTCGAAGACCTCCAACGGCCGCATCTCCACCGACATCGACGACGCGAGCCTGCCCACGATCCTCGAGCAGGCCCAGAAGGCCGGCTTCATGACCGGCAACGTGTCGACCGCAGAGATCACCGACGCGACGCCGGCCGTGCTCGACTCCCATGTCAACGACCGCGGATGCCAGGGCCCGGCCAACATGGCCAACTGCCCGGCCTACGCCAAGCCCGCGGGCCCCGGCTCGATCGCCGAGCAGACGGTCGACCACAAGGTGGACGTCGTCCTCGGCGGCGGCAAGGCCCGCTTCGACCAGACGGTGACCGGCGGCCCCTACGCCGGCACGACCGTGATCGAGCAGGCCCAGGACCTGGGCTACACCGTCGTGACGGACGCGGCCGGCCTGGCGGCCGTGCCGGCGTACACCTCCAAGCGGGTGCTCGGGCTCTTCAACGCGGGCAACATGACCCTCGAGTGGTCCGGCGCCCTCGCCGCCCACCCGGCCAGCGGCCCGCAGGTGTGCGTGGAGGACAACCGCGCGACCACGGCTCCCAACGAGCCGAGCTTGGCGGCCCTCACCCAGAAGGCCATCGAGATCCTGGAGTCCAAGGCCAAGCGCGCCAAGGGCAAGAAGGGCTTCTTCCTCCAGGTGGAGGGGGCGTCGATCGACAAGCAGGACCACGCCGCCAACCCCTGCGGCCAGATCGGCGAGACCGTGGCCTTCGACAAGGCGATCCAGGTGGCGCGCGACTTCGCCGCCGACCACCCGGACACGCTCATCGTCGTGACGGCGGACCACGCCCACACCAGCCAGATCGTCGAGGAGGTGGACGCCACCACGCCCGGGGTCCAGAGCATCCTGACCACCAAGGACGGGGCGCCGATGTACCTCAACTACGCCACGGTGGCGCCCGGCGGATCCCAGCAGCACACGGGCTCCGAGGTGCGCATCGCCGCCCAGGGCCCTCAGGCGGCCAACGTGGTCGGCGTGATCGACCAGACCGACGAGTACCACATCATGCGACGGGCGCTCGGTATCAAGTAGCACCCGCCGGACCGCGGCATCCTCGGGCCCGCATCGCGCGGGCCCGAGGCCGTCGTGGACTAGGAGCCCTCGGCCTGGAAGTGGGGGTTCTCGATGATGCCCAGGGGCCCGCTGCCGGGGACGACGACCCGCGCCATCCGGATGCCCTCGCCCACGTCACGGACGCCGCGGGCGGCCTCGGCGCCGCCGGCCAGCAGCTGGGCCAGGGCGGCGTCGGCGTCGTTGACGCCCCAGTACGCGACCGGCCCGCCGGCGGGGTCGGCGTCCGGGTCGAGGCCGAGCTCGTAGCCGGCCACGCTGAAGCCCACGTAGAAGGGCTGGTCGAAGTAGGGCTCGAGGCCGAGCAGGCGCGTGAAGAGCGCCTTCGCGGCGGTCAGGTCGGGCGCGGGGTGGATGACGGTGCGCAGGCCCAGGAACATGGCTCGCCTCCTTCAGCTGTCGGTTCCGTCCCCAATTCTCCGCGTCAGCGGCCGCCGGTCTTGAACGAACCCGACATCCGCCGCCTCGACCCGGTAGCGCCCCGGCGAGAGTCCTGCCAGGTCGCGGTACTCGCGCGACATGTGGGCCTGGTCCGCGTAGCCGTGGGCGCCGGCCAGGCCCGCGAGGCCCTCGTCCTCGTCGCGCAGGGCCAGCGTGAGGGCCGTCTGGCGCAGGACGCGGGTGGCCTGCTTGGGGGTGAGGCCCACGTAGCGGCGGAACAGGCGCTGCACCGAGCGCTCGCCGACCCCCAGCGTGCGGTAGATCCCGGCCAGGTCAGGGCGGTCGGCGACGCCCCGCTCCATGGCCGACAGCACGGCGTCCACCGTCGCGTGGCGGCTCAGGCGCCCGGCATCGCGCAGGCGCCGGACGAACGCGAGCAGGCCGGCCGCCCCGTCGCCGGGGGCCGGGCCCGCGTCGATGATCGCGTCGCCGTCGCGCAGGGTGCGCAGATCGGGGTCGCCGTCCAGGGCCAGGTGGGTGCCGGGGTGGAGCCGGACGCCGTGGGTCACCGGCAGCCACAGCGTCGCGAGCCTGCCGGCGAGCATCGGGCCCACGAACAGGGCGCGCCCGTCGCCGAGCGCGATCAGGTCGGTGCAGGCGTCGGGCGTGACCCGGATGCGGTCGCCCGCGCGACCCTCCACCGTCCAGCAGGCCTGGACGAACCGCTCCAGGTCGTCCGGCGCCGCCACCTCGGTGTAGGTGATCGCGCCGATGTTGGGCATGCGGGCGGGCTGGGGCAGGGCGCCTCCTGCGATCGTCGCCCCGAGTGTCGCAGGGTCCGGCCCGATGTCGTCACATGGCGACGCCGCCGTTGACCGAGAGCACCTGGCCGGTGATGAACGAGGCGGCCGGCGAGGCGAGGAAGGCGATCGCCTCGGCCACCTCGTCGGGCCGGGCGGCGCGGCGCATCGGCGTCGCCCGGATGGCGCCCTCGACGATCTTCGCGCCCACCGGGTCGGCGCGCAGGCGCTCCTCGAAGGCGGTCGCCGTGACGGCGGGGGAGACGCAGTTGACCCGGATCCCGTCGCGGGCCACCTCGCGCGCCAGCGACTTGGAGAACGCCACCACGCCCGCCTTCGCGCCCGCGTAGACGGCCTCGCCCCACCCGCCGACCCGGGCGGTGTCGGAGCTGACCGAGACGATGGCGCCCCCGTCCGGTGCCGTCCGCAGCCCCGCGATCGCCGCGTGGCAGCCGGCGAGGACTCCGAGGTAGTTGATCCGGACGATCTCGAGCCACCGCTCGGGATCGGAGTCGGCGAACAGGCCCGGGCGGTCCCAGCCGGCGGCGTTGACCCACACGTCCAGGCGGCCGAGGTGGGCGAGGACCGCGTCGACGACGACGGCCCCGGCGGCGGGATCCGTGACGTCGTGCTCCATGGCCGACGCCTCGGGCCCGATGGCGCGCGCGGCCTCCTCCACCCGGGGGTCCCGGTCGGTGAGCACCACCCGCGCGCCCCGCCGCGCGAGCAGGCCGGCCGTGGCGCGGCCGATGCCGCCCGCGCCTCCGGTTATCACGGCGACGCGGCCCCGGAGGAGGGTGGCGTCGCTCACGCCGGGCCCTCCATCGCGAAGGCCTGGAAGGTCCCCTGGGCGCAGGCCACCAGCTCTCCCGCGGCGTCGCGCGCATCGGCCGCGGCGACGACCATCCGCCGCCCCTCGTGCAGCACCCAGCCCCTGCCGGCGATCGCGCCCGGCAGGGCCGGGGCCACGTAGTTGACCTTCATCTCCACCGTCGCGCAGCCGCGGTCGCGGGGAAGGCGCCCGAGCACGGCCAGGCCCATGGCCGCGTCGAGGAGACCGGCCAGGATCCCGCCGTGGGCGGTTCCGTACGCCTGCAGGTGGGCGGGCGTGACCTCCAGCTCGAAGGCGCTCTCGGCCACGTCGGCGCGCACGACCCTCATGCCCACGAGGCCGTAGTACCCGCAGGCGTTCCAGGTGTCGAGCAGGGCGGTGTCGGGGCTCATCGGGCACCCGCGAGCGACGCGGTGCGCGGCAGGGCCTCGGCGACGAGGGCGGCGATGGCCGCGCGGTCGGGCTTGCCCGAGGCGAGCACGGGAAGCTCGTCGAGCCGCGCGATCGCGCGGGGCACCTCGTGGGCGGCCAGGCGCCGGGCCAGGCGCTCCCGCAGCGAGGCGAGGGCGTCGGCGGGCGCGCCGGGGGCCATGCTGACCGCCGCGCCCAGGCGCAGCAGGCCGCCCGCGTCCTCGACCGGGATCACCACCGCGTAGGCGACGTCCGGATCGCGCAGCAGCTCGGCCTGGACCTGCGCGGGCGTCACCCACAGCCCGCCCACCTTGACCCGCTCGCCCGTCCGGCCGAGGAAGCTGTAGCTCCCGTCGGCCTCGCGCCGCACGAGGTCGCCCGTGCGCAGCCACCCCCCCTCGAGGGCCCGGCCGCTTGCGATCGGGTCGCCGAGGTAGCCCGACATCACGGACGCGCCTCTCACGAGCAGCTCCCCCTCGCCCGGGTCACCACCGGAGCGGGCGACCCTCACCTCGTAGCCGGGCACCGGCCGGCCCACGGTCCCGGCGCGGGGACGACCGGGCCGGTCGGACAGGTAGAGGTTGGTGGCCTCCGACGATCCGAGCCCGTTCACCAGGCGCAGGCCGAGCGTGTCGCGCACCTCGTGCCAGAGGCGCGCCGGCAGGTGCTCGCCGGCCGAGACCGCCAGGCGGACGCCCGCGAGCGCCGCGGCGTCGAAACGACCCTCGCGCGCGTGACGGGCCACGCGCGCCCACCAGGTCGGCACCCCGAACACCACGTTGACGCCCTCGGCGAGCGCCCGCGCCAGGGCGGCCGGCGAGCGGTCGGGGTCTCCGAGCCACGCGCAGGCCCCCGCCCCCAGGGGAAAGTAGCAGCCGTTGCCGAAGCCGTAGCTGGTCGCCAGCGCCGCCACCGACCACGTGATGTCGCCCGGCCGCAGCCGCAGCACGCGCGCGCCATAGGTGGCCAGGCAGGTCGCGATGTCGCCGTGCCGGTGGACGACCCACTTCGGCGGTCCGGTCGAGCCCGAGGTCATGAGCAGGTAGCACGGGTCGTCGGGAGCGGTCGCGGCCGGACCGGGATCGGGACGGCCGGCGCCCAGGCGCGCCAGCAGCGCGGGCGACAGGTGCGGCGTGGCGGGCAGGGCCATGACCTGGGTGCCCACGACGACCCGCGGGCCGGCTCGGCGCAGGGCGGCGCCGACGCGATCCGGGGGCGTGGTGGGGCTCACCAGCGCGCTGACCGCGCCCAGGCGCGCCGCTCCCAGCACGACCGCCGGCCACTCGGCGCCGTCCGGGAGCGTCACGGCCACCACGTCGCCCCGGCCCACGCCCGCCTCGCGCAGGCCGGATGCCATCTCGCCGGTGCGGCGCGCCAGGTCGGCCAGTCGCCAGAGGCCGTGCGGCCCGCGGATCGCCGGCCGCGACCCGCCGTCGGTCAGGTGCCGGTCGAGCAGGAGCGCCGAGAGGTTCATGTGCCGCGGCATGCCCGTCCGAGACTGTCGGCGCCTCCGCGCCGGCGCATCCGGGCCGCCGCCCTCCCGGATGCGGGATAGCCGCAGGACCGGTCGCCGGATCCCCTCGGATTTGGTCGGTCCGACCGCCTTGGCGCCGCCCTGCGGCGGGTGTACTGCTGGTGATGGAGATGCGCCGGTGCGGCTCCGTCTGCGGCAGGCGCATCTTCGGATCGCGACCGATCGTCAGGGGGTGGGGGATGCACACGTATCTGACGCTGTTCACGTACTCCAAGGAGTCGTGGCACGGCATGGTCCGCAAGCCCGAGGACCGCTCGGAGGCGGCCCGCAGGGTGATCGAGGCCGCGGGGGGCCATCTCGTGGCCTTCTACTGGATGCTCGGGGAGTACGACGGCCTGGCGATCTTCCAGGCGCCGGGGCCCGAGGACGCCGCCGCCGTGTCGGCGGCCATCTCGTCCAGCGGGAGGATCGCCGTGATGCGGACCCACCAGCTGCTGTCGGGCGCGGAGACCGAGCGCGTGCTGAAGCTGGCGCAGGTGGTGACGTCGGCGTACGAGCCCCCGGGCGGGCTCAAGGAGTGGCGGGCCGGCTACGACCAGCTGGGCTGAGCGGGGCTCAGCCGTGGTCCAGGGTTCCGGCCCCGGGTGAGCCGGCGGCCGGGACCTCGCTCCATGTCGCCTTGGCCCCCATGTGGCCGGTCCGCACCACCCACGTCGTCGTGAGGACCGCGGTGGCCAGGAGCGCGACGCTCAGGGCCACCGCGACCCCGCGCGGCGCGAGCAGCGCGCGCAGCCGCTCACCGCCGGGCAGGCGGTCGCGCCACTCCCGGGCGAAGAAGACCACCGCGGCGAGGAACATCAGGATCGCCAGCGTCCTGGTTCCCTCTCCGAGCTCGGCGTGCTCGTGCACGACCGACGTCTCACGGACCTGCTCCTCCAGCCAGTCGCCGGTCATGACGGCGACCTGGGCGCCGAGCATGCTCGCCGCGGCGCCGATCAGAACGACCAGGCTCAGCACCCGCCGCCCCCCGGGCCACGCGACCGCGACGATCGCCAGCAGGAGCGTGAGCGGGATCAGCACCACCGGCAGGTGGACGACGAGCGGATGCGCGGGCAGGCCCTGGATCTGGTCGATCATCGGATGAGCATCCTCCGGAGCGGCGTCGGTGACGCGTGGATGCTGCGCCGTCACGGGTAAGGGCTCCACCCGACCCGGGTAAGGGATCGTCCAAGATCCTCCGCCGCGTCAGCGGATGGCGCCCACCGCGGGCGAGGGCAGGGCGACCACGGCCCGCAGGCCTCCGCCCGGCGCCTCGTGCAGCGCCACGGTGCCGCCGTCGGCCTCGACCAGGCGGCGCACGATGGCCAGCCCGAGGCCGGAGCCGGGGTGGTCCTCGCGCCCCCGCCAGAACCGGTCGAAGGCGTGCTCGCGCTCGGCGGGGCCCATTCCCGGGCCGGCATCGACCACCTCCACGCGCACCCCGCCGCCGGCCTCGGCGGCGGCGTCCACCCGCACCGCGCTCCCCGGCGGCGCCACCTCGAGGGCGTTGGCGATCAGGTTGTCGAGCACCTGCTCCAGGGCGCCCGGCGACAGCAGTGCGCGCAGGCCGGGCGCGGCGTCCACCTCCACCGCGACGTCGCGCTCGGCGCCCAGCGCCTGCCAGGCCTCGGCGCGCTCGTGGGCGATGGGGCCGATCTCGAGCTCGGCGCGCTCCGGCGCGCGCCGGTCGGCCCGGGCCAGCGCCAGCAGGCCGTTCACCAGGCGCGAGAGCCGGTCGACCTCGTCGATGGCGCTGCCCAGCTCGTCCTGCACCTCGGGGCCGACCTCGTGCTCCAGGTTCTCGATCCGCAGCCGCAGGGCCGTGAGGGGGCTGCGCAGCTGGTGCGAGGCGTCGGCCACGAACTGCTCCTGGGTGCCGATCAGCAGGTCCAGGCGCGAGACCATGTCGTTGAAGGCGTGGGCCAGCTCGCGCACCTCCTCGGGCCCCTCGGAGGCGTCGGCCCGCACGCCCAGGTCGCCCCCCTCGGCCCGGCGCGCGGCGTCGCGCAGGTCGGTGATCGGGCGCGTGACCCAGACGGCCAGCCAGCGGCCGGCCACGGCCACCGCGGCCAGGACGATCAGGGCGACGCCGCCGAGGATGAGCCAGTAGCGCATGATCTGGCTGTCGACCCGGGAGGTCGGGACGCTGGTGCGCACCGCCCCGTGCAGCACGCCCCCGGAGGTGACCGGGACCGCGACGTAGAGCAGGTTGGTGTCCAGGGTCTCCGAGCGACGGGTGCCCGTGGCGACCACCCCCGTCCAGGGCCGAGGCGATCTCGGGTCGCGTGGAGAAGTCGCGCGACAGCTGCGCGCGCGTCGTCGGAGTCGGCCAGCAGCCGGCCCGTCGGGCCCACCACGACCACGCGGGCCCCGGTGGACGCCGCGTACCGCCCGACGATGCTCCGCAGGGTCGGATCGCCGGGCTGCGCCCCCGCCTGGAGCGTGTCCTCCACCAGGGCGCCCAGCGCCACCGCGTCGCGCTCGACGCGCGTCTGCAGGTCGTCGCGCTGGCTGCGCGCGTGGACGATGCCCAGCGGCACCTCGAGCGCCACCAGCACCACCGCGGCCAGGACCAGGTAGGTGGCGACCAGCCGCCGGGTCATGGCGCGCGCAGGCGGAAGCCGACCCCGCGGACCGTCTCGATCCACCCCGGATCGCCCAGCTTGCGCCGCAGCGACGAGATGTGGACGTCGATGGTCTTGGTGGGGCCGTACCAGCGCGTTCCCCAGACCTCCTCCAGGATGCGTCGTGCGGTCGACCGCCGCCCCGGGATCGGCGGCGAGCAGGCTCAGCAGGTCGAACTCCTTGGGCGTCAGCGCCACGTCCTCGCCGGCCAGGCGCACCTGGTGCTGGCGGCGGTCGATCTCCAGATCTCCCACCACGACCACGGGATCGGGCTCGGGGACCTCGGCCACGCGCCGCATCACCGCCTTGATCCGCGCCACCAGCTCGCGCAGGCCGAACGGCTTGACCACGTAGTCGTCGGCCCCCAGCTCCAGGCCGATGACCCGGTCGACCTCCTCGCCCTTGGCGGTCACCATGATGATCGGCACGCGCGACCGGGCCCGCATCTGGCGCGCGACGGCATAGCCGTCGGTGTCGGGCAACCGCAGGTCCAGCAGCACCAGGTCGGGCTCGGGGGCCGCGAGCGCGTCCGCGCCCGTGGCCACGCGCTCCACCTCGAAGCCCTCGCGGCGCAGGCCGGTCACCAGCGGCGCGGCGATGCCGTCGTCGTCCTCCACCACGAGAAGCCTCATCGGCCGATCATGCCGTCCCCGCCGCCGCCCGGGTAGCGGTCTTCCATTCCTTTACCAATCGAAGGAGCAGTCCGAAGCCCCGCTCACCCCCTCCACAACGCCCGGCGCCTACCGTCGTAGCACGCCAAACGACAGGGGAGGATGGAGAGATGAACGGGCTGATGGTGGCCGGCGTCGCGGGCCTCGCCGGGCTCGCGGGGGCGGTGGGCCTCACGAGCGTCATGACGCAGGACGCGGCGGCGCCGGCCGCGACGACCGCTCCGATCGCGGCCCCGGCGCCGGCGCGCGAGGCGCTGGCCCAGCGGCTGGCGCGCCTGCGCGAGGCCGAGCGGGCCGCCGACGCGGCCCTGGCGCGGACCGAGGCGGCCGCGGCGATTCCGGTCGCCGCCCCCGTCGCGGCGCCCGTGACGACCGAGGTCGTGCGCTACGACGACCACCCGGAGGGCGCCGACGACGACCACGACGACCACGACGGCCGCGGACGGGGACGCGGCGGGGAGGACGACTGATGGAGCCGCGCGGGCTCCGCCGCCGCGTCGCGCTGGGTGCCGTCGCCGCGACGGCCGCCATCGCGGTGACCATCGCGGCCGATCCGCTGCCGCGCTCGGCGTCCCCCGCCCCGCCGGTCGGCGCGAGCGCGGAGGCCGCACCGGCGGGCTCGGCCGCGCTGGCCGCGCGCGAGGCGCGCGCCGCCGCGCGGCTGCAGGAGGCCGAGCGCCGCCTGAACGCGATCGCCGCCGGGCGGGTCGCCGATCCGGCGCCGCAGACCGCCGCGCCCGCCCCGGTGGTGTCGGTGGCGCCGCCGGTCCAGGCGCCAGTCACGCAGAGCGCCAGCTCGTGATCCGTGAGCGCTTCCGGGCCATGGGGACCTCGATGGAGATCCTGCTCGAGGCCCCCGACACGCCTCGCGCGCGCGCCGCGATCGCGGCCGGGCGGGCCGAGATCGCTCGCCTGGAGGGGATCCTGTCGCGGTTTCGCCCCGACTCGGAGCTGAGCCGCCTCAACGCCCGGCGCCGCGGGCGCGTGGGGCCCGACCTGCTGCGGCTGCTGGGGGCGGCGCTGGACCTGCGCCGCCGCACCGGGGGGCGCTTCGATCCCACGGTCGGCCGCGCGCTGGCCGCGGCCGGCTACGACCGCGACTTCGCCTCCGTGCGGGACGACCCCCGTCCGGCCCCACCCCCGGCACCGGCCGGGGGCGTGGTGGTGCTCGACCGGCGCGGGCGGTGGGCGCTGCTGGGCCCGGGCATCGACGTGGACCTGGGCGCGATCGCCAAGGGCGACGCGGCCGACCGGGCGTGCGCGCTCGTGGCGGCCGCCGGCCCGTGTCTGGTCAACGCGGGGGGCGACGTGGTGGTGAGCGGGCCGCGGGGGGAGGGCCCGTGGCCGGTGGCGGTCGCCACCCACGACGGCGAGCTCGTGCTCGACCTGGTCCGGGGTGCGCTGGCGACCTCGGGCGTCGATCGGAGGCGCTGGACGCGCGCCGGCCGGACGTTGCACCACGCGATCGACCCGCGCACGGGCGCCAGCGCGCCCACCGACCTGCTGCGCGCGACCGCCGTGGCGCCCACCGGTGCCGAGGCCGACGCCATCGCCACCGCGCTTCTCGTGGCCGGCGGCGACGGGGCGCGGCGGCTCGCCGACGCGTGGTCCGTCCCGGCCGCCCTGGTCGGCGCCGACGGCGCCACGGTCCTCGCGGGGGGGCTGCGATGACCGCCGAGATGATCCCCTGGGTGATCGCCCGCAGCACCGGGTTCGCGGCGTTCGGGTTGCTGACCGGCGCGATGCTCGCCGGCCTGCTGGTGCGCACCCGCACCCCGGTCGGGTCGGTCCGCGGCAGCGGCATGGTGGACCTGCACCGGCACTTCTCGCTG
Organism: uncultured Thermoleophilia bacterium; assembly: GCA_963806585.1. Classification (GTDB taxonomy): domain Bacteria; phylum Actinomycetota; class Thermoleophilia; order Miltoncostaeales; family Miltoncostaeaceae; genus Miltoncostaea. Next base: position 573,322 of record CAWDYN010000007.1, on the reverse strand, counting down.
CTCGCCCTGGTCGCGATCGCGGTCCACGGCACCGCGCTGCTGTTCGACGGCACCATCGACGTCAGCCCGCTGGCGCTGGTGGTGCCCGGGCTGGTGCCCTACCGGCCGCTCTGGACCGGCCTGGGGGTGATCGCCGCCGAGCTGGCGCTGCTGGTGCACCTGTCCTTTCGCTTTCGCAAGCGCATCGGCGTGCCGATGTGGCGGCGCATCCACTGGCTGACGTACGCCGCCTTCGCCGGCGCCGCGGTGCACGGCATCGCCAGCGGCACGGACACCGGCGCCACGTGGGCGACGGCGTTCTACGGCGCGGCGATCGCCTCGGTGGCCGCGCTCACCGGCTGGAGGGCGACCACGGCGCGTCGTGCGCCGCCCGGCAGGCGTGCGCGTCCGGCCGCGGACGGTCACAATCGACCCATGTCCGAGGGCTCGGCCCAGACCACACGGAGGCTGCCGGCGTGACCGCGCCGGTCAGGCGGCGACGCTGGATCCGCCCGGCGCTGGTGGGCGTCGCCGTCGTGGCCGTGGCGGTCGCGGCGGCCTTCGCGAACGTGGCCCTGCTGGGGGCGGTGGGAGAGGACCGCATCGGCCGGCTGAGGCCGGTCGACCCGACCCTCTCGAGCGCGCGCCAGGCCACCGCGGCGCCCGCGCCCGCGGCCGTGGCCCCGAGCGTGACCGACGACGACGGGGACGGCTCGTCGGGCCGCGGACGGGGCCGCGGGCGCTCCGGCGACTCGGACGACGACTAGCCGCCGCCCGCGGGCTCAGGCCGCGTGGGCCTCCTTGCGTGGCAGGACCGCGATGACGATGATCGCGATGATGGGGAAGAGGAAGCCGAGGATCGTCCATAGGACCGGTCCGCGCCCCTTGCTCATGGCGATCTTGTGGCAGAAGTAGGCGAAGACGATCGCGATGAGCAGCGAGACGACGCCGGAGATGACGATTTCCACCTGAGGACCTCCACGAGGACGGGGCGGCCGGGCGGCCGCGCGGCGGCAGCCTAGTGCCCCGCCATCTCCGTTCCTAGGCGCCGAGCGGGTCGCCGGCGGCGGGCGCGAGGTCGCCGGCGCCGGCGAGGATGGCGGCGTAGTGGCCGCCGAGCGTGACCAGGTCGTCGTGGGAGCCCCGCTCGATCACGCGGCCGCCGTCGAGCAGGATGATCTGGTCGGCGTCGCGGATCGTCGAGAGGCGGTGGGCGATGGCGATCACCGTGCGCCCCTCGGCGAGCCGGTCGAGGGCCTCCTGCACCGCGCGCTCGGTCTCGGTGTCGAGGGCGCTGGTGGCCTCGTCGAGCACCAGCACCGGGGGGTTGCGCAGCACCGTGCGCGCGATCGCGATCCGCTGGCGCTCGCCGCCCGAGAAGCGGTGGCCGCGCTCGCCGACGACCGTGTCGTACCCCTCGGGCAGGCCCGCGATGACCTCGTGGATCTGCGCCGCCCGCGCCGCCTGCTCGATCTCGTCGTCGGTCGCCTCGGGCCGCGCGAAGCGGATGTTCTCGCGCACGCTGGCGTGCAGGAGGTAGGTCTCCTGCGACACCACGCCCACGGTGTCCGCCAGCGACCCGAACGCGATGTCACGGACGTCAACGCCGTCGATGCGCACGCTGCCCGAGCCGACGTCGTACAGGCGCGCCACCAGGTAGCCCAGGGTCGTCTTGCCCGAGCCGGTCTCGCCGATGACCGCCGTCGTCGACCCGGCGGGGACCACCAGCGAGACCCGGTCCAGGATGCGCCGCTCCGGCCCGTAGGAGAACGAGACGTCGTCGAACACCACCTCGCCGCGCAGCGATCCCCGGTCGAGCACGACGGGGGAGGGATGCTCGGCGATGTCCACCGGCAGGTCGAGGTACTCGAAGATCCGGTCGAAGAGGGCCAGCGAGGTCTGCACGTCGATCTGCACGCTGAGCAGCGACATGATGGGACGGAACAGGCGCACCTGGAGCGTGGTGAAGGCGACGACGGTCCCGATGGTGACCGCCGAGCCCATCCACGGCTGGCCGGCGAACCAGAACACCGCCGCGGGCATCAGGGCGAAGCTGATCTGGATGGTGGCCATCACCCACCGGCCCGCCATGCGCTGGCGCACCTCGAGGTCGGCCAGCCGGGCCGACTCGCCGTGGAAGCGCTCGGCGAGCGCGTCCGAGCGGCCCATCGTCTTGCCCAGGAGGATCCCCGACACCGAGAGCGACTCCTGGACGATGCTCGACATGTCGGCGATCGTCTCCTGGCGACGGGTGGTGATCTCCCGCCGCTGGGCCCCGACGCGTCGCGTGAGCAGCACGAACAGCGGCAGCAGCCCCAGCGACAACACCGCCAGGCGCCAGTCCAGGATGAACATGGCGACCACGCTGGCCACCACCGTGGTCACGTTGGAGACGATCGAGGTGGCGGTCGAGGTCACCACGCTCTGCACGCCGCCGATGTCGCTGGCGATGCGGCTCTGCACCTCGCCCGTGCGGGTGCGGGTGAAGAACGCCAGCGACAACCGCTGCAGGTGGCGGTACACCGCCGAGCGCAGGTCGTGCATCACGCGCTGGCCGACCTGGTTCGACAGCAGGGTCTGGTACACGCCCAGGATCCCCGTCGCGATCGCGATGGCGACCATTCCGCCCACCAGCACCGTGAGCAGGGCGTTGTCGCGCTCGGGCAGCGCCGTGTCCAGGACCGCCTTGAGCAGGAACGGCGAGATCATGTCGAGCGCCGCCGACACGGCGATCAGCGCCAGCACCGCCGACAGGCGCATGCGGTAGGGCCGGAAGAGGTCGATCACCCGGTGCAGGTTGGCCCGCCGCACGGCACGGTCGGACGGGCGCTGCGGCGCCTCGTCCTCCCGCCACCCCCGACCGCCGGCCCACGTGCTCACGCCGTTCTCCTTCCGACCCCACCGAAGGGGATACCACAGGGCCAGGTGCCGCCGCCGCCGCTCCTGCCCCGGCGCTAACGTGGCAGCGTGACCGCCATGCTCAGTCCCGGCCGGGCGCGCGCGCACCTCGAGGGGTTCGCGGTCGGCCTTGCGGGCGTGGTGCTCGTGACCTGGCTCGTCCACCTCGCGCGCGGCCAGGTGAACGTGCTGTCGATGGCCGTGTGCTTCCAGCTGCTCGTGCTCGTGGTGAGCGGCCTCTACGGCCTCGCGCCCGGACTGGTGACGAGCGTCGCCTCGGCGGCGGCCTTCAACTGGTTCTTCGTGCCGCCGCGGTACACCCTCGAGGTGCGCGATACGCGCAATTGGGTCAGCCTGGCGATCTTCGTCGCCACCGCCCTCATCACCAGCCACCTCGCCGCCGGCTTCCGCCGCCAGCGGCGCGAGGCCGAGGAGCGACGTCGCGACGCGGAGCTCCTCGAGGAGATGGCACAGGCCGTGCTCGGACAGATCTCGGCCGGTTCGCCGGGCGAGGAGGTGGCACGCGCCGCCGCGCGGGCGCTCGGCGTGCGCCGCTGCACGATCCTGCTCGACGCCCGTCCGCCCGCGGGCGACGGCCCGGGCCGGCCGAGTGCCCTCACGCCCTCGGCGGAGGGCTTCATCGTCCCGATGGTCTCCAACCAGCGCGCGCTCGGGCTGCTTGAGGTGGGCCCGGCGCTCCCGGGCGCCGAGCCGCGGTGGGCGACGCCCGGCTTCGCCACCGCCGTCGCCGGGTTGGCCGCGATGGCGGTCGAGCGCGGGCGACTCATCGAGGCGGCCCTGGAGGCCGAGGGGCTGCGTCGCAGCGACGAGCTCAAGACGGCGCTGCTCCACGGCGTCTCGCACGAGTTCCGGACGCCGCTGACCGCGATCCGCACCGCGGCCCACGCGCTGTCGGCGAGCGACGCCGGCTCGGACGCGGGCGCCGCCGCCCTGGTCGCGGTGGTGGAGCAGGAGACCGACCGGCTCGACCGCCTGGTGGCCAACCTGCTCGACCTCTCGCGCCTGGAGGCCGGTGCCCTCGTCGCCCGGCTGGACTGGTGCGCCCCCGCCGAGATCGTGGCCGGGGCGATCGAGGCCGCCGCGCCGCTGCTTCACGGCGTGCCGGTGACCACCCGCGTGCCCTCGGACCTGCCCCTGGTGCGGGCCGACGCCGTCCTGTGCGAGCGGATCCTGGTGAACCTGCTCCACAACGCCGCCCGCCACGGCGCGCCGCCGATCGCGGTGGAGGGGCGCGTCGCGGGCGACGCGCTCGAGATCGCCGTCTCCGACGGCGGGCCCGGCATTGCGCCGGCGCTCGCCGGGCGGGTGTTCGAGCCCTTCGTCTCTGGCGAGGCCGCCGGCACCGGGGTGGGCCTGACGCTGTCGCGCGGGCTCGCGGAGGCCCAGGGCGCGACGCTGCGCGCCGCGGAGGCCGGCGCCGGCGGCGCCCGCTTCGTGCTCGCCTTCGCCCTGGCGCCCGTCCCGCAGGTCGCCTGATGGGCGCGCCCGCGCGCATCCTGGTCGTCGATGACGAGCCCCAGGTCCTGCGTGGCCTGGCGGCCGCCCTCGGCGCGGCCGGCTACGAGGTTTCGAGCGCGACCACCGTGGCGCAGGCCCTGGAGGCCGCCGCGCTGCATCCGCCCGACGCCGTGGTGCTCGACCTGCTGCTGCCCGACGGCACCGGCGAGGAGGTGAGCCGGCGCCTGCGCGAGTGGACTCAGGTGCCGATCGTGGTGGTGTCGGCCGTCGACGAGGAGGAGCAGAAGATCGCCGCCCTCGACGCCGGCGCCGACGACTACGTCACCAAGCCCTACGCGGTCGGCGAGCTGCTGGCGCGCGTCCGGGCGGCCATGCGCAGGGCCGCGGCCCCCGCCGGCGAGGCGCCGACGGTCGTCTTCGGCCGCGCCCGCGTGGACCTGGCGCTGCGCGAGGCGCGCGTCGACGGCGAGGTGGTGCACCTCACCCCCCACGAGTACGGGCTGCTGGCCGAGCTCGCCCGCAGCCCCGGCCGGGTCATCACCCACCGCGCGCTGCTGTCGGCGGTCTGGGGGCCCGAGTACGCCGACGAGACCCACTACCTGCGCGTCTACATGGGCAACCTGCGGCGCAAGCTCGAGGATGACCCCTCCCGGCCCGTGCACCTGGTGACGGACACCGGGGTGGGTTACCGGCTGCGCCTCTGAGGGTCTTGACGACATCTTGAGGTGACGCCCACGAGATCTTGAGGCGGCCTTGAGATCGCCGGGCCTAGCGTCCGGTGCGTGGGGGACATCTACTCGATCCTGATCGCCGCCGCGTGCTTCGCGGTCCTCTACGCGTCGCTGTGGGCGATCGGCCGGGTGCGCTGATGGGCGCCGCCGACTGGGCTGCCCTGGTCACGGCCGTCACCGTCTTCGGCTACCTCTGCTACGCGCTCTTTCTCGCGGAGCGCTTCTAGTGCCACGCCAGGCAACGTCCGGCCCGTTCTGGCGTGCGGCAAACCTCGGCGGATGCGGCGTCCTCGGTCATCCACATGGGGACCACCATGCGGATGACACTGCGTCCTTGCCCCGCCGGGTTTTCGCGGCCAGAACGGACCAACGTCACCGGGCGCGGCACTAGTTGTCCGCCAACGGCATCGCGCAGATCGTCTTCTACCTGGCGGTCCTGACCGCGCTCACCCCGCCCCTCGGCGCCTACATGGCGCGCGTGTTCGAGGGTCGCCGCGTCCCCGGGCTCACCCGGGTCCTCGGCCCGGTGGAGCGCGGCACCTACCGCCTGCTGCGCATCGACCCGGCGCGCGAGCACACCTGGAAGGGCTACGCCACGGCGGTGCTGGCGTTCAGCGTCGCGAGCTTCGCGGTGCTGTACGCGATCCTGCGCCTCCAGGGCCACCTGCCGCTCAACCCGAACGACTACCCGGGGATGACCTGGAGCGTCGCCTTCAACGCCGCGGCGAGCTTCGTCACCAACACCAACTGGCAGTTCTACGGCGGCGAGGCGACGCTGTCGTACCTGAGCCAGACCGTCGGGCTGACCGTGCAGAACTTCGTCTCGGCGGCGGTCGGCATGGCCGTGCTCGCCGCGGTCATCCGCGGCTTCGCCCGCCGGGGCACCGGCGCGCTGGGCAACTTCTGGGTCGACCTGGTGCGCATCACGCTCTACATCCTGCTGCCGCTCGCGATCGTGGTGACGCTGCTGCTGGGCTCGCAGGGCGTGATCCAGACACTCTCCGACCCCGTCACCTACCCGACGCTCGAGGCGCGCACGCTGGGCGTCACCGACGAGGCCGGCCGGCCCGCGACCCAGTCGATCTACCGGGGCGCCGTCGCCTCGCAGGTCGCCATCAAGCAGCTCGGCACCAACGGCGGCGGCTACTTCAACGCCAACTCGGCGGTGCCCTTCGAGAACCCGACCGGCCTGACGAACTTCGTCGAGCTCCTGCTGATCCTGCTCATCCCCGCGTCGCTGACGTACACCTTCGGGCTGATGGTCGGATCGCGCGGCCAGGGATGGACCCTGTTCGCGACCATGATGACCCTGCTCGTGATCGGCATCGCCGTGGCGCTGCCGTTCGAGCAGCAGGGCTCCCAGGTGCTCAGGCAGACCGGTGTCGAGCTGTCCGCCACGGCCGACTCGACCGGCGGCAACATGAGCGACAAGGAGACCCGCTTCGGCATCGCCAACTCGGTGCTCTGGGGCACGGCGACGACCGCCGCCTCCAACGGGTCGGTCAACAGCGGCCACGATGCATGGACCGGCGGCGCCGCGGTGGTGCCGCTGACCCTGATGGGCATGGGCGAGGTGGTGTTCGGCGGCGTCGGATCCGGCATGTACGGGATGCTGCTGTACGTCCTGATGGCGGTCTTCGTCGCCGGCCTGATGGTGGGCCGGACCCCCGAGTACCTCGGTCGCAAGATCGAGGGCAGGGAGGTGAAGCTCGCCATGATCGGCCTGCTGGTGATCCCGGTGGGCGTGCTCGTGATGCTCTCGGCGGCGATCGTCACCCGGGCGGGCCTGGCGTCGGTCTTCAACGCGGGCCCCCAGGGCTTCGCCGAGGCCTTCTACGCCTACGACTCCCAGTTCAACAACAACGGCAGCGCCTTCGCGGGCTATGGCGCGACGGAGTTCTCGACCACCCTCGGCGGCGTGGCGATGCTGTTCGGCCGCTTCGTCCCGATCCTGGCGGTCCTGGCCATCGCCGGCGCGCTGGCGACGAAGCGGGTCGCGCCCGTGACCGCGGGGACCCTGCGCACGACGACGCCCACCTTCGTGGTGATGCTCCTGTTCGTGATCATCCTGGTCGCCGCGCTGACCTTCGTCCCCGCGCTGGTGCTCGGTCCGGTCGCGACCCAGCTCTCGGGGGTCGGCTTCTGATGGGGCGCCGCATCCTTCACCTGTCGGGCGTCGCCATCGGGATGGTCGTCGTCATGACCCTCATCACCGGCATCGCCTACCCGCTGGTGATGACCGGCGCCGCCCAGGCGCTGTTCCCCTCGCAGGCGGACGGCTCCCTCGTGACGCTCGACGGCACCGTCGTCGGATCGGAGCTCGCCGGCCAGGAGTTCACCTCCCCGGCCTACTTCCACACCCGCCCGTCGGCGACCACTCCGGCCGACAACCCATCGGCCACGACCTTCGCGAACCTCGGCCCCAACACGCTCGCCCTCAAGGATGCGGTGGACGGCTACATCGCCGAGGCCCTCGCGCTCGAGCGTCCCTACAACCCCGGCCTGCGCCAGAAGGACCTTCCCGTCGACATGATCACCACCTCGGCCTCGGGGATCGACCCCGCCATCTCGCCCGCCAACGCCCGCCTGCAGGCGCACCGGATCGCCGCGGTCCGCGGGGTTCCGCTCGGCCGCCGTCAGGCGCCTCATCGAGCAGCAACACCGACGGTCGTTTCGCCGGCTTCCTCGGCGAGCCCGGCGTCAACGTGCTGCTGCTCAACCTCGACCTGGACCGGCTCGCCGGTCCGCCCCCGCAAGGCATGAGCACCGAGGCCGAGCGCCGCAAGATCTTCACGGCGGACATCGTCGTCCCGGCGCTGTGGGCGTCGCTGCGCAAGCTCGACCCGCGGATGCAGATCCGCAACCCCGTGATGTTCGTGGTCTGGCTCGGCAGCGTGATCACGACCGGCATCTTCGTCATCGGACCTCGTCCGCGGCGAGACCGCCAGCCTGGCGTTCACCGGCATCGTCTCCCTCTGGCTGTGGCTCACGGTGATCTTCGCCAACCTGGCCGAGGCGATCGCCGAGGGCCGCGGCAAGGCCCAGGCCAACGCCCTGCGCGCCACCCGCAGCGAGCTCATGGCCCGCCGCCTCGACGAGGCCGGCGCCGAGGAGCTGGTCCCCGCCGCGCGGCTCCGCCCTGGAGACCTGGTGGTGTGCGAGGCCGGCGACCTGATCCCCGGTGACGGCGACGTGATCGACGGCGTCGCCTCGGTGGACGAGTCGGCGATCACCGGCGAGTCCGCCCCGGTCATCCGCGAGTCCGGCGGCGACCGCAGCGCGGTCACCGGCGGCACGCGGGTCCTCTCCGACCGGATCGTGGTGCGCATCACCCAGGAGCCGGGCGCCGGCTTCCTCGACCGCATGATCAACCTCGTCGAGGGCACCGCGCGGCGCAAGACGCCGAACGAGATCGCCCTCAACATCCTCATCGCCGGGCTGTCGCTGGTGTTCCTCGCCGTCGCCGCCACCCTTCGCCCGCTGGCCACCTACGCCGACACCGAGGTCTCGATCACGGTGATCATCGCGCTGCTCGTCGCGCTGATCCCGACCACGATCGGCGCGCTGCTGTCGGCGATCGGCATCGCCGGCATGGATCGCCTGGTGCAGCGCAACGTGCTGGCCATGAGCGGGCGCGCGGTGGAGGCCGCCGGCGACGTGGACACGCTGCTGCTCGACAAGACCGGCACCATCACCCTCGGCAACCGCCAGGCGTCGGAGTTCCTGCCGGCCGACGGCGTCAGCGAGCGCGAGCTGGCCGAGGCGGCGCAGCTCTCCTCGCTGGCCGACGAGACGCCCGAGGGGCGTTCGATCGTCGTCCTCGCCAAGCAGCGCTTCGGCCTGCGCGAGCGTGACGAGCTGACGGGCCTGGAGTTCGTCCCCTTCAGCGCCGAGACTCGCATGAGCGGCGTCCACTCCAACGGCTCCGACATCCGCAAGGGCGCCGGGGACTCCATCGCCGACCTGGCTGGCCGCCCGCAACGGGTCCGTTGCCGGCGGGCCTGACCGCCGACGTCGAGCGTGTGGCCCGCTGCGGGCGGCACGCCCCTCGTGGTCGCCCGCGACGCGACGGCCCTCGGGGTGATCCACCTCCGGGACGTCGTCAAGGAGGGCATGTCCCAGCGCTTCGCCGAGCTGCGGCGCATGGGCATCCGCACGGTGATGATCACCGGCGACAACCGCCTCACCGCCGCCGCCATCGCGTCCGAGGCGGGCGTGGACGACTTCCTGGCCCAGGCCACGCCCGAGGACAAGATGGCCCTGATCCGCGAGGAGCAGGGCAACGGGCACATGGTCGCGATGACCGGCGACGGCACCAACGACGCGCCCGCGCTCGCCCAGGCGGATGTGGGCGTGGCCATGAACACCGGCACCTCCGCCGCCAAGGAGGCCGGGAACATGGTCGACCTCGACTCCGACCCCACCAAGCTCATCGAGATCGTCGAGGTCGGCAAGCAGCTCCTCATCACCCGCGGCGCCCTCACCACCTTCTCGATCGCCAACGACATCGCGAAGTACTTCGCGATCCTGCCCGCGGTCTTCGCCGCGAGCTACGCGGCCGCCGGCGAGGACGCCGGCCCGCTCGACTCCCTGAACGTCATGAACCTCGGCAGCCCCGAGAGCGCCATCGTCTCGGCGGTCATCTTCAACGCCCTGGTCATCCCGGCGCTCGTGCCCCTGGCCCTGCGCGGCGTGAAGTACCGTGCGATCGGAGCGACGCGGCTGCTGCGTCGCAACCTTCTGATCTACGGGCTCGGCGGGGTGATCGTGCCGTTCGTCGGCATCAAGCTGATCGACCTGATCGTCCACAACGTGTTCGGCGCGTGACGCGATGGGCGGGGCGCTGACGGTCTACGTGGGCATGGCGGCGGGGGTGGGCAAGACGTACGCGATGCTCGAGGAGGCGGCCGATCGTCAGGCCGGCGGCGAGGACGTCGTGATCGGGTGGCTCGAGCCCCACGGACGGCCCGAGACGATCGCGATGGCCGCCGGATTGGAGGTGGTGCCGCCGCTCGTCGTGGAGCACCGGGGCGTCGCATTGCGGGAGCTGGACGCGGACGCCGTGCGTGCCCGCGCGCCGCAGCTCGCGCTCGTCGACGAGCTCGCGCACACCAACGCGCCCGGCATGGCGCGCATCAAGCGCCACGAGGACGTCTCTCTGCTCCTCGAGGCGGGCATCAACGTCATGTTCGACGGTGAACGTCCAGCATCTGGAGAGCCTGAACGACCGGGTGTACGAGATGACCGGGGTGCGCGTGCGTGAGACGATCCCCGATCAACTGCTCCTCGACGCCGATGAGGTGATCTTGGTCGATCTCACCCCCGAGGCCCTCCAGGCCCGACTGCGCGCGGGGAAGGTCTACCCCGCCGAGCGCGTCGAGTCGGCGCTCCTGAACTTCTTCACGACCCCCAACCTCGGGGCCCTGCGCGAGGTGGCCCTGCGCGAGGTGGCGGGTGCGGTCGACGAGGCCAACCAGCGCTGCGCGCCGCCCGCCCACCGCGCGGGGCAGCCGCTCCTCGAGGAGCGGGTGCTGGTCGTCGCCCGTCCCGCGCTGGGCGCCCAGCGCCTGGTGCGCACGGCTTGGAGGGCGGCGCGTCGCCTGGGGGCCGACCTCGATGTCGTGGTCCCCGAGGGCCGCCTCGGCGAGGAGGCGGAACGCCAGCGCGATCTCGTGCGCGAGCTGGCCGTGACGCTGGGAGCCCACTTCATCCCGGTCCCGGAGGACGAGCTCGCCGCAGCCGTCGTGCGCCTGGTGGGCGAGCGAGAGGTGACACGGCTGGCGATGGCGGCCCCCCGCGGCCGCGGGGTGATGTCGCGGCTGCGCCCCGACCTGCTGGCGACGCTGCTGTCGGAGCTCGACGGCGTCGACCTGCTCCTGATCGCGGACCGCCCCCGGCGGGGGGAGGAGAACGGCCGATGAGCCGCCGACGAGTCCTCGTGGCCACCGACCTGAGCTATCCCGACGCCGCGCTCCACGCCGCCCTGCGCCTGGCCGGCCCGTCGGGGGAGGTCGTCCTGGCGTCGGTGGTCGTGGTCCCGCACGCCCAGCCCCTGGACGCGAGCCTCGACCTGGCGGTCGCCGACGCCTGCGCCGTGCTGGAGGCGGGCGAGCGGGCGGCGCGCGGCGCCGCGGTGTTCGACACCCGGCTGCTGCGGGCGCGGTCGTTCGCGGAGGGCGTGCTCCGGGCGCTCGACGAGGAGCCGTTCGACATGCTGGTGGTCAAGGTCAGCCGCGCGCCGGGCGACGGCAATCGCGCTCAGCTCGAGACGCTCCTGGAGCGTGCGGGCCCTCCGGTCGTGCTGGTCCGCGCCGGCGCCGCGGCGGCGGGCCCTACGGCTTGAGGCAGGGCGCCCGCGTGTAGGTGACCAGGGCGTCCCACATGATCCACTCGTGGACGCCCTCGGCCTTTGCGCCGTCGATCTGGGCGCAGACCTCCTTGGGCCCGTAGTGGACCGCCAGGGAGAAGTCCTGGAGCCACGGCACGACGCGCGCACCGGTGCCCTCCACCAGGTGGTTGAAGCGCACCAGCGACTGCTCGATGATCTTGCGCGGCTCGCGCTCGGGCACGGGCACGCCGTACACGCCGGGGCCCCAGTGGGACGGGTAGACGAGCGGCGCCACGTAGTCGACGTTGCGGGCGATCTCCGGCACGTTCTGGGCCACCTCCTCGGGCCGGTCGGCGGCGATCCCGAACAGCGACGCGCCCAGGAACGCGCCGGTGGGCTCGAGCGCCGTGCGGGCCTCGGCCAGGAACGTGACGATCGACGCCTGGGCGCCGCCCTTCAGCCCCGGGAAGACCATGTTCTCGAGGGGTCCGTCGGGGCGGCGCACGTAGTCGTAGAGGATGTCGTCCACCCCGGCGCGCGCGGCCTCGGTCGCGACGTCGACGTTGTACCGGCGCACGACCGGGTCGGCGAAGTTCGTGAAGCCGCCGTAGCCCTGGTAGGCGGCGCCTCCGGGGGCCTGGATCACCTGCTCGCGGTTGCCGTTGTCCCAGGCGTAGCGGGCCAGGATCGGGTCGCGGAAGGCGACGATGCGCCCGATCACCCGGCCGCCGAGGTCGTGGATCTGCGAGACCGCGTCGTGGATGTCGTACTCGGGCTGGACCGCGCCGATCTTGTTGGCGAGCGGGATCTTGGAGTCGTAACCGAGCACGCCCGACTCGTCCTTGAGGTCCAGCTCGATCGTGTTGATCTGCCCGGCGCGCAGCATCGCCAGCACCGGCTTGCGCAGCGAGTCGACCCTCCACGAGATCGCCGTCATGTGGACCGCGCGGGTGGGCACGATCGGCTCGCGCGGGGCGATCGGGATCTCGGTGCGGATGCCGCGGACGTTGCCGGCGCGGTCGGTGGCCCTCACGGTCACGGCCTCCGCCGGCGGCGTCGGGAAGGTGACCGAGAACGTCCCGTCCTGGGCGACGTCCACCTCCGAGTCGTCCACCGTGACGCGCGACGGCTCGTTGACGCGGCCGGAGAGCGTCACCGGCGCGCCCCGGACCGCCGGGGTCGTGGGGCCGGTGATCGTGATGTCGGGCCGGTCGGTGTCGACCGTGAAGGTCCAGCTGCGGCGCACCGGCCAGGGGACGAAGGGCTGGTCGATCGCGAATTTGAGCGTGTGCGTGCCCTCGGCCAGGTCGCGCGGGCGGTAGGTCAGCTCGCCGTCGCCGACGTGGGCCTGCTCGAGCACGTCGCCGTCGTCGTACTCGAGCCTGGCGGTCTCCATCAGGCTCGGCAGGTCGGAGGAGATCCGGAACAGCAGGTCGTCGCGCGCCTGCGCGCCGAGAAAGGCGTCCTGCGCCGGCCCGGTGGTCGCGATCTGGGGCCCCGAGTCCCGCAGGGCGAAGCCCGAGAGGAAGCCGAAGATCAGGGCGCCGGCTCCGATGGCGACCATCTTCGGCCACCGCCGGCGCGGCGCGGCGGGGCCCCCGGCATCGCCGGGTGCGGCCCCGCGCGGGGGTGCCTCATCTGACGCGGAGGCGCGTTCGCGCTCCGGCGGACGGTGGGTCGCCATCCCGGGGAGGCTACCCGAGCCCCGCTAATCGGGACAATCGGGCCGGCGGTGGCCCGGCGCGGCGGTCCGCCTAGAACTTCTCCCGATCGGGGGGCGGCAGCTCGTTCGCGTAGTCGAGGGCCTCGATCGGATGCTCGTCGGCGTCCACGCTGCTCGTGCTCCACAGCCCGTCGGCCAGTCGCCAGCAGGTGGTCAGCACGACGTCGCCGAGGGCGACCGGGGCGCGCACGAAGATCGAGTACACCGCCCACCAGAAGGGCCCGAACTCGCGCGGGCGCACCTGGGCTCGGCGCGGCGCCCCGACGCCGCGTCCGTCGACCAGGTCGAAGGTGCTGAGCGGCGGCGTCCCGCGCGCCCAGGCGCGGCCCGACCGCAGGCTGAAGAACGCGGCGAGGACCACCGCCACGACCCACCACCAGCCGATCAGCAGGATGCCGCCGAGCGTCGCGAGGGCGAGCAGCGCGACGAACGTGGCGACGCCCATGAGAAACGAGGCCCACCGCCAGAGCGGGTCCTTGAAGTCCGGTCCGAAGGGGATCGGCCTCGTTCGATTCACGGCCGCCCGGTGGAGATTGTGACGGTCTCGGACTTGTCGAGCTTGACGCCGCCGCCGCCGTCCGACCGCACGCAGCCGACGCCCTGCACGCACAGCCCGCCCGCGAGTCCACCGCTCGAGAAGAGGATCCCGAAGATCACGACGACACCGATGATGACGAAAACGGTCTTCATGTGCTCGCCATTTCGCCCCGGGCGGCGCGGTTCCTTCGCGGCGCCGCTGAAACGGTGACCGCGCGACCGCCGCGCGGTAGGTTCGATCCGACAGCGGACCCTGCGAGCGGGGCGGCAATGACGTTGCGGGTAGCGATCATCGGATACGGCCTGGCCGGCCGGGTCTTCCACGCGCCGCTGGTCGCCGCCGAGCCCGACATGCGGGTGGCCGCCATCGTGACCGGGGACCCCGGTCGCGCCGCCCAGGCGGCCCGGGACCACCCCGGGGCGCGCGTGGTCGCGGATGCGCAGATCCTGTGGGAGGAGCCCGGAGAGATCGACCTGGCGGTCGTGGCCGCGCCCAACCGCGAGCACGTCCCCCTGACCCGCGCCGCGATCGCCGCCGGCGTGCCCGTCGTCGTCGACAAGCCGTTCGCCCCCACGGCCGCCGAGGGCGATGAGTTGGCGCGCGAGGCCGCGCGAGCGGGCGTGATGCTGTCGGTGTTCCAGAACCGGCGCTGGGACGGGGACTTCCTCACGGTGCGGCGGCTGCTGGCCGAGCGGGCGGTGGGGCGGGTCGTGACCTTCGGATCCCGATTCGACCGTTGGCGGCCGCAGGTTAACCGCGACGCCTGGCGCGAGCGGCCGGGCGTCGAGGACGCCGGGGGCTTGCTGGCCGACCTCGGTAGCCACCTCATCGACCAGGCCATCGTCCTGTTCGGCCCGCCGGTCGCGGTGTACGCCGAGCTGGCGTGCGCGCGCGAGGGGGCCCTGGTGGACGACGACGTCTTCGTGTCCCTCACGCACGCGGGCGGCGAGCGCAGCCATCTCGGCGCCACGGTGCTCGCCGCCGCGCCCGCGCCGCGGTTCCACCTGTGCGGCACCGCCGCCACCTACGAGAAGTTCGGGCTCGACGGGCAGGAGGAGGCCCTGCGCGACGGCCGCCGCCCCGGCGACCCCGGCTGGGGGAGCGAGCCGCCCGAGACGTGGGGCCGACTGCACCGGGGCGACGGTGGCCGCGAGGTGCCCACCGAGCCGGGCGGCTACTCCGCCTTCTACGCGGGTGTCGCGCGGGCGCTGCGCGACGGCTCGCCGCCGCCGGTGGCGCCTGCCGACGCCGTGTGCGTGCTGCGCGTCATCGACGCGGCTCGCACGAGTGGACGCGAGGGGCGGACGGTCGGGATGGGAGCGGCCTGACCCCGAGCATGTCGCGCCCGGGCGCCGCTCCGATCGGCCGACGCGTCAGTGGGCGGCGGCGACCCTCTCGAGCGCGCGCACGCCGCGGATGAGGCCGTCGCGCTCGCCCGGTTCCATCCGCACGAGGGCGGCCTCGATGGTGGACGGGTCCGTTGCGCGCGCCTCCTCGCAGACGCGTCGGCCGCGCTCGGTGAGCGCGATCCGCACCCGGCGGCGGTCGGCGTCGTCGCGCTCGCGGCGGGCCAGTCCCTGCGACTCCAGCCGGGCGGTGAGGTCGGCCACGACCGGGCGCGAGACGTCCAGGTGGCGCGCCTGCTCGGTCACGCTGAGCGGGGTCTCGGCCAGGGCGCGCATCAGCACCAGCAGGCGCGGCGTGACGCCGCTGCGGTCGCTGACGCGCGTCAGCGGCACGAGGCCCTCGAGCAGCGTCGCCAGATCGGCGACGGCCAGGGACTGGTCGCGGACGTCGGCCGGCTCCGCGGGGACTGCGGGGACTGCGGGGGCGGCGGGGATCTCGGGCTCCGCGGCCGCGACGGGCGGCGGCGGCACGGCGAGCAGCGGCGCGACCACCGGCTCGGGGGCCGCGTCGGGAAGGGGGGGAGCCACTCGGCGACCGGCGGGGGCTCGGCCGCCTCGGCCTCGGCGACCGGGGCCACGGCCTGAGGGGCGGGGTCGGGCGGAGCGGCCGGCGGGTCCAGATTCCACACCACCGGAGCGGGCGGCGCGGGCTCGGCGACGGGCGCGTCCGCGGGGGCGGCGGCCGTGTCGGGGCCCGGGGCGGGCTCGTCCACCGGCCAGACCGGGGCCGCGGCGGGCGGGGGCGTCCACACCGGGGTGTCCATCTCGGCGACCGGCGGATCCCAGGTCGTGGCCGCGCTCTCGGCGCCGACGACCGCCGCGGGGCCGGGGGTCTCCTCGGCGGGGGCGGGCCAGGTCATGTGGGGGGAGTCGGGCATCAGCCACTCGTCCGCGTCCAGGGTCGGCGCGGCGACTGGCTCCGGCTCGGGCGCCGGGGCGGGGCGGTCCACGACCGCGGTCGTGGCGAGGGGCTCCTGCCGGACGGCGCCGGCGGCGCCGGTCTCGGTGGTCACGGGCGACCAGTTGCCCGAGATCTCACCGGGCAGGGGCCATCCGGGCTCGACGATCGTCTCCTCCGGGATCCAGTTCGACGGCGGCGGAGGCGCGTGGACGGCCGCCGACGCCATGGCGACGTGCGGGGCGGGGCCCGGCGGGGGCGCCTGAGGCGCGGGCGAGGATGCGGGGGCGGGCACGGGCGCGGCCACGGCCGCCGCGGTGAAGTCGTCGGCCCGATCACCTGAGCGCTTACGGCGGCTGTACACCAGGGCGCCGACCAGCACCAGGATCAGGACGATGATGAGATAGGTGAGCATCCCGCCGCGGATCTCCTTGGGCCACAGGCCGAGTGCCGCCCGTATCGGTCGCCATGAGCCGATCTTGACTTTTCGCGCACCCGCTTCCCGTCCGCCGGGCCCGGCCGGGGCCATGGCTATCCTGAGGGGCGACCGGCCACCGACGCGGAGGGGCAGGGTGACGACGCAGCGCGGGCTTCGCGGCGAGAGCGTCTATCGGCGTATGCGGGCGGATCTGCTGGGCGGCCGCATCCGGCCCGGCGATCGCGTCACCGAGCACTGGGCGGCCGAGAACTACAACGTCAGCCGCACCCCCGTGCGGGAGGCGTGCCGCCGGCTGGCCGAGGAGGGGCTGCTCGCCCACCGGCCCCGGCACGGCTACAGCGCCCCGGTCATCGACCCGATCGAGATCGAGGAGTTCTACGAGGTGCGCAGGGCGCTCGAGATCGTCACCGTCCGCCGCGCCGCCGAGACCCCGGGCTCACGCCCGATCCTCGCCTCGCTGCGCCGTGCCTGGTCGGCCGACATGCCCGAGCCCGGGGTCGAGATCGTCTACCGGGACGAGGCCTTCCACCTGGCGCTCGCCCGCATCAGCAACGCCCGCGTCGCCCTCCAGATGCTGGAGAGCATCAACGCCCGCATCCGCCTGGTGCGCGTCCACGACTTCCTGGACCAGGACCGCATCCGCGCCACGGTCAACCAGCACATGGCGATCGTCGAGGCCATCGAGGCCCGCGACGCGGCCACCGCCGCGGCGCTCATCGACAGCCACATCACCGAATCGGCCGAGGTCGTCCAGGAGGCCGCCGGACGAGCGCTGGCCGAGCTCTGGGCCGGGGCCCGCGCCATCGAGGTCTCCTGAGCTCTGGGGTTTTCTGAGCTCTGGGGTTTTCTGAGCTCTGGGGTTTTCTGAGCTCTGGGGTTGGTTCTGAGCTCGGGGGTTTGCTGAGCTCTGAGCGTTCAGAGCTCTGACAGTCTCCTTGAGGGCCTTCTCGTCTGTCGACAGCGCCGGCTCCTCACGCGTGCGAGGCCGGGCTCTTGCGGCCCGGCCTGGCCGCGGCAAATGGGCCCTGGCCGGGCCGATGTGCATTCGCTGGCCGCCTGCGGCGGCGAGCTCGTACGGCCGGGCGTGAGCCCGGCCGTCTCGTCGCCTTCGGCGACATCGGAGCCGGGCCTGTCCTACCGGGTGGCGCCGAGGGCGCGCAGCCGCCCGAGCGTCGGCCCGGACGGTGGTTTGACCTGCCCGCGCACATGTCCGGCCCGAAGGGCCGCTGCGCGATGCAAATGCGCCCGACCAAGGGCGCATTTGCGCGTCGAGTCGGCCCGCAAGAGGCCGACTCCACGCTTGACGCAATTTCCTTCTCCGCACTCCTCGGAAACGTTCAGAGCTCGGGGCCCGAAGCCGGAAAGCCCCGAAGCTCGGAAGAGCCCCGAAGAGCGAGAAGCCCCGAAGCGCGAGAAGCCCCGAAGCGCGAGAAGCCCCGAAGCTCAGGGGCCCCGGGGCTCCGAGACCCCAACCCCGAAAACCCCCAGAACTCGCAACCTCGGCCTGGGCGAACCGCCGGTCTGCCATCCGGGCTAAGCCCGGGGGCTGATGTTTGGCCATCCCGGTGGTGTCTGGACGGTACACAAGGTTGTATACAACCGATGTGCTCCAGCGAGCGGCCAACAGCGTGATGGTCCCCCCGATCCACTGCGACGACGTCGGTCATGGTCCGCCGGTGGTGTTGGTGCACGGCGTCGCCTTCGGGCCGGCGGCCTTCCGCCGGGTGGCCGAGGCGCTCGCCGGCGATCACCGGGTGATCTCGGTGCACCGCCGCGGCTACGGTCTCAGCCCGGCGCTCATGCCCATGCCCTCCACGCGCGAGCACGCCGACGACATCCGCGAGCTGCTCGACGGCCTCGGCATCGAGCGGGCGTCCGCGATCGGCGTCAGCGGCGGGGCGACCGTGCTGACCGCGCTGGCGATGGCCCACCCGGAGCGCCTGGCGCGCGTGGTGCTGCACGAGCCGGCCCTCGGTCCCCTGGCGCCCGGCGTGCACGCGCTCATCACCGGCCTCGCCCACGCGTCGAGCGCCGCGGCCTCCGAGGCCGCGGGCGTCGACATCATCGCCTCGACCCTCGCCGGGCCGGAGACCTGGGGGGCCCTCGGCACCCCGGGCCGCATGGAGGCCCGCCTCCACGCGCGCGTGGCCTGCGCGGAGGTGCCGCGCTTCGCCGAGTTCACCCCGTCCGCGGCCGAGCTCGAGCGCCTGCGCGAGGTGCCCGCGGTGGTGGCGTCGATCGGGCGCGCAGCGGGCCCGAGCGGCGCGAGGCCGCCGGGGTGCTGGTGCGCCTGGGCGGCGCCGTCGCGCGTCGGGTGCCCGGCGCCGGCAACCTCGCCCATCTCGACAACCCGGTCGCGCTGGCCGATCTGGTCCGCCCCTGCAAGGAGGAGCGATGACGTTCGGAGCCCTGGCCGCGAACCCCTACGACTGGCCCTACGACGGCGTCATCGACCCCGCCCGCACCGCCCTCGTCCTGATCGACTGGCAGGTCGACTTCTGCGGGCCCGGCGGCTACGTGGACCGGATGGGCTACGACCTGACGCTGACGCGGACGCCCCTGGCGCCGACGGCCACCGTGCTGGCCGCCATGCGCGAGCGCGGCTTCACGATCATCCACACGCGCGAGGGGCACTCGGCCGACCTCAGCGACCTGCCCGCCAACAAGCGCTGGCGCTCGCGTCAGATCGGCGCGGAGATCGGCGATCCCGGTCCCGCCGGGCGGATCCTGGTCAAGGGCGAGCCGGGCTGGCAGATCGTCCCCGAGGTGGCCCCGCTGGAGGGCGAGCCCATCATCGACAAGCCGGGCAAGGGGGCCTTCTACGCCACCGACCTCGACCTGATCCTGCGCGTGCGCGGCATCACGCACCTGATCTTCACCGGCATCACCACCGACGTCTGCGTGCACACCACCATGCGCGACGCCAACGACCGCGGGCTCGAGTGCCTGCTGCTGGAGGACTGCACCGGCGCGACGGACCACGGCAACCACCTGGCGGCGCTCAAGATGGTGACGATGCAGGGGGGCGTGTTCGGCGCGGTCGCCCCGTCGTCGGCGCTGCTCGCCGCGCTGGAGGCCGAATGAGGCCCTCCGGCAGCCGCGCGGCCGAGGCCTTCCACGACGCCCATGCGCTGCTGGCCGAGTTCCGCCCGGGCCGCGAGCGCCGGCCCGCCTTCGACGCCGCCGCCGCCCTGCCCGCGCGCGGCCCGGTGCCGCGGCCCGAGCCGGCGGCGCCCGATCCCACCACCGTGCACGGGGCGCTGGCCGCCCAGGAGGTCGGCGCCGAGAGCGCGGTGTCGCTGGCGATGGCCGCGCTGGAGGCCGCCGAGGCCAACGCGGGCCTCGGGGGGATGGTCCATCTCGACCCGGAGCGCACGCTGACCGAGGCCGGCGCGCGCGACGCCGAGCGCGCGGTCGGCGGCCACCTCGGGCCGCTGCACGGCGTCCCGGTCACGGTGAAGGACGTCATCGACGTGGCCCACATGCCCACGCGATGCGGTTCGTCGGCCTACGACGAGCTGCCCACCGCGGACGCCGCAGGCGTGGCACGGCTGCGCGCGGCCGGCGCCGTGGTCGTCGGCAAGGCGACCACCCACGAGTTCGCCCTCGGGGTCACGACGCCCCAGGCCCGCAACCCGTTCGACGCCACCCGGATCCCCGGGGGGTCCAGCGGCGGGTCGGCGATCGCGGTCGCCACGGGCATCGGCCTCGGGTCGCTCGGCACCGACACGCGGGCCTCGATCCGGGTGCCCCCGGCCCTCTGCGGCGTGGTGGGCCTGAAGGGCTCCTACGGCCTGGTGCCGGTGGACGGCGTCGTGACGCTGTCGTGGACGATGGACCACGTGGCCCCGATCGCCGCGAGCGTCGCCGGCGCGGCACTGATGCTCGAGGCGCTGGCACCGCAGGTCGCGGGGCTCTCGCGCTGGGCGGGCGCCCCCGTGGACGGGTGGCGCGTCGGGGCCCCCGAGGCGGCATTCGCCGGCGCCGACCCCGAGGTCGAGGCGGTCGTGAGGGCCGCGATCGGGGCGCTCGGCGAGGCCGGGGTGCACTGGGAGCCGGCCGCGCGACCCGACGCCCTCGACCTGGATCGCGCCAACGGCGCGGGACTCGTCATCTCCCGCGCCGAGGCCGCGGTCGTGCACCGCGACCTGGGGCTCGACCGCTCGCTCTACTGGGACGAGACGGCCGACCAGCTCGCCGAGGCCGAGCGCCTCACGGCGATGGACTACCTCACGGCGCAGCGCATCCGGGCGGACCTCGCCGACGCCCTGCTCGAGGCGCTCTCCGGCCGCGACGCGCTGGTGATGCCCACCACGCCCGTCGCGGCGCCGCCCGTTGAGCGGTTCGCCGACTTCCTCACCGTGCTCTCGCGCAACGCGATCCCCTGGAGCCTGGTCGGCTTCCCCGCGATCTCGGTTCCGTGCGGGTTCACCTCGCGGGGCCTGCCCGTCGGGCTGCAGATCGTGGGCCCGCCGCGTCGGGAGGACGTCGTCGTGGCGCTCGCCGCCGCCGTCGAGCGCACGTCGCCGGTGGTGCGCCTCGCCGGCCTCGGACCGGCCGTGCCCACGGGCTAGCCGGGGCAGGGGCGCCCGCTCCGGGCGCGGGCGGGAGGGGAGGGGGCGCGCCGCGCGAATCCCCTCAGACGTATGTCACGGAGCCGAGACACCTCCCCGCCCAGCGACGAGCAGCTCGGCAGCCGCGCGCTCGACGGCGATCGCGAGGCGTTCGAGCAGCTGTTCGCCCGCTACGAGGGTGGCCTGTACAACGTCACGCTGCGTCTCACGGGCAGCCGTGAGGATGCCGCGGACATCACCCAGGAGGCATTCCTGCGGGTGTTCGCGCGCCTGGACGAGCTGCAACGGCGCGGGATCGCGCTGGGCCCCTACCTCCACCGCACGGCCCGCAACCTCGTCTACGACCACGGGGCCCGCAGGGCCCGCGAGATCCCCAGCGACGCGATCGAGCGCGCCGCCGGCGCGGACCCGGCCCTGGAGGCCGACCCCGAGCGCCGCGCGCTGGCCGCCTCCCAGGGCGCCGACGTGCGGGCCGCCAACGCGCGTCTTCCCGAGCGCCAGCGGCTGGCGCTGGCGCTGCGCGAGCTGGAGGGAATGAGCTACGCCGAGATCGGGCGCGTGCTCGACATCACCGAGGGGGCCGTGGCCCAGCTGCTCGCCCGCGCCCGTCTGGGCCTGCGCCGCGAGCTGCGCCTCCAGCAGGTTGACGTGGACGGGATGGATCCCGCCTGCCGGGCCCGCCTGGGCTATATCGGGGGCCTGATCGACGGAGAGCTGCCGCTCGAGCGCGCACACGACCTGTCCCAGCACGTGAGCCTGTGCCCCACTTGCAGCGCCAGCAGGGCCGCCTTCGAGGACGCGCGGACGCGCTACCGGGCCTGGCTGCCCGTGCCGGTGGCGGGCCTGGGCCTGGGCCTGGGCGCCGAGGCGGCCCGCGCCGCCTCGGCGGTGGGCGACGGCGCCGCCGCCGGCGCCGCCACCGAGCCGCTCGACGACCTCGACGAGCTTGGGGCCGCGGGCGGGCCGGCCCCGCCGGCGCCGGTTGCGCCGGTGCGCGGGGGACGCATCCTGATCGCGGCGGGCGGCGTCACCCTGCTGCTCCTGCTGGTGGGCGGCGCCACCCTCGTGGGGATGCGCTCCGGGTCCACCGAGGCGCCGCCGGAGGCGGTCCCCAACGTCGCCGATTCGCCCGCCGCGACGCCCGTCGCGCCCGTGCCCCCGCGTCCGGGCACGCGGGCGGCGACCGTCACGGCGACGACGACCGGGACGACCACGGCCGAGACGGACGCCGGCGCGAGCCCCCCGGCGCCCGCGCCGGCCCGGCCGGCCCGCACCGCCGCCCCCGTCACGACGATCGTGAGCGGCGTCGTGCGCATCGGCCCGGCGCCGACCACGCGCGGTGCGACGACGACGCCTCCCGGGGGCGCCGTGGCGGCGCCCCCGGGAGGCGTGACCGCCCAGCCCACGACCGGCCGCACCGACGCGCCCCAGCCACCGCGCACCACGCAGCCCACCACCACCCAGGCGCCCCCGAACGACCCAGGCGCCGCCCACCACCGAGGCGCCTCCCACCACCGAGGCCCCGCCGACGACCGAGGTGCCGACGACGGCCCCCGACACCGCGCCCGGCCTCTGATGGCCTGGCACCGCGCCACGATCGCCCTGCGTCCCCGCCCGCGCGGCGTGCACCTGATCACGCGCGAGCTGGTGGAGGCGTTCCCGGCGCTCTCCGGCCTCCGCGTCGGCCTGCTCCACGTGTTCATCCGCCACACCTCCGCCTCGCTCGCCCTCAACGAGAACGCCAGCCCCGACGTGCGCACCGACCTCGAGGAGTGGCTCGGCAGCGCCGTGCCCGACGGCTGGCCCGCCTTCCGCCACACCCTCGAGGGGCCCGACGACATGCCCGCCCACGTGAAGGCGGTGATCGTGGGCGAGTCGCTCACCCTGCCGGTGGAGGACGGCCGCCTGGCGCTCGGCACCTGGCAGGGCGTGTACCTGTGCGAGCACCGCGAGCGCGGCGGCGCGCGATCGCTGACGCTCACGGCCTGGGGCGACGCGTGACGGTCGGGTCCCCGGGGTAGCATCCGGGCGTGCCCCGGCATCTCCCCACCCGCCGTCACGGTGCGCGCGGGCTCGACACCGCCTCCCTCGCCGCCGTCGGGGTGCGCCGGGTCGGCGTGGTCGAGGGGCCGGTCGATCCCCACGCCTGACGACGCCGGCGTGACATCCGAGGACCTGCGGCGCTCCCGCGAGCTTCTCGACACCATCATCGCCTGCGCGCCGCTGGGCTTCGCCCTCTTCGACCGGGAGATGCGCTACGTCCGGGTGAACCAGGCCCTGGCCGCGATGCACGGGCTGCCCGAGGACGACCACGTGGGCCGGAGCCCGGCAGAGATCGTGCCGCGCCTGGCCGAGCAGGTGCTGGGGGTCTTTCGCCGCGTGCTGGACGCCGAGGAGCCCGTCGAGGACGTGGAGGTGAGCGGTCACATCCCCACCGATCCGGGCGTGGAGCACCACCTGCTGCTCACCTGGTACCCCGTGCGCCACGACGACGAGGTGGTCGGCGTGGGCGTGTTCGTCAACGACATCACCGACCGCGTGCGGGCCGAGCGCGGGCTGAAGCTGCTCGCCGACGTCGGCGAGGCGCTCGACACCGCGCTCGGGGTGGAGGAGCGCCTCGAACGCCTCGCCGAACTGCTCGTACCCACCCTGGCCGACTTCTGCACCATCGAGATTGTCGGTCCCGACGAGCGCGGGCGGGTCGTCGCCTCCGCCGCCGTCGAGGGCGCGCAGGCCGGCGAGCCGTCCGAGCTCGTCGAGGTGCCCCTGGTCGCCCGCGGCCGCAGGCTGGGCACGCTCAACCTGGGCAACAGCGTCTCGGGGCGCCGCTACGACGACCGCGACGCGACGCTCATCCGCCAGCTGGGCTGGCGCGCGGGCCTGGCCATCGACAACGCCCGCCTCTACGAGATCCAGCGCCACATCGCCGTCACCCTGCAGCGCGGCATCCTGCCGCCGGAGCTGCCCGAGATCCCCGGCGTGGAGGCGGCGGCGCGCTTCTCCCCGATGGGCGACGGCCTCGAGGTCGGGGGAGACTTCTACGACCTCTTCCCCGTCGGCGACGCGTGGGCGGCGGTGATCGGCGACGTGTGCGGCAAGGGCGCCGAGGCGGCCTCGCTCACCGCGCTGGCGCGCCACGGCATCCGCACGCTCAGCCGCGGCGGGACCGCTCCGGCCGACGTGCTGCTGGCCCTGAACGAGGTCATCGTGGAGAGCCAAGGCCTCGACTCGCGCTTCTCGACGGCGGCCTATGCGCGCCTGGCGCCGGGCGACGGCAGCCTGACGGCCACCGTCGCCAGCGCCGGCCACCCCCTGCCCCTGATCGTCCGCCGTGACGGGGGCGTGGAGACGCTCGGCGAGCCGGGGATGCTGCTGGGTCCGTTCGCCGAGATCCGGGTGACCGAGCGCGCGGGCGAGCTGCGCGCCGGCGACGCGCTGGTGCTCTACACCGACGGGGTCACCGAGGCGCGTGGCGCTCGCGAGATGTTCGGGGAGGAGCGCCTGCGCGAGCTGCTCTCGCGCCAGGCCGGGCGCTCCGCCCACGAGATCGCCGCCATCGTCGAGCGGTCGGTCGTCGCGTTCCACGGCGGGCCGCTCTCCGACGACCTCGCCGTCCTCGTCCTGAGGGTCGTCGAGCCCTCTGCGATGATGGACCCGTGAGCGAGTCGCCCCCCCGTGAACGGCGCGATCCCGCGTGGCTCTACTACGCCGTCGCGGCCGTGGCGCTGGTCGTCGTCGCGGGCCTCGATCTGCTGGGCGTGTTCGACAGCCTCGGACCGTAGGCGCCCGTGAGCGAGCCCGCGACCCGCCTGCTCGTGGTGCACGACGACGACCTCGGAATGCGGTTCGGCGGCGACCATCCCACCGACCGGCGCCGCCACCAGCTCGCCGTCGCCCTCTGCCGCGAAGCCGGCCTGCTCGACGCCCCCGGGGTCGTACGCCGCGACGCGCCGGGGCCCCTGGACGACGAGGCGCTGGCGCGGGTCTTCGCGCCCGCGTTCATCCGGGCGGTCCACCGCTACAGCGCCGAGCCGGTCCTCGCCGCCGCCCCCGAGGCCTCCCAGTGGGGGATCGGCGGTGACAACAACGCCTATCCGGGCATGCACCACGACTCCGCCCGCGCCTGCGCGGCCTGCGCGGACGCCGCGCTCGCGGTCGCGAGGGGCGAATCCCGGGGCGCGTTCGTGCCGTCGGGGGGTGCCCACCACGGCCTCGCCAACCGTGCGTCGGGCTTCGGGATCTACAACGAGACCGCGATCGCGATCCAGGTCCTGCGCGACGAGGGGCTCGAGCGGGTCGCCTACGTTGACCTCGACGTGCACCACGGCAACGGGACGCAGTGGATCTTCTACGACGACCCCGCCGTGCTCACCGTGTCCGTTCACGAGAGCGGCCGCCACCTGTTCCCGGGATCGGGCTTCGCGGCCGAGACCGGCGGCGCCGCCGCGCCCGGGTCGGCCGTCAACGTGGCCCTGCCGCCGTTCGCCGGCGACGACGCCTATCGCGCGGCGATGGAGCGGGTGGTCGTCCCCATCGTGACCGCCTTCGCGCCCGATGCGATCGTCGCCCAGTGCGGGGTTGACCACCACCACGCCGACCCGCTCAGCCACACGCTCACCACGATGCCCCTCTACCCGGACCTCTGGGACGCCCTGGTCCAGCTGGCCGACGACGCCTGCGACGGCCGTCTGGTGGCCCTTGGCGGCGGCGGCTACGACCCGTGCACGGCCCCGCCCCGGGCATGGGCCGCGCTGGCGGCGCGCATGGCGGGCCTCACCGCCGGAGCCGAGCCGCTACCCGAGAGCTGGCGGCGCATCGCCCTGGACGCCGGCTGCCCCGAGCCCGCCCACGGCTGGTTCGAGGATCCGGGCCCCGTCCCGGACGCCGAGCGCGACGCCCGCGCCGCCGCCGAGAGCGAGGCCGCCATCCAGCAGACCCTGGTGGCGCACGCCCGCTTCTGGCCCGTCGGCGGTGCGGCGAAAGCGGTGTGAGCAAGGTCGGTGACCACCGCGCCGACCTGGCGCGGCTGGACGACTGGACCGGATACCTCGCGGCCAACAGCAACCTTCCGGGGCCCCGCGGCAACCTCGAGCTGGTCACGGCGGCGGGGGAGGAGGCCGACCTCCCGCGCGCCGAGGCGCTCATCGCGACCGGCGACGAGTTCAGCGTGGTCTGCGGCCTGGTGGCCGCCGGTCGCCTCTTCGGCGAGGGCGACGACGACATGGCGCAGGTGCTGCACCGGCACGCCGCCGACCCGCGCTGGAGGGTGCGCGAGGGCGTGGCCATGGGCGTCCAGCGCGCCGGCGACACCGACCCCGAGCGCGCCTTCGCCCTCGTGGACGGCTGGGCGCCGGAGGCCGACCCCCTGGTGCAGCGGGCCGTGGTCGCCGCGGTCTGCGAGCCCCGGCTCCTGCGCGACCCGGCCTTCGCCCGCCGCGCCCTCGTCCTGCTCCGCGGGATCACCGACGCGCTCGCCCGCCGCCCGGCCGACACGCGCCGTGACCCCGCCGTGCGCACCCTGCGCCAGGCGCTGGGCTACGGCTGGTCGGTGGCGGTCGCGGCGCTGCCGAGTGAGGGACTGGCGGCCTTCGCCTCGCTCGAGCGGGACCCCGATCCGGACGTCGCCTGGATCGTTCGCGAGAACCTCAAGAAGGCCCGGCTGAGGAAGCTGCTCTGAGGGTTTTGGGGCTTTGGGGGGTTTTGGGGCTTTGGGGTTTCCCGAGCTCTGAGCGTTCAAAGCTCTGGGGTTCAGAGCTCTGAGCGTTTCGGAGTTCGGGGTTTCAGAGCTCTGGGCGCTCAGAGCTCTGACAGTCTCCTCTGAGGGCCTGATCGTCTACAGCCGCGCCGGCTCCTCACGCGTGCGAGGCCGGGCTCTTGCGGCCCGGCCTGGCCGCGGCAAATCCACCCTGGCCGGGTGGATTTGCATTCGCTGGCCGCCTGCGGCGGCGAGCTCGTACGGCCGGGCGGAGCCCGGCCGTCTCGTCGCCCGTGGCGACATCGGAGCCGGGCCCGCCCTACCGGGTGGCGCCGAGGGCGCGCAGCGTCCGTGCTTCGGGGCGTTCAGAGCTCTGACAGTCTCCTCTGAGGGCCTGATCGTCTGGCGCCGCGCTTTGTCCCTCACGCGTGCGAGGCCGGGCTCTTGCGGCCCGGCCTGGCCGCGGCAAATCCACCCTGGCCGGGTGGATTTGCATTCGCTGGCCGCCTGCGGCAGCGAGCGTGTACGGCCGGGCGGAGCCCGGCCGTCTCGTCGCCTTCGGCGACATCGGAGCCGGGCCTGTCCTACCGGGTATCGCCGAGGGCGCGCAGCGCCCGAGCGTCGCAGGTGGTCTTGACCTGCCCGCGCACATGTCCGGCCCGAAGGGCCGCTGCGCGATGCAAATGCGCCCGACCAAGGGCGCATTTGCGCGTCGAGTCGGCCCGCAAGAGGCCGACTCCACGCTTGACGCAATTTCCTTCTCCGCACTCCTTGGAAACGTTCAGAGCTCGGGGCCCGAAGCTCGGAAACGCTCGAAGCTGGGAAAACGCCGAAGCTCACAAGCCCCGACGCACGGAACGCTCAACGCTCGGAAGACGCCGACGCTCGGAAACCCCAGGGCTCGGAAAGCCTCGGAGCCCCGCAGCGAGGGGCCCGGGACCCGGGCCCCTCGCCTGAACTACTACTTCTCGACCGGGACGCCCACCAGGCTTCCGTACTCGGTCCACGAGCCGTCGTAGTTGCGCACCTTCTCGTAGCCGAGCAGCTCGTGCAGCACGAACCACGAGTGGCTCGAGCGCTCGCCGATGCGGCAGTAGGCGATGACGTCCGTCTCGGGGGTCACGCCGACGTCGTCGTAGAGGGCGGTCAGCTCCTCGTCGCTCTTGAAGGAGCCGTCGTCGCGGGCCGTGCTCGCCCACGGCACGTTGGCGGCGCCCGGGATGTGGCCGGGCACCTGCGCCTGCTCCTGCGGCAGGTGGGGCGGGGCGAGCACCTCGCCCGAGAACTCCGCGGGGCTGCGCACGTCCACGAACGTGTTGCCGGCGCCGCCCAGGTGGGCCAGCACGTCGTCGCGGTAGGCGCGCAGCTGCTCGCGCTGGGGCGCCAGGGCACCCGGGTCGGCGGCCGCCGGGGTGGGGACCTCGGTCACCAGCTCGCGCTCCTCGAGCTCCCACTTCTTGCGGCCGCCGTCGAGCAGGCGGACGCGGTCGAAGCCCTTGTACCGGAGCACCCAGTAGGCGTACGTCGCGAACCAGTTGTTGTTGCCGCCGTACAGCACCACGGTGGTGTCGGGGCCGACGCCCGAGCGGCCCAGCAGCGCGCGCAGCGCGTCCTGGTCGAGGAACTCGCGGCGCAGGCCGTCGTGAAGGTCGTCCTTCCAGTGCCATGCGATCGCACCGCGGATGTGACCGCCGGCGTAGGCGGTCGTGTCCTCGTCCACCTCGACCAGCCGGAAGGCCGCGTCGTCCAGGTGGGAGGCGACCCAATCCGTATCGACCAGGACCTCGTCGCGTTGGCTCATCGATGCTCCCTTTGTGGTTCCACGCCAGTGGCTCGTGACTACGGCGCGCATTATACGACGAAAAACCTCGGGATTTGCCGTCTATTGATGGGTCCGACGGGCCCCCGTCCGGGGATGATCGTCCCGGGTGCGGCGGGGAAGGGGGGTGTTAGCATCCTCCCCGATGCGCTCCCGACTGAGGTTTGTCGTCGCGATCAGCCTCGCCGTCGTCCTCGGCGGCTGGCTGGCGTACACGAGCCTCGGCGGATCGATGGAGACGTACGCCGCCCCCGGCGAGCTCGCAGCGGCCAAGACCTACCGCCTCAACGGCAAGGTGGCCTCCGGCTCGCCCAAGGACGCCGCCGGCCTCGCCCAGAGCGACGAGGGCCTGAGGTTCACGGTGGTCGGCAAGGACGACCCGTCGAAGACGGTCACCGTGCTCTACCGCGGCTAGGTGCCCGACCAGTTCAAGGACGGCCGGGAGGTCGTCGTGACCGGGACGCTGGAGAACGGGACCTTCGTGGCCAGCGACCGACTCGCTCGTGACGCTCTGCCCGTCGAAGTTCACCGACGCACGGACCGAGATCGACGTCCACGCTGATCGGGGCGTCGTGAGCATCCTCGGGCGCGCCGCGCTGGTCCTGGCGTTGGTCGCCGCGCTCTACGTGGTCGTCGTGGCGCTGGCCTCGCGCCGCCCCGGCCGTCGCGCCTGGGAGCAGAGCGCCGAGCGCGGCGTCTACGCCATCTTCGCCTTCACCAGCCTCGCGATCGGGACGATGTGGGCCGCGCTGCTCACCGACGACTTCGCGCTGCGCAACGTGGCCGAGTACACCTCGAGCACGCTGAGCCCCGAGTACAAGATGACCGCGCTCTGGGGCAGCCAGGCCGGGTCGCTGCTGCTGTGGGCGTGGATCCTCACCGCCGTCTCGGCCGTCGTGGTGTGGACCAACAGGTCGCGCAACCGTCAGCTGATGCCCGTGGTCATGGCGATCCTGATGGGCATCGGCGTGTTCTTCCTGGGCCTGCTGACCTTCGTCACGAGCCCGTTCGAGACGCTGGCCGCCGTGCCCGCCGAGGGCCGCGGCCTCAACCCGCTGCTGCAGAACTTCTACATGCAGATCCACCCGCCGCTCTTGTACCTCGGCTACGTGGGCCTGTCGGTGCCCTTCGCCTTCGCGATGGCGGCCCTGGTCACCGGCAAGCTCGACACCGCCTGGATCACCAGCGTGCGCCGCTGGACGATCGTGTCGTGGCTCTTCCTCGGGATCGGCATCCTGCTGGGCGGCAAGTGGGCGTACGAGACCCTCGGCTGGGGCGGCTACTGGGCCTGGGACCCGGTCGAGAACGCCGCGTTCATGCCCTGGCTGGTGGCCACCGCCTTCCTGCACTCGGTGATGGTGCAGGAGCGCCGGGGGATGCTGAAGGTCTGGAACATGGTGCTGGTGATCCTGACCTTCAGCCTGTGCCTGTTCGGCACGTTCCTGACCCGCTCGGGGATCATCGCCTCGGTGCACGCCTTCGGCGAGTCGACCCTCGGCCCGTTCTTCCTGGCGTTCATCGCGATCATCCTCGTCGGCGCGTTCGCCCTGCTGATCACCCGGCTGCCGCTGCTGCGCTCACAGCACTCGCTCGAGAGCTACGTGTCGCGCGAGGCGATCTTCCTGTTCAACAACCTGCTCCTGGTGGGCCTCGCCTTCGCCGTCTTCTGGGGCACGATGTTCCCGGTCCTCTCCGAGGCCGCCCGCGGCGAGCGCATCACCGTGGGCCAGGGCTACTACGAGCAGGTGGCCGTGCCGATCGGCATCGCCCTGCTCATCCTCACCGGCGTCGGTCCCCTGATCGCCTGGCGCAAGGCCTCGCTCGCCCAGCTGCGCCGGCGCTTCGTGGTGCCGGTCGCGGTGGCCCTGGTGTCGATCATCCCGATCGCCATGCTGACCGACGTGACCTCCAACTGGGTCGCCGCGGCCACGGTCACCGCCGGCGTCTTCGTCACCGCCTGCATCCTGGGCGAGTTCTGGCGCGGCATGAAGGTCCGCCATGCCCTCGGCGGCGTCTCGTGGCCCGGCTCCCTGTTCTCGATGGTCGCGCGCAACCGGCGCCGCTACGGCGGCTACATCGTCCACCTGGGCATCGTGGTGCTGTTCATCGGCATCGCCGGTTCGAAGGGCTTCGTCACCGAGGCCGACGTCGCCCTGCGCGAGGGCCAGCGCGCCCAGGTGGACGGCTACACGCTGGTCAACGAGGGCGCGACCCGCCTCGAGAGCGCCCACAAGACGAGCACCAGCGTGCGCCTGGGGGTCTACGACGGCTCCGACCGGATCGCCACGATGAATCCCGGCATCGACCAGTTCGCCGTTGACGACACACGGGCGTCCGACGTCGCCATCGACTCGCGGCCCAGCCGCGACCTGTACGTGGTGCTGGTGACGCTCGAGGACGGCGGCGTCGCGCGCCTGTCGGTGTTCGTGAACCCCCTCGTGCTGTGGGTCTGGATCGCCGGGATCATGCTCGCGGTCGGGGGAGGCCTGGCGGCCTGGCCCAGCTCGCCGGCGGCCCGGCGCGCCCGCGCCGCCGCGCCCGCCGCGGACGGCAGCGCCCGGGCGTGATCGCGGGCGTCATCGTCCTTGCCGCCGTGACGCTGGCGGTCGTCGTCGCCGTCGCGTGGCCGCTGGTGGTGAGGAGGGCCGACGAGGCGGCTCCCGACGCGGGCCGGGCCGCCCGGGCGGCGATCGACGAGGACCTGCAGCGATCGCTGGAGGCGATCCGCGAGATCGAGATGGACCACCGCGCCGGCAACCTCTCCGACGACGACTTCGCTCAGCTCGACGCCGCCGAGCGCGCGCGTGCCGTCGAGCTCATGCACCGCGCGGACGCGATCGACACGACGTGATCCGCCGCCTTGGTCTCGTCGCGGCGTTGGCGGGACTCGCCCTGTTGCTGGTCGGGTGCCGCGCGACCCTCGACGTGGACGTCGACGGTGGATCGCGACGGGCGGGGCAGCGTGGACCTGCGGCTGACGCTCGACGCCGAGGCCCAGGAGGCCCTGGGCCTCTCCACGAGCGAGGATCCCCAGGTCGCGGCCGAGCGCTTCGTCCCCCTGCTGGCCGACGGCGGCTGGAGCGGGGGCGACTCCGAGATCGCGGCGACGCGCGACGCCGACAGCGGTGAGCTCGTGCTGGAGACGAGCCACGCCATCGACTCGACCGACCAGCTCGACGAGGTGCTCTCGTACCGGCGTCGCCTCGATCGGGGCATCGCGCCCGACGCGGCCACGCTCGCGGCGCTCACCGACCTGCCGGCCGCGGCCCCCCTCCTGAACGCGTTCGACTTCCGCCTGGGCGAGGGCAGCGGCGACAACCCGGGCTTCGACCTGTTCGCGCGCGGCGGCGTGGGGGAGATCGGCCAGGAGACCTGCGCCGGCGACGACATCGTGGGCTTCGGGAAGCACGATGCGCGACTCGCTCGAGTTCACCTACCGCTTCGACCTACCCGGCGGGCCCGGAAGCACCAACGCCGACGAGACGCCGGCGGGGCGCAACCTGTGGCGGGCGCGCTACGGCGACTGCCCCCCGCTGCGGGCGTCGTCGGGCGGCGGAAGCTCGAGCACCCTCGTCAACGGGGTCATCCTCGCGGTGCTCGCCGGCTTCCTGGTGCTCGTCTTCGGGCTGCGGGCCCTGCGACGGCGCCGGCATCGTCGGATGTAAGGGGTTTGAGCGCGATTCCCCGGGTATCGGGGTGGATCGTCATCGGGGACAGCCGTCCCCTTGGCTCGCAGGAGGGTTGACCGGCCCCGCGAAGTGCCCGTAGAGTGCCGCGCGTTCCCACGCTGTCTCCCCGCACACCGGCGTAGAGGTGCCCCTCCGGCGCCGGTGTCAGCCCCGGATCCGTCCGTGGCGGAAAGGAGCCGAAGGATCAGAGCCCGACCGCGTTCCCCGTTCGGTCCCGGCAACCAGCGTCGCCTCGTGGCGACCATGGTGGCTGCCGTTGCCGTGCTCTGCGCCGCCGCTCCCGCCCTCGGCCAGCAGGTGGAGATCCCCTCCGCCCCCTCGGCGAGCCCGGCCGCCGGCGCCGCCCCCGCGCCGGCCGCCGCCGCGGTGGCTCCGGCGCCCGCGGTGCGCTCGACCCCCACGCCGCGGGCCGCCAGGACGCGCGCCATCCTCAAGGTGGGCGCGCGGGGCCAGCTCGTGCGGCGGCTGCAGCGCGAGCTGCGCCGGCGTGGGATCAGGGTGACGGTTGACGGGGCGTTCGGGCCGGCGACGCGGGCGGCGGTCAGGAAGCTCCAGCGGCGCATGAGGCTCAAGCCGACGGGGGTCGTCAACGCGGCCCTGCTCAAGCGGCTCAAGATCAAGGCGCGCACGGCCGCGGCGGCCACCGGCCCGCTGACGCGGGTGATCGCCCCGGGCGCCTCGCCCTACCTCAAGGTCTTCCCGGTGGCCGGCGACTACAGCTACTCCGACGACTACGGCGCGGCGCGCCACCAGGGCCGCCACGAGGGCGTGGACATCATGGCCGACCGGGACACGCCCCTGGTCGCCGTGGACGACGTCACCGTCAAGCGCCTGACGCGCACCGAGACCGGTCTGGGCGGCATCTGGGTGTGGCTCCAGCGCGCCGACGGCACCGAGTACTACTACGCGCACATGGCCAGCATCGCCCCCGGGATCGACGTTGGCACCGCGCTCACGGCCGGCCAGGTGGTGGGCGGGGTCGGCAACACGGGCGACGCCCGATACGGGGCCACGCACCTGCATTTCGAGGTGCACCCGGGAGGAGGCGCGTCGACCGACCCGTATCCACACCTTGTGGCCGTGGACCCGACCGCCAGGTAGCTCCTTCCCCCGGTTCGGATCGAACGCGGGGCTCCTCGCCCTCGCGCTGGGCGCCATCGGCATGCTCGCGCTCGGTCAGGCGGGGGCGATCGCGGCGCCGGCCGACGAGAAGGCGCGGGTGGACGAGCGCCTCGAGCGCGCCCAGCAGCGGCTGCAGCGCGAGCGCGCCCGCGAGCGGGTGCTCACCGACGACGTCGCCTCGTACACCCGGCGCATCCGCACGCTCGAGGCCCGCCTGGCGCCCCTGCGCGCCCGCTCGGCGCGGCTCGAGGCCGAGCTCGCGTCCCTGCGCGAGCGCCTGACCGCGCTCAGCGCCCGCCTGGCCACCGAGCGCGCCCGCCTCAAGGAGGCCGAGGCCACCCTGGCGCGGCGCCAGGAGCTGCTGGGACGGCGGCTGCGCGATCTCTACGTGCGCGGTGAGCCCGACCCGATCCTGGTGCTGGTGCAGTCGGGCAGCCTCGCCGCGGCGGTCGAGGCGAACGACCTGGTGCAGTCGATCGCCAACCGCGACGGCGCCCTCGCGCGCTCGGTGTCGAAGTACGCCGACGAGACCCGCGCGCACGCGCGACGCGATCGCGCGGGTGCGGGCCGACGTGGCCGCCTCCGAGGCGCGCGCCCAGACGGCGGCCGAGGAGGCGATCGCGGCCAAGGCCGATCTCGAGACGCAGCGCGCGGGTCAGTCCACCCTGCTGGCCGGGCGACGCGCCCTGCTGTCGCGCGTGGCCGGCGACCGCGAGCACATCGAGGCCGAGGCCGAGGGCCTGGCCGAGCGGTCGGCCGAGCTGGGCAACAAGATCCGCGACGCCCAGGGCCTCTCCGCCGCGCCGAGCGGCTCGGTCGCCACCGGCGCGCCGTCGGCCGCCGGGATGGTGTGGCCGGTCAGCGGGCACCCTCACCTCCGGCTTCGGCCCGCGCTGGGGGCGGATGCACGAGGGCATCGACATCGCGGCCGGCAGCGGCACCCCGATCGCCGCCGCGGCGGCCGGCACCGTGATCCTCGCCGGCTGGAACGGCGGCTACGGCAACATGGTCGTGGTGGACCACGGCGGGGGCATCAGCACCGGCTACGCCCACATGTCGAGCATCAGCGTCTCGGTGGGCCAGTCCGTGGGCCAGGGGACCGTGGTGGGGGGGATGGGCACGACCGGCAGCTCCACCGGCGTGCACCTGCACTTCGAGGTGCGCGTCAACGGCGCGGCCACCAACCCGCTCGCCTACCTCTAGGCCGCCGGCCCCGCGAGGGCCCGGCACCGCCCGATCACCGCGTCGATCATCGCCGCCGTGAGGCGGCCGGTGAAGACGTTCTGCTGGCTGGGGTGGTAGCAGCCCACGAGGGTGCAGGTCGCCAAGCGCGCGCCTCGGCCGCGTGGCCGAAGCGGGGCCACGGCCGCGGCGGCTCCAGGGTGCGCAGGATCGCGTCCCATCCGATCGCGCCCAGCGCCAGCAGGACGCGCGCGCCGGCGCACAGCGCCAGCTCGCGCCGCAGGAACGGGCGGCAGCGCTCGCGCTCGTCCGGCGTCGGCCGGTTGGCGGGCGGCGCGCAGCGCACCGCCGCCGTCACGCGACAGCCGGTCAGCGTCAGCCCGTCGCCCGGCCCGGTCGAGGTCGGCTGGGAGGCGAGGCCGGCCCGGTGGAGCGCCGCGAACAGGAAGTCGCCGCTGCGGTCGCCCGTGAAGACCCGGCCGGTGCGGTTGGCGCCGTGGGCCGCCGGGGCCAGGCCCACGATCACGATGGCCGGGTCCGGGTCGCCGAACCCCGGCACCGGGCGCGCCCAGTACTCCTCGCCGGCGAACGCGCGCCGCTTGACCCGCGCCACCTCCTCCCGCCACGCCACCAGCCGCGGGCAGGCGCGGCACGCGACGATCTCCGACGCCAGTGCCGCCTGGGCGCCGGTGCTCATCGGGCGGCGAGGTACTCGGTCAGGAAGGCGATGGTCGCCGCGATCACCGCCGGGTCGTGCTGCAGGCTGCCGTGGTCGCCGCGCGCAGCGATCCGCAGCCGCACCGGGTCGGCCGTGAGGCCCGCCAGGGCGAAGGTGGAGGCCCACGGCACGCGTGTCGTCGCCCATCGCGTGCCAGTAGCCGCGCGCCACGCCGTCGCGCGGTCTGCACCACCGCCTCGGGATCGAACGCGAACGGCCAGGGGTCGTCCACCATGCGCGCGAGCCCGTCGGGCCGCGCGGGGCAGATCGCCACGACCGCGCGCACCCGCGCGGTCGCGGTCGGGCGCGTGCAGGGCGAGCAGCCCGCCCATGGACGATCCGCGCACCCCCAGCCGGGCGTGCCCGCGCGCCGCGAGCGTCTCCGAGCCCGGCCACGACGTCGTCGATCACGCCCGCGTCGAGCGATCCCTCGCTGCCGCCGTGGCCCCGCAGTCGAGGGCCAGGGCGCCCATCCCGGCCGCCGCCAGCGCCGCGCCGAAGTCGGCGTGGTTCTCCTTGCGGCTGGACAGCCCCGGGACGATCAGCACGCCCGGCGCCCCCGGCGGCGCGGCCCACGCGAGGCGCGGCGAGCCGCGGGCCGCCCGGAGCGCTGCAGGGCGATGGTCTGCGGGCCGGCCACCGGAGGAGGATAGCCAGGGCGATCTGGTACCGTCCCGCGCGCTGATGATGCCGCTCGAACAGGTGCTGCCCCCCTCCGCAGCGGTCACTGCCGAGGGCCACCTGTCGATCGGCGGGTGCGACCTCGTGGACGCTCGCCGCCGAGCACGGCACCCCCCTCGTGATCTACGACGAAGGCGCGCTGCGCGCCATGGCCCGCGCCTACCGCGAGGCGTTCGCCGCGCTGGCTCCCGACGTGGACGTGATCTACGCCAGCAAGGCCTACTTCGGCCAGGCGATGCTGCGGCTGGCGTGCGAGGAGGGCCTCGCCGTCGATGTCGCCTCGGGGGGCGAGCTGTTCGCCGCCCTGCGGGCCGGGCTTCGCGCCGGAGCGCATCTACATGCACGGCAACAACAAGGACGCGCGCGAGATCGGCGAGGCGCTCGACGGCCGGCGTCGGCACCGTGATCGTGGACAACCTCGACGAGATCGCCCTGCTGGACCGCGAGGCCGGCGCCCGCGGCGTGCGCCAGCGGGTGCTGGTGCGCGTCACCCCGGGCGTCAAGCCGTCAACCCAC
Organism: uncultured Thermoleophilia bacterium; assembly: GCA_963806585.1. Classification (GTDB taxonomy): domain Bacteria; phylum Actinomycetota; class Thermoleophilia; order Miltoncostaeales; family Miltoncostaeaceae; genus Miltoncostaea. The sequence continues at coordinate 536,907 of CAWDYN010000007.1, read as the reverse complement.
TCCTTCATCTCCACCGGCCAGCTCGACTCGAAGTTCGGATTCTCGATCGAGGGCGGCCCGGCCGCCGAGGCGGTCGCCGCCGTGCGCGCGGCGCCCGCCCTGGAGCTGGTGGGGCTGCACTGCCACATCGGCTCCCAGCTGTTCGACCTGTCGAGCTACCCCGCCGCGGCGGCCATCGTGGCCGACTTCGTCGCCGCGGTCGGCGGCGACGACCTGACCGTGATGGACATGGGCGGCGGGCTCGGGATCGCCTACACGCGCGACGACCGCCCCGCCGCCGTGGAGGACTACGCCGAGGCCGTCGTGGAGGCCGTGCGGGGGGAGTGGGGGCGCATCGGCCTGCCGATGCCCCGCGTGCTCGTGGAGCCGGGCCGCTCGATCGTGGGCCGGGCCGGCGTGACCCTGTACCGGGTGGGCTCCACCAAGGTCATCCCCGGCGTGCGCACCTACGCGGCCGTCGACGGCGGCATGAGCGACCTGCTGCGCCCGATGCTCTACGGCGCCGTGTACGAGCCGCTGCTGGCCAACCGCGCCGAGGCCGAGCCCACCCAGACCCTGCGTCTGGTGGGCAAGCACTGCGAGAGTGGGGACGTTCTGGTGGGCGAGGCGTCCCTTCCTCCGGTGGGACCCGGAGATCTGGTGTGCCTGCCCGCCACGGGGGCATACGGTGTGTCCATGGCATCGAACTACAACGGCGTGACGCGCCCCGCGGTCGTGTTCGTGCACGACGGCCGCGCGCGCCTGGTGACCCGGCGGGAGACGTACGACGACCTCATCGCCCGGGACGTTTAGTGCGCCGCCCCGAAAGTCGCGCGGGGTTTCCCGGCTGCATCGCACCGCGATGCGGCGTCCTCGACCTCGGCGATAGGACACCGCTATCGCCGAGGATCTGCGTCCTTGCCTCGCGGGCGATTCGCTCGGGAAACCCATACGCGACCTCCGAGGCGGCGCACTAGATGGCCGTCCGGGCGCCCGGCGGGGCCGTCAAGGTGGGTCTGCTGGGCTGCGGCACCGTGGGCCAGGCGGTGGTGCGCTCGCTCATCGAGGGCGGGGCGACCATCGAGCGTGCCTCGGGCCACCGGCTCGAGGTGGGTCCGATCCTGGTGCGCGACCCGGCGCTGCCGCGGCCGGGCGTCGACCCGGCCCTCATCACCACCGACCCCAAGCGCGTGATCGACGATCCGTCGGTGGCGATCGTCATCGAGGTGATGGGCGGCCTCGATCCGGCCCTCGACTACCTGCGCCGCGCCCTCGCCCGCGGGGCCTCGGTGGTGACGGCCAACAAGCAGCTGCTGGCCCGCCACGGCCCCGAGCTGCTGCTGGCGGCCGAGCAGGCCGGCGCCGAGCTGCGCTTCGAGGCGTCGGCGTGCGCCGCCATCCCCGTGATCAAGGTGCTGCGCGAGTCGCTGCTGGCGGCCGAGATCACCGCGGTGACGGGCATCGTCAACGGCACGACCAACTTCATCCTCACCGAGATGTCGCGCCGCGGCCTCGGCTACGCCGAGGCGCTGGCCCGCGCGCAGGAGCTGGGGTACGCCGAGGCCGACCCCACCGAGGACGTGGACGGGGCCGACGCGGCGGCCAAGATGGCCATCCTCTCGTCGATCGCGTTCCACTCGCGGGTGCGCCTCGACGACGTGCCGTACGAGGGCATCGACCGCCTGCACGCCGAGGACATCGGGCACGCCCGCAGCCTGGGCTTCGTGGTCAAGCTGCTGGGGGTGGCGCGCCTGCTGAACGGCTCGGTGAGCGTGCGCGTGCATCCGACGCTGGTGCCCGCCGGTCACCGGCTGGCGGCGATCGGCGGGCCCGACAACGCGGTGCTGCTGGAGTCGCGCAGCACGCGCGAGATCATGCTCGTGGGCCCGGGCGCCGGGGGCGATGAGACCGCCTCGGCCGTGGTGGCCGACATCCTGTCGATCCTGGGCACCCACCAGGGCTCGTTCCTGCACAACGCGCTCGCCGACGCCGGGCGCGGGATCGCCCCGCCGGGCGCGGTCTCGTCGGCCTTCTACGTGCGCATGTCGGTGGCCGACCGCCCCGGCGTGCTCGCCCGCATCGCGTCCGTCTTCGGCGACGAGGGCCTGTCGATCCGCTCGGTGGTGCAGAACGGCTCGGGGGACGAGGCCAGCCTGGTCCTGATCATCCACGCCGGCCGGGAGGACCGCATGGACGCCGCGGTGAGGAGCGTCGGCGCGCTCGACGTGGTGCGCGGCGCCCCGGTGGTCCTGCGCGTGCTGGGCGACGGGGAGGGGGGCTGATGACCGCGCTGATCGAGCGCTACCGCGACTTCCTGCCCGTGAGCGCGGACACCCCGATCGTGTCGCTGGGCGAGGGCGGCACGCCGCTGGTGCCCCTGCAGCGGCTGTCGGCGCGCTTCGACCTGGAGATCTTCGCCAAGCTCGAGGGCATGAACCCCACCGGCAGCTTCAAGGACCGCGGTATGACGATGGCCGTCTCCAAGGCGGTCGAGGAGGGCGCCACCGCGGTGATCTGCGCCTCCACGGGCAACACCTCGGCGTCGGCGGCCGCCTACGCCGCCCGCGCCGGCCTGACCGCCGCGGTGGTGATCCCCGAGGGCAAGATCGCCGCCGGCAAGCTGGCCCAGGCGCTCGCGCACGGCGCCCGCGTGCTGGCCCTGGACGGCAGCTTCGACGACGCCCTGACGGTGGTGCGCAAGCTGGTGGAGCACCACAACATCGCGCTGGTCAACTCGCTCAACGAGTACCGCATCGACGGCCAGCGCACCGGCGCGTTCGAGGTCTGCGACGACCTGGGCGACGCGCCCGACGCCCTGTGCATCCCGGTCGGCAACGCCGGCAACATCAGCGCCTACTGGCTCGGCTTCCAGGCCTACCGCGAGGCCGAGCGCTCCAAGGGCCTGCCGCGCCTGTACGGCTTCCAGGCCGCCGGAGCCGCGCCCCTGGTGGACGGGGCCCCCGTGGCCCGTCCCGAGACGGTCGCCACGGCGATCCGCATCGGCAACCCCGCCCGCGGCGACCAGGCGCTGGACGCGATGTCGTCGTCGGGCGGCGGCGTGGCGGCGGTCACCGACTCCCAGATCCTGGACGCCTACGCCCTGCTCGCCAGCGAGGAGGGCGTGTTCTGCGAGCCGGCCTCCGCCGCCGCGGTGGCGGGGCTCATCCTGCGCGCCGAGGCGGGCGACTTCCGCGCCGGCGAGCGCGTCGTGTGCGTGCTCACCGGCCACGGCCTCAAGGACCCGGACACGGCGATCGTCAACGCCGAGCCGGTGCGCCGGCTGTCGGCCGACTTCGCGGCGGTGGAGGAGGCGGTCTTTGGCTGAGCTCGAGAGCCTCACGGTCAGCGCGCCGGCCACCTCGGCCAACCTCGGCCCCGGCTTCGACTGCCTGGCCCTGGCGCTCGACCTGGGCAACGCGGTGATCATCAGCCGGCGCCCCGGGCCGCTCGCGGTGACCGTGACCGGCGAGGGCGCCGGCGAGGTGCCCGAGGACGCCGGCAACCTGGTGTGCCAGGCGCTCGCGACCGGCCTCGGCTCGCTCGACGGACTGGCGATCGAGTGCAAGAACCGCATCCCCTTCGGCCGCGGCCTGGGCTCGTCCGCCGCGGCCGTGTGCTCGGGCCTGATCGCCGCCAACGCGCTCGGCGGGCTGCGCTGGACCCCCGACGACCTGCTGGCGCGGGCGACCGAGATCGAGGGCCACTCCGACAACGCGGCGGCGTGCCTCAACGGCGGGCTGGTGGCGGTGGTGCCCGGGCCCGCCGCGCAGCAGGTGCCGCTGCCCGAGGGCCTGGCCTTCATCGTGGTCGTCCCCGAGGCCCGCACGAGCACCGAGGAGGCGCGCGGCGCGCTCCCCGACGCGGTCCCCCTCGCCGACGCCGCGGCCACCCTGTCGCGGGCGGTGGGGCTCACGCTGGCCCTGTGCGATGGCCGCCTGGACGACCTGCCCGGCCTGCTCGAGGACCGGCTGCACGAGCCCCATCGCGGTCCGATGGTGCCGGGGATCGACGCCATGCGCGGCCTGGTGGACGGCCGGGGCTGCCTGGGGGCGACCATCTCCGGCTCGGGGCCGTCGATGCTGCTCTGGGCGCGCGAGGAGAGCGTGGCGGAGGTGGCCGCCGCCGCCGAGGCGGCCCTGGCGGCCGCCGGCGTCGGCGCCCGCGTGCGCCCCTCCAAGTGCGCGCCGGTCGGCTGCCGCGCCCGCTGGACCGGAGGCTCGGACCTGCGCCTCGCGCGCGCGGTGGGGTGAGCGCGGCCGACCTGGTGTGGACGCACGCGGCCGGCGCCATCGACTGCGCGCGCGGCCGGCTGGTGGGCATCGTCAACGCCAACCCCGACTCGTTCAGCGACGGCGGCGCCAACGCCGGCACCGAGCGCGCCGTGGCCCACGGCCTGCGCCTGGCCGCCGCCGGGGCCGACGTCGTCGAGGTGGGCGGAGAGTCGCTGCGCTTCTCCGACCACACGCCGGTCGAGGTGGAGATCGGCCGGGTGGTGCCGGTCATCGAGCGCCTGGCCGCCCTCACCGACGCGCCGCTGGCCATCGACACGTTCAAGCCGGCGGTGGCCGAGGCGGCGATCGCCGCCGGGGCGGCGATCCTGAACGACCCCACCGGGCTGCGGGAGCCCGAGATGGCGCGCGTGGCGGCGGCCGGCGGAGTGGGGGTGGTGCTGACGCACTTCGTCGGCGAGCCCAAGGTGCGCCCCCCGTCGTTCCCCGACGTGGACGTGCCGGCGGCGGTGTGCGCCTGGGCGCGCGAGGCCCTCGCGGCGGCCGCGGCGGCGGGCATCCCGGCCGGGCGCATCGTGATCGACCCGGGCGTGGGGCTGGGCAAGTCGCCGGCCCAGGATCTCGACCTGCTGCACCGCATCGGCGAGGTCGTGGCGCTCGGACGACCGGTGCTGGTGCCGATATCGAACAAGAAGGTGCTCGGCGCGATCACCGGCCATCCGGCCGAGGAGCGGCTGGCGGGCACCACGGCCGCGACGGTCTGGTGCCGCACCCGCGGCGCGACGATCTTCCGGGTGCACGACGTGGAGTTCCTGCGCCCCGCGCTGCAGGTGTGCGAGGCCCTGATGGAGGGAAGTCCGGAGGCGTGGCACGACGTGGTGAAGTGATCGAGGGCGGTGGTAGCCTCGACCTGGGGCACGACACACGCAGACAGGGAGTGTGGACGGCATGAAGCTCTTCGTGGACACGGCCGACCTGGCCGACATCGAGACGATCGCGGGATGGGGCGTCCTCGCGGGCGTGACGACCAACCCGACGCTCCTGTCGAAGGTCGACGGGGAACCCGACGAGATCTACCGGCGTGTGTGCGAGCTGGTCGACGGGCCGATCTCCGCCGAGGTGGTGGCCGACTCGCGCGGCGACATGGTCTCGGAGGGGCGTCGCCTGTCGGCGATCCACCCCAACATCGTGGTCAAGCTGCCCATGTCGTCCGAGGGCCTCGCCGCGACATCGGAGCTCGCCGCCGATGAGATCCGGGTCAACATGACCCTCGTCTTCACCGCGGCGCAGGCGCTTCTGGCCTCCGCCTCGGGCGCGGCGTTCGTGTCGCCGTTCGTCGGGCGCTTCGACGACATCGGCCACGACGGCATCGGCTGCCTGCGCGACATCGTGGAGGCGCTCGCCAACTCGCTCTACGACACCGAGGTGCTGGCCGCCTCGATCCGCTCGCCCCACCACGTGATCGCCGCCGCCCAGCTGGGCGCCGACATCGCCACCATCCCGCCGAAGGTCTTCTACCAGATGCTCCAGCACCCCCTGACGACCGCAGGGATCGCCTCCTTCAACGCGGACGCCGAGGCTCGGCTGGCCCGCCAGGCCAAGGCCTGAGACGGGGCGTGGAGAGGACGCAGGAGGGCACCACGGCCGCCGTCGCGGCGGTCGATTTCCTGAAGGTCACCGAGCGCGCCGCCATCGAGTCGGCGCGCTGGCTGGGCCGGGGCGACAACCACTCCGCCGACCAGGCGGCGGTGGACGCCATGCGCGCCGAGCTGGGCGAGATGCCGATCACCGGCACCGTGGTGATCGGAGAGGGACAGAAGGACGAGGCGCCCGAGCTGTACGTGGGCGAGGTGCTGGGCCAGGGCGGCATGGAGTGCGAGATCGCCGTCGATCCGCTCGAGGGCACCGACCTCGTCGCCCGCGGCGACAGCGGCGCCGTGGCCATCTGCGCCATCGGCGAGCCCGGCGGCCTGATGCCGGCCCCGGACATCTACATGCAGAAGCTGGTGGTGGGCGCCACGGCGCGCGGCCGCGTGAGCATCGACGCGCCCATCGCCGAGACGCTCGACGTGGTGGCCCGCTGCTACGGCCGCGCCCTGCGCGACACCACCGCCATCGTGCTCGACCGCCCCCGCCACCAGGAGCTCATCGAGGAGATCCGCTCCGCCGGGGCGCGCATCCGCCTGATCCCCGACGGCGACATCACCGCCAGCATGTCGGTGGCCGTGCGCGGCACCGGCGACCACCTCTACGTCGGCATGGGCGGCTCCACCGAGGGCGTCATCACCGCGGCCGCCCTGGAGTGCCTGGGGGCCGAGATCCAGGCCAAGATGTGGCCGCGCCACGACGCCGACCTGGCCAAGATGGCCGAGTTCGGGATGGAGGGTCCGGCCGACCGGGTGTTCGGCACCCGTGACCTCGCGCCCGCGCCGCTGTACGTGATCGCCACCGGCGTGACCGACGGAAACCTCCTGCAGGGGGTCCGGTATTTCGCGGACGGGGCGCGAACGCACTCGATCGTGATGGACTTGGTGGGCAACACGGTGCGCTTCATCGACACGGTGCACCTGTTCAGCTCGACCATCATCCGCGAGATCCGGCTCTGAGGATCTGTTCACGATGAGACGCTCTGGACCGTCATCGTGGACAGACTCGCTACAAGCAGGAGGGACGCAACCGTGAGCGACGATCCGGAGTTCCCCTTCAACTTCGCCTTCGGCGAGGGGGCGGGGGAGGAGTTCAAGGAGCGCCTCAAGGAGCTCATGCGGGCTCAGAAGGAGGCGTTCGAGGAGATGCAGTCCGAGTCGGGCGGCCAGGCGACCCCCGTGGACCGCTGGCAGGTGATCCAGCAGGCGGTGGTGCTGACCACCGGCGCCCTGGCCACCCTCCAGCCCCAGCCCGGCCCCGACGAGGCGGCCGACGCGATGGGCATGTTGTTCGCCCGCTCGATGGCCGCCCTCCAGGGCGCCCTGCACCCCTCCGACTAGCGGGGGCTCTGCGCCCGGCGGGCGACGGTGATGCCGGCGCGCCATCCCGGGGCGCGTCCGCCCCGCGGCGGCCGCACGCCCTCGGCCGGCAGGCCGGCGCGCTTCACCAGCCACGAGATCACCGAGTTGGAGTTCCACATCTCGCCGACGCCGTGCTCGTCGCGGCCCCAGGTGAGCGCCGGAACCTGCGGGGCCAGGGCGATGACGCGGCGCGCGTCGCCGGCGCTGTCGCTGAGCCGCACCGGCGGCCTCACCTCCTCGGCGATGTCGTCGATCGTCCCGTCCTGCCAGCAGCGGATCTCGTAGCGCAGCGCGCGCAGCCCGGCGACGCCGCGCACGCCCACAGGGCCCTCCACCACCACGCCGCGGTCGCCGGCCGGCCCTCCGAGGCTGGGGGTCATCTCGATCACCGTGCGGGCGCCGTCGCACCGCACCGTGAGGGCCGAGTGGTACAGGTTCTTCGGCTCCCGATGATCCGCGTGGGCGGCCACGGCCTCGAACGCGCGGCCGTTGAGGCGCACGAAGTACCCCCCGGCCCCCAGGGGCAGCCAATGCAGCTCGACCCCGTCGGCCGGGGTCAGTTGGCCTCGGACCCCCCGTTGCCCGCGGCCGGGGCGAGCTGCAGCTCCAGCCGCGCTCCCCGCAGGCCCGCGGTCGCCTGCTCGGCGAAGGTCCGCAGTCCGGCGACCTCGCCCGCCAGGGCGGCGATCTGCCGGTGGGTCGATTCCCAGCTGGCGCCCACAAGGTCCACCAGCCGCTCCATGTCCTCCACCATCTGGCGGCGCTCGCGGGCCGCGTCGGCCGCGATGCCGGCCCGCAGGTCGCTCAGGTCGCGCTCGCGCTCGCGGGCCCGGCTGCGGATCGACTCCAGGTCGGCCTCGAGCCGCCGGACCGCCTCCAACACCTCGCGGGGGCTCTGAGCGCCGCCGCTCACGCCGGGCTCCCGTAGGCGATCGGGGTCCAGTCGGGCAGCCGCGGGGGCTCGGCCGCCGGCTCGCCGGTGGCGACGTCGCGGAAGCGGAAGCCGGTGCGCTCGTCGAACTCGGGCTCCAGCCGGCCGTCGGCCACCTGCTGGTCGATCCACGCGCCGCGGAACACCAGCCGGCGCAGCCAGTGCACCACGTCGGCGTCGCCGTCGAGCAGATCGCCGCGGTGCACCTCGACGTGCGCCGCCAGCGGGCTCAGCGGCCGGGAGATGCTCCCGTGCGCGGTCAGGGCGACCAGGTCGCCCACCTCGTCGTCCGACAGCTCCGCGCGACCCACCAGGCCCAGCTGCACGGCCGCCGCCCGCACCCGCGAGGCGAAGTCCTCGCTGCTGAAGCGAAAGCGCACCCCCTCGACCTCGACCGTGAAGTCGTGGCCGCTGGAGTAGCACGGGGAGAGCGGTCCCTGGCCCACGCGTTGAGCCTAGCAACGCCCATCGGACGCTCTCGCCCCCCGCCCGATCCCCTCGCATGCGCGCGCGGTACGCGCGACGATCAGACCTCACCATGTCCAAGAGGCTCATCGTCTGCTGCGACGGCACCTGGAACACGCCCGACCAGTCGTCGCCCACCAACGTCAGCAAGCTCTACAACGCCATCGACCAGACCGCGGGCGCGCCGGTCGAGCAGCTGGCGACCTACGAGCGGGGCGTGGGCACCCGGCCCTGGGAGCGGAGCATCGGCGGCATGTTCGGCTTCGGCCTGTCGGCCAACGTGATGGCCGGATACCGCTTCCTGGTTCAACCACTTCTCGCCCGCCGCCGACAACCCCGACGGGGCGGACGACGAGATCTTCCTGTTCGGCTTCAGTCGCGGGGCCTTCACCGCCCGCAGCCTGGGCGGGCTCATCCGCAACTCGGGGCTGCTGCGGCGCGCCCACGCCGAGCGCATCGACGAGGCCTACGCGCTCTACCGCAGCCGCTCCGACACGACCCATCCGGCGTCCGAGATCGCCGAGCGCTTCCGGGCCGCCTATTCGTACGAGACCCGCATCCGCTTCATCGGGGTGTGGGACACCGTGGGCGCGCTGGGCATCCCCGCCGACCGCTTCCGGCTGCTGCGGCTGTTCAACCGGCGCTGGGAGTTCCACGACACCCAGCTCAGCCGCGCCGTCGACCACGGCTACCACGCGATCTCGATCGACGAGCGCCGCGGCCCCTTCCGTCCCACGATGTGGGTGCAGAACGACGACCCGGGCGAGCAGGTGGTCGAGCAGGTCTGGTTCGCGGGCGTGCACTCGGACGTGGGGGGAGGGGAGAGGGACCCCTCGCTGTCCGAGCTCGCCCTGCACTGGCTGGCCGGCCGCGCCGCCGCCTGCGGGCTGGTGCTCTCGCCCTCCCGCCTGCAGCTCAAGGAGCCGCCCCAGGCCGCCACCTCGCCGGCGCGACGAAAGGGCGAGTGGATCGCGCCCGACCCGCTCGGCCCGATCCACGAGTCGTACACCGGCGTGTGGCGGGCCCTCGGCGCCCACGCCCGCCGCCCGGGCGCCGAGGAGGGGCGGGCCGACGACGGCACCCGCGCCCCCGGAGCCCGGCAGTCGCTGTCCTCCAGCGCCGACGAGCGCGCTCGCCGCGAGGCCGGCTACGCCTCCCGGCAGCTGCGCGAGTACCGCTCCACGAGCCCGCCGATCACCGACTGGTGAGCATGTTGACCGGGGTGGGGCCTCTCGCGTGACCCGAGCGGGGCCATCCTGGCCGGATGGGCCGACTGCGCATCGACCGCATCGCCGGGGCGCCGGCTCCGCTGCGGGCGCGCGGGGTCCTCGTGGCCGGCCGCTGCCACCGGGCCACCTCGCGGACGGCACGCCTCGTCGGCCTCCTCGCCACGCCCGACCTGGCCGGCGACGAGGCCCTGTGGCTCGAGCCCTGCGCGAGCGTGCACACATTCGGCCTGAGGGCGCCGATCGGCTGCGCCTTCCTCGACGGTGAGGGGCGCGTGTTGCGGGTGGTCGATCCCCTGCCCGCCGGCCGCCTCGCCGCCGCGCGGGGCGCCCGGGCGGTGGTGGAGTGCCGCGCCGGGCGCCTGGCGGCGGTCGTGCCGGGCGATGTGCTGACGCTCGAGCGCTAGCGCAGGAGGGCGCGCAGGCCGCGCAGCAGCAGGAACGCCGCGACCCCCGCCGCGATCACCGTGGCCGGCGAGACCGGAGAGCCGATCGGCGTGTAGCGCGCCGACCCGCCCGCGATCTGGATGTAGCCCACGGGCGCGGCGAGGGCGCCGCCGCCACCGCCCGAGCCCTCGCCCTCGTCCTCGCCGTGGCCGCCCTGGCCGCCGCCGCCGCCGAAGCCCCAGCGCACCCGCCCCACCGGGATGACGGTGACGCCCTCGCGCTCCACCGGCTCGCCGAATATCGCGCTCACCCCGGCGCGCGAGCCCACCCGCTCGGCGAGCATCGTGGCCACCTGGTCCGCGCCTGTCTTCACCGACTTCTCCGCAGCCTCGACCGCCTGCTCCGAGTCGTCCATCGCGCGCCTCCTCGGTCGTTCGCCGTCCGTCAACACTGCTCCGGTCCGCCGCGGATCTCAACCGTCCGTCCGGCCGTGAGCAAAAGTCCGCTCCGTGCGCACATCGTGTGACCCGCTGGGGGGCGACTCCGGCACGCCCGGGGCCTCGTGTCGGTGCGGGCCGGGGCCATCGGGGCGTCCGGGCGCACGAGCGGGAGGTCGGTCATGTCACTGGGGCTCGGGCGGGCGGTGCCGTCGGTCCTGCTCGTCGAGGACGACGCGCCGACGCGCATCTTCCTCGCCGAGAACCTGATCGCGGACCGGTTCGCCCCGGTCTCCGCGACCTCGGCCGAGGAGGCCGTCGATGTGCTGTCCACCTCGCGGCCGGACGTGGCCGTCGTGGACGTGGGGCTGCCGGGCATGAGCGGGCTCGACCTGGTCAGCCGCATCCGGGACGGCGGGCCCGAGGTCCCGTGGGACACCGGGATGCCGATCCTCCTGATCTCGGGCGAGGCGAGCCCGCTCGCGGCGGTGCGGGGAATCGATCGCGGAGCGGACGACTACGTCGCGAAGCCCTTCCACTACCCCGAGGTCCTCGCCCGCCTCTCGTCGCTCATCCGGCGGGCGCGGGGAGCCACGCTCAGCGAGGAGATCCGCGTCGGGACCCTCAGCGTCGACCGGCACGGGCGCCGGGCGACCATCGGCGGGAGGACCCTCGACCTGTCCGCGAAGGAGTTCGCCCTCCTCACCGCGCTGGCCAAGGATCCGTCGCGGGTGTTCACCAAGGCCGAGCTGCTGCGGGACGTGTGGGGATATCGCGCCGCCGCGCGCACGCGGACGGTCAACAGCCACGCGAGCCGCCTGCGGCGCAAGCTCGCCGCGCAGGGCGGCGGCGAGGGCCTCATCGTCAACGTCTGGGGCATCGGCTACCGGCTGCTGCCCGAGGAGGCCTGAGCCGTGTCCGGCGCACACGCACCGGTCGCGGACGGCGCCTGCGCGGTCGAGGCCATCGTCCACGACCTGCACGCGCCGCTCACGATCATCCGCGGCCTCTGCGTCATCCTGGCGCGCGACGATCCGCGGTTCGACCGCCGGCGCGTGGTGGCGATGCTCGACGCGGAGACGCTGCGCCTGGCGGACGGGTTGCGCTCGCTCACCCACGCGTCCGGCGGCGCAGGCGGACGGGCGGCCACCGATCTCACCGACCTCGCCCGGGTGGCGGCCGAGAGGTTCGCCCCGGCCGCCTCCCTGCGCGGGATCGCGATCGAGCTTCGCGGCATGGGACGCGCCTCGTGGGTCAGGGGCGAGCGCGCGAACCTCGAGCGGGCGCTCGACAACCTGCTCCAGAACGCCGTCCGGCACGCCGCCGACGGCGGCACCATCCTCGTCGGCCACTCCCGGCGCAACGGCCTCGCCACCCTCAGGGTGCGCGACGACGGCCCCGGGGTCGCCCCGGGCGATCGCGAGCGGATCTTCCTGCGGGGCGAGCGCGGCACCCGCCCGTCGGGTGGCGGCAGCGGCCTCGGCCTGACCATCGCGCGCGAGATCGCGGAGTCGAGCGGCGGCCGGCTCGCCCTGGACCCGGTCGGGGAGGGCGCGTGCTTCCGGATGTCGCTCCCGGTGACGGGGCCTCCGCCGGGCGGAGCGCGCGCGGCATGACCGCCATCGTCGTCGAGCAGGCGATCACGGCCCGCACGCCCCACGATGGTGCCGGGGCACTCGTGGTGGTCCCGCGCTCGCGCCGGCGCGGACGCTGGGGGGCTCTCGATCCGGACCTGGTCGTGGCCACCCTCGACGCGCTGCGGGGGACGGCATCGTGGCGGCGCGGCCAGCCGACGCGGATCCCGGTGCGGCGTCGCTGCCCGCCCTCGCGGCGATCATGGGGCTGTCCGTCGTCCGCCTTCCGGCCGACGAAGACGCGGCGGCGGCCACGGTCGCCGCCGCCGCACGGCCGGACTTCGCCGCCTCGGACTGCAGCCGCGGCCTCGCGGTCCTGGCGGTGCTCGCCGCGGACGGCCTGGCGGTGCCCTCGGTCCGTCCGGCCGTGCTGGCGCGGTGGGCGGCCCGCGCCTGGCGGCCATGCCATCGCTGCGGCGCCGGCGGGCCCGGGGGCGTGCGTTGCGGCGCGTGCGGCGCACGCCTGGACGGGTCGAGCCGGTGAGGCGGCCCCGCCTCCCGGCGCGGGGTCGCCGCGGCTCCCTCTGGCTCGTGCTGGCCGTGGTGGCCGCGCTGCTCGCGGCGGCGCTGACCCTGCGAGCCGCAGCCCGCCCCGCGCCCGGGGGCGCCGTCGTCGTCGCCGCCGCCGACCTGCCGCCGGGGCTGCTCCTCGACGCCGGGACGGCCGCCGCGGCGCTGACCGTCGCGCCCGTGCCGGCCTCGGCCCAGCTGCCGGGCCTGCTTCGCGCACCCGCGGACGCGGTCGGACGGCGCGTCGCCGTGCCGGTCGCCGCCGGCGAGCCCCTTACCGATGCGGCGCTCGGCGGCGCCCCGGGCGTCGGTCCGGAGCCACTCGCCGTGGGAGAGCGCGCGGTGGCGGTCCCGCTGTCGGCGGCCGGCGGCGCGGGCGCCGCCCTCGGGTCCGGCGCGCGCGTCGATGTCGTCGCCTCGACCGGCGAGGGACCGGCCGGCCGCACCGCGGTGGTGGTGGGCGACGCGGAGGTGCTCGCGGTGGCCCAGGCGACGCCGGTGGACGGCGTCGCGGCGAGCGGGGAGAGGCGCTGCTCCGCGTCACCGCCGTGCAGGCGCTGCGCATCACGGCCGCCCTCAACTTCGCCCGCGAGGTGCGACTGCTGGTGCGGCCGCACGACGAGGTCGGCGGGAGCGCCCCGCGCGCGGTGGCGTCCCCGTGAGCGCCCCCGCGGGAAGCCGCGTCACGATCGCCGTCGGGGCCGCGGGCGGCAGTGGCGTCAGCCTCCTCGCCGGTGCGCTCGCCCTGTGCTGGGCGCGCGCGGGCGTGCCGGCGTGGCTCGTCGAGCTCGATCTCGAGCGGGGTGACCTGAATGGAGCGTGGGACCTCCCGGCCGGGCGCACGCTGGCCGATCTGGCCGCGGTCGTCGATGAGCTCGACGCCTCGCACCTGCGCCGGGCTGCGCACGCGCACTCCTCGGGCGTCCACCTCGTGCTCGCCCCGCCGTCCGTGGATCCGGCGTCCGGGGTCTGGGAGCGGGCCGCGAGCGGGCGCCTCGTCGGCGCCGCCTGCGAGGCGGCGGGCGGGTCGGGCGGACGGGTGGTCGTGGACGCGGGCGCGAGATGGCTCCTCGCCGTCCACCTCGCGGCCGACCGGCGGGCGGGAGTGCTCGTCGTCTGCCCGCCCACGCTCGCCGCGGCCCGCCGCGCCCGGCGCCTGCTCGGCGCCCTGGCGCCGTCGGGCGCCGACGCGCGGTGCGCGCTCGTGGTGAGCGGCGGGCCGGACCGCCGGGAGCTGAGCGCGAGGGCCATCAGCCGCGCCGCGGGCGCATCGGTGGTCGCGGAGCTGCCCTGGGCGCCCCGCGAGGCGGCCGACCTGGGCGCGGGCCGCTGGCCTCGGGGCCGGCGGACCCGCCTGGCGAGCGCCGTGGAGCATGTGGCCCAGGTGCTCGGATGAGCGCACCGCACCCGGACCCCGCCCTCGTCGAGCACCTGCGCGCGCGGGCCGCGCGCGACCCGCGCGTCGGTGGCGCCGGCATGGAGCGCGAGGACCTGGCCGAGGTCCTCGAGGACATGCTCGACGAGGAGCGGCGGATCCTGACCGGCGCGGGCCGGGGGGCGCTGATCGAGGCGGTCCTCGACGAGGCGCTCGGCCTCGGTCCGCTCGAGGCGCTGCTGCGCGATCCGGCGATCACCGAGGTGATGATCTGCGGTCCCACGAGCGTCTTCGTGGAGCGCGCGGGCCGCATCGCCCCCGCCGAGGCCCGGTTCCAGGACGCCGCGCACCTGCTCCACGTGATCGACCGCATCCTGGCGCCGCTCGGACGTCGCGTGGACGAGGCGAGCCCGATGGTGGACGCCCGCCTCCCCGACGGGTCGCGGGTCAACGTGGTCATCCCGCCCCTGTCGCTCGACGGGCCGGCCCTGACGATCCGGCGCTTCTCCGGCCGGCCGCTGACCGGCGAGGATCTGGTCGCGCTCGGGACCATCGACGGCCGCATGCTCGACCTGCTGCGGCGGACGGTGCGAGCCCGGCGCAACCTGCTCGTCACCGGAGGCACCGGCAGCGGAAAGACCACGACGCTCGCCGCGCTGGCGGCGTTCGTCCCCGCTGCGGAGCGGGTGATCACGATCGAGGACGCCGCCGAGCTGCGCATCCCGCTTCCCCACGTCGTGCGGCTGGAGAGCCGGCCGCCGTCGATCGAGGGCGCCGGCGCCGTCCCGATCCGCGCCCTGGTGCGCAACGCCCTGCGCATGCGCCCCGACCGGATCGTGGTCGGCGAGGTCCGCGGGGGCGAGGCCCTGGACATGCTCACGGCGATGACGACCGGGCACGAGGGCTCGCTCTCCACGCTCCACGCATCCTCACCGGGGGACGCGATCCGCCGGGTGCAGACCCTTGCGCTGATGGGCGATCTCGACCTCCCCTACCGGGCGGTCGCCGACCAGGTGGCCAGCGCGCTCGATGTCGTGGTGCATCAGGCCCGCCATCCCGACGGCGTGAGGCGCGTGGTGGAGATCGCGGCCGTCGCGCCGTCCGGCGACGGGCCGGTGCTCGAGACCCTGGTGCGGTGGGACGGGCACCGCGCGGGGGGACCCCGCTTCGAGTGGCGTCCGGCGGCCGAGGCCTGGGTGGAGGGCCTGGTCGACGCCTCCGGACCGGAGCCGCCGCCGTGAGCGCGGCGGCCGCGGCGATCGCCGCCTCGGCGTCGGCCGCCTGCGCGGTGATCGGCGTCGCCCGGCTGGTGGGCGACCCTCGCCCGCGCGGACCGCGCCCGGCGCGCGAGCCTCGCCCCGGCCCGCTCGGGCGACGCCCCGCCGGTCGCGCGCTGGCCGGGCGCCTGGAGAGGGGAGGGGTGCCCGTCGGCCCCGATCTGTTCGTCGCGCTGGCGGCCCTGGCGGCCATCGCCGCCGCGGCGCTCGCCTGGGCGGCGCTGCGCCTGCCCCTGGCCGCGCCGGTCGCCGCCGGAGCGGTCGTCGCGGCGGCCGCGAGCCTCGTGCGCTCGGCGGACGGGCGCCACCTGGCGCGCGTCGAGGAGCAGCTGCCGGGCGTCGCCCAGCAGATCGCGGCCGCGCTGGCGGCCGGGCTCTCGCTGCGCCAGGCCCTGACGCGGGCGGCGCGGGACGCCCCCGAGCCGGCGCGCGCGGAGTTCGTCCGGACGGTGGCCGAGCTCGATCTGGGCACGCGGCTGGAGGCGGCGCTCGAGGGGCTCGCCGAGCGCGTCCCGGGGCACGACCTGCGGATCATGGTCACGGCGATCCTCGTGCAGCGGCGCACCGGAGGGAACCTCGCGCGCGCGCTCGGCGCGCTCTCGGACCGGCTCGAGGAGCGGGCGCGGCTCGCGCGCGAGCTGCGCGGCGCCACCGCCCAGGCCCGCATGACGGCGTGGCTGGTCGCGGCGCTGCCGCTCGCCGGCGCGGTGATGACCGAGATCGCCGCGCCGGGCACGCTCGCGCGGACGCTCGGCCAGGGGGTGGGCCCCCTGCTGCTGGCCGCGTCGGCCGGGCTCTACGGGCTGGGCGTGCTCGGCATCCGGCGCATCGGCCGCGTCGAGGCGTGAGCCTCCTGTCGAGCCCCCTGGCGCTGTGGGCCATGGCGATGGTCTGCGCGGCGATGGCCCTGCGCGACGGCCGCCGCCCCGCGCGCTCCGGCGGCGCGGCGCCGGCGCCGACGCTCCCCCCGGGGTGGCTGCGGGCCGCCGCGCGGCTGCCGGCCCCGGCCCCGCTGGCGCGCCTGCTCGCCCGCCCCGGCGACGCGGCGGCCCTCGAGCGCGCCGGCACGGGCGGCGGGCTGACGCCGGCAGCGCTGGCGCGCGCCCGGGCCGGCTGCGCGCTGGCCGCCACGGCGACGGGCATGCTCCTCGCCCTCGGAGCGGCGTGGGCGGCTGTGCTGGCCCCGGCGCTGGCGGGCGCGGCGGCGTGCGCGCCGGGGCGCTGGATCGCCGGCCGCCAGCGGGCCCGCCGCCGCGCCATCGTGCGAGAGCTGCCGGACCTGCTCGACCTGCTGGGGATCTGCGTCGAGGCGGGCATGGCCCTCGACCCCGCGCTCGGTCTCGCATCGCAGCGCCTCGGGGGCACGCTGGGAGCGGAGGTCGGGCGGGTGCTGCACGACCTGTCGCTTGGCACCGCCGCGCCGCGTGGCCTACCGCGACCTGGTCGACCGGGCGGGATCGCCCGAGCTCGCCCGCACGGTGGGGGCCCTGCTGCAGGCGGAGGAGCTGGGCGCGCCGCTGTCGCGCGCCCTGCAGGGGCAGGCCGAGGCGCTGCGCGCCGGCCGCCGCCAGGCCGCGCGCGAGCGGGCGGCGACGGCGGCGCCCAAGATCCAGCTGGTCGTGGCGATGGTGATGGTGCCGGCGGTGCTGATCCTGGTGCTGGGGGTGCTGGTGATCGAGCTGGCCCGCCAGGTGGGCGCGGTGGTGGGATGAGCGCCCGCCGGCGCGCGCGGGGCTCGGCCACGGTCGAGTACGTGGGCGCGCTGGTCGCGGTGGGCGTGCTGATGCTGGGCCTGGTCGCCGTGCGCGAGCACCGTCCCCAGCGGCGCCCGCCCGTGGATCCGGTCGGGCACGTGGGCGCGCTGGTCGCCCCGGTGCGGGTGCCACGGGTCCGCCGTCCAGCGGCGACCGGCTCCGCCCCGGCGCCGGCCGCCCGCCCCGCGCCCGCCCCGCCCGGCGGTGCTCGCCCCGGTGTGGGCGGTGGGCTGGTGATGGCCGCGCCGCTGGCGGCCGGGCCGCCCCGCGGCGATGATCGGGCGAGGACCATTCCGCGACGGGGGTGACATGACGGACCGCGAGTGGATCGACGCCTTCGCCGAGCGCCTGGGGGTCGCGTCGCCCGGCGACGAGGAGGTCGAGCAGATCCTGCGCCTGGCCGCCGAGGCGGCGCACGCCAGCCAGCGCACCGCCGCGCCGGTCGCCTGCTGGCTGGCCGCGCGCGCCGGGATCGGCCTCGACGCGGCCCTGGACCGGGCCACGACCATCGCGGGCGGCGACTGACGCCCGCGCCGCACGGCAGGACGATCGCCGTGTCGAGCGCGACCACGCGCCCGATGATCGCGATCCTGCTCGCCCTGCTGGTCGCGGGGTGCTCATCGGGCGACGAGGGTCTCGGCGCCGCCACCGCGCCCGGCCCCGGCCCCGGCCCGCGGATCGTGGTCCCCAACGTGGTCGGCCTGAACCCGGCCCAGGCCCGGACCAGGCTGTGCGCGGCCGGCCTCTCGGTGGGGCCGGTCAGGATCGTCGCGCGCACCCCCGAGGCCAGAGGGTCGCCCGGCGAGGCGCTCGTCGCCGCGGGCGTCCGGGCCACCAGGCCGCCCGCCGGTGAGACGGTCGCCGAGGGCGGGTCGATCGCGCTGGACATGGCGGTTCCGCGAAACACCGTCGTCGCCCTGAAGACGACCTGCTGACCCGGCGCCCGCGCCGGACCCTCAGTCGGAGCGCACCAGCGCGAGCTTGTCGGGCACCCGCTCCAGGTGGGCGGTGATGCCGGAGCGGCGGGCCTCGATCCAGGCCCAGCGGGGGCGGCGGTCGCCCTTGTGCGCCTCGCCCACGCTGCCGGGGTTGACGAACAGGCAGCCGCCCACGCTGCGGATCAGGGGCTCGTGGGTGTGGCCGTTGACGATGCAGTCGGGCTTTCCGAGCTTGGACACCAGGCGGGCGAGCTCGCGCTCGCTGCTGTGCGCGTCGACGGCGGCGCGCGGGTCGTCGGGGCCGCCGTGCATGAGCACGACGGTGAGTGACTTGAGCTTGAGGCGCACCGTCATCGGCAGGCCGGTGAGGTAGGCGAGGCTCTTGGGGCTGAGCTGGTTGAGCGTCCACGCCCGCGAGCCGACCGACTCGGCCTTGGGGTGGTCCGGATCGGGGTCGGGGCGCTGGGAGACCTTGAGGTCGGTGTTGCCCATCACGCAGGGCCAGCCCCTCCCGCGCAGCTCGCTCACGCAGGCCTCGGGTTCCCGCCCCCGCATCACGAGGTCGCCGGTGCAGGCGCCGCGCTCGATGCCGGCGTCGGTGATCGCCCCCAGCACGGCCTGAAGGGCGCGGATGTTGCCGTGGACGTCCCCGAACAGGGCGAGCCGCTCAGGCATCGCGGCCGATCCCGAGGGCGGCCTCGAGGCGGTCGCGAAAGCCCTCCTGGGCCATGCGCTCCCACTCGCCGATGAAGCGGGCGTAGAGCTCGTTGCGCTCGCGCCGCCGCCGCCCGATGAGCGCGTGCACGCCCAGGCGCTCGGCGCCGCGCCGCCCCACCTCCAGGCGGTGCTGGAAGGCGCGGAACTCCTCCTCGCCGGGCGCGACGCCGGCCACCCGCTCGGCCGTCTCGGTGACCAGGCGCCGGGCCGCGCCCGACTCGCGGGCGGCCAGCCACGCCAGGTGGCCCTCGAGCATCGGCACCTGCACGTCGCAGTCGTGGATGTCGCCCAGCAGGTCCTGCAGCACCTTGATCTGGTCGAGGTACGGGTCGAGGTCGGCGGTGAAGGCGATGCCGAAGATCTCGAGCACGTACCGCAGCCGCTTGCAGGCGATGCGCAGGTCGTGGAGATCGGTCACGTTGGCCGGATCGCGCACGGCCTCGTCGTAGCCGAACACCTCGTCGATGCGCACGGCCAGCACCCTGCGCGCGTTGGGCAGCAGGCGGGCGATCCGGGTCGAGACCCTCGACGGGGCGGGGCTTGGCCATCGTCAGTCCTCGGGCGGGCGCGGCTTGAGCTTGGCCAGCTTCACGCCGGTGTGGGTGGCCACGTAGGCCGCGAGCCGCCCCTCGAAGTCGTCCTCCTCGATGCGCCGCATCAGCGCCGCGATCGCCGGGTCCTCGCCCGCCCGCTCGTCGCGGTAGCGGGCGATCAGGCCCTCGACGCCCGGGCGCTCGTCGGGGCGCAGCTCGGGCAGCACGTCGAGCAGCCGCTCCACCGCGACGTCCAGGTCGCGCGCGTCGCCCAGGACGTCGGTGATCTCCTTCACCTGGCGCAGCAGGGGACGGAACGTCTTGCGCGGGAACGCGCCCTCGAAGGCGTCCATCGCCGCCCGCAGGCGCCGCGACGAGACGCGCATCGCGTGCAGCTCCTCGATGTCGTCTCCCGCCAGGGTGCCGTCGCGGTAGCTCATCATCTCGCGCCAGCGGGTGAGGATGACGCGGCCGGCCGCCTCCCGGAAGCGCGATCCACCGTTCAGCCCCGGTACGTCCCAGGCTCGCGCCACCCGGCCTACTCGGCGGCCCGGCGCCGCACCATGACCGACTCGCGCACCGCCTGGCGCAGCTCGCCCCCCCGGGTCACGGCCGGCCAGTCGATCTCCAGCTCGGTGCCCAGGTCGACCAGCGCCCGCAGGATGGCGCCCTCGTCCACCGGATCGCCCGACTGGGCGACGGCGCCCCGCAGCCAGCGCCGCTGGGCCTTGGACAGCTCCACCGTCACCTCGTGGCGGGCGGCCTTGCGCCGGGTCGAGATCGCCTGGTCGCCCAGGCGCACGTACACGCCCGTCGTCTCGCGGCCGGCCGCGCCGAGCGCGGCCTGGTAGGTCACGCGCCTCACGTCGCCGCCGCCGGGTCGGGCGACGACGCCTGCAGGCTCGCGCGCTGGTCCTCGGCCAGGTCGCGGATGATCTCCTCGCCCACCTGCTCGTCGCCGCGGTCGGCGGCGACGAACAGCGCGTTGGCCAGCAGCAGGTTGACCAGCCGCGGCACGCCGCCGGTCTCCTCGAAGACCGCCTTGGTGGCCTTCTTCGAGACGATCCGCTTGCCGGCCCCCGCGACCCGCGTGCGGTGGAGCGCGTAGGCGTCGACCTCCTCGGGGGTCATGTCGCCCAGGTGGTAGCGGACCACCACGCGCTGCGCCACCTGGGGGTGGCGCTCGATGTGCGCGCTCAGCTCGGGCTGGCCGAGCAGCACCACCGGCGCCCCGGGGCCCTCGGCCCCCGGGTTGGTGAGCAGCCGCACCTCCTCCAGGGCGCGCGGGTCGAGACGCTGGGCCTCGTCGATGGCGATCACGACGCGGCGACCCTCGGCCTCGGAGGCCCGCAACCGCGTCCGGATGAGGCCCGAGATGCGTGCGGTCGCGCCTCCGGCCCGCTCGGCGCCCATCGGCGGCAGCATCGCCGACAGCAGGGCCGCCGGCGTGCGCGGCGGGTTGGGGACCTCGGCCACGCGGAAGCCCTCGCCGTCGAGCGTCTGGCGCAGGATCTGGGAGAGCAGGGTCTTGCCGGAGCCGATCTCGCCGGTGATCACCACCAGCCCGCCGAGCTGGGTGATGCCGAACAGGATGCGCGCCAGGCCCTCGCGGTGGTCGGCGCGCTCGAAGGCGAAGCGCGGGTCGGGCTCCAGGCGGAAGGGCCCCTCGGCCAGCCCCCAGTGCGCGAGGTAGGGCGCGCCCGTGCTCACCCGGCCTCCTCCAGCACGAGGCCCTCGCGCAGTCCCGCCTGGCTCACGCGCAGGGCGTCGAGCCCGAACGAGCGGCGCACCGCCTCGAGCACCGCCGCGCCCGCCAGGCACAGCCGCACCCGGGCCGGTTCGAGGCCGGTCGCCCGGGCCACGTCGTCGGCCGGCGCGCCCACCAGGCGCTCGACCGCCCGCTCCAGCGCGTCGCGGCTCGAGCAGCGTGTCGTCGGCGAGGGCCGCGAGCGCCGCCGCCGAGCCGCCGGTGGCGATGGCCTCGGTGACCCGCACCGGCAGCTCCACTGCGTCGACCTGAACGCGCACCTGCGCGATCATCGGCTCGAGGAGGTCGATGTCGGGCGGGTCGCGCGACCGCGAAGCGCCTCGGTGAGCGCGCGCACGCCGACCGGGATGGAGGTCGCCCACGCGAAGCCTGGCCGCCCTCGCCGACCATCGCCTCCATGCTGCCGCCGCCCGGGTCGACGGCGACGAACGGGTCGGGCGCGTCGGCGACCATCAGGCCGCGGAACGAGAGCTCGGCCTCCTCGGCTCCCGAGAGCACCCGCGGCGTCACGCCGGCGGCGGCGCCCGAGCCGCTCGAGCAGCTGGGCGGCGTTGGACGCCATGCGGGCAGGGGGCCGTGCAGGCGACCACGAGCCGCTCGGCCCCGAGGTCGCGCGCCTCGGCCGCCATGCGGCCGACGGTGACCGCCGACCAGGTCCATCTTGTCGGCCGGGATCGTGCCGCCGGGTCGCAGGCCGGTCGCGAGGGCGGTCATCGCGGTCGCGGTCGCGAGCGGCGCCACCCGCCCGCCGTCCGCGCGCGCCACCAGCAGCCGCGTCGTGTTGGAGCCCACGTCGATGGCGGCGATCGGGCGCGATCCTGAGGCCGCTCTCTGAGGCGTCGCTGCTCACGTGGGTCCGTGCACGGTGGACCGCAGTCTACCCGCCGTGGCCCCCGGCCGGATGGGGTGTTACAGCAGCGGCCGAGCGGGGGTGCCGCGGGGCCCGGCGCCGGGCGACGGCGCGGGCGCGCACGAGGGCGAGAGCGCTCACGACGGCGGCCACCAGCGCCAGCTGAAGCTGCACCGTGACGACCCACGCGCCGCCCGGCGCGGAGGCGAGCGCGGCGAGCAGGAAGCCGGCGCACAGGCCCATCGCGTAGAGCGCCAGCGCCGCCGCGCGCGGGGCGCGCCGGGGACGCGGGGCGGGGACCGCCCGCAGGCGGGCCCGGCGGGGGGCGGAGGGGGCGGCCGGGGCGAGCCGGCAGGGAGCGGGCGAGTGCGTGCATGGGGCGAACTGTAGTTCGTCCGTCGGACGCGAACAAGTGTTCGGCAACGGTCGCTGCACGGCCGGGGTGCAACGCCCCGTGCAGCGATCAGATGTGCCGCCCGGCGTTGCGACGGGGGGCCCGGGGGGAGAATCCCCTCGCAATGGGGGGATCGACGGATTGTCATGTGGGGTTATGTGGGGTAGCGTGGGGAAATGCAACGTCGGCTGCTGAGCGGGACGTATGAGTGCAGCCTCGACGACCGGTTCCGGTTGGCTATTCCCGCACGCCTCCGCGAGCCCTTTGCCGCCGGTGCCACGGTCGGGTGGTGGATCGACGAATGCCTCATCGTGGTCCCCTCGCTCGAATGGGCCGCCCTCGTCGAGCGCACCTTCGGCGACCATGAGCCTGTTCGACGACGACGCCCGCGACATGAGCCGCTTCCTCATCGGAAGCGCCCAGCACCACGAGCTCGATCGCCAGGGCCGCATCCCGCTGAGCGCCGAGCTGCGCGAGCACGCGGGCATCGGCGACGGCAAGGTCAAGCTGGTCGGGGTGGGGGAGTACCTCGAGGCCTGGGACCCCGACCGCCTCGCCGAGCGCTTCGCCAAGCTGCGTCGAGAGGGGGTGTCCGTCCATGCCAAGCGCCTTGCCGATCGAGTCGCGTAGACCCGCCCGCGGGCACGAGCCCGTCCTGGCCGACGAGGTCGTGCGGATGCTCGCGCCCGCGCGCGGCGAGACCGTCGTCGACTGCACCTTCGGCGCCGGCGGCCACGCCCGCCGGCTCGCCCCGGCCCTGGGGGAGTCGGGCCGCTACGTGGCCATCGACCAGGACCCCGAGGCCGACGCCTGGTTCCGCCGACCTCGCCGACGACGTCGTCTGCGAGACCCGCTTCATCCGGGCCAACTTCGCCGACGCCCTGCCGCGGCTGGTCGACCAGGGCCTGCGCGCGGACGTCGTCCTGATGGACCTCGGGCATCTCCTCGATGCAGGTCAACCAGACCGAGCGCGGCTTCTCCTACTCGCGCCAGGCGCCCGCTCGACATGCGGATGGACCCGTCGCCGGCCCGAGTCGGCCGCCGACCTGGTGGCCACCGCCTCCGAGAAGCAGCTGGCCGACATCATGTCGCGGTACGGCGAGGAGCGGTATGCGCGCCAGATCGCACGCGCCATCGTGCGGCGCGCGCTGCCACCTCGATCCCATCACGACCACCGCGGACCTCGTCGACGTGGTCCGCTCGGCTGTCCCGACACCGGCCCTCTTCGCCGGCGGGCACCCGGCGAAGCGGGTCTTCCAGGCCCTCCGCATCGCGGTCAACGACGAGCTGGGGAGCCTCGAGCGCGGCCTCGAGGCGGCCTTCGCGCTGCTGGCGCCCGGCGGCCGCCTGGCCGTCATCTCGTTCCACTCGCTCGAGGACCGGATGGTCAAGCGATTCATGCGCGCGCGCAGCCAGGGCTGCATCTGCCCGCCCGAGATGCCGGTGTGCGGCTGCGGCCGCACGGCCGAGGGCGCGCTGCTCGCCTCCAAGGCCCAGCGTCCGCGCCAGGCCGAGCTCGACCGCAACCCCCGCGCCCGCTCCGCGCTGCTGCGCGGCGTCCGCAAGGCCGAGGCATGAGCACCCGCGCCGCCCCCGCTCCGCGCCATGCCCCCGCGCCCGCACCTCGTCCCCGGCCGCGCACCCGTCCGCGCCCGGTCCGCGCGCCGGGAACCGCGCGTGCGGACCGCCTACATCGTCATCCCGCTGATCGCGCTCATCCTCGGCGGCATCGTGCTGGTCAACGTCGCCAAGCTGTCGCTGACCAATCAGACCAGCCAGACCATCGAGCGCGCGCGCAGCGTCGAGGCCGAGACGGCCCGCCTGAAGAGCAACCTGGAGCGGCGCGACGCCTCGGTGATGCGCGACGCCCAGCGGCGCCTGGGCATGGTGACGCCACCCTCCGACGGCGTGACCTACCTCGACCCGGCGGCGTCCCCGTAGCGATGCCCCCGCAGGATCGCCGCCCGCGCCGCCCTCCGCCCCGCCGAGCCGCCGCGCGGAGGGCGCCGGCGGCGCCCCCGGTCACGCGCCGGGACCGCTCGCGGCGCATCCGCGTGCTCGTGGGCGTCGCCGTGCTGCTGCTCAGCCTGCTCGGGCTGCGCGCCGCGTTCCTCGGCACCGTCGAGGCGGGGGAGCTGTCCTCGCGCGCCGTCAGCCAGAACCGGGTCGAGACCCAGGTGCTCGCCGAGCGCGGCTCGATCCTGGCGCGCGACGGCAGCGACCTGGCGACCGACCGCCTCGCGGTCGACGTGACGGCCTCGCCCAACCTGATCACCGACCCGGGCGCGGTGGCGGCGCGCCTGGGGCCGATCCTCCATCGCGACCCCAACACGATCGCCAACACGCTCTCCAAGCCCGGCGTCTACGCCATGCTGGCCCGCGACGTGGCGCCCGCCGACGCCGACCGCGCGCGGGCGCTCAAGATCCCGGGGATCTACTTCTCGGACACCTACCAGCGCTTCCTGCCCGGCAATTTCCTCGCCTCCCAGCTCGTAGGACTGACCGGCGACACCCACGAGGGATCTCACCGGCATCGAGCTCCAGGAGGACGCCGTGCTCACGGGCACGGCCGGCCGGCGCGTGGAGGTGCGCGACGTCTTCGGCCGGCCGATCCAGGTGCTGGCCGACGAGGAGCCGAGCCCCGGCACCGACGTCAAGCTCACGATCGACCCCGCGATCCAGGCGCAGACCGAGAGCGTGCTCGCCGCCACGCGCCAGAAGTTCGGCGCCAAGAGCGCCATGGCGATCGTGATGGACCCGCGCGACGGGTCCGTCCTGGCGATGGCCACCGTGCCGCGCTTCAACCCCAACAAGCGCGCCGCGCTCAACCTGGACCTGGTCAACAACCAGCCGGTGACCGACACCTTCGAGCCGGGCTCCACGTTCAAGATCGTGACCATGGCGGGCGCGCTGGAGGACGGCAAGGTCAGCCCCACGACGAGCTTCAACCTGCCGGTCCAGTACAAGCTCTACGACCGCACCCTCGAGGACTCGCACCGCGAGGTGCCGGTCACCTACACCGCCTCCGAGATCCTGGAGCAGTCGAGCAACATCGGCACGGTGAAGATCGCCCAGCGCCTCACCCAGTCGCGCCTGCAGGCGTGGATCACGCGCTTCGGCTTCGGGTCGCCCACCGGCATCGACTACCCCGGCGAGGTCAAGGGCCTGGTGCTGCCGCGCGACCAGTGGTCGGGCACCTCCATCCTCAACATCCCGATCGGCCAGGGCGTGGGCGTGACCCTCACCCAGCTCACCCGGGCGTACGCGGCCATCGCCAACGGCGGCCGCCTGGTGACCCCCCACGTGATCGACGCGGTCGGCGGCGTGCCCCAGGCGCGGGAGGCCGGGCGGCGGATCATGACCGCCGAGACGGCCGCCAAGGTCGACAAGATGCTGCGCAAGGTGGTCTCGGACAACGGCACCGGCACCGCTGCCAAGATCAGCGGCTACCGGGTGGCCGGCAAGACCGGCACCGCCCAGAAGATCGACCCGACCACCGGCGAGTACAGCGACACCCGCTACGACGCCTCGTTCGTCGGCTACGCGCCGGCCGAGAACCCGCAGCTGCTGGTGTCGGTGGTCGTGAGCGAGCCCACCGTCGGCTCGTACTACGGCGGCGACGTCGCCGCTCCGGCCTTCGAGGACATCGCCGAATTTTCCCTGCGCTCGCTGCGAATCGCCCCCTGAGTCGTGGCCGAGGCCTCTGTTAGAGTCCCCGCCCGCATGACCCTCCAGGAGCTCATCGGGAGCGGGTCGCTGGGGCGCGCGGCGGGCGTCCCGGGCATCGAGGACACGGCGATCGTCTCGGTGGTGCACCGGGCGCAGGAGGCCGGGCCCGGATCCCTCTTCTGCGCCATCCGCGGCGCCCGCGCCGACGGTCACGACCACGCCGCCGAGGCGGTGGCCCGGGGCGCGGTCGCGCTGGTCGTGGAGCGCGAGCTGGACCTGCCCGTGCCCCAGCTGGTGACCGACGACGTGCGCCTGTCGATGGCCCTCGCGGCGGCCGCGGTCGCCGGCGACCCCTCGGCCGCGCTGTCGGTGGTGGGCGTGACCGGGACCAACGGCAAGACCACCTCCGCCTTCCTCATCCGGGCCGTGCTCGAGGCGGCCGGGCGTCCCTGCGGGCTGATCGGCACGATCGAGGCGCGCGTCGGCGGGCGCGTCGAGCCGGTCACCCACACGACGCCCGATGCCGTGGAGCTGCAGGCGCTGTTCGCCCGGATGCGCTTCGCCGGGGACGTCGCCTGCGCCATGGAGGTCTCGTCCCACGCGCTCACCCAGCGGCGGGTGGCGGGTACCCACTTCGCCGCGGCCCTCTTCACCAACCTCACGCGCGACCACCTCGACTACCACCCCGACGTCGAGAGCTACTACGCCGCCAAGCGCGCGCTGTTCGCCCGGCCGGCGGGGGAGGGCGACGACCCCCCCGGGGCGGCCAACCTCGACGACGAGTTCGGGCGCCGCCTGGCGGCCGAGACCGGGGCCCTCGGCTACGGCGCCACCACGCCGGCCGAGGTGCGGCCGAGCACGGTGCGCGGCCTGGAGACCGGCATCGCCGCTCGCATCGAGACGCCGCGCGGCCCGGTCGAGATCGAGACCCGCCTGCGCGGGCGCTTCAACCTGTCGAACCTGCTCGGGGTGGCGGCCGTCGCCGAGCTGCTGGAGCTGCCCCACGACGCCCTCGCCCGCGGCGTCGGCGCCCTCGAGGGGGTGCCGGGCCGCTTCGAGGCGGTCGACCGTGGCCAGCCCTTCCCCGTGATCGTGGACTACGCGCACACCCCGGACTCCCTCGACAACGTGCTGCGGGCGGCGCGCGAGCTGGTCGAGGGGGGTCGCCTGGTGGCGGTGTTCGGCTGCGGCGGCGACCGCGACCGGGGCAAGCGCCCGCAGATGGGGGCGGTGGCGCGGTCGCTGGCCGACGTGGCCGTGGTCACCTCGGACAACCCGCGCACCGAGGATCCCGAGGCGATCATCGCCGAGATCGTGGCGGGCGCCCAGCGCGGACGGGCGGAGCTGGTGGTGGAGGCCGACCGGCGCGCGGCGATCGGGTGGGCCATCGAGCGGGCGCAACGGGGGGATGTCGTGGTGATCGCGGGCAAGGGGCACGAGCAGGGGCAGGAGCGCGACGGCGTGGTGACGCCGTTCGACGACCGCCGGGTGGCGCGCGAGGTTCTCGGGGAGCGCGCATGAGGCTCACCGTCAACGAGCTGCTGAAGGCCGTCCCGGGGGCGCGCATCCCGGTCGGCAAGCCCGACGTCGAGTTCGAGGGCGCCTACGTCGACTCCCGCGAGCCGCGGGAGGGGGGCCTCTTCGTCGGCATCCGGGGGGAGTTCGCCGACGGCGGCCAGCACGCGCCCGACGCGCTGCGCGACGGCGCCGCCGCCGCCGTGGTCGGCGAGTCGGCCTGGCGCTGGATCGAGGGCGACGTGCTGCCGATGCGCCGGCCGGTGGTGGTGGTCAAGGACCCGGTGGCGGCCCTCCAGGCGGCGGGGCGGCTGGCCCTCGAGCGCAGCGGGGCGCGCGTGGTGGGGGTGACCGGGGCGACGGGCAAGACCACGACCAAGGACATCCTCGTCGCCATGCTCGGCGCGGCCGGCGTCGCGGTGCAGGGCAGCCCGGGCAACCGCAACACGGACGTCGGCGTGCCCATGTCCCTGCTCGAGCTGGACGAGGGCTGCGAGGTCGCGGTGATCGAGATGGGGATGCGCGGCCTGGGGCAGATCGCCGAGCTGGCGGCGCTCGCCCCGCCGGACGTCGCCTGCATCACCAGCGTCGGCCCCGTGCACCTGGAGCTGCTCGGCACCGTCGAGGCGGTGGCCAAGGCCAAGGCCGAGATCCTCGGCGCCCTGCGCCCCGGCGGCGCTGCGGTGGTCCCCGAGGACGAGCCGCTGCTCGAGCCGTACATCGCCGCGCTCGACCCCGGGATCCGGGTGATCCGGTTCGGTGCGACCCCCGATCTCAGCCTCGACCTGAGCTTGAGCAAGGGCTGGGAGCTGCGCAACGCGGCGGCGGCGCTCGCGTGCTGCACCGCCCTTGGCAGCGCCCCTCCCGAGGGGGCTCGAGTCGAGGTCGAGCTGTCGGGGCTGCGCGGCCAGGAGCGGGCGATCCCCGGCGGCGGGGTGCTGATCGAGGACTGCTACAACGCCAACCCGATCGCGATGCGGGCGGCCCTGGCCGACCTGGCCGCGCGCCCCGGCCGCCGCGTGGCGGTGCTCGCCGACATGATGGAGCTGGGCCCCGACGAGGAGGCCTTCCACCACGAGGTGGGCGAAGTGGCCGCCGCCGAGGGCATCGACCTGCTGATCGGAATCGGGGAGCGCGCCGCGGCGTACGTCGCCGGCGCCGACGGCCTCGCCGCGGTCCACCTGGCGAGCGTGGACGAGGCGCTGGAGCGCGTGCCCGGCCTGCTCGCCGACGGCGACGTCGTGCTGCTCAAGGGCTCGCGGTCCATGCGCCTGGAGCGCCTCGGCGCGGTCATCGCCCCCGCGTGAGCGACCGGTAGCCGTTGCCCCGCGTCCTGATCGCCGCCATCTCGGCGGCCACCCTCCTGATGTTCCTGGGGCCGAAGTTCATCGCCTGGCTGCGCGCCAACGAGGTGGGCCAGTTCGTCCGCCCGCCCGGGCTGATACCGGACAGCCACGCCGAGAAGCAGGGCACGCCGACCATGGGCGGCCTGCTGATCCTGGTGGCCACGGCGCTGCCGTTCGTGATCCTGTCGAGCCGCAGCACCGAGGCGATGCTCGTGCTGTTCACGACGCTCGCGTGCGGGGCGATCGGCTTCCTCGACGACTTCATGAAGATCGTCAAGAAGCGCTCGCTCGGGCTGTCGGGCCGCTGGCGCATGCTCGGCCTGCTCGCCATCGCCGCGGTGCTGGTGTCGGTCGCGGTCACGGTCGTGGGCCTGCCGAGCACCCTGACGGTCCCGGTGCTCGACGAGTCGTTCGAGATCGGCGTCGTGGCCTTCTTCGTGATCGTCTTCCTGGTGGTGGCCGGCGCCGCCAACGCGGTCAACCTCACCGACGGCCTCGACGGCCTCGCCGCCGGCATCTCGGCGGCGGTCCTCCTCTGCTACACCGGCATCGCCTTCGTCTCGAACCAGCGCGACCTGGCGATCTTCGGAGCCACCCTGGTCGGCGCGTGCCTGGGCTTTCTGTGGTTCAACTCGTTCCCGGCGGCCGTCTTCATGGGCGACACCGGCTCCTACGCGCTGGGCGGCGCGATCGCGGCCATGGCCGTCATGACCAAGACCGAGATCCTGCTCGTGGTGATCGGCGCCGTCTTCGTCGCGGAGGCCCTGTCGGTCATCATCCAGGTCATCGTGTTCAAGCGCTTTCGCCGCCGCGTGTTCCTGATGACCCCGGTCCACCACCACTTCGAGATGGCCGCGTGGAGCGAGACCAAGATCATCGTGCGCTTCTGGCTGATCGCCGCGATCTTCGCGGCGGTGGGCTTCACGCTCTACTTCCGCGACTTCCAGAACCTGCCCGGGTGAGGGCGGACGTGAGCGCGTCGGCGACGACGTTCGCGCCCCGCAGCGTCGGCGCCTTCCGCTTCACCGGCTGGAGCGCCGACTGGGACGAGGGCGTCATCGACGCCCGCTACGCGCTCGACGACGCGCACCACTTCACCGAGTCGTATCGCTTCCCGGTGTTCGCCGAGCGCCACCTGAGCGACGCCCGCCGGCGCGGCGCCCTCGACCGCGCCGCCCGCCTGCTGCACCTGGTCGCCGGCGCCAGCTACTTCAAGGCCGCCGTGCCGCCGCGCATCGAGATCGAGGGGCCGGCCCCCAGCCCGCGCACGGCGCGCTTCCTGGGCCGCCTCTACACGCAAGGGCTCGGCGAGTTCGCCTGGCGCAACCGGCTGCCGGAGATCGGCGCGCGGCATCGAGTTCCCTTCGTCCGGCGACGAGGAGGACGGGCCGCCGCGCGCCCCCGCGGCCCTCGAGCGCGCGCTCGCTGGTGCCGGTGGGCGGCGGCAAGGACTCGGTCGTGAGCCTGGCGGCCCTGCGCGCCGCCGGCGAGGACGCCGTCGCCCTGTCGGTGGGCCGCAAGCCCTCGGCCGACGCCGCCGCCGAGGCCGAGGGCGTGCCCATGCTCCACGTCGAGCGGCACATCAGCCCCGAGCTGTTCGCCCTCAACGCGGCCGGCGCCTCAACGGCCATGTCCCGATCACCGCGATCGTCTCCTGCGTCGCCCTGGTCACCGCGCTGCTGCACGGCTGCGACGCGGTGGTGATGTCCAACGAGCGCTCGGCGTGCTCGGGCAACTTCGACTGGCCGGCCTTCGGCGACGAGGTCAACCACCAGTGCTCCAAGGGCTGGCAGGCCGAGCGCGCCCTGGCCGAGCTGCGTGCGCCGCGAGGTGGCGCCCGATCGCCTTCTTCTCGCTGCTGCGGCCGCACTCCGAGCTGGCGATCAGCCCGCGCCTTCGCCGCCTGCCCGCCCACCACGCCACCTTCACGAGCTGCAATGCCGCCTTCCGCCTCCACGAGCCCGCCGCGCCGCCGGCTGGTGCGGCGACTGCCCCAAGTGCCGCTTCGTGTTCCTCGCCCTCGCCCCGTTCATCGCCGCGCGCGACCTGCGTCTCGGTCTTCGGCGCGCGATCTGCTCGACGGCCCCGAGCAGACCGCCGGGCTCCGGGCGATCCTGGCCGGCATCGAGGCCGAGAAGCCCTTCGAGTGCGTCGGCGAGATCGACGAGTCGCGCGCCGCCCTGCGCGCCGCTGGCCGCCTCGCCCGAGTGGGCCGGTCGCCGCCGTCGTCGCCGCCGCTCGCGCGCCGGCTGCCGGCGGTGCCGACGCCGGCGCGGCGGGCCCGTGGCTGGCGCCCCGCGGCGACCACGAGCATCCCGGAGCGGCATGCTGCGGGCCATCGGTGCGTTTCTCGGAGCTTGAGGGCCGGCGGGTCGGCGTCTGGGGCGCTCGGGCGCGAGGGCCGCGGCGTCGCCCGCGCGCTCGCGCGCGCCCGCCGGCACGCCCCTGGTCGTGGCCACCGACGGGCCCGCGCCCGGC
The DNA here is from genome assembly GCA_963806585.1 of uncultured Thermoleophilia bacterium. Classification (GTDB taxonomy): domain Bacteria; phylum Actinomycetota; class Thermoleophilia; order Miltoncostaeales; family Miltoncostaeaceae; genus Miltoncostaea. The sequence continues at coordinate 505,487 of CAWDYN010000007.1, read as the reverse complement.
GGACGCGACGCCTCCTGGGGGGCCGCCGTTGGTGGGCCGACGCCGGCGCGCGCTCGCCGCGCTGCGACGTCGTGGTGCGCTCCCCCGGGCATCAGCCGCCATCGGCCCGAGGTGGCGGCCCTGCGCGAGGCCGGGGTGCGCGCTGACCACCGGCACCAACATCTGGTTCGCCGAGAACGCCGGACGCCCGTGCGCCATCGGCGTCACCGGCACCAAGGGCAAGTGCACCACGAGCGCCCTGATCGCGCACCTGGCCGCGCCGCGCGGCGTGCGCGTCGAGCTGGCGGGCAACATCGGCCGCCCGCTGCTGGACCTGCTCGCCGGCCGCGGACCGCGAGGCCGACCTGTGGGTGCTCGAGCTGTCGAGCTACCAGACCGCCGACCTCGAGCGCTCGCCCGATCGTCGGGGTCTGCTCAACCTCTACCGCGAGCACACCGACTGGCACGGCGACCGAGGAGCGCTACTGGGCCGACAAGCTCAACCTGTTCGGCCACCGCCCGGACATGATCTCGGTGGTCAACCGCGGCCGACCCGCGGGTGCGCGAGCGCGGCCGCGCGCTTCCCGCACCCGGTCTGGTTCCGCTCGCCCGAGGGCTTCGACGCGGGCCCCGGCGGGATCACGCTCGCGCGGGCGCCCGTACGCCGCCCGCGCCGCGGTCGCGCTGCCGGGCGAGCACAACCTCGACAACGTGTGCGCGGCGCTCACGGCGCTGGCGGCCGCCGGGGTGGAGGGGCCGGACCTCGTGGACGCGCTGCGGCGGCTTCCGCCCGCTGGCGCACCGCCTGGAGCCGTCCTCGAGCGCGACGGCGTGCGCTTCGTCAACGACAGCATCGCGACCATCCCGGAGGCGTCGGTCGCGGCCGCGCGCGCGCTGGCGCCACGGCCCGACCGGTGCTGCTGGTGGGCGGGCGCGACCGGAGCCAGGACTACGGCCCGCTGGCCGAGTTCCTGGCGGGGCCGAGCTCGGTGGTCGGCGTGGTGGGGCTGCCGGGCAACGGCCCGGCGATCCTCGACCGCGATCCGTCGGGCGGCCCCGTCCATGGCGACGGCGCCCGCCGACGACCTCGACGACGCGGTGCGGCGGGCGCCGCGGCATGCTGCCCGGACGGCGGCGGCGTCGTGCTGCTGTCACCCGGCGCCCCGTCGGGCCCCGACTTCGGGGATTTCGAGACGCGCGGCGAGGCCTTCCGGGCGGTGGTCGCGGGGCACTGAATTCGGGCCGGAGCGGGAGGGGAGCCCGCGCCGCGCGGCGAAGACCCATGGGTCGTGGCCACCTCCCGATCCGCAGCGCGATCCGCCGCCCCGGCGTCGCGCCAGACCCCCCGCCGCGGCGGCGGTCCCGTGCGTCCGGACATCCTCCTCAGCGCGACGGTGCTGGGGCTCGTCTGCTTCGGGCTGGTGATGGTCTTCTCCACCTCCAGCACGACCGCCCTGCTCAACGACGGCGACCCGCTCGGCCTGGTGGTCCGCCAGTGCGCGTACGCGGTGGTGGGCCTCGTCGCCTTCGTCCTCTTCTCGCGCATGCACCCGGCGGCGATGCGCCGGCTGGGCCCGCCGGCGCTCGTGATCTCCGGCGTGCTGCTGCTCCTGGTCCTGATCCCCTCGGTCGGCATGACCGTCAACGGCTCGCGCCGCTGGATCTCGCTGGGCGGCCTCGGCCAGCTCCAGCCCTCCGAGCTCGCCAAGCTCGCCCTGGCGCTGTGGATCGCCCAGGCCGTCGTGCGCTCGTCGGTGCCGCTCACGACGTGGAAGGGGCTGGCGCCGTTCCTTCTGGTGACGGGCGGCTTCGGCCTCGTGATCCTGATCGAGCCCGACATGGGCACCGCCGTCAGCTTCTGCGCGGTGGCCTTCGCGATGCTGATCGTGGCCGGCGCCCGCCTGCGCCACCTCGGCGGCCTGGTGGCGACCGCGCTGGTGCTGGCGAGCTTCGCGATCATGCTCGAGCCCTATCGCCGCGAGCGCCTGTTCACGTTCCTCGACCCCTGGAGCGACCCCAACGGCGCCGGGTTCCAGAGCGTCCAGGCGCAGGTCGCCATCGGCGCCGGCGGCCTCCACGGGGTGGGCCTGGGTGGCGGCGTCCAGAAGGCGTTCTACCTCCCCGAGGCGCACACGGATATGATCCTCGCGACGGTGGGGGAGGAGCTCGGCCTCATCGGCGTGATGGCGGTACTCGCGGCGTTCGCTCTGTTCGCCATCGCCGGCTACCGCATCGCGCTGGGTGCCCGGGACCTCCACCAGCAGGTCCTCGCCGCCGGCCTGACGACCCTGGTCGTGATGCAGGCGGCGATCAACATCGGCGCCGTCGTGGGCGTGCTCCCGGTCACCGGCGTCCCGCTGCCGTTCGTCTCGTTCGGCGGCAGCAGCCTCATCATCCTCCTGGCCAGCACGGGAATCCTTGTCAACATCGGCAGACGGTCCCACGCCCACTCCAGCCGGCTCGTCGCGGTCACGCCCGGTGAAGGTGATGATCGCGGCGGGCGGGACGGGCGGGCACGTGATGCCGGCGCTGGCGGTGGCCGACGCGCTGCGCGCGCGGGGGGCTGAGGTCGGCTTCATCGGCGTGCGCGGCACCGGCGCCTCGGGGCGGGTGCGCGACGCGGGCTACCGCGAGGACCAGATCCCCCTGCGCGGGCTCGTGCGCCGGTTCTCGCCGGTGCGCAACCTGTGGTCGGTGGCGCTGGCCGTCGCCGCGACGCCACGCGCCGCCTCCCTGCTGGTGCGCCGCCGCGCCGACGTGGTGGTGGGCGGCGGCGGCTACGTCGCGGCGCCGGTGGCCCTCGCGGCCCGCCTCACGCGCCGGCCGGTGCTGCTCACCGAGGCCGACTCCCACCTGGGCATGGCCAACCGCCTCGCCGCCCCGCTGGCCCGCCGCGTGACGCTGGCCTACCCGCTGGCGGGCCGCTCCGCGGACAAGTACCTGGTGACCGGGCGGCCCGTGGGCGAGGGCGTGACCCAGGCCACCCGCACCGCCGGCCGCCGCGCGTTCGGCATCCCCCACGAGGCGACGGTGGTGCTCGTGGTGGGGGGAAGCCAGGGCGCCCGGACCCTCAACACGGCGGCGGTCGAGGCGTTCGGCGACGAGGCCCCCGTCGACGTGATCCACGTGGCCGGGCCCGGCCAGCTCGACGAGACGCGCCGCCTGCTCGAGCAGCACCGCCCGGGTCCCGGCTACCGCCTGGTGGGCTGGCTCGACAACCTGCCCGAGGCGATCGCGGCGGCCGACCTCGTGGTGTCCCGCTCGGGCGGCTCGGTGTTCGAGCTGGCGGCCATCGGCCGGCCCTCCATCCTGGTGCCCTACCCGCACGCCACCGCCGACCACCAGGCCACGAACGCGCTGTGGCTCGCCGAGGCGGGAGGCGCGGTGGTGCTGCCCGACGCCGACTGCACCGGCGAGCGCCTGCGCGGCCTGGTGGGCGCGCTGCTCGCCGATCGCCACGGCCTGGAGGCGATGGCCGACGCGGCCCGGGCCGTCGGGCGGCCCGACGCGGCCGACCGGGTGGCCGACGAGGTGCTGGCGATCGCCCGCGGCCCGCGCCGGCGCTGGTGGCGTCGCCGGGGCCGGCGGCGCGGGTGAGCGCACCGCGGCCCATCCACATGGTGGGCATCGGCGGCGCGGGGATGAGCGGCCTGGCCCTGCTGGCCCAGTCGGCCGGATACCGCGTCTCCGGCACCGACCGCGAGGAATCGCCGACCCTCGGCGCCCTGCGCGCGGCGGGCGTCGACGCGCGCGTGGGCCACGGCGCCGAGGCGCTGCCGGCCGACGCGCGCGCCCTGGTGGTCTCGACCGCCATCGCCGCCGACAACCCCGAGCGGGCGGAGGCGCGGCGGCGGGGCCTGCCGGTGCTGCACCGCTCCCAGCTGCTCGCCGAGCTGATGGCCGGCCGCCGCGGGCTGGCCGTGGCCGGCGCGCACGGCAAGTCGACCACCAGCGCGATGCTCCACGCGGCCCTGGGCGACGCCTCGGCCTGCATCGGCGCCACCATCCCCGGCGGCGCCGGCACCGGCGCGATGTGGGGCGACGGGCCCTGGTTCGTGGCCGAGGCCGACGAGAGCGACCGCTCCCTGCTCAACCTGGCCCCCCAGGGCGCGATCCTGCTCAACGTCGACCACGACCACCACGCCACCTTCGCGACCCTCGAGGAGGTGCGGGAGGTCTTCCGCGCCTTCGTCGCGCGCCTGCCCGCCGACGGCGTGCTGGTGGTGGGCCCCGACCCCGAGGCGCGCGCGTGCGCCGCCGAGGCCCCCTGCTCGGTGCGCCTGGTGGGCGACGTGGACGGCGCCTTCTGCCGCGTCGAGCGCACGCCGGGCGCGCCCGGGTTCACCCTGGCGATGGGGGCCGACGATCGCCGCATCCCCGTGCCGCTGGCCGCCGGTGGCCTCCACAACGCCCAGAACGCCGCGTGCGCGCTGGCCCTGGCCGACTGGTGCGGCGTGCCCCCCGAGGTCGCGGGGCCCCGCCTGGCCGGCTTCACCGGGGTCGGGCGGCGGATGGAGCCGCGCGGCGCCGCCGGCGGCGTGGAGGTCGTCGACGACTACGCCCACCACCCGGCCGAGATCCGCGCGACCCTGGCCGCGGCCCGGGAGCGGGGCGCCGAGCGGGTGGTGGTGGTGTTCCAGCCCCACCTGCCCTCGCGCACCCGGGCGCTCGGCGCCGAGCTGGCCGAGGCGCTCGGCGCAGCCGACGTGGTGGTGGTGACCGAGGTCTACCTCGCGCGCGAGCCCGCCGACCCGGCGGTCACCGGCCGCTCCGTGGCCGAGCGGGTGCCCCCGCCCGCCCGGCGCCAGCTTCGCCCCGACGCTCGACGAGGCCGCGTCGGCGGTGGTCGCCGTCGCCCGCCCGGGCGACCTCGTGTTGACCATGGGGGCCGGAGATATCACCACCCTGGGGCAGGAGTTGGTGGCCCGCCTGGAAAGACATCTCGACGATGGGAACGATCACGAGCGCACCCGCCCCGCCTGACCTCCAGCCCGACGCACCGCTCGCTCCCTTCACCACGATCAGGGTCGGGGGCGCCGCGGACTGGCTGTGCCGGGCGGGCTCCTTCCGCGACGTCGTGGCGGCGCTCGCCTGGGCCCGCGACGCCGGGGCGCCGGTCGCGGTGGTCGGCCGCGGCTCCAACCTGCTCGTCTCCGACGAGGGCTTCCGCGGGCTCGTGCTGCGCCTGGCCGGCCGCCTGACGGCGATCTCGGTGCGCGGCCGCGACCTGTGGTGCGGCGGCGGCGCCTCGCTGCCCCGGGCGGTCCAGCGCGCCGCCGCCCACGGCCTCGAGGGCCTCGAGTTCGGCGCGAGCATCCCGGGCACCGTCGGCGGCGCCGTGGCGATGAACGCGGGCGCCCACGCCGGCGAGCTGGCCCAGGTGCTCGGCTGGGCCGTGATCTGCGGGCCCGACGGCCGCCGCCGGGTGGATCGCGACGATCTCGAGCTCGGCTACCGCCGCTCGTCGGTCCGGCCCGGCGAGGTCGTGGCCGCGGCCGGCTTCCGCCTGCGGGCCGGCGACGCCGCGGCCATCGCCGCGCGCCTCGCCGAGTTCCGCGCCCACCGCAGGGCCACCCAGCCACAGGGGGTGCGCACCTTCGGGAGCGTCTTCACGAACCCTCCCGGCGACTCCGCCGGCCGCCTCCTGGAGGCCGCCGGGTGCAAGGGCCTGGCGGTCGGCGGCGCCCGGTTCTCGCCGGTGCACGCCAACTTCATCGAGGCCGGCCCTGGGTGCCGGTCGGCGGACGTGCTCGGCCTGATGGCCGAGGGTCGCCGCCGGGTGCTGGCCGGGGGAGGGCCGCCCCTCGCCCCGGAGGTGCGCTACCTGGACCCGGTCCGCGGCATCGTGCACGCCCCCATGCCCGCGCCGTGAGCGGCTCGGCGCCCCTCGACGGCTCCCCCGCGGGGCCCCACCCCGCGCTCCGGCAGCGACGCCGGTCGGTGGTCCGCGCGCGCGGCCGCCGTCGCCGCTCGTGGGCGCTCACGGCCCTGGGCGTGGCGGCCGGCCTGGTGGCCCTGTACTGGCTCGCCACCGGCCCCCTCCTGGCCGTGCGCCAGGTGGACGTGCGCGGGTACGCGCGCGGCGACAGCGCCGACCTGGTGCGCGCGCTGGAGGGCGCGGCCGGCGAGGGCACCGTGATCGTGCCCGCCACGGCGACCATGCGCCGCGCGGCCGCAGCGCTTCCCCTGGGTCGAGTCGATCTCGGTCAGCCGTACCTGGCCGCGCGGCCTGGGGTGGACGTGGTCGAGGCCCGGCCGGTGGCGGTGGTCGCCTACGGGGGCCAGGCCGCGCTGGTCTCGGCGTCGGGGCGCGTGCTGGGGCCCCCCGAGGAGGGCCGCAGGCTGGGCGCGGTGCGCCTGCGGGAGGCCGTGCCGGCGACCGGCGAGCGGCTGCCGGCGCTCGAGCGCGCGGCGCTGCCGCTGCTCGCCGGCCTGCCGCCGGCGATGAGGGAGCGGGTGGGCGACCTGCAGGTGGACCGGTCCGGAGTGGTGACCGCGTCCCTGGCCGGGGGCCCGGCGCTGCGGCTGGGCCAGGCCGAGCGGATGGCCGCCAAGGCGAGGGCCCTGAAGCTGATGCTGACCGACGTCCCGGCGCGCGAGATGGCCGGCGCGGCCTACCTGGACCTGAGCGTGCCCGAGAACCCGGCCCTCGGGATCTCGGCCGACGCCGACGCCACGGCGGCGGTTCAATAACCCTCATGTTGGCCTTGAGAGTATGGACGGATATCTCCGCAAAGCCTCGACTTACACATGAGCTGTGCTTGACACCCCGCGACGGGGGCTCTAGCTTCCAGGCTGGTGGAGCCGTGCCTCAACCAGGTCGATATCGGCCTGATGCACGGCTCACAAGCCTCTATCTTGATTGAGGCTTTCCTCAATCACCGCATGAGCAGTGCCGATCGGGGGAGTCCGGTGGAGCAGAGCAACTACTTGGCGGTCATCAAGGTCGTGGGAGTCGGCGGCGGCGGGACCAACGCCGTCAACCGGATGATCGACGCGGGCGTGCGGGGCGTGGAGTTCATCGCCGTCAACACCGACGCCCAGGCCCTGTCGATGTGCGACGCCGACGTGAAGATCCACATCGGGGGCACCATCACGAAGGGCCTCGGCGCCGGCGCCGACCCGCGCGTGGGCCGCGAGGCCGCCGACGAGAGCCGCGAGGAGCTCAAGGAGGCCGTCCGCGGCGCGGACATGGTCTTCGTGACCGCCGGCGAGGGCGGCGGCACCGGCACGGGCGCGGCCCCGGTCATCGCCCAGATCGCGCGCGAGCAGGGCGCGCTCACGGTGGGCGTGGTCACGCGGCCGTTCTCCTTCGAGGGCGCCCAGCGCACCCGCCGCGCCGAGGACGGCATCGAGGAGCTGCAGAAGCAGGTCAACTCCGTGATCGTCATCCCGAACGAGCGCCTGATCGAGGTCGTGGAGCGGCGCACGTCGATCATCGACGCCTTCCGGATGGCCGACGACGTGCTGCGCCAGGGGGTGCAGGGGATCACCGACCTCATCACCGTCCCCGGCCTCATCAACCTCGACTTCGCCGACGTGCGCACGATCATGCAGGACGCCGGCGCCTCGCTCATGGGCATCGGCACCGCCTCCGGCGAGAACCGCGCCGCCGAGGCCGCCCGCGCCGCCATCTCGTCCCCGCTGCTCGAGACGACCGTGGCCGGCGCCACCGGCGTGCTCCTCAACATCACCGGCGGCGCCGATCTGGGGCTGTTCGAGATCGACGAGGCCGCGGGGATCATCCGCCAGGCCGCGCACGACGACTGCAACGTGATCTTCGGTGCCGTCATCGACGAGACGAGCGGCGACGCGATCCGCGTCACGGTCATCGCCACCGGCTTCGACGCCCCGGAGGCGGCCGCGCCCGCGGACGCCCGCGAGCCGCGATTCGGCCGCCGCGAGCGCGAGCGCGAGCCCGCCCCCAAGGCCCCGGCGCGCCGCGCCCCGGCCGAGACGGCGCGCCCGTCGCTGACGCTCGAGCAGTCGGAGCGCAAGGGCTTCGAGATCCCCGACGACGCGCTGGAGATCCCCGACTTCCTCAAGTAGGCCGGGGTCGGGCGCCGCCCGCCGAGGACCGGTCGCCGCCGAGTGCGGCCGCGGCCGAGGCGGACTCGGATCGACCCCGCGTGGTAGCGTCAGGGCGGATGCCAGACCGGCTCGAGCACACCTCCCTGCACGAACGCCACACGGCACTCGGGGCACGGATGGGGGCGTTCGCCGGCTGGGACATGCCGCTCTACTACTCGACCGCGCGCGCCGAGCACACGGCGGTCAGGCAGGGCGCGGGGGTCTTCGACGTGTCCCACATGGGGCAGCTCGAGGTGACCGGTCCGGGGGCCCGCGAGGGCCTGGCCCGGATCCTCACCAACGACCTCGCGATCACGCCGGGGCACGGCCAGTACACGCTGATGCTCGAGGACGACGGCGGGGTGATCGACGACCTGATCGTCTACGAGCTGGAGGACCGCTTCCTGCTGGTGGTCAACGCGTCCAACGTCGCGCCCTGCCGGGAGCGCCTGGCCGAGCGCCTGCCGGCCGACGCGACCCTGGTCGACCGGTCGCCCGGCACCGCGATGCTCGCCCTCCAGGGGCCGGCCTGGGCGGAGGTGCTGGGACCCCTGTGCGCCCGCGGCGACGCCTTCGCGCTCGACTACTTCGGTATCGGCGAGGATCTGGTGGCGGCGGTGCCGTGCCTGATCGCCCGCACCGGGTACACCGGCGAGCCCGGCGTGGAGCTGATGTGCCCCTGGGACGACGCCCCGGTCGTGTGGGACGCCCTCGTGTCCGGCGGGCGCCCGGCGACGCCCGCGGGCCTGGTGGCGCGCGACACCCTGCGGCTGGAGATGGGCTACCCGCTCTACGGCCAGGAGCTCACGCGCGAGCGCACCCCCATCGAGGCGGGGCTGCGCTGGGCGTGCGACATCGACGGCGGCCGCTTCTTCGGCGCGCAGGTCCTGCGCCGGCAGGCGGCCGAGGGCACCGCCGAGCGCCTCGCGGTGTTCCGGCTGACCGAGCCCGGGATCCCCCGGGCCGGCCAGGACGTGGTCGTCGACGGGCGCCGGGCCGGCACCGTCACCAGCGGGACGCTCTCGCCCTCGCTCGAGGTCGGCATCGGCATGGCCTACGTGCCGTCGGCGGTGGCCGCGCCCGACAACGACCTCGTCATCGACGTGCGCGGCAAGCCCAAGGCCGCGCGCACCGCCCGCCGCCCGCTCGTGGCGACATCCCCGAAGCAGTGAAGGAGACGATGTGGCCGCTGAGGAGACCTATCCGACCGACCTCCGGTACCACCCCGAGCACGACTGGGTGAGGGCCGAGGGCGACGAGGTCGTCTTCGGCGTCACCTGGTACGCCCAGGACGCGATGGGCGAGGTCGTGTACTACGACCCCCCCGCGGTGGGCGCCTCGCTCAGCAAGGACAGCCCCTACGGCGAGCTCGAGTCGGTGAAGGCGGTCTCGGACATCATCGCGCCGGCAAGCGGCGAGGTGCTCGCCGTCAACCCGGCCGTCACGGATCGCCCGGAGGTGGTCAACGAGGACCCCTACGGCGAGGGCTGGCTCGTGCGGGTGCGGCTCTCCGACCCGGCCGAGCTCGACGCCCTGATGGACGAGCCGGCGTACCGCGCCTACCTGGCCGGCCTATGAGCCGCTACACGTCCCTCACCGACGACGACCTGCGCGTGATGCTCGCCGAGATCGGCGCCTCCTCGATCGACGAGCTCTTCGCCGCGATCCCCGAGGGGGTGCGCCTGGGCCGCGCGCTCGACCTGCCGCACGGGCTCTCGGAGCAGGACGTGCTGGCGCACCTGAGCGAACTCGCCGCGCGCAACGTGAGCGCCGACGATGAGATCACCTTCCTCGGCGCCGGGATGTACGACCACTACGTGCCGTCGCTGATCGACTCGATCCTCTCCCGCTCCGAGTTCCTGACCCCCTACACCCCCTACCAGCCCGAGATCTCCCAGGGCGGCCTGCAGGTGATGTTCGAGTACCAGACCGCCATCAGCGAGCTGACCGGCCTCCCCGTGTCCAACGCCTCGCTGTACGAGGGCCCGTCCGCGGTGGGCGCCGCGGCCTACCTGGCCCGGCTGGCCAACGGCCGGCGCGACGTCGTCGTCTCGCGCGGCGTCCACCCGCACAGCCGCGGGACGCTGGAGACGCTGGCCCCCGGCTACGGGCAGAGCGTCGTCGAGGCGCCGCTGCGCGACGGCGTGACCGACCAGCGGGCCCTGGCCGGCCTGATCGGTCCCGACACGGCCGCCGTGATCGTGCAGCAGCCCAACTTCCTCGGGGCGGTCGAGGACCTGGAGCCGCTGGTGGCCGAGGCGAAGGCGGTCGGCGCGCTGGTGGTGTGCGCGTGCGACCCGCTGCCGCTGGCGCTGCTGCGCCCGCCCGGCGAGCTGGGAGTGGACGTCGCGGTGGGCGAGGGCCAGACGCTCGGCAACCGGCTCGACTACGGCGGTCCCTCGTTCGGCTTCTTCGCCGCCAGCCAGGAGCACATCCGCCGCATGCCCGGCCGCATCGCGGGCGAGACGCGCGACGTCGACGGCCGGCGGGGCTTCGTGCTGACGCTCCAGACCCGCGAGCAGCACATCCGCCGCGAGAAGGCGACCAGCAACATCTGCACGGCGCAGGTGCTCAACGCGCTGGCCGGCGTCATCTACCTCTCGTGGCTCGGCAAGCGCGGCGTCGTGGAGCTGGCCGAGCTGATGCTGCGGCGCGCCGACTACGCGCGCACCACACTTGCCGCCCTGCCCGGGGTGCGCACCCTGCACGACCAGCCGATCGCCCGCGAGTTCGCCGTGGCGCTGGACGCGCCGGTGGAGGCCGTCATCGAGCGCTGCGCGGCCGAGGGCGTGAACCCCGGCTACGCGCTCGGCCGCGAGTACCCGGAGTACGAGGACGGGCTGCTGGTGGCGATCACCGAGCGGCGCTCGCGGGCCGACATCGACCGGCTCGCCGACGTCCTCGGCCGCGCCGTCGCCGCCGAGCGATCCGCCTCCCTGACGGGGGCGCGCTCGTGAGCGTCACGGTGCAGACCCCCCAGCAGCGCGAGGACGTGGTGACGATCTACGAGCGCTCGCGCCCGGGCCGGCGCGCGTTCACCGCGCCGGCGCTCGACGTGCCCGAGGTCCCGCTCGACGACCTGCTGCACCCCTCCCTGCGCCGCGCCGCCCCGCCCGAGTTGCCCGAGGTAGCCGAGCCGGAGATCGTGCGCCACTACAACCGCCTGAGCAAGCGCAATTTCGACCTCGACACCGGCTTCTACCCGCTGGGCTCCTGCACGATGAAGCACAACCCCAAGCTGCACGAGCGGGTCGCGGCGCTCCCCGGGCACGCGCGCCTGCACCCCCTCCAAGCGCCCGCGCGCGCCCAGGGGGCCCTGGAGCTGATGTGGAACCTCGAGCGGGCGCTGTCGGAGGTCTCGGGCCTGCCGCACGTCTCGCTGCAGCCCAGCGCCGGGTCCCACGGCGAGCTGGCCGGGGTGCTGCTGACGCGCGCCTACCACGCCGACCGCGACGACGAGCGCACCCTGGTGCTCACGCCCGACACCTCCCACGGCACCAATCCGGCCACGGTGACGATGGCCGGCTACGAGGTGGTGAAGGTGGCCACCTCGCCCGACGGGGGCGTTGACGTGGAGGACCTGCGGCGCAAGGCCGACGACCGGGTCGCGTGCCTCATGCTCACCAACCCCAACACGCTGGGCATCTTCGACCCGAACATCGAGGAGATCGCGCGCATCACCCACGACGCGGGCGCGACCCTCTACTACGACGGGGCCAACCTCAACGCCGTCATGGGCATCAGCCGCCCCGGGGACATGGGCTTCGACATCGTGCACTTCAACCTGCACAAGTCGTTCACCCAGCCGCACGGCGGCGGCGGGCCCGGCGCCGGGCCGATCGCCGTGTCCGACCGCATCGAGCCGTATCTCATGACGCCTCGCGTCACGCGGGCGGAGGGGGAGGGCGGCGCCCCCCGCTTCGACCTGGTGGAGGACCGCCCCAAGTCGATCGGGCGCCTGCGCGGCTTCCAGGGCAACTTCGGCGTGTTCGTGCGCTCGTACGCGTACATCTGCTCGCTCGGCGCCGAGGGCCTGCGCGAGGCCTCCGAGATCGCGGTGCTCAACGCGAACTACCTCCTGGCCCTGCTGCGACGCCCCGAGGTGGCGCCGTACCTGCCCCTGGCCTTCGGCGAGCGCTGCATGCACGAGTTCGTCCTGTCCGGAGCGCCGATGAAGCGCGACCTGGGCATCCGGACGACGGACCTCGCCAAGCGCCTGCTCGACCACGGCTACCACCCGCCCACGGTCTACTTCCCCCTGCTGGTGGAGGAAGCCCTGCTGGTGGAGCCGACCGAGACCGAGACGCGCGAGACCATCGAGGCCTTCGCCGAGGCCGTCGGCGAGATCCTGCGCGAGGCGGCCGAGGATCCGGAGATCGCCCGCAACGCTCCGTACACGACGCCGGTGCGCCGCCTCGACGAGGCCGCCGCCGCGCGCAATCCGGTGGTCCGCCAGCCCTCGACCGCGTAGCCGGCCGCCACGGCCCGCGGTTCCTCCGCCGGCCTGTACTCCGGTCGAGGTTCCGACCCACCGTCGGTTGGGTTGCCCGGGGCGGTGCGTCCGCCTTAGGTTCGCCAGAACTTGCCGAATACGACCTCACTCCGTCGCACGGACCTGAGCGCCGCGCTCGAATTCATCGGCGCGGCGGGCGAGGCGCCGGGCTCCGACGCCTTCCGGCGGCACGTGCTGCGCGGCCTGCCGCGCCTGGTCGAGTTCGACGATCACGTCGTACAACGACATCTCGCCCGACGGCGATCCCCTGCTGATGCTCGATCCGGCCGACGCCTGGAGCGACGAGCGGGCCCGGGACTTCCTGAGGCTGGCCCCCCAGCACCCCCTGATCGCCCACTACGCGCGCACGCACGACCCGCGCACCCTCAAGATCTCCGACCTCATGGACCGGCGCTCGTTCCGCCGTACCGAGCTCTACCGCGACGTCTACGGGCCGATGGGGGTCGAGTACCAGATGGCCGTCACCCTGCCGGCGCCGCCGGGCGCCGTGGTCGGCATCGCCCTCAACCGCGAGCGCCGCGACTTCGGCGAGCGGGACCGCCAGATGCTCGACCTGCTGCGGCCCCATCTGGCCCGGCTCCGCCGCGACGCCGCGCTGCGGGACGCCGAGCGGCTGCTGTCGTCGCTCGTCGACCGGACCCTCCTCGATCGCGGGCGGGCGGCCGTCGCCGTGGAGCGGGGGGCCGCGATCGCCTTCGCGAGCGCCGGCGCCCGCCGTCTGGTCGCGGCCTACCTGCCGCCAGCGGCGCGCCCGAGCGAGCTGCCCGAGGAGCTGGCGGCCTGGTGCCGGCGCGAACGCGCGCGAGGCCTCGCGCCCTCGCGCGACCTGGTCGTCGACGGGCCGCACGGCCGCCTGGTCGCCCACCTGCTGCCCTCGGCGGTGCCCGCCGGCCACGACGTGATCCTGCTCGAGGAGCACAGCGTCCGGCGGGAGCGGCGCGTCCTGATGGAGCTCGGCCTGAGCCTTCGCCAGGCGGAGGTGCTCGAGCGGGTCGCCCTCGGGCGCACGAACGCCGAGGTGGCCCACGAGCTCCACATCAGCGCCCGCACGGTCCAGAAGCACCTCGAGAACATCTACGACCGGCTCGGCGTCCGCTCCCGCGCGGCCGCGACGGCACGGGCGGTGGCGGCCAGGGAGTCCGCGCGCCGCTAGCGCATACGCCGATCGGCGTATGGACATCGACGGCGCGAGCGCGCACGCTGCGCCCCGCCGACGGCCGAGGAGAGAACCGACATGCGTGAAGCACCCGAAAACGAAACCAGAGACGCCCGGAGACCCCGCCGGCGCCGCGCCGCGCTCGCGGCCCTCGCGGCCGGGGTGGCCCTCGCGGCCGTCCCCGCCGCCGCCTCTGCCGCGGGCGGCCCGCTCGTGCTGGCCCAGGTCTCCGGGGGAGAGCGCGGCGCCGAGGCCGTCGCCGCCCGCACCGGCCTGCCGCTCCAGACCGCCCTTCCCGAGATCGGGTGGGCGACCTACCGCGCCGAGGCCGGCGTCCCCGCGGCCAAGGGGCGGCTGCTGGCCGACCCCGCCGTGTCGCGCCTGGACTGGGCGGCGCCCGGCGAGTCGCTCGACCTGGACTTCACCCCCCGCGACACCATCTTCACGCAGCAGGGCACCGTCTCGCTCGACGGGCAGCTGGTCGCGCCCTGGAACTGGCACTGGGTGAAGACCAACTTCCCCGCCGCGTGGGACGTCACCCGCGGCAGCTCCGCCGTCCGGGTAGCCGTCATCGACAGCGAATTCGACACCGAGCACCCGGAGCTGAAGACGAAGCTGGCGACGGGCCGCAACTTCGACTCGGGCACGACCAAGTACCACACCAGCGACGTCCGGGCCGAGAACATCACCACCGGCTTCCACGGCAGCCACGTGGCCGGCCTGGTCGGCGCCGCGACCGACAACGGCACCGGCGTGTCCGGCGCGTGCTTCGAGTGCGTCGTGATCCCCTACAAGATCGGCTTCGGCGGCGCGTCCAACGTCGACGCGAAGTTCGTGGCCGACCTGACCGAGGCGCTCGTCGAGGCGGGCAACAGCGACGCCGTCGTGATCAACATGTCGCTGGGCACCTCGCGCGACCACGCGCCCCTGCGGGCGGCCGTTGACTACGCGCGCTCCCGCGGCAAGGTGATCGTGGCCGCGGCGGGCAACTCGCAGCTGGGGCAGCAGGGCCCCTCGGGCGTCCCCAACTACCCGGCCGCCTACCCCGGCGTCATCGCGGTGGCCAACACGCGGCCCGACGACAGCATCTCGCCCGACTCGACCAACGGCGACTACGTTGACGTCGCCGCGCCGGGCAACCCCATCTTGTTGACGTGGGACACCCGCCTCACCACCGCGCTCACGCCCGAGCTGGCGCCCACCCACGGCGTCGGCTTCAAGGTGCTGTCGGGCACCTCCATGGCCTCGCCGATCGTCGCCGGCCTGGTCGCCCTGATGAAGACGGTGAGGCCCGACCTCAGCCCCGACGAGGTCGAGGGCCTGCTCAAGCAGAGCTCGGTCGACCTCGGCGCGGCGGGGCCGGATCCGGTGTTCGGCGCCGGGCGCATCGACGCCCTGGGCGCCGTGCAGGCGGCCCGCGACTACCAGCGGCCGGCCCCTCCGCCGGCGCCCCTCGCGGCGCCGCTCAAGAAGGTGAAGTTCATCTGGTCGTGCAAGGCCGGGTCCCGCAAGGTCACGCCCGGCAAGCGCGTCTACGCCCGCTTCACGGTCAAGACCAAGCTCGTCTGCAAGGGGCGCACCGCCCCCGCGCTCCGCAAGACGCGGGTCACCGTGCAGCGGTTCGTCGCCAAGCGGGGCTGGAAGACGGTCGGGAGCTTCAGGACCAACAGCCGCGGGCGCTTCGGCTTCACGCGCCGCCTCGGCACGCTCGGCGGATGGACCCTGAGGCCCTCCTACGCCGGATCGGCCACCCTGCGCGCCTCGTCGGGCAAGGGCGTGAAGGTGAAGGCCATCAAGCGCAGGAGGTAGCCGGACCCCGGCGGGGCCCCTCACCGCTAGGTGAGGGGCGTCCCGCTCGCGAGCTTCATGGAGGCGTCGAACTGGTAGTCCGACGACCCGCCGGTCTTCTGGGTGATGGTCCAGGCGACCGGGAGGGAGAGCTTGGGCGACCAGCTGACCGTGTCGGTGCGCGTGCCCGGCGTCGAGCCGGTGAACGCGCTCTTGGTCTGGATGACGTAGACGGGGACCGCGGTGCCGTCCACCTGGACCGTGTCCTTGCCGGTCACGGTGCCGGTGTACGTGGTCGTGAGGTCACCCATCTTGTAGGTGCCGCCCCACGTGGCGCCGACCTTCAGCGTGGCCGGGTGGTCGAGGGAGGGGGGTTCGACCGGCGTGCGGTCGTCCGCCCCGATCCCGAGGAAGGTGATCTTGGTGCGCCGCCAGGTGGCGTAGGAGCCGGTGGCGTCCACGCGGAAGCGCGCCTCCTCGACGTGCTCCTGCGACAGGCGAAGGTCCTCGTGGTAGCCGCCGGCGATGGGGGAGATCATGTACACCGCCTCGGCGGGGAGGGAGCGCTCGGCGGTGAGCGGGCCGGTGCCGGCGCTCTCGGAGCCGGTCACGGCGAAGCGGTACACGCCGGAGGCGGGGACGCCCGCGCGCGGCGCGGTGTCGGTGATGTTCTTGGCGCGGAACTCGGCGAGCGCGCCGCCCTCGTTGGCGGCGGTGCTCGTCTGCGCGTTGTTCCAGAGGATGTAGGCGCCGACCGCGACGGCCGCCACGACGACGGCGGCGATGATCGCGACGAGGCGCCGGGGGCGAGACGTGATGGAGGTCACCGGAGTCCTGACGATGAGGGACGGGGAAGCATCTGGTGCTTCCATCGGCGGGGCGGCCGCGAACTTTTGCCGCGGGGCCTCGATCCCGCGCGCGCGCTAGCCTCGTGCGGCGTCCGACAGCTCGAGGAGGGCGCTGCTCCACGGGGCGGGGGTCGGCTGGCGGTGCGGGCGGGCGAGCAGGTATCCCTGGCCGAGCGGCACGCCGAGCTGGCGCAGGGCGCGCAGCTCGTCCGTGGTCTCGATGCCCTCGGCCACTACGCGCGACTTGAGCTTGTCCTCGAGGCTCACCATCGACCCCACGATCGCCTGCTTGGCCACGTCGAGGTGGATGTCGTGGATGAGCGAGCGGTCGATCTTGATGTAGTCGGGGTTCAGCTGGGTGACGTGGCGCATCGAGGCGTGCCCGGCGCCCGCGTCGTCGATCGCGACCTTGGCGCCGCGGCCGCGATAGTCGGCCAGGCGGGCGGACAGGCGCGCGTAGTCGCCCACGGCGTCGTGCTCGGTGATCTCGATGACCAGGCCCTCGAGGCTGTCGGGGCCCAGCGCGAGCTCCATCTCGGGCGCGAGGATCGCGTCGGGGCTCATGTTGACCGACAGGTAGGCCTCGCCGGGAATGGTGTGGCGCAGCGCCATCGCGCGCCGCACGCACTCGACCTCGATCTCGAGCCCGAGGCCGACGGCGTGCGCCTCGGCGATCCACTTGTCCGGCGGACGCTGGGGTTCCGCGCGGAACCGCGAGAGCGACTCGAAGCCCATCGTGAGGCCGTCGTCCAGGGAGACGATCGGCTGGAAGACGGTCTGGATGGTGGCGGGGTCGCTGAGCACGGCGGTGATGTCGTCGCGCCGCTTCTGCAGCGAGGCGGTGTAGCCGGCCATGTAGTTGACCCCGTCGAGGCGGCCGCGATCGAAGGCGACCACCGGCAGCCCGCCGGTCTTGGCGGCGGCGAGGCCCTCCTCGGCCGCGACCATGGCGTTCACCGCCGTGTCGGCGTCGTCGGGCAGGATCACGAAGGTCGCGCGCGCCTTGAGGCCGCCCTGGTTCTGGGAGGCGATGCTCTGCACCAGCTCGGCCAGGTGGCGGCCCGATTCCGCGTCGTGGCCGATGCCGATCCATGCGAAGCGGTCGGCGTGGAGGCGGCTCCACACCCCGCCCACGAGGCCGGAGGCCTCGAGCTTGTGGCTCAGGTCGGTCAGCAGGGCGTCGCCCTTGCCGAAGCCGTTCTGGCCGTTCCACAGGCCGAAGCCGTCCAGGTTGACCGCCACCAGCAGCGCGCGCCGGCCCGAGGAGGCGGCCTGCAGCACGCCGCCCACGTGCCGCGCGAAGGCGCGCGGCTCGAGGAAGCCGGTGAGCAGGTCGGTGTCGGACTGCCCGTGCATGCGCAGCAGGGCGACGAGCCTCCAGAACAGGAGGGCGGCGACGACCCACACCAGGGGCCGCAGCGCCGGCGGGGCCAGGACGGAGGCCGGCCCGCTGAGCACCAGGCCGATGGCCGCCAGCAGCGTCTTCGACGGGCCGAGCACCGCCTGGGCCTCGGTGACGCGGATCGGCCGGCCGGCGGCGATCGCCAGCAGCGCCATGGCCACCATGTAGCCGAGCATCGTCGGGCCGATGACGGCGGCGCCCTGGTCGCGGGTCACCAGGAAGGTGACCAGACCGTCCGTGAGGGCGAGGGCGATGAAGGCGAAGGCGAACCAGATGAACGCCGTCCGGCGGCTCAGGGACGAGCGCCGGATCGCGTTGTAGAGGGCGGCCAGCAGGAGCAGGTCCAGGGCCACCGGAATCAGCAGGGCGGTGTTCTCGAGCGCCGGCAGGGACGACTCCCAGATCGTGCCGACCACGATGATGAAGAGCATCCCGAGGACCGACAGCTCGATGCCCCAGCCCTCCCAGCGCTCGCGCCGGGACTCCTCGAGCGCCGGCTGGCGCATGATCCACAGGGCGCGGTACCAGAAGGGGTAGGCGAGCAGGAAGCCGAGCTGCGACCAGGCGGCGGGCGAGGTGACGTCGCCGCCGGTCGCCAGGAAGATCAGGTACGGCACGCAGCCGAGGCTCCAGCTGGCGAGGCCGATGGCGAAGAGGCGCCAGACGCGGCGCTCGATCCCCTTGTTGGCCTTCCGCTCGCTCGCACGCGCCCGCAGGAAGCCGACCGCGGCGACGGTGCTGATGAGGAGCACCGCGGCGCCGGCGGCGACCGAGGTGCTGACCCGGCCCGACTGGGCGAACGGGACGATCACCAGCATCACGCTCGCGGCGCAGATCAGCGTCGCCACGACCGTGCGGTCGCCCAGCTTGCCCACGGTGCCCAAATACCGGCGAATAGCGGTCACGTGAAGCGTATCGGCAACGCCCCGGATTGCCCTGAGAAACGGGGCATCCGGGCGATACGGCGGTTAGAGGCTCAGGCGGCGGCCTTGGTCCTCGCGGCGGAGAGGATCCGGGCCAGCGCGTCCGGGTAGCGCTCGGCCAGCAGGCGGATCTGCGCGGCCAGCGCGTCGGTGACGCCCTGCTCGTCGAGCAGGGCACCGAGCCAGTCCGACGGCAGCGGCAGGCGCGAGCGGTGATCCGTGAACCAGGTGGGGTCGCGCTCGGTGAGGAGGGCGTCCATCGCCCGCTGGGTGGGGGTCGCCCGCAGGGCGCAGTGCGCGGCGAGGGCCCGGCCGCCGGTGTGCAGCAGCTCGGCGGGGGCGCCGTACAGGGGACGCGGCCCGGCGATGTCCAGGGCGCCCGCCATGGCGGTGTAGAAGCGGCGGTTCTCGGGCGTGACGGCGAGCGGGACCGGGGCGTCCGGGAACTCGGCCAGCGCCACCCGCGTCATCGCCGCGAACAGGCGCATCACGATGCGGCGGGTGCTGCGCCGGTACTCCGCGCGCACGGCCAGCGAGCCGGCCTCGTAGATGGGGCCGTCCACCGTCGCCCGCAGCGCGTCGTTCTCCTCCGCGAACGCGCGGTCG
Source organism: uncultured Thermoleophilia bacterium (assembly GCA_963806585.1). Taxonomy (GTDB): domain Bacteria; phylum Actinomycetota; class Thermoleophilia; order Miltoncostaeales; family Miltoncostaeaceae; genus Miltoncostaea. The sequence continues at coordinate 486,202 of CAWDYN010000007.1, read as the reverse complement.
GAGGGGAGCCCGAAGGGGCCGTCCGCGATCAGGGCGCAGGTGCCGACGGTCTCGTCCTCGGTCCGCGCCACGAAGAAGATCGTCCCGGGGTTGAGGTAGGAGGCGTGCATGCGCCGGCCCGACGGCGTGGGATCGACGTAGCCGGCCTCGACGAAGCCCTCGTGGACCACCATCAGCGCCTCGTCGATGTCCTCCACGCGGTCGGAGGCCGTGACGTCGATCTCCTCCACCGAGGGCATCGCGTTCACGGGGTGGGGGGCGGTCGTCGTCACGCGCGGTTCCGGTCGATGTAGGCCGCCTTGTGCTGGAAGTCGCCGGCCTCGTGGTACGGGTACTCCCGGTAGCCGTGAACCTCGACGCGGGCCGGGACCCCGGCGGCGACGGTCACCATGTGGACCAGCGCCGTCTCGATCCCGGGGCCCGGCAACGCGCCGTTGCGCAGCTGCACGTGGAGCACCGGCAGCCCGTCCTCGCTCTCGATGCGGAACCGCCCCGTGAGCGCGCCCGCGTGGGCGGACGTGGTGAACAGGCCCTCCTTGACGATCTCGGGGCGCAGGCTCCAGCCGTCGCCGCGGATCGTGCTGCCCCGCCGGCCCCAGACGGCGACCGCCGCGCGCTCCAGGCGTAGCTCGCTGCCCTGGTCGGCCAGGACGGCGTTCGCGGCGGCCGGGCTCACCAGCTCGGCCTCGTCGTCCAGGTCGTAGCGGACCAGGGGCAGCAGCCGGCGCGTGAGCGTCGTCAGCACCAGCGTGCGCACGCCGTCATCGTGCCGGCGCTCCTCCACGAACAGGCGGTTGGAGTCCCAGGTGAACAGGCTGGGGGAGTAGCCCGGGTCGCGGCCGAAGAGGGCGTTGCGGGCACCGGGGCTGTCGAGGGTCTGGCGCGCCAGGCGCAGCTCCGGCGTCTCGTGCAGGGCGTGCAGGCCGACCTCGGCCGCGCCCATCGACACCATCAGCCCGAGCCGCTTCGAGGGAGCCTCGCCGAACCCGAACAGCTCCGAGACGTAGCGCCGCCAGCTCTCGGCGACCCACTCGCCCCCGACGAAGCACGCCACCACCCCGTCCGCGAACGCCGGGCCGCGCTCGCGCAGCGCGGTCTCGCCCATCTCCTTCAGGAAGATCGGCTCGGCCGCGATGATCACCCGGTCGAAGCTCGGGCCGGTGCGCGCCAGCAGCTCGAGGGCCATCTCCATGTGCACCGAGGGCGTGGCCACGGTGGCCAGGCGGGTGGGGATCGAGATCCCCATCGGCAGGCAGTTGAGCAGCAGGGTCGTCGAGTCCTCGCCGCCGCCGAGGGCGCGCAGGGTCTGGTCGAACGTGCGCTCCTGGGCGCGGCGCTCGGAGCGCGACGTGACCCCCACCGAGAAGAGCCCGGTCTGGCCGCTCGAGGTGAGCAGCTCGGCGGCCTCGGTCACGCGCCCGCCGTCGAGCCAGAAGTCGATGTGGTCGCCGAAGACCGAGCGCTTGTCGGTGTAGGGGACCTGGGAGATGCGGGTGACGGTGCGGTGGTCGACGCCGAGGTGCTCGAGGTGCGCCCGATACCCGCGCGAGGTCAGGGCCGTGCGCCGGAAGCTGCGCAGGGCCGCGCGCTCGCTCGCGGTGAGCGGGCCGTCCGGATCGCTCACGGAACGCGCCTCAGGTGTCGATAGCTCCATCGTCCGCCTCGTCGAGGTCCGTCATGACGGGCTGCACGCTATCGGCAGGGGTACGAAGTAATCATGGTCAGAATTGACCATCACTCGTTCGTCTGCGGGTGGCCCAAAAGCCCTAAATCCGCCGATCCGAGGCACTGACGATCACTCGGCGGGTGCGACATCCTCCGTCGGCGACAGCAGGCCCCGCTGGCGCGCCTCGTGAACCGCCGCCGTGCGCGTCGAGACGCCGAGCTTGGCGTTGATCTGCACCAGGTGGCGCGCCACCGTCCGCTCGCTGATGAACAGGCGCTCGCCGATGTCCCGGTTGCGCAGCCCCAGGGCGAGCTGGGCCAGCACCTCGTGCTCGCGCGCCGACAGGCCCGCGCCCGGCTCGACCGGCTGGCGCGCGCGCGTCGGGATGCGCCGCCCGATCGCGCGCAGGCGTGCCTCGGATCGGCGGCGCCACCCCTCGGCGCCCATGTCGCGGAAGGCCGCGCGGGCCTCCAGCAGGTTGACCGCCGCGGCGTCCGAGGACCCGTCGGCCAGCCCCGCGCCGTACCGTGCCCGGGCGGCCCACCAGCGCAGGCCGAGGCCCTCGAAGCGGAGGGCGGCCGAGCGCAGGTGGCCGGACGCGCCGGGCGCCCCGCGCCTGCGGGCCAGGCTGCCGACGCCGTACGAGTGCGCCGCCGCCGCCAGCGAGCGCCCGCCCGCGGCCATCTCCTCGAGCGCGGTGACGCACTCGTCGCCCTCGGGTCCCACGAGGACCTCCGGCGCGGCGGCCAGTAGCAGGACGGACGTGAGCCGGTCGTCGGTCCGCGACCACGCCCGCAGCGCCGACAGCAGTACCCGGGTCGCCTCGCCGTCCTCTCCCGCGGCGGCGGCCGCGAGCGCGTGCCCGGCGGCGACCGGGGCGATCTGCTCGAACAGCAGGGGCTCGCCGCCGGGGGCCGGCGCGAGGCTGCGGTAGCGGTTGAGCGCGCCCTCGATGTCCCCCTGGGCGAACAGCAGCCACGCGATCCCGGGGTCGGCCGGCGAGAGGACGTCGCGCTCGAGCTCCCCCCACCCGGCGGCGGCGCGCTGCAGCTCCTCGCCGGCCTCGGCGAGCTCGCCCGCGGCCGTCAGCGCCTCGCCGAGATTGCCCGACAGCACGAGCTCGTGCGCGGTCAGGCCCAGGTCGCGCGCCCGCACGATGCCCCGCCGCGCCCGGGCGGCCGCGTCGTCGGGACGGCCGAGCGCCAGCAGGACGTGACTCTCGTGGATCATCGCCAGCGTCGCGTTGCGCCGCGCCGACCCGGTCGCCTCCTCGCCCTCGCGGCGCGCCCGCGCCAGGTGCAGCAGGCCGCCCTCGCCGCCGCGGCCGCTCTCGGCCATGCCCATGAAGATGAGGGCCCGCGTGCCGATCTCGTCGGCCCCGGCGGCCCGGGCCTCGTCGCGCGCCTCGCCCGCCAGCGCCATCGCCTCGCCGAAGCGCGAGGTCTGCACGGCCATGCCGGCGGCCTGCGTGAGGGCCTCGGCGCGCGCGGCCGAGGGCGGCTGCCGGGGGTCGCGGCTCCGCGCGAGGTGGTCCTGCAGCTCGCTGAGGGCGATGTCGTGCTGGCCCAGGCTCCAGTGGGCGCTCGAGGCCGCCGAGATGCTCGCCAGCGCGGCGTCGCCCTCGCCGAGGGCGCGCTGCCCCTCCGCGGCCTCCTCGAGCTGCTCGGCGGCCTCCTGCCACGACGAGGAGTCCAGCAGGGCCATCCCGCGCTCGTGGACGGCCGCCAGGCGCGACGACTCCCCCATGTCGGGGCTCCACCAGGCCAGCGCGCTCGCGGCGTGGACCAGCGCCGCCTCCGGGTCGCCGGCCTCGCGCGCGGCCTCCGCCGCGCGCGTCCCGTAGGCCACGATCGCCGGCGGGTCGGCGGCGCCGAGGGCGTGACGCAGCAGCCGCTCGGGCGCGCCGCCGGTCGCCCGGCCCGCGACCAGGGCGGCCGCGTGGCGCAAGCGCCGCTGCGGTCCGCCCATCGCATCCAGCACCACCGCCCGCACCAGCCGGTCCCGGAAGGCCCAGCGGATCGCCGGCGGGCCCGGGACCTCGGTCAGCACGCCGGCCTCCACCAGGGCGGCGAGCCCACGCTCCAGGCGCGGGACGTGCTGATGGCAGATCCGCGCCAGGGCGAGGGGCGTCGTGGGCTCGTCCGCAACCGCGATCCACCCGGCGAGGTCGGCCAGCCACGGGTCGAGGCCCGCCAGCGAGGCCCGCGCGCCGTCGGCCAGCTGCGGCGGGATCGGCGGAGGCACGTCGCCCCCGGGCCAGCGCCGGGCGGCGTGGGCGAGCGGCACGATCCGTCCGGGCAGGCCGCCGCCCAGGTCCGCGACCGCCCGCGCCGCCGGCCCGCTCAGGCTGGGCGTCACCCGGCGGGCGAGCGCCACCGCATCCTCGGGCGACAGCGGGTCCAGCACCAGGGCGGGGGCGTCTCCCGGGGGCGCGCCCGCCGTCATCAGCACCAGCGCCCGCGATCCGGCCAGGCGGCGCGCCAGCTCGCCCCGCCAGGCCGGGGTCGTCCGGGCAGGTGCCCAGCAGGACCACGATCGGGCGCAGGCGGGCGGCGCGGGCCGGATCGGCGTCGTGGCCGGCGCCGGTCATCGCGGCCTCGAGGCGCTCCATCGCCGGGCCGGCGCCCTCGGCCACCACCACGACCGCGCCGTCCAGGGCCAGGCGTCCGGCCGTCTCACGGGCCATGCGGGCGCGGCCGACCCCGGGCTCGCCGGCGATCACGATGACGCCCGGCCGGGTGCCGGCCAGGGTCACGGCCTCCTGCAGCGCGTCGCCGCGGCCGATCAGCCGCGGGGCCGAGGTCGACGTATGCCGGCGCGTCGGACACGCCGGAATCGTAGGGCCGATGCCGGTCGTCCCGAAATCGCGGCCCGCCCGGCTGGCAGAATCCGGAGATGCTCGGCGGGCTTCCAGCACCGGACGATCGATGTCGGCGAGGTGGAGATCGCCGTGTCCACGGCCGGGCGACGGGCCGCCGCTGCTGCTGCTGCACGGCTACCCGCAGACGCGCTCGTGCTGGCACCGGGTGGCGCCCGCCCTGGCGCGCGCGGTTCACGGTCGTCGCGGCCGACCTGCGCGGCTACGGCCAGAGCTCCAAGCCCCCCGGCGGCCCCGACCACGCGGCGTACTCCAAGCGGGCGATGGCCGCGGACATGGTCGCGGTGATGGAGGCGCTGGGGCACCGCCGCTTCGCCGTGGCCGGGCACGACCGGGGCGGACGGGTGGTCCATCGCATGGCGCTCGACCACCCCGACCGGGTGACGCGCGCCGCCGTCCTCGACATCGTCCCCACCAGGACCCTCTTCGCCGGCACGGATCAGGCCTTCGCCACCGCCTACTACCACTGGTTCTTCCTGATCCAGCCCGACGGCCTGCCGGAGGCCATGATCGGGCGCGACCCCGAGTGGTTCCTGCGCGAGACCGTGCGCCGGTGGAGCGGCCGCGCCGAGCCCGTCGCCGAGGAGGCTCTGCGCGAGTACGCGCGCTGGTTCGCCGACCCGGCGGCCATCCACGGATCGTGCGAGGACTACCGCGCCGCCGCCGGCATCGACCTGGTCCACGACGGCCAGGACGATGCGCGCATCGCCTGCCCGCTGCTGGTCCTGTGGGGCGAGCACGGAGCGATGCACCGGCTGTACGACGTCCTGGACGCGTGGCGCCCCATGGCCGACGACGTGCGCGGCCACCCGCTGCCCTCGGGGCACTTCCTGCCCGAGGAGTGTCCCGAGGGCACGCTGGCCGCGCTCGCGGATTTCTTCGCGGGCTGACGCCGAGGGCGGTGGAGGGACGCGGCCCATCGGCCGATACCGAATGGAATGCGGGACACGCCGACACGCGCGTCGGGGCCGGGGGTCGCGGACCTCCACTGCATCGCCACGCGGGCGACGCTGTGCTTCGCCGATGACGCGCTCGACCCCGACGACATCACGCGCCGTCTGGGGATCGCCCCCACGAGCGCCTTCCGCAAGGGCGACGCCCGCCACGGGCCCGGGCGGACCGGCCGGCCCTGACCGGGGTCTGGCTGCTGGGCACCGACAAGGCCGGCATCGTCCCCGCGCTCGAGACCCACCTGCGCGCGCTGCTCGACCTGATCGAGCCCGAGTCCGAGGAGGTGGTCCGGATCGCGGCCGGGGTGGAGCGGGCCGAGCTCTTCTGCCTGTGGATGACCGACTACGACGCCGGGGCCGGCCCCGTGATCACGCCCGACACGCTCGCGCGCGTCGGGCGGCTGGGGCTCGCCCTGGGCTTCGACTTCTTCACGGCACGCGGGCGCTCCGCGGCCTGAGGCCGGATCAGGGCGGCGGCGCCGCCGCCCCCGACGAGGAGGTGGTGGTCGCCCGGGGCGCCGCCGGCTGGGTCCGGGACTCGGGCGCCGTGGTTGCGCCGCCCGGCGCGGTGGTGCTCTTGTCCGGGCTGGTCGAGGTCTTCGGCTTCTCGGGGCCCACCTCGACGTAGGCGTTCTGCGGGCTGTAGGTCCAGCTGAAGGTCTGGTCCTGCTTGAGCGTGTCGCCGGCCCACACCTTGCGCGTGTAGCTGACGGTGAAGCCGGCCCCGCCCATGCTCTGCTCGACCACCCGCTCGCCCGGCGCGAGGTCGGGGTTGACGGTCTCCTTGGTCGTGGGCTCCACGACGTCGTGGGCCTCGCCGGTCTCGGTCTCGACGCGACGTCCCAGGGGGGCCGAGAAGAAGCGGATCGTGATGCCGTTGGAGCCGGCGTAGGCGTTGATCAGCAGCCCCGCGTCCCAGTCGTTGGTGAACACCAGCTCCGGTCCGCCGAACGAGACCGTCGCCTCGCGCCCCTTCGGGTACCGCGAGATCCAGAACTGGTGGGGGGTGTGGGAGTCGAGCCGCAGGCCGGCGAAGAAGGCGGCGTTGTACAGGGTGGTCGCGACCTGCGACACGCCGCCGCCGACCGCGTCCTCGAGCTTGCCGGCGGCGATCTGCGGGGCCTCCACGAAGCCCCGCTCGGTGGTGCGCTGGCCGAGCGCATCGTTGAGCGAGAAGGTGTGCCCGGCGGGGACGATCATGCCGTCGAGGATCTCCGCGGCCCGCTGGATGTTGGTGACCCGGGGCTCGCAGCAGTTGTAGGGCGTCGAGAACTCCGACACGAGGTCGGTGATCTTGAGGGCCTTGATCTCGGCGGTCGTGGTGGTCGGGGTCGTCACCTTGAAGCGCGCCCGCACCGAGGTCGCGTCCGGGTTCGCGACGATCTCCGCGGCGATGGCGTCCATGTCCAGGCTGCGGCCGTTGCGCGACGACACCACCCGCACGGACGACCCCGCCACCTCGAGCGACGCGTTGCGGACCGGCTGCTCGCGGCTGGCGTACGCGGAGGAGATCCGGTCGTAGAGGGTGTCCGGGTCCAGCGTCACCGCGAGCGCCGCGCCGCGGGGGGCGAAGCGCAGCGCCGACCGCAGCACCTCCGGCTCGATCGCCACCCCCCGGCCCTCGAGCGTGACCTGCACCGGGTGCGCGACGATCCGCATCGCCAGCAGGCGCGCCCGCTCGGCGGCGGCCACGCTCACCGGGGGCGGGAGCGGCCCGGGCGTCAGGACGATCCGCGCCGGCAGGCGGCGGATCTCGGCGCGCAGGGCGTCGGGGTCCACCCCGAATCCCGCCGCGCCCGGCACCACGCTGATGGCGGTGTCGGTCACCTTGACCGCGGCTGCCCGCGGATCGTCGTTGACGCGGTCGGTCACGCGCTCGACGAGGTCCTTCACGCGGGCCTCGGAGACGGTGAACGTGATGGGCACCTCGCGGGTGGGCGCGAGACCCACCGCCGAGAGGGCGCGGCCGCCGAATCCGCGCGGCTCGAGGGCCGCGTTCGACGGCGGCCGCGATCCGCGGGCTCGCGCCGAGGGCGCGCCGGGTGATCGCGATCCGGAACGAGGGATCGTCGGCCCGCGTGATCACCATGGCCGCCCGCAGCATCTCGCGGGCCCGCCGCCGGGTCACGGCCGCGACCCCCGCCGCGTCCTTGCCGCTCACGTTGGCGCCGGCGACGGTCACCGAGGGCGGGGCCTCGCCGTCGTCGCCGCCGCCGAGCGCGACCGCCACGCCGAGGCCCCCGAGCACGAGGGCCACGAGCGCCACCACGATCAGCACGGGGCGCCGGAGCATGCGGCGCCACCCATGGGGCCGCGCCCTCCCGCCGCGCCCCCGCTCCGGGCGACGCTCGCCCGTGGGTCGGTTGCGCGGTCGGTCAGCCATTTGCGGACGATCCTAGAGCGAATAGCGGCGCGAGCGACCCCCTTCGGGCATCGGGCGCTACGTTTCGGCGGCCGCTCTGGATCACCCACCGCCCGCCCTCTGTGACCGACCCCACGGTGTGAGAAATATCACGTCGTGATCCCGCGGCGATCAGGAATGCTCGTCGGGTGGTCGATCGTGGAACCCTTCTCGGTGACCGGCTCGCCGCGATCCGCCAGCGCACCCTCGAGCTGTTCGCGCCGCTCGGTCACGAGCACCTCGTGACCCAGGTGAGCACGCTTATGAGCCCGCCCCTGTGGGACCTCGGCCACATCGGCGCGTACGAGGAGCTCTGGCTGGCCCGCCGCGTCGCCGGCGACGCGGCCCTGCACCCGGAGCTCGACGACGTCTACGACGCCTTCGAGACGCCGCGGCAACGGCGGGGCGACGTCGAGATCCTGGACGAGGCCGCCGCGCACGCGTACCTGCGCGCGGTGCGCGAGCGCTCGCTCGAGGTCCTCGAGGACAGCGACCTGAACGATCCCCGGACACCGCTCCTGGCCGACGGGTTCGTGTTCGAGATGGTCGCCGAGCACGAGGCCCAGCACACCGAGACGGTGCTCCAGGCCCTCCAGATGCTCCCCCCGGGGGCCTACCCGCCGCCCCGGCGGCCGCGGGCTCCGGCGGCCCCCGCGCCCGGGGCGGCGGGGGACGCGTGGTGCGAGGTCGCGCCGGGGCCGTTCGCGATGGGGGCGTCGGACGACGGGTTCTCCTGGGACTGCGAGCGCCCCCGGCACGAGCGCCGGCTGGGGGCGTTCGCCATCGCCCGCGATCCGGTCGGCGAGGAGGACTGGGCCGAGTTCATCGCCGACGGCGGATACGACCGGCCGGAGCTCTGGACCGACGCCGGGTGGGCGTGGCGCGCCGCGCAGGACGCGCGGGCGCCGCTGTACTGGTCGCGCGACGGCGAGGGGGGCTGGCTGGTGCGCGCCTTCGACCGGATCGCCCCGCCCGACCCGCGGCTGCCGGTGTGTCACGTGAGCGCCCACGAGGCGGACGCGTTCGCCCGCTGGGCGGGCTGCCGCCTGCCCACCGAGGCCGAGTGGGAGCGCGCCGCCGCCGGGGCGGCGCCCGAGGCCGGGTCGGCCAACGTCGACCAGCTGGCGTTCGCCACGGCGCCGCGCGGCGCCTTTGCGCCCCTGGGCAGCGGCTGCCGCCAGATGATCGGCGACGTCTGGGAGTGGACGGCCACCGACTTCGAGGGATATCCGGGGTTCCGCGCCTTCCCGTACCGCGAGTACTCGGAGGCGTTCTTCGGCGGGGGGTACCGCGTGCTGCGGGGCGGGTCGTGGGCGACCCAGGCGATCGTGGCCCGGGCGACCTTCCGCAACTGGGACCTTCCCGAGCGCCGCCAGATCTTCAGCGGCCTGCGGCTGGCGCGCGACCCGTGACGGCCCTCGCCCTGCGCCCGTACCGGCTCGACGTCCACCCGGCCCTGGACGCGGGCGCCGGGTTGGCCGAGGACGCCCGCACCGGCCTGACCGCCGCGTTCAAGTCGCTTCCGCCCAAGCACTTCTACGACGAGCGCGGCTCCGACCTGTTCGAGCGCATCACGCGGCTGCCCGAGTACTACCAGACCCGCACCGAGCTGCGGATCCTGCGCGAGATCGCGCCCGGAGTGGTGCGCCGCCACCGGATCGGGGACCTGGTCGAGCTGGGATCCGGCTCCTCGCGCAAGACGGCGGTGCTCCTGGACGCCATGCGCGAGGCGCGCACCCTGCGCCGCTACGTGCCCTTCGACGTGTGCCCGGAGGCGATCCTCGCGGCCGCCGGCCGGCTGCGCGGCGAGTATCCGGCCCTCGACCTGCACGGCGTGGCCGGCGACTTCGACCACCACCTCGGAGGGGTGCCGGGCCCGGACGGCGCCGGACGGCGCCTGGTGGCGTTCCTCGGGGGCACCATCGGCAACCTCGAGCCCGACGCCCGCGTGCCGTTCCTGCGATCGACCGCCGCCCTCCTGGGTCCCGACGACATCCTGCTGGTGGGGACCGACCTGGCCGGCGACCCGGTGCGCATCCAGCGCGCCTACGACGACGACGAGGGCGTCACGGCCCAGTTCAACCTCAACGTCCTGCGCGTGCTCAACCGCGAGCTGGACGCCGACTTCGACCTGGACGCCTTCGCGCACGTGGCGCTGTACGACCCCGGCCCGCCGTGGATCGAGATGCGGCTGCGCTCGCTGCGCGACCAGAGCGTCCACCTGGGGGCGCTCGACCTCGACGTGGCCTTCGCCGCCGGCGAGGAGATGCGCACCGAGATCTCGTGCAAGTTCACCCGGACGATGGTGGAGGCGATGTACGCCGAGGCCGGACTCGAGACGGTGGAGTGGCACGAGGACCCGCGGGGCTGGTTCGCCGTCTCGGTGGCGCGCCGCAGCGACTGACCCTCCGCTGTCGCGCGCGATGGCGCGGCGGGTCGGCGGTGCCGATCCTGAGCGCTATGAAACCCCTTGCGCCCGCGGTGTTCGAGCTGCGCGTCGCCGGCGCCGCGATGGCGCTCGCGGCCGCCGGCCTGGCCACCCTGGCCGGGCGCGGAGCCGACGACCTGCGCGCCGCCGCGGCGGGCCTCGCCGGGGCGGTCCTGCTGCTGTGGTGCGCCTGGGGGCGTCGGGCGATGCGGCGGGCCATCCGCCTCGCGCTGCCGGTGCGCCCGCGATGGGAGCTCGAGGCGACGGGCGCGACGGTGGCGCGCGTGCTCTGCGCGCAGGTCCTTCCCCTGCTGGTCGTGATCGTGGCCGCCGCGATCGCCGCCGGGGGGCGGGTGGCGGGGGCGTGGGCCGGGGCGGCCGGCATCGCGGCCGGCGCCGGTGTGGCGGCCCTCCTGGCGGCCCGGCGGGCGCGGCTCGCCGACGTCGCCCGCGGACGCCGCCTGCTGCACGAGCCGCGTCTCGGGCCGCCCCTGGGCCGCCGCGCCTTCCACCTGGAGCCGCGGTCGCTATCCCAGGGCTCCGGCGGCGCCTCGGCCAACCCCTGGCCGTCCCACCGGCCGCCGGCGCCCGCGCAGCGGGCCGTGGTGGAGCTCGACCCCGCCAACGGCGCCGCCCGCCATCCGGTGGGCGTGCGCGGCGTGCCGCGCCCCCGGCGGGCCGGGCCGCCCCGGCCGCCCGGCTCCTAGGAGGGCTCCTCGTCGCGCGGCGGGCGGATGATCAGCGCGCGGCGGCGGACCTCGATCTCGCCGGCGTCGGCCAGCCTCCCCAGCGCGATCGTGACCGACTCGCGCACGGCCCCGATCATGTTGGCCAGCTCCTGGTGGGTCAGGCGCAGGTCGAGCCGGATGCCGTCGGGGGTGACGCGGCCCCAGCGCTCGGCGAGCTGGCGCAGCTTGAGCAGCAGCCGGCGCTCGACGCGCGGCTCCAGCGCGATCGCCACGGCGAGCTCACGGTCGGCGATCTGGGCGCTCAGGACCCGCACGAGGTTGGCGGCCAGGACCGGGTCCGACAGCCATGCCTCCATGCGCTCGCGGTCCACGAGGTGGAGCTCGGACGCCTCGATCGCGAAGCACCGCACCCGCGGGTCCGGGGCGATCAGGCCGTCGAGCGGCCGCACCACGAGGTCGCCGCGCTCGAGCATGCCGATGGTGCGCTCGCCGTGCTCTCCCAGCAGCACCGACAGGGCGAGGCGGCCCCCGCCGACCACGCAGCACGCCACCCGCGCGTCGTCGAAGTCGAACTCGTCGCGCGGCGCCATCGGCACGGCCTCGAGTCCCGCGATCGCCGCGGCCAGGGCGCCGTCGTCCAGGCCGGCGAACAGCTCGATGGTGCGAAACCCCGCGAGGTCGCTCACGAGCTGGCGACCAGCGCGATGGCCGCGACCACGTTGACCGTGGCGTGCGCGCTCACCGAGGCCCAGTAGCCGCGCCGGCGGTAGATCCAGGCGAGCACGAGCCCGGTCCCCGCCAGCGCGATCGCGCGCGGCCAGAGCACGTACGAGTCGGCGTGGGCCGACGCGAACAGCAGCGAGCTGATGGCGGCGGCCGCCCAGAAGGGCAGGCGCCGGGCGAGGCCGCGCAGCAGGAGGCCGCGAAACAGCAGCTCCTCGCCCAGCGGGGCCAGGATGACGAGGGCGCTCACGGTGAGCACGAGCTGCCACGGCGCCGTGCCGATGCTCTCGACCTCGTCCAGCTGCCGCTCGACGTTGGAGTCGATGGCCGAGCCGGCCAGCAGGATCAGCCCGGCGCCGACCACGAGCGCCAGGCCCATGCCGACGCCCACGGCCACCGCCCTCGGCAGGGGGCCCTTGACCGCCACCGCCGCCCGCCGGTTGGCGGCGGGGAGCCCGAGCCACAGCACGACCGCGAACACCAGCAGCAGCAGGCTCGTGGCGAACACCAGGATCGCCTCGAGCGCGTCGTCGGAGAGCGCCGTCAGGCTCAGGGTCCCGGCGCCCACCACCAGGAGGATGAATGCCGCGAGCACCGCCCCGAGGGGCGAGAGCACGCGCCACCAGAAGCCCGGCACCGGCGCCTGGGTACGGGCGCCCGCCTGTTCGAGGGTGGCCACGCGAGAAGTGTAGGGCGGCCCCGGCGCCGCGGACCGGGGGTGCGGGCCGGCGCCCCGAGTCGCAGATGCCGCGCGGGACCGCGAACGGACCCACGACTCAGGGCGCTAGGCGATCCCGATCGCGGAGCGCACCGCGGCGACCAGGGTCGTCGCGCGCTCGCGGGCGCGCTCGGCCCCGCCGGCCAGGATCGTCTCCAGCTCGCCCCGGTCGGCCATCAGCGTCTCGTACCGCTCGCGCGGGCCGGCCAGCTGGGCGTCGAGCGTCTCGAAGAGGATGTCCTTCATCTGCCCCCAGCCCATCCCGCCGGCGCTCAGGCGCGCGCGCACCCGCTCGCGCTCGTCCGCCGGGGCGAACTGGCGGTAGACGGCGAACACCGCCGACGAGTCCGGGTCCTTCGGCTCATCGACCGGCGTGCTGTCGGTGGTGATCCTCCGCACCAGCTTGCGCAGCGTCGTCGCGTCGGCGAACAGCGGGATCGTGTTGTCGTACGACTTGCTCATCTTGCGCCCGTCGAGACCGGGCATGGTGTTCTCGTCCCGGTCGTCCGAGGTCACGTGCTCGGGGATCGTCAGCGAGAAGCGGTCGCCGTACGCGCTGTTGAAGTACTGCGCGATGTCGCGCGCGTACTCGACGTGCTGGACCTGGTCGCGCCCGACGGGGACGACGTCTGCGCTCATCACCAGGATGTCGGCGGCCATGAGCACGGGGTAGTTGAAGAGGCCCATGTCGATGCCGGCGTCGAGGTCCTCGAGGCCGGCATCGCGGTTGCGGTCGCGCGCCGCCTTGTACGCGTGGGCCCGGTTCAACAGGCCCTTGCCGGTCAGGCACGACAGCACCCACTGGAGCTCGAACGTCTCGGGCACGTCCGACTGGCGGTACAGGGTGACGGTGGCGGGGTCGAGCCCGCACGCGAGCCACGAGGCGGCCACCGAGCGCGAGTACTCGTCGAGCAGCGCCGGGTCGCGGACCGACGTGAGCGCGTGATAGTCCGCGATGAAGTAGAAGGCGTCGTAGCTCTCGGCCAGCGCGACGGCCGGGCGGATGGCCCCGGCGTAGTTGCCGAGGTGGGGGATGCCGGTGGGCTTGATCCCGGTGAGTGAGATGCGGCGGGCGGGTGGCGGCATTCCCCCAATGCTACGGGGCAGCCGTGCCGACGGGTGGCCCGGATACACTGGCGGGCACCCGGATGCCCACACCCGACGCCCTTCAGCAGCCGATGGAGCTCGACCTCTTCGAGGGGCCGTTCGACCTGCTCCTGACCCTGGTGCTGCGCGACGAGGTCGAGCTGCTCGAGGTGCCGCTCGTGGAGGTCGTCACCGCCGCCCTCGGCGAGTCCGCCCGGGAGCGCTGGGACACCGACACGGCCGGCGAGCTCATCGTGCTCCTGGCGGCGATGGCCGAGCTCAAGGCCCGGCGCCTGCTCGGCGAGCCGGGCGAGGAGGAGCCCGACCCGGACACCCTCGAGGCGCGCGAGGCCCTGGCCGCCCGGCTCGTGGCCTACGCGCCCTTCCAGCGCGCGGCGTCCTGGCTGGCCGAGCGGCTGCGCGACAGCGCGGGTCCCCGCTACCGCAGGGTGTCGCTGGCCGGGGCTCCGCCGCCCCCGCCGCCCGCCGAGGACCCGGCGCTGCTGCGGGACGCGATGGTGCCGTTGCTGGCCGCCCCCCCGGCGCCCTCGCTGGCGCACCTCACCAATCGCAGGGTGAGTCTCCAGGCGGCCCTCGCCCGGCTCCAGTCCGCGCTGGCGAACGCCCGCTCGGTGAGCTTCGACGCCATCGCGGCGGGCCTCGAGCCCCTGGAGGAGGCCATCGCCCTGATGGCGGCCCTCGAGCTGGCCCGCCGCGGCGAGGTCACCCTCTCGCAGGCCGAGCCCTTCGGCGACATCGCGATCACGGGCGCCGGCCGGTGAGCGAGCTGGCGCGCGCGCTCGAGGCGCTCCTGTTCCTGTCGCCGGAGCCGCTGCCGGTGGTGACGCTGTGCGAGGTGACCGACGAGGCCCCCGGCCCGGTCCAGCGGGCCCTCGTCGAGCTCTCCGAGCGCCACGGGCCCGGGACCGGGTTGGAGGTCGCCGAGATCGCGGGCGGGTTCACGCTGCGCACCCGCGCCGACCTGGCCGGTGTCTGCGACCGCCTGCGCGAGCGCCCGAGCGACGACCGGGTGTCGCCCGCGGCCCTCGAGACCCTCGCCGTCGTGGCCTACCTCGAGCCGATCAGCCGCCCTCAGATCAGCCGCCTGCGCGGGGTGTCGGTCGACTCGACGGTCTCCTCGCTGGTTGACCGCGGCCTGCTCGAGGAGGCCGGGCGGCCCGCCGACGGGGGCGCCATGCGCTACCGCACCACCCGCCTCTTCCAGGAGCGCTTCGGCCTGCGCGCCGCCGGCGACCTGCCGCCCCTCGAGGGCTTCGAGCTGAGCGGACCCGAGGCCGAGCGCGTGCGCCGGCAGCTCGTGGAGGCCGGACACCTGCCCCCGGAGGCCGACGCCGATGGCGCGTGAGCCCGGCGACGAGCGCATGCGCGTCCATCGCGCCCTGGCGCTGGCCGGCGTGGCGAGCCGCCGCGCGGCCGAGACGCTGGTCGCCGAGGGGCGCGTCACGGTCAACGGCGAGCTCGCGAGGGTGGGCCAGCTGGTCGGTCCGACGGACTCGCTGGTGGTGGACGGCGACAGCGTCCGCGGGGCCGAGCCCCACCGCGCGTACCTGCTCAACAAGGCCGCCGGCGTGGTGTCCACGGCGAGCGATCCCCAGGGGCGGCCGACGGTGCTCGACGCCCTGCCCGAGGGCATCCGCCTGTACCCGGTCGGGCGCCTGGACATCGACACCACCGGGGCGCTGCTCGTGACCAACGACGGCGAGCTCGCCGCGCGCCTCATGCACCCGGCCTCCAAGGCCCCGAAGACCTACGAGGTGCTCTTCCGCGGCCAGGTCTCCGCCAAGACCCTGAGGGCGCTGCGGGACGGCGTCGAGCTCGAGGACGGCGTGACCGCCCCGGCGCGGGTCGAGGCGATGGAGCGCCGCGCTCCCGGCGGCACCTGGCTGCGCCTGGAGCTGACCGAGGGGCGCAACCGCCAGGTGCGGCGCATGGGCGAGGCCGTCGGCCATCGGGTCATGCGCCTGCACCGCTCGCGCTACGCGGGCATCGGCGTCCAGAGGCTGGCGGCCGGGCGATGGCGCCCGCTCACGCGCGCCGAGTGGACCCGGCTGGGCGCGATGGTGGGGCTGGAGCGCTGAGAGCGCCGGTGGTCAGGGCGATCCGGGGGGCCATCTCGGTCTCCGAGAACACCTCCGAGGCGATCCTCGAATCGACCACCGAACTGCTGGAGGAGGTCATCGGCCGCAACGGGCTGGCCACCGACGACCTCATCTCGATCATCTTCACGGTCACCCCCGACCTGACGGCCGAGTTCCCGGCCGTCGCGGCGCGCGAGGCCGGCCTCACCAGCATCCCGCTCCTGTGCGCCAGCGAGATCCCCGTCCCGGGGTCGCTCGCGATGTGCATCCGCGTGATGCTGCACTGCACCGCCCCGCGCGAGCGGGAGATCCACCACATCTACCTGCGCGAGGCCCGAACGCTGCGCCCCGACCTCGGCGACGCCCAGTAGCTCAGGCGGCGGCCGGCGCGAAGTCGATGTCGAGGCCCAGGTCGAGGGCGGGGGCGGAGTGGGTGAGTGCGCCCACCGAGACCGCGTTAACGCCCGTGGTCGCCGCCGCAGCGGCACCCTCCAGGGTCATGCCCCCCGAGGCCTCCAGCTTCGCGCGCCCCGCCGTGAGGGCGACCGCCTCGCGCAGGGTCGCCGGGTCCATGTTGTCGAGCAGGATCCAGTCGGCGCCGGCCGCGAGCGCGTGGCGGACGCCGTCCAGGTCGTCGGCCTCCACCTCGACCAGCACGTCGGGCATGTCGCGCCGCGCGCGGGCGACGGCCTCCACCAGCCCGGCGCCGGCCAGCGCGAGGTGGTTGTCCTTCACCAGGACCCGGTCGAACAGGCCCATGCGGTGGTTGACCCCCCCGCCGGCGCGCACGGCGTCCTTCTCCAGCGCGCGCAGGCCCGGCGTGGTCTTGCGGGTGTCGAGGACCTCGGCCGGGGCGCACGCGGCCACGTAGTCCGCGGTCAGGCTCGCCACGCCCGACAGGTGGCAGAGCAGGTTGAGCAGGGTCCGCTCGGCGGTCAGCACCGCGCGAGCCGGGCCGGACAGCTCGCCGACGACGGTCCCGGGCTCGAGCCGGTCGCCGTCCGCCGCGCTCCAGGAGACCGCGACGCCGGTCTGGCGGCACACCTCCTCGGCGGCGGCGCGCCCGGCCAGCACGCCGGGGCGCCGGGCGACGATCCGGGCGGTGGCCGTCGCGCGCTCCGGGACGAGCAGGGCCGAGGTGATGTCGCCGCGCCCGCCCAGGTCCTCGGCCAGCGCGAGGGCGACGACGTGCTCGGGGCTCACGCCAGGGCCAGCATCCGGTCGAGGGCCAGGCGGCCCTGGTGGCGCATCTGGTCGTCCACCGCGACCACGTTCACGATCTCTCCGGCCGCCAGCGACTCCAGGCACCAGGTCAGCTTGGGCAGGTCGATGCGGTTCATGGTCACGCAGGGGCAGAGGTCCTCCTTGAGACAGGAGATGCTCTTGTCCGGGTGGCGCAGGCGCAGGCGGTTCACCAGGTTCCAGTCGGTTCCGATCACGACGTGCGAGCCCGCCGGAAGCTCCTCGCAGCGGCGGATGATGTACTCGGTGCTGCCGTCCTCGTCGGCGGCCTCCACCACGGGGCGCGGGCACTCGGGGTGCACGATCACGCGCACGTCCGGGTCGGCCTCCCGCTCGGCGGCGATCTGGGGCACCGTGAAGCCGGTGTGGACGTTGCAGAACCCCTTCCACAGGATCACCCGGGCGTCGGCCAGGTCGTCGCCGGCGATGCCGCCGAGCTCGGCCATGCGCGGGTTCCACACCATCGGGTCGTCGGGCGACATACCCAGGCGGCAGGCGGTGTTGCGCCCCAGGTGCTCGTCGGGGAAGAAGAACACCGCGTCGCCCTCCGACAGCGCCCAGCGGAAGGCCCGCTCCGCGTTGCCCGAGGTGCACACCGCTCCGCCGTGCTCGCCCACGAAGGCCTTCAGGTCGGCGCCCGAGTTCATGTAGGTCAGCGGGATCACGCGGCGCCCGGGGAGGGCGGCGGTCATCTGGCTCCAGGCGTCGCGCACGGTGTAGATGTCCGCGCACTCGGCCAGGTGGCATCCGGCGCCGAGGTCGGGAAGCACCACCGTCTGGTGGGGCGCCCGCAGCACGTCCGCCGCCTCGGCCATGAAGTAGACGCCGAGGAACACGACCAGCTCGGCCTCGGTGGCGGCGGCGCCGCGCTGGGCGAGCAGGAACGAGTCGCCGGTCACGTCGGCGAACGCGATCACCTCGTCGCGCTGGTAGTGGTGGCCCAGCACCACGGCCCGGGACCCGAGGGCCCGCCGGGCCGCCCAGGCCCGCTCCCACAGGTCCTCCTGCCCGGCGGCCGTCGCGGTGTCGGGCAGCGCGCAGGCGGGGGTGAGCGCGGTGGTGGTCATGCGGCCTCCATTGCCAGCGTGGGGACGGGTTCGGCGACGGTCGGGGAGAGGATGTGCGGGCGCCCGCCGACCCAGGCGATCCGCCGGGCCCACGCGGGGTCGGGCTCGGGATGGTCGCGGCGGAAGTGGGCGCCGCGGCTCTCGGTGCGGATGGCGGCGGCCTCGGCCGCCAGGCGCGCGACCAGGAGCAGGTTGTCGCTCTCCGGGTCGGCGCCGGGGGGGATGGCGGCCAGGTCGGCGGCGGCGGCCGCGAGGCCCGCGGCGTCGCGCTCCACCCCGACCCCGCGCCACATCGCGCCCTGCAGGGCGTCGCGCGCGGCCGGGCCGCCGGCGCCCTGCGCGGGCGGGGCGAGCGCGGCAGCCGCCGGGCCCTCGGGCCAGTCGGCGAGGTCGCCCGCGAGGGCCTCCGCGGCGCCCGAGGCGAGCACGGCCGCCTCGAGCAGGCCGTTCGAGGCCAGGCGGTTGGCGCCGTGCGCGCCGGTGGCCGCGCACTCGCCGATCGCGAACAGGCCCGGCAGCGTGCTGCGCCCGGCCATGTCGGCGAGGACGCCGCCCACGGCGTAGTGCGCCGCCGGGGTGACCGGGATCGGGTCGGTGGCCAGGTCGAGCCCGTGCGCGGCGCACAGCCGCGCGACGGTCGGAAAGCGCCGGCGCACGACCTCGGGGTCGAGATGGCGCATGTCGAGGGTCACGTCCTCCCCGGTGGCGGCGGCCCGGCGCGCGATGGCCCGCGCCACGACATCGCGCGGCCCGAGCTCGGCCATCGGGTGCTCGTCGCGCATGAAGCGGACGCCGTCGGCATCGCGCAGCAGGCCGCCCTCGCCGCGCACCGCCTCGCTCACCAGCGCCAGTGGGCCGTCGCCCAGCGCCAGCGCGGTGGGGTGGAACTGCACGATCTCGAGGTCGGCGAGCGCGGCGCCGGCGCGGGCGGCGAGGGCCGGGCCGTCGGCGGTGGCCCCCAGGGGGTTGGTCGTGTAGCGGTACAGCTGGCCCATGCCGCCCGCCGCGAGGGCCACGGCGCGCGCCGCGCGAACCCGCTCGCGCCCGTCCGCGCCCACGCTGCGCAGGCCCGCCACGCGCCCGTCGCGCACAAGGATCTCCCGCGCGCGCTCGCCCTCGGCGAGCTCGATGGACGGATCGGCGCGCAGCGCGGCGGTCAGGGCGGCCACGATGTGGGCGCCGGTCGAGTCCCCGCCGGCGTGGACCACCCGGGCCGCCGAGTGGGCGCCCTCGCGGGCGAGCCGCAGCCGGCCGTCGCTGCGGTCGAAGCGCACGCCGCGCGCCAGCAGCGTCGCCACCTGCGCCGGGCCCTCGCGGCAGATGTGCGCCGCCGCGGCCACGTCGCACAGCCCGGCGCCGGCGGCCAGGGTGTCGGCCAGGTGGGCCTCCACCGAGTCGTGCCCGTCCACCGCGGCCGCGATCCCGCCCTGGGCGCGGACCGTGCTGCCCTCTCCGAGCACGTCCTTGGTCACGACGACCACGGGGCCGCTCTCGGCGGCCGCGAGGGCCAGCAGGGAGCCGGCGATCCCGCTGCCGACGACGATCAGGGGGTCCGAATGGGGCACAGAAGCCATTTGGTGTCCTCTTGACGCAAATACGGAGACCAATTGATGTCAACTGGACAATAGCGACGGCGCGGCCGTTGGCAAAGGGTCCCTACAATGGTCGCGTGAGCATTCGCATCTCACCCCGCCTCGAGGCGATCCCCCGGTACGAGCCGGGGCTGACGACCGCCGAGGTGCTGGCCCGCTACGGCATCCGGAGCGCGGTCAAGCTGGCCTCCAACGAGAGCCCGTTCCCGCCCCTGCCCGAGGTGGTGGAGGTGGTCGCCGCCGGCACGGCGGCTCTCAACCGCTATCCCGACGGTCCCGCCCGGGCCCTGCGGCGCGCGCTCGCCGAGCGCCACGGGGTGGGCCCCGACGAGGTCGTGATCGGCAACGGCTCGTGCGAGCTCATCCTGATGGCCGGCCAGGCGCTGCTCGACCCCGGGACGACCGTCGTCCAGGCGACGCCCTCGTTCTCGCTCTACGGGCACCTCGCGGCGACGGCCGGCGCCGAGACGATCGCGGTGCCGCTGGCCGACGACGACGGGCACGACCTCGAGGCGATGGCCGCGGCGGTCGACGAGCGCACCCGCCTGGTGATCGTGTGCAACCCCAACAACCCCACGGGCGTCTACCGCTCCGCCGACGCCATCGAGCGGTTCGTCGACTCGCTGCCGGAGGACCTCGCGATCCTCGTTGACGAGGCCTACTACGACTTCGTCGACCGCCCGGACGTGGGGCGCACGCTCTCGATGGCCCGCGAGCGGCCGAACCTGCTGGTCACGCGCACCTTCAGCAAGGCGCACGGCCTGTGCGGCCTGCGCGTGGGGTACGGGATCGGCGGCTCGGGGTGGATCGACGCCCTCGACAAGGTGCGCCAGCCGTTCAACACGAACGCCCTGGGCCAGGCCGCCGCGCTCGAGAGCCTGCAGCACCCGTTCCCGCTCGAGCGCCGGGTGCGGGAGGTCATGGCCGAGCGCTCACGGGTGCAGGCGGCGCTCTCCGAGACGACCTGGGGGTTCACCCCCAGCCAGGCCAACTTCATCCTGGTCCGGCCGGACCGGGTTCAGGGCGCCGGGACCCCGGGCGTCCACGAGCAGCTCCTGCGCCTGGGCGTCATCGTGCGCGACGGCGCGTCGCTGGGGTGCCCGGGGCGCCTGCGGGTCTCCATCGGGACCCCGGACGAGAACGACGCGTTCCTGTCGGCGCGGGCGCGGGTCGCCCGGGGGCTCGGCGGGCCCGTGGTCACGGGCCCGCCGCCGGGTCAGGACGTGCAGGCCCGCCGCACCTTCCCGGACGCCGCGACCGACCCATCGATGTAGAGGCGGAAGGTGTAGAGCCCCGTCGGGATCGCGCGCGCCTTGCGGATGCTGAAGTAGAGCTGGCGGGGGCTCGCCCCGACGGTCCCGGTCCGTCCGAGCCTGCCGGTGTGGAAGCGCTTCTTGCCGCGCGTCCACGTGACCCGGTAGGGGGAGCCGCCGGTGATGTTGGACAGGGCCACCACGGCCGAGAAGGAGCGGACGTCGTCGCACCTGCGCAGGACCCCTCCGGGGCGCGCGCGCACCAGGTGCGCGCTGTTGCGGTAGACCGCGGCGAACCCGACCACCCGCGCGTCGGCGGGTTTCGCGTGCTGGCTGACGTCTCCGGACGCCACCGCCGGGGTCAGGGCGAGGACTCCCGCCGCGAGCAGCCATCCGACACCGCGCATCCGGTCACCTCCCAGCCCGCCCCCGAGCCGGTCGGAGGCGGATTCGATGGCAAAGTCCACCCGAGGTCGGGGACGCGCGTCAAGCGCCGCGCTCACGCCCCGAGGGAGGCCGCAATCGGCCTGAGAGCCCCTCTCGGATAGAATCGAGCCGCCGGCGCGGATGTCCGTCTTTTCGAGTCGACGCGCGAGGGCTGGGGGACGGTCCCGTTCGTGCGGACGCAGGCAGAGGCGGCCGGGCCACGAAAGACCTGTAAAGAGACCACTTTGGGAGCGCCGTAACCGTGATGATCGTGATGCAGCAGGGCGCGACCGAGGAGCAGGTGCGCCATGTCGTCGAGCGGATCCAGCAGGCCGGCGCGAAGGCCCACCCGTCCCGCGGCGAGTTCGTCACGGTCATCGGCGCCATCGGCGACGACCGCCAGATCGTCGCCTCCCTGCAGCTCGAGGGCGAGCCGGGCGTCGAGAAGGTCGTCCCGATCCTCAAGCCGTACAAGCTGGTCTCCAGCGACTTCCGCGGCCAGAACGCCGTGGTCGAGGTCGCCGGCCACCCGATCGGAGGCGGCTCGTTCGGCCTCATCGCCGGGCCCTGCGCGGTGGAGTCGCGCGAGCAGACCCTCGCGTCGGCGCGCGCCTGCAAGGCGGCGGGCGCGACGCTCCTGCGCGGCGGCGCGTACAAGCCGCGCACCTCGCCCTACGCCTTCTCAGGGCTGGGCAAGGCGGGGCTCGAGATCCTCGCCGAGGCCCGGGAGGAGACCGGCCTGGGCATCGTGACCGAGCTGATGGACCCGCGGCAGCTCGAGGACGTCCTCGAGGTCGCCGACATGATCCAGCTCGGCGCCCGCAACATGCAGAACTTCGACCTCCTGCGCGAGGTGGGCCGCACGTCCACGCCGATCCTGCTGAAGCGCGGCATGGCGAGCACCGTCGAGGAGTGGCTCCTGTCGGCCGAGTACATCGCCCGTGAGGGCAACGCCGAGATCGTGCTCTGCGAGCGCGGCATCCGCACCTTCGAGACCGCGACGCGCTCGACCCTCGACATCTCCTCGGTGCCGGTGGCCAAGTCCCTGTCGAGCCTGCCCGTGATCGTCGACCCCTCGCACGCGGCCGGCAAGCGCGACCTGATCCTCCCGATGGCGCGGGCGGCGGTCGTCGCGGGCGCGGACGGGCTGATCGTCGAGGTCCACCCGGCCCCCGAGACCGCGCTGTGCGACGGCCCCCAGGCGCTCCACGCCGACACGTTCGGCGAGTGGGTGGCCGACGTGCGGCGCTGCATCGACGTCATGGGCAAGGTGCTCGTCGGGCTCCGCACCGGTGGCCGTCGTCGCCTCGTGACCACGCGGTGAGCCCGGTCGCCATCGTCGGCGTCGGGCTCATGGGGGGCTCGCTGGGCCTCGCGCTGCGCGCGCGCTCGGACGTCCGGGTGATCGGGGTGGACCCCGACGCCGAGGCGCTGCGGGCCGCGCGCGAGATGGGCGCCATCTCCGAGTCCGCCGGCTCGGTGGAGGAGGCGGCGGCCGGCGCCGACGCGGTGGTGCTGTCCGCGCCGGTGCCGCGCATCCCGGAGCTGGCGCGACGCGCGCTGGACGGGTCCGCGCCGGGGTGCGTCGTCACCGACCTGGGATCGACCAAGGCCGGCGTGATGGCCGCGCTATCGCCGGCCGACCGCGCCCGCTTCATCGGCGGCCATCCGGTCTGCGGCGGGGAGCGCACGGGCGTGGCCTTCGCCCGCCAGGAGATCTTCGGCGGGGCCACCTGGTTCCTCACGCCCGGCCCCGAGGCGCGGTCGGACCTGTTCCAGCGCCTGCACGGCCTGGTGGCCTCGGTGGGGGCCCGCCCGGTGGCGATCGACGCGGACGTGCACGACCGGCTGATGGCGCTCGTGTCGCACCTGCCGCACGTCCTGGCCGGCGCCCTCGTCAACCAGGCGGCCGCCACCGCGCCCGCGGGCCGCGAGGCCCTGCGCTCGGCCGGCCCGTCCTTCGTCGACCTGACGCGCGTCGCCGGCTCCAACCCGCCCCTGTGGGCCGACATCCTGCTGGCGAACTCGGCGGCGGTCCTCGAGGCGCTGCGCGCCTACTCGGCGCGGCTGGCCGACGTGGAGACGGCCCTCGAGCGCGAGGACCGCGACTGGCTGCTGGGCTTCGTGGCCGACGCCGGCGAGGCCCGCGGGCGCCTGCGCCGGGCCGAGGATCACGAGCCCGTCGACGTGACGCGGGTGATCGTGGGGGTCCCCAACCGCCCGGGGGCGATCTCCGAGATCGCCACCGCGCTCGGCCACGCCCACATCAACATCGAGGACCTCAGCCTGCGCCCGGGCCCTCCCGACGGGGAGGGGGAGCTGGTGCTGCTGGTGGAGAGCCCCGCCGCGGCCCGAGAGGCGGTGCGGCTCGTCGGCGAGCGCGGCTACCGCGCCCGCGAGGCCCGGGCCTAGGCCCTCCCGGGCGGCTCGGCGTCGGCGAGCGAGGCCAGGATCGCCTTCGAGAGCGCGCCGCCGCGCCAGGCCAGCGGCGACTCGCCGGGCTCCTCCACCACCAGGCGCGCCCCCGGGACGAGGTCGGCGTACT
This sequence comes from uncultured Thermoleophilia bacterium, assembly GCA_963806585.1. Classification (GTDB taxonomy): domain Bacteria; phylum Actinomycetota; class Thermoleophilia; order Miltoncostaeales; family Miltoncostaeaceae; genus Miltoncostaea. The sequence goes on along the minus strand of CAWDYN010000007.1, from coordinate 462,439 downwards.
GGCGGGCGACGGCGAGCGGGTGGTCGGGGTCGGTGTCGTCGCGGCTGCCCACGATCAGCGTGGGCACCCTCAGGCGCGCGAGCGCGTCCATGCCGTCGAACGCGGCCGAGCGGGGGATCCAGCGCAGCGCGTCCGCGACCGCCTCGGGATGCTCGTGGCGGCCCATCCGCTGGAGGATCACCGTGCGCACGACGTCGCGCCACCGCTCGTCCACGTCGTCGAGGCCCATCGCCGCGAGGAAGCCCTCCGGCCCGCCCTCCTCGAGGCCGTCGGCCAGCCTGTCCCAGTAGGCGAGGTTGTCGCTGGGGCGCCCCCGGTGGGCGGGCGTCACGACCGTCAGGTGGCTCACGCGGTCCGGGTGCGCCAGGGCCACCGCCACCGCGGTCGCCGAGCCCATCGACTGACCGGCCAGGGCGGCCCGCTCGATGCCCAGGTGGTCGAGCACCGCCACCGCGTCGCGCGCGAGGACCTCGTAGCGGTAGGAGGCCGGCTCGTCGGCGGGCGACGAGGCCCCGTGGGCGCGCGCGTCGTACGAGACCACGCGGCGCCCCGCCCGCTCGAGCGCGCGCGAGCCGTGCACCACGTAGCGGCGCGTCGCGGTGAGGCCGTGCAGCAACAGGATCGGCGCGCCCTCGCCGGCCATCTCCCCGCGGAGCGTCGCGCCCTCGTGGCCGAGGGCGAACTGCTCCGCCGGGCCCTGCGGGCTCACGCGGTCAGGCGGCGATGCCGAGCGGGGCGGCGCACTCCGGGCAGTAGGGCTCGCCCGAGTCCTCGTCGGGGCGGCCGTCGTCCGGCGCGCGCCACAGCTCGAGCCCCTCGGGCAGCGGCGTGCGGCAGTCGTGACACAGGATCGTGGTCATGGCGGGCAGGATGACGGGGCGCCCGGACGGATAGAATCACCGGCCCCGGGCGAACGAGGATCACCTGTCCGCAGATCGATCGATCGCCGAGGCCGCGCTGGGCCACCCGGTGCCCCAGCTCCTGGCGGCCACGGACCAGAGGCCCATCGTCGCGGCGTCCGTCACCGGAGATCCGCCGCGCGCCCGTGTGGCGTGGGTGGGTGAGGACGGCGCGATCGTCGCCCGCATCGCGTGCCCCCCGGGCCGCCCGAGCCGCTGGCGACCGCTGGTCGCGGCCGTGGTGACGCTGGACATGGCGTCCACCGCCGCCGACCGGGTGCTCGTGGCGCGGGCCGCCGCGCAGGCGAGCGCGGTCGTCCCGATCCTGGCGACCGAGGCGGGCGCCGCCCCGGTGCCCGTGGGGCCGCAGGGGCTCGTGCTGGTGCGCCTCGGCGACGAGGCGGCCGTGCTCGCGGTCGATGCCGCTCGACGCGCACGGCGAGCCCATCGGCAGGCTCGCCCGGGCCGGGGTGGCGGAGCTCCGCTTCGACGGCTCCACCGTCAGCGGCCGCCTCGGCGCCACCCATGGCATGGCGGCCGGGATCGGCGCCGGGAGCTGGGCCTCGGGCCTCGCGGACGCCGCCTTCGAGGTCGGCTACGACCCGTGGCTGCCCTCGTGGCTGCCGCCGGGGCTGCGCCGCGGCCGGCCGCGGGTCGAGCCCGACGTGTCCTACCCGGTCGGCGCCGCCGGCCCTCGTGTCGCGTGGTCCGGCGCGGACGGCGCGCGCATCCTGCTGCGCCAGGCACCCGCCCCGCTCGCGAGCCCGGACGCCGGCGGCGCGGCGCCCGACGGGGTGGAGGTGGGGCCGTCCACGGGCGTCCTGCGCGGTCGCCGGCTCGTCACCCTCGTGTGGGAGACGGCGGAGCGCGCCTTCGGCCTGCAGGTGCGGGGGATGGCCGAGGCGGAGGACGTCGCGCTGCGCGTCGCCCGTTCGATCTCGCCGCGCACCCTCTCCTAAAACCTGTCTCGCGATGAGACCCGGTGGTCGTGGCCGTCATCGTGAAACAGGTTCGTGGGCCCGCCCACTAGGGTTAACGGGATGGCGGCAGTCCGCGTTGCGCCGGTCCCCCTGCTCCGCGGCACCCTTCAGGTGCCGCCGGACAAGTCGCTGACCCATCGCGCGCTGCTGCTCGCGGCCGTCTCCGATCGCACCGTCCGCATCGGCCGGCCGCTCGACTCCGAGGACACCGGGGCCACGCTGGCCGCCGTCGAGGCATGCGGCGCGGCCGTGGAGGGCGACCTGGGCGAGGAGCTGAGCGTGGCCGGCCGCGGCCTGCGCGGCCTGCGCCCGCCGCCGGCGCTCGACTGCGCGAACGCGGGAACGCTGATGCGCCTGTTCGCCGGCCTGCTGGTGGGCCAGCCGGTCGACCACGTCGTGCTCGACGGCGACGCGTCGCTGCGCACCCGCCCGATGACCCGCATCGCCCGCCCGCTGCGCGCCATGGGGGCCGAGGTCTTCACCGCGCCCGGCGGCACTCCCCCCGTGGTGGTCACCGGGCGCGGGGCGCTGGTGGGCGTCGAGCACGACCTCGCCGTCGCGAGCGCGCAGGTCAAGAGCTGCATCCTGCTGGCCGGCCTCTTCGCCGAGGGGACCACATGGGTCCGCGAGCCGGCGCCCTCGCGGGACCACACCGAGCGGATGCTCGAGGCGGCGGGCGTCGCGCTGCTGCGCGAGGGCGGCGCGGTCGGCCTGGTGGGCCCGGTCGCGGAGCTCCGGCTGCCGGACGTTGACGTGCCGGGCGACTTCTCCTCGGCGGCCGCCCACCTGGTGGCCGGCGCGCTGCTGGGCGATCCCGAGGTGCGGCTGGACGGGGTCAACCTCAACCCGGGCCGCACCGGGCTGCTCGGCGTCATGCGGCGCATGGGCGTGGACGTGCGCGAGGAGCAGGGCCCCCCGGTCGCCGGGGAGCCCTGCGGCGCCCTGGTGGTGTCGCGCACCGAGGGCCTGCGCGCCACCGAGGTGGCCCCGGAGGAGGTGCCGGCGATGATCGACGAGCTGCCGCTGGTGGGCCTGCTCGGCGCGGTGGCCTCGGGTACGACGGTCGTGCGCGGCGCGGCCGAGCTGAGGGTCAAGGAGAGCGACCGCATCGCCTCGGTGGTGCGCGCGCTGCGCGCCCTCGGCGTCGATGCCCGGGAGCGCGAGGACGGCTTCGAGGTGCGCGGCGGCGCCGGCGTCGCCGGCGGCGCGATGGAGTCGGTCGGGGACCACCGCCTGGCGATGCTCGGCGCGGTCGCGGGGCTGGTGAGCCGCGACGGCGTCAGCGTCGGCGGGTTCGACGCCGTCGGCGTCTCGTACCCCGGGTTCGCGCGCGACCTCGCGGCGCTGGGGGGCGTGCCGGCGTGATCGTGGCGATCGATGGGCCCGCCGGCGCCGGCAAGAGCACGGTCGCGCGCCTCGTGGCGCGCCGGCTCGGCGCCGCCTACCTCGACACCGGCGCCATGTACCGCGCCATCACCTGGCTGGCGCGCGAGAACGGCGTCCCGTCCTCCGACGCCGAGGCCCTCGCCGCCCTGGCGCGCGCGCACCCCATCGAGATCGAGCCGACCGACGACGGCGACCGCGTGCGTGTCGCCGGGACCGACGTCACGCACGCGATCCGCGCGCCGGAGATCGCGGCGGAGGTCTCGGAGGTGTCGGCCCACCCGGGCGTGCGCGCCGAGGTCGTCGCCGCCCAGCGCGGCCTGCTGTCGCAGGGCTCGTGGGTCTCCGACGGTCGGGACGTGGGCAGCGTGGTGTGCCCCGACGCGGACCTCAAGATCTTCCTGACGGCGTCGCTCGAGGAGCGGGCCCGCCGCCGCCGCGACGACCTGCTCGCCCGGGGCGTGGACCACTCGCCGGAGCGCGTGACCGAGGACGTGCGCCGCCGCGACCACCTCGACAGCACCCGCTCGGCCAGCCCGCTGCGCGTGGCCGACGGCGCGGTCGTGGTCGACTCCTCCGAGATGGACATCGGGCAGGTGGCCGACCTCGTGGTCCAGCTGGTCGAGGACGTGCGCTCGGGCGTGCGGAGCCCCCGCTCGTGAAGGACATCGACCTGGATGCCGCGCCCGTCGTCGGGCGCGGCTGGTGGGCGGCCGGGCACGTCGTCCTGCTGCCGCCGATCAAGTGGGGCCTGCGCCTGCGCGTGCTGGGGCGCCGGCACCTGCCCGACGAGGGGCCCGTGCTGCTGGTGAGCAACCACATCTCGCAGCTCGACCCGCCCATCATGGGGGTGGCGGCGCTGCCGCGGCGGATCCACTACATGGCCAAGGCCGAGCTCTTCCGCATCCCGGTGCTGCGCCGGATCGTCTACCGGCTCGGGGCCTTCCCGGTGGAGCGCGGCGGCGCCGACCGCCGCGCCCTGCGCCTGGCCAAGGACGTGATCGAGCGCGGCGACGTGCTGCTGATGTTCCCCGAGGGCACGCGCCACATCGACGGCCGGCTGCGCCCCGGCATGCCCGGCGCCGGGTCGCTCGGGCTCGAGCCGGGGGTCACCGTGATGCCCGGTGGCGATCTGGGGCAGCAACCGCCCCCTGCGCCGCGTCACGGTGGCGTTCGGTCCGCCGGTCGACCTGTCGACGCTCCCCCCCGGGCCGCGCAGCCGGCGCTCGCGCGAGGCCGTCGACCGTATGATGGCGGCCATCGCCGCGCTGCATCCCACGGGCGGGCGGACCGCCCACCGAGCCTCCGGGCCACGTCGATGGCTGAGCGCCGCGCCGAGCGCGCGCGCTGGAAGCCGCGCAAGGCGGCGGCCAGCACCCTCGCCACCGACCAGCCCGTCGTGGCCATCGTCGGCTACCCGAACGTCGGCAAGTCGACCCTGTTCAACCGCCTGGCGGGGCGCCGCGACGCCGTCGTCGACGCCGTCGCCGGGGTCACCCGCGACCGCCGCCAGTCGGGCGCGGAGTGGAACGGCCGCGCCTTCCAGCTCATCGACACCGGCGGCATCGACGACGCCGATCCGACCATCGTGGGCCGGCAGATCGCCGCCTCGGCGATCCGGGGGATCGACGAGGCCGACCTGATCCTGTTCGTGGTGGACGTCCAGACCGCGCCGACCGCCGGCGACCTCGAGGTGGCCGACCGCCTGCGCCGCGCGGGGCGCCCGGTCATGCTCGTCGCCAACAAGTGCGACTCCTGGGCCCCCGAGGCGGCCGCGCAGAACCTGGCCAGCATGGGGTTCGGCGACGTGCACGCGGTGTCGGCGCAGCACGGCCGGGGCGTCGGAGACCTGCTCGACGCGCTCGTGGAGCGCCTCCCCGAGGCCCCGCGGGCCGTCCCCGAGGCGGAGGTCGAGCGCCCGCCGGCGATCTGCATCATCGGCCGCCCGAACGTGGGCAAGAGCTCGATCCTCAACGCCCTGCTGGGGGAGGACCGGGTGCTCGTCCACGACGCCCCCGGCACCACCCGCGATCCGATCGACACGCTGATCGAGGTCGACGGCCGCCGCGTGGTCCTCATCGACACCGCCGGCCTGCGCAAGCGCGGGCAGATGCGCGACGGGGTGGAGCACTACAGCCAGATCCGGGCCCTGCAGGCCGCCGAGCGCAGCGACGTCGCCCTTGTCGTCGCCGACGCGACCGAGGGTCTGACGGACGCCGACCTGTCGGCCGTTGACCGCTCGGCCCGCGCGCACTGCGCGACGCTGCTGGTCCTCAACAAGTGGGACCTGGCCCAGCCCGACCTGGAGCACATCCGCGGCAAGCTGCGCTCGAAGTCGCGCCAGCGCCCCCCGATCGAGGTGTGCTCGGCCACGACGGGGGAGGGGCTGCACCGCCTGCTGCCGGCCGCCCTGCGCCTGGAGGAGCGCTTCCGGGCCCGCATCTCCACCCGCGAGCTCAACCAGGCCCTGCGCGAGCTGGCCGAGGAGCGCCCCGGCCCGCGCCGGGCGCAGCGGCGCCTGTCGCTGCGCTACCTGGTCCAGACCTCCGAGGCGCCCCCGACCTTCCGGCTGGAGGTCAACGACCGCTCCCTGATGACCCGCGACTACGGCTTCTGGCTCGAGAACCGACTGCGCCAGCGCTTCGACCTCGACGGCGTGCCCCTGGTGATCGAGGTGCGCGGCCGCACCTGACGCGCCGGCGGCTCATGCCGCGTCCCCGAACGGCCGAGGGTAAGGCGAAAAGGGGCCGTCCGGCCATCTGAACCATCCCTTTACTCCGCTCCGCGGGATCGGTGGAGGGGCCGCGCTACTGTCGGACGACCGAGCCGCACCCCGACCCGGAGGTTTCCCCGGATGGCCGTCCAGATCATCGACAGCCTGCGCCGACGCAGGTCGATCGTGCTCGTGAGCACCGCGCTCGCCGGCGCGGCCCTCGGGGTCGCCGGCTGCGGGGGCGACTCCGAGACCGGCGCGAGCCCGAGCGAGACGGCGTCCTACGTGCCCGCCGGCAGCCCGTTCTACCTCGAGGCCACCACCGACTTCGACGGCCCCCAGTGGACCCAGGTCGACGGCCTCGCCAAGATGTTCCCCGCCTACCCCGAGCTGCGCGCCGAGCTGGACCAGGCGCTGCGCTCCGACGACGTCGACTTCGAGACCGAGGTCAGGCCGCTGCTCGGCGAGCGCGCGGCGATCGCGGGGCTCGACGTCCCCGACGCGGCGGCCCTCCAGGGCTCGCTGACCGCGCCCGACGCGGACGGCGCGGCGGGCGCGGCCGCGGCCGCCGCCGACGCCCAGGAGTTCGTGGGCGTGGTCGAGGTCGCCGACGGCAAGTCCGACGCGATGAAGGCGCTGCTCGTCAAGTCCGGCGCGACCGCGGCGGGCGAGCACGACGGGGCCGCCGTCTACACCTCCGGCGACGACACCGTCGCCGCGGTGACCGACGACGCGCTGGTCGTCTCGGACACCAAGCAGCAGGTGTTCTCGGCGCTCGACGCGCACGCGGCGGGCGGCGACAAGACGCTCGCCGGCACCTCCAGGTTCTCGGACGCCATCGGCAAGCTCCCCGCCGACGTGTTCGGCCAGGCCTACTTCGACGTCGGCGGCGCGGTGCAGAAGGCGGGGACCTCCTCGCCCCAGCTGGGCCAGCTCGGCCTGTCGGACTACCAGAACGCCGTCCTCGCCGCGTCGATCGCCGCCGAGCCCGACGGCGCTCCGCGTGAAGGGCGTCCTCACCGGCGCCCCGGACTCCGGCGCGAGCGAGTTCTCGCCCACCCTCACCGAGAAGGCGCCCGCCGACGCGATCGCCTACATCGGCTTCGACGACCTCTCGGCCACCCTGACCAACGCCCTCGCGCAGGCGCAGGCGTCCCAGGGCGAGGAGGCGCGCAAGCAGTTCGAGGCGATCGGCGGCCAGCTGCCCGCAGCTGCTGGGCGTCTCGCTCGACGACCTGGCGGCGCTCGGCTCCGGCGAGCACGTCGGTGGTCGTGACCTCCGGCAGCCAAGGACGTCGGCGTCGCGGTCTCGAGCCAGGTGGCCGACGGGGCCAAGGCGACGGCCACCCTCGACGCGCTCCGCGCCGGCCTGCCGCGCCGTGCTCGGCACCTTCAGCCCGGGCGCCCAGGCGCCCAAGGCGACGCAGGTGCCCCTTGCCGCCGGCGTGACCGGATGGCGCATCCCGCTCGGCGACGGCCAGGGCCTCGTCTACGGGGTGGACGGCGACCTGGTGATCGCGGGCAACAGCGTGCCCGCGGTGGTGGCGGTGCAGCGGCCGACGACCCCGCTGTCGTCCTCGGCCGACTTCGAGGCCGGCACCAGCGGCATGCCCGGCGAGGTCACCTCCGTCGTCTGGCTCGACGTCGAGCAGGCGCTCGCCGCGGCCGGCAAGGCCGGGGCCCTCACGGGCGCCGACGCCAAGGACCTGGCCCAGCTGCGGCCGCTCAAGAGCATCAGCGGGTGGACGACCGGCGGCGACACGCCGACGTTCGAGATGTTCGCGCGCATCGCCGGATAGGCCCGCCGCACGTGCCGGACGGCCGGGGGCTCCGCGCGTCGCGCGGGGCCCCCGCGTCGTTTCCGGGGGCCATCGGAGCCCCTGTTATGCTCGTCGCCGCCTCCACCCGCCAAGGAGCTGATGACGCATGGGACAACACCTCTTCACCTCGGAATCCGTCACCGAGGGACACCCCGACAAGATCGCCGACCAGATCTCGGACGGGGTCCTCGACGCGGTCCTCACCGACGATCCGACGGGGCGGGTGGCATGCGAGACGCTCATCACCACCGGCCAGGTCATGGTGGCGGGTGAGATCTCGACCTCGACCTACGTGGACATCCCGGCGATCGTCCGCTCGACGGTCCGGCGCATCGGCTACACCCGCGCCAAGTACGGGTTCGACTGCGAGACCTGCGGGGTCTCGGTCGCGATCGACGAGCAGAGCCCCGACATCGCGCAGGGCGTGAACACGGCATACGAGACCCGAGCGGGCGACGACGGCGACCGGTACGACCTGCAGGGCGCCGGCGACCAGGGCCTGATGTTCGGCTACGCGACCGACGAGACGCCCGAGCTCATGCCGCTGCCGATCACGCTGGCGCACCGCATCTGCCAGGAGCTCGCGAGCGCCCGCCGCGGCGAGCTCGGGCTACCTGCGCCCGGACGGCAAGTCGCAGGTCACCGTGCGCTACGTGGACGGCGTGCCGACCGAGGTGGTCTCGGTGGTCTCTCCACCCAGCACGCGCCCGGAGATCGGCTACGACGAGCTGCGCGAGGACGTCATCACCAAGGTCATCAGGCCGGTGCTCGAGGGCTTCGACATGTGGAACGACGACATCACCTTCTTCATCAACCCCACCGGCATCTTCGTCGTGGGCGGTCCGCTCGGCGACGCCGGCCTGACCGGGCCGCAAGATCATCGTCGACACCTACGGCGGCATGGCCCGCCACGGCGGCGGCGCCTTCAGCGGCAAGGACCCGTCGAAGGTCGACCGCTCCGCCGCCTACGCCGCCCGCTGGGTCGCCAAGAACGTCGTGGCCGCCGGCCTGGCGAAGCGGGCCGAGGTGCAGGTGGCCTACGCCATCGGCGTCGCCCGCCCGGTGTCGGTGAGCCTCGAGACCTACGGCACCGAGACGATGGCGCCGGAGAAGATCGCGGAGTGGATCAACGAGAACTTCGATCTCCGCCCCGGGGCGATCGTGGAGAGGCTCGACCTGCGCCGGCCGATCTACCAGAAGACGGCCGCGTACGGCCACTTCGGCCGCAACGACCCGGACTTCACGTGGGAGAGCACCGCCGTCGGCCTCGAGGCCGGCGGAAAGCTCGCCGCCAAGGCCTGACAGCGGTGCGCGGTGAGCGCCGCCGCCCAGGTCTTCCCCCTGGTGGCGGCGCGCGGTCTCGACCGCATCCTCGACTACGCGGTCCCCGAGGCGCTCGAGGGCACCGCGCGACCGGGCGCCCTGGTCGTGTGCCCGCTGGGCGGTCCGCGCCGGGTGCTGGGCGTGGTGGTGGGGCGCGCCGCCGCCGACCCACGAGGGGCGGCTCGTGCCCCTGGCCGGGGTCGTGGACGTGCCCGCCGGTGCCCGGCCGAGCTGCTCGAGCTCGCCGGCTGGATGTCGCGCTACTACCTCGCTCCGGCGGCGGCCTGCCTGCGGCTGGTGCTGCCCCCCGGCGGCGGCGGGGCGCTGCGGCGCGGTGACGACGGGGCGTGGGTGCTCGCGCCGCCGCCGGGGCGCGGCGCGGCCCGCCTGGTGGCCCAGCTCACGGGGGCGGGGACCGAGGGCCTCTCCGCCCGCCGCCGCGAGGTGGCCACCACCCTGGCGCGCGCGGGGGGACGGATGCCGGCCGCCCGCCTGTGCGCGGAGGCGCGCACGACCATGGCCACCCTGCGGGCGTTGGCCGAGGCCGGCGCCCTCGCGCTCGAGCAGGAGCGCAGCGGCCCCGGCGACGCGCTGGTGGCGGCGGGCGGCGCCGCGCCGCGGCCCGACGCCGCGCCGGCCCTGACCGGCGCCCAGGCGGCCGTCGTGGCCGAGCTCGAGCGCCGGATGGACGGCGAGGGCGGCGCCCTGCTGGTCCACGGCGTGACCGGATCGGGCAAGACCGAGGTGTACCTCCGGGCGATCGAGGCGGCGCGAGCGCGGCGGCGCGGGAGCATCGTGCTGGTGCCCGAGATCGCGTTGACGCCCCAGTTGCTGGGGCGGCTGCGCGCGCGCCTGGGGGAGGACATCGCGATCTGGCACTCGGCCCTGACGCCCGCCCAGCGGGCGGCCGAGCACCGACGGGTGCGCGAGGGCCGGGCCGACGTGGTCCTGGGCGCGCGCAGCGCGATCTTCGCGCCGGTCGTGAACCTCGGGCTGGTGGTGGTCGACGAGGAGCACGACGGCTCCTACAAGCAGGACTCCGCGCCGCGCTACGACGCGCGCCAGGTCGCCGCGCGCCGGGCCCGCGCCTGCGGCGCGACCGTCGTCTACGGCAGCGCAACGCCGCGGCCCGAGGCCTGGCACGCCCTCGCGCGGATGTCCCTGCCCGAGCGGGCCGACGGCTCGCCGCTGCCCACCGTGGAGGTGGTGGACATGAGGACCCAGGGGGCGGGCCCGGTGTCGCGGCCGCTGGCCTCCGCGCTGCACGAGGCCGCGCTGCGCGGGGAGAAGGCGATCGTCCTGGCCAGTCGCAGGGGCTTCTCGCTGATGGCCCTGTGCCGCAGCTGCGGGTGGATCGCGCGGTGTCCCGACTGCGACGTCGCTCTGGTGCAGCACGAGGGCCCGCGCCGCCTCGCCTGCCACCACTGCGGCCACGAGGAGCCGGTGCCGGGGGTGTGTCCCCGCTGTCACGGGGCCGACATCGCGCGTCAGGGGACCGGCTCGCAGGGGGTCGAGGCGGCGCTGGCGCGGCTGGTGCCCTCGGCCCGCCTGGTGCGGATGGACGGCTCGAGCGCCTCCGGCAGGGGCGCCGTGGCCCGCCTGCTGGCCGAGTTCGCGCTGCCCGGCCCGGCCATCCTGCTCGGCACCCAGATGGTGGCCAAGGGGCACGACCTGCCCGACGTGACGGTGGCCGGCGTCATCGACGCGGACGCGCCGCTGCAGTTCGCCGGGTTCCGCTCCGAGGAGCGGGCCTTCGCGCTGATCGTGCAGCTGGCCGGGCGGGCCGGCCGCCGGGGCGAGGCGTCCCGCGTCATCGTGCAGGCCTACGAGCCCGCCGCGCGGGCGGTGCAGCTGGGCGCGCGCCACGCCGTCGAGGAGTTCCTGGAGGGCGAGGTCGCCCGCCGCCGCGCGCACGACCTGCCGCCGTTCGCCCACCTGGTGCGCGTGGTGCTCGACGGCGAGCGCTCCGAGGCGGTCACGCGGGGCGCGGCGGAGCTGGCCGACGGCATGCGCCGCGCCGCGCCCGCCGTCGGGGTCCTCGGCCCCTCGCCGCTCCACCGGCTGCGCGGCCGCACGCGCCGGGCCGTGCTGCTGCGGTCGGTGACGGCGTCGCAGGTCACGCTGCCGCTGCGCGCCGTGCTGGACGCGCAGGCGCCCGCGCTCGGGCGGGGCGGCGTGCGGGCCGCCATCGACGTGGACCCCCAGGAGGGCTGACCCCCGGGCCTCGGCCGCGAGATCCGGGAGGGCCGCCCCGCTTTCGCTACGCTTGCCGGCGGACCAATCCCCGCCAAGGAGCTTCCTCACATGCCGGTTCCCCGCCTGTTCGAGGCGTCCAACGACCCTCGCGAGCAGTGGGTCCACGTCCTCGCGACCCTCCTGACCCTGGGTGGCCCCGAGACGAGGACGGCGCTGGTGGAGGAGATCTCCGGCGAGGCCCTGCCGGGCGCCGACGCCCTCCTGGTGTTCGAGCAGCGCCCGATGCGCGGGGGCCCCGAGGGCCTGCTCGCCGACATCATCGCGCGCGGCGCAGGCTGGACGCTGGCGATCCAGAGCACCCTGGCCTTCGACGCCGACGAGGAGGCGCGCATCGCCGCGACCCACGACGCGCTCTCGGAGGTGTACGACAAGGTGATCCTGGTGGCGATCACCCCCGACCGCAAGCCGTCGCCCGCCGTCGAGCGCGCCGCGGGCGCCGGTCGCGACGTCCGCCACCGCAGCTGGCTGCGCGTGCGCGACTGGGTCCAGGAGCGGCCGGAGCGCGGCAAGGCGCAGGGGACCGACCTGATGCTGCTGCGCGAGGCCGAGTACTTCTTCACGCCGCGGGTGGCCGAGCTGTACCGCCTGGAGGGCCTGATGCCCATGGTCGAGCAGGCGCTGCGGCCGAGCCTGGCCGGCATCTTCTTCGACCTCAACGAGCTGGCCCCGGCGCCGCTGATCCAGAACGAGGCGGGCGCGGCGCGGGTGGCGTTCCCGCGCACCGGCGACCCTCAGGCCGAGATCGCGCTGGGCAAGGACGGCATGACCCTCAACATCGCGAGCGCCGACGCCGGTCCGGGTTACGCGGACGCGGGCGAGGGCTGGAAGCGCCTCACCGTCGGCGACGCCGGCGACTACCTCGCGGCGCGGGCCTGGACCCAGTCGACCGCCAAGAGCCTGCTCCCGGCGCGCCGGTGACCGCGTGACCGTCGTCGCCGAGGCGAGGGTCGTCGGCGACTGGCTCCTCGAGGAGCGCATCGGCGGGGGCGGCCAGGCGGTGGTCTACCGGGCCCGGCACGTCGGGCCCGGCGGCGTGGCCGCGGTCAAGGTCTTCCACCGCTCGGTGTGGGCCGACCCGGCGTTCCGGGTCCGCTTCCGCCGCGAGTGCGAGGCGCTGTCGGCCCTGCACCACGCCAACATCGTCCCGATCCGCGACTGCGGCGAGGCCGGCGGGCGCGGCTTCCTGGCGATGGGCCTGGCCCGGGGCGGGACGCTCGGCGCGCGCCTGGCCGCCGGCCCGATGCCCGCCGCCGACGCCCTGGCGCTGCTGGAGGGCATCGCCGACGGCCTGGACGCCGCCCACCGCGCCGGCCTCGTCCACCGCGACGTGACGCCGAGCAACATCCTGCTCGACCCCGACGGCCCCTGGCTGGCCGACTTCGGCATCGCGCGCCGCGTCGACACGACCACCATCACCGCCGACGGGCTGCTCGTGGGCACGGCCGGCTACCTCGCTCCCGAGGTGATCGCCGGCGAGCGCGCGACGGCGGCCTCCGACCGCTACGGGCTGGCGGCGGTGGCGTTCCAGGCGCTCGCGGGACGGCCGCCGTTCGAGGCCGAGGCGCTGGCGGGCCTGCTGTACGCGCACGTCAACCGCACCGCCCCCCTGCTGTCCAGCGTCCGGCCGGGCCTGCCCCGGGGGCTGGACGCGGCGATGGCGCGCTCCCTCGCGAAGGATCCGCGCGAGCGGCCCCGCACCGCCGCGGAGGTGGTCGAGGGGCTGGAGCGGGCGCTGAGGGGCGACGTCGACGAGCCGACCCGCGTCATGGCGCGCCCCCGCCGGCGCCGCCGACGGCGCCTGCGGGCGGGGACCCTCGCGCTCTGCGCCGTGGCCCTCATCGGCGCCGGTGGAGCCACCGTCGCCGTCACCGCGTCGCTGATGGGCGATTCGGAGGGCACCGCCGCCTCCCCGGCGCCCGCTCCCGCGCCGCCGCCGCTCACGGTCCCCGGACCGGACGGCGAGGTGCTCGCCGCCACGCCGGCGGCGTCCGATCTGCCCGGCATCGCCGCCGGCGCCCGCGCCGCCTCGGCCACGGTGGGGGACGTCACGGTCGCCGCCGTTCCCGGCGGATGGACCGAGCTCGAGGCGGCGCTCGACGATCTGCGCGGCAGCTTCCACGGGGCCGAGCGCCTCGAGGCCGACGGCGAGACGGTGGGCCTGACCGCCCGCATCCCGACCGACCTGGCCGGCCTGGCGGACCGCTGGGTGCTCATGGCGGTCGAGGGTCCCGACGGCCCGCGGGCGGTCGTGCTGCACGGGCCCGGCTCGAGCGCGGAGGACTACGGACGCGCGCTCGCCGCGCGGGCCGACCAGCGCGTGGTCCCCGTTCCCGAGGGGCTTCTGCCGAGCTTCTGGGGCTGAGCGCCGCCTTCCCGGACGGCCGGCCGCCGGGGGCGCGCTGCTAGAGTCGGGGGGTGTCCTCTCGCGCCCTCGACGACCCCGTCCTCGAGCGCCGGCGACTCGCCGCGCTCGACAGCATCCGCCAGCTCGGCGATCCCGTGCTGCGCTCGCCGGCGCTGACGATCACGGAGTTCGACCAGGCACTGAAGGACGAGGCCGAGCGGATGATCCGGATCATGATCGACGCCCGCGGCGTCGGGCCTGGCCGCTCCCCAGGTGGGGTCCCTGCGCCGGCTGGCGGTGGTCTTCGCGGGGGAGGACGACCCGCCCCTGGTGCTGTGCAACCCGCGAGATCCTCTGGCGCTCCGACGAGCAGGAGACCGACAACGAGGGCTGCCTGTCCATCGGCGAGATCTCGGTGGAGGTGTCGCGCCCGGTCGCGGTCCACGTCCGCGCCCAGGACGTCGAGGGCAACCCCCTCGAGCTCGCACCCGAGGGCTTCGCGGCCCGGGTCATTCAGCACGAGATGGATCACCTCGACGGCGTCCTCATCCTCGACCGCACGGCGCCCGAGCAGCGCCGGGAGGCACTCAAGGCGCTTCGCGACGGGGGCTGAGACCGCATGCGCGTCGCCTTCGCGGGCAGCCCGGAGGCGGCGGTGGAGCCGCTGCGGGCCCTGGCCGCCTCCCGTCACGAGGTCGCGCTGGTCGTCACCCAGCCCGACCGCGCGCGCGGTCGCTCCCGGCGCACCTCGCCGACGCCGGTCGCCCGGGCGGCGCAGGAGCTCGGCATCGAGGTGGTGCGCCCCGCGACGATCAACGCTCCCGAGGTCATCGAGCGGATCGAGGGCTCCGGGGCCCGTGCGCTCGCGGTGGTCGCGTTCGGCCAGATCCTGCGCGAGGGCGTCCTGTCGCGCTGGCCGTGCATCAACGTCCACTTCTCGCTGCTGCCGGCCTACCGGGGCGCGGCTCCGGTGGAGCGGGCGATCATGGACGGGGTCGGGGAGACGGGCGTGACGATCATGCAGATGGACGCCGGGCTCGACACGGGCCCGATGCTCGCGGTCGAGACGGTCGCCGTCGGGGACGACGAGGACGGGGGCGCCCTGGTGGCCCGCCTGTCGCGCCTCGGCGGGCCCCTGCTGGTGTCGGTCCTCGACGAGCTGGAGGCGGGCCGGCTCGCGCCGGCCGTCCAGCCGGACGAGGGCGTCTCGCTGGCGCCCAAGATCACCGCGGAGGACCGGGTCCTCGACCTCTCCCGGCCCGCGGTCGAGCTCGAGCGGCGCGTGCGCGCGCTGTCGCCCCACATCGGCGCGACCTGCCGCATCGGCGGCGAGCCCTTCAAGGTCTGGCGCGTCCGGGCGCGTGCCGAGGGCGCGCCGCCGGGGCTGTCGGTCCTCGACGGGCAGCTGGTGGCCGGCTGCGGCGAGGGCTCGCTCGAGGTGCTCGAGCTGCAGCCCCCCGGACGGGGTCGCATGGACGTGGGTGCCTTCCTGCGCGGCTGGCGCGGGGGACTGGAATGGGGGGCGGGCGGATGAGCGAGACGGCGACGGACGAGGGGGTCGACGCGCGGGCGCGGCGTGGCGCTGCGGGTCCTGCGGCGGGTGGACGACGGCGCCTACGCCGACCGCGCCCTGGCCGCCGAGGCCCGCCGGGCCGACCTCGATCCGCGCTCGCGGGCCCAGGCGACCCGGCTCGCCTACGGCGCCGTGCAGCGCCGCCGCACCCTCGACTGGCTGATCGACGGCGCGCTCGACCGGCCCGCCTCCCTGGAGCCCGCGGTGCGGGACATCCTGCGCATCGGCGCCTACGAGATCGCCTTCTCCGACGGGGCCCCCGACCACGCGGTCGTGGATCAGGCCGTGCGCCAGGCGCGCGCGCTGCGCGGCCCCAAGGCGCGCGTCTCGGCCCGGGCGGGCGTGGTGAACGCGGTGATGCGCCGCATCGCCAGCGACGCGGGCGGCCGCCTGGCCGAGCTCGAGCGCGGCGGCGCGGACACGGCGGCGCTGCGCTACTCGATGCCCGACTGGATCGCCGCGCAGCTGGTCGCCTCGCTGGGCCCCGAGGACGCCGTCCGCGCCATGGAGGCCGCCGACGAGCCCGCCGAGTCGGCCCTGCGCTGGAACCGGCTGCGCGGCCCGCGCGCGGGGCTGGAGGCCGAGCTGCCGGCCGGCTGGCGGCGCGATCCGCTGCTGCCCGAGGCCTACGTCGTCCCCGGCGGCTTCGCCCTGGAGGACTCGGCCTCGTGGGAGCGCGGGCTCGCCATGGGGCAGAGCAGGGCCTCGCAGCTGGTGGCCCACGTCGTCGATCCCCAGCCCGGCGAGCGCATCCTCGACCTCTGCGCCGCCCCGGGCGCCAAGGCGACGCACATCGCCGCGCTCGCCGGCGGCGCCGCCCGCATCACCGCGGTCGAGCTGCGCCCGGCGCGGGCCCGCTCGCTGCGGGAGCTGGCCCACCGCATGGGGGCCCCGATGGAGATCGTGGAGGGTGACGCGCTCACCGCCGACCTGCCCGAGGGCGGCTTCGACGCGGTGCTGGTCGACCCGCCCTGCACCGGTCTCGGCGTGCTGTCGTCGCGCCCCGACGCGCGCTGGCGGCGCCGCGAGGAGGCCCTCGCCCCGCTGACGCGGCTCCAGACCGACCTGCTGCGCCGCGCGATGGCCCTGGTGCGTCCCGGCGGGCGGGTCGTGTACTCCACCTGCACCCTGATCAGCCCCGAGAACGAGGGGGTCGTGGACGCCGTGGGCGCCCGCCGCGACGACCTCGCCGCGCTGTACCCGGAGTACGCCCACCCGCGCATGACGGGCGCGCTGCTGACGCTGCCGCACCGGCACGGCACCGACGGCTTCTTCATCGCCCGCCTGCGGCGGCCGGAGGGCGCGGCATGAGCGCCCCGCTGACGGACGCGCCGCTGGTCCTGCCGTCGGTGATGTCGGCCGACATGCTGCACCTCGGGTCCCAGCTGGACGCCCTGGTGGCGGCCGGCGCGCGCGCGGCCCACGTGGACGTGATGGACGGCCACTTCGTCCCGAACCTGACGGTGGGGCCCGACTTCGCCCGGGCCGTGGCGCGGCCGATCCACGCGGCCGGCGGGCTGGTGGACGTGCACCTGATGGTGTCGCGCCCCGCCGAGATCGTTGAGCTGTTCGCCCCGGTGGCCGACGCGATCACGTTCCACGTCGAGGCCGAGCCGCACTCCGCACCGGCTGCTGGGCGCCATCCGCGAGGCCGGGTGCCGCGCGGGCCTGGCGATCAACCCCGGCACCCCGGTCGAGCACGTCGCCGAGCTCGCGGCGGAGCTGGACTACGTGAACGTGCTGGCGGTGAACCCCGGCTTCGCCGGCCAGGCCTTCATCGCGCACGACCCCGGACCGCATCGCCCGGCTGCGCGCCCTGCTGCCCGATCGCGGTCGCGATCGAGGTCGACGGAGGCATCGGCCCGCGCCACGCTGCCGGACGCGCGCGACGCCGGCGCCACCATGTTCGTCTCGGCCTCGTCGATCTTCGGGGCCGCCGGATCCGGTGGCGGCCTACCGCGAGCTCGTCGGGGCTGGCGGCGGCGGATGAGCGTGGTCGCCGCGCCGGCCTCGGCGCCTGGAGCGCGCGGCCCTGTCGCGGGCGCTCGAGCTCGCGCTGCGACGGCCGCGGGCCGCGTGAGCCCCAACCCCCTCGTGGGCGCCGTGATCCTGCGCGGCGGGCGAGATCGTCGCCGAGGGTTGGCACGAGGGCCCGGGCCTGCCCCACGCCGAGGCGATGGCGCTCGCGCAGGCGGGCGACGCCGCACGCGGGGCCACCGTGGTGTGCACCCTCGAGCCCTGCTCGCACCACGGGCGCACCCCGCCCTGCGCCGACGCCCTGGTCGCCGCGGGCGTGGCGCGGGTGGTGATCGGCCTGCTCGACCCGCTCGAGCGCGAGCGGGCGCAGGGGCGCGAGGTGCTCGCGGCGGCCGGAATCGAGGTGGCGGTCGCCGGCGGCGCCGAGGCCGCCGCCTGCGCGGAGATCAACGCGCGCCTTCCTCACCGCGCGCCGTCACCGGGCGGCCCCACGTCACGCTGAAGCTGGCCACCAGCCTCGACGGCAAGATCGCCACCGCGACGGGCGAGAGCCGCTGGATCTCGGGCCCCGCCTCGCGCGCCCTGGTCCACCGCTGGCGGGCCGACGCCGACGCGGTGGCCGTGGGGATCGGGACCGCCCTCGCCGACGACCCGCTCGCTGACCGCGCGCGACGTCGAGGGCCCGGTGCGCCAGCCCGCCCGCGTCGTGTTCGACTCGCGGCGCCCGCCTGCCGCGCGACGTCGGCCCTCGTGCGCGCGCCTCGGCGAGCACGCCGGTGATCGTGCTCGCCGCGGCCGACGCCGACGCCGGCCGCGTCGCCGCCCTGCGGGCCGCGGGCGTGGACGTCGTGCCGCTGCCGGGCGATCCGGCGGAGCGGATCGGCGGCGGGCTCGCGCGCTGGGCGCCTCGGGAGTCCAGTCGCTCTTCGTGGAGGGCGGCGCGGGCCTCGCCGGCGCGCATGGTCGGCGCGCGGGCGCGGTGGACCGCGTCGCGTGGTTCCTCGCGCCGATGCTGATCGGCGGCGCGCGAGCGCCCCCTCGGCGCTCGGCGGGCGACGGGCGCGGCGACGCTGGCGCCGGCGCCGCGCCTGCGCGACGTCGAGACCGAGCGGGTGGGCGAGCGACGTCCTCGTGCGCGGGCGGCTGCGCCCGCTTCGCGGGTACGGGTCTGAGCGCGTGTTCACCGGGCTGGTCGAGGAGGGCGGGCGGATCCGCCGGGATGCGCCCCGCCGACGGCGGGGCGCGTCTCTGGTCGGTGCCGGCGGCTCGTGCTCGACGGCCTCGCGATGGGCGACTCGGTCGCGGTCAACGGCGCCTGCCTCACCGCAGTGGAGATCGACGGCGGACGGGCTTCGCGGTGGACTGCGTGGCCGAGACGCTGCGGCGCACCACGCTCGGCGGCCTCGCGGCGGGCGACCGCGGTCAACCTGGAGCGCCCCATGCGCCTGGGCGACCGGCTCGACGGCCATCTCGTGCAGGGGCACGTGGACGGCGTCGGCACCGTGCGCGCGGCGCGGCCGGAGGGCGAGCAGCACCGTCCTCGAGATCGCCGCGCCCGCCGCGCTGCTGCGCTACGTCGTCGAGAAGGGCAGCATCGCCGTCGATGGGGTTAGCCTGACGGTGGCGGCGCGGCTCCCGGACGCGTTCACCGTCGCGCTCATCCCCCACACGATGGAGGTCACCACGCTCGGCCCGCAGGCCCTCGAGCGGCCCGTCAACCTGGAGGTTGACGTGGTGGCAAAATACGTCGAATCACTGGCGGCGCCCTACGCGCCAGAAGGGACGGGGGCGATGACCAGCACGGCGGCCGAGTTCGCGACCATCGCCGAGGCGCATCGAGGAGATCCGCGCGGGGCGGATGGTCGTGATCCTCGACTCTGAGGACCGCGAGAACGAGGGCGACCTCGTGATGGCGGCCCAGTTCGCCACCCCCGAGGCGATCAACTTCATGGCCACGCACGGGCGCGGGCTCGTCTGCCTGTCGCTCACCGAGGCCCGCTGCGACCAGCTGGGCCTCAAGCCGGTGGTGAGGCGCAACGAGGCCCCCTACGCCACCGCGTTCACGGAGCCCATCGAGGCCCGCCACGGCATCACGACCGGCATCTCGGCGCCGGACCGCTCGCGCACGATCATGGTCGCCATCGACCCCGACGCGGGCCCGGACGACCTGGTCAAGCCCGGGCACGTGTTCCCGCTGCGGGCCCAGGCAGGGCGGCGTGCTCGAGCGCGCCGGCCACACCGAGGCGGCGGTCGATCTGGCGCGCCTGGCCGGCCTGATCCCGGCGGGGGTCATCTGCGAGATCAGCAACCCCGACGGCACGATGGCGCGCGTCCCGGAGCTGGTGCCCTACGCCGCCGAGCACGGCCTCAAGATGATCACGATCGCCCAGCTGATCGAGCACCGCCGGCGCACCGAGCGGCTCATCGAGCGCGGCACCGCGGCGCGGCTGCCCACCGAGTACGGCGAGTGGAGCGCGGTGGGCTACCGCTCGATCCTGGACGGCAAGCACCACCTCGCGCTGGTCAAGGGCGAGGTCGACGGCAAGCGCAGACGTGCTGGTGCGGGTCCACTCCGAGTGCCTCACCGGGGACGTCTTCGGCTCCCAGCGCTGCGACTGCGGCGAGCAGCTGCGGGCCGCGATGCGGATGATCGCCGAGGAGGGGACCGGGGTCCTGCTCTACATCGCCCAGGAGGGGCGCGGCATCGGCCTGCTCAACAAGCTGCGCGCGTACGAGCTCCAGGACCGCGGCATCGACACCGTGGAGGCCAACATCGAGCTCGGCTTCCCGCCCGACCTGCGCGACTACGGCATCGGCGCCCAGATCCTCGTGGACCTGGGCCTCATCGTCGATCCGGCTGCTGACCAACAACCCGAAGAAGATCGTGGGCCTCGAGGGGTACGGGCTCTCGGTGGTCGACAGGGTGCCGATCGAGATGTCACCCGGGCGATGACAACGCCGACTACCTCAGGGTGAAGCGGGACAAGATGGGCCACATCCTCCACCACCAGGATCTGCGCTTCGACGCGGAGTCCGACAACGGCGCCACCCACGCCGCGGGCGAGGCGGAGGTCTGATGGCACGCTCGGGGCCGCCTCCGCCGGCGCCCCGCCTGGAGCATCCCGGGCATCCGCATGGCGGCGGTCGTCGCCGGCTTCCACCGCGAGCTCGGCGAGCGGCTGCTGCACGGCGCGCAGCTGCGCCTGGCCGAGGCCGGCCTGCCCGCGGGGCACCTCGAGGACCACTGGGTCCCGGGCGCGTTCGAGCTTCCCCTGGCGGCCAAGTCGCTGGCCATGCACCGCCGCTACGCGGCGATCATCGCCCTCGGGGTGGTCATCCGGGGCGAGACGGCGCATTTCGACCACATCTGCAACGCCGCGGCGACCGGGCTGAGCGCCGTCGGCCTCGAGACCGGGCGTCCCGTGCGCGTTCGGCGTGCTCACCTGCGAGAGCTTCGAGCAGGCCGAGGCCCGCTCGGGCGGCGACAAGGGCAACGCCGGCTCCGACGCCGCCGACGCGGCCATCGTGATGACCAACATGCTCGCCGACGGCCGCTGACCGTCCCCGGGTCGCGCGGCCGCGGGGTCAGCCCGCCTTGCGGACCTTCCCGGCCTTGAGGCAGCGGGTGCACACGTAGACGCGCACCGGCGTGTTGCCGTTCAGGATGCGGACCTTCTGCACGTTCACGTTGAAGCGACGCGGCGTCGCGCGCATCGAGTGGCTGCGGTTGTTCCCGAAGGTCGGGGACTTGGCACAGACGCTGCAGACCTTTGACATCTCCGCGCTCTCGCTTCCGTCGCCGTCGGTGAGGACGCGGCAGGCGTCCGAGCGGCCCCGGATTATGCTCGTTTCATGCCGCCCAGCGCAACCGCCACCGGCGGATGTGACGCCCGTACCGACCCCGCCGCTGGGCCTCGGCCGCGGGGCCCCGTGGCCGGCGCCGCCCGCCCCCGCGACGCCCGGCCCGGCGTGGTGGACGCCCCGATCACCGAGCTTCCGGGCGTGGGCAGCACCACCGCGCGCCGGGCGGCGGCGCTCGGGCATCGACATGATCGGCCGCCTGCTGGAGCACCTGCCCATGCGCTACGAGGCCTTCGACCAGGACGTGCGCCCGCTGGCCGGGCTGAGGGCGGGGGAGGAGGTGACCGTGCGCGTGCGCCTCGACGACATCTCCGTGCGCCCCACCCGGCGGCGCAGCCTGCGCCTGGTGCGGGCGCGCGTGCACGACGACAGCGGCGCGATCACGGCGACCTGGTTCAACCAGGAGCATCTGGCCCGGATCCTGCAGCCCGGCGACGAGCTGCTCCTGCGGGGCAAGGTGGGGGCGGAGGGCCGGCGCGAGATCGCCGTGCGCACGCACGAGGTCATCGGGGGGCCGGGCTCCGAGGGGCTCCACACCCGGGGGCTGGTGCCCGTGTACCCGGCGTCCGAGCAGATGCCGGTGCGGCGCATCCGCGAGCTGGTCGACCTGGCCCGGCCGCTGGCGCGCGCGGCCCCGGAGCGCCTGCCGGCCTGGGTGCGCGAGCGCCTCGCGCTGCCCGGGCGCGGCCGACGCGCTGGTGGCGGTCCACTTCCCGCGCTCGCGCCGCGAGAGCCTGCTCGGGCGGCGCCGGCTGGTGGTGGAGGAGCTCGTGGTCCTCCAGCTCGGCCTCGAGGCCGTGCGCAGGCGCCAGGCCGACACCGGCGCGGCGCCCGTGCTCGCCGCCACCGGCGCGCTGTCGGCCCCGCTGCTGGCGGCGCTGCCGTTCTCCCTGACCCCGGCCCAGCGGCGCGCCGCGCGGGCAGATCGCGCGCGACCTCACGCGCACCCGGCCGATGCGGCGCCTGCTCCAGGGGGAGGTCGGCTCGGGCAAGACGCTGGTGGCGGTGCTCGCCATGTGCCAGGCCGTCGAGGCCGGCGCGCAGGCCGCGATCCTCGTGCCCACCGAGACCCTGGCCGAGCAGCACCTGCGCACCCTCGACGGCCTCCTGGCGCCCCGCGGGCATCGCGCCCGTGCTCCTGACCGGCCGCGTGCCCAAGGCCGAGCGCGAGCGGCGCCGGCTGGCGCTGAGCTCGGGCACGGCGCCGGTGGTGGTGGGGACCCAGGCGCTCCTGTCCGAGGGGGTGGAGTTCGACCGCCTCGGCCTGGTGGTGGTCGATGAGCAGCACCGCTTCGGCGTGGAGCAGCGCCAGGCGCTCGCGGAGCGGACCGCGGGGGGCGACGGCGCCGCCCACATCCTCTACATGACCGCCACGCCCATCCCGCGCACGCTGGCGCTGACCGCCTACGGCGACCTGACCGTGTCGACGATCCGCACCCGCCCGCCGGGGCGCTCGCCGGTGGAGACCGCGTGGGTGCGCGAGCAGGAGCGCGAGCGGGCCTACGAGCGTGTGCGCGGGGCGCTGCGGGCGGGGCGCCAGGCCTACGTGATCTGCGCCCTGGTCGAGGAGGGCGCGGCCGCGGAGGCCCGGGCCGCCACCACCGAGGCGCAGCGGCTGCGCTCCGGCCCCTTCGCGGCCTTCTCGGTCGGCCTGGTCCACGGCGCCGCAGGCCGACCGACGAGAAGCGCGCCGCGATGCTCGACTTCGCCGAGGGCCGCACCGACCTGCTGGTGGCGACGACGGTCGTCGAGGTCGGCATCGACGTCGCCAACGCGACCATGATCCTGATCGAGGACGCCGACCGCTTCGGCATGGCCCAGCTGCACCAGCTGCGCGGCCGCGTCGGGCGGGGCGAGCATCCGGGCCTCTGCATGCTCTTCGCCGAGCCCGCCCACCGAGGACGGCGCGCGCCGCCTGGAGGCCCTCACGCAGACCAACGACGGCTTCCGGCTGGCCGAGCTCGACCTGGAGATCCGCGGCGAGGGCAGCATCCTGGGGCTGCGCCAGGCGGGGCCCACCGACCTGCGCTTCGCGCGGCTCGTCGCGGGACCGCCGCGAGCTGGCCGAGGCACGGCACGTCGCCCGGCGCACGCTGGCCGCCGACCCGAACCTGTCGCGGCCCGAGAACCGGCTGCTGCGCGCCGCGGTGCTGCAGCGCTTCGACGCCCTGCCGCGGCTCCTCGACGCGTGAGGATCGTCGCCGGCGTCCATCGCGGGCGGCGCATCGGCGCCCCGCCCGGCGACGAGACGCGCCCGACGGCCGACCGCGTGCGCGAGGCGATCTTCTCGATCGTCGGGCCGGTCGACGGGCTGGACGTGCTCGACCTGTTCGCGGGGTCGGGCGCGCTGGGGCTCGAGGCCCTCTCGCGCGGCGCGCGCTCGGCCACGCTGGTGGAGCGCGCGCCGCCGCGCGCTCGCCGCCATCCGGGCCAACGTCGCCGACGCTCGGCGAGGGCGAGCGCGCGCGCGTCGTCGGCCGCGACTGGCGTGCCGCGCTGGCCGCCGAGCGCGCGGCCGGCCGCGCCTTCGGGTTGTGCCTCCTGGACCCGCCCTATACCCTCACCGACCGGGTCGTCGGCCCAACTGGGGGCCCTCTCGAGCCGCTCGTGGCGGCCCCCGGGATCGTGGTGATCGAGCACTCCGCCGCGCGTGCCCCCACCGGAGCCGAGCGGATTGGAGATCGCCTCGCGTATTGATCGGACCTACGGTGACACGGGCGCTCAGCGTGCTGCGGTGCGAGGCCGGATGACGCCCCCGCGCGCATCGCCGTCTGCCCGGGCACCTACGACCCCGTGACCTTCGGGCACATCGACATCATCGCCCGGGCCGCCGCACTCTTCGACGAGGTCGTGGTGTCGGTCACCACGGGCTCGTTCAAGAAGATGCCCATGTTCGACGCGCAGGAGCGGATCGCGTTCGTCGAGGCGAGCATCGGGCATCTGCAGAACGTCCGCGTGGTGGGCTTCAACTCCCTGATCACCGAACACGCCCGCGCGATCGGCGCCTCGGTCATGGTAAAAGGTCTGCGCGCGATCTCGGATTTCGATTACGAGTTCCAGATGGCGCAACTGAACAGGCATCTGGCGGCGGAGATCGAAACCGTCTATCTGCCGGCATCGCCGCAGTACAGCTTCGTGAGCTCGAGCGGTGTGCGGGAGGTGGCGGCGTGGGGGGGCTCGGTCGATGACTGGGTTCCCGCACTTCGTCGCGGAGGCTCTGCGGGCGCGACGCCCCCGTGGTGTCGGCTCGATCCCCTGAGGAGGGTTCGTTGGACGTACTGGAACTGATCGACAAGCTGGACGACCTGATCCACAACGCCCGGGCGGTCCCGCTGACCGATCAGGTGCGCATCGACCGCGAGGCGATCTACGACCTCCTGGACCAGATGCGCTCGACGATCCCCGAAGAGGTCAAGCAGGCGCGATGGATCGTCAAGGAGCGCCAGGAGATGCTCGCCGAGGCCAAGCGCGAGGCCGAGCGCCTCGTGGCCGACGCCCGCGACAAGGCGGCGCAGGAGGCCTCCGAGCAGGAGGTCGTCAAGCGCGCCGAGCGCGAGGCGGCGGACATCCTCGAGGAGGCCCGCCAGCCGCGAGCGCGAGGTGCGCCTCGGGGCCGAGGACTACGCCGACGAGGTGCTCGGGACGCTCGAGGTCAACCTCGGCAAGTTCCTCCAGGCCGTCCAGCGTGGCCGCGAGCGCCTGCAGGGACGCACGGACGAGGGCGACGACGGGGAGCCGCTCTCGCCGGATTCGCCTCAGTAGCCGCCATGGCGAGCGGGTCGCCACCACGGTCGATCTCCGCTCCCTCGGTCTCTCGCTCGGGCAGCGGCGGACCCGGCCTGCGGCTCGTCGGGTCCCGCCGGTCGAGCTGCGCCTCGGCGGCCAGGACTACCGCACCGAGCCCGCCTCGCCCGGAGGTCGATCTGGAGGTCAGCCGCGCGGCCTCACCGGCATCCGGCTGCGCCTGAGCACCGCCGTCGATCTGGTGGGGCCGTGCTGGAGGTGCATGGGCCCGCGCGCGTGCGGCTCGGATCGATGCCGCCGAGTTCGCCGCCGACGGCCGCCCCGACGGCCGACGACCCGTTCGACGAGGACTTGACTCGGCTACGTGAGGGCGAACGCTCTCGACCTCGGCCTGTGGGCGCGCGACGCGATCGCGGAGGCCCTCCCGGCCATGATCCTCTGCCGCGAGGACTGCGCCGGCCTGTGCCCGACCTGCGGCGCCGACCTGCAACCCGCGCCCTGCGACTGCGCCGTCAGAGTGCAGACCGATTCGCGCTGGGACGCCCTGCGCAGCTTGTCCGATCGCCTGGCCAGGATGCCTTCCGCCGGCCGCCCGCGAGCGGCCCCGGGCCCGCGGACCCTTTCTCACCGGGCCTCGGGCCCGCTACCCTTCCGCGAGTCCTCCGACCGGTGGTGATTACGTGGCCGTCCCGAAGCGAAAGACCTCCAAGCAGCGCCGCGACACGCGTCGCGCGACCCACGCCATCGAGGCGACCCGCCTCGGGCGCTGCCCGCGGTGCGCGAGCCCCGTGCGGCCGCACCACGTCTGCGGGGTGTGCGGCTACTACCGGGGCCGCCCGGTCCTCGAGATCGAGGGGTAGTACCGGCCGAGCCCACGGTCGCGCTGGACGGGATGGGTGGCGACAACGCGCCCGCCGCTCCGGTCAAGGGGCCGTCGATGCCGCGGGTGACGGGATCCCCGTCCTCCTGGTGGGCGACGAGGCGCTCCTGCGCGACGAGCTCGGACGCCAGGCCGCCGCGGGCGTCCCCGGCATCGAGGTCGTGCACGCCGCCGAGGCCATCTCCTCGCGACGAGGAGGGCGCGCGCGCCGTGCGCGCGAAGCCCGACTCGTCGGTGTCGCTGGCGTGCCGGCTGGTGGGCGAGGGCCGCGCCGGCGCGGCCGTCTCGGCCGGCAACACCGGGGCGATGCTCGCGGCCGCGACGCTCTACATGCGCCGCGTCCCGGGCGTCATCCGGCCCGCCATCGCGGTCGTGCTGCCGAGCACCGGCGGCGGCCCGGTGCTCCTGCTGGACGCCGGCGCCAGCGCCGAGGCCCGCCCCGAGCACCTGCCCGCAGTTCGCCCTGCATCGGGCGCCTCTTCTCGCGCGATGTGCTGGGCATCCCCGATGCCACGCGTCGGCCTGCTCTCGATCGGCGAGGAGGAGGTCAAGGGCAGCGACCTCGTCCTGAGCGCCCACGGCCTCCTGCGCGAGACCCCCGGCTTCATCGGCAACGTCGAGGGGCGCGACATCTCGGCCGGCGCCGCGACGTCGTGGTGACCGACGGCTTCACCGGGAACGTGGTCCTCAAGACGATGGAGGGCGTCGCGACCTTCCTGATCGGGGAGGTGCGCGACGCCGTGCGCTCGACGCTGCTCGGCCGCATCGGCGGCCTGCTGGTGCGCCCGCCCCTGCGGCGGATGCGCGACCGGATCGATCCCGAGACCTACGGCGGCGCGGTGCTGCTCGGCGTGCGCGGCCTCGCGGTCATCGGCCACGGCAACTCCAGCGGACGGGGCGTCGCGAACGCCGTGCGGGTCGCCGCGCGGGGGACGCGCGGCAAGCCTGGTCGAGCAATTCGGCGCCGCCCTCGCCCTCGAGGGCGCCGAACGCGCGCGCGCCACGTAGGATTCCCGGCGTCGCCGCGACGCCGGCGGTTCGTCCGAGACCGTGTGTAGGTTGACCTGCCAGAGCCGAGCGGCCACTGGCGTGGCGAAGAACCAGAGGGGGACGTGTTGGACCGAGAGAAGGCTGTCGAAGAGGTCCGCGCCATCCTGGTGGAGCAGCTCGGGGTCGACCCGGCAGAGGTCACCGTCGAGTCCTCCTTCCAGGAGGACCTGAACGCTGACTCGCTGGACCTGGTCGAGCTGATCATGGAGATGGAGGACCGGTTCAAGATCAAGATCCCGGACGAGGAGGCGGAGAAGATCGCGACGGTCGGTCAGGCGGTCGACTTCGTCATGGCGAACAGCGCCTGAGCGACGGTGGCGCCGCCGCCGCCGGCTCCGGGCCTTTCCCGGCTGGTCTCGGCCCTTCCGGCCGGACGGCGGCGCCAGGTCTTCACCCACAGCTCGTGGGCACCTCGCCGAGACGCGTCCTACGAGCGCCTCGAGTTCCTCGGTGACAGCGTCCTGGAGGTCGTCGTGAGCGAAGAGCTCATGCGCCGGCACCCATCGGTGGACGAGGGTGACCTGTCGTGGATGCGCCAGGTGGTGGTGGCGCGCGACTCGTGCTCGGCGGCCGCCCAGGCCGCGGGCCTGCCGACGCTGCTGGTCGACGCCGCGCCCGCCGCCCGGCGCGACGCGGCGGCCGAGCTGGCCGCGCGTCCCACGGTGCGGGCGGCGCTGGCCGAGGCCGTCGATCGGCGCCGCCTGGCTCGACCTGGGCGCCGAGCCGACGCGCGCGGCGGTCCTCGAGGCGTTCGCGCCGGCTCTCGACGCGGCGCCGCCGGGGGCCCGGGACGCCAAGACCGCCCTCCAGGAGCTCGTCGCCCGCCGGCGGCGCGCCGCCGTGGCCTACGAGGTCACCGACACGACCGGCCCGCCGCAGGACCCCCGCTTCACGAGCCGGGTGACCGTCGGCGGCGAGGTGATGGGGGAGGGCACCGGCCGCTCCAAGCAGGCGTCCGAGCAGGTGGCCGCCGCCCGGGCCCTCGCCCGCCTGACCGCGGACGCCTGATGCTGAGCCGCCTCTCGCTGCGTGGCTTCAAGTCGTTCGCGGACGCGACGTCGCTCGAGCTGGGCCCCGGCGTCAACGTGGTCGTCGGCCCCAACGGGTCGGGCAAGAGCAACCTGGCCGAGGCGGTCGTGTGGGCGCTCGGCGAGCAGCGCGCGGGACGCCTGCGCGCGGGAGGCATGGCCGACGTCCTGTACTCGGGCGGCGACCGGCGTCCGGCCGCGCAGTTCGCCGAGGTCGAGCTGGTCCTGTCCCAGGAGGACGAAGGCGGCGGCGGCCCGGCGGAGGTCGAGGCGAGCCGCCGCCTGACGCGCGCCGGCGACGCGCACTACCGGCTCAACTCCGCGTCGTGCCGCCTGCTCGACGTCCAGGAGGCCCTGGCCTCCCGCGGCGTCGGTCCCGGACGCCCTGGCGGTGATCCGCCAGGGGCAGGTCGAGGCCCTGTGCACCAGCACGCCCCTGGAGCGACGGGCGATGGTCGACGCCGCCGCCGGAGTGGCGGTCGCCAAGCGCCGCAGGCGCCGGGCCGAGCAGAAGCTGGCCCGCGTCGGCGACCGGCTCGAGCGGGCCCGGGACCTGGCGGGGGAGGTGCGCTCGCGCGCCCGCTCGCTCGACCGGCAGGCCCGCGCCGCCGAGCGGGCCCAGGCGCTCGACGCCGAGATCGCCGCCGCGCGCGCCGCGGTGGCCGCGGCCCGCGCCCGCGCGGCCGACGCCGCCCTGCGCCGGGCGCGGCAGGAGCACGCGCGCCTGGAGGCCATCGCGGCGGAGGAGTCGCGGACGCTCGAGGGCGCTCGCGCCGAGCGCTCCGCCGCCGCCCAGGCCCGCGCCCTCGCCGCCCAGGACGCCGCGCGCGCCCAGGAGCTGGCCGCGACCCTGCGCACGGCGTCCGAGCGCAGCGCGGGGCGCGCCGAGCTGGCGTCCGAGCGCGTCGAGGCCGCCGAGGGCGAGCGGGCCGAGGCGGCGCGGCGGCGCGCGGCCGCCGCGGAGCGCCTGGGGTCGCTGGAGCAGGCCGCGAGCGACGCCACCGAGGCCGTCGCCCTGGCGCGCGCGGCGGCGGATGAGGCCGACGCCGCCGCCGCCGAGGCGGAGGCCGCCGACGCCGCCGCGCGTGCCGAGCACCGCCGGCTCGAGGACGCCGCCGCCGTCGAATCGGCCGCGCTGCTCGCGGCCGAGCGGGAGGCCGCCGACGGCGCCCGTCGCGCACGGGAGGTCCAGGGGGCCCTGGACGACGCACGGGGGCGGTTGGCCCGGATCGAGGGCGACTCCGTCGCGGCCGAGGCCCCGGCGCGCGCCGAGCGACGCGACGAGATCGCCACCGCGCGCGCCGCCCGCTGGGCGGAGCGGCTGCAGCAGGCCGAGCGGGCCGCCGCCGATGCCGAGGCCGCGCGCGATGCCGCGGATGTCCGCCTGCGCGAGGCGAGCGTCGCCGCGCGCTCGCTGGCGCCGGCCGAGGCGGGGGACGCCTCGGCGGCCAGGTCGCTGGGCGACGGGCTCGAGGTCGAGCCCGGCACCGAGCGGGCCGTCGCCGCCGCCCTGGGAGCCCTGGCGGACGCGGTCCCGGCGGCCACCATCGGCGCCGCCCGCGAGGCGCTCGACGCCGGGGCCGGCTGGGCCGTCGTGCCCGCGCCGGGCCGGGCCGCGCCCAGCGGCCCGCCGGGCGCCCGCGCCGGTGCTCGACCTGGTGCTCCGCTGCTCGGACGCCGCCCGTCCCCACCTCGAGCGGCTGCTCGCGGACGCCTGGCTCGTCGATGACCTGGACTCCGTCCCGGCCGGGACCGGGGGGATCCTGGTGACCCGTGACGGCCATGCGCTGCGCCCCGCCGACGGCGTCGTGGGGCGGTCGCAGGGCTCCTGGGCGCGCCGCGCGATGCACGGCCGCGCCGCAGGAGGCCGAGGCAGGCGCGGCCGAGGCCGTCTCGGTGGCCGAGACCCGGGTGCGGCGCGCCGCGGCGGTCGTGGACGAGCTGCGCCGCCGCCGCCGCGCCGCCGACCGCAGCGCGATCCGCGCCGCCGAGGCCCTCGCCCGCGTCCGGGCCCAGCTGAGCGGCCGCGCGGCCCGCGCGGCCGAGGCCGCGGAGGCCGTGGAGAGGCTCGAGGGCGAGCTGGGCGGCCTGCAGGCCGCGGCCGCGGCCGCCGGGCCCCGCGCCGAGGCCGCGCGGGCCGCGGCGACGGGGGCGTCGACGACGGCCGTGGCGGCCCGAGGCGGGGCGCAGCAGGCCACGGCTGCGGCGCGGGCGGCCGCCGCGGCCTCGGCCGACGCCCGCACCGAGCTGGTCGGCGCCCGCGCCCACGAGGCCGAGGCGGCCGCGCGGGTGGAGGCCACTCGCGCGCTGGCGGCGGAGCCCGACGCCGCGCCCGATCTCGGCGCGGCCCGCCGCGCCGCCGCTGCCCTCGAGGCCGCCGCCCGCGCGCTCGCGCCCGCCGCGGCCCAGGCCGCCGGCGCCCACGAGCGGGCGGCGTCCCATGCCCGCGACCTCGACGAGGGCGTCGCGGCGGCCGACCGGGCCGCCGAGGCCGCCGAGCGCCGGGCGTCGGCGGCGGCGACCGAGGCCCACGCCGCCGAGGTGCAGGCGGCCGTCGCCGCGGAGCGCGCCGCGGAGGCCGGGCCCCCGCCGGCCGAGGGGGAGGCGGACGAGGACCCCGAGCAGGCCGCCGCCCGCCTGGAGGAGCTCGAGCGGCGCCGCGGGATGATCGGCGCCGTCAATCCCCTGGCGGCCGCCGAGCGCGAGGAGCTGGACGAACGCGAGACCGAGATGGCGGCGCAGATCGCCGACCTGGAGTCGGCGGCCGAGGCCCTGCGCGGCCACCTCTCCGAGCTGGACGCGGCCGTCGCCGAGGGCTTCGACGCGCTCTTCGGCGCCTTCCGCGAGCGCTTCGCGGAGGTCTGCGGCCTGCTGTTCCCGGGGGGCGAGGGCCGGCTGCGGGCCGTCGTCGACGACGACGGCGAGGCCGGCATCGAGGTCGAGGTGGTCCCCGCCGGCAAGCGCCCGCGCTCGCTCGCCCTGCTGTCCGGCGGCGAGCGCTCGCTCGTCGCGCTCGGCTTCTGCCTGGCGCTGGCCATGGCGCGCCCCGCGCCGTTCTACCTGCTCGACGAGGTCGAGGCGGCGCTCGACGACGTCAACCTGCGCCGCTTCCTGGGCGTGGTGCGGCGACTCTCCGAGACCACCCAGTTCCTGCTCATCACCCACCAGCAGCCGACGGTCGAGATCGCCGACACCATCTTCGGCGTCACCATGGGCGCCGAGGGCGTCTCCCAGGTGGTGGCGCGGCGCCTGCGCCGCGACGTCGAGGGCCCCGCGCGCCCGTACGTGCGGCGCGCGCTGCACGCCATCCCCGGCGGCCGCGGATGAGCGACGCCGCGGTTGACGGCGACCGCGAGGCATGGGCGGAGCTCCTGGGCCTCGCGCCACCGGAGCCGGATGAGCAGGAGACGCCGCGCCGGCGCGGGCTCATGGCCCGCCTGCGCGAGAACCTGACCAAGCCCCGCCAGACCATCTCACCGCAGCTGGCGGGGATCTTCGCACCGAGCCTCGTCAGCGCGGAGACCTGGGACGAGCTGGAGGAGGCCCTGATCGCGGCCGACTGCGGCATCGACGCGACGATGGCCCTGGTCGACGAGCTGCGCGGGGAGTGGGAGCAGGGCCGCGTGCTCGAGCGGCGCCGACCTGTCGCGCGCCCTCTGGCGGGCGGTGGCCGCGCAGATGGCGCCCGAGCCGGCGCGCATCTCCCTCGAGGCCACGCCCACGGTGATCCTGATCGTGGGCGTCAACGGCAGCGGCAAGACGACGACCGTCGGCAAACTGGCCCACCGCCTCGCGGAGCTCGACCAGACGGTGGTCATCGGAGCCGCCGACACCTTCCGCGCCGCGGCGATCGACCAGCTCGGCGTGTGGGCCGAGCGCTCCGGCGCGCACTTCGTGCGCCAGGCCCAGGGCGCCGATCCGGGCGCCGTCGCGTACGACGCGGTGGCGGCGGCGACGGCCCGCCACGCGGACGTCGCCCTGATCGACACCGCCGGCCGGCTGCAGACCCAGCACAACCTGATGGAGGAGCTGCGCAAGGTGCGCGCCGTCGTCGGCAAGCTCGACCCGGACGCGCCCCACGAAATCCTGCTGGTGCTCGACGCCACGACCGGCCAGAACGGGCTCAGCCAGGCGCGCCTCTTCCACGAGGCGGTGGGCGTCACCGGCGTCGTGCTGACCAAGGTCGACGGCACCGCCCGGGGCGGCATCGCCGTCGCTATCCGGCGCGAGCTGGGCATCCCGGTCAAGCTCGTGGGCTCGGGCGAGAAGCTCGAGGACCTCCAGCCCTTCGACGCGACGGCGTTCGCGCGGGCGATCTTCTCTCCCGAGGAGTAGGCCGGTCCTCTAGAGTGAGCGGTTGCCGATGTTCGACGCGCTCACAGACAAGCTGCAGGGGGTCTTCTCCGGCCTGAAGGGCCGGGGCAAGCTCACCGAGGCCGATATCGACCAGGCGATGCGGGCGATCCGCCTCTCGCTGCTCGAGGCCGACGTCAGCCTGCCCGTGGTCAAGCAGCTCACGACCGCCATCGCCGCGCGCGCCAAGGGCGCCGAGGTGATGGACTCGCTCACCCCGGACCAGCAGGTGGTGAAGATCGTGAGCGAGGAGCTCACGACCCTCATGGGCGAGGCCAACGTCGCCCTCCCGCTGGCGTCCAAGCCGCCCACGATCGTGCTGATGGCCGGCCTCCAGGGTCGGGCAAGACGACCTGCAGCGCCAAGCTGGCCCGCTACTTCCGCGCCCAGGGGCGCGCGCCCATGCTCGTGGCGTGCGACGTCCACCGGCCGGCGGCCGCGCAGCAGCTGGCGGTGCTGGGCGAGCAGATCGACGTGCCGGTGCACCGCGAGTCGGGCTCCGACGCCGTGGCCATCGCCCGCAACGGCATCGAGGCGGCCCGGAAGACCGGCCGTGACCTGGTGATCGTCGACACCGCCGGCCGGCTCACGATCGACGCCGACATGATGGACGAGCTGGTGCGGATCAAGAAGGCGGTTCACCCCACCAGCGTCGTGCTCGTGGTCGACGCGATGACCGGCCAGACCGCGGTGGACGTCGCCAAGGCCTTCGGCGAGGCCGTTCGACTTCGACGGCGTCGCGCTCACCAAGCTCGACGGCGACGCCCGCGGCGGCGCCGCGCTGTCGGTGCGGGCGGTCAGCGGCAAGCCGATCCTGTTCATCGGCACCGGCGAGAAGCTCGAGGCGCTCGAGCCCTTCCACCCGGACCGCATGGCCTCGCGGATCCTCGGCATGGGCGACGTGCTCGAGCCTCATCGAGAAGGCCCAGACAGACGGTGGACGTCGGCGACGCCAAGAAGCTCGAGGAGAAGATCCGCGGCGGCTCGTTCGACGCTCGAGGACTTCCTGCGAGCAGATGCACCAGGTGCGCAGCAGATGGGGCCCATGTCCCAGGTCCTCGGGCATGATCCCCGGCTTCCGCAACGCCGCCAGGGCAAGGACCTCGAACGGTTCGACGATCGGCCAGATCGACCGCGTGGAGGCGATCATCAGAGCATGACGCTCCAGGAGCGGCGCCACCCCGAGATCATCAACGGCAGCCGCCGGCGCCGCATCGCGGCCGGCAGCGGCACCAGCGTGCAGGAGGTCAACCAACTCCTGTCACAGTTCAAGCAGATGCGAAAGCTGATGAAGCAGATGGGCCGTGGAGGCCTGCCCGCTCTCTTCGGCACCTGACGAGACAACGAGAAAGGGAGCACCGCATGGTCAAGATTCAGCCTCGCCCGAGTGGGCGGAAAGAAGAACGCGATCTACCGCGTCGTCGTCGCCGATGTCCGCTCGCCGCGCGACGGCCGCAACATCGAGACGATCGGCCGCTACAACCCGCAGACCGCACCCCTCCATCGTCGAGATCGACGTCGAGAAGGCCGACGCCTGGATCGCCAACGGCGCCCAGCCGACGCCCGCCGTGAAGAAGCTCATCAAGATCGCCCCAGATAGGCGGCGAGGCCCAGGCCGCCTGAGCCGGCGCCGCATGAGCCCGGTCGATCGCCCGCTGTCGGCGATGGTCGGCGCCCTCGCGCGCGGCCTCGTGGACCACCCCGACCGGGTCGAGGTCAAGGAGGAGGGCGACGCCGAGGCCCGCGTCATCTCCCTCTACGTCGCCGAGACCGACCTCGGGCAGGTCATCGGCCGCGGCGGCAGGTCGCGCGCGCGCTGAGGGTCATCCTGCGCTCGGCGTCGGCCGGCGCGGGGCGAGCGCGCCACCCTCGAGATCGTCGACTAGCTCCCGAGTCGCCGGCGTGAGCTCGCCGACCGTCGTGATCGGGCGGATCGGGCGCCCCCACGGCGTCGAGGGCACCGTGCACTCGCAGCGCCTCCGGCCCGACGCTCGCCGACCCTCGCCGTCGGCGAGGTGGTCGAGCTGCGGCTGCGCGAGGGCGGCACTCGACACCTGGTGCTGGCGTCCCGGGCCGGCCGTCCCGACATGCCCCTGCTCGGCTTCGAGGGCGTCGCGTCGCGGGACGAGGCCTCCGCCCTCGTGGGGGCCGAGATCCTCGTGCCACGACGGCCGGGTCACGGTCCGACGACCCGGACACGTTCTTCGTCCAGTGACCTCGTGGGCTGCGGCGTCTGATCGGCGGGCGCGCCCTGGGTACCGTACCCAGGTGCTCGCCGCGCCGGCGAACGACGTGCTGGAGGTCTCCGGTGACGGACTCCGGCCGTGCTCCTGGTGCCCTTCACCGCCGACGCGGTCGTCGACCTCGACGTGCCCGGCCGCCGCATCGACGCTGCGGGCCGACCTGTTCGGACCGCGCGCCTAGCGCGTGCGCATCGACGTCTTCACCCTCTTCCCGGAGTGGTTCGACTGGATGCGCCGGCCCGCGCCACCTCGCCAACGCCGCGCTCACGGCGGGCCTCGAGCTGCGCTGCTTCTCGCCCCGCGACACGACGCCGCTCGCGCATGGCCAGGTCAACGACTCGCCCTACGGGGGAGGGCCCGGCATGGTGATCCGGGTCGACGTCATTGCCGCCGTCCCTCGAGGCCGTCTACGGGGAGCCGGCGCGCGGAGGTGCGCGAGCGGCCGGCGCGTGATCGTGCTGACCCCCCGGGGGCGCCCCTTCACCGACGCCGTCGCCTCGCGAGCTCGCGCCAGGAGCCCGAGATCGCCCTGCTGTGCGGGCGCTACGAGGGTTTCGACGAGCGCGTGCACGAGGTGCTGGCCAACGACGAGGTCTGCCTGGGGCCCTTCGTCCTGGCCGGGGGCGAGGTGGCGGCGATGGCCGTCATCGACGCCGTCGCCCGGCGCCTCGCCGGCGCCCTCGGCAACGCGCAGAGCCTGGTGGCCGAGTCGTTCTCGCGAGGCGCTCGGCGGGCGCATCGAGCATCCCCACTACACCCGTCCGGCGCGTCTTCGACGACCACCCGGTGCCCGACTGTGCTGCTCTCGGGCGACCACGGGGCGATCGCGCGCTGGCGCGACGAGCGGATCGCTCGCTCCGCGCACGCTCGTAGCCCGGCCGACCGAGCGCTTTCGGCCGCGGGGGCTCCCTTGCTATGCTCCGCGTCGTTTTGCCGGGCCCCGACCCGGGCACGCCGAGTCGAGGAGCACGCGCCGTGAGCGTCATCGAGAGCCTTGAGCGCGAGCAGCTCGCGACGATGTCCCGGAGTTCAAGGCCGGCGACACCGTGAAGGTCCACTTCCGCGTCGATCGAGGGCACGCGCCAGCGCGTCCAGGTCTTCGAGGGCACTGTCATCAAGCGCCAGGGCTCGACCAGCCGCGAGACCTTCACCGTCCGCAAGCAGAGCTTCGGCGTCGGCGTCGAGCGCACGTTCCCGGTCCACTCGCCCAAGATCGAGAACATCGAGCGGGTCGATGGAGGGCGACGTCAGCCGCGCCAAGCTGTACTACCTGCGCGGCAAGATCGGCAAGAAGGCCCGCATCCGCGAGAAGCAGCGCGCCTAGCCCGAGGGCTCGCGCGGGCGATGGGCGCGTCGCCGGCGACCGGATCCGCACCGGCCGGCCGCGCCGGCTGTTCGCCCATGACCGCGCGCTCGGCGCGCCGCGCGTCGCGGGAGCCGACGAGGCCGGGCGGGGGCTGCCTCGCAGGTCCGCTCGTCGTCGTCGGCGTCTGCCTCGACCTCGGTGGCTGACCCGCGCGCGCCGGCGCGCGCTGGGCGACCTGGACGACTCCAAGCGCCTGCGCCCGGACGTGCGGGCGCAGTGGCCGACGCGTCATGCGCCACGCCGAGCAGGTGTCGTGGTGCTCGCGCGTCGCCGGCGACGATCGACCGCGACGGCCTGCACCGCACCAACCTGCGCCTGCTCGCGCGCGCCCTGGCCGCGATCGACCCGTGCCCGTCGATGTGCCTGGTGGACGGGTTCCGGCTGGGGCAGGCGGCTCCGGAGCACCGCGCGGTGGTGGGCGGCGACCGCACCAGCGCCTGCATCGCGGCGGCGTCGGTGATCGCCAAGGTCACGCGCGACCGGCTCATGCGCGGGCCCCTGGCGCGGGCCTACCCCGGCTTCGGCTTCGAGCGCCACATGGGTTACGCGACCCCCGACCATCACGCCGCCCTGGCGGCCGAGGGCATGTCCCCGGTTCACCGCCGTTCGTTCAGATCGGCGGCGTATCCGGGGTGATGGCGGACCCGGGCGCGCAGGCGCCCAGCGTGGACCGTGATCAGGTCGATCCGCAGGCGGCGCTCGCGCAGCTGCGGGTGGGCGGCGAGGTAGGCCTCGGCGGCGCGGGCGATGCGGGCCCGCTGGGCGGCGGCGAGCGGCTCGGTGAGGGCCTCGGCGCTGCCGCGGGTCTTGACCTCGCACATCGCGACGACGCGCCCGCGCGCGATCACGAGGTCCAGCTCACCCCCGCGCCCCGCCACCGTCGGGCCAGCACCGTCCAACCGCGCCTCACCATGTGGCGCTCGGCGGCCCTCTCGCCGGCCCGGCCCCTGCTCGCGCGCGCATCCGTCATCGCGCGAGGCTGACGCCCGGCCCGTCACGGATCGACCCGCGAGCGTCACTCCCCCCGGCGGAATCCGATCGGCCAGGCGCTCACCGGCAGGGGGTCCTCTCCGATGCCCTCCTCGCCGCCGCCGTGCAGGTGGATCACGGTGGTCAGGCGGCGGACGTCCTCGCCCGGATCGAGCGCGAGCACCTCGAGCGCGAGTACCCCTCGACGCGCACCGGCAGGCCGGCGAGGCGGTCGTAGGTGCTCACCGGGTGCGGCACGCCACGGCGCGGCCCGCCGCCAGCGCGCAGCGCTGGGTGGTGGTCGTGGCTCCCAGGGTGACGCGGGTGGCCGAGGGGATCAGGCCGGGCCCGCCCACGCGGATGAGGATCGTGGAGCCCTTCGGGAACAGGTAGGGGTGGCCCCGGCCGTCGCTGAACAGGGGGGCCAGGTCCACGGCGACCCGCCGGGCGGAGCGCCGCACGGCCAGCGTCACCTCGCCGCCCGACGCGCGGGCGCCGGTGCCCCGGAAGCGGTGGCGGGGGCCGGCGATGTGGCCGACGCGGGGCGAGCGGCGGTCCAGGCCGACGACCTCGCTGAGCCGGCAGCCGCGCGTGCACGAGACCGTGAGGCGGGCGGAGCGCAGCGCCGCGCGGGCCGTGACGGTGCGGCCGCTCGTCGCGCTGACCGCCCGCACGGTGGTGCGCAGCCGGCGCAGCGTGGCGCGGCCCGCGACGTCGGCGCCGCGACGCGGCCTGACGTCGGCCACCGCCCGGCTCCGGCGGGCGACGAAGGCCATCACCCGCCCCTGGACGCGTCCGCCCGGGGTCTCGACGACCACCCGGTAGTGGTAGCGCCGATTGGGCGTCAGCCCGCGCAGGGCGGCCCGCACCGTCACGCGGTCGCCGTCGACCGCGCGCGCCCGGGTTCGCGACGAGAGCCGGCCGGCCGTCCTCCCCCAGACGAAGTACGCCGTGCCCGCGACCCCGTGCGTCCCCACCACACCGCTCACGAGCGCCGATCTCGTGCCGGTGACCAGGGCCTCGGCGGTCGTCGCGGTGGGCGCCGGCGCGATGGTGGTGGCGACCTGGTTGGGGCCCAGCGTGGTTCCGGCCGCGTTGGTGGCGATGACGCGGAAGTTGTAGGTCGTGGCGGGCGTCAGCCCGGTCACCGTGGCCGTGACCGAGACGGGGGAGGTGCCGGAACCGGCGTCGCCCGTGGAGGTCTCGAATCCGTAGGCCGCGGTCGTCCCGTACTGGAAGCGGAACGTCGTGGGCAGGCCCCGGGGGTCGAACCGTGGCGCCGACGGTGAGGCTGCTGCCGCCCGCGGCGACCGCGCTCGCGGCCGCCGTGACCACCGGCGGCGCCGGCGCCGCCGGGATCGCGAGCGTGTAGCGCGGGGGGGCGTCGGGCGCGAAGTCCGAGTCGGACCCCGAGACGGTGCGCGAGAACTGCACCAGCGCCAGGGTGGAGCCCCGGGCCGCGCCGACCTCGGCCAGGGGCAGCTGCAGCCCGACGATGCCCCGGCCCGGGTCGATGAGGACCTCGGACGCGGTGAGGTCCCTCACGAAGGCGAAGTCGCTCCCGTTCCAGGCGCGCAGCTCGACGTCGGGGACCGTCGCGGGGGCGTCGCGCCCGAACAGGACCACCGCGTACTCGGCACCGATCGCGGAGAACCCCGGAACCGCCCCGGGACCGCCCGTCGCCGGGTTGTTGTCCGTGTTGAGGTACCAGAAGACACGGTCGTCGGAGCCGAAACGGGCCCCCTGATCGGCCTTCGAGAGCACCGAGGTCAGCAGCAGCTGGTCGTCGGCCGCCGTCCCCGGGCCGTTCTCGACGTGGGTCATCACGTTGGAGAGCAGGTTAACGGCCGCTCCGCTGTCGCCCCTGGGGTCGCCGAACACCGGCGTGGACGTGTCCGCGGATCCCGTGCCGGCGAGCACGGCGGTGGCGCCCAGGACGGCCGCGAGCGCCGCGACCGCGCGCCGGCGTGGCGCGGGTGCCCCCCTGCGCTGCCTGCTGTCAGCCGCCGCGAGCGACATGGGACGTGGCTGCCCTCTTGGAGCGTTTCGGCAGGACCCGGAACGAGCGCACGATGGTCGTCTTCCTGCGCGAGCCCACCACGCGAATCCGGAGACGGTACTTGCCGGGGCGCAGCGCTCCCAGCGCAATCCGCCGGATTCCCGCTTTCAGGGGCCTCGCGCGCACGCCCTTGACCCTGACGTAGCGCACGCGCCGCCCCTTGGCCGGCGGCGCGCGGCGTTGCAGCAGGGCGCTCGTCCTGGACCGCTCCCCGAGCTTCAGGGAGAAGAACCAGCGCCTCCCGGAGTGGCGCACGGACGCCTTCGGGCGGGCCGGCGGGGCGTCCTTCACGACGGGGACGGGCACCGGGACGGGCGCGAGCGCGGGCGCGGGCGACGCGCCGCTCGGAGCCGACGCGGGCGGCGTGGACGGGGGCGAGGCCGTGCCCACGGCTCCGCTCGCGCTCAGGCGGCCGCCGGTCGCGACCTTGCCGGCCAGCGCGGGGAGGTGCTGAACCCGATCGAGGATCGCCGCGCGCAGTTGCTGGGTGGTCGCGCCCGGCGTGCGGGCCAGCACCAGCGCCGCCGTCCCGGTCACCAGCGGCGCCGCGAACGAGGTGCCCGACAGGGCCGAGTAGCCCGCCGACTCGGAGGTGCTGAGGATGCTGACGCCCGGCGCCGCCAGGTCCACGGAGACCGCTCCGCGGTTGGAGAAGGACGCCAGCGTGTCGTTGGCGTCGGTGGCGGCCACGCAGATCACGTTCGCGAGGTCGAAGGAGCAGGGGTAGAACGGCGACACGTCGTCGTCGTCGCCGACCCCGTCCTCGCCCCCGTTGCCGGCCGCCACCACGAAGAGGGTGTTGGGCGCGTTCGCGATCGCGTCGCGGATCGCCGTCGACGGCGTGGTGCTCCCGAAGCTGCCGTTGACGATCCGGATCCCGAGGTCGGAGGCGTACGCGATGGCGTCGGCGGCGTCCGCGCTGCTGCCCGCGCCGTTCGATCCCAGCACCCGCAGCGGCACCAGCCGGGCCTGCCAGGCGACGCCCGCGATCCCCAGGCCGTTGTCGCCCCGGCTGGCGATGATGCCGGCGACGTGGGTTCCGTGGCGCGAGCTCGTGGTGTCCTGGGGGTCGTTGTCGTCGCCGACGAAGTCCCAGCCGCGCCAGTCGTCCACCTTGCCGTTGCCGTCGTCGTCGAACGCCGTTGCTCTCGCGCCCGCCGCCGATCTCGCCCGGGTTGCCGGCGCCGAGGTCGGGGGCCAGGTCGGGCTGGTCCTCCTCCACGCCCGAGTCGATGACCGCGACGCGCACGCCGGGTGCCCCGCCGGTGGTGACGTCCCAGGCCAGGGGCGCCCCGATCGTCGGCAGGCTCCACTGCTCGGCGTAGCGCGGGTCGTTCGGGACCGCCCCGAGGGCGCCGGGCGCGGCGGCGCCGAGTGCGGCCGCGGCGGCGGCGAGGAGGGCTAGGGAGCGGAGGGGCGACACGGGAGGCGGCGGTCCTCGTCGGTTCGGGAGGCGATCGGAGCCGCGCGGACGCCGCGGCTGCGGGGGCGGTTCATCGGCTGGACGCGGCTTCAGTCGGCCCCGTCCTCCGGGTACGTGATCATTTCGGTCGCGAGGGAACCTGGCCCGTGCAGGTAGATGCTCCGGGTGGCGTCGCGGTGGGTCGCGATCTCGACCCCGTTCTCGGCGGCGAGGCGCTCGAGCTCCGCCGCGTCCACGCGGAACGCGAGGTGGCTGGGGTGCTGGCCGGGCAGCACGAACGCCAGCTTCGCGCCGCCGGACTCGACGAGCGCCCACGTCGGATCCTGGTGCAGGACCCGCGTCCCGGGCACGGTCCGCTCCGCTGCCACTCGACGGCCTCGGCGATGTCGGGGACCTCCTGGGCGACGTGGTCGAACCTCACGGCAACCTCCTCGGTCGCCCAAGATTAGGCCGTCGACTGTCGCATGTCGTGCGTCTCCGGCGCATCCGCGCGCGGATGCGTGCGCCGGACCCTGGAAGCCTGGCGTGGTGGTCGCCCGACTCGTCAGCCCCGCCGTCCTCGGCCTGGAGACCTCGACCGTCCAGGTGGAGGTCGATCTCCGGGCGGGCCTGCCGGCGTTCTCGATCGTCGGACTGGCCGACGTGGCCGTCCAGGAGGCGCGCGAGCGGGTCCGCTCGGGGCTGGTCAACCAGGCCTTCGGGGTGCCGGCCCGCAGGATCGTCGCCAACCTCGCCCCGGCCGACCTGCGCAAGGCGGGACCCCAGTACGACCTGCCGCTCGCCCTGGCGATCCTGGTCGCGTCCGGGCAGCTCCCGCCGGAGGCCGTCGCCGGCCTCGGCGCGGTCGGGGAGCTCGCGCTCGACGGCTGCGCTGCGCCCGGTGCCGGGCGCCCTCGCGATGGCCGAGCACGCCGCGCGGGCGGGCTGGGCCCGGATCGTCGTGCCGCGCGCCAACGCCGCCGAGGCGGGACTGGTCCACGGCGTCGAGGTCCTCGGCGCGACCACCCTCCGGGGCGCGGTCGACCTGCTCGAGGGCCGCGCCCAGCCCGACCTGGTCCCGCTCGACCCGGAGGCCCTGCTCGGACGCCCGGAGCGGTGGAGGGGGCGGACATGTCCGAGGTCCGGGGCCAGGGCGTCCGCCCGCCGCGCGCTCGAGATCGCCGCCGCGGGCGGGCATTCGATGCTCATGGTCGGCCCGCCGGGAGGCGGCAAGACGATGCTCGCCCGCCGCGTGCCGGGGATCCTGCCGCCCCTGCGGCTCGAAGAGGCCATCGAGGTCACGCGCATCCACTCGGTCGCCGGCCTGCTCGACGCCGGGTGCCCGCTCGTCGTGCGGCGCCCCTTCCGCGCGCCCCACCACACGATCTCCGCCGCCGGGCTGGTCGGCGGGGGGCGCTTCCCGCGGCCCGGGGAGGTCAGCCTCGCCCATCACGGCGTGCTGTTCCTCGACGAGGTCTGCGCCTTCGCCCCGTCGGCCCTCGACGCGCTGCGGCAGCCGCTGGAGGAGGGTCGCATCGACGTGACCCGGTCGATGATGAGCGCGCGCTTCCCGGCGCGGCCCCTGCTGATGTGCGCCGGCAACCCGTGCCCCTGCGGTTTCGACGGCGATCCCGGCACGCCGCTGCGTCTGCCCGCCGGGGCGGGCCGAGGCGTACCGCGCCCGGCTCTCCGGCCCGGTGGCCGATCGCATCGACCTGCACGTATCGGTGCCCCGCCTCGATCGCGACGAGCTCATGGGGCGCTCCTGCGCGGAGCCGAGCGAGGCCGTGCGGGGGCGGGTCGCGCGCGCCCGCGTCCGCGCCGCCGAGCGTGGGCAGCCGCGGCCCAACGCCGAGCTCGGCCCCGCCGAGGCCCGCGCCGCCGCCGAGCTCGCCCCGGCGGCGCGCACGCTGCTGGCGCGGGCCGTCAACCGGCTCGCCCTGTCGGCGCGCGCCCACGACCGGCTCCTGCGCGTGGCCCGGACGATCGCCGACCTCGACGGCGCCGACGGCGTCGCGGCCGATCACCTGGCCGAGGCGCTCGGCTACCGCGGGACCGGCGTCGGACGGGGCGTGAGCGCGGGCGACGACTGGCCCCTCGGCCTCGCGCGACTCGCCCAGGCCCTGGGCCGCGACCTGCAGCGTCCCGCGCGGGCGGCCGGTGGCCCGGAGCGGCTCTGGCGCGCGGGCCGGCGCCGACCTCGGTCGCTGGATGCGCTGCGCCGGGGCCGAGCTGGACGAGGCGCATCGCCTGCGCCGGGGGATCGACACCGCGGCCGACGCCGGCCGCCTGGAGGCCAGCGGCGTGGCTCACGTCGGGCTGCCCGCCGCGGCCTACCCGGACGAGCTGCGCCGGCTGCCGGACCCGCCCTTCGGCCTCTTCGCGCGCGGGGCGGTCGATGAGGCGCTCGCCCGGCTCGCCGAGGGTCCGGTGGTCGCCATCGTGGGCAGCCGGCGCGCGACGGCGCCGGGCATCGCGTTCGCCCGCGAGCTGGCCGGCGCGCTCGCGGACGCAGGGGCGGTCGTGGTGAGCGGGCTGGCCCACGGGATCGACGCGGCGGCCCACGAGGGCGCCCTGCGGGCCGGCGGCACCACCGTCGCCGTGCTCGGGTGCGGCGTGGACGTGCCCTACCCGCGGCGCAACCGCGACCTGGCGGCGCGCGTCGTGGAGCGCGGTGCGCTGCTGTCCGAATACTGGCCCGGCACGCCGCCGGCGCCGTGGCGCTTCCCGGCCCGCAACCGGATCGTGGCCGGGCTCGCCGGCGCCGTGGCCGTCGTGGAGGCCGGCGCGCGCTCGGGTGC
Source organism: uncultured Thermoleophilia bacterium (assembly GCA_963806585.1). Lineage (GTDB taxonomy): Bacteria > Actinomycetota > Thermoleophilia > Miltoncostaeales > Miltoncostaeaceae > Miltoncostaea. Next base: position 419,415 of record CAWDYN010000007.1, on the reverse strand, counting down.
CCTCATCACGGCCGATTTCGCCCTGGAGCTCGGCCGGCCGGTGCTCGCGGTTCCCGGCTGGCCCGGCGCGCTCGCCTCGGAGGGCTGCAACGGCCTTCTGCGGGCCGGGGCGGCGCTGCTGGAGGGCGCCGAGGACGTGCGCGCGGAGATGCCCCACGCCGGGTGGATCCGGGCCGCGCCCGCCCGCCCGCCGCGTCTCGACGGCCTGGCCGGGCGCATCCACGAGCGCCTGGCGCGGGAGCCGATGGACGCCGATCGCCTGGGCCAGGAGCTGCGGGAGGATCCGGCGGCCGTGGCCGGGGCGCTGGCGCTCCTGGAGGTGGAGGGGGTGGTGGTGCGGGGCGACGGCCGGCGCTACTGGGCGGCGCCCGGGGCGCGGGCGGCCGGGACGAAGGGGTGACGCGGGCCCGCCACGCGCGGGCCGGGGGCTCTATCCTGGGTCGTCGTGGCCGGCATCGATCCCATCGCCGACCCCCGCGGCGCGCGGTGGGAGACGCGCCTGCGAGGGCCCGTCCTGGCGGCGGCCTGGCTGGCCATCCCCACGGTGCTGCTCTACTTCTCGTCGCTCGAGGGGTGGGTCGCGGTGCTGGCCGTGTCGATGGCCTGGTCGATCTGGCTGGTCTTCCTGGTGGAGGCCGTGATCATGCTGAGCGTGGTCAGGCGCAAGCGGGCGTGGGCGCGCGGGCACCTGTTCGGCATCGTGATCCTGATCGCCACCTTCCCGCTGCTCACCAACATCCTCGAGGGGCTGCTGGCGGCCCGGGCGCTGTCCAGCATCCAGGGCATGCGGGTGCTGCAGGTGCTGTACCTGGCCAAGGCGGCCAAGCTGCTCAAGTCGGCGCTGATCCTGCGCCAGACGGGGGCGGCGCCCCGCCATCCGGCGCTGATCAGCCTGGCGGCGCTGGTGGGCGCGGCCGCGCTGGTGGGCATCGGCGACCGCATCATCTCGGGCGACAAGCACGCCACCCCGTTCCACGGCACCTACGACGTGGTCACCGACATGCCCGCCGAGTCGCTGCTGGTGATGCTCGCCGCGGCCGCGCTGACGGTCGTGGCCGCCCGCGCGATGCGCCGCCGCGACGAGCCCTGAGAGCGGGGCGGCGCTAGACCCGGGCGGTCGGGCGGCGGCCGGCCCCGTAGCCGGCGAGCACCTCCGCGGCCAGCTCGGCGACCGTGCGCCGGAGGGCGACCGGCTCGAACAGCACCGCGTCGCCCTGGTACTTGAGCAGCTCCTTCACGAGCCAGTCCTCGCTCGCGTAGGGGATCTCGACGAGCACCGACCCGTCGGCGAAGCGCTCGCGCGAGCGGTGCTTCTCCAGCATCCAGCGCGCGAGGGCGGGGTTGCACCACACCGACGCGCTCTGGGCGACGGTCTCGCCGGGCTGCGGGTGGGCGCCCCAGGGCATGTAGGGGCCCGACATCGCGATCTCGGGGCGGCGGGTGAAGCGCTCCTCCAGCAGCACCGCGCTGCGGATGCGGTCGAGGCGGAAGGTGCGCTGGCCGTCGGCGCGCCGGCAGAACGCGACCACGTACCAGGCGTCCTGGGCGTTGACGAGCAGGTGGGGCTCGATGGTGCGCTTGGTGATGGCCCCGCGCGACTCGGTCCAGTAGTCGATCTCGAGCAGGCGGTCCTCGCGGATGGCGTGGCTGACCGCGGCGGCGACGCCGGCGTTGGCCACCTGGGCCCGTCCGAGCTCGACGGTCGGCAGGCCCTCGCCGCCCATGGCCGCCTCGACCTTCGCCCGCACCGAGCTCAGCGATCCGCCGGCCTCGGTCGGGAGGCGGTCGCCGATGAAGTCGAGCGCCCACAGCAGCGCCTTGGCCTCGAGGGGGGAGAGGCGGGCGGGCCGCGCGAAGCGGTCGCCGTAGGTCTCCTTCTGCACCGCCACCGTGTCGCCCTCGATCTGGGCGTACAGCGCGTAGCAGCCGCCGCCGAAGTTGATCAGGTTGAGCAGGCCGATGTCGTCCTCGAGCACCCGCCGGTCGAGGTTGAGGGAGGCCCGCAGCTCCGCGATCGGGATGTGGGCCTCGGCCGAGTCGCCGCAGGCCGCCAGCAGGCGCGTCATCAGCGCCAGCAGGCGCGCGAAGCGCTCGGCCGGCACCACCCGCTCGGGGGTCCCCTGCGGCGCGGGCGCGCCGGCGGTGGCCGGGGGTGCGGGCGTCGCCTCGTCCGACGTCGCCGGGCCGGCGGGCGGGGCGAGGGGGGTCGGCGCGCCGCCATCGACCTGGTGGCGCTCGCTCACCAGCTCGAGGGCCTCCACCACGGCCTCGCGCAGCTCGGGCGGGCTCAGCACCTGGGCCTCGGCGCCGAGGCCCAGGATCCACGACACCAGCTCACGCCGGTTGTTGTAGGAGGTCGTGTAGACCCCCGCGCCGTCCGCGCCGATCTGCGTCGAGCCGTAGGCGCCGAACATCTGCTCGACCCACCAGGCGATGGTCGGGGTGAGGGCGATCGTCGCGGTCTGCTCGGCGCCCTCGAGCTGCCAGGGCGCGCGGTCGCGGTAGCGCGAGAGGTCGAAGTCCTGCGGCGCCGGGAAGTCGTGCTCGGCGCGCGTCTTGAAGGTGATGCGCGCCTCGATGCGCGACAGGCGGAAGATGCGCGTCGCGTTGCGCTCGTGCGAGAAGCCGACCACGTACCAGTTCCCGGCCGAGTACAGGAGGCTGTAGGGGTCCACCTCGCGGTCGGAGCGCTCGTCGCGGCCGATCGAGTAGTACGTGAAGCGGATCGTCTTGCGCCGGCTGATGGCCGACTCGATCTTGGTCAGGTGGGCGGCGACCTCGGGCGAGTAGTCCCCGCCCAGCAGGTTGACGGACACGGTGCGGGCCGCGTGGTCGTCGAGCGGGCTGGGGCGTCCGAGCGTGAGGTGCTGGAGCGCCAGGCGCAGGGGCTCGGCGTAGGCGAACTGCCCCTCCAGCAGGTACAGGCAGGTCTGCAGCGCCGACAGCTCGGCCTGGTCGAAGTCGAGCTCGGGCAGGTAGTAGTTCTCGGGCGGCAGGGCGTACAGGTCGCCCTGGAAGGGATCGTCGCCCGGGCGCTCGACGGCCAGGCGCAGGCCCATCGCCTCGATCTCGGAGCGGTCGGCGTAGAACCGGCGCAGGAACGCCTGCTCGGTCATGCCGCCGTATCCCTCGACGGCCTCGTGGATCTCGTCCGCCGTCACGGGCCGCTGCTGCGACATCAGGAAGGCGAGCAGCGAGAGCTGGCGGACCAGCTTGTCGTCGTCTCTCATGGCCATGGGTGCGTGCGAAGAATCCGCTCTTCGGGGCGTCCGATGATAGCCGAGGCGGGCCGGCCAAGCCGGGCCCGATGGCCTCCCGAGGTCGCTCCGAGCGGGGACGCCGGGCGGACCGTCACGGGCGCCGCTCCGCCGGGAGGGGGCGCGCCCGGGCGAGCATGAGGTCGCGGTGGGCGGCGCCCGACAGCCGGAGCTCCAGGGGGACCAGCACCACGGCCGCGACCAGCGCCCAGGTCATCTGCGGCGCCAGGGCCGCCGCGGTGATGAGGCCGGCGCCCATGGCCAGGAGGATCACCCCCAGCTCGCACCGGGTGACCGAGGCCGCGTCCTCGGGGTCGACCGCGAGGTGGAGGGCCAGGGCGGCCGCGAAGCCGGCCGCCAGGATCGCGAAGCGCTCGTCCACCTGCGCGGTCAGCACGGCCGCCGCGGCCAGCGCGATCCCCGCCCAGGCCACCGCGTAGCGCCGTCCCGCCGATCCGAGCAGGACGATCGTCGTCGTCTTGGGCGGGAACGCCCGGCTGTCGGGGACCCGGTCCAGGTAGTGGTGCATCATCAGCATCGCCACGCACGACGCGGCGTAGGCGATTCCGGTCAGGGCGACGCCCCCCGACAGCTCGCCCCGCTGGAGGACGTAGGCGCCCGTCGTGCACCCCCAGATGCACACGAACGCGACCGCCTCGCCGCTGAACGGGCGGTAGGCCGCCCGCACCGGCGGCAGGGTGTAGAGGACGGCCCCGGCCAGCCCGCCGGCGCCGTACGCCACCAGCGACCCATCCCCAGGTCGCCGCCGCCGCGAGCCCGATGACGGCCGCCGCGACGGCCGCCACCGACGCCGATCACCGCAAGATCCCGGGGCCGCAGCAGCCCCGAGGCGATCACCTTGCTGCCCCCGCTGATCACCCGCGGTGACGGGTCGCGGTCGGTGCCCGAGCGCCAGTCGGCGATCTCGTTGACCGAGTGGGCCACCAGCCCCTGGAGGAGCACCCCGACGGCCACGCGCCGCCAGGTAGCCGGCGACGGAGATGCCGCCGCCGTCGTGCCAGGCGAGCGCGGTGCCGAGCGTGATGGCGGTGAACGACCACAGGAGGACCGGGATGATCCGGACCTCCAGCCAGAGGCCCAGCAGCGTGCGGCGGGCGACCCCCATGGGTCATCGTAGTGCGCCGGCGGGGGTCGCTGATACCCTGCCGGGCGTGCCGGTCTTCGAACACGTCCACGACGTCCCCACCGAGGACGAGCTCGCCCAGCTCGTCGGGGCGGCGACCCCTCACTTCGCGTTCCAGATCCGGGACCGCGTGGCCCAGTACGCGGCGGCGCTCCCGCCCGACCACGCGCGCCAGGCGGAGCTCGCCGGGCACCTGGAGTACCTCGACCGCCTCGGCTACGACGGCGAGAGCGCGGGCGTCACGGGGACGGCCCTCGATCTGCCGCCGCGCCCGTCGGTGCGGGCCCCACAGGGCTGAGGGCGCACCGGGTCACCCGGCTGAAGGTGCGCAGGATGCGCGCCGTCGCCCCCCACACGTCCTCGCCGGACAGCGGATAGCGCAGGGCCAGCACGCCCGGCTCGCCGGGCATCGCGGCGTCGGCCCGCAGCAGGTCGGCCATGCGGGCGTGCACCAGCCGGGCCACCTCCGCGTCGCTCGCCACGGCGGTCATCGGCCCCTCCAGCAGCGCGACGAAGGGCCGGATGATGAAGCCGGTCACCATCGTGTCGACGTCGTCCAGCTCGCCGATCACGCGCAGGTCGGCGCGCGGCAGGCCCACCTCCTCCTCGGTCTCGCGCAGCGCGGCGTCCTGGGCCGAGCGGTCCCCGGCGTCGACGGTGCCCCCGGGGAGGGAGATCTGGCCGGGGTGGGAGGGCAGGTCGTCGCCGCCGCTTGGTGAGCAGGATGTGCGCCTCGCCGTCCAGGTCGTAGAGCACGATCAGCACCGCCGCCCGGCGGCCCGGCGCGGCCAGCTCCACGGGGGCCCGCGCGCGCAGCGCGCCCTCGAGCGCCGTCGCCGAGCCGGGCGGCCGCCGGGATCCGGGGCGGGGGAGGAGGGGGGCAGGCGGCCATGGCGGCGAGTGTACGCCGGGCCCGGCGGCACCCCGCCGCCCCGGTCTGCCACAGTTGACCCATGGACGCGACCGCCACCGAGGCCGCGGCCGTGCGCGATCTGGTCCGACGCCTGGAGGCCGCGCGCGACGCCGCGCACCGCATCGCCGAGCGCCCCGCGCTGGGCCTGCGGGCCGTCGAGGCGGTCCCCGGCCGCCGCAGCTACGTGGCCGCCTTCGAGGGCCCGGCGTTCCTGTGCCTCGACGGTCGGCCTGGCGGCCGAGCGGAGCGCGCGGCGCGCGCGCGAGGCCGCGTCGGCGAGCCTGCTGTGGGAGCACGCCGAGGCCCGGGTCGACGCCGAGGCGCTGCGCGAGCTCGTGCAGGCCGATCGGGCGCCTGCTGGCGCTGGGCGGCGAGCCGGCCGAGGTGGCCGAGCCCCTCGAGGTGGTCGCGGCGCGGGCCCTGGAGCTCGCCGCGTGGCGCGACGATCCGCTGCGCGCGGTCGCCTCGCTGCCGGACCTCGACGTCGGCGTCGCGGCTGCAGGAGCGCCTGGTGGGCGCGTACGCGCGCTTCGTCCGCGCGTCCGACCCGCTGGTGGAGCGCCAGGACAGCCTCGACCCCGGGCTGATCGCGGCGCTGCGATCGGTGGAGGAGAGCGCCGCGCGCGCGGGCGCGGCCGAGCGGCTGGCCGACCAGCTGGCGCGCGCCATGGAGGAGTGCGACGAGGGCGCCGGGCAGATGGTGGCCGCCAACCTGGTGCGCCTGGGCGGCGAATGAGCGGCGGCTTCGGCACGGAGATCTCGTTCCGGCTCGGCCCCGGGACCCTCGAGGAGGCCCGGCGGATCGCGGCGCGGCTGGCCGAGGCGGCGGCCGGATGCCGGCGCCAGGTGCTGTTCGCGGACGCCGACGCCGGCGAGTACGGCTGCCTGGCCGAGTGGGACCGGCGGGAGGATGCCGAGGCCTTCGGCGGCCCGCCCGGCCGCCCTCGCGGAGCTGGCCGCGCTCGGCGGAGCGCACCGGCAAGCAGCCCCGGGTGCGCCTCTATGCGATGGAGGAGACTAAGCTCCGCCTGTGAGCGCGATCGCGCAGTTGACGCTGGTCGTCATGGAGGGCGACCAGACCGGTCAGGAGCTCCTCGAGGAGGCCCTGCGGGTCCTCGACCCCGGACGTCACCGGACTCCCGCATCGCCATCGAGCGCTACGACCTGTCGCTGGAGAACCGCCGCCGCACCCGCAACCAGGTCGTCTTCGACGCCGCCGAGGCCACCACGCGGCACGGCTTCGGCCTGAAGGCGGCGACCGTCACGCCCGAGGGCGCCGGCGACGTCGGCAGCCCCAACGCCCTGCTGCGCGAGGCGATCGGCGGCAAGGTCATCATCCGCACCGGGCGGCGGCTGTCGGGCGTGCGCCCCATCGGCGGCATCCACGCGCCGATCTCGATCGTGCGCATGGCGGTCGACGACGCCTACAACGCGCGCGAGTACCGGGAGACCGAGGGCGACGACGAGATCGCCTGGCGGGTGGAGCGCGATCTCGCGCCGCACCTGCCGCGCGGTCGCCGAGTTCTCGTTCCAGCAGGCGCGCCGCATGCGCGCCACCGTGTTCGGCGGGCCCAAGTGGACCGTCGAGCCCGGTCTACGAGGGGATGCTCAAGGAGGAGCTCGACGCCGCCGCCGAGCGCCACCCGGACGTGCGCTACCGGCCGCTGCTCATCGACGCGCTCTACGCGGCCCTCATCAGCCACACCGGCGACGCCCTCGTCGTCCCGGCCCTGAACCGCGACGGCGACTGCCTGTCGGACATGGTGCTCCAGCTGTTCGGCTCGATCGCCGGCGCCGAGTCGCAGCTGCTGGCCTTCGACGACGACTTCCAGGCCTCCGCCGTGATGGCCGAGGCCCCGCACGGCACGGCGCCCACCCTGCAGGGCAAGAACGTCGCCAACCCGCTCGCGATGATCCTGGCCGGGGCGTCGGTGCTGCCCTACATGAGCGGCGCGCGGGCGCCGGTCGCCTCGCGGGCGATCTACGAGGGCGCGCTCGAGGCGATCGCCGAGGACGTCCGCACCGCCGACCTCGGCGGCGCCGGTCGGCACGACCGAGTTCACCGACGAGGTCATCAAGCGGGTGCGCACCAAGCTCGACGTCTGGTCGGCGCTGGGCGAGACCACCCTGCGCTACTGAGGCGGCGCCTCAGCCCTTGCGCCGGTTGCGCACCACGATCAGGACGATGATGAGGGTGAACAGGGCGACCACGACAACGACCGGGAGAGTCGCGGCGACGCTCACCCGCTCGTCCTCGGTCGGGCCCCTCGGCGAGGAACGCCAGCAGGTCCTCCACCGTGAAGCGGCCGCTCTGCATCGAGGCGACCAGCCCGTAGACGGTCGCGGTGTGGGGGCGCTCCATCACGTAGGCCCGCATCGCCTCGTTGGCGTCCCCTCGAGGGCGCGGCGCGCGCGAGCCCGGCGTCGGTGACCTCGACGCCGCTGCCGCTCACCCGCGCCAGATGGCGGTCCACCAGGCGGCCGCACAGCGGGCGCCACCTCCTCGGGATCGGCCTCCAGGCGCGCGGCGAGCTCGGTCACCGGGCTGGGGCCCGGGTGGGCCACCAGCTCGCGCAGCACCAGGTACGAGCCGGAGGATCAGGCCCGCGGCGCCGACGGTCTGGTCGAGGACCCCGCCGAGCTCGGCGAGCAGCTGAAGGTCGTCCTCGTCGCGCAGCACCGCGTCCCTAGGGGCCGTAGCGGTGCGGCGGCGCGGGGCGCGTGAGGGTGCGCGTCGCGCCCCCCCAGGTGCGGCCGGTGATGCCGCGGTCGTCCAGGATCGCGCAGCGCCGAGCGCACCACGCCGGCGCGCGCGCCGTGGCCCTGCGTGTTGGCCACCGTGATCTCGAAGTCGTGGTCGGCCTGGCCCCGTCGACCGGGCGGGCGTTGGCGCGCGCCAGCGAGACCCGGGCCTCGGCCAGCTTGCGGGCGTCGTCGAGGGTCACGTAGACCTCGAAGAACGACCAGTCGGACGGCTGCTCGGCGAGCAGCTCGTCGAATGCGTCGGTGTGGTTCATCCCGTCCTCTCGCGCGTCGTCGCCTCGAGCCGCTCCACGACCTCGCCGCGGCCGAGGTCCTCGGCTCACGATCTCCGCCACGTCGTCGGGCGCGACGCCGCGTACCAGGCGCCCGGTCGGGTAGCAGCACACCACCGGGCCGGTGCCGCACAGCGGGCCCCACGCAGCCGGTCTGCGTCTGGACCACGGCGTCGTCCAGCCCCGGCCCGTGCACCTCGGTCGCGAAGGCGGTGTAGACGGCGTGAGAGCCGCGCGAGTTGCAGTCGGGGCCGCGGCAGATGAGCACGTGGGTGCGGCGTCACGCGGTGACCCCGGCCGACGCGAGCGCCGCCTCCACCGCCGCCGCGGCGGCCGGGCGAAGTCCTCGTCCGACAGGGCGGGGACGGGCTCGGCGGGCGGCCCGATCGACGCCGGGCAGCTCGACCCAGCTCACGCACCCGCCGTGCTCGGGGCCGACCTCGAGCACCGGCGGGGCCGGGGAGCGTCCACACGCGCAGCACCGCGGCCCAGAGCGGGTGCTTGCGGCGCCACCGCAGTCGCTCCTGGCCGCGTATTCCGGCGCGAGGATGTGCAGGGGGTCGATGGCCGTCGAGCGCGTCCGGGTCGGCGATCGGGTGCGCCGCGTGCAGCTCGGCGTAGACGGCGAGCGGCAGCCGCTGCGGGCTCCTCGCGCCGGGCCAGCGGATCGGCGAAGCGCGTCGCGGCCGGCGGGCTTAGACCAGCTCAGGGCGCTGGTGGGCGTAGGTGGGGAAGAGGTAGAACGCGCGGGTGGGGCAGCTCGAACCGCTTCTCGCCGATGCCGCCCTTGCGGACGATCAGCACCTGGTCGCCCGCGGCGAGGGCCGCGATCGTCACCGCCCACTCCTTGAGGGCATGCTCCGCCACGGGCACAGATTAGCGCGAGCGCGGGACGGGTGTCCGATCATGCTGACGGTAGGCCCTGGTAATCGTTGCGCTCCAGATGATCGACGCCATCCTCTCGCGCGCCGCCGACGGCGAGCCGCATCAGCCCCGACGAGGCCATCGCGCTCTACCGGGACGCGCCCCTCGAGGATCTCGGCGCCGCGGCCGACTCGGTGGTGCAGCCGCGCTACGGCGACGCGATCACCTACAACGTCAACGCGCACCTCAACCCGACCAACATCTGCGTCGTCGGGTGCGGGTTCTGCGCGTTCGCCGTATGGACCGAGAAGGACGAGCGCGCCTACGCCTACAGCGTTGACCAGCTGGTCGAGCGGGCCTGCCAGCTGTCGGAGCTCGGCATCACCGAGCTGCACATCGTCGGCGGGCATGACCAAGGAGTACGACCTTCCCGTACTACGAGGAGCTCTTCACCGAGCTCAAGGCGCCGCTGCCGCACGTCTCGCTCACGGCGCTCACCGCGGTCGAGGTCGACTTCATCTCACGCATCTCGAAGGTCGACCACGCCGAGGCGATCCGCCGGCTGCGGGCCGCCGGCCACGACACGATGCCCGGCGGCGGCGCCGAGGTCTTCAGCCCGCGCGTGCGCAAGATCATCGCCGACCGCAAGGTCCCGGCCGAGGTCTGGCTCGACGTGCACCGCGAGGCCCACGGCCAGGGCATGCGCACCAACGCGACCCTCCTGTTCGGGCACTTCGAGACGCCCGAGGAGCAGGTGGACCACATGAGCCGGCTGCGCGACGCTCCAGGACGACACCGGCGGCTTCCAGGCCTTCATCCCGCTCCCGTTCCTGCCGGGCAACACCGACTTCGCCTACCTGCCCGGCCCCTCGCGCGAGGAGAAGCTGCGCACGATCGCCGTCGCGCGCCTGTTCCTCGACTCCTTCGCCCACATCAAGGGCCACTGGGTCATGCTCGGCGAGGAGATCACCTCCGAGGCGCTGTCGCTACGGCCTCGACGACCTGTCGGGCACGCTCACCGAGGAGCGGATCGCCCACGCGACCACGGTCCAGACGCCGCTCGGCCTGTCCCAGGAGCGGATGGAGAGCCTGACCCCGGCGGCAAGATGCCCGCCGAGCGCGGCACGCTCTACGAGCCCGTCGACCGCGACGAGGTCGCCGCCTGCAGTTCCCGGCTGCATCCCATCGCGATGCGGCGTCCTCGGCAGCCCCGGTATCTCGATATCGGGGCTGAGCTGCGTCCTTGCCTCTCGCGGGATTCGCTCGGGAGCCGACCCGGCAGCGTGGTCGGGGGCCGGTTGGCGCTCCTTGAGGGGGCGCCGGCGCAGGCCGGCCGCGCACAGCAGGCCCAGCAGGACGCACCAGGCGAGGGTCCAGACCACGGTGTCCCAGCCGGCGGGCGGCACCAGCACGGTGTTCTGGTTGATCTCGACGCGGGGCGCCGCCGGGCCGGCCACGTCGCGCGCCTGCAGGTCGGCGATCATCGGCGACGTGATCGTGCGCGGGGCGATGTAGTAGAGGAGGCTGACACCCGTGTCGGCGGTCCCGATCAGGCCCTGGTTGGCCGCGGCCTTGAGGTTGACGGCGGCCTGTGCCAGCACGAAGACGCCGCCGCCGAACAGCCCGGCGGCGGCCGGACCGACCACCGAGCTGGCCGCCGCGCAGGCCAGCATGGCCAGCACGAGGCCCTCGCCGACCGCGAGGGTGTGCACGGCGAGCGGGCCGTCGAACCCGAGCCCCAGCACGACGCTGCCGGCCTGCAGCACCACCGCCCAGGCGGCGACGATCGCGACGAAGATGATCAGCCGGGCGCCGACGGCCCCGACCACCAGGCCGGGTCGCGAGGCGCCGGCCCCCACGAGCACCCCGAAGCGACCGCTCTCGGCGTCGCGGTTGAGGGCGGCGCTGCCGAGGGCGATCGCCAGCGCCAGGCCGCCCAGCAGCAGCAGCGTGGCGGCGCCCCGGCGCAGGCTGTCCTCGCGCGCGAGGTCCTGGTGGGTCGGCGGCCACCCCGTGGACCACCAGGGCCAGCACGAGCCCGGCCACGGCCGCCGTGAGGATCCAGACCCGCCGCCACAGGCGGAGGACCTCGAGTGAGACGAGGGCCCACAGCGCCCTCATCGGGGCGCACCGTCGGCGAGGACGATGCGGCGCCCCAGCGCCGGCCCGAGCCCGGCGGGGCGCACCGCGGCGACCAGCACGGCGGCGCCCCGCGCCCGCGCCGCGGCGATCTCGCGCAGGGTGTCGGCGAAGACCCACGGATCGTCCAGCACCACGAGGTCGGGATCGCCGGCGATCGCGAGGGCCAGGCTCAGGCGGCGAAAGCCCTCGGCGTCGAGCCGGCTGGTGCGCCAGTCGTCGACGAACTGGAGCCCGGCGCGGGCGATCGCGTCGCGGGCGGCCTCGCGCGGGGCCGGCAGGCCGCGCAGGGCGGTCAGCCCCCCGGACGACCTCGCCCGACGCGCAGCTCGCGTGGCGAACCCCTGGCCCTGCGGCCCGTATCCGATGCGGCCGCGCACCGCGGGGGCCCCGACGGGCTCGCCCAGCAGCGAGACGGCCCGCGGTGGGCGACCAGGCCCAGCAGCCCGCGCAGCACGCTGGTCTTGCCGGCGCCCGCGCGGCCCGGAGAGCATCAGCCCGTCGCCCGGCGCCAGGCGGAGCTGACGCCGCTCACGGCCGGCTCGGGCCCTCCGTGGTAGCGCACCTCCAGGTCCTCGGCCTCCACAACGGCTGGGCGTCCGACGTCCGGGGGCGGTCACCCGGAGAGGATCACCTCGAGCACCTCGTCGCGGCGGCGCTCCATGTCGGCCTCCGACACGAGCGACTCGAGGTTGAGGCGCAGCAGCGGCTCGGTGTTCGACGAGCGCACGTTGAAGTGCCAGTCGTCGTAGTCGACCGACAGGCCGTCGATCTCGGCCTGGCGGCCGTCGGCGTAGCGCTCGCGGATGCGCTGGATGGCGGCCGGGCGCGTCGGCGACGGTGGAGTTGATCTCGCCGGAGATGTGGTACCTGCGAGCGGAACTCGGCGACCAGGCTCCGACAGCGGGCGGCCGCCTGGTGGCCACCATCTCCAGCACCAGCAGCGCCGGGATCAGCGCCGGTGTCGGCGAAGGAGAAGTCGCGGAAGTAGTAGTGGCCGCTGACCTCGCCCGCGAAGATCGCGTCGATCTCGCCGCATGCGCTGCTTGATGAAGGCGTGGCCCGACCCGGTACATGTCGGCCGTGCCGCCGGCGGCCTCGATGGTGTCGCGCACGGCCCAGCGAGGCGCGCAGGTCGTAGACCACGGCCGTCGGGCCCGGTGCGCGCCAGAAGGTGGCGCGCGAGCAGCGCGGTGAGGAAGTCGCCGGCGACGAACTCGCCCGGTGTCGTCGATGAAGAAGCAGCGGTCCGCGTCGCCGTCGAATGCGATGCCCAGGTCGGCCCTCGTCCTCGCGCACCTTGGCCATGATGAACTCGCGGTTCTCGGGCAGCAGCGGGTTGGGCTCGTGGTTGGGGAACGTGCCCGTCGGGGTCGAGGAAGAAGGGCACCGCGTCGATGTCGAGCCGCTCGAGCACCGGCGGCAGGTAGACGCCCGACATGCCGTTGGCGGCGTCGAACACCACGCGCAGGCCGCGGATCGCGTCCGGGTCGACGAAGCTCAGGCAGCTTGGCGCACGAAGCGCTCGAGCAGGCCCTCGTCGCACGCTGCGCGGTCCCCGGCGACGCCGCCCGCGGCGGCGCCCGCGATGGCGATGCCGGCCCACCTCGCCGATGCCCGTGTCGCCCGACAGCGGCACGGCGCCCGCGCTGACCATCTTGACGCCGGTGTACTGGGGCGGGTTGTGGCTGGCGGTGATGCAGCGCCCGCGTCGAAGCCGCCCTCGGCGACGGCGAAGTAGAGCATCTCGGTGGCGCACAGCCCGAGCTCGACGACGTCGGCGCCCGGCCGGCCATCGCGCCGTCGGTGAAGGCCTCGGCGATCGACGGCGAGGAGAGTGCGCATGTCGTGGCCGACGGCGACGCGCTTCGCGCCGGTCACTGCGACGAAGGCGGAGCCGACGCGCTCGGCGCCCTCCTCGTCGAGCTGCGCCGGGGTAGATGCCGCGCACGTCGTAGGCCTTGAAGGCGCTCGGGTCGATGGTCATTCGCCGCGAACCCCACGCGTAGGAGGAGCTTGGTAGGTCTCGTCGAGGTGCTGCGGCATCACGCGCACGTCCGCCGAGGCCGGCATGAAGTTGGTGTCGCCCGCCCAGCGCGGCACGCAGGTGCATGTGGATGTGCGTCGGCGATCCCCGGCGCCGGCCGCGCGCCCTGGTTGATCCCGAGGTTGAAGCCCTGGGGCCGCATCGCCGTCTGCGACGACGGCCTGCGATCGCTGCGCGCAGGCGCTGAGCACTCGTCGATCTCGGCGCTCGTCGAGCGCGGCCGAGGTCGGCCACGTGGCGCGTACGGGACCACCATCAGGTGCCCGTTGTTGTACGGGTAGAGGTTCATGATCACGAACGCGCGCGCGCCACGGTACAGGATGTAGCTGCGGGCATCGTCGTGCGCGCGAGGGCAGATCGCAGAACACGCAGACGGGCCCGTCCGGGCCGGTCTCCTTCTCGGCGGAGACGTAGGACATGCGCCACGGCGACCACATGATGTCGGGGCCCCGGTCGGGGGGCCCGGGGGCGCCTACAGCCACCGCTTGTGCCGGAACCAGGCCAGGAGCCCGGCGGCCACGCCGAGCATCAGCACCAGCGGGAAGACGAACGAGAAGGCGCCCGCGTGGGCGAACGGCAGCGTGTCGGTGTTCATCCCGTAGACGCCGGTGATCAGCGTCATCGGCAGCATCACGGCCGACAGGATCGTGAGCAGCCGGATGATGTCGTTGAGCTTGTGCGTGATCACCGACTCGTTGGTCGCCTCGAGGGCCTCCGCCGACCTCCTTGTAGTTCTCCAGCAGGTCCCAGATCCGCTCGCTCTTGTCGACGATGTCGTCGAAGTAGATCTCCAGGTCCTGCGGCGCGTAGCGCTGGTTGCTGCGCTCGAGCAGCCGCAGGGTGGGCCGCTGGGGCTTCACGATCTTGCGGTAGTTGATGATCTCCTGCTTGATGTTCGAGATGTCGCGCACCAGGTCGTCGCTCTCGCCCTCGAAGAGGGCGTCCTCGATCGAGTCGAGCTTGAACCCGATCTTGTCCAGGATCGGGAAGCAGTAGTCGTACATGGTGTTGACGATCTCGTAGAGCAGGTAGCCCGAGCCCTTGCTCATGTACTGCTCGCGCGACGATTCGCTGCGCTCGCATCGCGACCAGAGGGCGCTGAGCGGCTTGAGCGGCTCGTTGGGCAGCGTGATGACGAGGTCCTCCGCCACGAAGATGTTCAGCTCGGTCGCCTGCAGGCGGCCCGTGCGCTTGTCGAAGCGCGGGAAGTGCAGGACGATGAACAGGTAGTCGGCGTACTCGTCGATCTTCGCCCGCTGGCGCCGGCGCGAGATCACGTCCTCGAGATCGAGGGGGTGGAACTCGTAGTGCTCGGCCAGCCAGGCCGTCTCGATCTCGGTCGGGGCCTCGATGTTCAGCCAGGTGAGACCCGACGCCTCGAGGCGCTGGATGTCCGGCCGCGCGCGCTCAGCGTCGGATGCGTTCGCGGGTCCCGGCCCGCGCCCCTGGCCTCGGCGGATCTTCGGAAGGTTCGCCATCGTCCGCCCGGGCGGTGAGGGGTGTGGTGGGCAGCGTGATCGGGGCCATCCCCGGGAGTCTGGCACACGGGGTGCCGCTTACCCAGGCCGGCGTACGCGCCGGGGCGGACCTGCTGCTACTCGATCATGCCGTTCCGGTAGGCGAAGCGGGTCGCCTCGGTGCGGTTCCCCACGCCGAGCTTGCGGTAGATGTTCGAGAGGTGGAACTTCACCGTCTGCTCGGTCACGTAGAGCTTGCTGGCGATGTCGAGGTTGGAGAGGCCCTCGGCGACCAGGCGCAGGATCGACAGCTCGCGGTCGGTGAGGCCGCCCGGGTGCCCGCTGCCGGAGCCGCCCGGAGCTCGCGCCGCCCTCGCCGCCGCGCCCGCGCGGGTGGTAGACCGTGCCCTCGACGACCTGGCGGATGGTGGACGGCAGGTCGAGCGGGTTGATCGACTTGACGACGTAGCCGGAGGCGCCCTGGTGGAGCGCCTGGTCGATGTGCTCGGAGTCCTCGAACATCGAGAGGATGATGATCTTCAGGTCCGGGTAGTCCTTGCGCAGCGCCGCCAGCGTCGTCAGGCCGTCGCCCTTGGGCATCCGCAGATCCAGGATCACCACGTCCGGGCCGCACCCGCGGGACGAGGGTCAGCATCTCCTCGCCGCTCATCGCCTCGCCCACGACCTTGATGTCGGGAGCGGTCTCGAGCGCCCGCTTGATGCCGTCGAGCATCAGCCGGTGGTCGTCCGCGATGGCGACGCGGAGGGGCGTCTTGGTCGGGGGAGACGGGATTCGGCACGTTGGTGGTGGCCACGAAGGGACTATCGGCGGCGCCGATGCCGTCCTTGAGAAGCGGTCCGCGGCAGCCTATCGGGATTCCCGGCCGTGCGACCACCGGCTCCGCACGCCGATGAGACCCGCGACGCCGCCCCGCGGAGGCTCAGGCGGTACCGGGAACGGGGCCGTAGCGCTTGATCGCGTCCACGATCTCGCGCGCCGGGCCGCCCTTGACCAGGTACTCGGCCGCTCCGCCGGCGAGGCCCGCGGCGATCTCCTGCTCCTTGTCGCCCACCGAGAGCATCAGGACCGTCACATCCGGGTGCTGCGCTCTTCAGGGCGTAGGTCGCCTCGAGCCCGTCGAGGCCGGGCATCGACACGTCCATCAGGACCACGTCGGGGAGCAGCTCGGCGGCGGACTCGAGCGCCTCGGCGCCATCCGCCGGCCTCGGCGACGACGACGATCTCGGGGTCGCGCTCGAGCAGGCGCCGGAGCACCCCTCGGAATCGCGCGTTATCGTCCGCCAGGAGCACACGAACCAACGGGCCGGACCCTCCCTTCGGTCGCCAGGGACAGCACGGAAACAGCGGCTATCGCGGCAAAAACCCTACGCCCCATACAGCGTCAGGTCCCCTAGACGCCTTGGTAGTTCCAGGTATCAAGAGGTATAGGCGATTGGGCGGTTCGGGGGCCGACCGGGCGGTATCGGTACGATTGATCCGATATGGCGTCCGCCGAACCATCCGTCCCCCGCCGCGGTGGCGGCTCTCGTCGCGATCACCTCGGCCGACGCCGATCCCGCCCGCGGGGACGCGGCCGTGGCCGGCCTGGCGGACGTGATCCGTGACGCCACCGGCGCCACCGTCGCCGTCGTGTGGACGCACGATCCCCGCGAGGCCGCGGGCCGGCTGGTGGCGGCCGCGGGCGTCCCCGACGACGTGGCGATCGGCGTCGCGGAGGCGATCGAGGGCGACGGCGTCGAGGACGAGGTGGAGATCACGCCGGGCGCCGCCGGCGCGCTCTCGGCACGCGCTCGCCGCGCTGGCGCGCCCTGGGGGATCGCCGTCCCGGTCGCGCGCCTATCGGGCGCCTGGTGATGGTCGCCGGCCGCCGAGCGCCTCTCGGCGGACCCCGTCGCCCGCCACGCGGTCCGGGTGGGCGCGTGGCGGATCGGCACGCTGATCGACATCGTGCGCATGCGCGACAATCTCGAGCGCGCGATGGCCCAGATCCTGGCCACCGACGAGCGCATGCTCGGCCGCATGGGCCTCGACATCCACGACGGGCCCACCCAGCAGCTCTCGGTGGCCATGCTCGAGGTGCAGCTGCTCGAGGCCGACCTCGCGGACGCCGAGGACGGCGCGCTGCCGACGCCGGCGTCGATCCGTCCGGCGCGTCGGCCGCATCTACGAGACGGTCGGGGGCGCGCTCCACGAGATGCGCGAGCTCATCGGCCACCTGCGCCCGGCGCAGTTCGAGGATCGCCGCCTCGTGGACATCCTCGAGGACGCCGTCGCCGCCTTCCAGGGGCGCAGCCGACGTGGAGACGACCACCGAATGGGTCGGCGATTTCCCGGTGAACGGTGTATCCATCACCCAGCGGATCACCCTCTATCGCATCCTCCAGGAGACCCTCACCAATGCCCAGCGCCACGGCCGCGCCACGAAGGTGACGTGCGGGCGGTCGACGCCGAGGGCGGCGTGACCCTGGAGGTGCGCGACGACGGCGCGGGTTCGACCCGGACGAGGTGCAGCGCCGTCGCCCGGGCATGCCGCTGGCCCGCTTCGGCCTGTACGGCATGCGCGACCGCGCGCAGATCCTCGGCGGCTCGTTCGACATCACGAGCGCGCCGGGCTCCGGCACGACGGTGCGCGTCTTCCTGCCGCGCTGGACGGGGTCGGCCCCGGAGGTCTCCGTCGATGTTGCCTGAGGGCCGGCGCCGTCGCCGTCAAGGTCTGCGGCCTCACCACCCCCGAGGACGCCGCGGCGTGCGCGCGTCACGGGCTGTGGGGCATCGGGGTGGTCTTCGCCGCGGACAGCCCGCGCCGGGTTGACGCGGCGACCGCCGCGCGGGTGCTGGCGGCGCTGCCCGCGGGCGCTCGCGCGGGTGGGCGTGTTCGTCGGCGCCTCCGCGCGGCGAGATGGCCGACGTCGCGCGGGAGGCCGGCTCTGTCCCACCTCCAGGTGGACGCCGACTGCGATCCGGCGGAGGCGCGGCGCGTCGCGGGGCTGCCGGTGATCCAGGCGATCGGCGTGCGCGACGCGGCATCGCTCGCGGACGCCCGCGCCAGCGCGGCCGACCTCGTCCTGCTCGACGCGGCCGTGGCGGGGCGGCACGGCGGCACGGGCACGGCGTTCGACTGGTCCCTGCTGGGCGACCTCGGCCTGGGCCGGCCGTTCGCCCTCGCCGGGGGGCTGCGGCCCGAGAACGTCGCCGAGGCCGCCGGTCGCCTGTCGGCCGGTGCTGGTGGACGTCTCGAGCGGGGTCGAGAGCGCCCCGGGGCGCAAGGACCCCGAGCGCGTGCGCGCGTTCGTCGCGGCGGTCGCCGGCGTGGGGAGCGTGGTCGCGTGAGCGCCTCCGGCGCGTCCGACGGGGTCCTCGCCGCCCGCTACGGGATCTTCGGCGGGCGCTACGTGCCCGAGACCGTGATCGCGGCGCTCGACGAGCTCGACGCCGCCTACCTGCGCTTCCGCGAGGACCCCGCGTTCCGCGCCGAGCTGGAGGGCCTGCTCGACCGCTACGTGGGCCGGCCCACCCCGCTCTACCGCGCGCGCGGGCCTGGAGAAGGCGCTACGGCGTCGAGCGGCTGTACCTCAAGCGCGAGGACCTCTGTCACACCGGCGCGCACAAGATCAACAACGCGCTGGGCCAGGTGCTGCTCGCCTCGCGCATGGGCAAGAAGCGCATCATCGCCGAGACCGGGGCCGGCCAGCACGGGGTCGCCACGGCCACGGCCGCCGCGCTGCTCGGCCTGGAGTGCTGCGTGTACATGGGCCGCGTTGACATGGCCCGCCAGCGCCTGAACGTGATCCGGATGCGCATGCTGGGCGCGGAGGTGCGCCCCGTCGATTCGGGGATCGGCACGCTCAAGGACGCGCTCAACGAGGCGATCCGCGACTGGGTCACCAACGTGGGGGAGACCCACTACGTCATCGGAACGGCCGCCGGCCCGGCCCCCTATCCCGAGATCGTCGCCGAGCTCCAGTCCGTGATCGGCGTGGAGGCGCGCGCGCAGATGCTGGCCGAGGAGGGGCGGCTGCCCGGCTCCGTGGTCGCCTGCATCGGCGGGGGCTCCAACGCGATCGGGATCTTCCGCCCCTTCCTCGACGACGCCGAGGTGGCGCTGGTCGGGGTCGAGGCGGGCGGCGAGGGCATCGAGACCGGCCGCCACGGCGCGTCGCTGGGCCACGGCCGCCCGGGCGTCCTGCACGGCACCTACTCGTACCTGCTCCAGGACGCCGACGGCCAGGTGGCCGAGCCGCACTCGATCTCGGCCGGCCTCGACTACCCCGGAGTCGGGCCGGAGCACAGCCACCTGCGCGACACGGGCCGGGTCCGCTACGTCAGCGCGACCGACGCCGAGGCGCTGGCCGCCTTCCAGGCCTGCTCGCGCGCCGAGGGCATCATCCCGGCGCTCGAGAGCTCGCACGCGCTGGCGCTGCTGGCGCGCGAGGGGACGGCCCTCGGGGCGGCGGGACCGGTGCTCGTGTGCCTGTCCGGGCGCGGGGACAAGGACGTGGACGCCGTCGGGGTCGCTCTGGGCATCGATGACTGAGGGCGGGGCGCGCATCCGCGCCGCCTTCGCGGGCGCCGGTCGCCCGCTGTTCATGCCCTACGTGATGGGCGGCTTCCCCACCCTGGAGGCGAGCGTCGCGCACGCGGCGGCGGCCGGCCGGCACGCCGACCTGATCGAGCTCGGAATCCCCTTCTCGGACCCCCTCGCCGACGGCCCCACGATCCAGGCCGCCGGGCAGAGGGCCCTCGACAACGGGACCCGCCCCGAGGACGTCATCGCGATCGCCGAGAGCCTGCGGGGCGGCCCGCCGGTCGTGCTCATGACCTACGTCAACATCATCCTGGCCGCGGGCCCGCGCGCGTTCATGGAGCGGGCCGCGCGGGCGGGCGTCGCCGGGGTCATCATCCCGGACCTGCCCATCGACGAGGGCGCCGACGTCCGCGACCAGGCCCGCCGGGCCGGCGTCAGCGTGGTGCCGCTCGCGGCCCCCACGACCACCTCGACCGCGGCTCGCCGAGATCGGCCGCGCGGCCGACGGGTTCGTCTACTGCGTCGCGGTGACCGGGGTGACCGGCGGCGAGGTCCAGGTGGACGCGACCCTGAGGGCGTTCCTCGCGCGTGCCCGGGCCGAGATCGAGGCACCCCTCGCGGTGGGCTTCGGCATCCGCACGCCCGCGCACGTCGCCGCCGTCGGCGCGATCGCCGACGGGGTGATCGTGGCCAGCGAGCTCATCCGCCGCATCGACGAGGCGCCCGACGCCGCGGCGGCCGAGGCCGCCGTCGAGGACTTCGCGGCCGAGGCGATCGACGCCCTGCGCGGGATGGCCGCGGCGCGGTGATCGCCGCCCACGCCACCCCGCCGGCGCCGATCGTGTGGGTGCAGGCCGGGCACCAGGGCCCGCGCGAGCCCGGGTACACGGCCCAGACCGGGGCCGGCTCCGGTCCCTTCGGCAGCGAGGTCGGCTTCACCACGCGCCTTGCGGCCAGGGTCGTCGCGCGCCTGAGGGCCGCCGGCGTGGACGCGCGCCGGACCCCCGGACGGGTGACCCCCTACGCGGCGCGCGGCGCCGTGTTCATCAGCCTGCACCACGACTCCCCGGGCGGTCACGCCGCCATCGGCTACGCCGTCAGCGGCGCGGGGGAGAACTGGTACCACGGCGAGGGCTTCGGCACCGCCAGCCCGGTGCCGTACGCCGACAGCGCCCGGCACCGGCCGGCGACCACGGTGTCGAGGGCGGTCGAGCGCAACTCGCGCAACCTGGCCACGCGCCTCGGGGCGACCCTCGGCGCCATCCACACGCGCGCCAACGGCGCCTACGGCGGCTTCAGCGGGGTCGAGCCGCGCCGCGGCAACGTGCGGATGATGCGCTACTACGGCTACTACCGCACCCGGGCCGGGGCGCGCGTGCTCGTGGAGGCCGGCGCGCCCGGCGTGGACGACGCCTTCCTGCGCAGGCTCAACCCGATCGCCGCCGCCGTGAGCACGGCGGTCACCCGCTATCTGCGGGCGCGCGGCCGGCTCGCCGCGACGGGCGTCAGCAGGGTCCGCTGAGGACCGTGCCCCCGCTGACGGCGTAGCACGTGCTCGCATCCGGGTTCACCGGCTGCGAGCTGGTGATGCCGTCGCCGCCGATCTGCACGACGTACCATCCCGCGCCCAGGCCGCCGAGGGCCGACTGGCGGCCCTGCGCGATCCCCGAGGCGACCCCCGCGGCGCGGCCCTCCTCGACGCCGGCCTTCTTGCCCGCCGCGAAGCCGGTCTTGCGTCCCTGCGCCAGGCCCTCCTTCTTGCCCGCGATGCGGCCCTCGCGAGTGCCCGCCGCGGTCCCCGCGGTCTTGCCGGCGGCGACGCCCGCCGCGTAGCCCTCGGCCTTCGCCCCGGAGGCGTCGGCGCTCGAGGAGCCGAGGATCCAGCCCCCCACGCCCGCCGTCAGCAGCAGGACCGCCGCGGCGACGCCGGCGGCGATCGCGACGTCGCGCTTCATGGCGATGCTCCGTCGCCGGGCGGCGTCGCCGAAGGCCTGGGTGAGCCGCTCCGGCACCGGGACGTACTCGCCGGCGTCGTCTCCCGCCGCATCGCTCGCGCCCGCCGAGGTCCCCTCGAAGCGCGTGAGGGCGGTGTCCCACGGGTCGGCGACGGCGCCGCCGGCGACCGCCAGCGCCGGGCGCCGCCCGGCCACGCCGAGAGCGGCCCGCAGCTCCCCGATCAGCTCCTCCGCGCTCTCGGGGCGCTCCCGGGGCTCCTTGGCCAGCCCGCGGGCCAGCACCTCGTCCACCGCGGGCGGCAGGCCGGGCGCGATCGAGGAGGCGTCGGGCGGCGCGTCGCGGACGTGGGCCAGCAGCACCGCGCTGGGCTCGCGCCGCACGAAGGGCGGTCGCCCGGTGAGGGTCTCGAAGGCGACCACGGCCAGGGAGTAGAGGTCCGATCCGGGCGTGGCCGGCTCGCCCTCGACCTGCTCGGGGCTGACGTACTCGGCCGTGCCGAGCCAGTCGCCGCGGCGCGTCAGGCCGGGCATGTCGTCCAGCCGCACCAGCCCGAAGTCGCTCAGGTACGAGGCGCCCTCGGGGTCGAGCAGGATGTTGGCCGTCTTCACGTCGCGGTGCACCGTGCCGCGCGCGTGGGCGAAGTCGATGGCCTCGCCGATGTCGGTCAGCACCGCGAGCGCCTCGGTCGGGGGCAGGGCCCCGTTGCGCGCGATGCGCTCGGCGAGGCTGTCGCCCGGCACCAGCCGCATCGACATGAAGGCGCGCCCCTCGGTCTCGCCGGCGTCGTACACCGGGACGATGCGCGGGTGCTCCAGGCGCCCGGCCGCGATCGCCTCCCGGCGGAAGCGCTCGAGGGCCCCGGCGCGGTTGAGGTAGCCCTCGTCGAAGACCTTGAGGGCGACCTGGCGATCGAGGTTGACCTGGGTCGCCCGGTAGACGACCGCCTGTCCGCCGCGGCCGATCTCGGCCTCGATGCGGTAGCGGCCGAACTCCTCGCCCGGAACGAGCCTCAGTGTGGACCCCTTTGCCGATCGCCTGCGCTCACCCTGACGGTTTCGCGGCCGGGGCTCACCCTCCTCGCTGGCGTGGCCTCAGCGAACCACCAATACCGAGGCGTGGGCCTTGTGGGCCACCCGCTCGCTCACGCTGCCGAGGGCCCGCAGGCCGTGCAGGCCGCGACTGCCGACCACGACCAGGTCGACGTCGGCGTCCGAGAGCGCGTGCACGGGATGGTGCCTGTCGTGGATCACCTCGTGCGCGGGCAGGCCGTCCGCCAGGGACCCGATGCCGTCGGCGGGCCCGCCCTTGGCGATGATGACCCGCAGGTCCGCCTCCCGGAGCGCCGCGATGGCACCGGCGGCCACGACCGCGGCGGCCGACGTGTCGCCGCCGTCGTAGCCGACGGCGATGGTGCGCGGGAACGCCTCGGGCCGCGAGGCGGCGCGCGCCAGGAGCACCGGCTGGCTCGTCTCGTGCAGCAGCCACGTGGCGGGCTCGCCGCCGATCATGCCCAGCGCGCGGCGCTCATGGGGGGCGTCGAGCGCCAGCAGGGCCCCCGGGTCGTCGCCGGCGGCCTCCTGCATGGCGACGATCAGGGGGCCCTCGACGACGGAGGTGGTCACCGCGGCGACGTCCGCGAGGGCCGCGCGGACGGCCTCGACGTCGGCGCGGACCGAGTCCATCAGCACCTCGGCCGCCGCGGCGGGGATCGGGGCGATGAGCTGGCCGGTGTCCATCTCGCCGGACATCGGCTGCATCGCGCGCTCGGCGGCCTCGAGGTCGACCGCTCCCACGAGCACCACCGGCGCCCCGAGAGGCGCCAGGGCGATCGCCTGGCGGGCGACGGCCTCGCCGCGCGCCCCCACCTCGATCGCGCACACCACTCGGCTGATGCTCACCGCGGGTCCTCTCGTCGGTCGGCCCTGCGCGTAACCGTACCCCGCCCGCCGGAGGGTGGAGGAGCTCACGATCACGATCACCCCCGGCGGCGGTCGCCGGCGGGTGACGGCCCGGGCATCCGTCCGGCGTGACTGGCACCCTGGACGGGTGACCACGGCGACGGCGGCGACCAACGGCATCGACGGGGCGGAGCTGCCCCTGGCCGAGCTCGCCGAGCTCGCGCGCTGGGTCGAGGCGACCGAGATCGCCGGCGTCGAGCCGCCCGAGGCGCACGCGCGCATCGAGGCCTCCCTGGCCGCGCTGCGTGAGGCGTGGCCCGGTCTCGACCCGGGGTCCCGTGGGGCTGGTGGGCGACCTCGTGACCTGTCTCGTGGCGCGCCGCGTCGCGCCGGGCGAGGGCGTCGCCACGCCGCGCCGGCCCGGCCTGCGCGACGCGCTCGAGCGCCTGGGCGTGCGCCGCCTGCGGCCGGGTCAGGACCGGGCCATCGCCGCCGCGATGTGCGGGACGCGACGCGCTCGTGGTGATGGCGACCGGCTCGGGGAAGTCGCTCTGCTACCAGGCTCCCGCCGCCGCCCTCGGCGGGCTCACGGTGGTGGTGTCGCCGCTGATCGCGCTCATGACCGACCAGCTGGCCGGGCTCGAGCGGGCCGGGATACCGGCGGCCGCGCTCCACTCCGGGCTGGGCGACGACGAGCAGCGGGGCGCGCTCGCTCGCGCCCGGGCCGGGGAGCTGGCGCTGCTCTACGTGGCGCCCGAGCGCTTCCAGTCGGCGGTCTTCCGGCGCGCCGTGGCCGACGCCCACGTGGCGCTGCTGGTGATCGACGAGGCCCACTGCGTGTCCGAGTGGGGCCACGAGTTCCGTCCCGACTACCGCCGGGTCGGCCAGTTCCGGCGCGAGCTGGCCCCGCGGGCGACGATGGCCCTGACCGCGACGGCCACCGCGAGCGCGTGCGCGCCGACATCGCCCGCCGCCTCGAGCTGGAGCGGCCGGTGGAGATCGTCGGCGGCTTCGACCGGCCGAACCTGACCTTCGACGCCCTGTGGGTCGAGGGCAAGGGCTCGGTGGCGCGCAAGCGCCAGGCGATGCTGGCCGCGCTGGCGGGGGCCGAGGGGGGCAAGACGATCGTCTACTGCGGCACGCGCCGGGCGGCCGAGGAGACGGCCGAGGCCGCCGCAGCGGCCGGTCACGCGGCGGTCGTGCTACCACGCCGGCCGCTCCGACCGCGCGGAGGCCCAGGAGGCCTTCTCGAGCGGACGGGCCCAGGTCGTCGCGGCGACCAACGCGTTCGGCATGGGCGTCAACGTCCCCGACGTGCGCCTCGTGGTGCACACGGCCCTGCCGGACTCGCTGGAGCAGCTGTACCAGGAGGCCGGCCGCGCCGGCCGCGACGGCGAGCCCTCGCGGCACCTGATCGTCGCGGGGCCCTCCGACGAGATGGCCATCCGCCGCCGGATCGCCAACGCGCAGGATCGACGTGGGCGAGATCGAGCAGCTGCTCGCCCGGCTGGCCGACCGCGCCGACGCCGGACGGCGGCTTCCCGCTGGACCGCCGGGAGGTCGACGACGAGACCGGCTTCCGCCTGGCCATGGCCGAGCGGGTCGGCGCGCTGCATGGTCGAGGGCGCGCCCGGGCGGCGGCCGACGGGGACGGCTCGTCGGGCCCGGCTCACTCCCGACCAGCGCGACGACCTCGAGGGCCAGGTCGCCGCGGAGCTGCGCCGACGCCACCGCAGCCTCGACCAGGCCGCCGGGTACGTCCGGGCCTCGCGCTGTCGCCGCGCGCGCCTTCCTGGGCCACTTCGACGATCGCGGCCGAGCCCGCGCCCGAGGAGCGCTGCTGCGACGTCTGCGCGCCGCCCCCCGACCTCGCCGCCCTCAGCGCCGCGCCCGCCGAGGCGCCGCGCGCCCGGGCGGCCGCCGCGCCGGCCGAGGCGCTTCGCGTGGACGAGCGGCGCACCTTCGAGGCGCTGCGGGCGTGGCGGGCCGAGGTGGCCAAGGAGCTGGGCTGGCCGGCGTTCCGGGTCGCCTCCAACCGGACGCTGTCCGCCATCGCGCAGGCGGCACCCCGCGACGACGGCGCCCTGGGGGCGTGCGCGGCGTGGGGCCCTGGCTGATGGAGACGCACGCGCAACGGATCCTCGACATCCTGGCGACCGCGACCCGGGCCGATGACCGGCGCGGACGAGCAGCGTCCCGAGACGCGGATCTGCCACTTCGTCTTCCCGGGGGACACCAACCACCTGGGGACCCTCTACGGCGGAACGCTGATGGCGTGGATGGATTCGGCGGCGGCCGTCGCCGGCGTGCGGCGGTCCGGGTCGGCGGCCGTCGTGACGGCCGCGGTGGACACGCTCACCTTCCGCGTGGTGATCCGCCAGGGCGAGCTGGTGGAGCTGGTCGCCCGCGTGGAGTCGGTCGGCCGCACCAGCATGCGGGTGAGGGTCGAGGCCCACCGCGAGGACCCCTCGACCCGCGAGCGCGAGCTCTGCACCGAGGGGATCTTCGCGATGGTCGCCGTCGACGCGGAGGGCCACCCGACGCCGGTGCGCGCCTAGCGCGAGGCCGCCTCCGCCGCCCCCAGGCCGCGCAGGGTGACGTCGGCCACCCGCTCCTCCCATCCCGGCTCGAAGGGGTCGCCGGCGAGATAGCGGGCGTAGTACGCGCCGATCGCGGTCTCGATTGCCGTCTCGATGTCGGCCGCCGGATCGATCTCGCCGCGCGCGCGCGCCGCGTGGAACGCGTCGCGCAGCAGCTGGCGGCCGGGGACCAGGCTGCGCGCGCGCAGCTCGGCGATGAGGTCGGGCAGGTGCGGCTCCTCGGCCAGGCAGGTGCCGATCAGCGTCATGCCGGTGCGCTCGTAGACCTCGCGCAGGTGGCGCAGCTGAGCGATCAGATCGGCCCGCACGTCGCCGGTGAGGGCGGGTGCGCCGCCGATCCGCAGGTGCACCAGGACGGCCACGACCAGCTCGGACTTGGACGCGTAGCGCAGGTAGAGGGTCGGCTTGCTCACGCCGGCGGCGGCGGCCACCCCCTCCATCGACATGCTCGCGAAGCCCTGCTCGCGCAGCAGTTGGGTGGCGGCCTCCAGGATCGCGCCGTCGTTCTCGGCCGAGCGGGGGCGCCCCCGTCCGCGCGGGCGCGTCATCGGGGGGCGGGGTCGCGGGGGGCGGTCGGCATCGCGTGACTTACTGTACGCTGCGTAAAGATCGATCGTCAACCACGCCCCGGAGGGTGTTCGATGGCCTCAGCCAGCGCCGCATCCGACGCGGCTCGCCGCCTGCACCCGGGGCGCATCCTGGTCGCCCTGACGTGCGCGTCGGGCAGCTTCGCGCTGATGCAGGCCGTGATCGTGCCGGCGCTGCCGATCGTGCAGCGCGACCTCGGCACCAGCACGGAGTGGGCGGCCTGGACGATCAGCATCTACCTCCTCAGCGCCTCGGTCGCGACGCCGCTGCTCGGTCGCCTGGGCGACCAGTTCGGCAAGGACCGCATGCTGCTCGTGACCCTCGCCCTGTTCACCCTCGGATCGGTCCTGTCCATCTTCGCCTGGAATATCTCGTCCCTGATCGTCTTCCGGGCGCTTCAGGGTGTGGGCGGGGCGGTCTATCCGCTCAGTTTCTCCATTATCCGCGACGAGGTGCCCCCCGCGAGGATGGGCGTGGCGATGGGGCTGATCTCGTCGATGCTCGGGCTCGGCGGCGGCCTCGGCCTCGTGATGAGCGGGGTCATCGTCAACCACGGCTCGTGGCGCCTCCTGTTCGTGGTCGGCGCCGTCATCGGGATCCTCGGCATCGTCCTCGTCTCGCGCTTCATCCCCTCATCGCCCCAGCGGAGCGCCGCGAAGCTGGACATCCCCGGCGCCCTGCTCCTGTCGGCGGGCCTGATCGTGATCCTGGTGGGGCTCACCGAGGGGCGCGGCTGGGGCTGGGGGTCGGCCCGCTTCACGGGCGCGATCGCCGGCGGCGTAATGATCCTGCTGATCTGGGGCTGGGTGGAGACCCGCACCCGGCAGCCCATGGTGGACATGCGCATGCTGGCCCGCCGGCCGGTGCTGTTCACCAACCTGGCCGCGCTGTTCTGCGGCTTCACGATGTACGCGATCTTCACGGTGCTGCCGCTGTTCGCCCAGATCCCGAGCGGACTGCCGCCCGATGTCGCCTCGCTGGTGACCTACGGCTTCGGCGCCACGGTCACCGTGTCCGCGCTCTACCTGCTGCCGGGCGCCCTGGTGATGCTGCCCGCCGGCCCCTTCGGGGGCGTCCTGGGGCGATGGGTCACCTTCCGCGTCGCGCTGGCCATCGGCCTCGTGGTCACGGCGCTCGGCTCCGCCATGCTGGCGGCGCTCCACGCCGAGCCGTGGCAGCTCATGCTCGGCTACGCGATCGGCGCGGGGGGCGTGGCCATCGCCTTCGGCGCGATGCCCAAGCTGATCGCGGACGCGGTGAGTCCCACCGAGACCGGGATCGCCACGGGCATGAACACCGTCGTGCGCACGGTCGGCAGCGTCATCGGCAGCCAGGCGGCCGTCACCCTGATCGCCAGCCGGACGATCGCCGGGACCTCGGTGCCGGCCGAGTCCGGCTTCAGCGCGTCGCTGTGGCTCGGCGCCATCGCCGCCCTGATCGCCGCCGGGCTGGCGCTGGCCATCGCGCCCCGGCGCTCCCGCGCCCGCGGCGAGGAGGGCGTCGCGCCCTCACCGGGCTGATCCGAGGGGGCGCCGAGGCGCCTGGGCGGGGTCGTCAGCCCGCGACGGCCGTCGCGGGGACGAGTGCGCCGCGCGCGGTGAGCGCCGTGGCGACGGCGTCCTGAACGGGCCGGGCGCGGTAGGGCGACGCGCCGTTCTCCAGCGACACGACCACCAGCGCGCGCTCGGGGCTCAGGCCGGAGCCGGCGGGCCAGAAGTAGCCGGCCAGCGACGAGGTGGGGTGATCGAACAACGACCCCGTCTTGGCCCTGACGCGGCCGGCTGCGCTGGTGCCGATCATGCGACCGGCGAGCGTGCCGGTGCGCCCGGCCATGGGCATGCCGCGCAGCAGCGTGCGAAAGCCGGGCTCGTCGCGGACGCCCAGCAACAGATCGGCGACCTCACCGGCGCTGGCGCGGTTGGCGGGCGACAGGCCGGAGCCGTCAACCAGCCGCCAGTCGGCGCCGAGCGCGGCGGCGTGCTCCACCGCCCGGCGGGCGCCAAGGACGTGGCTGCCCGATCCGAGGCGGTCCGAGAGGGCTTGGGCCCTGAGGTTGTCGGACGGCGCCAGGATCGCGGCCACCGACCGCAGGGGAAGCGCGGGGTCGGCGCGGAGGGCCGCCGAGACCGTCGCCATCTTGGTGACCGATGCCAGCGACAGCGGCCGGTGGGTGCCGGCCGCGAACAGGGTGCGGCCCCACTGGTCGCGGACCACCAGGGCCGCCCTCGCGCCGAGTGACGCGTTCGCCCGCGTCAGGATCCGCCGGGTGCGGGCCGAGAGCGCGACGGGGGCCGGGAGAGCGCGGACCCGTGCGGCGGGGGCCCATCCGGTCACCGCGTCGGGAAAGGACATGCGCACCCACACCGCGCCCGCGCTGTCGCGCTGGACCGTCCGCGCGCGCCCGGCGACCCTGGTGCTGGTGACGGTGCCGGACGGAGCGGCCGCCGCGTCCGGGGCCGACAGCAGCGCGGCGCCCGCCACGACCATCGCGCCCCAGCCGGTCGCCATGGCCCGGTGCGTCGGTGGCACGACGGGCGCCGTGGGCGTCGTGGGTGCCCTCGGCCCCGGGTCGGAGACGGTCGTCTGGCCGAGCGCGGCGGGGGAGGAAACGAGCACGACGACGACGCCGAGGGTCGGAAGGGCGCGACGCATCGCCGGGCAGGGTACCCACGGCGTCCGACGACGCCCCCTCGCGCGGGTGTGAGCCGGGGAGGTGGCGGGGACGGTCAGTTGGGCGTCGGCGTGGGGTCGATCCGGGGCGGGGGCTCCGGGTCAAGGGTGAGCGGGACCGCGCCGCGCGTCTCGGGCGGCGGGTAGCTCGGCTCGACGCGCAGGATGCGCGCGGCCCACGCCGGCATCCACCAGTTCCAGCGGCCGAGCACCGACACGAATGCCGGCAGGAGCATGCTGCGCACGATCGTCGCGTCCACGATGATGCCGACGGCCAGCGCGGTCGCGAACACCTTGATGTCGGTCTCCGGCCCGGATGCCAGCGCGGTGAAGGCCAGGAACAGGATCAGGGAGCCCGCCGTCACCAGGCGCCCGGTGCGCGCCAGCCCGGCCACCACGGCCCGGTCGGTCAACCCGTCGCGGTCGTACTCCTCGCGCATGCGGCTGAGGATGAAGACCTCGTAGTCCATCGAGAGGCCGTAGAGGAACGCGAACACCATCAGCGGGATCCAGACGGTGAGCGCTCCGGTCGGCTCGATGCCGAAGATCGCCTCCGAGCCGTGGCCCTTCTGCCAGAAGAAGACCATGAAGCCCCACACGGCTCCGATGGAGATGACGTTGAAGACGATCGCCTTCAGCGGCAGCAGCAGCGAGCGGAACACGCGCGCCAGCAGGATGTACGTCACGACCAGGATCACCAGGATGACCCAGATGAAGTTGCCGTAGACGGCCTCGTTGAAGTCGACACCCCCGGGGTCCCGCCGCCGACCAGCACCTCGCCGTCGCCGGCGTGGACCGCCTTGCGCACCGCCCGCACGTTGGACGCGCTGTCCTCCTCGTCCGGGAAGACCTGGACGATCGCGCTGTCACCGCGGCGCCACTCCTGGCCGGTCGGGGCGACCGCCCCGCGCACGCCCTCGACTCCGGCGGCCGTCGCGGCCGTCGCGTCGGCGTCGCCGTTGATCACCACCACCTCGTACGGGCAGAGCACGCCCGGGCCGATGCCCGAGCTCGTCGAGCGAGTTGAGGCCCTCGCGCGCGCTGCCGCTGCCGGCGAGGGCGTCGGCGCGCGGGGAGCCCGTCGAGAAGTCGAGCACCGGCGCGAAGATGATCGCCATGATGATGAGCGCGACCGCGCCCACGATCCAGCGGTGCTTGACGACGAAGCGGCCCCACGGGACCCACCCCTGGCCGGCGCTCGAGGTGCGGCGCCGGAAGCCGATGCGGTCGAGCCGCGGCCCGATCGTCGCGAGGATGACCGGCAGCAGCGTGATGGCCACCAGCACGCTGATGAGCGGGATCAGCAGGCCGCCGTACCCGATGCTGCGCAGGAACGGCACCGGCAGCACCACCAGGGCCAGGAGCCCGATCGCGACGGCGATGCCGCTGAAGATCACCGCCGCTCCGGCGTGCTGCATCGTCTGGAGCACCGCCTCCTCCGGATCGCGCCCGGCGCCGCGCTCCTCGCGCCAGCGCATCACGATCAGCAGGGCGTAGTCGATGGCGACGCCCAGCCCGATCAGGGCGATCAGGAACTGGACGACGACCGAGACCTCGGTCGCCTCGGCCAGCGGCCACAGCACCAGGAAGGTAGTGGGGATCGCGATCGCCGCCATCAGCAGCGGCACGAAGGCCATCATCGAGCCGAACACGAACGCCAGCACGATCAGCGCGCCCAGGCCGCCGATCAGGGTCTCCACGAGCACGCTCGGGCCCTCGGTCGCCTCGTCGCCGCTGATGAGCGCGTCGATGCCGGTGATCCGCACCGGGGCGCCGTTGACGGTCAGGCCCTCGGCCGCCGCGCGCGCCTGGTCCAGGGCGACGCCGGCGGGCTCGAACGCCACGTCGGAGGGCGGGAACCAGACCACGCCGAAGGTGGTCCGGCCGTCCTTCGACACGAAGAGCGGGTCGCCGGTGCTCGCGTAGTCGGCGGCGCGCGAGCCGGGGATGGCGGCGGCCACCTTCGCGAACGCCGCGCCGACCTCCTCGCGCACGCCGGGGCTGTCCATCGTCGTGCCCTCGGGGAGCTCCACCACGGTCACCAGGGGTCCGGAGACGCGAGGGCCGCCGTTGCCGTACCGCTGGTAGATGATCGCCGAGGCCTCCGAGCTCTCCCGCCCGGGCAGGTTGAACTCCGCCGACAGCGCGTCGGCCGACGCGGACGTCGAGGCGAACGCCGCGACGGCGATGATGACCCAGGCAACGACCACCCACAGCTTGTGGTGCAGAACCCAGCGGGTGAACGCCCTCATTGACCCCTCCGATGCACGCGCACGGCTCTGGCCGCGCCACGTTACCGGAGGCCCCGGCGCCCCGTTCCAGCCCTTCGCGCCGTCACATCCGCGCGGCCCGGTATCGTGCCGCGCTCGCATGGCTCACACGATCCGACTCCGCCGCTGGCAGCGGTCAGCCCTCGAGGCCTTCCAGGCCCGCGACGGCTCCGACTTCCTCGCGGTGGCGACGCCGGGGGCGGGCAAGACCACGTTCGCGCTGGCGGC
The DNA here is from genome assembly GCA_963806585.1 of uncultured Thermoleophilia bacterium. Classification (GTDB taxonomy): domain Bacteria; phylum Actinomycetota; class Thermoleophilia; order Miltoncostaeales; family Miltoncostaeaceae; genus Miltoncostaea. The sequence goes on along the minus strand of CAWDYN010000007.1, from coordinate 387,802 downwards.
GGCCCGCCAGCACCTGGGCGAGCACCCGCGCCGCCGGCTGGTGGTGGTGGCGCCCACCCAGCACCTCAAGACGCAGTGGGCCGACGCGGCCGAGGCGCTCGACCTGCACCTCGAGCCGGGCTGGGCGGCGTCCGACGGGCGCCTGCCCTCCGACATGCACGGGATGGTGACGACCTACCAGCAGGTCGCCGCGAGCACCGGAGCCCTCGCCGGCATCGCCCGCGACGCATTCGTCGTGCTGGACGAGGCCCACCACTCGGGCGAGGAGCGGGCCTGGGGAGACGCGGTGCGCGCGGCGTTCGCCGGTTCGGCGGTGCGCCTGAGCCTGTCGGGGACCCCCTTCCGCTCGGACACGCGGGCGATCCCGTTCGTGCGGTACGACGACGACGGCCTGGCCCGCGCGGACATGGAGTACGGCTACGGCGACGCGCTCTCGGACGGCGGGGTCGTCCGTCCGGTGCGGTTCCCGCGCACCGACGGCCAGATGGAGTGGATCGGCAGCGACGGCCTGTACGCGACGGCGAGCTTCCAGGACGCGCTGGACCCGGTCGCGACCGCCCAGCGCCTGCGGACCGCGCTGTCGCCCGAGGGCGACTGGCTGCCCGACGTGCTCGGCCGCGCGCACGAGCGGCTGCTGGCCGTGCGGCGCACCCACCCCGGGGCCGGCGGGATGGTGATCGCCATCGACCGGGACCACGCGCGCGCCGTCGCCGACCTGATGCGCCGCCGCGTGGGCGTCACCCCGACCCTGGTGACGTCCGAGGACGCGGGGGCGTCGGCGCGCATCGCGGCGTTCGCGCGCGGCACCGATCCCTGGATCGTGGCGGTGCGCATGCTCTCTGAGGGGGTCGACATCCCCCGGCTGCGCGTGGGCGTCTTCGCCACGACCACCTCCACCGAGCTCTTCTTCCGCCAGGCGGTCGGGCGGCTGGTGCGGTGGACCCGCGGCCTCGGGGCGCAGCCCAGCCACATGTTCATCCCCGACGACCCCCGCCTGCGCGGCCACGCCCTGGCGATCGCCCAGCAGCGCCGCCACAGCCTGCGCCGGGCCGAGGCCGCCGCGGCCGCCGAGGAGGATTTCGAGCCGCCCGAGCGCGAGGCCCCCGAGCCGCCCGACGACCAGCTGTCGCTGTTCGCGGCGATCTCGGCCGTGCCGGTGGGCGCGCCCGCGGCCCCGCCCGTCGAGCCCCAGGCCGGTCCCGACGCCCACGGGGGAGAGGACGGGGAGGGCGACCTGCTGATGGAGCTGGCGCCGGCGCCCCTGCTGGCGCCCCCGCCGCCGGACGCCGACGAGGGCGAGCCCATGCGGCCGCGCGAGCGGCGTGGTCGTCTGCGCGACGCCAACGCCTCGCTGGTGCGCCACATCTCGCGCATCACCGGGCTGTCGCACTCGCAGGTCAACGCCGAGCTCAACCGCCGCATAGGGATCGAGCGGGTGGGGGAGGCGACGCTCGAGCAGCTCGAGCGTCGCCGCGCCCAGGCGGCCCGCTGGCTGGCGGCGGCCTAGTCGCCGACCCCCTCGAGCACGTCGCGCAGGTGCTCGAGGCCGGCCGTCATGACACCGCGCAGGCGGCTCTCGATGTCATAGCCCTCCACGTCGGAGGTCGCGGTCTGGCGCCACAGCACCCGCGACCCCCCGGGGGCCCCGACCACGCGGATCGTCGCCCGGTGGCTGGTGAGGCCGGGGATGCCCGACTCGACGACGTACGAGTACGCGCGGCCCTCCTCGTCGCGGTCGACGAGCCGCTCCACCAGCGAGGCCCCGTTGCCGAGGGTCACCCGGCGCTCGTCCCCCTCCACCGCGCAGGTGACGGCCGCCGTGAACCACTCGCACACCCGCGCCGGATCGCCCGCGAGGGCCCACGCCGTGTCCGGCGGCACCGTCACATCGACGCCCACCTCGAAGTCGTTCGCCATCGTGCCCCCTGGTCGACTGCGGCGCATCATTGCACCCGGCGCGGGGGTCAGGCCGCCCGCGGCTCCAGGATCTCCCGCACGCGGCGCGCGGCCGCCAGGGTCCGCTCGTAGCGCCGCCGCCGCTCGATGTCACCACGGTCGTGGACGCGTGTCAGGCCGTCGGCGAGGTCCTGCTCCACGCGGCGTGCCCCCTCCAGCAGGACGTCCGCGTCGCGGCTCGACACCAGCACGAGCGATCCGTCCGCATCGGTCTCGGTGCCCAGGGCGTGGACCACCCGGGCGTGCGCCAACACCAGGCCGTCGCCGCCGTCCTCGGAGCCGGTGGCCGCGAGCTCCCCCATCATCAGCACCAGCGCCTCGTGCGCGCAGCGCCGCGCCGCCTCGAGGTCGTCCTCGTCCAGCGCCAACCCGTGCACCTCGTCGCCCATACGCACCCTCCTGTCGCCGGACATCGCGACCGAGGGTAGCGCGGTCCGCCCCGGGCGGCGATCTCCGGTTCGTCACCGCCGGTGTCGGCGATGTGACACCCGCGGGCGGTGCGCTCCGGGGCCGTCTCAGGCCTCCCGGGACGTCTCCACGCTCTGGGCCCAGGGCTCCGCGAGCACCGGCCAGCGGGCGAGGATCTCGGCGTGGCGGATGTGCCGGTAGTTGGCGCCCCGGGCCGGGATGAACCGGGTTGGGTCGGCGGCGTCCTGGATTCCCGCCGCGCCGAGGCCCATGAACGCGCCCGCCGGCGCGCCGGCGTTCGACTCACCCGTGCGAGGAGCACCCATGGCGGGATGCTAGGGCACGCCCACCGGGGCGGCCTACTGGGCCGTCCAGCCGCCGTCGACGGGGAGCGCCGTACCGGTCACGAAGCCCGACTCGGGCGCGCACAGCCAGCCGACGGCGCTCGCCACCTCGTCCGCCGTCCCCATCCGGCCGACCGGCTCCCCGGCGGCGAGCTGCGCCTCCACCCCCCGCGACCCGTGCGCGTAGCGGTCGATCATCGCTGTGTGGATGATGCCGGGGCACACCGCGTTGACGCGCACGCCCCTCTGCGCGTACTCGAGGGCGGCCGTGCGGGTGAGGCCCACCACGCCGTGCTTGGCGGCGACGTATGCGCCGGCCCCGGGGAAGCCGACCAGGCCCGCGATCGAGGCGCAGTTGACGATCGCCCCGCCTCCGGTCTCGAGCATCGCCGGGATCTCGTGGCGCATGCACAGCCAGACGCCGGTCAGGTTGACCGCGAGCACCGTGTCCCAGGCCTCCTCGGAGAGCTCCGCGGTCTCGGCCGTGGTGCCCTCGATGCCGGCGTTGTTGAAGGCCCAGTCCAGGCGACCGAACTCGCGCTGCGCGGCGGCGACCAGCGCCGCGACGTCGGCCGCGCGGGACACGTCGGCCGCGACGAACACCGAACGGTGGCCGTCGTCCCGCAGCGCCCGCGCCGCCTGCTCCCCCTGGGCCTCGTCGACGTCGGCGACGACCACGGCGGCGCCTCGGCGGGCCAGCTCGTGGGCCGCCGCCCGGCCGATCCCGGCCGCGCCGCCCGTCACGATGGCGACCGGTCCCGCGTGCACAGCTCCCACGACCGCCTCCTCGAGTTGAACGGTTCGAGCGTAGGCCGGCGCCGGGGCGGGGTCGTCCGCGACCGCCCGGATCCCTCCTGCGGTGATCCCGGGGCGCGCCGTCTCGGCGCGGGTTTGCGGTCGTCGCGGATCCGTGTTGTTATCGGACGAAACCCGACGAGGATGGTCCTGTGTCGAAGCCCCCAACTGACGTGATCGAGCTCGTGGACACCGAGCTCGATCGTTCGACGGTCCTCACCGCCGAGGTGCGCGATCACATTCGCGCGTCGGCGCACCTGCTCTGGAACGACTCCGACGGCCTGGGAGAAACCGGGGAGGACGGTCTGCTGGTGCTGGCCAACACCCCGGAGCCGCTGTCCGGTGACCGCCAGATCGAGGCCCTGGTCAGCTTCCTGCTCGGCGAGCGCGCCAGCCTCACCGGGCGTGACGCCGCCGCCCTGGACTGGTACTCGGACGCGGCCGACAAGGCCGAGGCGGACACCGCCCTGGCGGCGCGCGCGTCCGAGAAGGCCTCGGACGCGGAGGCTCGCGTGCGCGAGTTCGAGGCCCGCCGCGCCTCGCGCTGGCGCCGGATCGCCCGCCCGAGCAAGCCGGTGGCGCTCGGGTCGGTGCTCGCGATCCTCCTGGCGCTCGGCCTGATCGCGGCTGTCCTGTTCGCCCGCGGCGACGACTGAGCGTGCGCGCGGCGGGCGCTCGGCCGCCCGTCGCGGCGCCGATCGATGGGAGCGGCGGATGACGAGCGTTCGCGTGCTGGTGGGCACCGCGAAGGGGGCCTTCGTGATCAGGTCCGACGGCGCCCGGCGCGAGTGGCTGGTTGACGGCCCGTACTTCGGCGGCTGGCGGGTGATGCACGTCACGGGGTCCCCGGTGGCGCCCGACCGGCTGTACGCGTCCCAGTGGACCGACTGGCACGGCCAGGTCGTCCAGCGCTCCGACGACGGCGGGCGGACCTGGTCCCCGGTGGGCAACGGCTTCGCCTACGCCGGCGAGACCGGGACGCATCAGTGGTACGACGGCACGCCGCACCCCTGGGAGTTCGACCGGGTGTGGCACCTGGAGCCCTCCCCGGACGACGCCGACACGGTGTTCGCCGGCACCGAGGACGCCGGCCTGTTCCGCTCGGGCGACGGCGGCGAGACCTGGAGCGAGCTCTCGGCCCTGCGCACCCACTCGACCGGATCCGACTGGCAGCCGGGCGCCGGCGGGCTGTGCCTGCACACCATCATCATCGACCCGGCCGACCCGCGGCGCATGTTCGTCGCGATCTCGGCCGCGGGCGCCTTCCGCACCCAGGACGGCGGCGAGACCTGGGACCTGGCGACGCGCGGGCTGCGGTCGGAGTTCCTCCCCGAGCCCGAGGCGACGGTGGGCCACTGCGTGCACAACCTCGCGATGCACCCGTCGCGCCCGGATACGCTGTTCATGCAGAAGCACTGGGACGTCTGTCGAAGCGACGACGCCGGCTCGAACTGGACCGAGGTCAGCGGCGACCTGCCGAGCGACTTCGGCTTTCCGGTGGCGGTGCACGCGCACGAGCCCGAGACGGTCTACGTCGTCCCGATCCTGAGCGACTCCGAGCACTACCCTCCCGGCGGCCGCCTGCGCGTGGCGCGCAGCCGCGTCGGCGGCGGCGAGTGGGAGCTGCTCGCCAACGGGCTCCCCCAGCGCGACTGCTACGTCAACGTCCTCCGCGACGCGATGGCGGTCGACTCGCTCGACGAGTGCGGGATCTACGTCGGCACCACCGGGGGGCAGGTCTACGCGTCGGCCGACTCCGGCGACACGTGGGCGCCGATCGCGGGGCACCTGCCGGCCGTCCTCTCGGTCGAGGTCCAGACCCTGGCGTGAGCGCGGTCAGGGTCACGCTGCCGGCGCACCTGCGGACGCTGGCCGGCGTCGGGGCGGAGGTCAGCGTCGAGGTCGCCGGGACGGCGACGATCGCGGCGGTGCTGGACGCGCTCGAGGCCGCCCACCCCGCACTGGCCGGCACCATCCGCGATCGCCAGACCGGCGCGCGCCGGCCCTACATTCGCTACTTCGCGGCGGGCCGCGACCTCTCGCACGAGCCCGCCGACGCGCCCCTCCCCGACGCCGTCGCCGGCGGAGACGGCGTCCTCCAGGTCGTGGGGGCGATCGCCGGGGGCGAGGGGGCGCTCACCCCCTTCGGTCGACCGCCCTCTGCAGCTGCGCCTTCGACATCTTCGAGCGGCCGCGGACGTTGAGCTTCCTGGCCTCCGCGTAGAGCTGGTCCTTGGTGCGGCCCTTCTCGCGGCGGGTGCCGGAGCGCAGGCCGCCGCGGCGCCCGGACGAGATGTCGTCGGTGGACGTCGTCGAGGCGGTGCGCGACTCGCCCGCCCGCGCGCGCTCCTTGTTGACGGTCCGCGCCGCGATCTCCTGCGCCGTGTCCTTCGACTCGCCCCGCTCGCGCAGGCTGTCGCGGATGTGCTCATACTGGCGCTCGCGCTTGGGGCTACTTCCGCGTGGCATCTCCACCTCCCCCGGCGGGCGCGTTGTCGCCCTCCGGCTCGTGATCGGTGGGACGAGCCGTGTAGCCGAGGCCGTCGGCGCCCTCGTCGACCTCCTGCCCGTCCTCGGGCGGCTCCTTCTTCGGACGTGTGCGGTCGTCGCTCATCGGCTCCCCCCGGGATTGACCCTGCACGACGCCTGGTACCCGCTCGTGTGCCCGTCCTCACACCCGGTGGTCGTAAGATCCCCTCTCGGGCGACGGGAACGGGGGGCGGATGGCGGAGGGGCATCGACCCGATACCGGCACGCAGGGGCGGCCGGAGACGCCGGTGCAGCGCTCGGACCGGCAGTTCGGGGAGCTCCTCCAGGAGCTGCGCGTGGTGCTGCCCGGGGTGCAGGTCCTGTTCGCGTTCCTGCTCACGATGCCGTTCAGCTCGCGCTTCGACCGCACGACGGAGTTCCAGCAGGACCTCTACTTCGTCGCCCTCCTGCTCACGACCGCCGCCACCGTCCTGCTGATGGCGCCGACCGCCCTCCACCGCCTGCGCTTCCGCCGCGGCCTGAAGGGCGACATCGTGACGATCTCGCATCGGCTGACCCTCGCCGGGCTGGCGGCGCTCGGCCTGGCGATCGCGTGCGCGGTGATGCTCGTGACCGACGTCCTGTTCGCGCTGCCGGCGGCGCTGGCGATCGGCGCGGCAGTGCTGGCCGTGATCGTCGTCCTGTGGCTGCTGCTCCCGCTCTCGCTCACGGGCGATCGGCCGGGGGACCGGTGAGCGCGACGCTCGCCGGCCGCCCCGGGGGCTCGCCTAGGAGCCGAAGTCGATCACCAGCTGGTCGAGGGGCAGACCGCGGCCGACGCGGCGAGCGCCGGACGAAGAGATCGCCAGCGGAGTCCCGTTGGCCTCGGCCGCATCGAACGCCGCGGTTCCGCGTGTGCGTCCCGTCACGCGGAAGTTCCGGATCTCGTACGGAAGACCGTTGGCGGCCAGCGGCGACGGGTTGTCCATGACGTGGAAGTGCAGGTGCGGGGCCACCGAGTTGCCGGTGTTGCCCACGCTGCCGATGACCTGACCCCGGCTGACGCGGTCTCCGGGGCGGACCCGGATGCTGCCCGGCCGCAGGTGCGCGTAGAGCGCGTAGCGGCCCCTGCCCAGGCCGAGCACGATCGAGTTGCCGTCTGCGAGGGAGATCGGGATGTCGGTGGGGTAGACGCCCGGAGTCTGGTCGGGCTGGCCCGTGATGACGGCCACCACGGGCGCGTCCGCGACGGCGAGCACGTCGTCGCCGTAGATCGCGTAGCTGTTCACATCCTCCCGCGGCCCCCGGTAGATGCGGTTCTCGGCGTCCATCCGCTCCCAGTCCACGGCGAATCGCTGGGTGACCCACACCCTCCCGTTCACCGGAAGCGCCGCTCGCGTGTGGCGGGTGGCGTCGCAGCAGGAGTCGGCCGAGAGGTAGCCGGCGCCGCGCAGCGGCGGGCCGACGACCGCGACCGGAGGAGTGCGGGCGACCCGGGTGAGGCCGCCGGTGGAGACGATGGTCCGGCTCCCCGGGGGCGCCGCGGAGACGACGGCGGTCACGCGGTGCCGCAGCCGTTTCGGCACACGCGCCCCCCGGCGGAGGGTCACGTGCACGAACAGCAGCGCGCCGCTGCTCGGGGCCATGGTCCGCGTCGCGGTGCGGAGGCCGTCGGGCTGCAGGCGGCCCGCGACCGCCCGCGGCCCCATCCGCGCGATGGCGCGCCCACCGCCGTCGAGGACGACGACCCGCCTCACGGTCGTGGACCCACGCGAGAAGTTGGTCAGGCGCAGCTCGTAGACCAGGTGCCGGCGGCCGTCCGAGCCCCGGAACGGGACCGGGGCGTCGGCGACGTCGGTCAATAGCGGCGTGAGCGCCTCCTTGTTCCCGGCCGCCGCGCCCGTGGCGGGAAGAAGTGCGGCGACGAGCGCGGCGGCCGCCGCGGCGTAGATGATGCCTCGGGATCCCATGCGTCCGTGCTCCCTGTCGGTTGCATCGCGCCCCGCGCGGCGGGGCCCCGGTCGGCGCGCTGTCGTCCGCCGGAGGTAGGGGGATCCTGTCAGGTCGCCCGGTCGTCCGCGCGGCGGCCCAGGAAGAAGGTCCGGGGCGCGCGGTCCTCGCTGGTCACCTCGGGAACCGGCTCGGCCGCGAAGCCCGCCGCGTCGAGCAGCGCGAGCCAGCGCTCGCGCGCGAACATCCCGGTGACGTGACTCTCGTGCACCACCCGCACGGCCCCGCCGGCGTCGCGCAGGACGAAGGCGTAGTCGGTGCGGATGCGCGTGTCGGAGGGGTCCGGATCCCACGTCCAGTCGAGGAAGCGCACGGCGCGTCCGTCGGCCGCGTCGGCTCCGCCGTGCCCGGAGCCCTCCGCGAAGTCGTCCGTGACGTGGTCGGGCACGAAGACGGCGAGGCCGCCGGGGCGGCAGTGGGCGAACGCCGTGGCCATCGCCCGGGCGAGGTCGGCCTCGTCGGTCATGTAGTCGATCGCGTCGTGGACGAACACCGCGTCGAAGCGGCGCCCGAGCCGGATCGTGCGCATGTCGCCCTGGATGTGCTCGCACTCGGGGTTGAGACGGCGCGACACCTCGAGCATCTGGGGGGAGAGGTTGACGAGCGTCATCGAGAAGGCGCTCTTGAGGTGGGCCGCGTTGTGGCCCCCGCCGCTTCCCAGCTCCAGCACCTCGCGCATGGGCACCGACGCCGACACCAGCAGGCCACGGGCGAACGCGGCCTCCTCCGCGTACTCCTCCGGCGGGGAGATGAGCGGCCACCAGCCGGCCAGCTCGCCGTAGAAGCGGTACTGGGGTGACGGCTCCGGCATGGACGGATCCTCCCCCATCGCGACGGGCCCATGCCCGCCTGACGGGTGCGCAGGCGACGTTCACCCGCCGATTCACCCGGTCGCCCGCGCCGGGCTCCGCGGTGCCGTGGCATCGTCGGGCGGGCGGCGCCCGATCGACGATGCGCCGCGCGCCGACACCGGACGAAAGGACGCACCGTGACGACCGACTACTACAAGCCCTCCTCCGCGACCAACTGGGTCGTCTTTGCCGCGGCGGTGATGCTCACCATCGGCGCCCTCGACATCATCCAGGGCCTCGCAGCGCTGCTGAAGGACGAGACCTACGCCATCGGGGAGACGGGTCTTCTCGTCACCACGAACTTCACCACCTGGGGCTGGTCGCTCATCATCTGGGGCGTCGTCCTGATCCTGGCCGCCCTGTCGCTCTTCGCGGGGCGCAGTTGGGCGCGGTGGTTCGCCATCGTCGTGATCATCATCAACGGCATCGGGCAGATCGCGTGGTTCCCGGCTTACCCGCTGTGGAGCCTGCTGGCGATCGGCCTCGAGATCGCCGTGCTGTACGCGCTCACGGCCGGCTGGAGGGACGCGGCGGCGGACCTGCGCTCCTGAGGTTCCGACGGGCGGGGGGCGGCCAGGCCCCCCGCCCGCCCCGGAGGCCCTCCTCCGTCCGGGGGTGTCACGGGCGCGCGTGCGCCGGGAGGCTGCCCGCATGGCCTTCGATGCCCCGGCGCGGGCGATCCCCGTCGCGACCCTCCTGGGCGCGCTTGCGCGCACCGCCGCCTGGCTCTACGGCGGGCTCTGGGTGATCGCGGCCGCCGCCAGCCCCTGGGGCCCGCCCGGCCTGCTCCCGGTCGTGCTGATGCTGCCCCTGGCACCCCTCGTGATGCTCGCGACCCTGCACTCGCTCACCGGCGCGCGTCGGGCTCCCGCCGCCCGCACGCCGGATCCCGGCCTGCCCGGCCGCGCCCACGCGTTCCTCTGTGCTCCGCTCACGCCTCCCGGGGCCCCGCCGGATCGCCCCGCTCCCTGAGCAGGCGCGTCTGCTCGCGCAGCAGGTCGCGGATCTCCACGAGCAGCCGGTGATCCTCCGCGTCGCCGCCCGGGCCCGCGAGGCGCCCGGCCGCGGGGTGCCCGCGCTCGGCCCGCGCGCGCTCCATGGCGTCCACCAGGCGTGCGCCGTCACCGGCTGTCACGCCGAACGTGGTCAGGAAGGCGGTGCCCTCGCGACGACCCGAGACCACCAGCAGGTGGTCCCGGCCCCCCGCCGCGTCCGCCGCCGCCTCGATCGGACCGGTCAGGGCCGAGCCGGTCCCGCGGGCGCTGTCGGCCGAGCCGAGCGAGACGAGGCCGATGTCGGTGGCCGCGATGGCCACGGCGACGCGGCTCGGCCGAAGGGTCGCGTCCACCGCGGCCCCCCGGAACGAGAGCCCGCCCCCCGAGGTCAGCAGCAGGCCGCTGGCTCCGTGCCCGACCGGGGCGAGAGGGTCGCCGCCGAGATAGTCCGCGCGGATCTCGGCCACCCGGTACGCCTCCTCCTCGTGGTGGGCACGCTGACAAGACGTTAGCGTAAGTCCGACGTGGCGGGCGCATCTCTAGCTATTCACTTACGAGGTAAGTGATGAGACCTCCCGGTGGCGCGGGCCCGGGCGCGGACGGCCTCAGTCGGGCCGGGCGACCTCCTGCCAGTAGGGCTCCCGCAGGCGGAACTTCTGGATCTTCCCCGTCGCCGTCCGCGGCAGCGCCTCGCGCAGCTCCACCGAGGTCGGGCACTTGAAGTGGGCCATCCGCTCGCGCGCGAAGGCGATCAGGCCGGCCTCGTCGACGCCGGCCCCGGCGCGCACCACGACCAGCGCCTTCACGGTCTCGCCCCAGCGCTCCGAGGGGACCCCGATCACGGCCACCTCGCGCACGTCCGGATGCGAGTAGAGGCAGTCCTCCACCTCGATCGACGAGACGTTCTCGCCGCCGGAGAGGATGACGTCCTTCTTGCGGTCGGTGATCGTGAGCAGGTTCTCGTCGTCGATCACCCCGCCGTCGCCGGTGCGGAGCCAGCCGTCGTGCGATCGCCGCCTCGGTGGCCTCGGGGTCGGCCCAGTAGCCCGCCATCACGTGGTTGGAGCGTGCGAGCACCTCCCCGTGGCGGTCCACCCGCACGCGCACGCCGAGCGCGGGCATGCCCTGGCGGGCCAGGCGGCGGGCGCGCTCGCGCGTCCGGCAGGCCGGCCTCGTCGGGCATCGGGCAGTTGACCGTGAGCACCGGTGCGCTCTCGGTGAGCCCGTAGCCGTGCATCAGCTCCCAGCCCAGCTCCCTCTCGGCGCGTCCGATCGTGGTCGTGGACGGTGGCGCGCCGCCCAGGAACATGCGCATCGTGCCCCGCCCGGGGGCGGGTCCGCCGCCGTCCCGGGCCGCGTTGGCGGCGAGCACCGCGTCGAGCACCGCGGGCGCCCCGCACGGTGAAGGTGACCCCATGGCGCTCGACGCGCCTGAGGATCTCGGCGCCGTCGACCCTCCGGAGCATCACCTGGCGCGCGCCCATCGCCGTGAGGCCGTACGGCAGCCCCCAGCCGTTGCAGTGGAAGAGCGGCTGGCCCTGGAGGTAGACGTCCCCCGGCGCCACCCGCAGATGCCACCCGGTGCTGACCGCGTGGAGCCAGAGCGTCCGGTGGGTGAGCTGCACCCCCTTGGGCCGCGCGGTGGTGCCGGAGGTGTAGTTGATCGAGGCGGTGGCGTCCTCGTCGGGATCCCATCGAGCCGGGTCGTCGTCGGTGGGCGAGAACAGCTCGGCGTCCTCGACGCCGTCGAGCCTGATGCGATGGGGGGCGGCGACGCCGGCGAGCGCCTCGTCGTGCTCGGGATCCACCAGCAGCACCTCGGCGCCCGAGTGGCGCACGATGTAGCCGACCTCCTCGGCGTTGAGACGGAAGTTGACCGGCACCAGCACCCGCCCGAACGCGCTCACCCCGTAGAGGGCGACCACGAAGCGCGCCGAGTTGGGGCTGACGATCGCCACCCGGGCCCCGTGGGCGACCCCCATGCGATCGAGGGCGCAGGCCATGCCGCGCGCGCGGCGCGCCACCTCGGCGTGGGAGACCTCGCCGAGCGAGGCGGGACCCTCGGGCTCGTCGATCACGGCGACCCTCGGGCCGTGCAGCTCCCCGCGGTCCAGGAAGTCGATGAGGGTCAGGGGGACGCGCATGCCGTGCCTCCGGGAGTCCGCACCGCGCGCCGGCCGCGTCGGCGCCTCCCCCAATGGGGCAACGTCGGCCGGCAACTGTCAAGGGGGTGCGCGCGGGACGGGCCCCACGGCGCGCGCACCTGTGAGATGGTCGGGCGATGACGGACGACCTCCGCCGTCTGCCCGAGGGGCTCCCTGGCTCCCGCCGACGACGGCGCGGCCGACCACCTGCCGGGCGCCGCCGTCCCCGCGATCGCGCTCAGGTCCACCACCGGCGAGACGCTCGCGATCGCCGCCGTGAGCCGCCCCGCGCTGGTCTTCGCCTTCCCCTGGGCCGGGCGTCCGGGGGAGGCGCTTCCGGAGCCGGACTGGGACGCCATACCCGGGGCCCGGGGCTGCACGGCCGAGGCCTGCGGATTCCGGGACGTGCACGCCGAGCTGCGTGCCCTCGGCCTCGACGTGCTCGGTGTCTCCGTCCAGAGCCCGGAGGCGCAGGCCGAGGTGGCGGCGCGCCTCGAGCTGCGCTACCCGCTGCTGTCGGACGAGGCCCTGGAGCTCGCGGGCACGTTGGGCCTGCCGACCTTCTCTGCGGGGGGGCGCACCCTGCTGCGGCGCCTCACGATGCTGGTGCGCGACGGCCGGGTGGAGCGCCTGTGGTACCCGGTGTTCCCGCCCGACCGGCATCCGGAGCGGGTGCTCGCGGCCCTTGCCGGGCCCGGCCCGGGCTGATCCTCGCCGGCGGCCGCGCGGCGCCCGCCGGCGCAGAGCACGACGTCATCGCTCCAGCGCCGCACCAGCAGCGCCGGGGGCGGCTCGCCCTCGTGGCCGAGGAGGCCTCCGATGCCCGGCGACACCGCGCTGCCCGGCCGGCCGGGCCGCCGCCGCCGACGATTGCGTCCGCCGTCATCGCCCGGTTCCGGACCGCGCCTCGAGGATCAGGTTGAAGGGCGTCTCGGCGGCCCGGCGCAGGTGCCCGAGGCCCGCCCGCCGGCAGACCTCCGCGATGCGCGCCTCGCCCGCCTGCGCGCCGAGGACCTGCGGGCCGTCCTCGGAGATCGCGTGCGCGCAGCAGAGCGCGGTCGAGGCCGCGTAGTACAGGCGCCCGACCGGGGTCAGGTTGTCCTCCACCCGGTCGCCGGCGTACGGCTCGACCAGCATCACGGTCCCGCCCGGGGCGAGCGACGCGGCCGCGTGGGCCAGCGCGCCCCCCGGGTCGCCCATGTCGTGCAGGCAGTCGAAGAAGCAGATCAGGTCGTATCCCGCGCTCGGGTAGGCCCGCGCGTCGGCCCGCTCGAACCGCACGCGGTCCGCGACGCCCGCCTCGGCCGCGTTGGCCTGCGCCGCCGCGATCGACTCCCGGTGCGCGTCGAATCCGTGGAACGTGGAGGCCGGGAAGGCCTCCGCCATGACGATCGTCGAGTGACCGTGCCCGCAGCCCACGTCGGCGACGCGGGCGCCGGCGGCGAGGGCCTCGGCCACCCCGTCCAGGGCCGGGATCCACTCGGTCGCCAGGCTCGCCCGGTAGGCGTTGCGGTAGAAGCCGGCCACGCCCCGGTGCATGCGGGGGTGGTGGTCGCTCCAGGCCACGCCACCGCCCGTGCGGAAGGCCGAGAGCGTCGCCTCCTCGTCGAGGAACATCGACGCCGGGACCTCCCACGCCGGCGGCACGAAGGTCGGGCTCTCCGGGTCGGCGAACACCGCCGCCTGCTCGGCCGTCAGCTCGTAGCACCCGCTGACCGGGTGGTAGGCGACGTATCCGCCGGCCGCCTGCGCGTTCAGCCACTCGCGCACGTAGCGCTCGGAGCAGGCCGCGCGCCCCGCGACCTCGGCGGGCGTGAGCGGACCCGCCCCGGCCATCGCCCGGTAGAGCCCCAGCTTGTCGCCGACGCTGACCATGACACCGCCGTAGCCGGCCGACAGATCGCCGACCACTCGCTCCAGCAGCGCTCCCAGTGCCTCCTGATCGACCGTCATGACCCTCTCCCTCGTCGTGGTGTGCGGCCATGCTCCCGTCGCCGCCCGGCCTGCGCGAGGGGCTCGCTGGCCACGGGGGGTCCATCTGTGCCACCCTGCGGCATGGCCGTGGCCGGGCCCACCCGGGTCAGCATCGTCGCGCTCCCCGAGGCGATGCCCTCGACCCTCATGGGGCTCTACGACGTGCTCTCCTCGGCCGGATCGATGCCGACCCTGGACCGGCCGATCGCCCCCGAGCCGTTCTCGGTCGAGATCGTCGCCGCCCGCCGCGGGCCGATGAGGCTGGCGACGGGCATCCCGCTGGACGTGCGGCGCTCGGTTGACCAGGTGCCGTCAACCGACATCGTGCTGGTGCCCTCGCTGCTGGCCGCCCGCGGGGAGTGGAGCAGCGGACGCCACCCCGAGGTCGTCGACTGGATCGCCCGGATGGGGGAGGGAGGGGCCATGTTGTGCTCGGCCTGCTCGGGCCTGTTCCCGCTCGCCGAGACGGGCGTGCTGGACGGCCGCGAGGCCACGATCCACTGGGGCTACGCGAGCGGCTTCCGCGCGCGCTTCCCGCGGGTGGAGCTGCACCCGGAGCGGGTGCTGGTGGTCAGCGGCGACCGAAGCGAGGTCGTCAGCTCGGGGGCCTCGACGTCATGGCACGACCTCGCGCTCTACCTGATCGCGCGCCGCACCGGCGCCACGGTCGCGCAGGCGGCCGCCCGCTTCTTCGCCTTCCAATGGCACACCGACGGCCTCGCGCCGTACAGCGTGTTCGATCCCCGGATCGAACACGGCGACGCCCTGATCGCCGACGTGCAGCGGTGGATCGGCGCCCATCCGTCCGTCGCCGCCCCCGCGGGCGAGATGCGCCGCCGCTCCGGCCTGCCCGCCCGCACCTTCGCGCGCCGCTTCCGGGCGGCCACCGGCCACACGCCCGTGGAGTACGTGCAGCGCCTGCGGGTGGAGGAGGCGAAGCGACGCCTGGAGCGGACCGACGCTCCGGTCGAGCGGATCGCGTGGGAGGTGGGCTACGAGGATCCCGCGGCCTTCCGGCGGCTCTTCCGTCGCATCGTCGGCCTGCCCCCCGGCGTCTACCGCAGGCGCTTCCAGCTCCCCGACTACGCCCAGCCGCCGGCCGGAGTTTGAGCGGCACGACGTCGAGGTGCAGACGACCGCCTACCTCCCGGCGTCCACCGTTCTCAGGAGATCCGCGATCGCCTCGCGCTCGGTCCTGCCGATCCCCCGTGCCGGCGTGATCTGGAAGGCCAGGCCCTCCTTCCACGCCTCGACGCAGTACAGGCCGTCGTCCTGGCGCCATGCGTCCCCGAGGCGGTAGCCGTCCTTGTGGATCCGGGCCTTCATCGCCGCCAGTCCCTGCTCGCCCGCGGTCATCGCCGTCCCTCCTTCTCGCGGTCCGGGAGAGGGCTTCGACGCTACGAGGACGGGCTCGCCGCACCATCGGCGTGGGCCCGGTCCTCGCGGGGGCAAAGTACGGAAGCGCTCGGCCCGGGTCCGACCCTCGGGGTCCACTCCGGGGTCAGGAGGGCGGATCCCCGGCCCGAGTGCGGCCACGAGAAAACCCCGCCGATAGCGGGGCTTTCGGGACCTACTCCTCGGGCAAGACTCGAACTTGCAACCCTCCGGTTAACAGCCGGATGCTCTACCATTGAGCTACCGAGGAACGCTCGATCGCCAGTGTATCGGACCCCGCCCGGGGCGACTCAAGCCGGTCGGGGTGAGGCGGTGGAGGTGGATCACGGGCCCCGCTTCGTCGGGGCGCCCGTCGTGGCGGGCCTCCTGGCGCGAGTGCGCCCAGCCGGCGCTCGCGAGCGCATCGAGCAGACCGCCGGCGTGGGGCCGGCGCGGGTCGGCGATCAGCACCTCGCCGCCGGGCGCCAGCCAGCCGGGGCAGGAGGGCCGCGAGCATCGGCCCGTTGCGCTCCTCGTAGAGCACGTCGGCGCCGATCACGAGGTCGGCGCGCGGGAGGGCGAGGAGGGCGGGCGGCGGGTCGCTCCAGTCGACGCAGCATGCGTCTCGACGGCGTGCGCCCGAGGCGTCGGCGTTGGCGCGGGCGAAGGCGAGCGCCGGCGCGTACCAATCGGTGGCGAGGGTCCGGGCCCCGAGCAGCGCGGCGACGACCGATGGCACGCCGACGCCGCAGCCCAGCTCGACCACCCGGCGGCCGGCCAGGTCGCGCCGGGTCGAGCTGTTCGGCCAGCACCAGGCCGCTCGGCCACAGCTCGGCCCAGTAGGGCAGCCGCTCGTCGCGCGCGTACTCGTCCTCGTCGATGAGCGTCCTCGGCCGAGCGGGGTCGGGCGACCGCCAGGCGCAGCGGACCGACGCGCAGCTCGTCGTGGACCACGTCGTAGTCGGAGAGCGCGCCGTGCACGGCGCAAATCTAGCCGCCGTGAGCGCAATATTGCCCCTCGGGCCCTTCCGTGCCGCCCCCGTCACCCGTAGGCTCCCGGGTCCACATGGCCCTGCGTCCCCTGCCCGACCGGCGCCCGCCGCTTCCCGCGGCCAGCGACGAGCCCCTTGCCGTTGCCCTCGCGGCCCTCATGGATCGCCGGACCATCTCCGTGTCCGCGCTCGGGAGCCTGTTGCGGGCCGAGGGGATCGCCATCAGCCGCACGCGCCTGCACCAGCTGTGCTCGGGCAGCGGCGCGCCGCCCACGGCCGAGCAGCTCGAGCGCCTGGCGAGCGTGCTGGGCGTGAGCCCCGGCTACTTCGCCGAGTACCGCCTCTGGCGCGCGCGGGCGCTGCTCGACCCCGCGGTGGTCGGCTTCGACCGCGCGATGGCCAACTTCGACCGCCTGCGCGGGCGGCGCGAGCTGCCGGTCGAGGACGCCGTCCAACCGGATTCCGCCTCGCGCTATCCTTCCCCGGTCAGACGTCAGTCGAAGGAGCGCGCATGAGCGAGACCGAGCAGACCGCCGAGGCGGTCGCTGAGGAGCCGGTGGCGGAGGAGCCCGTCGCCGTGGCCGAGGCCGCCGAGGTCGTCGAGGCGGATGCCGCGGTCTCGGAGCCGTCGCCGACGAGTCCGAGGCCGAGGCCGACGCGCCGGCCGAGGAGCCCCCGGTCGAGGAGCTGGTGCCCGACGCCCCGGTGGCCTTCGAGCCGCCGCCCGGAGGGCGTCAGGCGCGCATCCTCCTGTGCGAGCGCGGGCACCGCACGGCCGCCGTCTGGAGCGAGCCCACCGTGTGCCACGCGCGGCCCACGCGCAGCGGCCCCGAGTGCGGCCGCCCGCTGTATCCCATCGGCGAGCTGCCCGAGCAGGTCCAGAAGGCGCTCAACCCGCTCAAGGCCTCCAAGAAGGCCTCCAAGGGCTGAGCCCGGGCTGAGGTTCCGGAGTTCCGCGCCGGGGCGGGCGTCAGCCCGCCTCGGCGGCCTCCACCATCAGCTCCATCTCGCGGAAGCCCGGCTCCCAGACGGTCGGGTCGTCGAGGTCCACGCCCAGGGCGCCCAGCAGCTGCGTCGGGGTCTTGGAGCCGCCCGCCGACAGGAAGTCGATGTACCCCGTCGACGAAGTCGGCCCCGGCCTCGCGGTAGCGGGCGTACAGGGCGAGGGTCGCGAGGTGCGCGAAGACATACGCATAGGTGTAGAAGCGCGTGTGGATGAAGTGGGGGATGTAGGACCATCCCAGCCGGTAGCGGTCGGGCAGCCCGACGCTGTCGCCGTAGTACTTGGCGTTCTCCTCGAACCAGATCTCCGACAGGCGCTCCGAGGTGAGGGTGCCGCCCTCGCCGCGCAGCGCGTAGGCGCGCTGCTCGTAGCGGGTCAGGACCGTCTGCCGGAAGACGGTCGCGAACGAGCCCTCGACGCGCTCCGAGATGAGCGCGCGGCGGGTCACCGGGTCGGCCTCGGTCTCGAGCAGGAAGTCGAACGCCAGCAGCTCGGCGAACGTCGAGGGGACCTCGGCCAGCGCGAGGCCGGTGCCCATCGAGAGGGCGGTCTGGCGCTCGGCCGACAGCGTGAAGTGCATGCCGTGACCGAGCTCGTGGGCGAGGGTCATGACGTCGTCCATGCGGTCGGTGAAGTTCATCAGCACGTAGGGCGACGCGTCCTGGGCCACCGATGCGCAGAAGGCGCCCCCGCGCTTGCCCGAGCGCGGCTCCGCGTCGATGCGGCGCTCGTCGAAGAAGCCGCCCGCGATGTCGGCGATGCGCGGTGAGAAGCGCCCGAAGGAAGCGTCGATGAGACGCCGCGCCTCGGGGTAGTCCACCGAGCGCCCCTCGCCGATGGGGGCGTACTGGTCGTGCAGCTCCAGCCGGTCCAGCCCGAGGATGCCGGCCTTCACGCGGAACCAGCGGTGGGCGATGCCGTAGTGCGCCTCGACCGCGTCGAGCATCTGCTCCACGACCGGCGCCGGGAGCTCGTTGCGCAGGTGGGTCGCGTCCATCGGCGCCGCGTAGTCGCGCAGCCGGTCCATCGCCAGCCGGTCTCCGACGAGGGTGTCGTAGCAGTGCGCCAGCGTGTCGGTGTGGGGCTCGAGAGCCGTCGTAGAGCGTCTCCAGCGCGCGCCGGCGCAGGTCGCGGTCGGGGTTGCGCACGTGGGCCAGCAGGCGGTCGATCGTGTGCGGCTCCACGCCCGTCGCCCTCGCCGGCGTCGAAGGGCACCTCGAGGGTGGAGGTGATCCGGCCGAACAGCGTGTGCCACGCGCTCACCGCCGCCGGGCTGCGCTCGGCGAGCATCCGCTCCTCGGGCTCCGAGAGCGTGTGGGGCGCGAAGCGGCGCAGGGCGATGAGGTAGTGGCGGTCCGAGCGCCACCTCCGGCGCGTCGTGCAGCGCGACGGCGCGTCTCCTCGGGGAGCGCGATCCACTCGAGGTCGAAGAAGCGCAGGTGCGTTGCCGGCCTCCACCAGCCCGCGGTCGACGGCCGACGACAGGTCCTTGTTCTCCTCGCTCGTGACGTCGACCGACTCGCGCAGGTGGGCGTACGAGCTCACGCGCGACAGCTCGTTGTCGAGCACCGCCATCTCGGCCAGCGCCTCGGCCAGGCCGGGCCCGTCGAGGTCGGGCAGCGTCCCGCGGTAGCGCTCCTCGAAGGCGCGGCAGCGCGCGAGCGCCTCGGCGAGCAGCTCGCGGGCCGAGGCGGCGTCGGTGAGGAGGGGCGAGAGGTCCCAGTGGACCCCGGCGGCCCGGCGGCCGGCGGAGGCGGAATCGATGGATGTCGTCATGGCTCCACGGTATCGGAGAGGAGGCGGTCGATGGCCTCCGGGGGCAGGGGCGGGCGGCCGGTGTCGCCGGGTCGCAGGGCGTCTCGCGGGTCGTGGAAGTCGGACCCGCCGGTCGCGACCAGCCCGGCCGAGGCCGCGAGGCGGCTCAGGGCCGCGCGCCGTTCGGGCGTGTGCTCGGGGCGGTGGACCTCGATCCCCCGCAGGCCCCAGCCGGCCAGCCGGCGCACGTAGGCGGCCAGCTCGCGCGGCTGCATGCGCAGTGAGGCGGGGTGGGCGAGCGACGGCGCCCCGCCGGAGTCCCGGACCAGGGAGATCGCCTCGCGCGGCTCGAGCCCGGCGTGCGGCACCCATGCCGGGCCCCCGTCGGCGAGATAGCGGTCGAAGGCGTCCTGCCGGTCGCGGGCGTGCCCGGCCGCGACCAGCGCGTCGGCCACGTGTGGCCGGCCGATGGGCCCCCCCGCGCGGGCGCTCACGTCCGCGAACGCGACCGGGGCGCCGAGCGCCGTGAGGCGCTGCAGGATGAGACGGGCGCGGCGCTCGCGCTCCTCCCCGAGGGCGGCGAGGCGCTCGGCGAGGGGCGAGGGAGGCGAGGCGCCCGGGAAGTACCCCAGCAGGTGGAGCGAGCCCGACGGCGCGCGGACCGACAGCTCGACCCCGGCGATCACCCGCACGCCGGAGCGCGCGCCGGCCTCCATCGCCTCCGCCACGCCCTGCATCGTGTCGTGGTCGGTCACGGCCAGGACGCCCACGCCGTGCTCGGCGGCCAGCTCGACCAGCGCCGCGGGCGCGAGCCGGCCGTCGGAGGCGACGGTGTGGGTGTGGAGGTCGGCTCGGGTGGCGGGACCTACGCGGTGACCGCGCCGCCGATGAGGCCGCGCGCCTCGAGCTCGGCGATGACCAGGGCCGCGCTCTCGGCGGGCGTCTGGGACTCGGTGGTGATGTGGATCTCGGGGTTCTCCGGCGCCTCGTAGGGGTCGCTCACGCCCGTGAACTCCTTGATCTCTCCGGAGAAGGCCTTCGCGTACAGGCCCTTCACGTCGCGCTTGGCGCACTCGTCGACCGAGGTGTCCACGAAGATCTCGACGAACGGCCCGAACTCCTCGACCATCGCCCGCGCCGCCGCGCGCGTGTCCGCGTAGGGCGAGATGGCCGACACGAGCGTGACCGCGCCGGCGCGGGTGAAGCGGCTCGCGACCCAGCCGATGCGCCCGATGTTGGTGTCCCGGTCCTCCTTGGAGAACCCGAGCCCCTTCGAGAGGTGCGTGCGGACGACGTCGCCGTCCAGGTACTCGACGAGCGCCCCGCGCCGCTCGAGCTCGGGGCCGACGATCTCGGCGATCGTCGTCTTGCCGGTGCCGGACAGGCCGGTGAACCACAGGGTCGCGCCGCGACGGTCACTCACTCTTTCCCAACCCTTCTTCGGGGTGCGCCCCGATCGTTGTCAGCGTTCGGAGGGGGGCGTCGCGGCGAGCGAGGGCACGTGCAGCCCGCACTCGGTCTTCTCCGCGTCCGCCCAGCGGCCGGCGCGAGAGTCCTCGCCCGGTCGGATCGCCCGCGTGCAGTGCGTGCAGCCGATCGAGGGGTAGCCCTGATCGTGGAGCGGGTTGTAGGGCACGTCGTGGGCGTACAGGTACCCCTTCACGTCCTCGTCGTCCCACCCCGCCAGCGGCTGGACCTTCACGACCCCGCGCGGGTCCAGCTCCAGCACCTTCGCGTTGGCGCGCGTGATGCTCTGGGCCCGGCGGATGCCGGTGATCCACGCGTCCATCCCCACCAGGGCGCGCTCGAGCGGCTCCACCTTGCGCAGGTGGCAGCAGCGGTCCGGGTCGCGGCTCCACAGCGCCGGGCCCTCCGTCCGCTCCTGCTCGGCCACGGTCTGGAGCGGGTCGATCCGCTCCAAGCTCCAGGTCGTAGCGCTCGATGAGGCGCTCGCGGGTGGCGTAGGTCTCGGGGAACAGCAGGCCCGTGTCCAGCTCGACGATGCGGATCTTCGCCCCGAGGCGCCAGAGCATGTCGACCAGGATCGAGGACTGGTGCTGCCACGAGCACGTCAGCAGGATGCGCCCGTCGAACCGCTCGACCGCCCACGCGAGCAGGTCCTGGGCCGGGCGGGTCTCGAATTCTGCGGCCAGCGCCTCGACATCGGCGCGCGAAGGGGAAAGGGTGCTCACCGACGGCAGGCTACCAGAGTAAGTTGGATGGATGCCTGAGAGAAGAGAAACGAATACACGGCTCGTCTATTCGAGCGAGGGCGGCCGCCGGCCGGAGGCCCGCGAGGACGGTCCGCAGCCGCCCGCCGGCGACGGCGTGGTGCGCGTGAGCCGCACGTCGTCGGGGCGCCGGGGCAAGACCGTGACGCTGGTCGCGGGGCTGCCGGCCGGCGACGTGGCCGCCGTCGCCAAGGAGCTCAAGCGCCTGTGCGGGTCCGGCGGGTCGGCCAAGGCCGGCGTGGTCGAGATCCAGGGCGACCACAGGGCCAGGATCATCGCCCACCTGGAGGGCCGCTACCGGGTGAAGGCCGCGGGGGGCTAGCCGTTCTCGACGGCGATCTCCAGCCGTCGCGCGAACGCGTGCTGGAACGCCGGCGTCTCCAGCGCGGCCGACCACAGGGCGACGGTCGGGTCGCCCTCGGCCCGGACGATCAGGCGCACGGCCCCGTCGGGTGCCTCGACCCGCAGCTCGCGCACGCCCCCCGCGCGCCCGCGCTCCAGCTGCTCGGCCACCCGCAGGCAGCAGGCGAGCCGTCCCAGCCGGTCGGCGTCCTCGTCGCCCAGGATGCCGTCGAGCGGGGAGAGGGAGGGCAGCGCCTTGCGGTGGGCTCGCACGAGCAGCGCGATCATGGCCAGCTCGGGGTGGCGGTAGCCGGGAAGGCCGGCGTTGAGCACCAGGTAGAAGCCGTGCTTGTGGTGGTCGTTGTAGTCCACCAGCACGCCGGCGTCGTGGAGCATCCCGGCGGCCCACAGCAGCTCGCGCTCGCGCCGGTCCATCGCCTGCAGGCCCAGCCGCGCGAGCTCGTCGTACGCGGCGAGCGCGAGCTCGGTCACGCGGGTGGCGTGGGGGATGTCGCAGCGGTACGTCTCGACCAGGTTCATCACGCTCTGGCGTCGCACGTCGCCCACCAGCGGCGGGTCGGCGGGCGAGAGCAACCGCTCGTAGAAGACCCCCTCCCGCAGGCCCTGGCTGCAGATCTCGATGCCCTCGACGCCGACCAGGTCGAGGATCGTCGAGATCACCACCGCGCCGGCGAGGGTGATGTCGGCGCGGTCGGGCTTGAGGCCCGGAAGGCGGCTGCGCTCGTCGGCGGGCAGCTCGGCCATGTCGGCGATCAGGTCCTCGATGCCACGCCTGCTGAGGATGTAGCCGTGCAGCTCGTCGAGCGAGTACCGCGTGCGGCGCTGGTGCATGCTCGCGAGGGTCCGGATCGTGCCGCCCACCCCGACCATCCGGCCCCCCGCGCCGTCCAGCCAGGGGACGTCCGCCAGGGAGCGCTCCACGTGGCGCCGCAGCGCCTTGATCTGGGAGCGGCCGGCCCTCGCGTCGGGGAGGAACGCCTCGGTCATGCGGACGGCGCCGAGCGGGCGCGACACCACGCGGTCCAGCCCCCGCCCCACCACCTGCGACACCTGCACGCTGCCGCCGCCGAGATCGAGCACGTGCCCGTCGCCGAGGGTCGTGCTGTTGACGGCCCCGAGGTAGCCGTACCAGGCCTCCTCCTCGGCGCTCAGGACCCGAACGTCGAGCGCCCCGTCGGCCGACAGGGCGGCCAGGGCCTCGTCCCGGTTCGCCGCGTCCCGCACGGCGCTGGTGGCCACGGCGGCGACCGTGTCGACCTCCGATCCCGCGCAGAAGGCGGCGTAGAGGCGCGTCGTGTGGGCCGCCCGCTCCAGCGCCTCGGGGTGCAGGCCCTCCGGCCCCGCTCCGCCCGACAGGCGGACGGCGTCGCGGATCTCGTCCACCAGCTGGAACGGACCCGCGGGCCGGTACCGGAACACGACCAGGCGGAAGGTGTTGGAGCCCATGTCGATCACCGCGAGGCGGCGCTCGGCACCTTCGGCGGGCGGCGCTAACCTAGGTGACATGGCAGGCACCCCGCTCCGTCCCCCGTCGATCAGCGACGTGGGGGGTGGCGGTCCGTCCAGCGAGTCCGGGCAGGCATGGCCGGGCACCTTCGACGCGGCGGCCACGGTGGAGAGGGTGTGGACGGACTTCGTCGCCGCGCTGCCGCAGGCCGAGGAGCGGACGGCGCTCCAGCAGGCGCTGGCGTTCGCTCGGGCGCGGCACGGCGCCCAGACGCGGCGCGGCAGCGACACCCCCTACTGGGTGCACCTGGTGCGGGTCGCCATGGAGCTCGCGCGCTGGGGCGAGCACTCCCCGGTGCTCCTCCAGGCCGCGCTGCTGCACGACACCGTGGAGGACACGCGCACCACGCTCGACGAGATCCGAACCGGCTTCGGCCCCGACGTGGCCGACCTGGTCGACTGGCTGACCGCTCCCGTCGACCACGAGTCGCTGCGGGCCTACTACGAGCGCCTGCGCACCAGCGCGCCGTTCGGGGCCCAGGTGCTGAAGCTGGCCGACCGGGTCGACAACCTGCGCAGCATCCAGGCGCTCGTGATGCGCACCGGCGAGCGCTACCGGGTGTGGGCCGGGGCCTACCTGAGGCGCACCGTCTGGCAGGTCCTTCCCCTCGCCGCCGGCGCGCCGTCGGTGGCCCGGGTGGCGCTGGTCACCGCGATGGCGGACCTGGCCCCGCTGGTCGACGAGGGCGGCTTGGCCGAGCCCTAACGCGGGCGCAACCGGGCTGACACGGACGGCGGATTGGATGGCCCCGATACGTTGACCAACGAGTTCGGGAGATGACATGAAGGCAGAGATCACGTCCGCCGACACCGCCCGGATCGAGGCCCTGCTTTCACGCCTCGACCCCGAGCCGAGGGTCGTCTGCACGGTCCCGGGGTGCCTGCACCTGCACCTGTCCCCGGCCACGGGGGAGGGCCCCGCCCCGGCGCTCGCCGCGTAGCGGGTCCTCGGGGTCACCGTCACGGGCGGCGGGGCGTCACGGCCCGCCGCCCGTCGCGTGCCCGGGCCCGTCCGGAGAGCCTCAGCTCTCGTCCCGGGCCGGATGGGTGAGCAGCACGGCGGTCGGTGCATGGTGGCTCAGATGCCCCGCGAAGCTGCCGAGCAGCGTGCGCTCGACCAGTCCACGGTGGCGGGTCGCGATCATGACGTCGACCTCGGCCTCCTCCGCCCACTCGCAGGCGCGCTTGGCCGGGTTGCCCTCGAGGAGGACGCCCTCGGCTCCCTCGATGTCGTGGACCAGCTCGTCGAGCCACATCTGCGCGGCCTGGTTCTCCATCGCGTCGTCGTGCACCGCCCCGCCGCCCACGGTCGCCGCCAGGGACAGGAGGAAGGCCGGGCTCGGGACGATGTGCACCACGCTCAGGCGCCCGCCGCTGAGGGCGCGCAGCGCGATGCCCGTGTCGAGGGCGGCGGTCGCCGCGCCGGAGTCGTCGACGAAGGCGGCGATGTGGTCGAAGTGGGTCGTCTGGGATGCCATGTGCGTGGGTCTCACTCTACTTTCGAGGTTGCGGCCGCGCTCGCCGGGAGCTCGACCAGGAAGGGACGCTCCGCGGTCACCCCGAGGGCGATCCGTCCCGCGGCGAGGTCGATGAGGGCCGCGCCGGCGATCTCGTGACGCCACCCGGACCCCAGGGGCAGGTCGTCGGTCTCGCCGCGGATGGCCGCGATCAGGAACTGGACGATCTCGTCCCGCGTCGCGAGCAGGCTCGGCGCCAGGTTGACGGCCGCCGCGCGGGCGGTCACGAGGACGGCGCCGAGCGGGCCGAGCACGTCCAGGCGCTGCTGGATCTCTGGGGAGGGGGCGGGGGCGACCGGCGGCGGAGGCGTGCTCTCGCCCTCGCGGATGACCTCCAGCAGGGCCTCGGCGTCGGCCCCGCGGATGCGGTCGGGCAGGCCCCGCTCGCGCTCCAGCGCCGCCCGTGAGGCGGGCCGCCGGTGAGCCATCTCGACCAGGGTGCGGTCGGGGATCACCCACGACGAGGGCTTGTCCCGGCGGGCCGCCTCGCGCTCGCGCCATCCCGCCAGGGCGACGAGCACGGCGCGGTCCCTGCCGTTCAGGCGCCCGTGCCCCTTTACCTTCCGCCACGCCAGCTCCGGGTCGGGCAGCAGCCGCGCGTCCGGGCCGTAGCGCCGCACGTGCTCCTCGCGCACCCACTCGGCGCGGCCCAGGGCCCGCGCCCGGCGGTTGAGCTCGTCGGCCAGGTCGAGCAGGTGGACGACGTCGCCGGCCGCGTACTCCAGCTGGGCGCTCGAGAGGGGCCGCCGGCTCCAGTCGGTGTAGCGCTCGCCCTTGTCGAGCTTCACCCCCAGCACGCGCTCGAGGAGGTTGCCCAGGCCCTGGCCCGCGCCGAGGCCCACGAAGCCGGCGGTGAGCTGGACGTCGGTGAAGGCCTGGGGACGCACGCCGTAGGCCATGCCCAGCAGGGTCAGGTCGGCCGAGGGGGCGTGCATGACGACCTCGACGGCGGGATCCGAGACCAGGTCCGCCACCGGCTGCAGCGGCGCGCCCTCGATCGGGTCGATCAGGTGGACGCCGGCCGGCGTCGCGAGCTGCGCCAGGCAGGCGACCGGGGCGTAGGTCCGCTCCCAGAGGAACTCGAGGTCGATCGCCACCCGGCCCTCGGACCGGGCCTCCCGCACGACCTCGTCCACCCCGGCGGGGTCGGTGATGGTCTGCCGGGTCGACACGCCCGCTACCCTAGCCGGTCGTGCAGGCGATCCAGATCAGCAAGGCGTTCGGTGCCCGCGATGTCCTGACGGACGTCAGCTTCCGCGTCGACCCCGGCGACCGGCTCGCGGTCGTCGGCCGCAACGGGGAGGGCAAGACGACGCTGCTGCGGATCCTCGCGGGCCGCATGGCCCCGGACGCGGGCCAGGTGAGCCTGCCGCGGGGCGCGAGCGTCGCGCTGCACGACCAGCGCCCGCCCCTCGACGCGGGCCTCACCCTCGAGCAGTACGTCGGCCAGGGCATGGAGGCGGCCCAGCGCGCGGAGGCCGAGCTCGCCGCCCTGGAGGCCCGGATGGCCGGGGGGGACGCCGGGCCGCAGGTGCTGGCGGCCTACGAGGAGGCCCAGGCGCGTCTCGAGCGGGCCGGCGGCTACGCCTGGCGCGCCTGGATGGAGCGGGTGCTGCGCGGCCTCGGGATCGACGAGGGGCAGCTTCCGCGACCCCTGGAGGGCTTCTCCGGCGGCGAGCTCACCCGGGCCTCCCTGGCGCGCTCGCTGGTGTCGCGCCCCGACGTGCTGCTGCTCGACGAGCCGACCAACCACCTCGACCTCACGGCCGTCGAGTGGCTCGAGCGCACGATCGCCGACCTCGGCGCCACGATCATCTTCGTCTCGCACGACCGCTGGTTCCTGGAGTCGGTGGCGACGGGCATCCTGGAGATCGACCGCGGCCGCGGGCGCCTGTGGCCGATGCGGTACTCGGCGTTCCGCCGCGAGCGCGCGCTCGCGCTCGACCGCCAGGGCGCGCAGGCCGAGCGCCAGGCGGCCGAGATCGCCCGCCTGGAGCGGTTCGTGACGCGCTGGAGCGCGGGCACCAAGGCGCGGCAGGCATCCTCGCGCAAGAAGAAGCTGGAGCGCATCGAGCGCGTCGAGGCGCCGCGCAGGACGGCCCACCTGGCATTCGGCTTCCCCAAGGCAGAGCGCAGCGGCCGAGTGGTGATGGAGGTGGACGGCCTGGACGTGGCGGTCCCCGGCCGCCGGCTGGTCTCGGGCGCCGGGTTCACCCTCGAGCGCGGCCAGCGCCTGGCGGTCGTGGGCCCGAACGGGACCGGCAAGACGACCCTCCTCGAGACCCTCCTCGGCTCCCGCGTCCCGGCCGCCGGACGCATCAGCATCGGCCATCGCGTGGTGCCGGCGTACTTCTCCCAGCAGGGCGAGGAGCTCGACGGCTCGCGGACGGTGGTCGAGACCGTGCTCGCCGAGAGCGACCTCACCGCGACCCAGGCCC
Source organism: uncultured Thermoleophilia bacterium (assembly GCA_963806585.1). Lineage (GTDB taxonomy): Bacteria > Actinomycetota > Thermoleophilia > Miltoncostaeales > Miltoncostaeaceae > Miltoncostaea. Next base: position 360,677 of record CAWDYN010000007.1, on the reverse strand, counting down.
GCACGCTCCTGGGGGGCTTCCTCTTCGCCGGGGCGGCGGCCGAGAACCGCGTCGAGCGGCTCTCCGGGGGCGAGCGGCGGCGCCTGTCGCTCGTCGCCCTCATCGCGCGCGGCGGCAACCTGCTGGTGCTGGACGAGCCGACCAACCACCTCGACACGGAGAGCCGCGAGGCGCTGGAGGCCGCGCTCGAGGCGTTCGACGGCACCGTGCTGATGGTGTCGCACGATCGCGCCCTGATCGACGCCGTCGCCACCCACACGCTCTCGCTCGAGGGCGGAGGGGCGGTGCTGCGCTTCGGCGGCTACGCCGACCTGCTGAGGATGCGGGCCGAGGAGGAGGCCGCCGCCGCGCCGCCGGCGGCCGCGCCGCAGCGCCCCGCGCCCCGCACCCGCGGCCGCCGCGAGGGCGCCGGCCGCGCGCCCGAGCGCCGCCCGGCGCGCGCCGGCGGCCAGCGGGAGGTGCGGCGCCTCGAGGGCGAGATCACCCGCGTGGAGTCCAGCATCGCCGAGGTCGAGGCCGCGCTCGCCGACCCGGCGACGCTCGCCGACCGCGACGCCGTCGCCTCTCGCGGGGAGGAGCACCGCCGGCTGCAGGAGGAGCTCGCCTGGCTCATGCAGGAGTGGGAGCGCGCCGCGGAGCTCAGCCAGGGCTGACGCCGGACCCCTCGGACGGCCCGAGGGCGAGGACGATCGCTCCGATCGCGGTGCAGGTGAGCGCGATCGCCGATCCGGTCAGGATCAGGCTGAGGCCGACCTCCATCTGGAAGTCGCGGAACAGGAAGGCGGCGGCGGTCGAGAACGTGAACGAGGCGGCCGAGAGCGCCGCCGCACACGTGGCGAAGTAGAGCGCCGCGCGCCGGTCGCCCGCCCGCGCCACCGCCAGGGCGAGCACGGACGCCACGACCGTCCCGAGCGAGAGCACCACCAGCCATCCGCCGGCCCCGACGGTGTCGTCGAAGCCCCCGTACTCGGCGAAGCCCGAGGAGATCCAGCTGAGCGGGCTCGCGATGGTCACCAGCATCCCCCCGACCGCGCCTCCGGAGGCCACCAGCAGCACCGCGCCGGCCGACAGCGGCGCGTCGCGGCGCTCGCCGGCGATGCGCGCGACGCCCGCGACGGGGCCGGCCACCAGGGCGATGCCGGTGAGCGTGTAGACCACCAGGCCGGCCTCCCGGTCGGCGCCGCCGGTGTTGACGGCCGCCAGGAACAGGGGCAGGCCGGCCACGAGCCCCCCCGCGCCGGCGGCGATCGCCGCCAGGGGCAGCCGCAACCCGGCGAGGGCCTCGTCGGCGGCGGCGCGCAGCCACCCCGCCGCCGCCGCGCCGGCGACCAGGGCCGCCAGGATCGCCTGCAGGCGCAGGCCCGCCGGGTCGAGGGTCCAGACGCTGTCGGTGCCCGAGGCGTCGCCGACGACCGGCACCCAGACGCACAGCAGGGCGAGCGCCGAGAGGGCGAGGCACGCGAACGCGATCAGCACCTCCGGTCGCGCCCGGAGGTCCCCCGCGCCGTCCGGCGGCGGCTCGGGCCGGGGCGCCGCGGGCGGGCGCGGCGGCTCGGGCGGCGGCTCGGCCTCCGGCTCCGGCGGGTGGGCGGGGGGCAGCGCGCCCGAGGGGGTCCACAGGATCGTCAGCTCGGTGGATCCGAGCACCAGGCGGTCGCCCGCGGCGAGGGCCGTGGGCGCCGAGATCGTGACGCCGTTGACGGCCGTCCCGCCGCTCGAGCCGAGGTCCTCGACGCTCAGCACCGGGCCCTCGAGGCGGATCACGGCGTGGCGCCGCGAGACCCGCGGGTCGGTCAGGACGATGTCCATGACCGGCCCGCGCCCGAGCGTCGTCTCGGGACCACGGAGCCCGAAGCGGGCCCCGTGGTCCTGGCCCCCGGTGACGCCGAGGACGCCGGCCGGCGGCGCCGGGCGGATCGCCCGCTACTCCGTGGAGATGTTCGGGTCGGCCTGCTGGGTCACGGGGTTGACCGAGATGAAGTGCTCGGCCGGATCGTCGAGCAGCGGCTGCAGGCCGTCCGCGGTCTCGTCCTGCCCGCCGGCCCGCAGCGCCTCCTGGTAGCGGCCCAGCAGATCCACGACGTTGGCGACGTCCGCGTCCTCGAGGGCGGCCAGGCTGACCTTGGCGGCCTTCGACAGGCGGCGCCGGACGGCGGCGGCGTCGAGGCCCCACTCGGCGTTCTGGCGCACGTACACCACGCCGCCGGTCATGCCGCTGCACAGCCACGGCCCGGGGTCGCCGAGCACCACCGCGCGGCCCCCGGTCATGTACTCGAACGCGAAGCCCTTGCAGTTGGCACGTGCGGCGAGCGTCCCGAGACGGTCGTCCAGGGGGCGCGCCGGCTCGCCCCCGAGGACGATGTCGGCGCCCGACAGGCGGATGCCCGCCCGCGCATCGGCGTCGCCCTGGATCAGGAACAACCCGCTCTGGGCGCCGTAGGCGAAGCTCTTGCCCACGTGGCCGCCGACCCAGCGGCCGGCGCTGTTGCGCGCCTTGAGGACCTGGATCTCCCCGCCGAGCGCGCACTTGCCGACGCCGTCCTGGGCGCCGCCGAAGACCCGGATGCGCACCCCCTCGAGGGTGAACGCGGCCAGGCCGCTGCCGGCCGCCGCGCCCTTGGTGAACGCCAGGTCCACGAGCGGGTGGCCGTTGGCCCCGCCGCCGTTGCCGTTGCCGTGGTGCATGGCCGCGCCGTTGCCGGCGGCGTCGCCGGTGCCGTTGCCCGCGGGGTCGTCGCCGTTGGCGGTCGTCCCGTCGGGCGTGGGGTTGCTCACCCATGCGTTGTTGACGCCCGTGCTGGCGCGCGCGATGAGCCCCGCGAGATCGGTGCCGAGGCTGCGGTCGGCGGCCGTCGTGGCCTCCTCCTCCACGGCCAGGGCGGCGCCGGCGGCGAGGCGCTCGGCCGCGACCTCGGGCGCCCGGTGGGGCGGCGGCGGGTGGAAGGGACGGAAGAACCGGGGGGTGCCGGCCGGGGACGTGATGAGCCGCTGGTCCACCGGCGTCAGCAGGCTGGCGAGGTCGAGCCGGTCGTGATGCGAGACCTGGACGAGGCGGTCGGCCTGGCCGACCAGCTCCTGGACCTCGCTCACGCCCATCTGCCCGGCCAGCTCGCGCAGGGCCTCGCCCATCTCGGTGAAGTAGCGCACCAGCGCCTCGACCGAGGGGTCGTAGATGCGCGGCACGAAGCGCTTGAGGCCGCGCTCGCGCGCCTCCTCCTCGTCGATCTGGGTCGCGATGCCCACGTGGCAGGAGTCGAGCTGGCAGCCGCGGCAGATCGTGCAGCCGATGGCGACCATCGACGCGGTGCCGAACCCGAGCCGGTTGGCGCCCATGCAGATCAGCTTGATGCAGTCCACGGCGCTGCGCAGACCGCCGTCGGCCCAGATCTCCACCCGGTCGCGGATGCCCGCCTCGGTGAGGGCGTGGTGCGCGAGCACGGTGCCGATCTCGCAGGGCAGGCCGGCGCGGCGCAGGGCGTGCTGGCGCGCGGCGCCGGTGCCCCCGTCGTAGCCGGAGAGCGTGATCACGTCGGCGCCGGCCTTGGCGATGCCGATCGCGATCGTTCCGATGCCCGGCACCACCGGGACCTTGACGATCACCTTGCCGTGGGGGTTCGAGGTCTTGAGCTCGTCGATGAGCTGGGCCAGGTCCTCGATGGAGTAGAGGTCGTGGTTGTTGGAGGGGCTGATCAGGTCGCTGCCGACCTGGGCGTTGCGGGCCCGGGCGATCGCCTGGGTCACCTTGGAGCCCGGCAGATGGCCGCCCTCGCCGGGCTTGGCGCCCTGCCCGATCTTGATCTCGACCCATTCCGAGGAGTTGATCAGCAGCGCCGAGACGCCGAACCGCCCGCTGGCGATCTGCTGGCCCCGGTGCTTGGGGTAGCGGCCGTACATGTCGTGGATCTCGCCGCCCTCGCCGTTCATCGAGAGCATGTCCGCCTGCGCGGCGGCCTCGGCGTAGGAGCGGAAGGCCACCTCGCCCTGGCTGCCGAAGCTCATCGAGCTGATCAGGAAGGGGAGGTTGTGCTCGCCGACGCGCGAGCTGACCCGGTCGGCCGAGATCCGGTCCGCGGGCTCGGCCAGCTGCGGCTGCACCGCGTGGCGGATCGCCACCGGCTGCTCGGCCTCCAGCTTGTCGAGCGTCTCGGCGTACTCCTCGTAGCCGCGCTCGGAGGTCGCGACGCGCGCCAGCGCCTTCCAGACCTTGGGATACATCCGCGGCAGCTTCACCTTGGAGGGGCTCTCCTCGCCGGCGCGGATCTGGCGGCCCTGCTCGGCGAGCGCGTCCACGGCGTCCAGGCCGAGCCCGTGGCCGTCGGAGGCGCAGAAGCCCGGGATGGCGAGGATGTCGAGGACCTCCGGCGACACGCCGATGGCCGACACCAGCCGCCCGTACCCGCGCAGCTCGTGGATGCCGAGGGTGGAGAGCACCTTCTCGATGCCCTTCTGGAGGGCCTCGAGGACGTTGGTCGCGACGGCCGACGGCTCCGGAGAGCCGTCCATCGCCTTCTCCATCATCGCGTAGGGGCACAGCGCCTGGGCGCCGAAGCCGAGCGCGACCATGACGTCGTGCACGTTGCGGATGCCCGCGGCCTGAAGCACCAGGCTCGCGTCGCGGCGCCAGGACGAGCCGTCGTCCTTGCGCGCCTCGCGCAGGGCCTTGTCGACCGCGGCGACCGCGAGGTGCGGGTCGCAGACGCGCTCGTCCGGGCCGGCCGAGAGGTCGTGGAGCACGATCAGCTCGGCTCCCTCCTGCACCGCGGTCACGGCCGCGGCCGAGAGCTGGGCCAGGTGCTCTCTCACCGTGATGTCCTTCGAGAAGCTCAGGGGCAGGCGCGTCGCACGCCAGTCCCAGGCCGCCTCGACGTCCTCCATGCACGCCACGCCGTGGCCCACGGCCACGCGGCGCAGCTCGGGCAGCGACAGCGTCTCCACCCCGGGGCGCCCTCCGCCGAGGATGATCGGCATGCGCAGCTCGCAGCGCTGGGGCGGATCGGGCTCGACGCCCTGGATCGGGGGCCGGCGGCCGAGCACGACGCGCGTGGAGAAGTGCTCCACCTCGCGCTCGCGGTCGATCGCCGGGTTGGTCACGACCGCCACCGTCTCCTGGAGGTAGTCGGAGAGCGGCATCGCGACCGGCGTGAAGGGGCCGAGCGGGCCGTCCCAGCCCAGCGAGCCGATCGGCTCGGCGCCCCGGTCGGCGTGGAACTGGAGCTGCTGCTTGTCGCTCTCGATCCAGCCGGCCGAGGCCATCAGCAGGTCGAGCGCCAGCTCGGGCGCGTCGGGCTCCTCGTCCGGATACTCCTCGACCGCGACCGGGTCGAGGCCGCCGGCCAGGCGCGCGCGCGCCTCGGCGGTCGGCAGGGCCCCGCGGCTCTTGGCGCGGGCGTACACCTCGCGCTGGAGCGGCCGGATAGTCGAGCACTCGCGGCGCGCCGTCGTCGCCCATGACGAGGGCGACCTTCTCCCCCGGCGCGAGCGGGGAGGGGTCGACGATCACGTCGGCGACCGGCACCACGCCGGGCTCGGACGAGACCACGTAGAAGTCCTCGGTCTCCACCCACCACAGCGGGCGCAGGCCCATGGCGTCGACCGCGAACACCATCTCGTCCGCGGCGCGGCAGGCCAGTCCGACCGGGCCCTGGGCGTAGGGGCCCGAGCGCCTCGCGGTAGTGGACGTACAGGTCCTGGAGCTTGGCCGGCAGGCGGTGGACCTCGCCGAGGATGGGCGGCAGGGCGAACTCGACCGCCTCGAGCAGGGACAGGCCCTTCTCGAAGATGAGCCCCTCGAGGAGGCGGTTGAGGTCCTGGCTGTCCGATCCGCCGTGGGTGGTCGGCAGGCCGAGCTGCTCGCTCTGCTCGCGCAGCTGGGCGATCGTGTTGATCTCGCCGTTGTGGCCGAGGATCGAGAAGGGCTGGACCCGGCTGAAGGTGGGGTAGGTGTTCGTGGAGTAGCGGTTGTGCGCGATGATCCGCGACGAGGTGAAGTCGGGGTCGGCCATCTCGGGGTAGAAGCGCGGGATGACCTCGGGCTGCCCCTGGACCTTGTAGACGACGTCGTTCGCCGAGAACGACGCGACGTGGCAGTCCAGCTCGCGCTCCAGCTGGACCATCGCCCGGTAGCAGCTGTTGGAGGCCGCCGCGCCGGGCTCGGAGGCCAGGCAGGCGATCTGCCAGAAGATCGGCGGCGTCTCCGATGCGCGCGGCCCCAGGGCGCCGCGGTCGGTGACCCCCTCGGCGCTCCACGATCACCTCGAACCCGTGCTCCAGCAGCACCGCCTCGACCCGGGGCACCTGCGTCTGGGCGTGCTCGTCGTTGTCGAAGAAGATGTGCGCGACCGTGAAGCGGCTGTCGTCCGCCGCGGCGGGATCGACGCCGTTCTCCTCCAGCCGCCGCCGCCACAGGCCACGGGGCAGGTCCACCAGCAGACCGCTCCCGTCGCCTTCGCCGTCCACGCTGCCGGATCGATGGACCATCATCTGGAGTGACGTCAGGGCGAGCTCGACCATCCTCCTGCTGGGCTTGCCGTCGCGCGTCGCGAAGGCGGCCAGGGCGCAGGCGTCGTGCTCGATCAGATCCGGGAGGCCGCTGGGCGGCGTGGTGGCGAACGGGGGCGGTACGGTCATGCGCGGGCCTCTCGGTCGGGGGTCCGGCGAACAGAGCGAGCACGCTGCCGCCGGCCCATCTCGGGACCGGAGGGCGAACCTGCAGTTAACCCACCTGCGGGGTGGTCGTCAACGTGAACGCCGCCACCTCTCAAGTTCCCGCGCGCGCTGCCGAGAAGCCGGACGAGATGGCTGCGACCAAGATTAGCGATGACGAGCTCCTGATTGTCGCCCGGATCGCCCAGCGCGAGGGGTGGAGCGACCTCGGGCGCCCCCCCTCGGATCACACGCCCCGCTCGCTCGAGGAGGAGCTGGCGGTGCTGCGCTTCGCGGAGGCCGTCCCGAGCCCCCGCGACGAGCGCGCGAAGCGCATCCGCATCCGCGTCGCCGTCGTGGTGATCGCTCTCCTCGTGCTCGGCGCCTGCTGGTGGGTGAGCCCCAGCCGGACCGCCATCGGGCTGATCGGCGCCGGGCTCTTCAGCCTGGTCGCCCTGCGCCGCTCGCGGCGCCGGGCCGCGCGCCCCAGAACCGGCTAGTCCGGCCCGGCCCCGGCGGCGGCCGGGGGACGCGCGCTACCATCATCCGCCGATGGCGTCGCCTCCCGAGATCAGCGCCCCGGACACGATGCGCTGCTATCGCCACCCCGGGCGCGAGACACTCGTCTCCTGCTCCAACTGCGGCCGCCCGATCTGCACCGACTGCATGACCTCGGCGGCCGTCGGCTTCCGCTGCCCCGAGTGCGCCCGCGAGGGCTCGGGGGCCGGGGCGGCGGTGCGCCGCCTGCCCGGCGTGCGCGGCGAGGCGGCCCTCGCCACGAAGATCCTGGTGGGCCTGAACGTCCTGGTGTACCTCGTCGAGATGGCCCAGGCGGGGAGCCTGGACGTCGGCCGGGCGGCGATCATCTACGACTGGGGGCTCTTCGGTCCCGCGGTCGCGGACGGCGAGTGGTATCGCATCGTGACGGCCGGATTCCTCCACGGCAGCCTGATCCACATCGGCTTCAACATGTACCTGCTGTGGATCCTGGGGGGCGCCCTGGAGCGCTACGCGGGCACCGGCCGGATGCTGGCGATCTATTTCTCGTCGCTGCTGTGGGGGTCGGCGCTGGTGCTGGTGATCACGCCGAACGACCTCACCATCGGCGCCTCGGGCGCCGTGTTCGGGCTGATGGCCGCGATGCTGCTGCTGGAGCGCCAGCGCGGCATCGCGCTGCTGGGGTCGTCGGTCGGGGCCCTGCTGCTGATCAACCTGCTGCTGACGTTCACGATCTCGAACGTCTCGATCGGCGGCCACATCGGCGGCCTGGCCGGCGGCGCGGCGGCCGGGTTCATCCTGTCCGGCTACGGGCGCGGCCACATGGCCTACGGGCGCCTCGGCGTCGCCGGATGGTCCGCCGTCGCCGTCCTGATGGCCGCGGCCGTCGCCGTCTGCCTCGTGGCGGCCTGAGAGCCTAGAGCTCGCCGACGCGCTCGATGAGCGCGGCCACCAGCCGGATGGAGGCCTCGATGTCGTCCGGGTGGCACGCCTCGACGCTGGAGTGCACGTAGCGGGTCGGTATCGAGACGCAGCCGGCGACGGCGCCCTCGCCCGACAGCTGCAGGCTGCCCGTGTCGGTGCCGCCGCGGTTGGCCACGTGGAACTGGTGGGGGATCTCGAGCTCGGCGGCGATGCGGGTGAGCAGGTCGACCAGCGCCGGGGCGCCGATGGCGCTGGCGTCCATGATGCGGATCGCCGTCCCCTGCCCCAGCCGGGTGGACGGACCCGCGGTGGGCGCTCCCGGGCCGTCGTTGGCCGGGCAGGTGTCGATGGCCAGGGCGATGTCGGGGCGCACGCGGGCGGTCGCGACGCGGGCGCCGCGCAGGCCCACCTCCTCCTGGACCGTGGCGACGGCCACGACCTCGGCGGGGGAGGGGCCGGCCGCGCGCAGGGCCTCCAGCATCACGAACACGCCCACGCGATCGTCCAGGCTCTTGCCGGTCACCAGGTCGCCCAGCGGGCGCAGGGCGCGCACCCGGGTGGCCACGTCGCCCGGGCGCACCAGCTCGCGCACGCGCTCGGCGGGCAGGCCGACGTCGATCGCCAGGTCGGTCACCTCGAGCGCCTTGGCGCGGTCCTTCTGGTCGAGCAGGTGCACCGGCGTCATCCCCACGACGCCGTCGATGTCCTCGCGCCCGTGCACCACCACCCGCTGGCCGACGAGGGTGCGCGCGTCCCAACCGCCCAGGGGGATCACGTGGATGAAGCCGCGATCCTCGACGTGGGTGGCCATCAGCCCGATCTCGTCCATGTGGGCGGCCAGCATCAGCCGCGGGCCGGAGCCCTCGCGGGTGCCGATGACGCTGCCGAGGGGGTCAGCCTCGACCCGGTCGCACAGCGCCTCCAGCTCCGGACGGACGACGGCGCGCACGCGCTCCTCGCGGCCGGACGGGCCGGCCGCCTCGGCGAGCGCGGTGAGAAGCGGCAGGTTCAGGGCCATCAGGAGACCGACAGGACGAGCTTGCCGAAGTGGTCGCCCGCCTCCTCGCGCGCGTGCGCCTGTGCGACCTCGCCGAGCGGACGGACCGAGTCGATCACCGGCGCCCAGTCCTGATGGGCGACGGCGGCGAGCAGGCCGGCGAAGTCGCGCGGGCTCCCCATCGTCGTCCCCAGCAGGGAGACCTGGCCCGCCGTCACCGGGCGCACCGTCAGCTGGACCTTGCCTCCGCCCGTGCCGCCGAACACCACCACGCGCCCGCCCGGGCGCACGCTGTCGATGCTCTGGGCCCAGGTCGAGCCGACCGAGTCGACGACCACGTCCACGCCGCCGCCCGAGAGCTCCTTGACCGCCGCCGGCCAGTCGCCCTCGGTGTAGTTGACCCCTCCCGCGGCGCCCAGCTCGACCGCGCGCGCGATCTTCTCGTCCGAGGACGAGGTCACGAGCACGCGGCAGCCCGCGGCGCGCGCGATGTGGAGCGCGATCGTCGCCACGCCCCCGCCGATCCCGATGATCAGGACGGTCTCGCCGGGTCGGATCGCCGCCCGGCTCACCAGGGCCCGGTAGGCCGTGAGCCCTCCCAGGGGCAGCGCGGCGGCCTCCTCGAACGAGAGCCGCGCGGGCTTGGGGAAGACGTTCTCGGCCGGGATGCGGATGAGCTCGGCGTACGTGCCGTCGTCCGGGCCGCCCAGGATGCGAAAGCCGGGAGCGGGCGCGGCCTCGCCGCCGCCCCAGCCCAGCGCCGGCAGGATGACGACCTCGTCGCCCTCGGACAGGCCCGACACGCCCGCGCCGATGGAGCGCACCGTGCCGGCGCCGTCGGAGCCGGGGATCACGGGCAGCGGGCTCGGGGCGATCCCCTTGCGCAGGAAGACGTCGCGGCGGTTGAGGGCGGCGGCTCTCAGGGCCACCACCACCTCGCCGGCGCCGGCCACGGGGTCGGCGGCGGTGCTCACGCCGAGCACCTCGGGGCCTCCGGTCTCGCTCAGAACGACGGCGTCCACGTTCGCCCTTTCGTCGGCATCGTCGGGAACGACGGGCGCAGCCTATGTTCCCCGCGGCCCTCTCGCCCGGCTGGCGGGCCGCTCGCCCGGCTAGACGGAGGGGCGCGTCGCCTGCAGCAGGGGGAAGGGGTTGATGCGCTGGTCGCCGCGCTCCCACGCGATGCGCATCCAGCCGGCCGAGGCGCCCAGCTGCTGGCCGGCGCTCACGGCGACCCCCTCGCCGACGCCGGCGGCGTACGAGGCCAGCGGGCCGTAGCCCAGGCGGTCGCCGCCGGGGGTCGTGATCCAGAAGGCGACGCCCTCCTCGCGGTCGGCCGCGTCGCCAGCGGTGAGGGTGCCCGCGGCCATGGCGACGACGGCGTCGCCGGCCGCGCTCTGGATGGTGAGGGCGCACTGGCGGCGCTCGCCGGCGCACTCCACGGTCCCCGGCTCCCCGAAGGCGTCCCGGTAGGTGGCCGTCGCCGTCTGCGGCAGGGCCAGTGGGAAGACGAAGCCCTCGACGACCGCCGGGGCGCCGGTCGCGGGGTCGGTGCCGCCCGCGGCGGTGGCGTCCGTGGCCGCGGGGGGCGCTCCGCCCCACGCGACGACCACCGGCGGGCCGGAGGTCGTGGGAGTCGCGGCCGGCGGGGTGGTCTCGGGTGCGGTCGTCGGCGTCGCGGCCGCCCCGGAGCATCCGGGCGCCGCCTCCTGGTCCTGGAGCAGGATCGGCCGGGCCGGATCGCCGCCCATGGCCGCGTAGTAGGCGCCCACGCCGGCGGTCCAGTTGTCGTTGAGGCCGCCGGGATCGTTCGACGCCCCGACGGGCGCCCACTTGGCGCCGATCTCGGGGATCGCCGTGCGCCCCTCGGGCAGGTACATCGAGGCGAGCGTGCTCGCCGCGCGGGCGATGGCGTCGGCCTCGGTCTCGAACGACCAGCCCGGCCCGAGGCCGAACGGGTTGCGGATGACCTGCGAGGGCCCGTAGGTCTCGAGGATCGTCTCGTGCGCGGCGATCGCGACCAGCGCCCGGGGGTCGATGCCGGCGGCGGTGCCCTCGCGCACGAAGGCCGCGCCCTCGCCTTCGAGGGGGCTGCCCGCGCGCTGCAGCATCGCGTCGATCCCGGCCGCGTCGCCGGGGGCGACGCAGCTCATGCTCTGGATCACTCCGGTCGCGGCGGTCGCGGGTCCGGTCGCCGCGGCGACGAGGGCCCCGACGAGGGTGGCGATCAGGAGGGAGCGCACCGGGCGCAGTGTAGGGGAGGCCCTCACGGGAAACGGTGAACCGCTGTCACACGCACTACGCTGCCGCCCGTGGAGCCTTCGCCCGACGACACCCGCCGGCGACGCATCGGGATCGTCCTGATCGGCTGCGCGCTGGCGCTGTTCGTCGTACAGATGGTGGCGCTCGCGTTGGGGTACCTGGAGGTGGCGGCTCTCATCTTCGTCGTCTACGTCATCGGCTGGTTCGCCCTGCGCTCTTACCAGCGGCGCACGGGACGCATCCCCTAGCGCCGCGCCAGGCCGCCGAGGCCCGACAGGGCCCAGGCGCCGAGCAGCCCCACGAGGATGATCGCGGCGGCGAAGCCCTTCCAGAGCTCGTCCCAGCCCAGGTACGACAGCTCGGCGGCCCGCGAGGCCTCCATCAGGTAGGTCACGGGGTTGACGTTCGAGATGTGCCGCAGCCAGCCGGTGAGCGCCTCGCGGGGGGCGTACGCCACCGAGAGGAACACCGACAGGAACACGACGACCTGCATCAGGGGCGCGGCCTGGATCGTGCGCGCCCGCAGCGCGACGCCCATCGACCAGCAGGCGGTCGCGGCCGAGAAGCCGATCGCGAGCAGGTAGACGACCGCGGTGCCCGCCACGCCCGGCAGGCCGACGCCGCCGATCAGGCCGGCCACCAGCACCACCGTCGTCGTGAACAGACTCCTCACCCCCGCCGCCATCAGCGGGCCCAGGATGAGGGTGACGCGCGGCGCCGGGCTCGCGATGAGGCGGTCCACGAAGCCCCCCTCGATGTCCCGGGCGAGGGTCATGCCGGCGTTGATGCCCGCGAAGCCGGCGCCCATGATCGTGGCGAGCGGGATGACGAACGCCAGGTACGAGGCGCCGTCGAACACCGGCAGCAGCGAGATGCCGCGGAACGCCCCCGATGTCGCCACCAGGATGAACAGCGGCATGATCAGCGAGGGCAGGAACACCGACGGCATCCGCCGCACGAGGATCAGGCTGCGGAAGGCGAGGCCCCAGCTCACGCGGAGGGTGTGGATCACTCCGGGCCCCGCAGGCGGCGGTGGAAGGCGGCCCAGCATCCGGCGACGGCGACCGCCGCGAGCCCGATGACGACCGCGAGCCCGATCAGCGTCGGGCGCGGGTCGACCCCCACGATCACCTGGTCGCGCATCGCCTCGACCAGGTAGGAGATCGGGTTGATGTCGGCCACCACCTTGAACCAGCCGGTCATGGTCTCGCGGGGGAAGAACGCCGACGAGAAGAAGAGCAGGGCGAAGAACAGGGGGAAGGTGCCCTGGACGGCCTCGGCGGAGCCCGAGCGCAGGGCCAGGAAGACGCCGAGCCCGCTGATCGCGACCGACAGCAGGGCGGCCAGCAGCAGCAGCACCAGCACGCCGGCGACGCCGCCCTCCACCCGGACGCCGAACGCGATCCCGATCGCCAGGAACAGCAGGGTCTGGGCCATCGCGATCACCACGCCCCCCGCCAGGCGCCCGATCAGGATCGCCGTCCGCGAGACCGGCGAGGCCACCAACCGGTCGAAGAAGCCCCCCTCGATGTCGAGGGCGAACGCGGCGCCGGCCGTCGTCCCGCCGATCAGGATGCCCTGGAGGATCGCCCCGGCCAGGGCGAAGTCGAGGAAGCTGCGCACCGGGGGGAAGCCCGGAATGGACCCGGGCGCTCCGGAGAAGGACGCCGTGAAGATCGCCATCAGGACCAGCGGGAAGAAGAGGCCCGGCACCAGCGCCTGAGGGGTGCGAAGCGTGCCGATGACCGCCCGCCGCGCCAGGGCGCCGGTCTGGACGAGCGTCGTCCTCACCCCGGCGCCGGCGCGGCGACGCCCTCCTCGGCCGTCTCGGCCTCCAGGCGGCGCCCGGTCTTGGCCACGAAGACGTCGTCGAGGGTCGGCTGGGCCAGATCCAGGCCCGTGGCCGCGATGCCGGCCTCGTCGAGGGCCCGCACCACGCCGGCGACGGCGGATGCGCCGCCGGGCAGGCGCACGGCGATGTCCATGGGCTCGGTCGGGAGGATCTCGCCGAAGGAGGAGAGCAGCTGCTCGCCGCGCCCGTGGTCGGCCGGATCGGCGATCCCGATGTGCAGGGTCGGGTCGCCGACCTCCGCCTTGAGCGCCGCGGGCGTGCCCTCGGCGACGATCCGGCCGCCGTCGATGATCCCCACCCGTCCGGCGAGCTGATCGGCCTCCTCGAGGTACTGGGTCGTGAGGAAGACCGTCGCGCCGTCGCGGTTGAGGCGGCGCACCTCGTCCCAGAGCGTCAGCCGCGAGATGGGATCGAGGCCGGTCGTCGGCTCGTCGAGGAACAGCACCTCAGGCTCGTGGACCAGCGCGAGCGCGAGGTCGAGGCGCCGGCGCATCCCGCCGGAGTAGGTCCCCACCCGCCGGTCGGCGGCCGCGACGAGATCGACCCGCTCGAGCAGCTCGACGGCGCGCCGTCGCCCGAGCTCGCGATCGAAGTCGTGCAGCACCGCCTGCAGGTGGAGCAGCTCGCGGCCGGTCATGTACGGATCGATCGCGGCGTCCTGCAGGGCCACGCCGATGCTGCGGCGCACCGCCCCGGGATCGCCCACCAGGTCGTGCCCGGCCACCGACGCGCGGCCGCCCGTCGGCGTGAGCAGCGTCGCCAGCATGCGGACCGTGGTGCTCTTGCCGGCCCCGTTCGGCCCGAGGAAGCCGTACACCTCCCCGCGGGTCACCGCGAGGTCGACGCCGTTGACCGCCCTGATGCCACCCTTGAAGACCCGCTCGAGGCCCTCGGCCTCCACCGCCAGGTCACCTGGCATCGAGCACCTCCCGTCGCGACGCCGTCCGCCAGGCTAGCGGCCCGGCCGTCCCGACCCTGCCCGCCCCGGGGCCACCTCGCTACCATCGGGTCCGATGCCCGACAAGACCACGCAGCGCGAGGCCCCCGCGGAGCGCCTCGAGCGGCTCCGCCGCGAGGTGACGGCGGCGCTCGAGCAGCGCGACCTGGCGCGCGACGGCGAGGAGCGCGGCGACGCGCACCACCATCCCGCCGAGGCCGCCACGGACGCCGACCTGCGCGAGCGCGACCTGCGCGAGCAGCTGCGCTGGCGCGAGCGCGAGGAGCGCCTGCGCGCCGCCCTGGAGGCCATCGACGCCGGGACCTACGGGATCTGCGTGGACTGCGGCTCGGAGATCCCGGAGGGGCGGCTGAGGGCGCTGCCCGACTCGGTGCGCTGCGTGCCCTGCCAGCGGGTGGCCTCCCGCCGGCCGTAGGCCGGGTCGGCCGCGCCGGCCAGCACGGGCCGGGCGACCCCCCAGCAGGCGGCGACGATCACGGCCCAGACCAGGGCGGCGGTGGACACGTGGACCGTGACCACCTGCCAGGGCAGGCCGTGCCGGTACTGGTACTCGCCGATGCCGATCTGGAGCAGGATCAGCGGCAGCCGCGGCGGCCGCCAGCCAGCCCGGTCGCGCGGTCGGCGCCGCCCTCGCGCCACACCCACGCGACCAGCACGGCGGCGAGCAGCAGGAAGCCGACCGCCACCCGCACGTGGACCTGAAGGGCCAGCAGCAGGTCGCCGAAGCGCTTGGTGACGTCGTCGTCGCCCGAGTGCGGGCCCGGCGGCCGTCACCACGACGCCCGACGACGAGCACCGCGGCGGCGCTCAGGGCGACCGACCGCGGCCAGCGGGCCGCGGCGACGGTCCCAGCCGCGGACGCGTCCGGCGCGCCAGTCGAAGGCCCGCACGGCCAGCAGGGTGGCCACCGCCAGGGCGACCATCGACAGCAGGAAGTGGGATCCGACGGCCATCGGGTGCAGCCCCGACAGCACCGTCACGGCGCCGAGGGGCACCTGGGCGACGGTGCAGAGCGCCAGCGCCGCCGACCAGCGCCGTCACCGCGGCCGGGGCGCCGGGCGCGCCGCCGGGCGACGATCCAGGTGACCCAGCGCGACGATGCCCACGACCGCCCGACAGCAGCCGGTTGGTGTACTCGATCCAGCGCGTGGCCGGCGCTGGCGGGCACCACCCCGCCGTCGCACGTCGGCCAGTCCGGGCAGCCGAGGCCGGAGGCGGTCAGGCGCACGATCGCCCCGCTCGGGACGATGACCCACAGGAAGGCGAGGGCGACCAGCGACAGCGCGCGAGAAGGCGACCGGGGTGCGCAGGGTGGCGAGCGTGCGTCGCAGGAGGCGCATGGCGGCCATCGTAGCCCCGGCTCGCGGTCCGGTCCGGTGTCAAGATCCCCTGATGCCACCGCCCGACGACCCCGCCGTCGCCACGGCGACGCCCGGAACCGCGGGCGCGGATCGGCACCGCCCTCGGCATCGTCATCGTGGTCGTCGCAATCGTGCTGGCCGTCTCGCTACGGGGCCGAGCGCGGCGACGACGACGCGCGCGTCGCCAGGGAGGTCGTCGAGCTGCACGAGCTGCCGCCGGAGGCCCCGCCGCCCTCGCCCGGAACCGCGGTCGAGCCCGGCTTCGCCACCAACGCGGCCGGCGACGGTTGGGTGCGCATCGGGACGCGCGAGGACCACCTCGAGGGGCGCGACACCGAGACGACCTACTGGCAGAAGGCGGGCAGTCGCGTGGCCTACACCACCATCTCCGGCGGGCCGGTGGAGATCCCGCAGACCGGGTTCCAGACCGGCCGGCGCGGCCTGCTGCTGCGCAGCTTCGACGAGGACGGGCGGACGGCGGTCGCGTGGACGCAGGACGGCCACACCGTCGTGATCTCGGGCATCCGGCATCTCCCGGGCCTCGCTCTACAACCTCGCCGGCGGGCCGGCCGGCGTCCGCGGAGCCGCGGGCGGCGGGTGAGGGCTCCCCCGCCCGAGGGATAAGGACCGGCGCCCGGGCTGCCGACGCAGGAGGGACATTCGTCTCCCACCCGCCGGAGTCACGGTGATCATCAGAGATGCCCGGGTCGCAGCGGGGAGCTTCGTCTTGACGGCGCTCCTCATCGTGGCGCTCCACCTGCTGACCAACTAGCCCGCCGCCCCGCCCGCCCCGGCTGGTAGCGTCGCCCCCGTGCGCGCTCGCCGGTGGCTCGTCGCGGTACTGCTCGCGATCGCCGTCGTGCCGGGGGCCGCGTCGGCCCACTCGACGCCTGGTCTCCTCGGAGCCCCCCGCCGGGGCCCGTCTCGAGGCGGCGCCCGAGGTCGTGCGCCTGGTGTTCTCGGCGCCCGTGGAGCAGGCGTTCCTGACGGCCCGCGTGCGCGACGCGAACGGGCGGGTCGTGTCGGGGCCGGCCCGCCGCGATCCGCTCCTCGCCCGGGCCGTGACCGTCCCCGTGCACGCGATCGGCGATGGCGAGATGCACGTCGAGTGGCGGGTCCTGTCGCAGGACGGACACCCGAGCGGGGGCGTCTTCGCGTTCGGCGTCGGTCGCCCGGCGGAGAGCGGGGCGGGACCCCGGGTGCCGGCCCGCTCCGACCACGGTCCGCTCGCGGTGGCGGCGCGTCTGTTGGCCCTGAGCGCCCCGCTCGGGCTGCTCGGCCTCGTCGCCCTGGGCGCTCTGGTGGTGGGCCCCGCGGTCCGCGCGGGCGGGATCGTGGCGCCCGGCGAGACGCCCGCGGCGGCCGCGGCGTTCCGCGCGCGGGCCGCCGACGCCCTCGCCGGCGCGGCGACCGGCTGGTGGTGGGCCTGGTGGGCCCTGGTGGCGGCCGGGGCGCTCGGGCTGGTCCTGCTGCCGGTGGCGCTGCTGTACGGGCTGCGGGCGGGGCCGGACGGGCTCGGCGACCTGCTGGCGCACAGCCGCTTCGGCGCCGCCTGGTGGGCCCAGGTCGGCTGTCTCGCGCTCGCCGCGACCGGCGCCGCCGCGCTGAGGCGCCGCGCCCGCGCCATCCCAGGCGCCCTGTCGTCGGGCTGGGCGTGGGTGCTCGGCGTCCCGCCGGCGGTCGCACTGGTGGCGATCGGCTGGGCCGGGCACGCCTCGACCGGCGGCGATCGCACGGCGAACATCGTCATCGACGCCCTCCACAGCGGCGCGACGGCGGTGTGGCTCGGCGGGCTGCTCGGGCTCGCCGTGCTCGTGAGCCCCGCCGTGGCGCGCCTCGACGCCCCGGATCGGGTGCGGCTGACGGCGGCCGTGGTGGTGCGGTTCTCGGCGGTCGCCCTGACGGCGGTCGGCGTGCTGGTGGTGACCGGCGTCTACCGCGCGCTCGCCGAGGTCGAGATCGGGGAGGTGCTCGAGTCGGACTACGGCCGCGTGCTCGTCGTCAAGCTCGGGATCTTCGCGCTCCTGCTGGTGGGCGGGGCCTACAACCGCCTGGTCGTGCACCCCCGGCTCGAGCGCGCCGCGCTCGGCCTCGACCCGGACGACCGCGGAGCCGTGGCGACCCTGCGCACCAGCGTCCGCGCCGAGCTCGCGCTGGCCGCCGCGCTGATGGTCAGCGTGGCGCTGCTCGTCAGCCTGGCGCCGCCCGGGTGAGGAACTTCCCGGTACCATCCCGGCCGTGATCGACGACGCAACCGTCTGGCATGTCGCGCGTCTGGCGCGGCTCCATCTCGACCCCGACGAGGAGGCCCGCATGGGCGCCGAGCTGTCGGGCATCCTGGAGCACGTCGACAGGATCCAGGCCCTGGACCTCGACGACGTGCCGCCGACGACCCACGTCATCTCGCTCCAGAACGTGGCGCGCGAGGACGTCCCCCGCCCGAGCCTGCCCGTGGAGGACGCCCTGCGCGAGGCCCCCGAGGTCGTGGAGGACCGCTTCGCGGTCGTGAAGTTCGACTCGTGACGCCGCTCCACGAGCTCACCGCGCACGAGTCGGTGCGCGCCCTTCACGCGGGCGAGGTCTCGGCGTCCGACCTGGTCGAGGCCTCCCTGGCGCGGGTCGAGGACGACCCCTGGGGCAGCTTCCTGGCGACCAACGGCGAGGCCGCGCGGGCCCGGGCGGCCGAGATCGACGCCATGGACGAGCGGCCGCCGCTGGGGGGCGTCCCGATCGCCATCAAGGACGCGCTCTCCACGCGCGACCTCACGACGACCGCCGCCTCGCGCATCCTCGAGGGCTTCCGCCCGCTCTACACGGCGACGTGCGTCGAGCGGCTGGAGCGCGCCGGAGCGGTGATCGTGGGCAAGACCAACATGGACGAGTTCGCCATGGGCTCGAGCACCGAGAACTCCGCGTACCAGCTCACCCGCAACCCCTGGGACCTGGAGCGGGTGCCGGGGGGCTCGAGCGGGGGCTCGGCCGCGGCCGTGGCGGCGTTCCAGGCGCCCTGGGCCCTCGGCAGCGACACCGGCGGGTCCATCCGGCAGCCGGCCGCGCTCTGCGGGATCGTCGGGATGAAGCCGACCTACGGCGCGGTGTCGCGGTACGGGCTGATCGCGTTCGCGTCGTCGCTCGACCAGGTCGGCCCCGTCGCGCGCACCGTGCGCGACAGCGCCCTGCTGCTGTCCCACATCGTGGGGCACGACGAGATGGACTCCACGTCGCTGGTGTGGCCCGAGCCGATCACGCTCCCCACCGCGACGGACCTGCGCGGGGTGCGCGTCGGGGTCGTCGACGAGCTGATGGGGGAGGGCGTGGAGCCCGGCGTGCGCGCCGCCGTCGACGCCGCGATCGGCCGGATCGAGGCGCTCGGCGGAGCGGCCCAGCGGGTGAGCCTGCCGACCACCGAGCACGGCGTCGCCACCTACTACCTGATCGCCCCCGCCGAGTGCTCGGCCAACCTGGCCCGCTTCGACGGCATCCGCTACGGGCCGCGGGTGGACGGGGCCGAGGGGATCCTGGAGCACTACGAGAGCACCCGCGGCGCGCTGTTCGGGCCCGAGGTGAAGCGGCGGGTCATGCTCGGCACCTTCGCGCTCGCCTCCGGCTACTACGACGCGTACTACCTGCGCGCCCTCAAGGTGCGCACGCTCATCCGGCGCGACTTCGAGCGGGCGTTCGAGTCGGTGGACTTCGTGGTGTCGCCGACCTCTCCGACGGTGGCCTTCCGCTTCGGCGAGCGGGTCGCCGACCCGCTCCAGATGTACCTCTCGGACGTCTGCACGATTCCGGTCAGCCTCGCCGGCCTGCCCGCCATCTCGATCCCCTGCGGCCTGTCGGAGGGGCTGCCCGTGGGCCTTCAGATCGCCGGCCCGGCGTTCAGCGAGAACCGGCTCCTCGAGGTGGCCCACGCCCTCGAGGGCGCGCTCGGCTTCGACACCTCCCCGCCGGGTGTGGCGTGAGCGAGTCCCGCTGGGAGGCGGTCATCGGCCTGGAGATCCACGTCCAGCTGGCGACGCGCACGAAGATGTTCTGCGGGTGCGAGCTGAGCTTCGGCGACCCGCCCAACAGCCACACCTGCCCGGTCTGCCTCGCGCATCCGGGGGTGCTGCCGGTGCTGAACGCCGAGGCGGTGCGGCTGGCCATCATCACCGGCCTGGCGCTGGGCTGCGAGATCGCGCCCAGCTCCCAGTTCCACCGCAAGAACTACTTCTATCCGGACCTCTCCAAGGCCTACCAGATCTCCCAGTACGACGAGCCGATCTGCGTGGGCGGGAGCGTGAGCGTCCTGTCGCCCGACGGGGAGTTCGCGGTCGGCATCACCCGGGCGCACCTCGAGGAGGACGCGGCCAAGCTCGTGCACGGGGGCCCGGGGGGCCGGCGCGCCGGCGCCGAGACCTCCTCGGTCAACTTCAACCGCGGCGGGACGCCGCTGCTGGAGATCGTCACCGAGCCCGACCTGCGCACCTCCGCCCAGGCCGGCGCCTTCCTGCGCCAGCTGCGCGCCACGCTCCGCCGGCTGGGCGTGAGCGACTGCAACATGGAGGAGGGCTCCATGCGCGCCGACGCCAACGTCAGCGTGCGTCCGGCCGGCAGCACCGGGCTCGGCGACCAAGACCGAGCTCAAGAACATGAACAGCTTCCGCTTCCTGGAGCGGGGCGTGGACGCCGAGATCGCACGCCAGATCGCGATCCTGGAGGGCGGCGGCCGGGTGGTGCAGGAGACGCTGCACTTCGCCCCCGAGACCGGCGAGATCCACTCGCTGCGCAGCAAGGAGGAGGCGCACGACTACCGGTACCTGCCCGAGCCCGACCTGGTGCCGGTGGTTCCCGACCCGGCCTGGGTGGAGGAGCTGCGCGCGGGCCTGCCGGAGCTGCCCACCGACGTGCGCCGGCGCTGGACGCGCCAGCTGGGCATCAGCTTCGAGGACGCCGAGGTGCTCTCCGAGACGCCCGAGCTGGTCGCGTACTTCGAGGCGGTCGCCGCCCTGGTGGACCCCAAGCAGGCGGCCAACTGGGTGCGCGGCGAGCTGCGGGCCCAGTTGCGCGAGTCGGGGCAGGAGCCCTGGGAGAGCCGCGTCACGCCGCAGCACCTCGCGGACATCATCGCCCTGATCGACGACCGCACCCTGTCGGTGCCCCTGGCCAAGGAGGTGCTGGCCGAGGTGATCGTGACCGGCGCCCCGGCGCGCGAGGTCGTCGCGGACAGGGGGCTCGGCCAGATCTCCGACGAGGGCGAGCTTGTGGCCCTGGTCGAGCGGCTGCTGGAGGAGAACCCGGCGCAGGCGACCCAGCTGCGCGAGGGCAAGGACAAGCTGGTCGGCTTCTTCGTCGGGCAGGCCATGAAGGCCACGGGCGGCCGCGCCGACCCCGCCCGGGTCGGGGAGCTCGTGCGGGAGCGCACCGCCGGCTAGGTGCCCCGGGACGCAGAGCCCCTCCCCGGAGGGGCCCACTCGCGCCTGTGGTCGCTGCCCGGACCGGCCGGCGATCTCGTGGTCAAGCTGGGACCGCCGGGGCTCGTCGCCAACGAGGCGGCGGCGCTCGAGCGCGTGGCCGGACTCGGCGTGGCGCCGCCGGTGGTCGCCGTGGGGGAGGGGGTGCTGGTGACGCGCCGCATCCCGGGCGCGGTGCGGCGGCTCGCCGATCTCGACCCGGACCGGCTGCGCGACCTGGGAGCCGTCATCCGCCGGGTCCACGACCTCGAGCACTCCGACGAGGGCGCGCTCCCCGGGTGGGACGAGCCGGTGGGCACCCTCGCCGCCTACCGCGCGCGGCGGGCCGGCGAGATGGTGGCCGCCGCGGGGCTGCGGGCCGCCCCGGCGCGCAGGATCGCGGAGGCCACCGTGGACCGCGACGCCCCGGGCGCGCGACCGTTCCGGCGCCTGCACTCCGACGTGTGGGGCGGCAACATCGTCTGGGACGGCGATCGTCCGACGCTCGTTCGACTGGGAGTACTCCCACCTGGGCGATCCGGCCCAGGAGCTGGCGTACGCCGCCGCCCTCGACGACCTCGACGAGGGACGGGTGGCCGCGCTGCTCGCGGGCTACGGCGGCGATCCCGCGCTGGCGTCGCGGGTGGCCGACTGGCGCCCCCTGGCCGCCCTCGAGGCGGCCGTCTGGTACGAGGGCGTCGGCGGTCGCGAGCGCGCCGCCGAGCTGGCCGCGCAGGCCGAGCGGCTGCTGCCCGGCTAGCCCGGCGCGGCGCCGGCGCGGGGCAGGCGCACCTCGAAGCGGGCGCCCCTCGCCGACGGCAGCAGCCGCAGGCTGCCGCCCCAGCGCTCGGCCGTCGCCCGCGCGATGGGCAGCCCCAGTCCGGCCCCCGGCTCGCCGCGGCGGTCGGGGGCCCGGTAGAAGCGGTCGAAGACGCGCTCGCGATCGGCGTCCGGCACGCCCGGACCCTGGTCGCTCACCTCGACCACGGCCTCCCCCGGCTCGGCCCGCAGCGCCACGCTCACGTCCCCTCCGCCGTGGCTGCGCCCGTTGTCGATCAGGTTGACGAGCATCCCCCGCAGCGCCGCGCGGTCGCCGCTCACCACCACGTCGCGGTCGATCTCGCCGATCTCCTCGCGGGTGGCGATCTCGCCGATCATCTCGCCGAGGTCGACCCGCTCCACCTCGCGGTCGTCGCCGTCCACCCGGGCCAGGCCCAGGAGCCCCTGCACGAGCCGGTCCATCCGCTCCACCGACGCCGCCATGTCGGAGAGGGCCACCTCGCGCTCGGCCGGGGGGAGGGCGTGGGCCCGCATGGTGTCGATGTCCCCCCGCAGCGCGGTGAGGGGCGTGCGCATCTCGTGCGAGGCGTCGGCGGCGAAGCGGCGCTGCTCCGACGAACGTCGTGCGCAGCCGCCCCTGGGCGTCCTCCAGGCGTCCGAGCATGCGGTTGATCGCCCGCGACAGGAGGCCCACCTCGTCGGGCCGGCCTTCGGGCACGCGCACCGACGGGTCCTGGCTCGTCGCCACCGCCTCGGCGGCGTGCTGGGTGCGGGTCAGCGGCCTCAGGGCGCGGCGCACGATCACCAGGGCCAGCCCGGTCGCGAGCAGGGCCGCGGCGAGGGCCGCCACCGCGAGCCCGATGGCGACCTCGTCGAGGGTCTGCTCGACATCGGTCAGGGGCCGCGCGACGGCGACCGTGCGGCGGGCCCCGTCGGAGCCGGTCGGCAGCGCGCGCACCAGCAGGCGATAGCGCTCTCCCTGGAGCGTCACGGTGCGCGGGCCGCTCGGGGGGGTCCGGCCGAGGGGGTCCAGCTGCACCCGCGTGCCGGCCGGGTCGGTGCCGGCGCTCGGGGTGGGCTCGGCGGGGGTCCCGGGGGTGGGCGGCTCGGCGAAGTCCCGCCCGCCCACGTCCGAGCCGGCCAGCTCGGCCGTGACCCGGTCGGCCGTGTCGCTCAGGGAGTCGTCCAGGCGGTCGTAGGCGCGCTCGGAGATGAGGTAGTAGGCGCCGGCTCCGAACAGGGCGACCGCGGCGAGCACCGCGGCGGCCGCCGACAGGGCGATGCGGGTCTGGAGCCTCACGGCCCGTCGCCGGAGCGGTCGCGGCGCAGGACGTAGCCCACCCCGCGCACGGTGTGGATCAGGCGCGGCTCCCCGTCCTCCTCCAGCTTGCGCCGCAGGTACCCGACGTAGACGTCGACCGCGTTGGTCTCGACGGCGGAGGCGAAGCCCCAGGCGTCGGTGAGCAGGCGGTCGCGCGGCATCACCGCCCCGGGGTTGTCGATCAGCACCGCGAGCAGATCGAACTCGCGTCGGGTGAGGGCGACCGGCCGCTCGCCGCGGTGCACCTCGTGCGTCGAGGCGTCGAGGGTGAGGTCGGCGAAGCGGCGGCGGGGGCCCACGGTCAGGTCGCGGGCCCGCCGCAGCAGCGCGCGCACGCGGGCCACCAGCTCCGCCGTCGAGAAGGGCTTGACTAGGTAGTCGTCCGCCCCCGCCTCCAGGCCCACGATGCGGTCGCCGACGGTGTCGCGCGCGGTCAGCATCAGGATCGGGACCTGCTCGCCCGCGTCCCGCAGCCGGCGGCACACCTCCACGCCGTCGTCGTCGGGCAGCAGCAGGTCGAGCAGCAGCAGGTCCGGCCGCCCGGCGCGGAAGGCGGCCATCGCGGTCGCCGCGTCCGAGGCGGTCACGATCTCGAAACCCTCGTAGCCGAGCGCGCGCGTCAGCATCGCCCGCACCTGCGGGTCATCCTCCACCACCAGCAGGCGCCCCTCCATGACACAAGGGTAGAGGCTGCCGGGGAGGGGGCCGAGCCGAGGTGATCCCGTCGGGTATGCTGCCCCGTCGTGAAGCACACTCTTTCGGTCCTGGTCGAGAACAAGCCAGGGGTCCTCTCCCGCGTCGCCGGGCTCTTCACCCGCCGCGGGTACAACATCGACTCCCTGGCCGTGAGTCCCACCGAGGACCCCGACCGTTCGCGCATGACGATCGCGGTCGATGCGAGCCGCTTCCCGGTCGAGCAAATCACCAAGCAGCTCGACAAGCTCATCAACGTCATCAAGATCCGCGACATGGACCCGGACAACATGGTGTCCCGCGAGCTGGCGCTGATGAAGGTGGCCGCGGACGCGCGCACGCGCAGCGAGGTCATCCAGCTCGTCGAGATCTTCGAGGCCCGGATCATCGACGTCACCCCGGAGTCGCTCACCATCCAGGTGACGGGCGAGACGGAGGAGCTCCTCAACTTCGAGCAGCTCCTGCGCCCCTTCGGGCTGATCGAGCTCGTGAAGACCGGTGTGGTCGCGCTCGGGCGCGGCTCGCACCACACCTGAGCCCACCCGGCTCCGTCCGCCACACCCCCGCACCCGGAGCGCACACCGTGCCGATGTTCTACGACGACGACGCCGACCTCGAGCTGCTGACGGGCAAGACCGTCGCGGTGATCGGGTACGGCAGCCAGGGCCACGCCCACGCCCTCAACCTGCGCGACTCCGGGGTCTCGGTCGTGGTGGGGCTCCGCTCCTCGTCCGCGTCCGTGGCCGCCGCCCGCGAGGAGGGCCTCGAGGTGCTCTCGCCGGCCGACGCCGCCGCCAAGGGCGACCTGGTGATGATCCTGGCGCCCGACGAGTTCCAGGCGACCCTGTTCCGCTCGGACATCGCGCCGGGCCTGACGGCCGGCGACACGCTGCTGTTCGCCCACGGCTTCGCGATCCACTTCGGCCAGGTCATCCCGCCCGAGGGCGTGGACGTGGTCATGTGCGCCCCCAAGGGCCCCGGCCACCTGGTGCGCCGCACCTACGCCGAGGGCGCCGGCACGCCCGGCCTCGTGGCCGTCGCCCAGGACGCCTCGGGCACCGCCATGGCGACGGCCCTGGCCTACGCCAAGGGCATCGGCTGCACCCGCGCGGGCGTCATCGAGACCACCTTCCGCGAGGAGACCGAGACCGACCTCTTCGGCGAGCAGGTGGTGCTCTGCGGCGGCCTGAGCGAGCTGGTTCGCGCCGGCTTCGACACCCTCGTCGAGGCGGGCTACAACCCCGACCTCGCCTACTTCGAGTGCCTCCACGAGCTGAAGCTGATCGTGGACCTGATCTACGAGAAGGGCATCAGCGGGATGCGCTACTCGATCTCCAACACGGCCGAGTACGGCGACCTCACGCGCGGCCGGCGCATCATCACCGACGAGACCCGCGCGGAGATGAAGAGGATCCTGGCCGAGATCCAGGACGGCCAGTTCGCGAAGGAGTGGCTCACCGAGAACCTGGTCGGCCGCCCGCAGTTCAACGCCATCGCCCGCCGCGACGCCGACCACCCGATCGAAGAGGTCGGCCGGCGCCTGCGCGGGATGATGAGCTGGATCGACACGGAGTTCTGAGCTGACCCCCTCACGCACCCTCGCCCCGGCGGGCCTGCGGGTCCTGGTCTGCGAGAAGATCGCCGACGCCGGCGTCGCCCACCTCTCCGAGCTGTTCAGCGTCGATCTCGGCCTGGATTGGACCACGGAGGAGCTCGCCGACCGCATCGCCGACTACGACGCCATCGTCGTCCGCAGCGCGACCAAGGTCACGGCCGAGCTGATCGCCCGTGCCGACCGCCTGAAGGTGGTCGGGCCGCGCCGGCACCGGCGTGGACAACGTCGACGTGCCGGCGGCCACCCGCCGCGGCATCGTGGTCTGCAACGCGGCCGGCTCCAACTCGCTGTCGGCGGCCGAGCACGCCATCGCGCTGCTGGTCTCCCAGGCGCGCAACATCCCCCAGGCGCACGCCAGCCTGGTGCAGGGACGCTGGGAGCGCTCCAAGTTCGGCGGCATCGAGGTCACCGGCAAGACGCTCGGCGTGGTCGGCTTCGGCCGCATCGGGCAGATGGTGGCCGAGCGCGCCAAGGGCCTGGGGATGAACGTGGTGGCCTACGACCCCCTGGTCGCGGAGGGTCGCTACCGCGAGCTGGGCGTCGAGAAGGCCGACGACGCCCGAGGACCTCTACGCGGTCAGCGACTTCATCACCCTCCACCTCGCCTCGACCCCCGAGACGCGCGGCTTCGTCGGGGCCGCGGCCTTCGCCGCCATGAAGCCCGGCGCCCGGCTCATCAACGCCGCCCGCGGCGACGTGGTCGACCAGGACGCCCTGGTGGAGGCGCTCACCTCCGGGCACCTCGGCGGCGCCGGCATCGACGTCTTCCCGCAGGAGCCCACCACCGAGAGCCCCCTGTTCGGGCTCCCCGGCGTCGTGGTCACCCCGCACCTGGGCGCCTCCACCGAGGAGGCCCAGGACCGCGCCGGCGTGGTCGTGGCCGAGCAGGTCGCGGCCGCCCTCACCGGCGGCGTCGTGACCTCGGCGGTCAACATCCCGTCGGTCGGGACCCGAGGCCCTCGCGGTGCTCGGGCCGCTTCGTGCCGCTCGCCCGCCAGCTCGGCCAGCTGATCGTCGCCCTCAGCGACGGCGGGCCCGTCGCCGCTGGAGATCACGTACGAGGGCGACCTCGCGAACCTCGACACGCGCCTGCTCACCTCGGCCGTGCTCGCCGGCATCCTGCACGGGCACGTCGAGGAGCCGGTGAACATCGTCAACGCGCCGTCCCTCGCGGCGCGAGCGCGGCATCGAGTGGACCGAGACCACCACGCCCGCGGTCGCGCGACTACACCAACCGGGTCTCCCTGCGCGCCGGCGAGGTCAGCGTCGGCGGCACGACCGTCGGCACCACGTCGCGCCCGCGGCTGGTGGAGGTCTTCGGCGAGGACATCGACATCGAGCTCGCCCAGCACATCGGGATCTTCCGCTACCTCGACGTACCCGGGCCAGATCGGCCGCGTCGGCACGATCCTGGGCAAGGCGAACGTCAACATCGCCTCGATGGCCGTCTCGCGCTCGCGCAGCGAGGGCGGCGCGGTCATGGCCGTGACGGTCGACTCGCCGGTGCCCCCCGCGGCGGCCGACGAGCTCGCGGCCGTGGACGGCTTCGAGCAGGTCTGGTTCGCCACGCTCGACGTGGAGGGCTAGGGCCCGGCCACCACCGGCGTCTGCACCAGGCACTCGAGCGAGCCGTCCTTCGCCGAGGTCGACCAGGCCTCGAGCATCGCGGCGAGCGCGGGCGGCGTGCCGGTCGGGGCGGCGATCGCGAACGAGAGGCGCCCGCTCCAGCGGCCCGGCGAGCGGTAGCCCGAGAAGTCGGGCCGCAGCACGCCCCCGGTCGCGGTGACCGGCCTCAGGGCGAGGGTCGTCGCGCCCGCGTCCGCCTCGCGCAGCGACAGCACCAGGCCGCGCTCGAACAGCGGCCTCAGCTCCCGGCCGCGGATCGACGGCCCCCGCGTGCCCGCTCCAGCGGGTCAGGCGCAGGCACCCGTCGTCCAGGATGCGGGCGGCGGGGGAGGTGGTCGCGCGCCACAGCCGGATCACCAGCTGGCGGCGCGGGCCGTCCACCGCGTACGAGACGAACTTGAAGCCGCCGGGCTTCACGTCCATCACCACGAGGATGTTGCCGGGACGCCGCGCGAGCCGGGCGCGCACGCCGACCCGGTCGGCGCTCGCACCCGTCGCGCTGATGCCGCGGCCGTTGACGCGCACCACCGCCCGCCCGTCGCCGATCTCGGCGTCGAGCGCGTCAACCTGGCGCGCCAGCCCGGAGAGGGTGCCTCCGGTGAAGCCCACCGTCGACCTGCGCGAACGCGGCCCGGCCGGACACCGTGACGTGGCCGGCGGTCAGCGCGCCCAGCCCGCTCGCCGGCGCGGCGCAGCCCGGCGACCACGGCGACGGAACCGAGGAGGGCGAGGCGTCGTCTGAGGGGGCGGCGGGCACGTGCCCGACCCTCGTCCAGCCCGGGGGCGATGTCAACGCGGGGCCGCGTGTTGGCCGCGACGGCGCCCGCCTTGTATCCTCCCGCCCATGCTCATGGTCGTCGCGCACACCCCGCAGCCGTCGCGCGGCCTCCTGGTGCTTCGTGGGCTCCTCCCCCGGTAGGGGGAGCTTGCCGACACCCATGCCCGGATGTGCCGGGCCCGATCGCCCCGAAGCCCCATTCGTGAGGAGCACACTCCCGTGACCGCAGACGACCAGCAGGTACCCCGGCAGGACCCCGCCCAGCGGGTCATCATCTTCGACACCACCCTCCGCGACGGCGAGCAGTCGCCGGGCATCCACCTCAACACGCGCGAGAAGGTGGAGATCGGCCAGCAGCTCGCCCGCCTCGGCGTCGACGTGATCGAGGCCGGGTTCCCGATCTCGTCGCCGGGCGACCTGGAGGGCACGCGGGCCGTGGCCGACGAGGTCTCGGGCGTGACGGTGGCCGCCCTGGCGCGCGCCAACGAGAGCGACGTGGCCGCGGCGGGCGAGGCCGTGCGCAACGCCGAGCGCCCGCGCATCCACACGTTCATCGCCACGAGCGACATCCACATGACCTACAAGCTGCGGATGGACCGCGACCAGGTGATGGCCGCCACCATCGACGCGGTCCGGCTCGCGCGCTCGATGGTCGATGACGTCGAGTTCTCCTGCGAGGACGCCACGCGCTCCGATCGCGGGTTCGTGGCGGACGTGGTCGCGGCGGCCATCGCCGAGGGCGCCACGACCATCAACATCCCCGACACCGTCGGCTACACGATGCCCACCGAGTTCCAGGGCTTCCTGCTCGACCTCTACGACCGGTGTCCGCAGTTGCGCGGGGTGACCCTGTCCGTGCACTGCCACAACGACCTGGGACTGGCGGTGGCGAACTCGCTGGCCGGCGTGCAGGTGGGCGCCCGCCAGGTGGAGGGCTGCATCAACGGCATCGGCGAGCGGGCGGGCAACGCGAGCGTCGAGGAGCTCGCGATGATCCTGCGCACCCGCGCGGATGCCCTCGGCGGCCTGTGGTGCGGCGTCGTGACGCCCGAGATCACGCGCACCAGCCGCCTGGTGAGCCGCATGGTCGGATACCCGGTGCAGCCCAACAAGGCGATCGTCGGGCCGCAACGCCTTCGCGCACGAGGCGGGCATCCACCAGCACGGCATGCTCAGCAACCCGCTGACCTACGAGATCATGGACGTCGCGTCGGTCGGGCTGACCCAGAGCGAGATCGTGCTCGGCAAGCACTCCGGCCGGCACGCGCTGCGTAACGCCCTTGAGGAGCTGGGGTACGAGCTGGACCGGACCGAGCTGGACCAGGCCTTCAACCGGTTCAAGGACGTCGCCGACCGCAAGGGGCGCATCTCGGCCTCCGACCTCGAGGCGATCATGTCGCGACGAGATGCGCGTCGAGGCGACCGGTGAGGGCTACTCGCCTCGACGGCCTGCACTTCTCCGGGGGCATCGGCGACGAGCCGCGCGCCCACGTCGACCGTGAGCGATCCCGACGGGAGCGTCCGCGAGGCCGAGGCCGTGGGCGACGGCCCGGTGGACGCCGTGATGAAGGCGATCGACGCGGCCGTGGGCAGTTCGGGCGTGCTGCTCGAGCTACCAGGTCTCCGCGGTGACGAGCGGCAAGGACGCGCTGGGCGAGGCGCGCGTGGTGTGCGAGATCGGCGGCCGGCGCTATGCGGGCCAGTCGGTCTCGACCGATGTGATGGAGGCGAGCGCCATCGCCTATGTGAGGGCAGTCAACGCAAGCCGCCACGCCGAGCACGGCGAGCGCATCGCGGCGGGGGGTGTGATGATGGGGAAGACGCTGTACGAGAAGATCTGGGAGGCCCACGAGGTCGCCCCCGAGGCGCGCGGCCAGCAGGCGCTGCTCTACGTCGACCTGCACCTGGTCCACGAGGTGACCTCGCCGCAGGCCTTCGAGGGCCTGCGCCTGGCCGGCCGCCGCGTGCGCCGTCCCGACCGCACGCTCGCCACCGTCAACCACAACGTGCCCGACCATCGGGCGCGCGGCCGGCATCGCCGACCCGCTGTCGCGGGCGCAGGTCGAGGCCCTGGAGCGCAACGCCGAGGAGTTCGGCGTGCCGCTGTTCTCGCTGCGCAGCGCGCGCCAGGGGATCGTGCACATCATCGGTCCGGAGCTGGGCGTGACCCAGCCCGGCATGACGATCGTCTGCGGCGACAGCCACACCTCGACGCACGGCGCCTTCGGCGCGCTGGCCTTCGGCATCGGCACCAGCGAGGTCGAGCACGTCCTCGCCACGCAGACGCTCCCGCAGGCCAAGGCCCGCACCATGCGGGTGAGCATCGAGGGCGAGCCCGGCGTCGGGGTGGGGGCCAAGGACCTGATCCTCGGGACCATCGGCGCCCTCGGCGTCTCCGGCGCGGCCGGCCACGTGGTCGAGTACGCCGGCTCGGCGATCCGCGCCCTCTCGATGGAGGGGCGCATGACCGTCTGCAACATGTCGATCGAGTGGGGCGCGCGCGCCGGCATGGTGGCGCCCGACGAGACCACGTTCGCGTGGTTCGCCGGCCGCCCGGGCGCGCCGGCCGACCTCGACGCGGCCGTCGAGTCGCTGGCGGGCGATGCCGAGCGACGCCGACGCGGTCTTCGATCGCGAGGAGGTCGATCGACGCGGCGTCCCTGGCGCCGCAGGTCACCTGGGGCACGCACCCCGGCATGGTCGCGCCGATCACCGGGCGGGTCCCCACCCCCGATGACGACGACGACGCACGACCCCGAGTCGGTGCGCCGGGCGCTCGACTACATGGGCCTGCGCGGGGGCGAGGCGATCGAGGACATCGCGATCGACGCGGTCTTCATCGGCTCGTGCACCAACGGGCGCCTGCCCGACCTGCGCGCCGCGGCCTCGGTGGTCCGCGGCCGCCGGGTCGCCGACGGCGTCCGCGCCATGGTGGTCCCCGGCTCCATGCAGGTGAAGGCCGAGGCCGAGGCCGAGGGCCTCGACGAGGTCTTTCGCGCGGCGGGCTTCGAGTGGCGCGACGCGGGGTGCTCGATGTGCCTCGCGATGAACGACGACGTCCTGCAGCCCGGCGAGCGCTGCGCCTCGACGAGCAACCGCAACTTCGAGGGGCGCCAGGGCAAGGGCGGCCGGACCCATCTGGTCAGCCCGCCGATGGCCGCCGCGGCGGCCGTGACCGGGCACCTGGTCGACGTGCGCTCCCTGGACACCGAGCTGGCGGAGGTGGGCTGATGGACCCCGTGACCCGCATCGAGGGCGCCATCTGCCCCCTGGACCGGTCCGACGTGGACACCGACCAGATCATCCCCAAGCAGTTCCTCAAGCGCATCGAGCGCACCGGTTTCGGCGAGTTCCTCTTCTGGGACTGGCGCGGCGAGGAGGGCTTCCCGCTCGACCGCCGGAGTACGCGGGCGCGCCGATCCTCGTGGCCGGGCGCAACTTCGGCTGCGGCTCGTCGCGCGAGCACGCCCCGTGGGCCCTCCAGGACCACGGCTTCCGGGCGGTGATCGCCCCGAGCTTCGCGGACATCTTCCGCACCAACTGCACCAAGATCGGGCTCCTGCCGGTGACCGTGTCCGAGAGCGAGGTCGCCGACCTCATCCACCTGGCCATCGGCCACCCCGGGCCTGACCGCCTCGGTGGACCTGGAGCTCCAGCTGGTCGAGACCGCCGAGGGGCACGAGATCCCCTTCGCCATCGAGCCCGGCATCAAGCAGCGCCTCCTCAACGGCTGGGACGACATCGCCCTCTCGCTGCTCCAGGAGGAGGCGATCTCCGCGTACGAGTCGCGACCGCGAGCGCGACGGGCCGGTGACGACGCCCTTCGCCTGAGGGGCGGGGCTGTCAGAGCTCGGGCGTTTCAGAGATCTGCAGTCTCCTCTGAGAGCCGATCGTCTATCGACAGCGCCGGCTCCTCCGCGTGCGAGGCCGGGCTCTTGCGGCCCGGCCTGGCCGCGGCACATGGGCCCTGGCCGGGCCCATTTGCATTCGCTGGCCGCCTGCGGCGGCGAGCTCGTACGGCCGGGCGGAGCCCGGCCGTCTCGTCGCCTTCGGCGACATCGGAGCCGGGCCCGTCCTACCGGGTATCGCCCGAGGGCGCGCAGCGCCCGAGCGCGTGCCGAGGCGGTGCTTGACCTGCCCGCGCACATGTCCGGCCCGAAGGGCCGCTGCGCGATGCAAATGCGCCCGACCAAGGGCGCATTTGCGCGTCGAGTCGGCCCGCAAGAGGCCGACTCCACGCCTAGTCGCTTCCCCTTCTCCGCACTCCTCGGAACATGCAGGAGCTCGGGGCCCGAAGCGGTAACGCTCAGAGCTCGGAAACGCCGAAGCTCGGAACGCCTCGAAGCTCGGAGACGCGAAGGTCGGAAAGCGAGGACCCGGCATGACCCCCGCCGCTCCGGGGTACCTCTCCGACGTGGCCGATTTCACCCATCTGAATCTGCGACGGGACGTGGTCGACATGGCGGCCCGGCACGAGATGGAGGGTGTCGAGGCGCATTTCGCGACGGCGACCTGGGCCTGGAGCGGTCGGCCATGAGCTACCAGCGACTCGATCCCGGCGTGCGCCAGGGTTCGGCCACCGGCACTCGAGCCAGGAGGAGCTCACGTGGTGGTGGAGAGCTCAGGCCGTGCCGCCTGGGGGACGACGTGGTCGAGATCGGCCGTGGACGCCCTGCGGGTCCCGGGCCCCACGTGGCGCTGCTTCGAGGCCGGCCCCGATGGGATGACCCTCGCCCTCGGCGCGCCGCCGATGGAGGACCTCGGGCGGAGTCGAGATGAAGCCCGGCTGGTGGGCCGCAGACGACGCCTGAGCCGCTTTCGCCCCTGTAGCCTCCCGACGCGTTCGACGTCGAGATGCAGGGGGTTCGCGTGCCGGAGGTGTCTGTAGCGCTGCTGCCGGGTGACGGCATCGGCCCGGAGGTCGTCGCCGAGGCGGTCCGCGTCATCGACGCGATCGCGCCCGATCACGGCCTGACGATCGGCTGGCACGAGCACCTGATGGGCGGGGTCTCCATCGACGCCCACGGCACGGCGCTGACCGACGAGGTGCTCGAGGCCTGCGCCGGCTCCGACGCGGTGCTGCTCGGCGCGGTCGGCGGCCCGAAGTGGGACACCACCGACCCCGACAAGCCGCGCCCCGAGCAGGGCCTGCTCGGGCATGCGCGCCGGCCTCGGCCTCTACGCCAACCTGCGCCCGGTCGCGTCCCTTCCCGGCGCTCTACGAGGCGAGCCCGCTGCGGCGCGAGCGCATCGAGGGCACCGACCTGCTGGTGGTGCGCGAGCTGACCGGGGGCCTCTACTTCGGCGAGCGCGGCCGCGAGCCGGAGCGCGCCTTCGACACCTGCGTGTACACGAAGGCCGAGGTGGTCGCGCGCTCGCCGAGTGGGGCTTCCGCGCCGCCGCCGGCCGCCGGGGCAAGGTGACCTCCGTGGACAAGGCCAACGTGCTCGAGACCTCGCGCCTGTGGCGCGAGCAGGTGATCGAGACGGCCGTCGGGTCATCCGGACGTGACGCTGGAGCACATGCTCGTCGACAACGCCGCCATGCAGCTGGTGAGCCGCCCGGCCGACTTCGACGTGATCATCACCGAGAACCTCTTCGGCGACATCCTCTCCGACGAGGCCGCGATGATCACCGGCTCCATCGGGATGCTGCCCTCGGCCAGCCTCGGTCCCGGCACGCTCGGCCTCTACGAGCCGGTGCACGGCTCGGCTCCCGACATCGCCGGTCAGGGCATCGCCAACCCGATCGCGACGCTGCTGTCGGCGGCGCTCATGCTGCGCTACTCGCTGGGCGCGCCGGAGGCGGCCGATCGCATCGACGCCGCGGTGGAGGGGGTTCTCGGCGACGGGGCATCGCACCCGCGACATCGGCGGCGACCTCGGCACCCGGGCGGTCGGCGACCTGATCCTGGACGCGCTGGCGGCCTGATGGCCGAGGTCGCCGGCTGGGAGGGGCGCTTCTTCGAGGACTTCGCCGTGGGCGACGTCTACGTCCACCGGCTGGGGCGCACGGTGCTGGAGGTCGACAACGCCTGGTTCACACTGCTGACCCAGAACACGGCGCCGATCCACTTCGACCGGCACTACGCGGCGGGCACCGAGTTCGGCCGCCCGCTGGTCGACTCCACCTTCACGCTGGCGCTGGTGACCGGGCAGAGCGTGGCGGACGTCTCGCAGAACGTCATGGCCAACCTCGGCTGGGACGAGGTGCGGCTGCCCGCCCCGGTCTACGAGGGCGACACCATCTACTCCGAGAGCGAGGTGCTCGAGGTGCGCCCGTCGCGCTCGCGGCCGGAGGTCGGCATCGTCGACCGTGCGGACGACCGGCTCCAACCAGGACGGCGTGGTGGTGATCACGTTCCGGCGCACGATCATGGTGTACCGACGCGGCCACGGGCCCGCCGGGAACCGCCCGCGCCCGGCTCTGCCGCCCGCTGGACCCGCCCGGTAACCTAGATCCCCGTCGGGCCCGCAGCGGGCTGCCCACGCAAAGGAACGCCGAACATGCAGGAAGCCGAGAAGATCTGGATGAACGGGGCGCTGGTCGACTGGCCCGACGCCCAGGTGCACGTCCTGTCCCACGGCCTGCACTACGGCACCACGGTGTTCGAGGGCATCCGCGCCTACGACGCGGACAAGGGCACCGCGGTCTTCCGCCTCGACGACCACCTGGCCCGGCTCGAGCGCTCGGCCGCGATGTACCACATGCCGCTCCCCTACACGCGCGACGAGCTGCGGAGCGCGGTCCATCAGGTCGTCTCCGCCAACGACCTCGGCGGCTGCTACATCCGGCCGATCGCCCTGCGCGGCTACGGCACGATGGGCCTGTTCCCGCTCGAGGCGCCCGTCAACGTCGCCGTCGCGGCGTGGCGGTGGGGCGCCTATCTCGGCGAGGACGGCCTGCGCACGGGGATCCGCGCCAAGATCTCCAGCTGGCGCCGCATCGGCTCCACCACGATCCCGGCGACCGCCAAGGCGGGCGGCCAGTACCTCAACTCCATCCTCGCCAAGATCGAGAGCCACAAGGCCGGCTACCAGGAGGCCCTGCTCCTCAACGAGGCCGGCTACGTGGCCGACGGCTCGGGCGAGAACCTGTTCCTGGTGCGCGACGGCGTGCTCATCACGCCTCCGGTGCAGGCGTCGATCCTCGAGGGCATCACCCGGGCGAGCATCATCACGCTGGCGAAGGACGAGGGCATCCCCGTGCTCGAGCGCGAGGTCGCGCGCGGCGAGCTGTACACCGCCGACGAGGTGTTCATCACCGGCACCGCGGCCGAGGTGTGCCCGATCAACGAGGTTGACGACCACGCCCTGGGCGAGCCGGGGCCGGTCACGACCCGCCTGCAGTCCCGCTTCTTCGCCGCCACCGAGGGGCGCGACCCGTTCTCGGCCCCGCTGGCTCGACTACGTGGGCGCGCACCGCTCCGACGCTGTCACCGTGACCGGCGTGAGCGAGCGCGTCGCCATCTACGACACCACGCTGCGCGACGGCATGCAGCGCGAGGGTCTGAGCCTGTCGGTGGGCGAGCAGCTCGCGGTGGCCGTGCGGCTGGCCGACTTCGGCATCGAGTACCTGGAGGCGGGATTCCCGGCCAGCAACCCCAAGTACGGGGAGCTCTTCGGGCTGCTCGAGCGCGAGGACCTGGGCGACACGCGCCTCGCCGCCTTCGGCATGACCCGCCGCCGCGGCGTCGCCGCCGGCGACGACCCCGCGATGCGCGGGCTCGCCGACAGCTTCGCCCCGGTCATCACGATCGTCGGCAAGACCTGGGACCTCCACATCGAGAAGGTCACCCGGGTCAGCCGTGAGGAGAACCTGCGGATGATCCACGAGTCGGTGGCGTTCCTGGTGGGGCAGGGCAAGGAGGTCGTCTACGACGCCGAGCACTTCTTCGACGCCTACGCCGCCCACCCCGAGTACGCCCTCGACTGCCTGCGGGCGGCCGAGGCCGGCGGCGCCGCGCTGGATCACGCCCTGCGACACCAACGGCGCCACCCTGCCGGCGCGGGTGGGCGCGACCATGGCCGCGGTGCGCGCCGCGCTGCCGGCGGTGGCGCTCGGCATCCACACGCACAACGACGCCGAGTGCGCGCGTGGCCAACAGCCTGGCCGCGGTCGACGAGGGCGCGCGGATGGTGCAGGGCACGATCAACGGCTACGGCGAGCGCTGCGGCAACGCCAACCTCGTCTCCATCATCCCGTCGCTGGCGCTCAAGATGGGCTACGAGGTGCTCGACCCGGAGCGCCTCGCCGAGCTCACCGCCGCTCAGCAATTCGTGGCCGAGACGGCCAACCTGCAGCCCGACTCGTGGGCGCCGTACGTCGGCCGCAACGCCTTCGCCCACAAGGGCGGCATGCACCAGCAGGGGATGAACGCCGACCAGCGCAGCTACGAGCACATCGACCCCGACGCGGTCGGCAACGAGCGCCGGGTGCTGGTCTCCGAGCTGTCGGGCCGGGGCACGATCGTGGCCAAGGCCCGCGAGCTCGGCATCGACGTCGAGGACGACCCGGAGCGGATCGCCGGCATCCTGCAGCGCCTGAAGGACCTGGAGCACCGGGGCTACCACTTCGAGGTGGCCGACGGGTCGTTCGAGCTGCTCGCTCGAGCGCGAGACCGGGATCTACGAGCCGCTGTTCACGCTCGAGAGCTTCCGGGTCATCACCGAGAAGCGCGCCGACGGTCGGGTCGAGACCGAGGCCACGCTCAAGATCCTCCACGACGGCGAGCGCCTGGTGGCCACGGCCGAGGGCAACGGTCCGATCAACGCCCTGGACGCCGCCCTGCGCGTCGGCGCTGGGCGGGCGCGTGCCCGAGCTCGGCGAGATCTCGCTGGTCAACTTCAAGGTCCGGATCCTCGACGAGACAAAGGGCACCGGAGCGGTCACGCGCGTGCTCATCGACTCGAGCGACGGCCACGAGACGTGGGGGGCCATCGGCGTCAGCGAGAACGTCATCGAGGCCTCCTGGGAGGCGCTGCTCGACAGCGTCGAGCACGGGACGCGGCGCGTCGCGCGCACCCGGGCGGCGGCCGCCGGTTGAGCGTCAACGGGGAGCGCATCCCGCTCGCGAAGCCCGTCATCGGCGACCGCGAGCGCGAGCTGGTGGACGAGGTGCTGCGCTCCGGGCAGCTCTCGCTGGGCCCGATGGTCCCGCGCTTCGAGCGGGCCTGGGCCGAGCGCATCGGCGTCAAGCACGCGGTCGCGGTGTCCAGCGGCACCGCCGGGCTGCACCTGTGCCTGCACGCCCTGGGCCTGGGCCCGGGCGACGAGGTCGTCACCTCGTCGTTCTCCTTCGTGGCCTCGGCCAACGCGATCCTGTTCACCGGGGCAACGCCGGTGTTCGCCGAGGTCGACCCGCTCACGTTCAACATGGACCCGGCGGCGGTCGAGGCGGCCATCACCCCGCGCACCAAGGCGATCCTGATCGTCGACATCTTCGGCTACCCGGCCGAGGTGCCCGCCCTGGTCGAGATCGCCGAGCGCCACGGGCTGGCGCGGGTCGAGGACGCCTGCCAGTCGATCGACGCGGCCTACGACGGCCGCAAGCTGGGCACGTTCGGGCACCCCGCGGTCTACGGCTTCTACGCCAACAAGCAGCTGACCACGGCCGAGGGCGGCGTGGTCCTCACCGACGACGACGAGCTCGCGAGGGTGCTCTCGAGCCTGCGCAACCAGGGGCGCTCCGACGACGGGGCGTGGCTCGTGCACTCGCGCCTCGGCTTCAACTACCGCCTGTCCGACGTGCACAGCGCCATCGGCGTCGCCCAGCTCGAGCGGCTCACCGACATGCTGGACGCCCGCGCGCGGGTCGCCGGCTGGTACCAGGCGCGCACCGCCGAGATCGACGGCGTCACGCCCGATGTACGAGGGGGCGCAGCGGCGGTCGTGGTTCGTCTACGCCCCGCGCCTCGATCCGGAGTTCGACCGCGACGAGGTCATCGGGGGCCTTGACGGCCTCGGCATCTCGGCCAAGCCCTACCTGCCGTGCATCCACCTGCAGCCCTACTACCAGGACGCCCACGGCCACGGCCCCGGCGAGTTCCCGGTGACCGAGGCGATCAGCGCGTCCACGATCGCGCTGCCCTTCTTCCCGGGCATGACCGAGTCCCAGGTCGACCGCGTCTGCGGCGCACTGGACGCCGTTCTGCGGCGATGAGCGACGAGGTGCGCCTGTGGGGCGGCCGCTTCGAGGCCGGCCCGGCGGAGGCGTTCGACCGGCTCAACTCCTCGCTGGCGGTCGACCGGCGCCTGTGGCCGCAGGACGTGGCGGCCTCGCGCGCCCACGCGCGCATGCTCGGCGCCCGCGGCATCATCCCGCAGGCCGACGCGGCGGCGATCGACGCCGGGCTGGCGCAGATCGCGGACGAGCTCGCGTCGGGCGAGTTCGCCTTCCGCGAGGCCGACGAGGACATCCACACCGCCGTGGAGCGCCGCCTCACCGAGATCGCCGGCGACGCCGGCAGGCGCCTGCACACCGCGCGCAGCCGCAACGACCAGGTCATCACCGACACGCTGCTCCACCTGCGCGAGCACGCCACCGGGCAGGTCGCCGGGTTGCGGGCGCTCGCCCAGGCCCTGATCGCGCAGGCCGAGGAGCACCTCGACACGCTGCTGCCGGGCTACACGCACAGCCAGAGGGCCCAGCCCGTGCGGCTGGCCCACCACCTGCTGGCATACGTGTGGATGCTCGACCGCGACCGCACCCGCCTGGGCCACGCCATCGAGGCCACGGCCGACTGCCCCCTCGGGTCGGGCGCCCTGTCGGGCGTGGGCTTCCCGATCGACCGCGAGCAGACGGCCGCCGAGCTGGGCTTCGCCCGGCCGGCCCGCAACAGCCTGGACGCGGTCGGCAGCCGGGACGCGCTCATCGACTACCTCCACTTCGCCGCGCAGCTGGGCGTGCACCTGTCGCGGCTGGGCGCCGAGATCGTGGCGTGGGCGGGAGACGAGACGGGGTTCATCGCGCTGGACGACGCGTTCTCGTCGGGCTCGTCGATGCTGCCGCAGAAGAAGAACCCGGACGCCGCCGAGCTGGCCCGGGCCAAGGCGCCGCGCCTGGCGGCCGACCTGGCCGGCCTGCTGGGGGCGATGTCCGGCCTGCCGCTGGCCTACAACAAGGATCTCCAGGAGGACAAGGAGTACCTGTTCGATGCCATCGACACGGTCGACCTGCTCCTGCCGGCGGTCGCCGGGATGATCGCGACCGCGCGCTTTCGCGAGGACCGGATGGCGGCGGCGGTGTCGGGCGGGTTCCTCGCGGCGACCGACCTGGCCGACAGCCTCGTCGCGCAGGGGTGGCCGTTCCGCAGGGCCCACGAGGCCGTGGGCCGGCTGGTGCGCGCCCTCGACCAGCGGGGGGTCGGCCTCGAGGACGCCACGGCCGCCGACCTGGCCGACGCCGGCCTCGAGGGCGTCGTCGTGCCGCCGCTGAACGCCGAGGCGTCGGTGGAGGCCAAGGTCGCCCAGGGCGGCACCGCGCGCGCGGCGGTGGCCGACCAGCTGGCCGAGGCCCGAGCGCGGGTGGCGGCCTGGTGAGCACCGCCGTCCAGGCCCCGCCGCGCCTCGGCCCGCGCCTCGACGCCGCCTTCTTCGCCCGCCCGGTGGCCGAGGTCGCCCCCGACCTGATCGGCTGCACCCTGCTCGTGGACGGGGTCGGCGGGATGATCGTCGAGACGGAGCGCTACCAGCAGGACGATCCGGCCTCGCACAGCTTCCGGGGCGCCCGCGGCCGCGCGATCGTGATGTTCGGCCCGCCCGGGCGTGTCTACGTGTACCGCAGCTACGGGCTGCACTGGTGCGCCAACCTCGTGTGCGAGCCCGAGGGGCACGGCGCGGCGGTGCTGCTGCGCGCGCTCGTCCCGCAGCGGGGCCTCGAGGCCATGCGGGCGCGGCGCGGCCCGCTGCCCGAGCGCCTCCTGTGCGCGGGGCCGGGCCGGCTGGCCCAGGCGCTCGGCGTCGACCGGGCGCTCGACGGGACCTCCGCCGTCGACGCGGACGCCCGCATGGCCGTCCACGGCCGCACGGGCCCCGTCGAGCTGGTCGCCGGGCCGCGGATCGGCATCTCGCTGGCCGCCGAGCGGCCCTGGCGCTTCGGCCTGGCCGGCTCGCGCCACCTCTCCAAGCCCTTCCCGCGCCCGTGAGCGCCGACGCTGCGCGCCTGTCCGCGCGCTCGGTCGAGTGCCTGCCGCCCGGCGAGCTGGCGGCCAAGCTCGCGCTGGGACGCCCGCTGCGGGTCAAGCTCGGCGTCGACCCGACCGCGCCGGACATCCACCTGGGCCACGCCGTCGTGCTGGGCAAGCTGCGCGAGTTCCAGGACGCCGGGCATCTGGCGGTGCTGATCATCGGCGACTGGACCGCGCGCGTCGGCGACCCGTCGGGGCGCACCTCCACGCGGCCGATGCTCGACGAGGCGCAGATCGAGGAGAACGCCGCGTCGTACCGCGACCAGGCGTTTCGCATCCTGGACCCCGACCGCACCGAGATCCGCCCCAACGGGGAGTGGTTCGCGCGGATGGGCATGGAGGAGCTGTTCCGCCTGGCCGGCTCGGCGACCGTCAACCAGCTGCTGCGCCGCAACGACTTCGCCGATCGCATGACCGCCGACCGGCCGGTCTCGGTCCTCGAGCTGCTGTACCCGCTGATGCAGGCATACGACTCGGTGATGGTCGAGGCCGACGTGGAGCTCGGCGGCACCGACCAGCTGTTCAACCTCATGCTGGGCCGCGACATCCAGGCGGCCTTCGGCCAGCCGAGCCAGGTGGTCATGACCATGCCGATCCTGCCCGGGCTCGACGGCGTGCAGAAGATGAGCAAGTCCCTCGGCAACCACATCGGCGTGTCGGAGGCCCCCGAGGAGCAGTTCGGGCGCACGATGCGCATCCCCGACGACGCGCTCGCGGAGTGGTACCGCCTGCTCGCGCCCGACGCGGCCCCGCCCGGCGGTCATCCGGCCGCCGACAAGCGCCGCCTGGCCGCCCTTCTGGTGGATCGCTTCCACGGCGCCGGCGCCGGCGCGCGGGCCGAGGAACATTTCAACCGCACGGTGCGGGATCGCCAGGTCCCCGAGGACATCCCCGTGGTGGCCCTGCCCGCGGGGACGGTGCACCTGCCGGCGCTCCTGGTGGATGCCCTGGGCGTGGCGTCGCGCAGCGAGGCGCGGCGCCTCATCGCCGGCGGCGGGGTGAGCCTCGATGGCGCCCAGATCGCAGATCTGGACTGGGATCCCGGCGATCTGAACGGCAAGGTCCTGCGGGCCGGCAAGCGCCGCTACGCCCGCCTCGCCGCGGGGCCCTGACGCGC
This sequence comes from uncultured Thermoleophilia bacterium, assembly GCA_963806585.1. Taxonomy (GTDB): domain Bacteria; phylum Actinomycetota; class Thermoleophilia; order Miltoncostaeales; family Miltoncostaeaceae; genus Miltoncostaea. Next base: position 319,633 of record CAWDYN010000007.1, on the reverse strand, counting down.
CGTCATGGCTTTTCGCCCCGGCGCACGTACGGGCTTGACGTTCCCGGGCGCGGCGCTATAGTTCCACGACTGCCGAGGGGGCATCCGCCCCGTCGGACGGAGAAAAGGAACCGATTGAGACTCCATCTCTTCGACCTCCGCTCTCTGGAGACGCCCGCGTAACGAGGCGCGCTATGCGCCCGCGCCGGGAGCCTCTGGGGAATCCAGGGGCCGCGAAGATGGAAATCGGCTCGATCCGACCGCCGCGCTGAGCGCTGGTCACGATCCTTGAAAACTGAACAGCATGCATCTTGGCCTGGAGCTTCGGTTCCATGGTCACGATGGCCAGGTTTTGTATGAACCCCGTCGAAACGATCGATCCGGCGTGAGCCGCACCGATCGCAAGACACACAAAGCTCGGATCGCCGATCACCTCTTTGGAGGGGGCCGGCCATCTCCGAACTTCCGATCTTGGCAGCGACGGCTTCGGCCGGGGCGCACCACGGTCAGATTTTCTTCATGGAGAGTTTGATCCTGGCTCAGGACGAACGCTGGCGGCGTGCTTAACACATGCAAGTCGAACGAGAAAGCTCCTTCGGGAGTGAGTACAGTGGCGAACGGGTGAGTAACACGTGGGCAACCTGCCCTAGGGAGCGGGACAACCCGAGGAAACTCGGGCTAATACCGCATAATTCGCAGTGCCTCAAGGCACTGCGGGAAATGGTAGCTTCGGCCTCCGCCCTGGGATGGGCCCGCGGCGCATTAGCTTGTTGGTGTGGGTAATGGCCCACCAAGGCGACGATGCGTAGCTGGTCTGAGAGGACGATCAGCCACACTGGGACTGAGACACGGCCCAGACTCCTACGGGAGGCAGCAGTGGGGAATCTTGCGCAATGGGCGGAAGCCTGACGCAGCAACGCCGCGTGTGGGAAGACGGCTTTCGGGTTGTAAACCACTTTCAGGGGGGACGAAGCTTCCGAGGTTAATAGCCTACGGGGTGACGGTACCCCCAGAAGAAGCCCCGGCTAACTACGTGCCAGCAGCCGCGGTAATACGTAGGGGGCGAGCGTTGTCCGGAATCATTGGGCGTAAAGCGCGTGTAGGCGGCTTGGTAAGTCTGGTGTGAAATCCTGGGGCTCAACCCCAGACCTGCACTGGATACTGCCAAGCTTGAGTCCGGGAGGGGAGAGCGGAATTCCTAGTGTAGCGGTGAAATGCGCAGATATTAGGAAGAACACCGGTGGCGAAGGCGGCTCTCTGGAACGGTACTGACGCTGAGACGCGAAAGCGTGGGGAGCGAACAGGATTAGATACCCTGGTAGTCCACGCCGTAAACGATGGGCACTAGATGTGGGCGGTGTTGACTCCGTCCGTGTCGAAGCTAACGCATTAAGTGCCCCGCCTGGGGAGTACGGCCGCAAGGCTAAAACTCAAAGGAATTGACGGGGGCCCGCACAAGCAGCGGAGCATGTGGTTTAATTCGACGCAACGCGAAGAACCTTACCTGGGCTTGACATGTCCGTGTAAACCCTGGAAACAGGGTCCCTCTTCGGAGCGCGGTCACAGGTGGTGCATGGCTGTCGTCAGCTCGTGTCGTGAGATGTTGGGTTAAGTCCCGCAACGAGCGCAACCCCTGTCCTATGTTGCCAGCGGTTCGGCCGGGGACTCATAGGATACTGCCGGTGACAAACCGGAGGAAGGTGGGGACGACGTCAAGTCATCATGCCCCTTATGTCCAGGGCTACACACGTGCTACAATGGCCGGTACAAAGAGCTGCAAAGCCGCGAGGTGGAGCGAATCTCATAAAGCCGGTCCCAGTTCGGATTGTAGGCTGAAACTCGCCTGCATGAAGTCGGAGTTGCTAGTAATCGCGAATCAGCAACGTCGCGGTGAATACGTTCCCGGGCCTTGTACACACCGCCCGTCACACCACGAAAGTTGGCAACACCCGAAGCCGGTGGGCTAACCCGCAAGGGAGGCAGCCGTCGAAGGTGGGGTCAGCGATTGGGGTGAAGTCGTAACAAGGTAGCCGTAGCGGAAGCTGCGGCTGGATCACCTCCTTTCTAGGGAGTGGTGCTTAGCACCACCTGGGCTCCGGAGTCCTCTCGAGGACACCGTCGAGCTCCCTCGACCCAGTCGAGCGAGCGATGCCCTAGAAGAACGTTGACAACCTGGCGTCGGTCGGATCGTCCACGCGGACCACACTCAATGAGGGGTTCATGACGCGTGGGTCGCGGCCCGACCGGCAATGCTGTTCAGTCTTGAGGGATCATCCGCCGGCGCCCTTTTCGGGGGTGCCGGCGGGGATGTCTCTCTTCGAGGCCGTCCCGCGTGGGCGGTCGCGTACCTTGAAAACTGCATAGCGGCAGTAGGTGTGCTCTATATATCTGGTCAAGATATTAAGGGCACGCGGTGGATGCCTTGGCGTCAGAAGCCGAAGAAGGACGTGGACGGCTGCGATAAGCCGCGGTGAGGCGCTGAACAGCCTTTGACCCGCGGATTTCCGAATGGGGAAACCCACGCGTGGTAATGCGCGCGTATCCCCGCCTGAACACATAGGGCGGTGGAAGGCAAGCCGGCGAAGTGACACATCTCAGTAGCCGGAGGAAAGGAAAGAAACATCGACTCCCTGAGTAGTGGCGAGCGAAAAGGGATCAGCCCAAACCAGTCGAGCGTGATTGCCTGTGGGCGTAGCTCGATCTGGGGTTGTAGGAGTGACATGACCGGAGCCACAGGCCGGTCGGGGAGTTACAAAAGCATGAGTTAGCCGAGCAGCTTGGAACGGCTGGCTACAAAGGGTAAGAGCCCCGTAGGTGAAAGCTCATGCCCTCCCTCGTCACCACCTGAGTACGACCGGGCACGGGAAACCCGGTCGGAATCTACGGGGACCACCCCGTAAGGCTAAGTACTCTCTGACGACCGATAGCGAACTAGTACCGTGAGGGAAAGGTGAAAAGTACCCCGGGAGGGGAGTGAAATAGTACCTGAAACCGCGTGCCTACAAGCGGTAGGAGCCGACTCCGGTCGGTGACTGCGTGCTTTTTGCATAACGAGCCTGCGAGTTACTCGTGTCCGGCAAGGTTAAGTTAATCGGAGCCGTAGCGAAAGCGAGTCTGAATAGGGCGACATAGTCGGACGCGGTAGACCCGAAACCGAGTGATCTATCCATGGGCAGGTTGAAGCGGGGGTAAGACCTCGTGGAGGACCGAACCCACGTCGGTTGAAAACGGCGGGGATGACCTGTGGATCGGAGTGAAAGGCTAATCAAACTCGGTGATATCTGGTTCTCTCCGAAATATATTTTGGTATAGCCTCCTGCGTTCAGTCGTGGTTGTAAAGCACTGTTTGGCCTAGGGGCCCTACCAGGTTACCGAAGTCAGATAAACTCTGAATGCCATGACTTTAGAGCAGGGGAGTCAGACTGCGGGGGATAAGCTTCGTAGTCGAGAGGGAAACAGCCCAGACCACCAGCTAAGGGCCCCAAGCGCTGGCTAAGTGGAAAACGTTGTGCGAGTGCACAGACAACCAGGATGTTGGCTTAGAGGCAGCCATTCGTCTAAGGAGTGCGTAATAGCTCACTGGTCAAGTGCTCGTGCGCGGATAATGTAACGGGGCTCAAGCCAGCCCCCGAAGCTGTGGGCTTCGTCTTTGACGGAGCGGTAGGAGAGCGTTCTTCGTGCAGTGAAGCGGCAGCGGCAAGCTCCCGTGGAGCGCGGAGAAGTGAGAATGCAGGCATAAGTAACGAAAGAGGAGTGAGAAACTCCTCCACCGGATGCCCAAGGTTTCCTGAGTAAAGTTAATCTGCTCAGGGTTAGTCGGGACCTAAGCCGAGGCCGACAGGCGTAGGCGATGGATAACAGGTTGATATTCCTGTACTGCGTCTTCCACGCTATTACCGATGGGGGGACGGGGAAGGGTAGGCGAACCGTGGCGCTGGTAGTCCACGGACAACCCGGTAGGAGGAACCCCAGGAAAATCCGGGGTTCACATACTCCGAGAGGGGATGTCGGTCAGCGTAAGCTGGCAAGTCGTCGAGCCCATGCCTCCGAGAAAAGCCTCTAGGGAGTGGGAACGCACCCGTACCAAAACCGACACAGGTGGGCAGGTAGAGCATACCGAGGTGATCGAGAGAACCTTCGTTAAGGAACTCGGCAAAATTGTCCCGTAACTTCGGGAGAAGGGACGCCCCGGTAGAGTGATCGGCCTTGCGCCAGGAGCTCGAGGGGGCCGCAGAGAATTGGCCCAACCGACTGTTTACCAAAAACACAGGTCTCTGCGAAGTCGTAAGACGACGTATAGGGGCTGACGCCTGCCCGGTGCCGGAAGGTCAAGTGGAGAGGTTAGCCCTTGAGGCGAAGCTTTGAAACCAAGCCCCGGTAAACGGCGGCCGTAACTATAACGGTCCTAAGGTAGCGAAATTCCTTGTCGGGTAAGTTCCGACCTGCACGAATGGCGTAACGAGTTGGGCGCTGTCTCAACGAAGGACTCGGTGAAATTGTAGTATCGGTGAAGATGCCGATTACTCGCCACAAGACGGAAAGACCCCGTGAACCTTTACTGCAGCTTGATATTGGTGTTTGGGACATCCTGTCCAGGATAGGTGGGAGGCTGTGAGACGGTGGCGTCAGCTGCCGTGGAGCCAACCTTGGGATACCACCCTGGGTGTTCTGAGCTTCTAACGGGAGACCGTGATCCGGCTCTCGGACAGTGTCAGGTGGGCAGTTTGACTGGGGCGGTCGCCTCCCAAATTGTAACGGAGGCGCGCAAAGGTTCCCTCAGCACGGTTGGAAATCGTGCGTAGAGTGTAAAGGCATAAGGGAGCTTGACTGCGAGACTGACAGGTCGAGCAGGTACGAAAGTAGGCCTTAGTGATCCGGCGGTAGAGAGTGGAATTGCCGTCGCTCAACGGATAAAAGGTACTCCGGGGATAACAGGCTTATCCTCCCCAAGAGTCCACATCGACGGGAGGGTTTGGCACCTCGATGTCGGCTCGTCGCATCCTGGGGCTGGAGTTGGTCCCAAGGGTTGGGCTGTTCGCCCATTAAAGCGGTACGCGAGCTGGGTTCAGAACGTCGTGAGACAGTTCGGTCCCTATCTGTGGTGAGCGTTGGAGATTTGAGAGGAGTTGTCCCTAGTACGAGAGGACCGGGATGAACAGACCTCTGGTGTATCAGTTGTCGTGCCAACGGCACTGCTGGTTAGCTACGTCTGGACGGGATAACCGCTGAAAGCATCTAAGCGGGAAGCCCACCTCGAGATGAGATCTCCCACCCCTTTAAGGGGGTAAGGCCCCAGGTAGACCACCTGGTTGATAGGCTGGATGTGTAAGCGCAGCAATGCGTTCAGCAGACCAGTACTAATCCGCCGAGGGCTTGACCAGTTCACACCTAGAGCACACCGTTTGCCGCTATGCAGTCTTGAGGGTACGTCCTCAAGGGTTCCCGGTGGTTCTAGCGAGAGGGAAACACCTCTTCCCATTCCGAACAGAGCCGTTAAGCCTCTTTGCGCCGATGGTACTCCGAGTGAAGACTCGCGGGAGAGTAGGTCGCCGCCGGGATTGATGTAGTACGTGAAGCCGCTGGGTTCGCCCGGCGGCTTTCGTCGTTGAACGGGTACGATGCGGGCCATGTCGGCGAGCCAACCGACCGGCGGAGAGCTGGACTGCCTGGTCGTGGGTGGCGGCCTCGCCGGCCTCAGCTGCGCGCAGCGCCTCGTGGGGGCGGGTCGCAGCGTCCAGGTGGTCGAGGCGCAGGAGTCCCCCGGGGGCCGAGCCCGCACGGTGTGGCACCGCGGGCGCCCGGTGGACGTGGGCTTTCAGGTGATGTTCCGGGCGCTATCCCCAGGCGCGGGCGCTGGCGCGCGACGTCGGGGATTCCCAGCCGCGACCTGCGGCCGGTGGCCGGCGGGGCGGTCTTCGTGGACGAGGGCAGGGCGCAGCGGTTGCCGGGCTCGCGATTGGGGGTCGCGCGCTTCGGCGGTCTGGCGCCGGCGGACCGGGTGCGCCTGGCGCGGCTGGCGGCGTCGGTCGTGGGCGCCTCGCCCCAGGCGCTGCTGGCCGAGGAGCACGAGGCCTCCACCGCGGAGGGGCTCCTGCGGGGCGCCGGCGTGTCGGACGAGGCGATCGAGAGGGTCCTGCGCCCGCTGTTCGGCGTGATCACGCTCGACCGGACCCTCAGCGCCGACCCGGGCTACTTCCGGTTCCTCATGGCGATGCTCGTGCGCGGGCCGGCCGTGATCCCGAGCGACGGCGTGGGCATGCTGGCGGAGTGGGCGTCGGCCGCGGTGCGGCAGGAGGGCGGGGCCGTGGAGCTGGGGGCCCACGTGGACGCCCTGGAGGCCGACGGCGAGGGGCGGCGGGTCGTGGGCGTGCGGCTGGCGGACGGGCGTCGCTGTCGGCGCGCCACGTGGTGCTGGCGGTCGAGGGCCCGGCGGCGCGGGGGCTGCTGGAGCCGCTCGATCCGCGAGCGCGGCCCGCCTGCCCCGGGAGTACGCCTCGGCGGTCAACGCGGCCTTCGCCCTGCGCAGGCCCCTGTACAGCGGCCGCTCGATCCTACTCAACGCCGAGCCGGGCAGCCCCGAGGTGCCGCGGGTGGACCTGCTGTGCCAGACCAGCAACATCACCCGGCCCGGCGCGCCCGGCGGCCCCCACATCCTGCTGGCGACGTGCGTGACGACGGGGGGGAGGGCGCCGGCCGACCTGGTGGGGAGGTGGGTGCGCTGGTGCGCCGGTGGGCCCCGCGCTACGACTGGGCGGGGCTGGCCGAGCCGCTGGGGGTGTACGAGCACCCCCACGCGCAGTTCCGTCCGCTGGCGGGCGTGCGGCGGGAGCTGCCCGGCCCCCGGACGGCCGTGGACAACCTGATCCTGGCCGGCGACACGACCACGCACCCCTCCATCGAGGGGGCGGTCGCGAGCGGCGTGCGCGCCGCCGAGATCGTGGACGCGCTGACGCCGTGAAGGAGGTCGCCGGCCGGCGGGTGTTCAGCGTCGAGGACGTGAGCGCCCGGCTGGCGCAGATGTTCGAGGACCTGCGCTCGTTCTGGGTGGAGGCCGAGCTCCAGGACCTGCGCCCCGGCGGGGGGCAGACCTACTTCTCGCTGCGCGGCGAGCACCTCCTGCGCGCGTCGATGAACTCGATCGTGTTCCAGCGCCTCGCGCACAGGCCCGGGAACGGCACGCTGGTGCATGCGTATGGCCGGGTGGTGTTCTGGCGCGCCCGCGGGGAGATCTCGATGCGCGTGGAGCGGCTCGAGCTGGCGGGGGAGGGCCTGCTGCGGGCGCGCGTGGAGGAGCTGCGCCGGCGCCTCGAGGCGGAGGGGCTGCTCGACCCGGCGCGCAAGCGCACGCCTCCGTTCCTGCCGCGCCGCGTCGGGCTGGTCACCAGCCCCGACGGCGCCGCCCGCGACGACGTGCTCACGACGCTGTGGGCGCGCTTCCCCGAGGCCGACGTGGCCGTGGTCAGCACCCCCGTGCAGGGGGAGGCCGCGCCGGGGCTGGTCGCCCGCGCGATCCGGCACCTGGACGGCGTGCCGGGGGTGGACGTGATCGTCGTGGCCCGCGGGGGCGGGTCGCTGGAGGACCTGATGGCCTTCAACAGCGAGGCGGTGTGCCGCGCCGTGGCCGCGGCGACGACCCCGATCGTGTCGGCGGTGGGCCACGAGCGGGACGTGACGCTGTGCGACCTCGTGGCGGACCTGCGGGTGTCGACGCCGACGGCCGCCGCCGCGGCGGTCGTGCCCAGCCTGGAGGCCGCTCGACACGCGGCTCGGCGACGCCGCGGCGGCGATCGGCCGGGGCCTGTCGCGCGCCGGGCTGGAGGCGCGCGCCGCGCTCGGCAGGCGCGAGGGGAGCTGGCCCGGGCCCTGCGGGCCGCGGGCTCGGTCGGTGCGCGACCGCGTGGAGCGCCTCGCGCCGCGGCTGCGGCCGCGCTCGGCCGCGTGGCCGCCCAGGCGCCCGGCCGCGTGGAGGAGCGCTCCGCGGCGCCTCCGGCGGGCGGTCGACGGCCGCCGGGAGCTGGCGGCCGGCCGCGTCGAGCGGGCCGCATCGCTGCTGGCCCTCCTGTCGCCCGAGCGGACGGTCGCCCGCGGCTACGCGATCGTCCGCGACGGCGCCGACGGGCCGGTCATCGCCTCGGCCGCCGCGGTCGCGGCCGGCCAGGAGCTGAGCATCCGCCTGCGCGACGGGGTCGTGGCCGCCCGGGCCGCCGAGGTGGGCGCGTGAGCGAGCCCGAGGCCGGCCCGCCGGTCACCTTCGAGGAGGCCCTGCGTCGCCTGGACGAGGTGGTCGCGCGCCTCGAGAGCGGCGAGGTGGGTCTGGAGGAGGCGGTCGCGCTCTTCGAGCAGGGCCAGGGCTATCTGGCGGCCTGCCGCGAGCGCCTGGGCGCCGCTCAGCGGCGCATCGAGGAGCTCACGGCCGAGAGCCTGCCGGCACCCGACGCCCCCGGAGGCCTCCGAGGCCCCGATCCGTTCTGAGCGGCCGCGGCGCTCGCGCCAGCGCTCGAGGCGGGTGATGTCCCGCTCCATCGTGCCCAGCGGCACCTGGCAGCCGGCGCTCGCGATGTTGGCGTGGGCCAGCAGCCGGTCCTCGTCGGCGCGCAGGGTCATCCACTTGGCGAGGACGTCGTCCCCGGCGGGCAGGAGGCTGGCGGCGCCCGGTGAGCTGCGGTCCGGGAACTGGACGCAGTACTCGCGCACCGGCGCCATCGAGCGGGGCAGCAGCGCGACCACCGGCAGGTGGGGGTAGATGAGGTAGCGGTAGCGCGGCGGGCCGTCGGGCGCGCGCCCGGGGCGCCGTCCGGCGACGCAGATGAAGCCGAGATCGCGGTACATCTCCCACTCCTCCGCGTTCACCACCGAGCGCAGGAGCTCCAGGGACCGGCGCTCCGCGGCCTCGTGGCTGAGCGGCGCCTCCGAAACCCACCGCGGCGGCCGACGCCCGGACGGCGGCGCCCCCGGGCGGCTCGCGCCGGGCGGGCCATGGCCATCGCGAGACCGCCCAGGGCCATCACCAGCGCGATGACCCAGAGCCCGACCACGGCGCTCAGCCGGTCTGAGCCTGCCGCGCGCCGCCCGGCCGCGCGCGGCCAGAAGAGCACGCGCTCGGCATCCGCCGGGATGTCGGGAAGTCGGTCACGAGCATCGCCTCGCGGCGCCCGCTACCGGTCGTCCGTGAGCGGGACGGCGGCCCACATGCCCTCGTCGAGCTGGGCGCGGAACTCGCGCAGCAGCGTCTCGCGCTCCTCGTCCAGGCGCGGGTCGCCCTCGCATATGAGCGTCTCGCCGAAGCCCGGCATCATCCTGAGCAGCCTCATGGAAGGCCGTTATACCGAGGCGGACCGGCAAAGCGCAACGGCCGACCGACAAGGTGTCACGGCCCGCCGGCGCGACGGGGGCTACCATCCCGCCGTGCCCCCCGATCTTCCCGCCGTGAGGGCGCAGCTTCCGTCCCTCGAGCCGGACGCTTTCCTCAACACCGGCGGCTGCGGGCCGCTCGCCGCGCCGGCGGCCGAGGAGATCCTGCGCTGGACCGCGTCGCGCGTGCGCACGCCGCGCGGGAGCGCCGCCGGCTTCGAGCGCACGGCGGCCGAGGCGGACGCGCTGCGGGCGGCCGCCGGACGCGTCGTGGGCGCGCCGGGCGATCGAGATGGCGCTGACGGCCAACACGACCGGGGGCCTCAACATCGCGGCGTGGGGCATCGACTGGCGCCCGGGCGACGAGATCGTGGTGCCGGCCCTCGAGCACCCGGGGCTGTCGGTCCCGCTGGCGACGATCGCCCGTCGCCACGGCGTGGCGCTGCACACGATCGACCCCGAGGGGGACGCGGCCGATCTCGAGCGGGCCGTCGCGGCGGCGGCCGGCCCGCGCACGCGCCTGGTGGCGCTGTCACATGTGTCGTGGGCCACCGGGGCGGTGCTCGACGTGGCCGGCGCCGCGCGGGCGGCGCGCGCGGTCGGGGCCCTGGTGCTCGTGGACGGCGCCCAGTCCGTCGGGGCCATCCCGGTGGACGTGGGGGCCCTCGACGTGGACGCCTACGCCTTCCCCGCCCACAAGTGGCTGCTCGGGCCCGACGGCCTGGGCGCCCTGTGGATCGCCCCGCAGGCCATGGAGAGCCTCGATCTGACCGCCTCGGGCTTCGAGAGCGGCACCGGACCACGACCTCGGCGGCGCCCTGGTGCCGCACCGCGGCGCGCGGCGGCACGAGGTCTCGACCCCGCCCGCCGCCCTGCTGTCGGCGTGGCGCGCCGCGATCGAGTGGCTCGAGGGCCTCGGGTGGGGATGGATCCACGCGCGGGTGGCGCAGGCGCAGGCCGCGGCGCGCGCCGGCCTGGCGGGGGTGCCGGGCGTGCGGATCGTCACGCCGCCGGGCCGCCAGGCCGGTCTGGTGACGTTCACGGTGGACGGCGCCGATCCCGCGCGGGCCGCCGCGGCGCTGGCCGCACGCGGCGTGATCGTGCGGTGGATCGCCCACCCGCCGTCCCTGAGGGCGTCGTTGGGATTCTTCTCCGACGCGACGGACGTGTCGCGACTGGTGGAGGGCGTCACCGCGATCGGCGGCGGCTGCTAGCTTCCTCGGACGTGAGTCAGGACAGGCTGGTTATCAGGGGCGGCCGCGCGCTGTCCGGCACGATCGTGCCGAGCGGCAACAAGAATGCGGCTCTGCCGATCCTGGCCGCATGCCTGCTCACGGACGAGGAGGTCGTGCTCGAGAACGTGCCCGACATCCTCGACGTGCACGTGATGCTGGCCCTGCTCGACGACCTCGGCGTGAGCGTCCGGGACGAGGGCCCCAACAGCCTCGCGCTGAGAGGCGGCCGACGTGCGCACCGACGCACCTCGATCCCGACCTGTGCCGCCGCCTGCGCGCGTCGCTGCTGCTGGCCGGCCCGCTGCTGGCCCGCTGCGGCGAGGTCGAGCTGCCCCTGGCGGGCGGCGACTTCATCGGCCGCCGCCGCGTGGACACCCACCTGCTCGCGTTCCGCGGCCTCGGGCGCGACCACCGAGGTCGACGCGCAGCTACGACATGGCCACACCGGGCTCTCGGGCGCGGAGATCTTCCTCGACGAGGCGTCGCGTGACCGCCACCGAGAACGCCCTGATGGCGGCGGTGACCGCCACCGGCCGCACCGTGGTCCTGAACGCCGCGAGCGAGCCCCACGTCCAGGACCTGGCCCGCTTCCTCATCGTGCTTGGGCGCGCGGATCGAGGGCATCGGCACCAACCGGATGATCATCGACGGCGTCGACCGCCTCCACGGCGGGCCGCTTCCGGATCGGCCCGGATCACATCGAGATCGCCTCGTTCATCGGGCTCGGCGGCCATCACCGGCTCGGACCTCACGATCAGCGACGTGCGCGGCCGAGGACCTGCGGATGATCAACCTCACCTTCGAGCGCCTGGGGATCCGCGTCGAGATGGACGGCGACAACCTGCGCGTGCCGCCCGACCAGTACGCTGCGCGTGGTCGCCGACGAGGGCGACGCGATCCCGAAGATCGACGACGGCATCTGGCCGGCCTTCCCGGCCGACCTCACCAGCATCGCCACGGCGGTGGCGACCCAGACCCACGGCACGGTGATGATCTTCGAGAAGATGTTCGAGAACCGCCTCTTCTTCGTGGACAAGCTCGTCGCCATGGGCGCGCCGGATCGTCCTGTGCGACCCGCACCGCGCCGTCGTGAGCGGCCCCGCCCAGCTCTACGGCGAGCGCGCTCGAGAGCCCGGACATCCGCGCCGGCATGGCCATGCTCATCGCGAGCCTCGCGGCCGACGGCGCGAGCGTGATCGGCAACGTCGGCCAGATCGACCGCGGCTACGAGCGCATCGACGAGCGGCTGCAGGACGTCGGCGCCGACATCGAGCGTGTCCGTGAGTGACGATCGCAGACGGGCGCGGCGGCCCGGCGCCCGCGGCCCTCCCGTCCGGCGCCAAGGACGTGCTGAGCGTCGAGGCGGGGAGCTGCGCCAGGTCGAGGCGGCGCTGCGCGGGCGCTTCGAGGCGTTCGGCTACCGCGAGGTCATGACGCCCGGTACTCGAGTTCGCGGAGGTCATCGACCGGGCCCAGGAGGGCGGCGCTGCGCGACGCCTTCCGCCTCTTCGACGACGAGGGCCGCGTGCTGGTGCTGCGCCCGGACCTCACGATCCCGGTCGCCCGCCTGGTGGCGACCCGCATGGCCGACCACCCCGGCCCGGTGCGCGTCTCCTACCTCGCGCGCGTCTTCCGTCCGCCGGCGCCCCGGCCGCCCGCGCGCCTCCGAGCAGCGCCAGGCCGGGATCGAGCTGGTGGGCGAGGGCGGCCCCGGCGGCGACGCCGAGGCGATCGCCCTGCTCGTGCAGAGCCTGCGCGCCACGGGCCTGGCCGGGCTGCGCGTCGGCGTGGGCGACGTGTCGCTGACCCGGGCCGTCCTTGACGGCCTCGGCATCGACCGCGGAGACGCGGGCCGAGCTCGAACGCGCGCCCTGGCCGCGCGCAACTTCGTGGAGTGGCGCCGGCTGGCCCGCGCGGCCGCGTCCCGACGGGGCCGCCGGCGACGGCCTGCTGCGTGGAGCTGCCGTCGCTGCGCGGCGGGCGCGATCTGCTGGAGCGGATCGTCCGCGAGGTCCCGGCCGCGGCGCCGGCCTGCGAGCGCCTCGCGCGCGCGCTCGACCTGCTCGACGCGCACGGGCGTCGGCGACGCGGTGATCCTCGACCTGGGCATCCTGCGCGACTGGCCCTACTACTCGGGGGTCGTCGTGGAGGCCTACGCCCCCGGCGTGGGCTCGCCGATCGCCGTCGGGGGGCGATACGACGAGCTGGCGGCCCGCTTCGGCCGGGACCGCCCCGCGGTGGGCTTCGCCATCACCCTCGACCTGCTGCACCAGGCCCTCATCGCCGCCGACGGGGCGCCGGCCCCGCCGCGCGCGGGCCTCGTGCTGGTGGGCGGCCTCGACGACGACCTCGCCGTCGCCGCCGAGGTGCGGGCGGCCGGAATGCCCGTGATCGCCCTCGGGGACGCGGTCGCCGACCCCGAAGCCCTCGCCGCGGCCGATGGGTGGCGCTGGGTGGCCCGGCCGGTCGCGGCCGGCTACACGGTGCTGGACCGCGCGACCGGGAGTCGCGCACCCACGCCCGGCTCGCGGAGGCGGTGGCCTCGTGGACCTGAGGATCTGCGTGCCCCTCGGGGCCCTGTTCGAGGGATCGGTCGAGACCCTGGAGGCGCGCGGGGATCGACGTCGCCCCCCTGCGCGACGCCGGCCGCCGCCTGATCGTCGAGAGCCCGACCGGGACGACCTTCATCACGACCCGCGCCGAGCGACGTGCCGACCTACGTCGAGGCCGGGGCGGCGGACATCGGCATCGTGGGCAAGGACGTGCTCACCGAGCGCGACGCCGGACGTCTACGAGCTGCTCGACCTGCGCTTCGGCGGCTGCCGGATGGTGTACGCGACCGCGGCGACGGGGAGGATCCGACCCCGGCCGCGCTCGAGCACCTGGGGGTCGTGCGCGTGGCGACCAAGTACCCGCAGTCCGCGACGCGGCACTTCACGGCCACCGGGCGCCAGGCCGAGGTGGTCAAGGTGAACGGATCGGTGGAGCTGGCGCCCCTCGTGGGCCTGGCCCACGGCATCGTTGACCTCGTGGCGACCGGGCGGCACCCTGCGTGAGAACGGGCTGGTCGAGCGCGAGCAGATCTTCGCCTCGTCGGCCCGGCTGATCGCCAACCGGGTGAGCCAGACGCTGCGGGCCGAGGACCTGGAGGCGCTGGTCGAGCGGATGGCGAGGGCGCGCGGCGTGAGCGACGGCCCGCGGCGCGCGCGCCTGCGCGCGGGCGGCGCCGCAGGCGGTGGCCCACACCCTGCGGCCGGAGCTGGACGCGGCCGGCGTGGCCGACGGGGTCGCCGAGACCCTGGAGGCGGTGCGTGCGCGGGGCGACGACGCGCTGGTGGAGGGCGCGCGGCGCTTCGATCACGCCGACTTCACCCACGACCGCATCCGCGTGCCCGGGGTCGCCGTCGAGCGGGCGCTCGAGGGCCTGGACGAGGGCCTGCGGGCGGCGATCGTGACCGCGGCGGCCCAGGTGAGGGTGGTGGCCGAGGCGCTGCTGCCCGACGACCGGCAGGTGACCCTGCCGTTCGGCCAGCGGATCCACGTGCGGCGCGTCCCGGTCGACGCGGCCGGCGTCTACGTGCCGGGCGGCCGGGCCGCCTACCCGTCGAGCCTGATCATGGGCGTCGTGCCCGCCCAGGTCGCCGGGCGTCGAGCGGATCGTCGTGGTGAGCCCGCCCGGGCCCGGACGGCCGCCCGTCCGCCGCGACCCTCGCCACCGCGGCCCTCCTCGGCATGACGAGGTCTACGCGGCCGGCGGCGCGGCCGCCATCGGCGCCCTCGCCTACGGCACCGCCACGATCGCCCCGGTGGCGGTGATCGTCGGGCCGGGCAGCCCGTGGGTGCAGGAGGCCAAGCGCCAGGTGGTCGGCACCGTGGGCATCGACGGCGTCGCCGGGCCCAGCGAGGTGATGATCATCGCCGACGCCTCGGCCGACCCGCGGGCGCTCGCCCTGGACCTGCTCGCGCAGGCCGAGCACGGGCCGGATTCGCCGGCCGTGCTGGCCAGCGACGACCCGCGAGGTGATCGAGGCGTGGCGGGCGCGCTCGCGGCCTTGCCCGAGGGCGCCGGACCCATCACCCTTGTCGAGTGTGCCAGCATGCCCCTGGCGATCGAGCTCGCGGAGGCCTTCGCACCCGAGCACCTCGAGATCTCCACCCGTGACCCCGACGCGATCGCCGCGCGGATCTCACGGTCGGGGGCCGTGTTCATCGGACCCAACTGCGCGACCGCATTCGGCGACTACGTCGCCGGCTCCAATCACGTACTGCCCACCGGGGGCGCCGCGCGCCACGCGTCGGCCCTCGGCCCCACAACGTTCCTGCGGAGGATGTCCGTGGTCGAGATGACCGACGAGGCCGTCGAGGCGCTCACGCCCCACCTGGCCGCGCTGGCCGACGCGGAGGGCTTCCCGATGCACCGCCGGTCGGCCGAGATCCGGAGGCGGGCGCGATGAGCCGCACCGCCGAGGCGCGGCGCACCACGGGCGAGACCGACGTGCGCGCCGCGTCGATCTGGACGGCACCGGCACGGCGCTGGTCAACACCGGCGTCGGGTTCTTCGACCACATGCTGACGCTGCTCGCGCGGCACTCGCTGATCGACATCGAGATCGAGGCGCGCGGCGACCTGCAGACCGGCAGCCACCACACCGTCGAGGACGTGGGCATCACGCTGGGGCAGGCGCTGGGCATCGCGCTCGGCGACCGCGCCGGCATCGAGCGCTACGGCTCGGCCATCATCCCGATGGACGAGTGCCTGGTGCTGGCCGCCGTCGACCTGTCCGGGCGCCCGTTCACGGCGCTCGACGTGCCGCTGCCCGCCATGGTGATCGGCGGCTTCGAGACCGAGCTGCTCGGCGAGTTCCTGCGCGGCCTGGCCAACCACGCCGGCCTGACCCTGCACGTCCGCACGCTGGTCCCGGGCAACGTCGCACCACGCCATCGAGGGCTGCTTCAAGGCGCTCGCGCGCGCCCTCGCCGCCGCCGTGGCGCCGAACCCTCGCGTGTCGGGGGTGCCGTCCACCGAAGGGAAGCCTGTGACGCCCCGGGTGGCGGTGCTCGACTACGAGATGAGCAACCTGCGCAGCGCCGACCAAGGCCCTCGAGCTGCTGGGGGCCGACGTCAGCGTGGTCCGCGCGCCCGAGTCGGTCGCGGGCGCCGACGCCGTGGTGCTGCCGGGCGTCGGCCAGCTTCGGCGAGGCGATGCGCCGCATCCGCGAGCACCGCCTCGACCTCGCCGTGCGCGAGGCGGTGGACCGCGGCGTGCCCGTGCTGGGGATCTGCCTGGGCCTGCAGCTGCTCTTCGACGAGAGCGAGGAGAGCCCCGGCGTCCGCGGGCTCGGCGTGCTGCCCGGGCGCCGTCCGGCGCCTGCGCACCGCGCTCAAGCTGCCCCACATCGGCTGGAGCCAGGTCACCTGGGCGCCGCAGAGCCCGCTCGCCCCCGGTCCGGGAGACGAGGCCGCTCGACCTACTACTTCGTGCACACCTTCGGCTGCGAGCCCGAGGACCCCGCGCTGGTGCTCGGCAGCGCCGAGCACGGCGTGAGCCTTCTGCGCGGCCGCCGGCCGCCCGGGGCGTGTCGGGCGTGCAGTTCCACCCCGAGAAGTCGAGCGCGGCGGGCCTCGGCCTGCTCGAGCGCTGGCTGGCGGCGCGTCGCCGCGCCCGGGCGTCGCTGTCGTGATCACGCTCTACCCCGCGATCGACCTCCAGGGCGGGCACGCCGTCCGCCTGCGCCAGGGCGACTTCGCGCAGTCGACGGTCTTCAGCGACGACCCCGGTGGACCAGGCGCGGGCGCTTCGCCGACAGCGGGGCGACTCTCGCTGCACGTGGTCGACCTCGACGGGGCCCGCGCCGGCGAGCCGGTGCACGCGGCCCTGGTCGCGAGCATCGCCGCGGCGTTCCCGGGGACCGTGCACCTGGGCGGCGGCCTGCGCTCGCGCGCCGCCGATCGAGACCGCGCTCGCGACCGGCGTCGACCGCGTGGTCGTCGTGGGCACCGCGGTGGTCGACGACCACGACCTGCTCGACCTGGGCGATCGACCGCCTCGGCGACGGCCTGGTGGTCGCCCTCGACGCGCGCCAGGGCAAGGTCGCGACCCACGGCTGGACCCAGATCTCCGACCGCGACGCCGTCGAGGTCGCCCAGGGCCTCGTCTCGATGGGAGTGCGGCGGCTCGCGTACACCGACATCAACCGCGACGGCACGCTCGGCGGGACCGAACCTCGACGCGATGCGCCGGCTGGCCGAGGCCGCCCCGCCGCTGCGCCTGATCGCCTCCGGCGGGATCTCCTCGCTCGACGACCTGCGCCGGCTGAGCGACCTCGGGCTCGCCACCCTCGACGGGGTGATCGTGGGCCGCGCCCTCTACGAGGGGCGCTTCTCGGTGACCGAGGCGCTCGACGTGCTCGGGGCCGGGAGCCGGACGTGATCCGCGTCATCCCCTGCCTCGACGTCAACGCCGGGCGGGTGGTGAAGGGGGTCAACTTCGTCGGGCTGCGCGACGCCGGCGACCCCGTCGAGCTGGCCGCGCGCTACGACCGCGAGGGCGCCGACGAGCTGGTGTTCCTCGACATCACCGCCAGCCACGAGGAGCGCGGCACCATCGTGGAGCTGGCCCGGCGCACCGCCGAGGAGGTGTTCATCCCCTTCACGATCGGCGGCGGGCTGCGATCCGAGGACGACATCCGGGCGGTGCTGGCGGCGGGCGCCGACAAGGTCTCGCTGAACTCGGCCGCGGTGCGCGACCCCGGCCTGATCGAGCGCGCCTCGGCGCGCTTCGGCGCCCAGTGCGTCGTGGTCGCCGATCGACGCCAAGCGGCGCCGAGGACGGCAGCGGCTGGGAGGTCTTCCTCAACGGGGGGCGCCTGCCCACCGGCCGCGAGGCGGTCGCCTGGGCGGCCGAGGCCGCCGAGCGGGGCGCGGGCGAGCTGCTCGTGACGAGCATGGATCGCGACGGCACCCACGACGGCTTCGACGTGCGAGCTGCTGGCGGCCGTGGCCGACGCCGCGCCCGTGCCGGTGATCGCGTCGGGAGGCGCCGGCCGCCTGGAGCACTTCGGCGAGGCGGTGACCCGCGGCCACGCCGACGCCGTGCTCGCCGCGTCGGTGTTCCACGACGGGGTGTACTCGATCGCCGAGGTCAAGCGCGGCCATGGCGAGCGCGGGCGTGCCCGTCCGCCAGTAGGCTTGGTCGCGTGAGGCCGATCCGCACCGAGTCCGCGCCGGCGCCCGTCGCCGGCGCGCCGTACAGCCAGGCCGTCGTGGCGGCGCCCGGTGAGATGGTCTTCGTCTCGGGGCAGCTGCCGATCGACCCGGCCACCGGCGCGCTGGCCGAGGGCGACGCGGGCGCGAGCAGACGCGGCTGGCCCTCGCGCACGTCGCGGCGATCCTCGCCGAGGCCGGCGCGACGCTGGCCGACGTCGCGCAAGACCACGGTGTACCTCCGGACCTGTCGTCCGACTTCCCCGCGATGAACGCGGCCTACGCCGAGGCGTTCGCCGGGCACGCCCCGGCGCGTGCCACGATCGGCGTCGCCGCCCTGCCGCTCGGCGCCCGGGTCGAGATCGACGCGGTGGCCGTCATCGCGCCGGTCTGAGCCCGGTACGGGGGGTCCGTGTCCGGAGCTATTCGGCCCAGGTGCGGCGCTCGAGCAGGCTGTCGAGCGCGATCCGGTCGAGGTAGTCGGGCGCCTCGGCGATCGGCCGCCCCTCGTTGGCCGGGTCGCGGCACCCATTCCTGGAAGCGGCGGTCGGCCTCCTCGAACCCCGCCCGGAGCTGAGCAGGGTGAGGCCCTCGTACCTCTCGAACACCTCGAGCAGCTCCGGCGCGACGGGGGCCACGTCGGCGAGCTTGCGGGAGACGGGATCGTAGGCCACGACGACGATCCTAGCGCGCGCGTCGGCGCTCGTGGGCGCGCTGCCGCTCGTGCGGGTCGTCCGTCCCCACCTGCGCGGCGAGGTGAGCGCGGTGGGGGGCGCCGTGCGCGACGCGATCCTGGCGCGGCCGCCCGGGCCCGAGCTCGATCTGGTGGTCGAGGGCGACGCCATCGCGCTGGCCGCGCGCGCTGGGCGAGGCGCTGGACGCCCGCGTGGTGGCGCATCCGCGCTTTCGCACGGCGCCGTGGTGCGGCTGGACGGCGGCCGGCACGTCGACCTGGTGTCGGCGCGCACCGAGACCTACGCGCGCCCCGGCGCGCTGCCGACGGTGGGCCGACGGCACGCTGGCCGACGACCTGGCGCGGCGCGACTTCACGATCAACGCCATCGCGGTGGGGCTGAGCGGCGCGCGCGCCGGGCAGCTGATCGACCCCACGGGAGGCGGCCGCGACCTCGAGGCGGGCCTCGTCCGCGCGCCTGCGGCCCGACGCCTTCGCCGAGGATCCCAGCCGCCTCGTGCGCGGCGGCCCGGTACGCGGCCCGGCTGGGGTTCGCGCTCGCGCCGGAGACCGAGGCGGCCGCGCGCGACGAGGCGCCGTCCCTCGATCCGGGCTCGTCCGCGCGGGTGACGGAGGAGCTGCGGCGGCTGCTGGACGAGCCCGACGCGGCCGCCGGGCTGGCCCTCGGCTGCGCCGCGAGCTCGGCGTTCCCTGGGTCCTGGCGGGCGGCCGCGGCGGCGATCGGCCGCGTCGACGCCGCGCGCGCCCGCCCGCGCGCGCGCCGACCTGCCGGCGTGGGCGCTGCGCCTCGGGGCGCCGTGGCCCCCGACGCCCTCGCGCGCGCGGCCCTGCCCCGGCTGGGCGCGCGCGATCGCCTCGCCGAGGCCGCGCGCCGGCGCCGACCTCGCCGCCCGCCTTTCGAGCGCGCCGCGGCGCCCTCGGACGTCGACCGGCTGCTGCGGCGCCGCGGATCCGGCCACCGCGGTCGCGCGCCCTCGCCGACGGGGCGGAGGCCGTGGCCGGTGGTGGGGGGGCCTCGCGACCACCGATCGCCGCGTCAGCGGCGCGGACCTGGTGCGGGAGGGCGTGCCGCCCCGGACCCGCGATCGGCCGCGCGCTGGCCGAGGTGCGGGCGGCGATGCTCGACGGGCGGGTGGGCGGGCGCGACGAGCAGCTCGCGCTGGCGCTGCGCGTGCGCGGCGGGAGCGCGCGTGACCGGGCTCCGGACCTGATCGAGGTCGCGACCGGCGCCCCGGCGCGCGCCGCCTTCACGACCCGCCGCGGCGGCGTCAGCACCGAGGGATTCGCGGGGCTCAACCTCGGCACCGACGCGGGACGACCCCGACGAGCGGTCCGCGCCAACCGCGCGCGCCTCGTGCGCGGCCCTCGGGATCGATCCGGCGCGCGTCGCGATGGGCCGCCAGGTGCACGGCGCAGGGGTGCGCGCGGTCGCCGGCCCCGGCGACGGCCGCGGCCGCTTCACTCGGCGCCTGCGCGGCTGGCCGGAGGGCGACGGCCTGGTCGCGCGAGGAGCCCGGCGCGGCCCTCGTCGTGCTGGGCGCCGACTGCCTGCCCGTGCTCTCTGGCGGCGCGACCGGCCCGCGGTGGCCGCTGCGCACGCCGGCTGGCGCGGGCTGGTGGCGGGCGTCCTCGAGGCGGCCGTGGCGGCGCTCGGCGAGCCCGGGCGGTCGGCGCGGCGATCGGCCCGGGCATCGGCCCCTGCTGCTACCCGGTCTCCGCGGACGTGCGCGAGCGCGTTCGCGAGCGCTTCGGCGAGGGCGTGGTCGCCGGCCGGCCGTCGACCTGGCCGGCGCCGCCCGCGCGGCGCTGCGCCGCCGCCGGGCGTGCCGGCGGCCGCCGTCCAGACGGTCGGCGCGTGCACCTCCTGCGAGCCCGAGCGCTTCTACTCGTACCGCCGCGACGGCGAGGGCACGGGCCGCCAGGGCGGCGTCGTGTGGCGCGGTGGCGGGCGCGTGATCGACGCCGACGCCCTGCGCGCCGTCCTCGCCGAGGCCCGCGAGCGCCTGGACGAGGCCGCGGCGCGCGCCGGCCGCGCCGCCGGGTCGCGTGGAGCTGGTGCTGGCCGGCAAGTACATGCCCGCCGAGGACACGCCGGCCCTGTCGCGGCCGGGGTCGGGGTGGTGGGGGAGAACCGCCTCCAGGACCTCCAGGCCAAGTCGGCGCTGGCGCGGGGGGCGGCTGACGTTCGACTTCATCGGCCACCTGCAGCGGCGCAAGGTGCGCGACGTGCTGGCCGCGACGCGGCTCATCCACTCGGTCGACTCGGCTGCGGCTGGCGGCCGCGATCGCCTCCCGGGCGGAAGGTCCGACGCGGGTTCTCGTCGAAGTGAACGTCGCCGAGGAGCCAACCAAAGGTGGTATCGTGCCGCCCCAACTTCGGGCATTCGTGGATGACGTGTCGGTCCACGCCGACCTCGTGATCGGTGGTCTCATGGCCATGCCCCCGTTCCACAGCGATGCGAGATGAGCCGGCCCCACTTCGCCGCGGTGCGGCGGCTGGCCGACGACCTCGCGCGCCGAGTGGGAGGGGCGTCACGATTTCCGCGATCTCTCGATGGGCACGAGCCAGGACTTCCTCGTGGCCGCCGAGGAGGGCGCGACCATGGTCCGCGTGGGTCGCGGGCCTCCTCGAGCGCGTTCAGACAACCACTCAGGGAACTTGCGTTAGATGGCCGTCACCGACCTCTGGCACCGCACCCTCGTCTACTTCGGCATGGCCGACGAGCCGGACGACTACGCAGAGGAGTACGAGGACGACCGCGACCGAGCGCGCTACGAGCGCGACCGCGACCGCGAGCCGCGCGTCGGCCCACGAGGACCTCGAGCGCACCTACCGCGAGCGACCCAACGTGCGCCGCCTGGGCCCGCGCCGCCGCGATACGAGTTCGACGACATCTTCGCCGACGAGACGCGCACCAGCAGCCGGCCGGTCATGCGCTCGGTCGAGTCGCGCCCGCAGCCGGCCGAGGTGCACCTCATCGTGCCCAAGAGCTTCAACGACGCCCAGCAGATCGCCGACAAGTTCAAGGGCACGATCCCGGTGATCCTGAACCTGCAGAGCGCCGAGACCGACCTCGCCAAGCGGCTGATCGACTTCTCCAGCGGCCTCACCTACGCGCTCGACGGCGGTATGCAGCGCGTGGCCGACAAGGTCTTCATGCTCACGCCGCGCAACGTCGAGGTGTCCGCGGAGGAGCGGGCCCGTCTCCTGGAGAAGGGCTTCTTCAACCAGTACTGACCGTGGGGTGCCTGGCCGGCCAGCATCGGGCTCATCGGGGCCGGCGCCATGGGGCGCGCGCTCGCCGTCCGGCATCGTGCAGCGGGCGGGCCGGAGCTGGCCGAGCGCCTGCTGATCGCCGACGCGGTCCCGGCTGCGGTCGAGGCGGCGGTGGCCGACGCCGGCGGGCGGCCGGCGAGCGTCGCCGAGGCGGCGGCGCCGACCTGGTCTGCGTCGCGGTCAAGCCCAAGGACGCCGCGTGAGGCGCTGGCGGGGATCGTCGCGGAGCCCGCGGCCGGAGCGGGTGATCCTCTCGGTGATCGCCGGGTGGGATCTCGCGCGCCTCGCCCAGGCCGCGCCCGGAGCCCCGCTGGTGCGCACCATGCCCAACCTCGCGGTGCGCCACGGCGCCGGCATCGTGGCCCTGGCGACCCGCGACCTCGACGATGGCGCGCCGCGCGCGTCGCGGAGCTGCTCGCCCCGCTCGGCGCGGTCGTGCCGCTGCCCGAGTCGCCTCTTCTCCGCCGCGACCGCCCTCGCGGGCAGCGGCCCCGGGCTGGTGGCGGTGGTCGCCGAGGGGCTGGAGGAGGGCGCCGTCGCCGCCGGGCTGACGCGCGCCCAGGCGCGGGAGATGGTGGGCGCGGTGCTCGGCGGAACGGCGGCCCTGCTGGCCGACGGGACCGATCCGGCCGCGCTGCGCCAGCGCGTCAGCTCGCCCGCCGGGACCACGATCGCCGGCATCGCGGTGCTCGAGCGCGGCGCGGTGCGCGCCCACGTGGCCGACGCCGTCCTGGCCGCCGCGCGCCGCGCCCAGGAGATCTGAGGAGTGGACACGCTCCAGACCTACGTCGTCGGCGCTGTTCACGGTCTTCATCATCCTCATCTTCGTCAGGATCCTGCTCTCGTTCGTCCCGGTGGCGCCGGGCTCGCGCGGCGCGCGGGCGCTCTGGGACTTCGTCCACCAGAGCACCGACTGGTTCCTGAGTATCTTCCGCCGGATGATCCCGCCGCTGGGCATGTTCGACCTGTCGCCGATCGTCGGCATCATCGTCCTGTACATCCTGCGCGGACCTCGTGCTGTCCCTCCTGGACACCTTCTGATCGATCCTGCCCCACATGGCTCACGCCGGCGCGGCGACGGCGTGACCGTCGCGGTCAAGGCGGTGCCGCGCTCGCGCGCGACGCGCGCGGTGGGGGTGCAGGACGGCGCGCTGCGCGTGCAGATCGCGGCGCCGCCCCACCGGGGCCAGTCGAACGCCGCCCTCTGCGGCTACCTGGCCGACGCGGCCGGCGTGCGGCCCTCGGCCGTGCGCGTGCGCCGCGGCTCGGGCGGCGCGCGCAAGCTGATCGAGGTCGACGGCGACCCGCAGGCCCTCGCGGGCCGGCTGGTCGCCCGCGCTGGGTACTCCGTCGGCGGTCCGCGTCGTGAACCCCACCGAGCCCCAGCACCCGCGACGCGCTGTCGAGCGCCACCGCGCGCCGGCAGCGCCGCCAGATCCAGGCCCGCTGGTGGCGGTTCGGCATCCTGGTCGCCCTCGTCCTGGTGTCTCGATCAGGTCAGCAAGTATCGTCCGGTGCGCATGACGCTCGAGCCGCGCGAGATCATCGAGGTCTTCCCGGGGTTCTCGCTCTCGCGCGTCTCCAACGAGGGCATCGCGTTCGGGCTCTTCCCCGGCCGCCAGGCCTTCGTGGCGGTGCTCACGGTGGTCGCCCTGTCGGCGATCGCCATCGCGCTCGCGGGGCTGGTGTCGCGCAACGCCATGGTGGCCGCGGGCGCCGGGATGCTGGTGGGCGGGAGCCTCGGCAACCTGATCGACCGCCTGGTCCACGGCGCCGTCACCGACTTCCTCGACCTGGACCGCTGGCCGGCGTTCAACCTCGCCGACTGCGGCATCACCGTCGGCGCCGCGCTCATCGTCCTCGGCCTCCTGCACGACGCCGACGAGGATGCGAGCCGACGGGAGCGACCCGCCGCCGCTGCGCGTCGTCGCCGGGCCGCCGACGGCCGGGCAGCGGCTGGACGCCGGGTCGGCTCGTTCGAGGGGTCGGCAGCCGCGCTGAGGCGCAGCGGCTGATCGACGCCGGCCGGGTGCCGTGGACGGCGAGGTGCGCGCCAAGCGCCACGCGCTGGCCGTGGGTCGAGGTGCTCCAGATCCGGCCCACGCCGTGCCGCCTCGACCCTCGAGCCTGCCGAGCGTGCCGATGACCGTGCGCTACGAGGACGAGCACCTGCTGGTGGTCGACAAGCCGGCCGGCGTGGTGACCCATCCGAGCGCCGGCCACCAGGAGGGGACGCTGGTCCACGGGCTGCTGGCCCACGCGATCGCGGGCGGCAAGGATCCCACCCGCCCCGGCATCGTGCACCGGCTGGACCGCGACACCTCGGGCCTGCTCGTGGTCGCCCGCTCCGAGCGGGCCCACCGCCGCCTGCAGCGGCCCTGCGCGACCGCGACGTGGAGCGCCACTACCTCGCGCTGGTGCACGGCGCGACCCCGCCCGCCCTCACGTTCGACCGCCCCATCGGGCGCGACCGGCGGATGCGCACCCGCATGGCCATCGACGACGCCGAGGGGCGCGTGGCCGTCACGCACCTGCGCCGGCTGGAGGACCTGGGGCGGTTCACGCTCGCCGACGTGCGCCTGGAGACCGGGCGCACCCATCAGATCCGCGTCCACCTGGATTCGGTCGGCCACCCGGTGGTCGGCGACCGCGTCTACGGACGGCGCCAGCAGACGCTGGGGCTGGAGCGCCAGTTCCTCCACGCGGCGCGGCTGGCGTTCCCGCACCCCGAGACCGGCGTGCCCATCGAGGTCGAGAGCCCGCTGCCCCACGACCTGGAGCTCGCGCTCCGCCGCGCCCGCCGCGACGCCTGAACCCGCGGAGGGCGAGGCGCGCTAACATTGCCGACCGCAGTACCCAATCGACCCCTCCCCGGCGCACTCCACCCGATGGCGGTGCCCGGGCTTTCGCGCGTTCACGCGCGGTCGCCCGGAGACCATCCGGTACGCGCCGGCGCTCCACCCCACAGCAACCGTTTGCCGCAAGGAGAGTCACCCCATGCCCAGCGTCACCATGAAACAGCTGCTGGAGTCGGGCGTTCACTTCGGACACCAGACCCGGCGCTGGAACCCGAAGATGAAGCGCTACATCTTCGGCGAGCGCGGCGGGATCTACATCATCGATCTGCAGCAGACGATCGTGCTGCTCGAGCAGGCGTGCGACGTCGTGCGCGAGATCTCCCAGCGCGGCGGGACCGTGCTCTTCGTGGGCACCAAGAAGCAGTCGCAGGACGCGGTGGCCGACCAGGCCCGGCGCTGCAACATGCCGTACGTCTCGCACCGCTGGCTCGGTGGCCTGCTCACCAACTGGGGCACGATCTCCCAGCGCATCCGGCGCCTGCACGAGCTGCGCAACCAGAAGCGCGAGGGCCAGCTGGAGCTGCTGCCGACGCGCGAGCGCCTGGCCCGTGAGGGCGAGCTCATCAAGCTCGAGACCAACCTGGGCGGCGTGGCCGACATGCAGCGGCTGCCCGACGCGGTCGTGATCGTGGACCTCAAGAAGGAGGCCATCGGCGTGCGCGAGGCGAACCGCCTCGGCCTCGCCGTGATCGGCCTGGTTGACACCAACTGCGACCCGGACGAGGCCACCTACGTCATCCCGGGCAACGACGACGCGATCCGCGCCTGCGGCCTGATCCTGGGCGCGCTCGCCGACGCCGTGCTCGAGGGCAAGGGCACGCTGCCCGAGTCCGGCATCCCCGCCCCGGCCGGCGAAGGCGAGGCCGAGGGCGAGACCGCCCCTGCCACCGCCACCGCCGAGGAAGAGGTCACCGCGTGAGCACGACGATCCCCGCCAAGCTCGTCAAGGAGCTGCGCGAGAAGACCGGCGCCGGGATGATGGACTGCAAGAAGGCGCTCGAGGAGGCCGGTGGCGACCTCGAGGAGGCCACCAAGTCCCTGCGCACGAAGGGCCTCGCCGACGCCGCCAAGCGCGCGGGCCGCGCGGCCAACGAGGGCGTCATCGACAGCTACATCCACGCCGGCGGCCGGGTGGGCGTGCTGGTCGAGGTCAACTGCGAGACGGACTTCGTGGCGCGGACCGAGGAGTTCCAGTCGTTCGTCCACGACGTCGCGCTCCACATCGCCGCCCTCAAGCCGCGCTTCGTGAGCGCCGAGGACGTCCCGGCCGAGTACGTCGCGGCCGAGCGCGCGATCTACGAGGCCCAGGCCCAGGACATCCCGGAGCACGCGCGCGAGCGCGCCGTGGAGGGCAAGCTCGCCAAGCACCTGAGCTCGATCTGCCTGCTCCAGCAGGAGTACGTGCGCGACCAGAACGAGAAGAAGCCGCGCACGATCGAGCAGCTGCGCGTCGAGGCCTCGGCGAGCCTGGGCGAGAACGTCACCATCCGGCGCTTCAGCCTGTTCGAGCTTGGCCAGTAGCCCCGAGGACGGCGATCCCGCCCGTCCGGAGCGACGGGCGGGCGGCGGTCCGTTCCGGCGGGTGGTGCTGAAGCTCTCGGGCGAGGCCCTGATGGGCGACGAGCCTTACGGCATCGACCCGACCCGCATCGCCGCCATCGCCCGGCAGGTGAAGGACACCGCCGACCGCGGCGTGGACGTGGCGATCGTGGTGGGTGCGGGCAACATCTTCCGCGGCCTGCAGGGGATGGCGATCGGCATGGAGCGCGCGACGGCCGACTACATGGGCATGATCGCGACCATGCTGAACGCGCTGGCGATCCAGGACGCCCTGGAGAAGCTGGGCATGACGACGCGGGTGCAGTCCGCGATCGCCATGCAGGAGGTCGCCGAGCCCTACATCCGCCGCCGCGCGATCCGCCACCTGGAGAAGAAGCGGGTCGTGATCTTCGCCGGCGGCACCGGCAACCCGTTCTTCACCACCGACACCACGGCGGCCCTGCGCGCGCTCGAGATCGGCGCGGAGTGCATCCTGATGGCGAAGAACAACGTCGAGGGCGTGCTGGACGCCGACCCGCGCGTGGTCACCGACGCCAAGCTGATCCCCCGGCTCAGCCACATGGAGGCCATCGAGCGGGGCCTCAAGGTCATGGACACCACGGCGCTCACCCTGTGCATGGACAACGGCCTGCCGATCTTCGTCTTCAACATGGGCGACGAGCGCAACATCGGACGGCTGCTCGACGGCGAGCGCATCGGCACGATGGTCGTCACCGACGGCCCCGAGTGAGGAGGCGCTGATGGAAGACCGGCTGAAGGACGCGAAGCGACGCATGGAGGGCGCGGTCAGCGCGCTGAGCGCCGAGTTCGCCTCGGTGCGCACGGGGCGGGCCTCGACCGGGCTGCTCGACCGCATCACGGTCGACGCCTACGGCACGCGCACCCCGCTCAACCAGCTGGCCACGATCCACGCGCCCGAGCCGCGCCTGCTCACGGTGCAGCCGTTCGACCGCACCATCATGCCGGCGGTCGAGAAGGCCATCCAGGAGTCGGACCTGGGGCTGACGCCGAACAACGACGGCCAGATCATCCGGCTGCCCGTGCCCCAGCTCACCGAGGAGCGGCGCAAGGAGATGGTGCGGCTGGTCCACAAGATGGCCGAGGAGGGGCGCGTGGCGGTCCGCAACGTGCGCCGCGACATCCTCAACGAGCTCAAGCGGGCCGAGAAGGACGGCGAGCTGTCGCGCGATCAGCTCAAGAACGCCCAGGACGCCGTCCAGAAGGTGACCGACGCCGAGGTCAAGGCGATCGACGAGCTGATGGGCCGCAAAGAGGCGGAGATCCTCGAGGTCTAGGCCCCGGGGACGCACGATGACCCTTCTCACCCGGCTGCGAACGGCCCGGACCGTGCTGGGGCTCGGCCGTGCGCCGCGCCGCGAGCGCGCCGCGGGCCTCACCGAGGTGCCCGAGTCCGTGGCGATCATCATGGACGGCAACGGGCGCTGGGCCCGCGAGCATCACCTGCCCGTCGGGGCCGGCCACCGCGCGGGCGCGAAGGCCCTCAAGCGGGTGGTGCGCCGCGCCGGCGACGCGGGGGTCAAGGACCTCACGATCTTCTCGTTCTCGACCGAGAACTGGTCCCGGCCCGACAGCGAGGTCGGCGAGCTGATGGGCCTCTTCTCCGAGCTGATCGATCGCGAGGTGCCCGAGCTCCACGAGGAGGGCGTCCAGATCCGCTTCATCGGGCGCATCGGCGACCTGGAGCCCCAGCTGCGGGCGCGCATCGCCGCCGCCGAGGAGCTGACCGCGGGCAACCAGCGCCTGCGGCTGTTCATCGCCATGAACTACGGCAGCCGCCGCGAGATCGTCGACGCGGCCCGGCGCTTCGCGCTCGAGTGCGGCCCCGAGGCCGGCGAGGCGGAGTTCGCCCAGTTCCTCTACGCGCCGGACCTGCGCGATCCGGAGCTGGTCATCCGCACCAGCGGCGAGCAGCGCCTGTCCAACTTCCTGCTGTGGCAGGCCGCGTACTCCGAGCTGCACTTCTCGCCGCGGCTGTGGCCGGATTTCTCACCCGAGGACCTCGACCTCGCGATCGAGGAGTATGGGCGGCGCCACCGCCGCTTCGGTGGTCGCTGAGCGCTTCGCCTCGTCGGCCCTGACGAGCCGGCTCGTCATCGCCGTGCCCGGCGTGATCGTCGCGGCTCTGGTCGTCGCGGTCGGGGGCCTGCCGTTCGCCGTGGTGCTGGCGATCGTCGGCGTGCTCGGCCTCTACGAGCTCTACAACCTGCTCGCCGCCACCCGGCCGCTGCGCTGGGCCGGGTACCTCGGCACGCTGTGCCTGATCGGCCTGGCCTGGGCGATGGACGATCCCGAGCACGGCATCCTCATGGGCCTCGCCCTGAGCCTGGGGTTCGCCGCGGTGGCGGGGCTGATCCTGGCCCGCCGCGACGACATCACCGTGCGCATCTCGACCACGCTGCTGGGCGTGGTGTACCTGGGTCTGCCGCTGGCGCTGCTGGTGAGCCTGCGCGAGCTGCCCCACGGCGCCGCCGCGATCGTGTGCGTGCTGGTGGGGGTGTGGATCTTCGACACCGCCTCGTACGTCGGCGGGCGCCTGTGGGGGCGCCGTCCGATCGCCCCCCTCACCTCGCCCAAGAAGACCGTCGAGGGCGCGGTCGTGGGCCTCGTGGTGGCAACGCTGGCGGTCTGGATCGCCGGCCTGTACATGGACTGGATCGACGGCTGGCAATCGCTGATCCTCGGCCTGGCGATCTGCCCGGCGGCCTTCCTGGGCGACCTGTTCGAGTCGATGATCAAGCGCGACGCCGGGGCCAAGGACTCCGGCCGCCTGCTGATGGGCCACGGCGGGGTGCTCGACCGCTTCGACGCGCTCCTGTTCGGCGGCGCGGCGGCCTACTTCGTCCTCATCTGGTTGGTTTACTGAGCCCATGAACCTCGATCTGCTCACCCTCCTGTGCGAGACGCCCGGCGCGCCGGGGCGCGAGGAGCGGGTGCGCGAGGTGGTGCGGGCCCAGCTGGAGCCGGTCGCCGACGCGATCGAGATCGACCCGCTCGGAAACCTGATCGCGCGACGGGCGGGGGGCGGCGGGCCCCGGCTGATGCTGTCGGCCCACATGGACGAGATCGGCTTCATGGTCACCCACGTCGAGGAGGCCGGCTACCTGCGCCTGATCCCGCTCGGGGGCTTCGACCCCAAGACGCTCACCGCCCAGCGGGTGATCGTGCACGGCCGCGAGGACCTGCTCGGGGTGCTCGGCACCAAGGCGGTGCACCTGATGAGCGACGAGGAGAAGCGGCGCGCGCCCAAGCTCGAGGACTACTTCGTGGACCTGGGCCTGCCGGTCGAGCGCGTCCGGGAGCTGGTGCGGCCCGGCGACGTGGTCACCCGGGAGCGCGCCATGGCCCGCCTCGGCGAGCTCGTGACCTGCAAGAGCCTCGACAACCGCGCCGGCCTGTACGTGATGATCGAGGCGTTCCGCGCCCTGGGCGAGCACGCGTGCGAGGTGGTGGCGGTGGCCAGCGTGCAGGAGGAGGTCGGGCTGCGCGGCGCGCGGGTCGCGACCCAGCGCGTGCGCCCCCGCATCGGCCTGGCGATCGACATCACCCTCGCCAACGACGGGCCGGAGGCCAAGCCCCACGAGCGCATCACGCGCCTGGGCGGCGGCGCGGCCGTCAAGGTCTACGACACCAGCGCGATCGTCCCGGCGGCGCTGGTGGACCACCTCGTGGCCGTGGCGCAGGAGCGCGGCATCCCCACGCAGCTCGAGGTGATGGTGCGGGGCGGCACGGACACCCGTGAGCTGGGCCTGTCGGGCGACGGCGCCGCCGCCGGCTGCGTGTCGATCCCCACCCGGTACGTGCACCAGGTGGTCGAGGCCTGCCACCCGGACGACCTCGACGCCTGCGTGGCGCTCGTGGTGGCCTTCTGCGAGACGGCCCAGGCGCTGCCGGAGGCCGAGGGCTAGCCGAAGGTGAAGGCGTAGGCGCGGGTCCCCGGCGCCAGCTCGATGCGGACGCGCCCCGCGCCCGCGCGCGGCAGCTGGAGCAGGCGATACAGGCGCGGCTCCCGCACGACCAGGCGCCCGCCGCCGGCCACGTCCGCGCCGGCCTCGGCGCGCGTGGGCGCACGCCCGTCCAGCAGCACCCGGCCGGTCCGGCGCCGCCCGTCGCCGTCCAGGACCAGGTAGACGCCCTTCGCGCGGAAGCTCAGCTCCAGGGCGGCGCCGTCTCCCGCCTGGGCCGCCTCGGCTCCCACGAGCCACTCGCCGTCGAAGGCGACGTGGTCGGGCGCCAGCAGGCGCCGGGGCGGAGTATCGCGCGGGTCGTCCCGGGGCGAGGGTCTGACCGGCCGTCAGTCGCTGGATGCGCTGCGCCCCGACATATGTCTCGGGGGTCCGCACGGCGTGGAGGCCGGGGGCCTGCCTCGGCCTTCGGCGCCGCGGCCGGGCTTCCCGCGGGCACGGCCAGGAGGCGGCGGATGATGGCCTCGGTGCGGGCGTCGTCGCCCTCGCCGACGTGGAGGTCGCGCACGTGGCCGCGCCGGTCGATGAGGTAGGTCGTGGGCCAGTAGCGGTTGCCGAACGCGTCCCAGGTGGCGAAGTCGGGATCGAGCACCACCGGGTAGGTGATGCCGAGGTCTCGGACCGCCCGCGCGACGTTGCCCGGGTCGGCCTCGAAGCGGAACTCCGGCGTGTGGACGCCCAGCGACGGTGAGCCCCTGGTCGCGGTAGCGGCGGTACAGGGATTCCTGCTCGGGGACGGTGCGCAGGCAGTTGATGCACGAGTAGGTCCAGAAATCGACGAGCACCACGCGCCCGCGCAGTGCCGCGAGCGAGACCGGCCGCCCGCCGGTGTTGAAGGTCGCCGTGATGCCGGCGAGCGGCGGCGCGGGGCCGGCGTCGGGGAGCCCCAGATCGTCGCCGGGGCCGGGGGCCGACCCGCGGGCCGTGTCGAGGAACGGCGGGATCTCGGTCGCCGCCGGCCGCGACAGTCCCGCGAGCTCGCGGGTGACGGCGGACGTCCGCTCCAGGGCCTGGAGCGTGTCCGTGTAGGCCGGCGCGTCG
Organism: uncultured Thermoleophilia bacterium; assembly: GCA_963806585.1. Classification (GTDB taxonomy): domain Bacteria; phylum Actinomycetota; class Thermoleophilia; order Miltoncostaeales; family Miltoncostaeaceae; genus Miltoncostaea. The sequence continues at coordinate 288,452 of CAWDYN010000007.1, read as the reverse complement.
CGCACCAGCTCCGTCGTGAGCCGCGTGTCCCAGCCCAGGGCGATCATCACCCCGGCGGCGACCATCAGGATCCCCAGGGCCGGCCGCACGGCGGCGCCGGCCCGCCCGCGCAGCCGGCCCAGCGCGCGGCGCCCGCCGACGGCGACCAGGCACAGCGGCACCACCGCGCCGACGGCGTACGCGGTCAGCACCAGGAAGGCCCGCGGCCCCGCGTCGCCGGTGGCGGCCACGGCCGCCACGGCCGCGAAGACCGGCCCGGCGCAGGGCGTCCAGACCAGGCCGAGCGCGACCCCCACGAGCAGGCCGCCGCCGAGCCCGGCGCCGCCGTGCGGGATGCGGTCCCCGAGCCGGGCCACGGGCGCCGAGCGCCCGCGCGACCGCGTCGCCGAGCGGCGGCACCACCAGGGTCGCGCCGAAGACGATGAGGGCCGCGATGGCCAGGTTGCGCAGCGCGCTCGCGCTCAGCCCGATCGCGTCGAGCGCGGCCGTCAGGGTGAGGGTGAAGAGCACGAAGGAGGCGACGAAGCCGACGGCGATGCCGCTCACGCGTCGCGCGCCCCCGCCGGCGGAGCCCGCCACCACCACCGGCAGCGCCGGCAGCACGCACGGCGAGAGCGCCGTGACCACGCCGGCCAGGAACGCCACGACGATCAGGGTGACCACGCGCACCAGGGTAGACGCGGGTTCTTAAGGCGGCCTTACCATGGCGGGGCGGGGGTGCCCGCTACACTCGACCGGTGGCACGCGTACTCGTTCTGGGCTCCACGGGCTCGATCGGCGTCCAGGCACTCGACGTCATCGACCGCGCTCCCGATCTCACGGCCTGCGGCCTGTCGTGCGGGCGTCGCGCCGACGCCATGGCCGCCCAGGCGTCCGCGCGCGGCGTGGCCCACACCGCGTCCGCGGCGGGGGGCGGGAGCGTGCCCTTCGATCCCGATCTGGCGGCGCTCATCGACGCCAGCGCCCCCGACATCGTCCTCAACGGGCTCGTCGGCGCCGCCGGCCTGCGGCCCACCCTCGCCGCCCTCGAGCGGGGCATCCCGGTGGCGCTGGCCAACAAGGAGAGCCTGGTGGCGGGCGGCGACCTGGTGGCCGCCGCCCGCGCGCGCACCGGGGCGGCCCTCGTGCCGGTCGACTCCGAGCACTCGGCGCTGTTCCAGCTCCTGGAGGGCGTGCCGGACGACCGCGTGCGCGCGGCGGTGCTGACCGCCTCGGGGGGTCCGTTCCGGGGCCGAACGGCCGATGAACTCGAAGGGGTCACGCGCGAGGACGCGCTGGCGCACCCCACCTGGAGCATGGGGGCGAAGATCACCATCGACTCGGCGACCATGATGAACAAGGGGCTCGAGATCATCGAGGCGCATCACCTGTTCGACCTCCCGTACGACCGCATCGAGGTGATCGTGCACCCGCAGTCGCTGGTGCACGCGATGGTGCGGCTCGACGACGGGAGCGTCCTCACCCACTGCGGGCCGCCCGACATGCGCGTCCCGATCGGCTTCGCGCTGCGCCACCCGGCGCCGCCGCCGCCCGGCGCCCCGATGGAGCTCGCCGGGCGCAGCCTCGACTTCGAGGAGCCCGACGAGACGGCCTTCCCGAGCCTCGCGCTGGCGCGCGCCGCCGGGCGCGAGGGCGGCACCGCCCCGGCGATCCTCAACGCGGCCAACGAGGTGGCCGTCGAGGCCTTCCTGGACGATCGCATCGGCTTCATGGACATCCCGCGCGTCGTCGCCGGCGCGCTCGAGGCGGTCCCCACCACGGCCGCCGACGCGCTCGAGCTGGTCGTGGAGGCCGACGGGCGCGCCCGCGCCGCGGCCGACGCCGCGATCGGGGCGGTGCCCGCATGATGGGCGGCGGCGTGCTCGTGAACCTCCTGCTCTTCGCCGTGATCCTGATGGGCTTGGTGCTGGTGCACGAGGCCGGCCACATGGTGGTCGCCAAGTGGTGCGGCATGAAGGTGGAGCGCTTCTCGATCTTCTTCGGCCGCCCGATCGCCTCGTTCACCCGGGGCGAGACCGAGTACGCCATCGGCTGGCTGCCCCTGGGCGGCTACGTCAAGATCGCCGGGATGACCGTGGGGGAGGAGATGGACCCCGCGGACGAGCCGCGCGCCTACACGGCCGCCTCCACCTGGAAGCGGGTCGCGACCATCGCGGCGGGCCCGGCGGTCAACATCGCCTCGCGATCGTCATCTTCGCGGCGATCTTCTGGATCGGCGTCCCGACGGCCAACCCGACCAACCAGGTGGCGGGCGTCGTCAAGGACTCCGCCGCCCAGGCCGCCGGCCTGCAGTCCGGGCGACCGGCTGCGTCGCGGTGAACGGCGTCGCGGCCAAGGGCGACCCGGAGCGGGTTCGCGCGCAGCTCCAGTCGGGCGCCCCCGGCGAGACGGTCACGCTCACGATCGGCCGGGACGGCGAGCCAGATCACCCGCACCGCCACCCTCCAGCAGCTCACCGACGCGTCGGGCGACGTGCGCCGCGGCCCCGACGGGCGCCCGCTGGCGGGCCTCGGCTTCACCTTCGGCTTCACGCAGGGCCCCACGGTCAGGTCGGGTCCCCTCGAGGGCCTGGAGAAGGGGTGGGACTTCAGCTGGTTCATCATCAAGACCAACGTCGAGGTGATCGGCGACGCGTTCGTCAGCAGCGAGGCGCGCGATCAGGTGTCGAGCATCGTGGGCGTCGGCGCCGTCTTCAACGAGGTCGCCGACGACGGCTGGATCACCGTGCTGCGCTTCATCGGCGTCATCAGCCTGGCGCTCGGGATCTTCAACCTGATCCCGATCCTGCCCCTGGACGGCGGCCACATCCTCTTCGCCCTGCTGGAGAAGGCGAAGGGCTCGGCGTTCAGCGCCGTCACCTACGGCCGCGCGTCGTTCGTGGGCCTCGCGATCGTGATGCTGATCTTCGTCTTCGCCCTCCAGAACGACCTGGGCCGCATCACGGGCGAGGGCTTCCAGATCAACCCCTGACCGGGTGCCCGGTCCGGGCACCCGGTCGTCCGGGCGCGCGCGCGGAACGGCTACTCGTCCCAGGCCTGGACGATGGTCTGCTCGGCGATGCGGCCCGAGGCGTCGAGGGACCCGACCGCGATGCACAGCACGCGGGTGCCGTCGGGGTAGCGGCAGTGCGTGGCGAAGGCCAGCCGGTTGTCGGCCAGGACCTCGTCGCGCACCCGGTGGGTCATCTCGCGGGCGCACGAGTCGCGCAGGTAGGCCACGACCTCGTCGTGGCCGTGCAGCACCCGCGGCGCGCTGGGAGGCGTGGAGCGGTCGACGATGGTCACCTCGGCGTCGTCGGCGTACAGGGCGCTGAGGGCCTCGGCGTCGCGCCGCTCGGTGGCGGCGCGGATGGTCTCGAGGATGTTGGTGGTGGTCGTGCTCATGGTGTGACTCCTCTCTCGATGTGCGTACGGCGTCCCGGGCCCCGGCGGGGTCAGGGACGGACTTCCAGGACGAGGTTCACCGGGGTCTCGGTGGCGCGGCGCACGCGGGAGAACCCGCCCGCGCGGACCACCTCGGTCAGGGTCGCCTCGCCGGCCTGGGCGCCCAGCGCGGCGCGTCCCTCCTGGGCCAGCGACGCGGGGGTGCAGATCATGGTGCTGGCGGCGTAGAAGATCCGGCCGACCGGATTGAGGTTGTCCTCCACCCGGTCGCCGGCCATGGGCTCGACGATCATCCAGGTGCCGTCGGGCGGCGAGCGCCCCGCGCACGTGGCGCGCGGCGGCCGTCGGGTCGCCCATGTCGTGCAGGCAGTCGAACATCGCGACGAGGTCGTAGCCGCTGCCGGGGAAGCCGTCGGCCGGCGCCACCTCGAAGGCGACGCGGTCGTCCACCCCGGCGGCGCGCGCCGCCTCGCGGGCGTGGGCGATCGAGGGCTCGTGGTAGTCGAATCCGGTGAAGGTCGAGCGCGGGAACGCCTGCGCCATCAGGATCGTGGAGGCGCCGTGGCCGCAGCCGACGTCGGCCACGCGCGCGCTCCGCGCCGCAGGGCGTCCGCGACGCCGTCGAGCGCCGGGATCCACTCATCGACCAGGTGCATCGCGTACTGGGGCCGGAAGAAGCGCTCGGTGCCCTCGAAGAGGTCGTGGGTGTGCTCGTGCCAGCCGATGCCCTCGCCGGTCGCGAAGCGCTCGGCGACGGACGGCGCGCCCTGCAGGGCCGCCAGGACGACCTGGCAGGCGCCCGGCACGGCGGGGCCCTCGGGATCGGCCATCGCGAAGGCGACCTCGTCGCTGATCGCGTACCGGTCGGCCTCGGGCGCGTAGTCCACGTACCCGGCGGCCGCCATGCCCCGCAGCCATTCCCGGACGTAGCGCTCCTCGGCGCCGCTGCGCTCCGCGAGCTCGCCGGAGGTGAGCGGGCCGGCGCCGGACAGCGCCGCCCACAGCCCCGCCCGCTCGCCGATCAGCACCATCCCGATGCCGAGCGCGGCGCCGAGCTCGTCGATCACCCTGCCCATCAACTCGTCGAGCCGGTCGTGGTCCACCGTCATCGTGGTTCCTCCTCGGTCGTGATCCGGCGGTCGGGTGGAGCCTCCCGCGGGCCCGTGAGCGGGCCGTGTCGGTCCGCGTCACGGCAGCGTCAACGCGGCGCGCCACGGCGTTGACGGTCCCGGGAGGGGGCGCATGATCGGCCCATGCTTCGCGCGCACGTCTTCGGCGGGTTGGCGGTGTGGGTGGACGAGAGGCGGATGCCCGAGATCGGCGGCGTCAAGCCCCGTTCGCTGCTCGCGTTCCTGCTCCTCAACCCGGGGCCCCACCCCCGCGGCCGGCTCGCCGGGCGCTTCTGGCCCAGCGTCCTGGACACCAGCGCGCGGGGGTCCCTGCGCAGCGCCCTGTGGAGCATCCGCGCGGCCCTCGACGCGGTTGACGGCGCCGATCACCTGGTCGCCGACCGCCTCGGCGTGGGACTCGACCCCTCGCTGCCGCGCGAGGTGGACGCCCTCGAGGTCGACGCGCCTGCTGGACCTCGGCGACCCGGAGTCGCTCGAGCGCGCCCTGCTGCTCGGCGCCGAGCCGCTCCTGCCCGACATCCCCGACGAGTGGGTCCTCGAGGAGCAGGACCGCCAGCGCGACCGCATGATCGACGCGCTCGCGTCCCTCGCCGACGCCGCCGACACCCGCGGGGACGCCGCGCGCGCCCTCTCCTACACGCGCGAGGCGCTGGCCCGCGACCGGCTGCGCGAGTCGAGCCACCGGGCGCTGATGCGCCGGCTGGCGGCCGCCGGGGACCGGGGCGGCGCCCTGGCGGCGTACGGGCGGTGCCGGGACGCGCTGGCGGGCGAGCTGGGCGTGCCCCCGTCGACGGAGACGCGCGCGCTGGCCGACGAGATCCGCGCCGGCACGAGCACGACGCCCGAGCTCGCGCCGGCCCCCCCGCCGGCCCGTCCGCGCGGGCCCCGTCAGGCGGCGATGGTGGGGAGGCGGGACGAGCTGGCGCGCCTGGCGGCCGCCTGGGACGGCGCCGTGGCCGGCCGCGGGGGGGTCGTGCTGGTGGAGGGCGCCGCCGGCCTCGGCAAGAGCCGCCTGGCGGCCGAGATGCTGGCCGTCGCCGAGCGCGCCGGCGCCCGGGTCGCCCTGGGTCACGCCCTCGACATCGACGAGGGCCCCCCGTTCGGCCCGTGGGCCGACGCGCTGCGCCAGCTGGTGCGCGCCACCCCGGCCCCTCCGGCCGCCGCCGCGTGGCCCGAGGACCTCGCCCGCCTCTGCCCGGCCGTGGAGGCGGCGTGGGGCCGCCACCCGGGTCCGGCGGCGAGCGAGCCCAACCTGGGGCGCGCGAGCCTCTTCGAGGCCGTCGCCGAGGCGCTGGACTGGGCCTCGAGCGGGTCGCCGGTCCTCGTGGTGCTGGAGGACGTCCACCGGGCCGATCCCTCCAGCCTGGCCCTGCTGGCCCACCTGGCGCTGCCACTCCAGGCGTCCCGCACGCTGTTGCTGCTGACCCTGCGCAGCGGGGCGGCCTCGGGCGGCGTGGACCGGATGCGCGACGCCCTGGAGCGCCGCGGCGGGATCCTCGACGAGATCCGCCTGGGCGCCCTCTCCGAGGACGACGTGCTGGCGCTCGCCCGCCGCGAGGCGCCGGGGCTCGACGAGGCCGCCGCCGCGGCGATCGCCGAGCTCTCGGGCGGCAACCCGCTGTTCGCGCTGCGCGCCGCCCGGGCGGCGGCGGCCGGGGAGGACCCCGAGGAGGCCCTGCGCGACACGGTGCGCGCGCCGCTGGCGCGCCTCTCGCCCCCCGCGCGCGAGCTGGTGGCCGCCGCGGCGGCGGCCGGGCGCGCCCTGAGCGTCCCCGAGGCGGCCGCCCTCACCGGCGCCGAGCGCCTGGACGAGGCGGTGGCGGAGGGGGTCGCGGCGGGGCTGCTGGATCCCGACGCCGGGGTCGAGGTCGCCTTCGCCCACGACCTGGTGCGACGGGCCTGCTATGGCGAGCTGTCGGCCGGCCGGCGGCGCGCCGCCCACGCGCGCCTGGCCGAGATCGTGGCCCCCCGCGGGCGGCTCCACGCCGAGGTGGCCCACCACCTGCGCCGGGCCGGCGACCAGGGGCGCGCCCGCTCGTTCCTGCTGGCCGCGGCCATCCGACGCCCGGGCCCTCGGGGCCCTGGACCAGGCCGCCGGCTTCCTGCGCGACGCCGCCGGGTCGGCCGAGCTGGACGGGGAGGCCGCCGCCGGGGGCGAGGCCTGGCTCGCCCTGGCCGAGATCGAGGCCTGGCGCGGCGACCGCCCGGCCATGGACGCCGCCTTCGACCGCGCCCGTGAGGGCCTGGCGGCCGCGGGAGACGTGCGCGGCCTGGCGGCGGCGCTCGCGGAGCGCGCCCGCTGGCTGCGCACGACCACCTGCTACCCGGAGGAGGCGCTCCGATCCAGCCGTGAGGCCCTGGAGCTGCTGGACCGGGCCGGGATCGGCGCGCCGGAGACGCGGCTGATCGCGATGGCCGGCCTGGCCTGGGGGGAGGCCGTGGCCGGGGATCCCGTGCGCGGCGAGCAGCTGCTCGCGGAGGTGGACGCGATGTCCGGGGTGATGGAGGACACGGTCCTGCGGGCCGAGCTGGTCCTCGCCCGCGGCTTCGCCCTCGTGCGCGCGGGCCACAGCGCGGAGGCGCGGCGCCGCTGCGCCGAGGGCGCCCTGCTGGCCGAGCAGGCGGGCCGGCCCGCGCTGGCGCTCGACGCGCGCATCGGCGAGGCGGCCTGCGCCGCCGCCCAGGGGCGCATCGCCGACGTCCTCACGGTGCTGGAGTCGGTCCCCGACCCCGTGCGCACCGGCCCGGGCCTGGCTTGCCAGAGCTGGGCCGGGCGCGCCCACGCCCTCTCCCGCCTGGGCAGCCACGCCGAGGCGGTGGACGCGGCCGAGGAGGAGCTGCGGGTGGCCCGGCGCTTCGGCAGCCCCGAGCTGGAGGAGGCCGCCGAGGCGGATCTCGGGCTGGCGCTGCTGGCCGCGGGCCGCGGCGCCGAGGCCCTGGCGGCGCTCGAGGTGGCGCTGGCGGGCGAGGCCGGGCGGGTGCCGCGCGCGGCCCTGCGGCTGGCGGCCGCCGAGGCGTCCCTCGTCACGGGGAACCTGTCCGGCGCCCGCGCCCACCTCGACCACTTCCCCTTCGAGCCCGTCGGCCCCGCCGACGACCCGGTGGCGCTGATCGCGCGCCTGGACCGGGTCACCGGGCTGCTGGGGCTCGCGGAGGGCGACACGGAGACCGGGCTCCGGCACCTCGCGGCCGCCGAGGAGCGGCTGCGCCAGATCATCGAGGACGTGCGCTCGGACGAGGTGGCGGGGGAGGAGCTGCTCGCCGTGATGCTGGACCTGGGCCGCCCGCCCGTGGCCGGCGTCAGCGACCACGCGGGCGAGCTCGCGCGCGTCAGCGAGGAGCGCGCGCCGGGCCATGGCGGCGGCGGGCGTCGCCGGAGGCCTTGCGTCGTGATCGGCTTCCGCGAGGGCATCGTGTGCGCGGCCCCGCCCGCCGACGTGTGGCGCCTGGTCCACGACCCCTCGCGGATGAGCGAGTGGATGACCGACACCGAGCGCGTGGAGGCGGGGAACGCGGCCGACACGGTGACGCGCTACCTCCACGGGTGGCCGGACCACCCCATGCCGACCCGGGTGAGCAGCCAGCGCGAGGGATCCCGGGTGATCATCTCGTGCCTGGTGTCGGACATCGACTTCCGCGTGGCGCTGTCGCCCGACCCGGGCGGCTGCCGGGTGGACATCGACGTGAGCCTCCCCGACGCGGAGGCGGCCCGCCTGGGCGGAGTCCGCACGCTGGTGGCCGACTCGCTCGCGCGCCTCGCCGAGCGATCGGCGTCGGGCACGCCTCTCGGCTAACGTTGACCGCGTGACCACGACCCGGCGCATCAGCCTCGCCTGTCACGTCGGCGACGTCCAGATGGGCGGCGGCGCCCCCGTGGTCGTCCAGTCGATGACCAACACCGACACGGCCGACGCCGTCGGGACCGCGAGCCAGGTGGCCCAGCTTGCGCAGGCGGGCTCGGAGGTGGTGCGGATCACGGTCAACAACCGCGCCGCGGCGGCCCGGGTGGCCGAGATCCGGGAGCGCCTGCGCGACGTGCACGGCGTCACGGTGCCGCTGGTCGGCGACTTCCACTACAACGGCCACACGCTGCTGAGCGAGTTCCCGGACTGCGCCGAGGCCCTCGCCAAGTACCGCATCAACCCGGGCAACGTCGGCCGCGGGGCGCGCCACGACGCGAACTTCGCCACCATGGTGCGCGCGGCGGTCGACCACGACCGCCCGGTCCGCATCGGCGTCAACGCCGGCTCCCTCGATCCGGAGCTGCTCGACGCCCTGATGGACGAGAACGGCCGCCTGGACGATCCGCTGCCGGCCGACGCCGTGCTGCGCGAGGCGATGGTGCGCAGCGCCCTGTCGTCCGCCGAGGCGGCCCAGGAGCTGGGGCTCGCCGCCGACCGCATCGTGATCTCGTGCAAGGTGAGCCGGCTGCAGGACATGGTCGCCGTGTACCGCGACCTGGCGGCGCGCTGCGCGCACCCGCTCCACCTGGGCCTGACCGAGGCCGGGATGGGCAGCAAGGGCATCGTGGCGACGACCGCCGCTCTGGGCATCCTGCTCCAGGACGGGATCGGCGACACGATCCGCGCCAGCCTCACGCCCGAGCCGGGCGGCGACCGCACGATCGAGGTGCGCGTGTGCCGCGAGCTGCTGCAGGCCCTCGGGCTGCGGTCCTTCCGCCCCGAGGTGACCGCCTGTCCGGGCTGCGGGCGCACCACCAGCACCGTCTTCCAGGAGCTGGCCCAGTCGATCGAGGGCCATCTCGACCGCCGCATGGCCGTGTGGCGGCGGGAGCGTCCGGGCGTGGCGGAGCTGAAGGTGGCCGTGATGGGCTGCATCGTCAACGGGCCGGGCGAGAGCCGGGCCGCCGACATCGGCATCAGCCTGCCGGGCACCGGAGAGTCGCCGCGCGCGCCGGTCTACGTGGACGGCGAGAAGGTCGCGACCCTGGAGGGCGCGACGCTGGCCGACGACTTCATCCGGATGGTCGAGGACTACGTCGAGGCGCGCTTCCCCCTCCAGGACGCCGCCGCGATCCCCGGGTGATGCGGTAAGGTTCGAGCCCTCGGGGCGTGGCGCAGCCTGGTAGCGCACCCGGCTGGGGGCCGGGCGGTCGGAGGTTCAAATCCTCTCGCCCCGATCGATTGGCAGGTGGGCGCTATGCGCTCGGCGCGGGGGTCGGGACGGGGCGCCGCCCGAAGCGCCGGGGCCTCCAGGGGCGCCAGGAACGCCGTGGCCTGGCCGGTTCGGTGGCCGCGCGCTCCTCGAGATCGAAGTAGAGCAGCGTGTTGGCGATCGCCACGTAGGGGATCAGCAGCGCGAAGATCACCGCCCCGATCGTGTTGATCCAGATCAGCGGCAGGCTCGTGAAGAAGAGCGCGATCGTGAGCGCCGGCCCGGTGACGGCCGTGACGAGCGAGAGGAAGAGGGCGGTGCGGGCGGTGTGCCACCAGCGCCCGCGAACCAGCTCGGAGCTGGCGCGGAAGGCCTCGCGGATGGACTTGTCGGTGAACAGGACCTCCTGCTGCACGAAGCGCCAGCCGACCAGCTTCCACAGCGCCCAGGGCAGCCCGATCACCGAGTATCGCGAGCAGCAGCACGCCGAACGTGGCGCCGAGCTGTGCGAGGACGACCCTCCAGAAGCGCCGGCCCATCCCGCGCCAGGCGGCGACGAAGCCGCCGCGTCCGGACTCGGAGAGCTGTCGCACGAAGACGATCGCCACCGCGGCCACGATCGCCGAGGCGGCGGGGCCGCCGAGGAGGGCGACCAGGTCGCCGATCGTCTCCGAGGACCGAGGTGTCCGGCCCCGATCTCGATCGAGGTCTCGCCGCCCAGGATCAGCCGATTCCAGCAGCGTTGGTTTCCCCCGATGATGGGGATCGCGGTGAGGGCGATGGGGAGCAGCGCGCGCCAGTGGCGGCCGTACAGCTGACGGGCGGCGCGGATCAGCTGGCCGAACGAGCGGCGCGCCCGCAGGCGCGTCGAGGTCCACCGGACGCCAGCGGGTGACGCCCACGAACAGCGCCGAGCGCGATCAGCAGCAGGGCGAGGATCCCGATCGCGAGGGGCCGCGCGCGGTCTGCGCCTCGATGTTGACGATGCTCGAGGCGAACGCGATCGTGCCGCAGAACGCCTCGGCCACCTGCGGGCCCACCACCGCGCTGCCCGGCATCCGCAGGCTGGAGCTGCGCTGGTCGGCCATCCAGCTGAACGGCTCGCTCCACTGGGTCTTGGTCTGCGGCCCGGTCGGCCCGTTGTTGAAGCCCTTCTCCTTCTGGCCCCACTGCCCGTCGTAGCTGAGCCACGCGAACGGGCCGGTGCCGGTGGCCTCGTCGGGCAGCAGCACCGACTCGGGGCGGACGGTCCGCAGGGGGCCGATGGTCTTGTCGCACCCCAGGCCCGAGCCGTGGTCCCCGTTCTCGACGTAGACGGCCGAGCTGTAGAAGGTGGCGTGGGAGCCGGCCGCGGGGTACACGACCGGGTGCGTGCCCTCCTTCTGCACCTTGCCGGCGTCCCACGAGGCCCGCTCGCCGCCGGCGTGCTGGAACAGGATGATCTCGCTCGGGCCCTCCTCCAACGCCCGCTCCGGGGAGTCGGCGTCGAAGGTGATCTGCATCCCCTCCCAGTCGGCCTCGTGGAGGTCGTTGAACTGGTTGAAGTACCAGAAGGTCCAGTACTGCAGGGCGAATCCGGAGTGGCCCGCCTCGCGCGCGATGTGAGCGTAGGTGACGTACGGGGCCCTGCCGGCGGCCTTCAGCGCCGCGAAGTCGCGCGAGTAGACGCAGGTGTCGCCGAGCGGGTCTCCGTTCAGGTTCAGGTAGTACTCGGGGCCGAGCCCCGCCAGGTCGCGGGCGGTCGGCGCACGCCTCACGTCCCGCAGCCCATGCCCGGGGACGTCGCGCTGCAGGACCACCGCCGCGTTGCCCAGCACCGTCTCGACGCCGGTGGGGTCGTACTGCTCCGCGCCGGTGTCGCAGGGCGGTTTCTGCTGCTCGCGCACCTTCATGATGGGCGCGTACGCGTCGGCGAGGCGCTGCGCGGCGTCATCGGCCGGCGCGGCGAGCACCGCGGAGGGGGAGAGCACCAGTGCCGCGACCGTCGCGATTCCCAACGACCAGCGACGGAGTCGGCCCGCCATGGCGGGCACGGTACCAGCGGCCCTCGCGCCCCGGGCGCCGCGGTGATCGGGGGTCGCTGCTCGCGGCTGGGGGGCTACTCCAGCTCGAACCGGCCGTGAGAGGTCAGCGGAGTGCGCTGGACGACCTCCGGCAGGTACTCGTCCAGGAAGACGCGGGCGACCAGCTCTCGGCGTGAGCCGACGTCGAGCTTGTCGAACAGGCTCTTGATGTGGTCCTGCACCGTGTGAGGTGAGAGCACCAGCGCCGCGGCGATCTCCGTGCTGCTGAGGCCGCGCGCGATCAGCGTCGCCACCTCGCGCTCGCGTGCGGTCGCGCCGTGGGTCTCGAGGCGCACCGTCGCCGAGCGCGGCCCCGAGGCGCGCTCGATCACGATCGCGACGCGGTCGCCGCCCGGGTCGGGCCGGGTGGCGTGCAGGGTGAGCCATCCCTCGCTGCTGGGAACGGTGACGACCTTGCCGCCCGGGTCCGCGTCCGCCCGGACGAAGGCGGCCAGGGAGATGACCGAGGCGGGCAGTCTCCCGTCGCCGTGGGCCAGGGAGTCGGCGCCCAGGGCGGCCATCAGGTCGCGCGCCGCCGGGGTGATCAGCTCCACCGCGCCCCGGGGGTCGAGGACCACGAGGCCCGGCGCCTCGGCCCCCGACGCCCGTCTGGCGGCCTCGAAGCGCAGCGATCCGCGGATGCCCTGGGCGATGGGCCCGGCCACGCGGGCGAGCGCGTCGACGTCGGCCTGGGTGAACGGGCCGCTCTCGGCGCTGCGCGCGATGTGGACGGCGCCCCAGGCCCGGCCGCGGATCAGGAACACGGCGCGCAGCTCGTGCGGTATGCCCGAGGGCGCGAGCAGGTCCCTGTACCGGGCGCTGCGCGATGGGTCGCCCCGCGTCGCCTGCTCGAGGGTCCCCACCGGAACGCGGCGCACGGCCAGCTCGGCGAAGGTGTTGGCGTCCTCCACGACGTACTCGCTGCGGACGATCAGCTCGCCGGCGGCGGACGCGCTCTCGGCCGTGTAGATGCCTCGCTCGATGAGCTCGGTCGGCTCCTCGCTGGTGAGCAGCCGGGTCTGGGGATCGAGCGTGTGCCAGCAGCTCGCGTCGCTGTCAACCACCCGGCGCAGCCGCGGCGCCAGCTGCGCGAGGTACTCGCCGCGGGGCAGTCCGCGCCCGCCGAGCACCGCGATCTCCTCGAGCAGGCGGTCTACGGACCAGGGCGGCGCCATCGACCCATTATCGACCCGCCCGGCCCATCGTGCGCGAAATATCCCCGGTTCCCGGGGATATGCGCGGCGCGGCCGCTCCACCAGGCTGGCGGCGGCAATCCGTCATCGAGTGGGGAGAAGACGCAGATGGGCGAGGCAATCGAGAAGACGGCCCCGATCGTGGTCGGTCCCGGGGAGGGTGAGGCGTACTGGTTCTTCGGGCAGCTGGTGACGATCAAGTCCTCGAGCGCGACGACCGCCGGCCGCGTGGGGGTGACCGAGACCCTGGCGCCGCTGGGCACCGGCTCGCCGCTGCACGTGCACCACAACGAGGACGAGTGGTTCTACGTGCTCGAGGGCGAGCTGACCTTCTGGGTCGGCGGGCAGGTCAGCGTCGCACCGGCCGGGGCCTTCGTGTTCGGGCCGAGGGACATCCCCCACACCTTCACGGTCAGCTCGGCGCAGGCCAGGTTCCTGCTCGTGGTCGAGCCCGCCGGCTTCGAGGAATTCGTCGGCGCGCTGGGCGAGCCGGCCCCGCAGCCGGTGATCCCGCCGCCGCCGACCGAGCCACCCGACATGGAGGCGCTGGTCACGCTCGCCGCCGAATACGGGCTCGAGATCCTCGGCCCCCCCGGGATCCCGTCCTGAGGGCCTCCGCGATGGCGTGATCCCCGCGGGGGCGCCGACCGCGGTCGGCGCCCCCGCCGCTCGCGCCGGGGGCGATCCGATGGACCGGCCGCGCGTCGGCCACAATGGGTCTCCGTGGAGACCTCGGTGACCACCACCGCGCCGGCGCGCCTGCGCTGGCTGCCCAACGCGCTCACCATCGCGCGCCTGGGGGCCCTCCCGGTGCTCCTGGTGGTGCTGCTGCGCGCCGACGGGCCCACGTCGGGCCTGGGGGCGCTGATCTTCGGCGTGGTGGCCGCGACCGACCTGCTGGACGGCTACCTGGCGCGGCGCCTCCACGCCGAGACCCGCTTCGGCCGGATCGCCGACCCGCTGGCCGACCGGCTGCTGGTGGGCGTCGCGCTGGTCGGCGTGATCGCGCTGGGGCAGGTGGCGCCGGCCGCGCCGGTGATCCTGATCGCGCGCGACGTCCTCACGATCGCCGGGTTCGCCTGGCTGCTGGGCCGGGGCATCGAGATGCGCGTGGACATGGCCGGCAAGGTCTCCTCGGCGCTGACGATGGTCGCGGCGGGAGGGGCCATCCTGTTCGAGGGGGTCTGGGTGTCGGCGCTGATGTGGGTGGCGGTGGCCCTCGCCCTCGTCACCCTGGCGAACTACCTGCGGATCGCGGTGATCGCGCTGCGTGCCCGGAATGCCTCGACCCGGCCATGAGGGTTAGCCCGGCCGGTCGCTATGCTGACCTCTCTTACCGACGAGGAGCCCCGATGGACACGCTGCCCGATCTCAGCCAGCTCACGGATGGCGAGCTCAAGGACCTGATCCGCCAGTTGACGGAGGAGGAGCGCGAGGTCTCGCGCAAGCGCAGGGTCCTGCACGGGCGCATCGAAATCCTCAAGAGCGAGCTCATCGGGCGTCTCAAGGGGCGCGACGAAGGCGATCTGTCGGTGGTCAACGTCGACGCGCTGAGCAAGATCCTGGCCGGGCGCCTCCCGGACCTGGACCAGCTCCAGGGCGACTAGCCGCCGCATGGCGGGACACGAGCGGGGGGCCGGGCATCTACTGCTCCGAATGCGGTTTCCATCAGAGTGACGCCCACAAGTTCTGCGGGCGCTGCGGGGCCCTGCTGATCGTCGAGAACCAGGGCACCGGGGAGATCACCGGCCCGATGTCGGTGAGCGACGAGCAGGCGGAGACCGGCGGCTGGCAGGGGCCGGCGATCGAGGGTCCCACGCTCGCCGTGCGCGCGGGCGGCCCTCCCGGCGCGATGTTCACGCTGGACAGCGACACCGTGACCATCGGGCGCGAGCCCTCGGCGGACGTCTTCCTGGACGACGTGACCGTGTCGCGCAACCACGCGGTCATCGCCCGCGGACCCCGGGGGAACGACCCTCAAGGACCTGGGGAGCCTCAACGGCACCTACGTCAACCGCCGCCGCATCGAGGACGAGGAGGTCCTCGAGGACGGCGACGAGCTGCAGATCGGCAAGTTCCGACTCACCTTCCTGCTCGGATGAACCAGCCCAGCCTGCTCCCCGACGAGCCGCACCCCTCCGACGACGCCGAGGGCGCGATCACCATCGGGGCCGTCTGCGACCTGCTGAAGGCCGACTACCCCTCGATCTCGATCTCCAAGATCCGCTACCTCGAGGACCAGCGCCTCATCACGCCCAAGCGCACGGCCGGCGGGTACCGCCTGTACAGCCCGCTCGAGGTGGAGCGCCTGCGCACCATCCTGCGGCTGCAGCGCGACGAGTTCCTGCCCCTGCGCGTGATCCGCCAGGAGCTGGAGTCGTCAACCACCGGCGCGTTCAGCGTCGCCAACCAGGCCAAGCAGCTCAAGCGGGCCCAGCTGGCCGAGCCGGCCCCCACGCGGCGCTACACGCCGCAGGAGATCCTGGCCACGACGGGCGCCACGTCGTCGCTGCTCAAGGCGCTCGAGGAGTACGGCCTGGTGGCCGAGCACGGCGGGGGCTTCGACGAGACCGACCGCGAGGTGGTCCAGACGGCGATCGAGCTCGGGCGCTACGGCGTGGAGCCTCGCCACCTGCGGCTCTTCCGGGTGGCCGCCGAGCGCGAGGCGGGGCTCCTGCAGCAGCTGCTATCGGTGGGCCTGCGCTCGCGCAATCCCGAGCGCAGGCGCGAGGCGCTGGACTCGCTCGAGAGCCTGGCGGCGCTCGCCTCGCACATGCGGCACCTGATGCTGATCTCGGAGCTGAGGGAGATCGCCAACCCGTGATCATCGGCGGGTTCGACATCGACGGGGCGATCCGCAAGATCCCGGACCATCCCCACGAGGGGATCCTCTTCTACGACCTGATGCCGCTGTTCCAGAGCCCCGCCGGGCTGGCGGCGGGCGTGGAGAGCCTGTCCGGATGGGCGCGCGAGCGCGTGCCCGACGTCGTCATCGGCATCGAGGCGCGCGGGTTCGTGCTGGGCGGCGCCCTGGCGCGCGAGCTGGGCGTGGGCTTCGCCGGGGCGCGCAAGGCCGGCAAGCTGCCCGGCGCCGCCGTGCGCGAGGAGTACGCGCTGGAGTACGGCACGGACGTGCTGGAGCTGCACGTGGACGCGATCCGTCCGGGGCAGCGCGTGCTGGTCCACGACGACCTGCTCGCGACCGGCGGGACCGCGCTGGCGGCCTGCCGCCTGGTGGAGGGCCTCGGCGGGGTGGTCGCCGGGATCGCCGTGGTGGCGGAGCTCACCTTCCTGCCCGGCCGCGCGGCGCTCGCGGGGTATGACGTGATGTCCCTGGTGACCTATGACAACGAGGTGGCACGGTCGTGAGAGCTCTCATCGGCGTCAACATCGGCGGGACGGGGATCAAGGCCGGGATCGTCAACTCGCGCCGCGGCGTGCTGGTGGGCGACCGGGTGCGGGTGCCGACGCCCCAGCCGGCCGACACGGCCGCGGTCGTCGCCGCCACCGCCGACCTGGTGGCGGGCCTGGGGCCGGACAGCGGCCCGGTGGGCATCGGCCTGCCGGCGGTGATCAAGGGCGGCCGCGTCGAGATGGCGGCGAACCTCGACGAGAGCTGGATCGGCGCCGAGGCCGGCGACCTGTTCTCGCAGGCGATCGGGCGGCCCGTGGTGATGCTCAACGACGCCGACGCCGCCGGCGTCGCCGAGATGCGCTACGGCGCCGGCCGGAGTGTGAAGGGCGTGGTGCTCGTGCTGACGCTCGGGACGGGCATCGGCTCGGCGCTGTTCGTGGACGGCGTGCTGGTGCCGAACCTCGAGCTCGGCCACATCGAGATCCGCGGCAAGGACGCCGAGCGGCGGGCCTCGGCCGGGGCCCGCGAGCGTCGCGGCCTGTCGTGGAAGAAGTGGGCGCCCCTGCTCGACGAGTACCTGGACACCATCGAGCGCCTGGTGTGGCCCGACCTGATCATCCTCGGCGGCGGCATCTCCAAGAAGCCCGAGAAGTTCGTGCCCTACCTCAGCACCCGCGCCCCGATCGCGCCCGCCACCCTCCAGAACCAGGCCGGCATCGTGGGCGCGGCCGTGCGTGCGCGGGAGGTGCTCGCCCCGCCGCGGCCGCCGCGGCCTACGCGCGCGTCGGCGCCGCGGCGTACCCGGGCAACACCTGCACGGTGACCGTGCCGATGCCCGGCAGCGCAAGGGCGGCGGCCGCCGCCTGGGAGAGGTTGAGGTCCCGGCCGCGGACGTAGGGTCCGCGGTCGTTGACGCGCACCGTGACGGCGCGTCCGCCGTAGGCCACCCGCAGCATGGTCCCGAACCTCAGCGTGCGTGAGGCGGCGCTGAACGCGTTGGGGTCGTAGGGCTCGCCGCCGGCCAGGCGGTCGCTGGTGAACCCGGGGCCGTACCAGGAGGCGACCGCCGTGAAGGTCGGCAGGGTGGAGGGGGTCGCCGCCCCGCCGGCGGCGGGGCCGACCGCCCCGACGCCCGGGAGGGCGCGGGTGGCGTCGGGCCCGGCCGGGGCCGGCTCGGCGTCGATCGGCGTGCCGCTCGCGGCATCGACCGGGGCGTCCCCGGGGAGGGCGCGTCCCGCGACCAGCGCCGCGGCCAGGCCGCGCCCACCCTCGTCGCCCGCGCTCGGGGCATCCGCGGGGGCGCCGGCGGCCGGTGCCGAGGCGGGCTGCCCCAGGACGGGCGCCGGCACCGCCGCGCTCGCGGCCGAGGCCGCCGCGCGCCGCTCCCGCTCGGCGTCCGCGAGCCGCTGGTCGACGAGGCTCCGCTCCACCTGCAGGCGCCCGCGCGCCGCCACGGCGTCGTCCTTGCGGCGCCGTGCCGCGTCCTCGGCCTGCAGCAGCTCGGCGGAGGCCCCCCGGTAGGCCTCGACCAGCCCGCGATCCTGGCGCCCGAGCGCCTCCAGCAGGTCGAGGCGCGCCTGCGACTCGTCCAGGTCGCCGCCGGTGATGAACTCGATGATCGGCGAGGGCTCGGCCGTGACGTAGATGCCGCGCAGGCGCCGCTCCAGGCCGTCGAGGGCCCTCAGGTAGCGCGTGCGGGCGATGTCGAGGCGGCCGCGGCCGCTCGCCAGCGCGGCCCGGCTGCTGTCGGCCCGGGCCCCCAGGGCCGCCGCGCGGTCGGCGAGGGCCGCGCGCTCGGCGCGCAGCTGCTCGACCGAGGGCGCGGCGTGCGCCGCGAGCGCGCACGCCAGCACGGCGGCGAGCACCGCCGCCAGCGGCCCTGCGGCCCGGCGCGGGGAAAGGGGTGACATCCCCAGTGCTATCGGTCGGAGACGGTCGCATCTGGACCGCCGGGCGGGTCAGCTCAGGTAGGAGCGCTCCAGGTGGGCAATGAGGGCGTCCGAGGACAGCTCGACCCCGGTCGCCCGGCGCATCAGCTCGCCGGTGGGCATGACGGCCCCGTGGCGGTGCACGCGCTCGCGCATGAACCCCAGGATGTCGGCGAACCGCCCGCCGGCCACGACCAGCTCGATGTCGCCCAGCTCGGCGGCGGCGGCCTCCGTGAGCTGGGCGGCGTAGAGGTTGCCGAGGGTGTAGGTGGGGAAGTAGCCGAAGAGCCCGTCGGCCCAGTGGATGTCCTGCATCGCGCCGAGGGCGTCGCTGGGAGGGCGGATCCCCAGCAGCTCCTGCATCCCGTCCGCGAAGGCCCCCGGGAGCTCGGCGACCTCGAGCTCGCCGCGGATCAGCGCCAGCTCGACCTGGAAGCGCAGGACGACGTGGAGGTTGTAGGTGACCTCGTCGGCCTCGACCCGGATCAGGGACGGCCGCACGACGCGCGCGGCGCGGTGCAGCAGCGCCGCGTCGATGCCGGTCATGGCCTCCGGGAAGTGACGTCGCAGGGCGGGCTCGATCTGGTCCCAGAACGCCCGCGTGTGGCCGATCTGGTTCTCCCAGAAGCGCGACTGGCTCTCGTGGGCGCCCAGCGAGGGCGCGTCGTAGACCGGGGTGCGGTCGGCGTCGGCGGGAAAGCCCTGCTCGTACAGCGCGTGTCCCAGCTCGTGGAGCACGGCGCTGATGTTGCCGATCGGGCTGTCGGGCATCAGGCGGGTGGTGAAGCGCACGTCGCCGCGGTGCGGGGAGCCCGTGAAGGGGTGGGCCGAGAGCGCGATGACGCCCGCCGACTCGTCGAAGCCCACGAGCCGCGCGATCTCATGGGCCATCGCCATCTGGCCGGTCTCGCTCCACTGGTGGGGCGGCAGCTCCACCGCCGGGCGCGCGGCGGCCTCGGCGACGAGGGGCGTGAGCCGCGTGCGCAGGTCCGCGAACACCGGCTCCAGCGCCGCCGCGCGGGCGCCGGGCTCGAACTCGTCGAGGAGGGCGTCGTAGGGCTCCTCGCCGATCGCGACCGCCTCCGCCTCGCGGCGCTTGAGGGCGACGACGGTCGCGAGGGGGCCGGCGTAGGCCGAGAAGTCGTCGGCCGCCCGGGCGGCGGTCCATGCGCTGACGCAGCGCGAGCAGGCCTCGCTCAGCTCGCGCACGAGCTCCTCGGGGACCCTCAGGGCGCGCTCGTGCGCGCGGGAGGCGAGGCGCACCACGGCCTGCCCCTGGGCGTCCAGGTCGGAGGAGCCCGCCAGGGCGGCCAGGGCCTCGCCGGCGTCGGGCCGCACCAGCTCCCGGTGGCGCAGGGCGGCGAGCGTGCCCATCTGACGGGCGCGGCCCTCGGCGCCGGCGGGCGGCATCAGGGTCTCGCGGTCCCAGCCCAGCAGCCCGGCGACGCCCCCCAGGTCCGAGAGCGTCCCCACCCACTCGACGACCAGATCCCATTCGGGTGATGTCGGCCCCTGCACCCCGGGGATACTAGACACCACCGCCGGGCCGGGAGGCGGGCGTATCCTGCCTGCGTGAGCGCGAAACGGGATGACCCGCCCCCCGCGTGGCTGCGCCGCTGGGAGGACCTCCACGTCGTGGTCCAGGTGGCGGTCGTGCTGCCGATCTCGATCCTCGTGCTGTGGTTCGTGCACGTGGTGTTCCTGAACCAGCCCCTCGGCCGCGGCCTGAGCTACGGCGTGTTCTGGGGCGTGCTGGCCACCGCCGCCATCGTCGGCGCGAGCCGCTCCGAGAAGGCGCGGCGGGGACGCTGAGCCCGCGCACCGGCGCGGCCCGCGGGCCGCGCCGGGCTGGGGGACCCTCCGCTCAGGCGCCCCCGGTGGCCGCCGACTGGAACTTGCCGATGGCCGTGGTCACCTCGGGCACCAGCGTCTGGAGCTCGGCGATGTCGCCGGCCGCCGCCGCGGTGATGAAGCGCCGCAGCACGTCGCTCACGTCGGGGCCGGTGGCGACCAGCCCGGCGCGCTGGGAGTTGAGCTGGGCCTGCGCGAGCTTGTAGGTGCCGAGCTTGGCGATCGCCGTGTCGAACTCGTCGAGCTTCTTCTGCGCGGCGGCCGAGTTGGTGCCGAGCTCCTCGATGCTGGTCGAGTTCTGCAGCAGCTCGCCGAAGCCCTGGAGGGCGGTGGTGGCCACCTGGACGTCGGCGACGTAGGCCGCCGGGGCGACGGTCCCGCCCGGGGCGGCGGTCGTGGTGGTGCCGGTGGTCGCGGCCGGCGCCGTCGTCGCGGTGGGCGCGCTGGCGGTGGTCGCGGTCGAGCTCGAGGCGCTGGCCGTCTCCGTTGCGTCGGTGCCGCAGACCTTCAGCCCGAGCTCCTCGGCCTTGGCGTCCGCCTCGTCGTTGATCGCCTTGATGTCGTCGCTGACGTCCTTCACGACGGCCTCGGTGTCCTCTCCGCCCTCGATCCGGTCGCCGGCCGCCGTCGTCGCGGCGAGCTGCTGCTTGAGGAGCGCGATCGCCTCCGAGAACGTGCCCTCGAACTCCGACGGGGCCTTCAGGTCCTCCAGCTTGCTGAGCTGGGCCTGTTGGATCGGCAGGCCGGCCCGCAGGTAGGGCAGGAAGGTCGCCGCCGAGGTGGGCTCGGGCAGGGCCGCGAGCTGGGTGTTGGCGTCGGCGCAGATCGCGTCGGCCTGGCTGCGGAACTCGGCGGCGCTGAGATTGCCGGAGCCGCCTCCGCAGCCCGCGAGGGCGGTCATCGCCGCGAGGGCTGCGACCCCGGCGGCGAGCGGGCGGGCGAGGGACATCGATGACTCCTTGGCGGCGTGGATGCGGCACGATACCGGGCGCGCCGCGGTTGCGAGGGCTTGGCTAGACTCCTCGGCGTTCGCACCCAAGGAGTTGACGATGCCCGTCGAGAAGACCGTGATCGATGCCCTGAACGCCCAGATGGGGCGTGAGCTGGAGGCCCACCTCCAGTACCTGTCGATCTCGAGCTGGTTCGACGGCGAGGGCCTGCCGGAGCTGACCAAGTTCTTCGCCGCCCAGGCCGCCGAGGAGCACGCCCACGCGATGCGCTTCCTGGCCTACATCCAGGATGTCGGCGGCCCGGTGGAGATCCCCCCGATCGCCGCCCCCAAGGCGACCTTCGAGAGCGCCGAGGAAGCGGTCGCCGCGAGCCTCGCGTGGGAGAACGAGGTCACCGCGCACATCCACGCCGTCCTGGATCTCGCGATCGACAAGCGCGACCACGCCACCCAGGTGTTCCTGCAGTGGTTCGTGACCGAGCAGGTGGAGGAGGTCTCCACGATGAGCGAGCTCCTGCAGGTGACCAAGCGCGCCGGCGAGCGCGACCTGCTGTTGCTCGAGGACTACGTGGCCCGGTCGGTGCCCACGCCCGAGTAGGGGCGCGCGGTGGGGCTCACGTCCCGAGCCCTGCGGGGGTCCGACTTCGTCCGGGCCCGGGAGGTGGTCGACGCGTGGTTCGGCCATCCCGTGGGGCTGGTGATGCACCGGCTCTTCTTCGAGCAGCTGGGGCCCTCGGGGGTGTGGCTCGAGGACGAGGACGGAGCGCCCGTCGGCTTCCTGCTGGGGCTGGTGAGCGAGGCCGAGCCCGACCTCGCCTACGTGCACATGCACGTGGTCGACCCCGCCTGGCGGGGGCGGGGCGTCGGGGCCCTCCTGTACCGGGAGTTCGCCGGCCGGGCGCACGCGCGCGGCTGCCGGCGGATCCGAGCCCTCGCGGCCCCCGAGCGGGCCGCCTCGCGGCGCTTCCACGAGCGCCTCGGCTTCGCCGGGCGGATGGAGGCCGCCTTCCTCGGCGAGGGGGCCGACCGGATCGTGTTCGAGCGTGCCCTGCCGCTGGATCCGGAGGGGGGTCCGGAGCCGGCGTCTCCGATAGCATCGCCCTCGACCAGCTGAGGGGAGCATCCGGATGTCAGGCCCGACCGCGCACGACGAACGACGTGTCCACCACCGGGAGGACGTCGCGCTCGCGGCGCGGGTCGTCAGCGCGGACGAGACGGTCGATGCCCAGAGCGTCAACCTCAGCGAGGGCGGCATCCTGCTGGCCGGGGCGGACTTCCCGTCCGCCAGGACCGTGAGGATCGAGATCGAGCTGGCCGAGATGGGCTGGCACGCCCTCGACGCCGAGGTCGTACGCCGCGGCGACGGCGCCGGCGGCACCCTCGCGGCGCGCTTCGCCGAGGCCGCGACCGAGGGCGGGCGCGAGGCGATCCGCGCCTTCTTCGCCTCCCGCCTGAGCGACTCGGCGCGCTAGCCGGGTCCCCGGGCGCGCCGGGGCGGACCACAGAAACGCCCTTCGGACGAAAATAGGCCGAGGGGGGTTGTGCATCCTCCGGGAGATGCCGATGGAGAACTGAGGGCGGACACGCCCCCGGGCGGCCGGTGCCCGGGCGCGGGGCCGCCTCGTGATCGCACGGCAGGGAGGCCAGTGCGCGGTGACGCATCGTGGGGACAGGGACGGGAAGGTCGTGGCCGGCCGCGGCGTGCGGGCGGCCGCGGCGTGGACCCTCACGGTCCTCGCCCTCGGCGCCACCGCCGCCGCGGCGCAGGCCGCTCCGACCAGCGACTCGGTGCTGGTGAAGGTCGACACGGACGCCGGCAACGGCGGCCGCTCCGAGGTGGGGCAGGCGCTCGAGGCCGACGCCTCGCGCCCGCTCATGGCGGGGTGGGCGGCCTACGACCTGCCCGCGCCGGTGACGCTCGCCCGCGCCCGCGCCCTGCTGTCCGACGAGCCGGCGGCCGACGCGGTGTCCCTCGACCAGCGGGTGCGGGCCCTCGAGGTCCCCAACGACCCGCTGTACGCCGACTACCAGTGGGACCTGCGCACGATCGGCGCCCCCGCCGGCTGGGACGCGTCGACCGGCGCGAGCCAGGTGACCGTGGCCGTCATCGACACCGGCGTCGACATCTCCCATCCCGACCTCGCGGCGCGCATCTGGCGCAACACCGGCGAGACGGCCGGCAACGGCATCGACGACGACCACAACGGATACATCGACGACGTCAACGGCTGGAACTTCACCGGATCGGGGAGCAACCAGCTCTTCAGCTCCGCCGACGGCGACAGCCACGGCACCCACGTCGCCGGGACCATCGCGGCCCGCCGGGGCAACTCCTACGGCATCGCCGGCATCGCCGACAACGCCCGCATCATGCCGCTCAAGTTCCTCACGCCCAGCGGCGGATACACCTCGGACGCCATCTCGGCGATCCAATACGCGGTCGCCAAGGGCGCCAAGGTGATCAACGCCTCCTGGGGCGGCACCGGCTACTCGGCGCCCCTGTGCGACGCCGTCGCCCAGGCCGGGGCCGCCGGGGTGCTGTTCGTGGCGGCCGCGGGCAACGACGGCACCAACAACGACGCGTCGCCCGTCTGGCCCGCCAACTGCCCCGCGGGCACCCTCGTGAGCGTGGCCGCCACGACCTCCGCCGACGGCCTCGCCTCGTTCTCGAACCGGGGCGCGACGACCGTCGATGTCGGCGCGCCGGGGGACTCGATCGCGAGCACCCTCCCGGGCGCCGCCTTCGGCTACAAGTCCGGCACCTCCATGGCGGCGCCGCACGTGACGGGCATCGCCGCGGTGGTGCGCGGGCTGTACCCCGGATTCTCGGCCGCGCAGCTCAGGTCGGCCGTGATCTGGGGCGGCCGGAGCATCCCGGCGCTGTCGGGCGTCACCGCCACCGGCCGGCGCGCCGACCTGCCCGGCGCCCTCAGCGTCGCGGCCGGCGGGGTCGGGCCCGATGGCATGCCCCCGGCCGCGTTCTCGCTGCTCGCGCCCGCCCAGGGCACCGTGACCGCGCTGGCCACCCCGGTCTTCAGCTGGGCGCCCGCGAGCGACGCCGACAGCGGCGTCACGGCGTACCGCCTGGTGATCGACGGGGCGACCTCGTCCAGCGTCGGCTCCACGACCACCGCCAGCGGCCCGGGCGCGCCGCTCGCGGACGGCCCCCACGCGTGGGCCGTCGTCGCCGTGGACGCGGAGGGCAACGCGCGCGCGTCCGAGACCCGCACGATCGTCGTCGACCGCACCGCTCCGACGGCCGCCGCGCCGTCCTCCCCCGGGGCGGGCGCTCGGGTCGTGGGACCCTCGGTGCGGCTGCGCTGGACGGCCGCCGGTGACGCCAACGGGATCGCCGCCTACCGGGTCGTCCTCGACGGCGTCGCGGTCGCGAGCGTGTCCGGCGGCGAGACCACGGCGCTGGTGCGCATGGGAGTCGGCCGCCACAACTGGCAGGTCGTGGCCACCGACGTGGTCGGCAACGAGTCGAGCGGCCCCGCGCGCGCGATCGTGGTGGCGAAGCGCTCGGCGGCCGCGAGCGCGCGCGCCAAGCTCGTGATCTCGCGCGTCCGGCCGGTGCGCGCGGGCGCCCGCCCGCGCCTGCGCGTCAAGGTGAACCGCGCCGCCCGGGTCAAGTTCACCGTGCGCAAGGCCGGCGCCAAGAAGCCCGTGGCACGACAGGCGCGAAAGCTCAGGGCCGGATCCAGCACCGTGGTGCTGGCGCGCCGCCTGGCGCGGCCCGGCGTCTACGTGGTGACGGCCCGCGGGGCGGCGGGCATGCGCGACTCGGTGCGCCTCGCCGTGCGCCCCCGGCGCTGAGCCGCTAACCCACCCGCCAGCCGATGTCCACGCCCTCGCCGTGGACGATCGCGTAGATGGGCCGCGCGCGGCGCGGATGGAACACGATCGAGAAGAGCTCGCCCTCCGAGAGGGCGAGCTCCTGGGGAAGGCGGCGAAAGCTGACGCTCGAGCGCGTGCCGGCCGCGTCCGCGAAGACCGCCTCGTAGCGCAGGCCCAGCTTGCGCCGCTCGAGGCGCGGGCGCCCGATGCAGCGGGCGCCGATCATGGCCGGGAAGGTCTCCTGGCAGGCCGGACACGCCAGGCGCACCACCGCCCCGCCCGCGTCGGGCACCCGGCAGCGGGTGGCGCACGACGGGCAGGGCAGCTCGCGCGTGGGCGGCGCGGGATCCGGGGCGGGCGAGGCCGCGGGGCGGCGACGGCGCAGGTCGTACCGGCGCCGTCGCACCGGGTCGCCGAGCTCCTGCCAGGCCGCGTTGACCCGCTTGGTGACCTCCTGGGCGCGCGTGCGCTGGACCTCGTCGCGGAAGCGATCGGGGTGGAAGGCGACGAGCAGGAAGCGCCAGGCGGCGCGGATCTCGTCCGCGCTGGCGTCGGGCGCGAGGTCGAGCGCCTGGTAGTGGTCGTCCGGGGTGCGCACCTGCGCCCGTGAGCATGACGGATTGCGCGCCGGGCACCGAGTACGCGTAGGCTGCCGCCGTGGAGGATCCGCTTTCGATCGGAGCGACCCTTCGCGACGCGCGCCTCCGGCAGAACCTGGAGATCTCGGAGTGCGCGCACGCGACGCGCATCCGTGAACGGTATCTGGTCGCCATCGAGGACGGCCGCTTCGAGTCGCTGCCCGATCCCGCCTACGTCAATGGTTTCGTGAGGGCCTACGCCACCCACCTCGGGGTGACGATCGAGGGCCCGGTCCAGGAGCTGCCCGAGGAGCTCCAGCCCGGAGCGGTCGCCGGCCGCGTGCGTCCCAGCCGCGGCCGCCCGGTCACCGTCCGGGCCACGCGGATCACCGCGCGGGGGGCAGGACAGCGCCGGCCGCGCTGGCGCAGCTGGCCGGCGCTCGTGCTCCTGGTGATTCTCGTGGCGGTGATCGTCGCCTCGATGGTCGGAGCGGACATCCCCTTCATCGGCTAGGGCGGGCGGCATGGCGACGGCCCTCTATCGGCTGGGCGGATGGATCACACGGCACCACATGGCCGTCCTGCTGGCGTGGATCCTCGCCACCGTCGCCCTGGTGGCCGTGGTCGCCGTGGTCGGCACGAAGACCACGAACGACCTCACCCTGCCGGGAACCGGCAGCCAGGCCGCGACGGACGTCCTGGCCGACCGCTTTCCGCCCCAGCAGAACGGCCAGAACCCGATCGTCTTCTCGATCGATTCGGGCAAGCTGAGCGACGCGAGCTACAAGAAGGCGATCAACGCCGCGGCCAGCGCCCTGGCCAAGGCCCCGCACGTGGTGAGCGCGCCGAGCCCCTTCAGCCAGAAGGGCGCCGCCCAGCTGTCGAAGGACGGGCGGATCGCGTACATCCCGGTGCTGCTGGACATCGGCTCGGCCGACCTGACCGCCAGGGAGTCCCAGGCAGATCCTGGACATCGGCTCGAAGCCCCTGCGCGCGGCCGGGATCACCGACATCGCGGTGGGCGGCTCGATGGGATCGGAGCTCTCCAAGCCCGAGACCGAGAGCAGCGAGCTGGTGGGGATCGCGGTGGCGATGATCATCCTGAGCCTCGCCTTCGGGACCATCGTGGCCATGGGGATGCCGATCATCTCGGCGGTGGTCGGGCTGATCGTGGGCCTGATGGGCATCGGCCTGATGGGCCACCTCGTGGGCGTGCCCGACATCGCGCCGACGCTCGCGACCATGATCGGCCTCGGCGTCGGGATCGACTACGCGCTGTTCCTGGTCAACCGGCACCGGAGCCAGATGCGCGAGGGCACGGAGATCGACGAATCGATCGCCCTGACGCTGGCCACCTCGGGAAGCGCGATCGTGTTCGCCGGCGGCACGGTGGTGATCGCCCTGCTGTGCCTGGCGGTGGCGGGGATCCCGCTCGTGACCTCGCTCGGATACGCGTCGGCCGTCGCCGTGGTCACCGCGGTGCTGGCGGCGATCACCCTGCTGCCCGCCCTGCTGTCGCTGATCGGCCCCCGGATCGACGCCCTCCGGCTGCCCGGCCTCGCGCGCGGGCGGGCGAGGGAGCCCGGAACCGGCCTGTGGTCGCGCTGGGGGCGCCTGCTCGCCCGCCGCCCGTGGTGGGCGATCGGCGGGTCGCTGGTGCTGCTGGGGGTGCTGGTGATCCCGACCTTCTCGCTCGAGCTCGGCCAGGAGGACATCGGGGCGACGCCCCTCGACACCCAGGAGCGCCGCAGCTACGACCTCCTGGCCGATGGCTTCGGCGTGGGGTACAACGGGCCGCTGCTCGTCGCCGTCAACCTCGGCACCCCGGCGACCGTCGACCCGGCGGTCAAGGCGCAGGAGGACGAGCTGCAGGACCTCCAGGACGAGCTCGAGTCCGAGCAGGCCGAGGGGCAGTCCCAGGCGGCCTCGCTGCAGGCGCAGGCGGCCGAGCTGAAGGACGAGCAGGCCGGCCTGGAGGCTCAGCAGGCCGACGCTGGAGAGTCAGGCCGCCGCGCTCGGTCGCCAGGCGGACGCGCTGCGCGCCGAGCAGCGGCGCGTCCAGGCCCAGGCCGCAGCGCTGCGCGCGGAGCTGGAGCGCCTCTCGGGTCGCCGGGGCGACCTGCTCCGGCGCGCCGAGGCGGTGCTGACACGCGTCCGCGCCGCCCGCGCCCGGGAGGCGACCCTGCAGTCCCAGCTCGCCGCCGTCCAGGCCCGCATCGCCACGGTCGAGGCGCAGATCGCCGCGGCGGTGCGTCCCGAGGAGCTGGCGCGGTTGCAGGCCCGCCTGGCCGACCTCCAGGCGCAGGCCGCCGCCCGCCGCACCCAGCTGGCCGCGGCGCGCGCCGACGAGCGCGCCCTGCTCGCCCAGGCGGCCGAGCTGCGCCGGCAGGCCGCCGCCCCCGCGCTCCAGCCGCCCGAGCCGCTGCGACGCCAGGTGGCCGCGCTCGTCTCCGAGGAGCGCGGCGTCGCCTCCCAGGCCGCCGCGCTGGAGCGGCAGAAGGCGTCCCTCGAGGCCCAGGCCGCGCGCCTCGAGGCCCAGGCCGCCGACCTCGAGGCCCAGGCCGCCGACCTGCAGGCCCAGCAGGCGCAGCTCGAGCAGCTGCAGGCCACGGCGGCGCAGCAGCAGAAGCAGGCCGAGGACCTCAAGAACCAGCTCACCGCGACCCTGACCAAGGCCGGCGGCGACGACCGCGGCACCGATCCGCGGCTGGTGAAGCTGCAGGACGCGCTCGCCGGCGCCAAGGGCGTCGCGCTGACCTCGCCGCCCCAGATCAACACGTCCGGCAACGCCGCCGTCTACTCGGTGATCGCAACCACCGCGCCCGCCGATCCGGCGACGGCCCAGCTGGTCGAGGGGCTGCGCGATCCGGTGATCCCCGACGCCACCGCCGGAGAGGACCTGCAGGCCTACGTGGGCGGCAGCACGGCCGCCAACGTTGACCTGGCGGCCGAGATCTCGTCGCGGCTCCTGCTGGTGATCGCGGTCGTCCTCGCCCTCAGCTTCGTGGTGCTCCTCGTCGCGTTCCGCTCGCTGCTCGTGCCCCTGCAGGCCGCGGTCGTCAACATGCTCTGCGTGAGCGCCGCCTTCGGGGTGATGGTGGCCGTCTTCCAGTGGGGCTGGGGCATCGACCTGCTCCAGATCGACACCGCCTCCGACTCGGTCCCCATCGCCAGCTACGTGCCCCTGATGATGTTCGCCGTGCTCTTCGGGCTCTCGATGGACTATCAGGTGTTCCTGCTGTCGCAGGTCGCCGCGCAGCGCCAGGAGGGGGACGACGACCGCGCCGCCGTGGCGCGTGGCGTCGCCAACAGCGCGCCGGTCATCACCGCCGCCGGGCTGATCATGATCGGCGTGTTCGGCAGCTTCGTCCTGAACGGCGATCCGACCGTGAAGCAGTTCGGGGTGGGCCTGGCCGTCGCCGTGGCCCTGGCGGCGTCCATGGTGCTGCTGCTCGTGCCGGCGCTCCTCGTGGTGATGGGGCGCGGCACGTGGTGGCTGCCGGGCTGGCTGGAGCGGGGCGTGCCCCACGTGGACATCGAGGGGGAGCGGCTGCTCGCCTCGCTCGCCGGCGCCCGGGAGCCGGACGTCGCGCCCGCACCGGACGACCGGGTGCCGCCCGGCGGCTAGAGGACGACCCACTCGGTGACGAGGGGCCGGTCTACGATTGCGCCAGGAGCGGCAGGTCCTTCGCGATCTGCTCGGGGGTGAAGCCCACCGGGTAGGCGGTGACCAGCTCGCCGCCGGCCGTGACGCCGTAGATCAGCGCCGAGTGCTCGATCAGCTCGGGGTCCGTCTTGTCCACCTGCTCGGCGACCGACCAGGCCTTCCAGACGGGCTCCAGCTGGGCCCGGCTGCCGATCAGGTAGTCCACGAAGCCCTCGACGTGGCGGGCCTCGAGGAACCTGCGCACCACCGCGGGCGTGTCGCCCTTGGGATCGACCGACACGGCGATCACGCGCATCTGGCGCCCGAGGGCGCCGGCGTCCTGCCGCACCTGGCGCAGGTTGGACATGATCAGCGGGCAGACGTCGGGGCAGTTGGCGTAGACGAAGGTCACGAGCACGGGATGGCCGCGCAGGTCGCGGATGTCGACGCTCGTGCCGTTGACGTCCTCGAGCATCAGGGGCGGCGCCTGCCGCCGGGGGGTGACCAGGCCGCCCTCGAAGTCGGCGGAGTGGTCGGCGTGGTGGCTCGCGGTGCCGGAGTCCTCCACGGCCGCGTCGCCCGAGGAGCCTCCGCAGCCGGCCAGCAGGCCGGCCAGCGCCAGCAGGGCGACGACGACGCCGGCCGCCAGGACGGTGCGCGGCGATCGGGGCGCTCGGGCGTGCGGCGGGCGGGCGGTCACGCCGACACGCTACTCGCCCCGGTCGGGGCGATCGAGACGGCGGGTCGCGCCGCGGCCCTCAGCGCACCACCACCGCCGACCAGGTGCTCCCGCGCCGCACGAGCCGGATGGCCGCGCGGTCCCGTGCGCCGAACCTCGGCGGCGTGCGCCAGGGCCCCAGGCGCCGGCCGAGCCATTGGCGCGGCATCGCGCGACTGGCGGGCGCCGCGATGCGCACGCGGCCATCGCCCCGGGCCACGTCCTCGTCGCCCCGGGTCAGGTCCAGGCGAAGGCGCGCCGTCGCCCGCCCCCGGCGGGCGATCTCGGCGCGCACGGCCCGCGGCAGGCCCAGCGAGAGGCGCACCGGACCGGCCGAGCGCGCGGTCGCCGACCGCACCGGGATCCGGAACGACCGACGGCCGACGGTCGCGCGGCCCTCGCCGCTGACGACGCCGCGCCCGGGGACCCTCACCGTCGCGACGGCCCGCGCGAGGCGGTCGCGACGCTGCAGCGCCGCCGGCCGGATCGACAGGCGGCCCAGCGGCGCGGGCGGGGGGGACGTGAGGGGGCTCGGCGACGACGCCGGCGGCGGGATCAGGTCGGCGACGCCGGCACCCGAGAGCGCGGCGGTGGCGGGCGCCGACAGGGCCGTGCCGCCCACGCTGAGCGTGGCGGACGCGGGGCCCTCGGCGGTGGGCCGGAAGGCGACGCGCACGACGCAGCCGGCGGCCACCTCCAGGGGCCGTCCGCCGCAGCCGTCGGCGACCACGGAGAAGCTCGAGGCCTGTGCCCCGGCGACCTGGACCGCGTCCAGGTCGAGCGTCGTGTTCCCCGTGTTGCGCAGCGTCAGGTCGGCCGCGGGAGAGGGGTCGGCGTCCACCGGGATCGCCCCGAAGTCGGCGGCGCCCGGGCTGAAGCCGGCGCCGTCGATGGCCAGCCCCACGCCGCCCACGTCCGTGAGCGGCGAGATCAGCGCGGGATCGGCGTCCGAGCCGTCGACGTCGGCCCGCCCGATCGCCCCGCCGGCGTTGTCGCCCCAGAAGATCCCGCCGCCGCCGACCGCCAGGCCGCGCATCGTCGTGCCCGCCGGGACGAACGAGAGGTCCACCTGGCTGCCGTCGAGGTTCGCCCGGGAGATGGCGTCGGTGTCGTCGTTCGTCCAGTAGATGTGCGAGTCATCCACGGCCAGCGCGAACGACCCGTCGCTCGGTGCGCCGGCGCTGATGAAGTTACCGTCCGCGCCAGTGCCATCGAGGTTGGCTCGCCCGATCGAGTTGCCTGACGCGTTAGACCAGTAGAGATGACTTGCGTCCAAGGCCAAACCCGCCGGGAGGCTCAGTCCCGAGCTCGCGGTCATGAAGGTCGGAGTTGGTGCCGTGCCGTCGAGGTTGGCTCGGCCAATCCGGTTGGAAATCGGGACAGTCCAGTAGACATGGCTACCGCTGACCGCGAGTCCAAGGACTGCGCCGAGGCCGGTGAGGAAGGTCTGGTTGACGCCGGTGCCGTCGATGCTGGCTCGTCCTATGGAACCGGCATTCCCGTTGGTCCAGTACACGTGGCGCCCCCGCACGACGACGGCGCTCGGCGACGAGGCGCTGCCGATGAAGGCGGGGACGATCCCGCTCCCGTCGAGTGCCGCGCTGCTGATGGTGCCGTTGGTGACGTCGGTCCACAGCAGACGCGACGCGGCGTCGGCGTCGGGAGCCGCGGTGGCGGCCACGGCCGCGGCGAGCAGGCCCAGGAGGGCCAGGCGGCGCGGTGGGGTGGTGGAAGGCGGCAACGCAGCGTCCCCTCGATCGCGGTCCGAGTGCTTCCGACAAGGATCGGCGGCATGGCCCAGTTAGTTAACAATGAAGAAACGGAATCTAAGAATCGGGGCCCCGTCGGACCGTCGAGTCTTTGGGAACGCCGGCGGGCGGGTACCTGGGAGGCAGTGGCAACCACGACTGGGAGGGACCCCATGGCCATTCGAGCAACCGCAAACGTTCCGTCGGCCGACGAGATGGTCGGGCGGCCCGTGTACGACTCGAGCGACGAGAAGGTCGGGGTGGTCGACGGCCTCTACCTCGATCGCGTCGACGGCACGACGAGGTACCTGGCCGTCGAGACCGGCTGGTTCGGCGACCGGCGCCACGTGATCCCCGTGGACGAGGTGGGCGCCCGGGGCACGGATCCCGACAAGGAGATCCTGCTCCCGTACTCCCGCGAGCGCCTGTCGAGCGCGCCGACGTTCGTCGAGGACCACGAGCTGACGCTGCGTGACGAGTCGGAGCTGATGGAGCACTACGGCTTCGAGAGCTACCAGGACATCCTCGACGCTCGCCAGAGCAGCCCCGCCCCCACGCCGGAGATCGCCGAGGCCGAGCTAAAGGCGGCGGTCGACCGGGGCGACGACCCGATGGTCGTGCGCGTCAAGCGCTGGGGCGTCTAGGCCCACCGGGTTGACCGGCGCCGTTCGCGCGGGGCGGCGCCGGATCAACACCATCGTCTCGCCGCGCCGTTCTCGGTTGCGTACGCGCATCGCCGGGAATACAACCGAGACCAGCCGTGAGGGCGCATGCGTCCCCGCGGTTGGGCTGACGAGGGAGGGAGGAACCCGCTTGCGGGACACCTCCCGACTCGGGAGAGACCTCGATCGGAGGAGAACCCGATGGAACGCCGCAGATTCGCGATCGAGACAGAGTCTCCGGGGATGGCCGCGGTCGTTCGTCTCGTCGGCGAGCTCGACATGGCCGACGCCGATGAGGTGCGTGACGTCCTCGGCGCCGCGCTCTGCCGCGAGCCCCTGGTCGCGGTCGATCTCAAGGACCTGACCTTCCTCGGCTCGACCGGCCTGGCGGCCCTCCTCGGAGCCCATCAGACGGCGCTGGCGCGTCGGTCCCGCCTGGTCTTCGTGTCGCCGCAACCCTGCGTCGTTCGTCTTCTGACGCTGACGGGGCTCAATCACCTCAACGTCACGCACAGGCGTGCCATTCTCGGCGTCGCCAGGGAGCCGAAAACGGCCGCGTAGAAGGATGCTCCCGTCACCCGATGCGGCCGGGCGGGCCGTCGGGGCCGGCGGACGCCCCGTGGCCGATGCGGGGGCGACCTGGCACCGGGAGAGCTCTCGAGCCGCCCCAACGGCAAAGAGGACCGGCTCCGCAACAACCGCTTGCCGAAGCCGATCCCCCCGCTGTGAAGCCGAGTAGCGCATACGGGATTTGAACCCGTGTTACCGCCGTGAGAGGGCGGCGTCCTAGGCCCCTAGACGAATGCGCCACGGACCGACCCGTTGATCGGAAGAGTTGGGGGAGGAGGATTCGAACCCCCGCTACCGGGGCCAGAACCCGGCGTCCTACCGCTAGACGATCCCCCACCACCGGACGGGCCTCGGCGATCGTACCAAACGGCGATCGGCCCTCAAGCGGTCGCGGAGGACCAGTCGTCGTAGAGCTCGGAGTAGCGCCCGCCGGCCGTCAGGAGCTCGTCGTGGGTGCCCTGCTCCACGATCCGGCCGGCCTCCAGCACCACGATGCGGTCGGCGTCGCGGATGGTGGAGAGCCGGTGGGCGATGATGATCGCGGTGCGCCCCTCCAGAAGGCGATCGAGGGCCACCTCGATGCGCTGCTCGGTGCGCAGGTCCACCGACGAGGTGGCCTCGTCGAGGATCAGCAGCCGGGGGTCGGCGATGAGCGCGCGGGCGAACGAGATCAGCTGGCGCTGGCCCGCCGACAGGCCCGAGCCGCGGTCGTTGATGACCGTGTGGAAGCCCTCCGGCAGCGTCTCGATGAACCCGGTCGCGCCCACGGCGTCGGCGGCGGCGCGGATCTCCTCGTCGCTCACGTCGGGCCGGCCGAAGGCGAGGTTCTCGGCGATGCTGCCGGCGAAGAGGTGCCCCTCCTGGGGCACGATGCTGAGCTGGTCGCGCAGCGACTGGGTGGCCACCGCGCGCAGGTCGTGGCCGTCGATCAGCACCTGGCCCTCCGCCGGGTCGTAGAAGCGGGCGATCAGCTTGGCGAGCGTGGACTTGCCCGCGCCGGTGGTGCCCACGAGGGCCACGGTCTCGCCCGCCGGGATGTGCAGGTCGACGTGCCGCAGGACCGGGGTGGACGTGTAGCCGAAGCTGACGTCGCGCAGCTCGACGTCGCCGCTGGATGCGCGGCAGCGGCACGGCGTCGGGCGCGTCGGTGAGCTCGGGACGCGTGTCCAGCACCCCGAAGATCTTCTCCAGCGCGGCCATGGCCGACTGGAACATGTTGTACAGCTGCGACAGCTGCTGGATGGGGTCGAAGAAGCTCGACAGGTAGCCGATGAACGCCACCATCACGCCGATCGCTCATGTCCTGGTCGAGCACCCGGGTCGACCCGAAGTAGAGGATGATCGCGGTGCCCGACGCCCGGCCAGGAACTCGACGCCCGGGAAGTAGGTGCCCGACAGCCGGATCGTGGACATGTTGGCCTCGCGGTACTCGGTGTTGACGTCCGCGGAAGAGCGCCTTGGTGGGCTCCTCGCGGCCGAAGCCCTGCACCACGCGGATGCCCGAGAGCGTCTCCTGCAGGCTGGCCAGCACCTCGGCGATGCGCTCGCGCGTGAGCCGGTAGGCCCGGGTGGAGTAGACCCGGAACAGGGCCGTGGCGATCGCCAGGGGCGGGAAGATCACGAAGGTGAGCAGGGCCAGCTCGGCGTCGTAGCTGAACAGGATCGCCACCACGCCGAGGAAGGTGAGCCCGTTGACCACCAGGGAGGTGACCCCGTCGGTCACGAGCTGGTCGAGGGCCTCGATGTCGCTGGTGAGGCGGCTGACCGTGCGCCCGGTGGGCGTGCGCTCGTGGTAGCCGAGCTCCAGGCGCATCAGGTGCCGGAACGTGTCCGTGCGCAGGTCCAGCAGCACGCGCTCGCCCACCCAGCTCGACATGTAGGTCTGGTAGTAGCCGGCCAGCCAGCCCACGAGGCCGATGGCCACGAAGGCCACCACCGAGAGCACCAGCACGCCCCGGTCCCCGGCGGTGATGCCGTGGTCGATCGCGAACTGGGCCAGGGCCGGCACCGCCAGGCCGCAGGCGGTCACGATCAGCATCAGGACGACGGTCGTCACGGCGCGGCCGGTGTACGGGCGGAAGTAGGGCAGCAGGCGGCGCAGCTTGTGGCGCTCGACGGGGGGCGGCGCGAGGTCGCGCATGCCCACGCGCGGGGCGGTCGTGCTCATGCGTCCCCCGCGATCAGGTCGGGGCGCACCAGCCCGCCGTCGTGGATCTCCCGGTACAGGTCGCTCGACTCGTACAGCTCCTCGTGGGGGCCGCGGGCGGCCACCCGGCCGCCCTCGAGCACGACCAGCTCGTCGGCGAGGGCGACGGTCGAGAGCCGGTGGGCGATCACCAGGGTGGTGCGCCCCTCCATCACGGCCGCCAGGGCCGCCTGGATCTCGCGCTCGGTGGAGGCGTCCACCGAGGCGGTGGCCTCGTCGAGGATCAGGATGCGCGGGTCGGTGATGATCGCCCGCGCGATGGCGAGGCGCTGGCGCTGGCCGCCCGAGAGCGTCAGGCCGCGCTCGCCGATGACCGTGTCGAACCCGTCGGGCAGCGCGTCGATGAAGCCCTCGGCCTGGGCCATGCGCGCGGCCGCGACGCACCTCCTCGTCGGTGGCCGCCGGGCGGCCGTAGGCGATGTTCTCGCGCACCGTGGTGGAGAAGAGGAACGGGTCCTGCGACACCATCCCGATCGTGCGCCGCAGCTCCACCAGGTCGAGGTCGCGCACGTCGGCGCCGTCCACCAGCACGCGGCCCGCGGTGGCGTCGTAGAAGCGCGGCACCAGCTGCGTGAGCGTGCTCTTGCCCGACCCGGTGGGGCCGATGAGCGCGATGGTGCGGCCCGCGGGGATGTCGAGGTCGATCTCACAGAGCACGTCGGGCGCCCCGGGCGCGTACCGGAACGAGACGGCCTCGAAGCGGATGTTGCCGCCGCCGGCGGGCAGGGGCGTGGGGGAGTCCGGCGGCACGATCCGGGGCTCGCTGTCGAGCACCTCGAAGATGCGCGTCCCGCCCGCCACGGCGCGCTGGGCCTGGCTCACCAGCATGCCCAGGGAGCGGAAGGGGGCGATGAGAAGGGTGAGGTAGAGGTAGAAGGCGACGAACTCGCCGAGGGTCAGGCTCCCGTCGATGGTGAGCAGGCCGCCGTAGACCAGGATCACGCCGAGCCCGAGGATCGGCAGGAACCCCATCAGCGGCTCGTAGAGGGCGCGCAGATGGGCGGCGTCCATGCTGCGATCGAAGGCGTGGCGGGCGGTGGCGCCGAAGCGGTCCGAGCGCTCGCCCTCCTGGCCGAACGCCTTGATCACGCGGATGCCGACGGCGCTCTCCTCGGCCATCTCGGTGACCTCCGCCACCCGCTGCTGCACGTCGATCAGCACCGGGTTGGAGCGGCGGCTGTAGCGCCACGCGACGGCGAGCAGCGCCGGCCCCATCAGCAGGGCGACCAGCGCGAGGCCGACGTTCATCCACAGCAGGATGCCGGTGACGATGACCAGGGTGAAGGCCTGCATGAAGACGAAGATGAGGCCGTAGCCGAGGAAGAAGCGCACGGTCTGCAGGTCGCTCGTGGCCCGCGACATCAGCTGCCCCACCGACATGCGGTCGAAGTAGGCCAGTGACTGGCGCTGGAGGTGGGCGAAGAACCGCGAGCGGATGTCGAACTCGACCGCGAGGCTCACCTTGCCCGACACCCACCGGCGCACGACGCCGAGGGCGAACCGGATCGCGCAGATCACGAGCACCGCCGCCACGAGCGGAGCGAGCGCCCCGCGGTCGCCCGCCGTCAGGCTGTCGTCGATCACCCGTCCGGTCAGGTATGGCAAGGTGATGGAGCACGCCATCAGGCCCGCGGCGCTGATCGCGGTGATCGCGACCATCACGGTGTAGGGCCTCAGGAAGCCAAGCAGTCGGAAGAGAACGCTCAAAGTGATTCACCGGTGAACGATAGGGATGCCCCCCGGGGCCCACAAGGACGCGCGGCCCTGCTCGACGACGACCTGCCGCCCTCGCCCGCCGCCCCCACGGCGTACGCCGTGCCCAACGTCAGCGAGGGGCGTGACGCCGCGACCATCCGGGCCCTCGTCGACGCCTGCCGTGTTCCCCGCGTGCGGGTCCTCAACGTGCACTCCGATCCGGATCACGATCGCACCGTGATCACACTGGCGGGCGAGCCGCTCGCGGTGCAGGACGCCCTCGTCGCGCTGGCGGGGGAGTGCGTCAACCGTATCGACCTGCGCCGACACCGCGGCGCCCACCCGCGCACCGGGGCCCTCGACGTGGCGCCGGTGGTGGCGTTCGAGGAGGACGACGTGCCGTTCGCCTCCGAGATCGCGACGGGCCTGGCCGGCCGCATCGGCGGCGAGGTCAACCTGCCCGTGTTCCTCTACGGCGCCGTGGCCACCGACCCCGGGCGCGTGCGCCCGCGCGACTTCCGGCGCGGCGGGCTCGAGGAGCTGACGCGCCTGATCGACGAGGGCGAGGTCGTGCCCGACGCCGGCCCCCACCGCGTGCACCCCAGCGCCGGCGTGGTGCTGGTGGGCGTGCGCCCACCGCTCATCGCGCTCAACGTGTGGCTGCCCGAGGGCACGCTCACCGAGGCCCGGGCGATCGCCGCCCGGGTGCGCGAGTCGGGCGGCGGCCCGCCCGGGGTGCGGGCCTTGGGGCTGTACCTGCCCGAGGCGGGCATGGCCCAGGTGTCGATGAACATCGAGGACCGCCGGGCGGCCCCGCCCGCCGCCGTCATCCGCGCCGTGCGCACCGAGGCCGATCGCCTGGGCGTCGAGGCCGGCGACGCCGAGCTCGTGGGCCTGATCCCGGCGGACGCGCTGCGCGGCGGCCCCAGCCCGGCGGCCCTCGGCATCGCCGGGTTCACGCCGGGCCGGATCGTGGACCTCCTGATGCCGAGCCGTCCGGAGGCCGCCTGATGGCCAAGCGCAAGCGGCGCAAGAGCGCCGGACCGCCCCCCGTCCCGGCGCCCAAGAAGGCGGCCGGCTCCGAGACCGGGGGCTCGACCGCCGCGGCCGTCAAGCGCAAGCCCGGCGAGCCCCTGCCGGCCACGCTGCGCGGCGTGCTGATCCGCGCGGGCATCGTGGCGGCCATCTTCTACCCGTACCTGGTCTACGTGATCGATGAGGACCCGTGGACGGCGCTCGGCCTCACCGCGATCGCCTTCGCCCTGATGGTGCCCCTGGGCCTCTTCCTCGACCGGCTGCGCTACCGCCGCCAGATGCGCCGGTGGGAGGAGAAGCGGGCGCGGCCGAGAGCCACGGATCGTTGAGCGGGGGTGGTCGCCGCGCGGCGGCGCCGCGCGGGACGCGGGACGTCCTGCCCGAGGAGAGCCGGCTGCGCCAGCGCGTCATCGACGTCGCGCGCGACGCGTTCGAGCGCTACGGCTACGCGCGCATCGTCACGCCCACGTTCGAGGAGACCGACGTCTTCGTGCGCGGCGTGGGCACCAGCACCGACGTGGTGCGCAAGGAGATGTACACCTTCCAGGACCAGTCCGGCCGCAGCCTGAGCCTGCGCCCGGAGGGCACCGCGCCGGTGGTGCGGGCCTTCGTCCAGCACGGCATGCACAAGCGGCCGCTGCCGGTGAAGCTGTGGTACCTGGCGCCCATGTTCCGGTACGAGGCGCCCCAGGCCGGCCGCTTTCGCGAGCACTGGCAGATCGGCGCCGAGGCGATCGGCAGCGACTCGCCGCTGCTCGACGCCGAGGTCATCGCGCTGCTCGACGGCATCTACCGCGCCCTCGGCGTGCCCGGCGTCAGCCTGCGCATCGGCAGCATGGGCGACCCCGACAGCCGCGGCCCGTACCGGGAGCTCCTGGTCGCCTACCTGGAGGAGCACCTGTCGGCGCTCGACGGCGATGCCCAGGAGCGCATGCGCCTCAACCCCCTGCGCCTGTTCGACACGAAGGACCCGCGGGTGGCCGAGGTGATGGAGGGCGCCCCGCGCCTGCTCGACCACCTGTCGCCCGCCGCCCAGGCGCACCGCGAGAGCGTGCTGGGGGCCCTCGACCGCCTGGGGATCGCCTACGAGGAGGACTCCGACCCTCGTGCGCGGCTTCGACTACTACACGATGACCGTCTTCGAGTTCACCAGCGACCACCTGGGCGCGCAGAGCGCCGTCGGCGGGGGCGGCCGCTACGACGGCCTGGTCGAGGCCCTGGGAGGGCCGCCCACCCCGGGGATCGGCTTCGGGGCGGGGATCGAGCGCATCGTGCTGGCCCTGGAGTCGGCCGACGGCGCCACCGAGGCGCCCCTCGACTGCTTCGTCGCCGTGCTCGACGACGGCCTGCGCGTGGAGCTGCATGCCCCTGGTGGAGCGCCTGCGCGCCGCGGGCCTGCGCTGCGAGAGCGAGCTGCGCGGGCGCAGCCTGAAGGCCATGATGCGGCACGCGTCGTCGCTCGGGGCCCGCTACGCGGTCATCGTGGGGGCGCGCGAGCACGCCGACGGCGTCGCCACCGTGCGTGACATGGACAGCGGGCGAACAGCGCCAGGTGCCCCTGGGCGACCTGGTCGAGGAGCTGAGCGGATGATCGGTGCGTCGCGATATCGGAGCCACACCTGCGCGGGGGTCGCCGACGCCCTGGGTGAGCGGGTGCGCGTGTCGGGCTGGGTGCACCGCCGCCGCGATCACGGCGGCGTGGTCTTCATCGACCTGCGCGACCGCTCGGGCGTCGTCCAGCTGGT
The DNA here is from genome assembly GCA_963806585.1 of uncultured Thermoleophilia bacterium. Taxonomy (GTDB): domain Bacteria; phylum Actinomycetota; class Thermoleophilia; order Miltoncostaeales; family Miltoncostaeaceae; genus Miltoncostaea. The sequence continues at coordinate 249,045 of CAWDYN010000007.1, read as the reverse complement.
GTTCCACCCCACCGACGCCCCGGCGGGCGAGCGCGACCCCGGCTCGCTGAGCCCCGAGGACGTGATCTGCGTCGACGGCGAGGTGGTCGCCCGCTCGCCCGAGACCGTCAACCCGGCCATACCGACCGGCGCGGTCGAGATCGGCGTCGAGCGCCTCGAGCTGCCTGGCCGAGGCCGACCCCCTGCCCTTCTCGGTGGAGGACGAGTCGCAGGAGGCCTCGGAGGAGCTGCGGCTGACCTACCGGTACCTCGACATCCGCCGCCCGCGCCGCCTGCGGGCCCTGGAGATGCGCAGCCGGGTCGCGTCGGCGATGCGCCGGGTGCTGGAGGACGAGGGCTTCCTGGAGGTCGAGACGCCCGTGCTGACGCGCTCGACGCCCGAGGGCGCGCGCGACTTCCTGGTGCCCAGCCGGATGCAGCAGGGGCTCCTGGTACGCCCTGCCCCAGAGCCCCCAGCTGTTCAAGCAGCTCCTGATGGTCGGCGGGCTCGAGCGCTACTACCAGATCGTCCGCTGCTTCCGCGACGAGGACCTGCGCGCCGACCGCCAGCCCGAGTTCACCCAGCTCGACGTCGAGGCGTCGTTCGTGGAGCCGGCCGAGGTGCAGGAGCTGATCGAGCGCGTGCTGGTGGCGTCCTTCGCGGCCGGCGGGCGTGGAGGTCTCGGCCCCCTTCCCGCGCATCACGCACGCCGACGCCGTGCGCCGCTTCGGCACCGACCGCCCCGACATGCGCTTCGGCATGGAGATCCTCGACTGGACCGGCCCGGCCGCCGCGTCGGGCTTCGGCGTGTTCGAGGGCGCCATCGGCGCCGGCGGCGTGGTGCGCGGCCTGGTGGTGCCGGGGGCCGGGCCGGGCGTCAGCCGGCGGGTGGGCGACGAGCTGATGGAGGAGGCCCGCGAGCTCGGCGCGAAGGGCCTGGTGTGGGCAGCCGTCGAGGAGGACGGCGGGCTGCGCTCGCCGGTGGCGCGCTTCCTGGGCGCGATCGCGGACGACCTGGGGGCGGCCCCCGGCGACCTGATCGCGCTGGTGGCCGACGCGGAGCCGGTCGCCCAGGCGGTGCTGGGCACCCTGCGCGGCCGCTTCGCCGAGCGGCACGGCCTGATCCCCGAGGACGCGTGGGCGCCGGTGTGGGTGGTCGACTTCCCGCTGGTGGAGTGGAACCCGTCCGAGGGCCGCTGGGACGCCACCCACCACCCGTTCACCGCGCCCCGCCCGGAGGACCTGGACCGGCTCGAGGACGACCCGGGCGGGGTGCTCTCGCTGGCCTATGACATCGTGCTCAACGGCCTCGAGATCGGCGGCGGCAGCATCCGCATCCACGACCGCGCGACCCAGGAGCGGGTGTTCGCGCTGATCGGCCTGAGCGCCGAGGAGGCCGAGGGCAAGTTCGGCTTCCTGCTGCGGGCCCTGCGGCTGGGCGCGCCGCCCCACGGCGGCATCGCCCTGGGACTCGACCGCATCGTGATGCTGCTCGCGGGCGAGCGCTCCATCCGCGACGTGATCGCGTTCCCCAAGACGGCGACCGGCGCCGACCCCCTCACCGGCGCGCCCGCCGCCGTGGACGCCGCCCAGCTGCGCGAGCTGGGCGTCCGCTCCACGGTGGAGCCCCGCCCCGCCCCTTCCGCCTAGGTTCGGCCGAACAGGCGTCGCGCGTCGCGGCGCAGTTCCGGCGCGAGGGTCACGCGGGCCTCGGCGGCCGCGGGGCCGGCCGGCCAGGCCACGTCGATCGCGCCGCGCGACTCCAGCTCGCCCAGCGCGGTCATGACCGCGAGGATGCCGGCGCGGTCGGTCTCCAGGCCCAGCGCGTCGGCGGCGGAGCCGATGGCCACGTCGAGCGCCCCCTCGTCGTCGGCGCCCTCGTCCAGCCACTTCATCACGAGCAGCATCTCGAGGCGCTCACCAACATCCCGGCCGGACACGCCGGTCAGGCTATCTCAGGCGACGCGCGGCGAGCGAGCGCGCCGGCGCGCGGCGCTCACGCGCTCCATCACGAGCAGCGATCCGGCCGGGGTGGCCAGCTCGATCATGTGGTGGCTCAGGGTCGTCGCCGCCGCGGTCACCACGACGCCGGTCAGGCGTCCGGTGAAGCCCGCGAGGCACGCCTCGAGCGCGGCCTGTCTGGCCGGCCGTCAGCGCGTCGACGTCGGGGGAGAGCGTGTAGGCGGGGGGAGGCGGTGGGACGATCACCGATGTGCTCCGGCGGGGGGTCGGGTGGGAAGAGGGCCCCACCATCTCCTTCGGCCGGTACGCCCCCGGAGTCGAGTATTGGGCGCCGCCGCCAGCCCCCAATCACGCCATTCCCATTAAGCCCGCGCCTTCGCGTGCCGACCAACCGGAGTAGCGGCTAGACTCGGAGGTGCCCTGCTGTGTTCGCCACCGGCTCACCCCTTGAGCCAACACGAGTGATGAGGGAAACGGTGTCCGGCTCCCGCCGTGGCGGGCGTCTCCCGTCTCCCACCTGCTGTCGCAGGTTCAAGTCACAGGCCGGAACGGCACCGCGGGGCGCGATCCCCTTCGGCTCATGAGGCGCCTCGCGCCCGTGGGCGCCGCGCTCGCCGTCTCGGCGGCCCTCGTGGTGGCCGGATGCGGCGGCGGCGGCTCGGCCGACGCCCCCGCCGCCGGCACCGCCCCCGCGGCGGCCGCCGTGCCGGTCGCGGCGGCGACCGTCGCCCCGGGCTCGCCCGTGGCGGCCGGCCCCAACACGCCCAAGGACGTCGCCAAGGCCCTGGCCGGCGACAAGGTCGTGGTGGTCGCGTTCCTCGTGAAGGGGACCGCCGACGACGACGAGGTGGCCGCGGCGCTGCGCGCGGTGCGCGGCGACACGCGCTGGATCGCCGGGGCGCGGTTCTTCGTGTACGAGGTGGGCCGGGACCGCTTCGGCGACCTGGCCGACCTGCTCGGCGCGACCGGCACGCCGGCCGTCGCGGTGATCGGACGCAACCGGATCCTCACCAACATGTGGACCGGGCTGGTCGACGCGGAGATCCTGCGCCAGTCGATCGCCGACGCCGCCGACACGGCCGCCAAGAACCGCGGCGTCAGCTAGGACCTGAGCGTCGTCCGGCGGGGCCCTCCGGGGCTCCGCCGGAACCCCCCGGGCGGGCCAAAGGCCCGTGGTAGCCTGGCCCGGTGCCGCCCTACACCCCTGAGGCGATGCGCCACCTCGCGAATCCGGTGGGTGCCGGGGCGATGGAGGGCGCGGACGCGGTGGGCGAGTCCGGCAGCACCTCGTGCGGCGACCTGGTGCGTGTGTTCCTGCGCATCCGCGGGGGCCGCGTGGCCGAGGCGCGCTTCCAGGCCTTCGGCTGCGGCGCGGCGACGGCCGCGGCCAGCGCGGCGTGCGCGCGCCTGCGGCGCGCCCCGCTCGACGACGCCCTGCGACTGGACGCCGCCACCCTCGAGGGCGACCTCGGGGGGCTGGGCGAGCCGCGCCGCCACGGCGCCGAGATCGTGGCGGACGCGGTCGCGCGGGCGGCCGAGGCCTGGTACTCGTCCCGCCTCGGCGAGGTGGGCCTGCCCCTCGACGCGGGCCGGGTCGCCGTCGCCATGAGCGGAGGCGTCGACAGCGTGGTCGCCGCCATGCTGTTGCGCGACGCCGGCCACGACGTCGTGGGCGTGACCATGCGCCTGTGGCACGACCCGGCGGCGGCCGCCGCCGAGCGCTCGTGCTGCTCGCCCGAGACCGTCCGGCTGGCCCGGGCCGGCGCGCACGCCCTCGGCCTTCCCCACGTCACGCTGGACGTGGCCGAGCGCTTCCGGGCCGGCGTCGTCGAGGACTTCATCGCCGGGTACCGCGCGGGCCGGACCCCCAACCCCTGCGTCACGTGCAACGGCCGGGTGCGCTTCCGCGTGCTGGCCGACGCCGCCGCGCTGGTCGGCGCGCGCCTGATGGCGACCGGCCACTACGCGCGGATCACCCGCGGCGCGCGCGGCGAGCCGCTCGTTTCCCGCGCCGCCGACACGGGCAAGGATCAGAGCTACATGCTGGCCATGCTCGAGCGCGAGGAGAGGGAGCGCATCGTCTTTCCGCTGGGCGACCTCCACAAGGACCACGTCCGCGGGCTCGCCCGGGCGGCCGGCCTACCGGGGGCGCAGGCCGTCGAGAGCCAGGAGGTCTGCTTCGTGGGCGAGGGCGGCTACGCCCCCTTCCTCGAGCGCAGCGGCGGCATGAAGCCGCTGGTCGGGCCGATCGAGGATCGCGCCGGCCGCCTGCTGGGCACGCACGCCGGCCACTGGCGCTTCACCGTGGGCCAGCGCAAGGGCATCGGGGTGGCCGGCCCGGAGCCCCTGTACGTGCTGTCCACCGACGCCACGCGCAACGCGGTGGTGGTCGGGCCGCGCGAGGCCCTCGCCACCCACGCGGTCGCCCTCGACCCGGCGCGGATCCACGGCGCGCTGGACGACGACGTGCTCGACGTGCGCGTGCGCTACCGGGGCCGCGCCCTGCGCGGGCGCGCCCGCACCGACGGGGGGAGGGTGCACGTCGACCTCCTCGATCCCGCCGACGGGGTGGCTCCCGGACAGACCGCGGCGCTCTACCGGCGCGGTCGTCTGGTCGCGGCCGGTACCATCGCACCGCCCGAGGGCCCCGCGGACCCGCACTGGAGGAGCTCGTAGTGGATTGGTCTGATGTTCTGAAGCTCGCCCTGTCCATCTTCCTGATCGTCACGGGGCTGGGACTGGCCTACCTGTTCCTGCGCATGGCGGGGGTCTTCGGGCGCCTCGGCGTGTCGGTGACGCGGGTCACCGACGAGGTGGTGCCGATCCTCAACAAGGCCCAGACGACGGTGGACGGCATCAACCTGGAGATCAGCCGCGTCGACGACATCATGAAGACGGCCGTCGGGGCCACGAAGGGCGCCGAGAAGACCGTCCAGACCGTCTCCAGCGCGGTCACGGCTCCGGTGCGCAAGGTCCACGGCTTCGCCGCCGGAGCGCGCGAGGCGGTCGCCAGCCTGCGGGCCCGGCGGGCGTCCGACGCCGCGCTCGCCAAGGCCCGGGCCGCCGAGGCGGCCCCGCCCTCGGTGCCGCCGCCGCCGGTCGCGCCCACGCCCGCGCCCGTCGAGCCGGTGCCGCCGCCGGCTCCCCCGGTCGATTCCCCCGCGGCGGAGCGTCCGCAGCGCGAGAGCCCCTACTGATGGGTCGCCTGGTCAAGATCGGCCTCGTGGTCGGCGCGGTCGCCTGGCTCCACTCGATCGGAGCCCTCGACCCGCGCCTGTGGGCCGACACGATCAAGCGCGAGCGCGAGCGCCTGCCGGAGCAGATCAAGGAGGCCCTCGCGGCCGGCAAGCGGGCCTCCGCGCAGGCCGAGGAGGACCTCGACCGCCAGGTCCGCGAGGCGTTCGACTCCCGCGGCTGAGCCGGGGACGGCGTTGGTACACTCGGCGGTCGGATGACGACCAACGAGATCCGCGCGGCGTTCCTGAAGTACTTCGAGCGCCAGGGCCACCTGCCGATCCCCTCGGCGTCGCTCGTGCCCTTCGAGGACGACCCGTCGGTGCTGCTCACGATCGCCGGCATGCAGCCGCTGAAGTCCTACTTCCTGGGGGCGGACACGCCGCCCGCGCGGCGCATGACCAGCTCGCAGAAGTGCTTTCGCACCAACGACATCGACCAGGTCGGGTACACCGCCCGCCACCTGACGTTCTTCGAGATGCTGGGCAACTTCTCGATCGGCGACTACTTCAAGGACGACGCGATCCGCTTCGGCTGGGAGGTCTCCACCGAGGTCTTCGGGCTCGACCCGGAGAAGATCTGGATCACGGTCTTCGAGGGCATGGAGGGGGTCCCCGGCGATGACGAGGCCCTCGAGCGCTGGGTCGAGATGGGCGTGCCGCGCGAGCGCATCCAGCGGCTGGGCGAGGCCGACAACTTCTGGAAGGCCGGCCCCACCGGCCCGTGCGGCCCCAACACCGAGCTGTACCTGGACCGCGGCCCGGCGTTCGGCCCCGAGGGCGGCCCCGCCGGCGGCGGCGACCGCTACCTGGAGTACTGGAACCTGGTGTTCATGCAGTACGACCGCGCCGCCGACGGCTCGCTGTCGCCCCTGCCGGCCAAGAACATCGACACCGGGGCCGGGTTGGAGCGGCTGGCGGCGATCCTGCAGGACGTGCCGTCCGTCTTCGAGACCGACGGCTTCCGCCCCCTGATCGCGTGGGCCGAGGGGGCGTCGCGGCGCCGCTACGGCGCCGACCCGCGCGACGACCGCGCCCTGCGCGTGCTGGCCGACCACGGCCGGGCGATGACCTTCCTGGCGGCCGACGGCGTCGTGCCGGGCAACGAGGGGCGCGACTACGTGCTGCGGCGCATCATCCGCCGCGCGGTGAGCGAGGCCGGGCACCTGGGCCTGGAGCCCGGCGCGATCGCCGACCTGGCGGCCCCGGTGGTGGAGGGCTGGGGCGAGGCCTACCCCGAGCTGGCCGAGCGCGCCGGACACGTGCGCGACGTCCTGGGCGCCGAGGCCGAGCAGTTCGCCCGCACCCTGAGCCAGGGGCGCCGCCTGCTGGAGGAGGTCATCGACCGCTCGCGCGCCGGGGGCACCGTCTCGGGCGACGACGCGTTCCGCCTCTACGACACCTTCGGCTTCCCGCTGGACCTGACGCTGGAGGCCGCCCAGGACGCCGGCCTGGCGGTCGACGAGCCGGGCTTCGAGGCCCTGATGGACGACCAGCGCCGTCGCTCGCGCGGGGGCGCCACCGCCGCCGAGCGCGACGAGGCCCTCACCGACCTGGTGTCCACGGTCGCCCGCGAGTCGGACGCGACCGAGTTCGTCGGATGGGACTCCACGGCCGTCGACACCCGGATCATCGCCATCGAGGAGCTGGGCGACGGCACCGCGCTGCTCAAGCTGGAGCAGTCGCCCTTCTACCCCGAGGGCGGCGGGCAGGTCTCCGACATCGGCGAGATCGTGGCCGACCACGGGCGCGCCAGCGTCATCGACGCCTTCCGCCTGGGATCCGACCAGGTCCTGCGCGTGCGCATCGAGGAGGGCGAGCTGCCGGTGGACAGCGAGGTGTGGGCGGCGGTTGACGCCCCCCGCCGGCGCATGACCCGCGCCAACCACACCGCCACCCACGTCCTGAGCTGGGCGCTGCGCGAGACGCTCGGCGACGGCGTGCGGCAGGCCGGCTCGTACGTGGGGCCCGACAAGCTGCGCTTCGACTTCACCCATCGCGGCAGGGTCGCGCCGGAGACGCTGAGGGAGATCGAGCGGATGGTCAACGCCCGCGTGGACGAGGACCAGCCGGTCACCTGGCGCATCGTCGACCGGGAGGCCGCGAGCGACGAGGGCGCGATCGGGCTGTTCGAGGAGAAGTACGGCGAGCGCGTGCGCGTCGTGTTCAACCGGCGACTTCTCCAAGGAGCTCTGCGGCGGCACCCACGTGGCCCGCACCGGCGACATCGGCCCCTTCGCGATCGTCTCGGAGGCCTCCACGGGGGCGGGCGCGCGGCGCATCGAGGCGCTCACCGGCACCGCCGCCGTCGACTACCTGCGCGAGCGCGAGCGCCAGCTCACCGAGGAGCTGGCCGGACGCGACGAGCGCATCCGGGCGCTGGAGGCCGACCTCAAGCGCGCCCGCTCGGGCCGCACCGATGTCGGCGCGGTCGCCGGCCAGGCGGTCGAGGCCGGGGAGGTCAGGGCGGTCTCCACCCAGGTGGAGGCGATGGACATGGACGAGCTGCTCGCGCTCTCGGACCGGGTCAAGCAGTCGGTCGGCTCCGGCGCCGCGGTGGTGCTCGGCGCCGCGATCGGCGGCAAGGCCGCCCTGGTCGCCAACCTCAGCCCGGAGGCCGTCGCCGCCGGCCTGTCGGCCGGCGCGATCATCCGCGAGATCGCCCCGATCGTCGACGGCGGGGGAGGGGGCAAGGAGTCGATGGCCCGCGCCGGCGGCAAGGACCCCTCCCGCCTGGGCGAGGCCCTGGAGGCCGCCCGGGCCGTCCTGACGGCATCACGGGGGGCGTGAAGGTCCTCGCCCTCGACCACGGGGCGGCGCGCACCGGCGTGGCGGTGAGCGATCCGACCGGGACGATCGCGCGGCCGCTGCCCGCGATCGCGCGCGTCAACTCGCCGGCGGGGCGCCGCGAGCTGGACGCGGTGATCGCCCGCGAGGCGCCCGCCCTCGTGGTGGTGGGGGAGCCGCGGTCGATGTCGGGCGACAGGGGCGCGCAGGCGCGCGCCGCCGCGGGCTTCGCCGGCCGCCTGAGGGCCCGCACCGCGGTTCCGGTCGAGATGTGGGACGAGCGGCTGACCACCGTCGAGGCCGGGCGCCGCGGGCGCGAGGGCGGCTCGCGGGCCGACCTGGACAGCCTTGCGGCGTGCGTGCTGCTGGAGGCCTACCTGGCGGCGCGGGCGTGAGCGGCGAGCCCGGCAGGGACTACCGGCGCTACGGGCGGGCCGAACGCGCCGGCCGCGGGCGCACGCTGCTCTGGCTGGTCGTGATCGTGGTGCTGGTGGCCGCCGCGGGGCTCGCGCTCGCCCGCGGGCAGTTCTCGGACGACCCCGCGCCGGTCGCCGTGGACACCTCGACCGTACCCGTGCAGCGCCTGCTGATCCGCGAGGGGCTGCGGCGGGAGGACATCGCCGCCCTGCTCGACAAGGAGACCACGATCTCCGGCGCGGCCTACCTGAAGGCCACCGCGCCCGGCCCCCGCGGCCGCGCGCTGGCGAAGACGTCGAGGCCGACCTCGCTGGAGGGCTTCCTCTTCCCGGCGACCTACGACATCACGCCCGACACGACGGCCCGTCAGCTCGTGGACCTGCAGGTGCAGGCCTTCGAGGACAACACGGCCAACATCAACTACGCCTACGCCCGCTCGAAGAACCTCACCACGTTCGACGTGCTGATCCTGGCCTCGATCATCGAGCGCGAGGTGGCCCGGCCCAACGAGCGGCGCATCGTGGCCGGCGTGCTCTACAACCGCCTCAAGGCGAAGATGCGGCTCGACATCGACGCGACCACGCAGTACGCGATCGGCGAGTGGAAGCCCGAGCTCACCGCCAAGGACCTGGCCACCCCCTCGCCGTACAACACGCGCCTCTACGCGGGCCTGCCGCCGGGGCCGATCTGCAACCCGGGCCTCGACGCCATCGCCGCGGCCGCCCGCCCGGCGCGCCACGCGTACCTGTACTACGTGGCCCGCAACGACGGCAGCGACGGCCACTACTTCTCGTCCACGCCGGCCCAGTTCGAGAAGGACGTGGCCCGCTCGCGGGCCAACGCCGCGGGATGATCGACGGCGCGCACCCGCGTGGCCGGCATCATCGGCTGGCCCGTGGAGCACTCGCTGTCGCCGGCGATGCACAACGCCGCCTTCGGGGCGCTCGGCCTCAACTGGGTGTACGCGGCCTTCCCCGTGCCGCCGGAGCGGGTTCCCGAGGCCGTCAGGGGCCTCGCGGCGGCCGGCTGCGCGGGCCTCAACGTGACGATCCCCCACAAGGGGGCGGTGATCGCCTGCTGCTCGTCCGTCTCGCCGGCCGTCGAGGCCATCGGGGCGGCCAACACGCTGGTGCCCGACGGCGACGGGGGCTTTCGCGCCGACAACACCGACGCCGCCGGGTTCATCCGCGCGCTCGACGAGCAGGCCCCGATGGCCCTCGACGGGGCCGAGGCGCTCGTGATCGGCGCCGGCGGCGCGGCGCGGGCGGTGGTGTTCGCCCTGCGCCAGCGCGGGGCGCACGTGCGGGTGGCCAACCGCACCCCCCAGCGGGCGGCCGAGCTGGGCGATCCGATCCCCTTCGTCCGCGAGGCGCTCGACGTCGCGGCCACGCGCGCCGCGCTGGTGGTCAACACGACCAGCCTCGGCCTGCACGGCGACGAGGTGCCGCCCGAGCTGCCGCTGTCGGGCCTCGGGGTGGGGCAGGTGGTGGCCGACATCGTCTACCGCCCCGGCGGCACGCCGTGGCTGGCGGCCGCGGCCGCGCGCGGCGCGCGGCCCGTGGACGGGCTGGGGATGCTGCTCCACCAGGGCGCGGCGGCCTTCGAGCAGTGGACCGGGGTGGCGCCCCCGGTCGAGGTGATGCGGCGGGCCCTGGGGGCGTAGCCGGGCGTCCCGCGGGCCATCAAGCGATCGGGGCGCGCGGCCGATCCTGAGGTGGACCCTTTACCGCCGCCCGAGGACCCACCCTGCCGCTCTCACCGCCGCCGTCGCCGCACCCGACCCCGACCGGGCCCTCCGCCACCGCCCCTGGAGCCCCGGCCCCCGCGGCGCCCGTGGCGGCGACGACGGCTCCGCCGGCCGCGCGCCGGGCGCCGGCTCCCGCCGCCGCGCCGCCCCGCCGCCGCGGCCCCGGCGACGCGGCCGCCGGCGCCCGCCAACGCCGGCCCGCCGGCGCTGCGCCCGGCCGGCCAGCGCATCCCGCGCGGCGAGCCGCTCGGGCAGGTGCTGGTGCGCATGGGCTACATCTCGCCGGAGGTGCTCGAGGCGGCGATCGCCCGCCAGAAGACCGACGGGCGCAAGCTCGGCGAGCTGCTGGTGGCCGACGGGCGCATCACCCGCGACCAGCTCGCGCGGGCGATGGCCATCCGCATGGGCGTCCGCGTCTTCACCCTCGCCGACGGCGTCGACCCGGCCGTGGCGCAACCTGATCGACGAAAAGAGCGCCCGCCGCTACCAGGCGGTGCCGGTGCGCATCGAGCCCGACGGCCTGCTGCTGGTGGCGATGGCCGACCCGTCGAACGTCTTCGCCATCGACGACCTGCGCATCCTCACCCGGCACGAGATCCGCCCGGCGCTGGCGAGCCTCGAGGAGATCCAGACCCTGCTCGGGCCAGACCTCGCGCCTCGACGCGGTCGTGGCCGACCTGGTGCAGGAGAGCGGCGGCGACGACGGCGGTCCGGTCGACCAGGCCGACATCGCCGACGCCTCCGACGACGCCCCGGTGGTGCGGCTGGTCAACTCGCTGATCGCCCGCGCGGTCGAGGAGCGTGCGTCCGACATCCACTTCGAGCCCCAGGCCAAGGAGATGGTCGTCCGCTATCGGGTGGACGGCGTGCTGCGCACGGTGACGGCGGTGCCCTTCCGCCTGGCCAACGGCGTCGCGAGCCGGATCAAGATCATGGCCGACCTCGACATCGCCGAGCGGCGCGTGCCCCAGGACGGCCGCGTCGGCCTCACCGTCGGCGGCCGGCCGCTCGACCTGCGCGTCGCGACCCTGCCGACGGTGTACGGCGAGAAGATCGTCATGCGCATCCTCGACAAGAGCAACGTCATGATGACGCTGGCCGAGCTCGGCTTCGCCAAGGACGTGCTGGCCAAGTTCGAGGCCTGCTACTCGCGCACCGTACGGCGCCGTGCTGGTGACCGGCCCGACCGGCTCGGGCAAGTCCACCAGCCTGTACGGGGCGCTCAACCAGCTCAACTCCACCGACAAGAACATCATCACGGTGGAGGATCCGGTCGAGTACCGGCTGGCCGGGATCAACCAGGTCCAGGTCAACCCGAAGGCCGGCCTGACCTTCGCCGCCGGCCTGCGCTCGATCCTGCGGTGCGACCCCGACATCGTGATGATCGGTGAGATCCGCGACCGCGAGACGGCCCAGATCGCCGTCGAGTCGGCGCTGACCGGCCACCTCGTCCTGGCGACCATCCACACCAACGACGCGCCGGGCGCGCTCACCCGCCTCACCGAGATGGGCGTCGAGCCGTTCCTGTCGGCGAGCGCGGTCGCCGGGATCCTCGCCCAGCGGCTCGCGCGCCGCCTGTGCAGCCACTGCAAGGAGCAGATCGATGTCACGCAGGCCGACCCTGCGCGAGCTGATGGATGTCCCGGCGCTGCCGCGCAACCTGCCGGACCCGGTGCCGCGTCTTCCGACGCGGCGGGCTGCGCGCGCTGCCAGGACACCGGCTACCGCGGTCGCCTGGGCGTCTACGAGATGCTGGTGATGAGCGAGGCGATGGAGCGGCTCACCGTGGCGGGCGCCTCCGTCGGACGAGATCGCCGCGGCAGGCCCGCGCGAGGGCATGCGCACGCTGCGCGAGGACGGCCTGCTGAAGGTGCTGTCGGGGCACACCAGCATCGAGGAGATCGCCCGCGCCGTCGGCTGATGCGGGCCCGGGTCCGTCGTCGCGTGGCCCGGGGAGGGGCGAGGAGCGATCCTGGCCGGCCGGCGGCGCGCACGCCCCGTAGAGCCGGGATCGGAGTGGGGCACCGGGCCACAGCCGCCGCCCCCCCGGTCGATAGTCGTTCTGTCGGGTCGGCTCATGGCCCGATCGACCACCCTCGCGAAAGGTGTCCATGGTCGACTTCGCGGAGCTCATCACCAACGTGATCGCCAGCGGCGCGAGCGACCTCCATCTGTCGGTCGGCGCCCCGCCGGTCATGCGGCTCAACGGCGACCTCGTGCGGCTGGGCGACCAGCCCGCTCACCGCGCAGGACACCCGCGAGCTGGTCTACGGGCTGCTCAACCAGGACCAGCGCCAGCGCCTGGAGACCGACCTGGAGATCGACTTCTCCTACGCGGTGCCGGGCCGGGTCCGCTTCCGCGTCAACGCGTACTACCAGCGCGCGTCGCTGGGCGCGGCCTTCCGCGTGGTGCCGACCGGCCTGAAGTCGCTCGAGGAGCTGAGCCTGCCGTCGGCCCTGCGCGAGTGGACGACCAAGCCGCGCGGCCTGGTGCTGGTGACCGGCCCGACCGGCTCCGGCAAGTCGACCACGCTGGCCTCGCTGATCAACGAGATCAACGAGCAGCCGGGCCTGCCACATCATGACCGTCGAGGATCCGATCGAGTTCCTCCACCGCCACAAGCGCTCGATGATCAACCAGCGCGAGGTCGGGCGCCGACACGCACTCGTTCGCCAACGCCCTGCGCAGCGTGCTGCGCCAGGACCCCGACGTGATCCTCGTCGGCGAGATGCGCGACCTCGAGACGATGCAGATCGCGCTCACCGCGGCCGAGACCGGCCACCTCGTGTTCGCCACCCTGCACACCTCGGACGCGCCGCAGACGATCGACCGCGTGATCGACGTCTTCCCGCCGCACCAGCAGGAGCAGGTGCGGATCATGCTCGCCAACGGCCTCCAGGGCGTCTGCTGCCAGCAGCTGGTGCCCACGATCTCGGGCAGCCGGGTGGTCGCCTGCGAGGTGCTGATGCCCACGCCGGCGGTCCGCAACCTGATCCGCGAGGGCAAGACCCACCAGATCTACTCGGTCATGCAGACCGGCTCGGCGCACGGCATGCAGACGATGGACGCGACGCTCGCCACGCTCGTGCGCCAGGGCGTCGTCACCCTCGACATGGCGCTCGAGCGCGCCGGCCACCCCGACGAGCTCAAGCGCCTGCTCGGGATGGTGAAGGCGGCATGAGCGCCACGTTCATCTACAAGGCCCTCGACCGCTACGGGGATCGCCCTGACCGGCGAGATCGCTCGGCGACTCGAAGGCCGCCGTCGCCGCCCAGCTGCGCCTGCGCGGCCTGACGGTCGTCGACGTGGACAAGAAGTCCGCGACGCCGACGGTCGAGGAGCTCTTCGACCGCTACCGCGGCCTCAAGTCGCGCCACGTCACGGTCATGGCCCGCCAGCTGGCGACCATGATCTCGAGCGGCCTGTCGCTGCTGCGCGCGCTGTACGTGCTCGAGGAGCAGACCGAGGCGCCCAAGCTCAAGCGCGCGATCATCGGCCGTCCGCCAGGACGTCGAGGCCGGACTGGCCCTCTCCCAGGCGATGGCCAAGCACCCCAAGGTCTTCTCCGACCTCTTCGTCGCCATGGTGCGCGCCGGGGAGACGGGCGGGAACCTGGAGGAGGTGCTCGAACGGGTCGCGGTCCAGCTGGAGAAGGACGACCACCTCAAGCGCACGGTGCGCTCGGCGATGGTCTACCCGATCCTGATCGGCGTCTTCGCCGTGGCGGTGCTCATCGGGATGGTCCTGTTCATCATCCCGATCTTCGCCGACATCTTCAAAGACCTCGGCGGCAAGCTGCCCGCCCTGACCCAGTTCATGATCGACGCTCTCGGACGCCATGAGGACCTACTGGTACCTCATGATCGCCATCGCCGATCGTGATCGTGGTCGCATTCCGCAAGTGGAAGTGCACCGATCGCGGCGGCCTGATGTGGGACACGATCAAGCTGCGGTTCCCCATGCGCATCGGGGACATCGTGCGCAAGATCGCCGTCGCCCGCTTCGCGCGGACGCTGGGCACCCTCACGGCATCGGGCGTGCCGATCCTGCAGGCGCTCGACATCACCGCCAAGACCGCGGGCAACCGCGTCATCTCCGATCCGATGGCCGAGGTGGCCGAGCGGGTCCGGGAGGGGCAGCCGCTGGCGACCCCGCTCGCCCGCACCGGCGTCTTCCCGATCATGGTCACGCAGATGCTCTCGGTGGGCGAGGAGACCGGCGCCGTGGATTCCATGCTCCACAAGCTGGCCGACTTCTACGACGACGAGGTCGCGACGATGCTGAAGTCGCTCACCTCGATCATCGAGCCCCTGATGATGATCGGCGTCGGCTGCATCGTCGGCCTGGTCGTGATCTCGATGTACCTGCCGATGTTCAAGATCTTCGAGCTGGTGCAGTAGGGCGGGGCGGCCGGGGGCGGCTGCGTACTTCTCCGAAGGCGACGGCGGCGGATCGCCCGATGAGGACGGGGGACGCGACGGGCTGAATGGAGGGGTCTCGTCCGCCGGCACAGGAGGAACGTGGTGGCCACCGCCTCTGGATACGCCCCGCCGGGGGCCGCGACGTCCCTGGACCGGCAGCCGACCGTGGTGGCGTGGGAGGTCACCCGGGCGTGCCCCTACCGCTGCGCGCACCGTCGGGCCGACGCCCGCCCCCATCCCCAGCCCGGGCAGCTGGACGAGCGGGAGGCGCTCCATCTCGTCGATCGGCTCGCTCCCTTCGCCGGATCGATCCTGGTGCTCACGGGCGGCGATCCGCTGCAGCGCCGCGACCTGGAGGCGATCGTCTCGCGCGCCCGCTCGCGCGACCTGCGGGTCGCGCTCACCCCCGCGGCCACCGCGCGGGTGACCGAGGAGCGCCTCGTCTCGCTGCGACGGGCGGGCGTCGCGCAGGTGGCGCTGTCGGTCGATGGCGCGACGGCGGCGAGCCACGACGGGCTACGTGCCCTGCGCGGCTCGTTCGCCCGCTCGCTGGGCATCCTCGAGCGGGCGCGCCGCCTGGGGTTCCCCCTTCAGGTCAACACCACCATCACCCGCCGCAGCGTGGGCGAGATCGACGCGATCGCCGAGCTCGTGGCCCGCACGGGCGCGGCCGTCTGGAGCGTGCTCTTCCTGGTGCCCACCGGACGCGGCCGGCGGGCGGACCTGCTCTCGCCCCACGGGCACGAGCGGACCTGGCGGCGGCTGGCCCGCATGTGGGGCACCACCCCGTTCCGCATCAAGGTCACCGCCGCGCCGCCGTTCCGCCGCGTGCTCGCCGAGAGCGGGCGGGCGCGCGCCGCTGCGGGCGGCCGGGCCAACGACGCCAAGGGCTTCATGTTCATCTCGCACGACGGCGAGGTCTGCCCGAGCGGCTTCCTGCCGCTGTCGGCGGGCAACGTCCGCCACGAGTCGCCGGTGGTCCTCTACCGCGACTCGCCCCTGTTCCGGGCCCTGCGCGACCCCGCGCGCCTGCGCGGCCGCTGCGGCGAATGCGCCTACCGGGGCGTGTGCGGCGGCAGTCGCGCACGCGCGTACGCCCTCTGCGGGGACGCGATGGGCGAGGACCCCACCTGCCTGCACCGACCGGAGGTCACATGCTGAACGTCAGCGCGCTGCTCGGCCGGCCGAGCGCGACCGACGGGCTGCGCTACGGGCGCCACAGCCGGCTGCGCTCCGGGGCGGAGCGCCGTCCCGTGGTCGTCTGGAACTGCACCCGGCGGTGCAACCTGGCCTGCCGCCACTGCTACTCGGACTCCACCTCGCGCCGCTACGACGAGATGTCGACGGACGAGGCGATGGCCTTCCTCGACGACATCGCCGGGTTCGGGTCGCCGGCGCTCCTGCTGTCGGGCGGCGAGCCCTTCGTGCGTCCGGACCTGTTCGAGGTGATGGGCGAGGCTCGCAGACGGGGCCTCGCGGTGACGATCTCCAGCAACGGCACCATGGTGAACCAGACGCGGGCCCGGGCGGTCGCGGCGGCCGGCGTGCGCTACGTGGGGATCAGCATCGACGGGCGCGAGGACGAGGACGACGCCTTCCGCGGCCGCAGGGGCGCCTTCCGCCGCTCGATGGCGGGCATCGCGGCCCTCAAGGAGGAGGGCGTGCGCGTCGGGGTGCGGGTGACCCTCACGGCGACAGCCATCGCGGCGCTGCCGGAGATCTTCGCGATGGTGGAGCGCGAGGGCATCGACCGGGTGTGCTTCTACCACCTGGTGCCGGCGGGCCGGGGCGTGTCCCAGGAGGCCGTGGCGCCGCCCGGCGTCCGGCGGGCGGTGGAGGGGATCTTCGCCTGGGCCGAGGACCTGGTCGCGCGCGAGGCGCCGGTAGAGGTGCTGACGGTCAACAACTACGCCGACGGCCCGGCCCTCTACCTGCGCGAGCGGTGTCGCGACCCGGAGCTCGCGGACCGCATCCACGAGCGCCTGTCGTGGAACGGCGGAGCGTGCAACGCGAGAGGCGTGGGCCTTGCGGCGGTCAACTGGGAGGGTCGCGTCAAGCCCGATCAGTTCTGGGGCGGACCGGTGCTGGGCTCGGTGCGCGAGCGCCCCCTCTCGCGGATCTGGAGCGACCCGCCGCCGCAGCTCGCCCGCCTGCGCCGGCGCTCGGACAACCTGACCGGGCGGTGCTCGGACTGCCGGTTCCTGGGCATCTGCGGCGGCGGGCTCGCCTCGCGGGCGCTGGCCTCGGGCGCCGGGCTGGAGGGCTCCGACCCGGGCTGCCACCTGAGCGCCGACGAGATCGCTCCGGCCTGACGCGGGATGCCCGAGGGCCGTTGCATCCCTGGGATACGATCATCACCAGTGACCGAGCCCTCAACGCCTCACCCCGGGCGGGGCGGGGCCCTCTCCACCGCGCAGCCGTCGATTGCCGGCTTCGAGGCCGTGCGGGGCGATGGTTCCTGGATCGAGGCGGCCGACGGCCGCCGTTACCTCGACATGGCGGCAGGGATCGCGACCTGCAACCTGGGCCACAGCCATCCGGCGGTGCTCGCGGCGGTGACGGATCAGATGGCTCGACTCATCCATCTGGGCGGGGTCTGCGGGCACGCGCCGCAGAGAAATCTCGCCGAGCGCCTCGCAGACATTACGCCGACCCGGATCGAGCGGTTCCTCTTCTCGACAACGGGCTCCGAGGCGAACGAGGCGGCCCTGCGGCTCGCGCGAGGGGCCACGGGTCGTCCGGGCGCCGTGTGCTTTCGCGGGAGCTTTCACGGGAGAACTCAGGGGGCGCTGGCCGCTACCACTTCGAAGGCGGCGTTTCGTCTGGGCCTCGGCGCGGGCAACGTTCACGTCGCACCGTTCCCGCGTCCGGAGGACCTCGGAGTATCGGCGGACGAGGCGGCCGAGCATGCGCTGCGCGAGCTCGACCTCCTTCATCGCCACCAGCTCTCTCCGGAGGAAACCGCCTGCTACATGATCGAGCCCGTTCAGGGCCACGGCGGCTGCCATCCGGCGGGCCGGGCGTTTCTCGAGGGCCTTCGGGAGCGGGCCGATGCCTACGGTGCGCTGCTCGTATTCGATGAGATTCAGACCGGTTTCGGCCGGACGGGCGACTGGTTCGCCTCCGGCACATACGGCGTCGAGCCGGACCTGATGACAATGGCCAAGGCGATCGGCGCCGGCTTTCCGCTTTCGGGCAATTGGCGCGCGCGCGGATGTGATGGCCTCGGTGGCGCCGGGCGACCACGGATCGACCTTCGGCGGAAACCCCGTCTCGTGCGCGGCCGCCCTCGCGGGGATCGACGCAATGGAGGCAGAGGGGCTTCCCAGGCATGCTCGTTCGCTTGGCGAACGCGCGATCACTCGTTTGAGTGCGTTCTCCACGGCCTACCCGGAGCTGCGCGTGCGCGGCTTGGGGCTGATGATCGGAGTCGAGGTCCTCGACGCTGAAGGAAGGGCGCGTCCGGATCTCGCGACCGCTATCCAGCAGACCGCGCTCGCGGAGGGTGTGCTCCTCATCACGTCGGGCCCAGAGGCGAGCGTGATTCGCGTACTTCCTCCGCTCGTCATCACGGATGACGAACTCGCACACGGCCTGGACGTGCTTGAAGCTGCCGCCGGTCTCTCGCTCGTCCGGGCCTGAGGCGCCTAACGGCCCTGAAGGAGCTCCAAGTAGAGCGATTGGGTCTCGGGTGACGGGTCGACACCCTGCATCTGGCGCAGGACGGATCGACACGCGTGAAACTGCCGCAACGCGAGCGCCGTCTCGCCCTCCGCCGCATGGCAGCGCATCAGGCCCCTATGCCATGCCTCCTCTTGAGGCGAGGCATCGGCAAGCTGAGCGAACTGAACGCGCGCCTCGTCATGTCGTCCGACGGCGAGGAGCGACTTCGCCAGTCGTGCGCGAGTTTGAGTGGCCGCCTCGTGATATGCGAGCCGCATTGGTCGAGCCCATTCGGCGGTGGGCCATTCGGGAAACAATGGTGCCGCCTGAGCGGCAAGCCTTTCTGCAAGGATCTCGGGCGGCTCCGCCCCGTCGGATGCACCCGACGCGCGAAGAAGATCCAGCGCGTCCCATTCATCACCCGGCTGAAGGACAAGGCGGAGGCTTGACCCCTCGACTCTGAGGCGGTCCGGCCCCACCACGCTTCTGAGAGCGTCGCTCGTCGTCGAGAGGGCATGGCTCGCGGCGCCCGGCGCACTGCCCGGCCACAGCCAGGCCATCAACCGGTCGCGGTGCGTCGGCGAGCCCCGCGCCGCCAGCAGCGCCGCGAGGAGCTCGCGCCCCGAATCGCCTCCCAGCTCGGAGTCGCCGATCTCTGAGCCGCCGATCTCCGCCGCGAACCGACCGAGGCTTGTCATCCGGAGGCGATCCGGCCCGCTCTCCGGTTCCGGCTCGGAGCGCGGCGGCTGCGAATCGTCGGGACCTTTGAGGGCCGCCAAGAACAGTGCCGTGCGCTCCTCATAAACCGGTACGGCCATCGCGCGAAAGGCCGCGAGGGCGATCTCGGCCTGATCCAGCGCAACCGCGGTATCCCCACGTCGGCTCTCCAGCCGGGCCAGATCCACGCGTGTGGCCGCGCCGTCGAAGCCCGCATCGATGGCCGCGAACATCTCAAGGGCGTCCTCGATGAGGCCGCGTGCCTCGTCCGTATCACCGGCCGCCTCGGAGATGCGACCCGCCGCCCGCGTGGCCACGGCGATTGCCCACGGATAGGCGACGGCGCGACTCACCTCGAGCGCTTCGGCCGCGCTCGCGCGGGCGTCGTCGCGTCGCCCGGACGCAAGGTAGGCATCGGCAAGCCAACCGCTGAACCAGCCGATCAGCCGCGAGTAGCCGAAGCCTCGAAGCGCCTCGATCGAACGTTCGAGGTGGGCAATGGCCTGCACGTAGTCGCCATTCTCGCGGTGACAGAACCCGAGCCACCCGGTGCTGTAGGCGCTGTTGAGCGGATCCGGCGAGCGCTGAAGGCTGCGCGTGCAATGGAGGACCCCAGTAAGCGCGTTGCCCCGGGTCGCCTCGATCCAGCCCAGGTTCCAGTCGCTGTAGCTCTGAAGGCGCGGGTCGTCTCGCTCGGCACCGATCGCGTTCATGCGTTACAGTCACGGAGGGCTTCCTCGAACTCGCCGCGATTGAGATGGCAGAGCCCCTTCCACGAAGACGCATGCCCGAGCCACCACCACCAGTCATCAGAGCCCTCGAGCAGTTCGACGGCTCTGCTGCCGTTCTCGACGCCTCGGGCATACCGGCACAGCCAGAAGTCCTCGCGCGTCAAGACGTAGTGCGCTCTGCCGGCGGTGAACCGATCGCCCAAACGCTCGGACGCCCTGATTGCTCGTTCGGCATGCAGGTGAGCTGCATCACTGTTGCCGAGGTGGGTGTGGAAGTAGGAGAGCCAGAAATCGTGCTCGGCGAGGAGTCCGGCCTCGTCTGGACCGGGGCGGGCGAGCGGGGACTCGAGCCGTTGGAGCGCGTCGCGAAAGCGTCCGAGCAGATAGAGGGTGAACGCCAGCCGAAAGACCAGGGCGGGGGCTCGACGACGCAGAGCCCGGTCGTTCGACTGCTCGACGTGGCCGAGTGCGAGCTCCAGCGCCTCGGCCGCGCTCTCGTTGGAGTAGGCCTGCAGCGACCGCTCTGCGGAGAGAGCCAGGTACTCGACGGCCCGGGTGTCCTCGCCCGCGCGAGAGAAGTGGTAGCCGAGCAGCCCGTAGGCATCCTCCTGGCGCCCCTCCTGCATGGCCTCGAGGGCATCGCCTGCGGCGCGGTGCAGCTCACGGCGTCGGTTTGCGAGCAGACCTGAGTAGGCCACGTCATGGGTCAGCGCGTGACGGAACAGGAGGGTCTTCTCCTCGCCCTCCTCGAAGAGGAACTCGCGTCGTCGCAGTTCGTCGAGAAGAGTCTCGAGGTCCTCATCGCCACTCCATATCGCCCCGAGCAGTTGCTTTGGGAACTCGCGGCCGAGGACCGATGCTGTGCGGAGTAGCCGACGAGGGGCAGGGTCGAGCTGATCGATGCGGGCGAGTAGGACATCGTGCACGGTCGCGGGTACGCCGGACGCCCCCAAAGCGCCACCGGCGAGCGCGTAGCTGAGCTCCTCAAGGAAGAATGGATTGCCGTCGGCCCTGACCACCGCCGCGTCGATCATGGGGTCCGACACGGTGAGGTCACCGACGATCGACTTCACCACGTCGCGGCTGGCGTCGGTCGTGAGCGGTGGAAGTGCCAACTGGGTTGCGTACGACACGCCCATCCAGGGCGCGGGGAAGCCCGGTCGATATGTGCAGAGGATCATCACGCGCCGCCCAGGGAGGCTTTCGACGAAGCGGGCGATCACATCCTGGGAGACGGGGTCCATCCAATGGAGGTCTTCGATCAAGAGAATCGTGGGCTGTTCCGCCGCCTCGGCGGCGAGAAGGCCGGTGAGGGTTTCGAAGGTTGCTTCGCGGATCGACTCCGGTGACCGTTCGCGAAGAAGGACATCGCCCTCACTGGACCCGAGCAGGTTCGCCAGGTACGGAGCGTGGCGGGCAACGTCCAGACCGAGGACTGAGAGCCTGCGCTCGATCGCAGGCAGGACTTGGCCGGGCGCCGCGGTCGAACGACAGGCCCACCTGAGCCCGCACCAGATCAACGATCGGGACGAAGGGGGTAGCAGTGGCGTAGGAGAGGCACCGTCCTTCTCTGGCGCGAACATCCGCGCTGGAGAGGAACTCAGCCACGAGCCGTGACTTGCCCATTCCGGCGTCGGCAGCGACGCCGATGATCTGTCCGCGACCGGCACGCACCTCCTCGAGGAGCTCAACGAGCGCGGCGAGCTGGCGGTCGCGTCCGACGAAGTGGGTGACGCGCCGATCGGCTCTATCGAGGCGCGAGACCCGGCGGCCGCGCCCGGTCACGACGAAGGCCGGAGTCGGCTGCGCGCCAGACGCCCCGACGGCGCGGCATGTGAAGTAGCCCCGAACAGCCTCCTCGGTGGCGGATCCGATCACGATCGAGCCAGCCTCCGCTCGCTCCGAGAGGAGATACGCCTCGTCGATCGGGCCTCCGAGCACGCTGAGTATCTGTGACCCCTCCAGTCCGACGGTCGCCTCGCCCGTGGCGACGCCGATCCCCGCGGCCAGTCGCCGGCGCCGATCAGTCCCATGTTCGGCCAGGGATCGGAGGAGGGACATCGCAAAGAGCACAGCCCGTCGTGCATGGTCCTCCCTTGCGACGGGGGCGCCGAGGATCGCCATGAGCGATCGGCCCCTACGCTCGACGATGGCCCCCCCGTAGCGACTCAGCTCGGTGTTGGCGAGGTCAACGAACTCAAGGAATCCCTCGTCCACCGCGTCAGGGGCAGACCCGCCGGCGCGGACCAGCTGGCAGTGGACTGCGCTGAGAAGTCGCCTCTCCGCGCCAGCTTCCCGTGTGGCGAGACGCCTCCCGCACTCATGGCAGAAGCGTTGGCCGGAGCCGACCGGGATCCGGCATCCAGGGCACGAACGCTCAGTCGCCATGCGGCGCCACCGGTCACTCTTTCTGAGATGCCGGATCCTGCCGGTCAATCTTGACCCAGGTCCATGCCGGCTGTCACGGGGCATCCCCACCGGGTCGCCGTCTCGAGGCCCGGAGCTCCTGCTCGCCAAAGACGAGCAGATTGGTGCCAACGGCCGTGACCGGATCGCGGTCGGCGCCACGACGTGCGCGGGAGGGACGGTGGGCCTCGTGGCCTGCTCGCTCAACCCGGCCAATGGCGCTCGAGGTGGTCGCGGGACACCATCGCTCGGAACGGCACACGCTCGCGCGCGTGAGAGCTTCCGGACCCGGGGAATCGTCGTGGCGACTAGGGAAGTCAGCAGGCCGATAGCGAAGAGCGCTGCCGGCGTGCCCAACACGCCGCGGACACGGATCCCGCGCCGATGGCCAGGACGCGGGGGTGCGACCAACCGCGCCTCGAGCACGAAGGAGCCGCACACAGTGCGGGCGGACAGGCCCGTCGCTGATCCGCGCCAGCGCGATCCGTTCGGCGGCGCAACCGAAGGCGGTCCTGCCCTCTCGAGCGCCCCTCGCGGTCGAGATAGCCTCGCCCGCCTGGCACACTGGGCGCGGCGCCCGGTGTCCTCCTCCGGCGGGCGGACGACCCGGGACAGGCCACGGACCGCACCGCCACGCAGCGCACGACCTTCGCCGACCTGGGGCTCCGCGCCGAGCTGCTCGACCGCGCTGGCTCGGGCTGGGCTACGAGGAGCCCACGCCGATCCAGCGCGAGGCCATCCCGCCCCTGCTCGAGGGCCGCGACCTGCTCGGGCAGGCGGCGACCGGCACCGGCAAGACGGCGGCGTTCGCCCTGCCCCTGCTGCAGCGGACTCGCGCCGGACACCGGCGGCGACGCGCCGCGTCGCGCCTGGTGCTCGTGCCCACCCGCGAGCTGGCCATGCAGGTCTCCGAGGCGATCCACCGCTACGGCCGCGACCTCGGCGCCCGGGTGCTGCCGATCTACGGCGGCCAGCCGATCGGCCGCCAGCTGCGGGCGCTGCGGCGCGGCGTCGACGTGGTGGTCGCCACGCCCGGGCGGGCCCTCGACCACATCGGCCGCGGCACGCTGCGGCTCGACGCGGCTCGAGGTGGTGGTCCTCGACGAGGCCGACGAGATGCTCGACATGGGCTTCGCCGAGGACATCGAGGCGCATCCTCGACGGCGACCCCCGAGCGACCGCCAGACGGTGCTCTTCTCGGCCACGATGCCCTCGCGCATCGCCGCGATCGCCGCGTCGCCACCTGCAGCGACCCGGTGCGCATCCAGATCGCCGACGTGCAGGCCGGCGGCGGGGCGAGGCCCCCCGGGTCCGCCAGACCGCCTACGTGGTGCCGCGCGCCCACAAGCCGGCCGCGCTGGGGCGCATCCTCGACGTCGAGTCACCGGCCGCGGCGCATCGTCTTCTGCCGCACGCGCGGTCGAGGTCGATCAGCTCACCGAGACGCTCAACGGGCGCGGCTACCGGGCCGAGGCCCTGCACGGCGGGATGACGCAGGAGCAGCGCGACCGCGTCATGGGCCGCCTGCGCGCCGGCACCGCCGACCTGCTGGTGGCCACCGACGTCGCCGCCCGCGGGCTCGACGTCGAGCAGCTCACCCACGTCGTCAACTACGACGTGCCCTCGGCGCCCGAGGCCTACGTCCACCGCATCGGCCGGGTCGGCCGCGCCGGGCGCGAGGGCGTCGCCATCACCCTGGCCGAGCCGCGCGAGCACCGCATGCTCAAGACCATCGAGCGCGTCACCGGGCAGCGCATCGCAGATCGAGAAGGTCCCGACCGTCGCCGACCTGCGCACGCGCCGCCTGGAGACTGACCCGCGCCGCGCTGCGCGAGACGCTCCTCGGCGACGACCTCGACGGCTTCCGGGTCGTGGTCGAGTCGCTCGCGCGACGAGTTCGACCTGATGGAGGTCGCCCTGGCGGCGGTGAAGCTGGCCGACGACGCCGTCGGCGGACCCTCCGACGAGGACGAGATCCCCGACGTCGCGCTGCGCGAGGAGCGCCCGGCGCGTGCGCCGTCGGCGGCCGCGCACCGGCCCGGGCCGCGGGGCAGGGGGCCGGCGGGCGACACCACGCGCCTGTTCGTGGGCGCGGGGCGCATCGCCGGCGTGCGGCCCCAGGACCTGGTCGGCGCCATCGCCGGCGAGTCGCGCCTCACCGGCCGCGACGTCGGCGCGATCGAGATCTTCGACCGCTTCTCGCTGGTGGAGGTGCCCGCGTCGGCCGCCGACGAGGTCATCGCCGGGCTCAAGGCGAGCACCATCAAGGGGCGCAAGGTGAGGATCAAGCGCGAGGGGGAGAGCCCCCGGGGGCGCTGACCCCCCCGCGGCCGCTACGGGCGACGGCCCCCGATCAGGGCCAGCTCGCGCCACTTCCAGTGGCAGTCGGCGTCGGCGAATCCGATCTCGGCAAGCCATCGCGCCTGGATCCAAGGGGCGACCGGCCGGTCGGAGGGGTCCTCGTCGTCGGGCGTGTCGCCGATCGCGGCGAGGAACTCGGCGTGAAGCGCCGGCGTGGCGGAGGGGACGTGCTCCAGGTTGAGCAGCGCCCCGCCCGGCCGCAGGAGGCCGTGGAGCTCCCGGTACAGGCCGCGCTTGCGCGCGTCGGGCAGGTGGTGGATGGCGAAGGCCGACACGACCAGGTCGAAGGAGCCCAGCTCCGGCAGCGGTAGGGCCAGGTCGTGGGTGACGAGCGCGACGCCCTCCTGGCCGGCGAACCGCTCGCGGGCGGCCGCCAGCATGGGGGGCGAGAAGTCGAGCCCCACGGCGCCCGCGCCGGGTCGCGCCGCCCGCACCAGCGCGATCAGCCTCCCGTCACCGGTGCCGACGTCGAGGAAGCGGTCGACCCGCGCGGGCAGGTGCTCCACCAGCGCGCGCTCGCTCTCGTCCCACCATGGGATGGCGGCGGCCTGGCTCAGGTAGCGGGCGGCGCGCGCCTGTTCGTGCCATTCGCGGCCGTCCATGGACGGCGGACGATACCGGCTCGCCCGCGACCCGGGGTAGGCTCACCCCGTGGCACCCGCCCCGGAGATCGCCGTGGTCGGAGCCGGCATCGTCGGCCTCTGCGCCGCCTACGCGCTGCGCGAGCGCGGCGTGCCGGTGCGCGTGTACGAGCCCGGGCGGCCGGGCGACGCGCAGTCCGGCGGCGCGTCGCGCATCTTCCGCCACGCCCACGACGACGCGCGGCTGGTGGCCGCCGCGCGCGCCTCGCGAGCGCTGTGGCGCGAGTGGGGCGATCGCCTGGGGGTCGAGGCCGTCTCGGCCGACGGGGCCGTGGCGATCGGTGACGCGGTGCCGCGCCGCCTGGCGATCTTGGAGCGCGAGGGGGGAGTGCCCGCCCGCGCCATCGACCGGCACGAGCTGGCCCGGCTCCTGCCGATCCTGGCGCGGTTCGACGGTCCCGCCATGATCGACGAGGCGGCGGGCTCCATCCGCACGGAGGCTGTCGTCGCGGCCCTCGCGGGAGCGCTCGGCGACGCGATCACGACCGACGAGGTGATGGCCGTGCGCCCGCTCGAGGGCGGGGGCGTCGAGGTGGTGACCGGGGGCGGGCGGCACCGGCACTCGACAGTGCTGGTGTGCGCCGGCCGCGGCACCGCCGCCCTGGCGCGGCCGCTGGGCCTGGCGCCGCCGGTGACGCTCTCGGCCCACATCCGGCTCACCTTCGCGGTGCGCGGCGACCCGCCGGCGCGCCTGCCCTGCCTGCAGGACTCCAGCGGCGCCTTCGGCGAGGCCGGCGCGTACGCCGCGGCCCTGCCGGGCAACCGCGCGTACGCGGTCGGGATCCCCGATCCGATCGCGGCCCGGCCCGAGGGCGCCCTGCGCGACGCCGCCGACCCGGCCGCCCTGGTGGCGCGCACGCGGGCCTACGTGGCTCGCGCCCTTCCGCGCCTCAGCCCCGAGCCGATCGGCTCGCGCGCCTGCTGGGTCACCCAGCTGGACTGGGGCCCCGACGGCGTCGCCGTGTGGGAGGCCGGCGACGCGCGCTTCCTGGTGGGCCACAACCTGTTCAAGCACGCGCCGTCCCTCGGCGAGGCGCTCGCCGACCTGGCGACCGGCGGGCGTCCCGCCCTTGACCTGGCGCCCCCGGCGCGCCTGGGGCTCCCGGGCTGAGCCGCGCGCCGATGGGGGAGCCCGTCCCCGGTTAGGACGTGGCGGCGGTGGGCGTCGTCGAATCGGGGGCCTTCGCCGAGGGCAGCTCGCAGGCCTCGGGCAGCTCCCCGTCGAGGTCGTCCGCCAGCTCCGCGGCCGAGCGGACGAAGAAGTCGCCGCCGTAGCGCTCGTACAGGTGCCGCACGATGCGCCGCGAGTCGATCACGACCTCGTCGCCATCGACGAGCACCGGCACGCGCCGCTGCCCGCTCACCTCGAACAGCTCGTCCCGCTCCTCGCGGGGATAGGGCACCTCCACCAGCTCCACCCGGGCGCCCACGTTCTCGATGCCCTGCCGCGCCGCGGCGCACCAGGGGCACTTCCAGCGGTGGTACAACCTCATCGCAGACCTCGATATGAAAGCCAGGGATATGACTAGTAGAAATATAGACCGATGGGCACCCGGATGACAAGCGACGCCGCCCCGCTGCCGGTCACCAGCTTCGCGGTTCTGGGACAGGTGGCCGAGGGGCCCACGAGCGGATACGACGTCAAGGCGCGTCTCGAGGCGGGCGCGGCCCAGTTCTGGCACGCGTCGTACTCCCAGATCTACGCCGAGCTGCGGCGCCTGGAGCGCCTGGGCTACGTCACCGAGGAGCGCGTGGTCCAGGAGGGGCGCCCCAACAAGCGCGTGTACACGATCACGGAGGCCGGCCGCGGCGCGCTGCGCGACTGGCTCGGGCGTCCGTGGGGCCTGGCCCACCTGCGCGACGAGTCGCTGGTCAAGCTGACGCTGGCCGCCTCGATGCCGGTCGAGGACGTGATCGCCGAGATGGAGAACCTGCGCGCCAGCCACGAGGACCGCCGCGCCGACTTCGAGGCGCGCATCGCCGCCCTGCCGGCGGGACGCCCCCCGTACCTGCGCCCTCGCCCTGCGCAAGGGGGTCCACGCGCAGGCGGCCTTCGCCGCCTGGTGCGAGGAGGTGATCGCCGAGCTGGGGGCCTGAGCGTCCGAGCCGCACGCCGCCGCTCCGTTTCGGTAGTGTGGACCGCCGTATGTCAAGACTATGGTCCACCGAACACAGGGAGTAGGCATGAGGTTCGCGATCCTGATCGGAGTCCTGTGCGCCGTCATCGGCGTCGCCGGGTGCGGCGACGACGGGGGCTCGGGGGCCGCGGGCGCCTCGACGGCGTCGCAGGCCGCGGCGTTCCCGGTGACGATCCCTCATGCGTTCGGGCAGACGACGATCGAGGCGCCGCCCACCCGCGTGGTGGCGTGGGGCTGGGGTAGCGCGGACGCGGCGATCGTCCTCGGCGTGATCCCCGTGGCCATCCCGTTCCAGAGCTACGGCGGCGACGCGAAGGGGGTGCTGCCGTGGATCGCGCAGGCCCTCGAGGCCGACGGCGTGCCGACGCCCACGGTGCTCCCCGACTCGGAGGAGCCGCCGTACGAGGAGATCGCGGCGGCGAAGCCGGATGTGATCCTGGCCCCCTACTCGGGGGTCACCAAGGAGCAGTACGACCTCCTGTCGGCGATCGCCCCGACCGTCGCCTACCCCGGCGAGGCGTGGGCGACGCCATGGCGCGAGACCATCCGGATCGTCGGCACGGCCCTGGGCAAGGACGCCGAGGCCATCTGCTCGCCGACATTGACGAGCGGTTCGCCGCCCAGGCGAAGGCCCACCCCGAGCTCGAGGGCAAGACGGTCGCCATGGTCTGGGACGCCGACGGGACGTTCTACGTCTACAGGCCGGCCGACCCGCGCGTGGAGGCGACGCTCG
The DNA here is from genome assembly GCA_963806585.1 of uncultured Thermoleophilia bacterium. Taxonomy (GTDB): domain Bacteria; phylum Actinomycetota; class Thermoleophilia; order Miltoncostaeales; family Miltoncostaeaceae; genus Miltoncostaea. Next base: position 221,107 of record CAWDYN010000007.1, on the reverse strand, counting down.
CCCTCGGCCTGATCAGCGCGCCCTCGGTCGAGAAGCTCGCCAACGGCGACGAGACCTTCTACTACACGCTCAGCTACGAGAAGCTCGACCAGATCACGAGCGACGTGCTCGTGAGCTTCGCGGACACCCAGAAGCTGTCGGACGCGTTCCTCGCCTCCGCTCCGGCCACGACCATGGAGCAGGTGAAGAACGGCACGGTGGCGCAGGTGGTGGGCAAGGACTTCATCGCGTCGGTCTCGCCGCCGACGGCCCTGTCACTGACCTGGGGCCTGGACGAGTACGTGAGCATCCTCGCGGCCGCGGCCGCCCCCAAGGCGGACGCGGCGCCCTAGCGGCCGTCCTCCCGAGCCCCTCTGCTGGCTCCTGGCAGGTTCCGTGCGCGCCCGCCCCATGGCGACCCAACCGGCGACCCCCCTGGGCCGCGGAGACGGCCGGCCCCTGCTGCCCCACCGCTCGGCCCGGCTGACGCTGGGCCTGATGGCCGCGTTCGCCCTGCTGGCCGTCGTGGGCTTCCTGAGCGTGGCGCTCGGAAGCCGCTCGGTCCCCGTCGGCACCGTCCTGGAGGCGCTGGTTCACCCGCGGCGCCGGCGACACCGACCACGTGGTGGTGCGCGACCTGCGTCTGCCTCGCACGGTCATCGGCATGGCGGTGGGCGCGGCGCTTGGGCTCGCCGGGGCGATCACCCAGGGCATCACCCGCAACCCGATCGCCGACCCGGGGCTCCTGGGGGTCAACGCGGGCGCGGCGCTGGCGGTGGTGACCGGGATCACCTGGTTCGGGGCCGCGGGCGCCGCCGGGTACGTCTGGTTCGCCTTCGCCGGGGCCGCCATGGCGGCGGTCGTCGTGTACGCGATCGGAGCTCTCGGCCGGGAGGGCGCGAGCCCGGTGCGGCTCGCGCTGGTGGGCGCCGCGTTCACCGCGACGGCGAGCTCGCTCACGACCATCGTGGTGCTGTCGGACATCGACACGCTCGATCGCTACCGCTTCTGGCTCGTGGGATCGCTCGTGGGCCGGGATCTCGGGTCGCTGGCGGTGATGGCCCCGTTCCTGCTCGTGGGGGCCGTGCTGGCGCTCGGCGCCGGCCGGGTGCTCAACGCCCTGTCGCTGGGCGACGACGTCGCCCGCGGCCTGGGCCAGCGCGTGGGGCTCGCGCGGGCCTCGAGCGCCACGGCGGTGGTGCTGCTGTGCGGCGCCGCTACCGCCCTCGCCGGCCCGATCGTGTTCGTGGGCCTCGTCGTGCCCCATGTCGCGCGCCGGATCACCGGTCCCGACTACCGCTGGATCCTCGCCTACAGCGCCCCTGCCGGGGCGATCCTGCTGGTCGGCGCCGACGTGGTGGGCCGCTTCATCGCGCGCCCCGGGGAGATCGAGGCCGGGATCGTGCTCGCGTTCATCGGCGCGCCCGTGATGATCGCCCTGGTGCGCGGCTCCCGGTTCTCGAGCCTGTGAGCGGCGGCGCCGCGGCCACGGCGAGCGCGACCGACGTGGTGCGCGCGGTGCGGGGACGCGGCCGGCGGCGCGAGCTCCGGGTGATCGCCCTCCTGGCCGTTCTCATCCTGGTCGTCGCCGCCCTCAGCCTGTGCGTGGGCGCGTACACCATCTCCGTCCCCGAGGTGCTGCGCACCCTCGTCGGGCAGGGGCAGGGGCTGGACGAGGTGATCGTGATGCGGATCCGGCTGCCGCGCCTCGTGCTCGGCGCGCTCGTCGGGGTCGCCTTCGCCCTGTCCGGCGCGCTCTTCCAGTCGCTGCTCGACAACCCGCTGGCGAGCCCCGACATCATGGGCATCTCCGGCGGCGCATCGGCCGCCGCTGTCTACGCGCTCATCGTCCTCGGGCTGGGGAGCGCGATGGTGTCGCTGGCGGCCTTCCTGGGCGGTCTCGCCGCCGCTCTGGCCATCTACCTGCTGGCCTGGCGCGACGGCGTCACCGGATATCGCTTCGTGCTGATCGGCATCGGGGTCGCCTTCATGGCCATGGCGGCGGTCGAGTTCCTGCTCACCCGCAGCGACGTGCGCGACGCCCAGACCGCCATGGTGTGGCTGGTCGGGAGCCTGGGCAGCGCGCAGTGGAGCAAGATCGCGGTCCTCGCGGTGGTCCTCGCGGTGCTGGCGCCCCTCGCGGCACTGCTCGCGCCGGCCCTGCGGGCGCTCCAGCTCGGCGACGACGCCGCCTCGGGCCTGGGGGAGCACGCGGAGGGCGCCCGCCTCGGCCTGATCGCGACGGCGGTGGCGCTGGCCGCCGCCGGCACGGCGGCGGCGGGCCCGGTCGCCTTCGTCGCCTTCGTGTCCGCCCCGATCGCGCGCCGCGTGGTGGGGACGGGCGCGCTCTCCCTCGTGCCGTGCGCCCTCGTCGGCGCGCTGGTCGTCACCGCCTCGGACTTCGTGGCCCTGCATCTGCTGCCCGGCGACGTCCAGCTGCCGGTGGGCGTGGTGACCGGGGCCATCGGCGCGCCCTACCTGCTGTGGCTGTTGGCGGTCACGGGCCGCGCGGAGGCGCGGCGATGACCGGCCGGGACCGCGCGGCCGCCCACGAGCTCGCGGCGCGGGCGCTGCGCCTGGCCTACGGGGGCGCCCCGGTGGTCCACGGCGTGGACCTCACGCTCCCGGACGGCCGCATCACGGCGATCGTGGGGGCCAACGCCTGCGGCAAGTTGACCCTGCTGCGCGGCATCTCCCGCATCATGCGGCCGCTCTCGGGCGCGGTCACCCTGGACGGAACCGACATCCACCGCCTGCCGACCCGCCGGGTGGCCACGATGCTGGGGCTGCTGCCGCAGGAGCCGCACGCGCCCGACGCCATCACCGTGGGCGCACTGGTGGAGCGAGGCCGCCACCCGCACCAGGGCTGGTTCGGCCGGCGAAGCAGCGACGACGCCCTCGTGGTGGCCGAGGCCATGGCCGCGACGGCAACCCTCGAGCTGGCCGACCGGCGCGTGGACGAGCTCTCGGGCGGGCAGCGCCAGCGGGTGTGGATCGCGATGGCCCTCGCGCAGGAGCCCGACATCCTGCTGCTCGACGAGCCCACCAGCTTCCTCGACATCGCCCACCAGATCGACGTCCTCGACGTGCTCGACCGGCTCAACCGCGCGCGTGGCACGACGATCGCGATGGTGCTGCACGACATCAACCTGGCGGCGCGCTACGCGGACCACCTGGTGATGATGGCGGCCGGGCGGGTCATCGCCGCCGGGCCGCCCGGCGAGGTGATCTCGGCCGAGAGCGTGCGCGCCGCCTTCGGCCTCGCCGCCCGCGTGCTGGACGACCCCGTCTCCGGGACGCCGATGATCATCCCTCTCGGAGGCTTCCGCGGGGGCGGCCGCCCCGCGGAGCGGTCAGCGTGAGAAGGGCGTCGTGGGCCGCAGCATGAGCTCACCGTCCACGATCACGTTGACGCGCTCGTCGAAGAACGCGACCGTGCCGGCGATATGCGCCAGGGCGAGGGCGGGGAAGGCGTACGACCAGGCCAGGTCCGGGTGCAGGGTCTCGCCGATCCTCACCGACCAGTAGCCGCTGGTCGTCCCCTTGTAGGGGCACGAGGTGACCGTCTCGCTCGGGACCAGGCGCTCCAGATCCACCTCGGTGCGGTTGACGTAGTGGCGGGCCGGCAGGCCGGTCTCGAAGACCATCACCGGGCAGGAGGTCTCGGCCAGGACGACGCCCTCGAGCTCGATCCGGACGTGGCGGGTTAACCGGAGCGCGTCCACCCGCGTGTAGGGGCTGCGCGGGTGGACGTACACCTGCTCGTCCTCCTCGAACCAGGCGTCCAGGGCGTCCCAGTCGAAGCGCGCGGTGCCCGGCAGTCCCGGGAGGGCGTCCTCCCCGTACACGCGCACCGCTGCGGGGCGCCGGAGGTCGCCCACGCGCAGGCCGTGGAGCCGGGCCGTCCCGCGCCGGCGCCTCTCGGTCGCGTCCTCGTCCACGAGCACCCCGGGAGCGACGTCGGCGAGGGGGACGTAGTACTGGGGATAGCGGTCCCATTCCCACACGTACAGCGCCCGGAGCGTGTCCAGCACCACCCGGTCGCCCAGCGTGGCGCGGATCCGCCGCGGGACGGGCTCGATGTGGTTGACCGGCACGATCGTCTGGGGGTGGTCATGCACCCGCGCCTCCTCGACTCGGCGGCGGACCGCGATCCGCCGTGCCCGGCTCCGAGACTACCCCCGTCGCCGGGCGGGGCGCCGCCACGCGGCCGCGGCCCCCCATCACCCCGCCGGGGGTGTCGCCTCCAGGGCGGGGGCGGGACCGAGCGGCTCCCGCTGGGTCTTCGCCCAGTCTTGTCGGTGCGTCATCTGGCGCAGCGCGGCGCGCGAACAGCACCGGCCAGAGCAGCCATGAGTAGAACGCGTAGACCTGGGCGACGAGCAAGCCGACGATGACGCCGCGGAGACCGGTGCCGGCGCGGCTGGCCACACAGCCGAGCATGGTTCCGCCGAATCCGAGCAGGTAGACGAACAGGACCTGCCACCAGGGGGCGGCCAACCAGAAGGCGCTCTGCCCGGTGGCGACGAAGGCAGATGGCGGCGATGAGCGCGGATGCCGACGATCCGCCTGCCACAGCGGCATCAGCAGGTAGGCGCACTGCTCGAGGCGCGCTGCGAGCGGCAGGGGGGCGCGCCACAGGCGTGGGCCGATCAGGCGCATGGCCTGCAGGTTGCCCTGGGCCCAGCGCGTCCGCTGGCGGTAGAGCCGGCGAAGGCCGGCCAGACCCTGCTGCTCGATGATCGCGCGCAGCTCCTGGCGGCCCTCCCAGCCGGCCACGATGAGGCGCAACCCGAGGTCCTGGTCCTCGGTGAGCCGGTCGCGCCACGGGCCGTCGTGATCGGCGATCGTCGTCGAGGGCGCTGAGGCGGTTGAACTGCCCGTTGCCTCCCATCCCCGCCGTTCCCCAGCCGTTGCGCCCGGCCTGGTAGAGGTGGCCGTAGAGCGAGAACTCGACGTCCTGCGCCCACGTGAGCGGTCGACTGCGGTTGTAGATCGCGCACCAGCGCCTGGACGCCGCCCACGCGGGCGTCGGCGAAGTGCGCAGCCACGAACCGCGGTGCCGTCGGGTGGAGCCCTCCATCCGCGTCGATGACCGCGACGATCGTCCTGGTCCGCTCGGAGCCCGTCGAGCGCGTCGAGCGCAGCGGTAGGCGTGGTTGAGGGCCGCCGCCTTTCCCACGCCGGGCCTCCGGCGGTCCGGCGACGAAGCACGAAGTCGGGGTGCGCCAGGTCGGCGCAGGATGTCGGGCGTGCGGTCGTCGGAGCCGTCGTCGACGATCGACGATCATGCGCCGGGCCGAGCTCGATCGCCAGGAGGCGCTCGACGCTGTCGCGGATCGTGATCTCCTCGTTGAGCGCGGGTACGAGGAAGACCCAGTGAACTCATCGCACGCGCCCGGCCGCGGGCTCGGGGGCGTGCCGCCGGGCGCGGCGCGCGCGGGAGAAGAGCAGCGCCGTCCACGCCAGCATGCCCAGGATCACGACCAGGCGCCAGATCGAAGAGCGATCATGCCAGCCGAGGGGGAGGCCCGCGAACGGAGGGGTCATCGCGAGGGCATGCTCGTCGAACGCCGCCGCGTCCGGGTCCAGGGCACATCGATGCGCGTGCCTCGGCTATGGCGCCGACGTCGTAGCCAGCAGCCCGGATCACCGCGAGCCGGTCGTAGCCGGGCCCGAAGGGGGTCGGGCGGCGGGCCGTCCGAGCACGATGTGCTCCAGCGCGGCCACGATGCGCTCCGCCGCGTGTCCGTCGCCATAGGGGTTCGGCGCGCGCGCCATCCGCTCGTAGGCGAGCGGGTCGGTCGAGGAGCCGACTCCGCCTCGAGGGCGATCTTCGTCGGGTCGCTTCCGACCAGCAGCAGGGTGCCGGCCTCGAGGCCCTCGACCCGTTCGGTGGTCTCGCGGGTGACGAGCACCGCCTTGCCCAACGCGGGCGCCTCCTCCTGGATGCCGCCCGAGTCGGTGATGACCGTATGGCAGCGGCCGAGCAGGCGGGCGAACTGCGCGTACGGCAGTGGCTCGGCGAGCAGGATGTTCGGAGCTCTCGCGCAGCGATGCCGTCAGGCCCTCGCGCACCTGCGGGTTGGGGTGCAGCGGCACGACGAAGCTCACGTCCGGATGGGCGAGCGCCGATTCGCCGCACGCCCTCGGCGATGCCAGCGAGCCCCTCGCCCCAGTTCTCGCGCCGATGGGCGGTGACCACGACGAGCCGCCGGTCGCCGTCGACGAGGGCCTGCAGGGCCTCGTCGTCGAAGCGCGCCGGCAGCTGCGACGCCCATCGCAGCGCGTCGATCCCGGTGTTGCCGGTGACGAACACGCGACTCACGCGGACGTTCTCGCGGACGAGGTTCTCCAGGTTGTCGGGCGTCGGGGCGAAGTGCAGGGAGGCGATGCGCGAGATCACCTGGCGGTTGAGCTCCTCCGGGAACGGCGTCAGGTGCCCCCGACCCGCCCGCAGCCCGGCCTCCACGTGCAGGACCGGGATCCGCAAGTGGAAGGCCGCGAGGGCCGCGGCCATCGCGGAGCTGGTGTCTCCGTGGACGATCACGGCGCCGGGGAAGCCGTCCAGGATCGCGTTGGCCGTGGCCACCTCCACGCCCTCCGCGCCGAAGCGCTCGCGGCAGAAGTCGTCGAAGCGTGTCATCACCGACGCCACACGCTCGCTGAGCGGCGCGTGGACGTCACCCACCCAAAGCTGGGCATCCGTGGTGATGCCCGCCAGGGCGAAGATCTCCGAGACCATCCGATGGTGCTGGCCCGTCGCCACGACCACCGGCCGAAACGACCGGCATCGGCGCAGCGCCAGGATGATCGGCACGAGCTTGATCGCCTCGGGACGCGTGCCCACGACGACCGGAACCGTGATCGGCGGCGTCTCTGCCCCCCGGGCGGCGTCGTATCTCGACCCGGTGGGGCCCTGGGTCAGATCCTGTGTCACGGGCAGTCCCTCGAATTGATTTGGCCGGTGACACATATATCGGCAGGCCGCGCCCGCCGTTGAGCGTCGCGCTCCGGCCGCACAACGGGATCGCCGTACCGGTCACTGCACCAAGTTGATGCGCGTCAAGACGTGACGCGCGCCACCTCGTCGAAGAACTCGATGTCACCGCGTCGTCGTCGACGGTCGCGGCTCCCATCGCCTCCCGGAGGATCTCGTCGCCCGATGTCGCCGGGATGGACTGCGGACGAAGGTGGAGGTCCATACGCTGGACCTCAGGGCGGGCGTACGCGCTCGTCGGCCCCGCACACGCCGGGGACCGTCGAGCATGTCGTGGTCAGCGAGGGCCGCGCCGACATCGGGCCCGACGGTGCGTCAGCCGTTCTGGAGGCGGGCGACCGGATCCGCTTCCCGGCCGACCGCGCCCACCACGACGAGACGCTCGACGTGCCGGCGCGCCTCATCGCCATCCTCGACTATCCGTAGCGCCTCCGAGGCGCGGCCGCTCAGGCCCGGCCGTACACCGGGATCGCCGCTCCGGTCACCGCCGAGGCCGCCGGTGAGCACAGGAACGCGATCACCGCGCCGATCTCCTCGGGGCGGACCCATCGGCCGGGGTCGGCCTCGGGGCTGGCGGCCCGGTTCGCCGGGGTGTCGATGACGCTCGGCAGGACGGCGTTGACGCACACGCCGTCGTTCTTGACCTCCTCCGAGGCGGCCGTGACGAGGGCGAGCACGGCCGCCTTCGAGGCGGCGTAGGCGCTCGCGCCGGCGAAGGGGCGCAGCGCCGCCCGCGTGCCGACGGCGACCACCCGCCCCGCGCCCCGCGCGGCCATCCCCGGCAGGACGGCGCGCATGCCCAGCGCGGCCGAGCGCGCGTTGAGGGCGAACTGGCGGTCCCACTGCGCCATGTCCATCCCGGCCACCGGCTCCCCGTCGAGGTAGCCGCCGACCAGATGGACGAGCGCCCAGACCCCGGCCGGCTCGCAGCCGGCCACCAGGCCGGCCAGGTCCTCCTCCGACAGGACGTCCACCCGCTCGAGGCGGCATCGCGCGCGCAGGTCGTCCGGGAAGCGCTCGAGCTCGCGCTCTGCCACCCACGTCACCACCACGTCGTGCCCCGCGTCGGCCAGCGCGCGCACGACGGCCACGCCCAGGCCGCCGGTCCCGCCGGTCACGATCGTCGCTCCCTCGCCCTCGCTCATCTCGCGCCTCCCGGCTTCGCTGCCGTCCAGGGTATGCGAGAGGGCCCTTTGTGGCCTGCCCGCGGTCAGCGGTCCTCGGAGCCGCCGTTCACGACCCGCTGGGTCTCGTCGTGGATGCGGCCGTCGTCGCGCTCGGTGATCAGCACCAGGCCCAGGTAGCCGAACGCCATGATCAGGCCGAAGCCGAAGCCGAAGCTCTCGATGCCGTTCCAGCCGAGCAGCGCCCCCGCGAGCCAGCCCAGGGCGAAGCTCAGGGGGACGATGACGACGAGGTATGCGCGCAGCCGGGCGCGCGAGCCGCGCGAGTAGACCGGCGTGGGATGCAGGAGCTCCTGCTCGCGGCTGACGCGCGCGACGATCTCCTCGCGGGACTCCTGGCTCATGGTGCTCCTTCGCTGCGGGGGACGAGGGGGACGGCGGCGCGCGACGCGGTGAAGGTCGCGCCGGCGACGAGGACCGCGAGGAGCCAGGCGCAGAGCGCCACCGCCGCGGACTGGGTCCACGTGTGGAGCAGCGCGCCGAGCGCCGGGGCGAGCGCTGCCCCGGTCCACATCGCGGCGTAGAAGGCCATCAGGGCGGGCTGGCGCTCGCGCTCGCGCGCACGGGCCGCCACCTCGGCGCTGGCCGCCGGCAGGTAGCCCCAGTAGCCCGCGAGGAAGAGGCCGTAGCCCGCGGCGAAGAGCCACAGCGGCGTCCCGCCGGGGAGGGTGAGCGCCAGGCCCGCGAGGCCCGCGCTGAGGGTGGCGACCATCGGCGCGCGCTGTCCCAGCCGGTCCGACGAGCGACCCGTGGCCCAGGCGGCCGCCAGGCCGAGCAGGCCGACGGCGGGCAGGGAACCGGCCTCGCCGGCGCTCAGGTGGAAGCGCTCCTCGCGCAGGGCGACCGGCAGCTGGGACAGGAGCAGCCAGTAGGCGCCGAAGCCGAGGAACGCGACCGCCAGCACCGGCCACTGGCGGGCCAGCATGCCCGGGACGTCACCGCCGTCCTCGGCCCGTTGCGCGGCGTGCATGCCGGGCAACCCGCGCCACAGCGCGAGGGCCGCGCCCAGCGGGGCGACGACGCACACCACGGCGAGGGCGACGGCGGCGCCGGACCACTCGGCGATGAGACCGACGAGCGCCTGGCCGATGAAGCTGCCCGCGATCACGGCCATCACGAAGCCGCCGATCATGCGTCCGCGGGCGGCCGGCCGGACGCCCCGCGCGATGACGGCCTGCGCGACCGCCGGATAGCCGGCCGACGCCACGCCCACGACCACGCGGGCGCCCACCGCCGCTGACGGCGAGCCCGACAGCAGCAGGGCGGCGCTCCCGGCGGCGGCGAGCAGCAGGGAGGACGGAAGCAGCAGGCGCGGGGCCCGGTGGCGCGCCGCGCCGAACCACGCGAAGCTGCCCAGGCCGAATCCCACGGCGAACGGGAGCAGGAAGACGCCGGCGCCGCTGCCGTGAAGGCCGAGCCCGGCTCGGATCTCGGTCGCGACGGGGACCGGCGCGTTGGCCGAGGCGTAGATCAGGAACGCGCCCGCCAGCAGAAGCGCATATGTGCCGCGTGAGAGTAGCGGTGGTGGCGCGGTGCTGATAGCGCTATCGTCGCCTGTCATGACAGACGATAGCAGTTCACCCGAGCGGATCGCGCGCCACCTCCGCGCCGCCGCGCGCGATCTGCCTCCCGGGGGACGGCTGCCGTCCACGCGTCGCATCGCCGCCGACTGGGGCGCGAGCCCGGTGACCGTGCAGCGCGCCGTGCGGATCCTCGTCGCCGAGGGGCTGGTGGAGACGCGACCGGGCGCCGGCAACTTCATCCGCCACGCCCGCCCCGCCGCGCGCGCGGACTACGGGTGGCAGACGACGGCCCTCGGTCCGGCCCGCATCGACCGCGGCGCCATCGGATCGACCCTGCAGGAGTCGCCCGGCGACGTGATCTCCCTGCGCGAGAGCTATCCGAGCGACGACCTGCTGCCGGTGCGGGCGGTCAGGGCCGCGCTGTCGCGCGCGGCCGCCTCGCGCGCGGCCGTCAACCGGCCGCCGCCCGCCGGCCTGCCCGAGCTGCGTGCCTGGTTCGCGCGCGAGCTCGCTCGCGACACGCCCCACGACGGCGACGCCCCGACCGGGTCGGACGTGCTGGTGGTGCCCGGCGGCCAGAGCGCCCTGTCGTCAACCTTCCGCGCCCTGGCCGCCCCGGGGGAGGCGATCGTGATGGAGGCGCCCACCTTCTGGGGGGCGATCGCCGCCGCGCGGCTCGCCGAGCTCAGGATCGTCCCGTTGGCGCGCGAGGGCGACGCGGTGGCCCCGGCGGTGCTCGACGAGGCGCTGGCGGTGAGCCGGGCCAAGCTGTTCTACGCCCAGCCCCGCTTCACGAACCCGTCGGGCGAGGCGTGGTCGCAGGAGCAGGCGGCCGCCACGATGGAGGTCCTCGCCGCGCACGGCGCCTACCTGGTCGAGGACGACTGGGCGCACGACTTCGCCCTGGAGGGCAGGCAGGCCCCCGTGGCCGCGCGCGACGCCGATGGTCGCGTGATCTACATCCGCTCGCTCACCAAGAGCGTGTCGCCGGCCCTCCGCGTGGCCGCCGTCGTCGCCCGCGGCCCCGCGCGGGCGCGGATCCAGACCGACCGCACGATCAACGACCTCTACGTCAGCGCGGTCCTCCAGGTCGCGGCGCTCGAGGTGGTCTCGGCCCCGGGACGGGCCGCGCACGTGCGCTCCGCTCAGGCCCAGCTGCGAGCGCGGCGCGACGACCTCGCGCGACTGGTGACGCGTCTCCTGCCCGAGGGGACGCTCGCGCGCGTGCCGAGCGGCGGCCTCAACCTGTGGCTGCGCCTGCCCGGGGACGCCTCGGCGACCGAGGTGGCCGAGCGCTGCGCTCTCGCCGGCCTGCTGGTCTCGCCGGGAGACGAGTGGTTCCCCACCGAGCCCACCGGCCCCTTCCTGAGGCTCAACTACAGCGGCCCGCACCCGGCCCGCTTCGAGGAGGCCGTGCGCCTGCTCGCCCTGCAGCTGGAGCGGTACGCCTGACCGGATCGTCCTCCCCGCGCGGGAGGGTCAGGCGGCGCCCATCCGCACGAGAACCTTGATCGCGCGGCGCTCGTCCATCGCGAGGTAACCCGCGGGGACCTCGTCCAGGCCGACGGCGACGTCGAGGACGGGGGAGGGGTCGAGAGCGCCCGACAGGACGTCGGCGAGCAGCTCGGGGATGTAGCCGCGCACCGGCGCCACGCCGCCGATCAGGCGGACGTTGCGGCCGTGCACGTCGAGCAGTGCGACCGGCTCGGCGGGCACGCCCACGTGTCCGACGACGCCGCCCGGCCGGGCGGAGCCGATGGCGGTGGCGAAGGACCCGGCGGTGCCGACGCACTCGAGCACGTGCGCGGCGCCCCCGTCCGTGAGCTCGCGCACCCTCGCGACCGCCTCGTCGCCGCGCTCGGTGACGATGTCGGTGGCCCCGAAGCGGCGGGCGAGGTCCAGGCGCGCCGGGTGGTGGCCCAGGGCGATGATGCGCTCGGCGCCCGCGCGCCGCGCCGCGAGCACCGCGCACAGCCCGACGGCCCCGTCGCCCACCACCACGGCCGTGGCGCCCGGCACGACGCCGGCCGAGCGGGCCGCGTGGTGGCCGGTGCCCATGACGTCGGTCAGGGTGGCGATGGCCGCCGCCAGCCGGTCGTCGCCCAGGTCCACCTCGTCCGGCAGCGCGACCAGCGTGCCGTCGGCGAGCGGGCAGCGCACCGCCTCGCCCTGGCCCCCGTCGTTGCGTCCGCCCCAGTAGCCGCCGTTGCGGCACGAGGTCTGGAGCCCGCCCCGGCAGTAGTCGCAGGTGTTATCGGAGAAGGCGAACGGCGCAATGACGCGCTGGCCCGCGCGGATGGTGCGCACGTCGGCGCCCACGGCCTCCACCACGCCCATGAACTCGTGCCCGGTGCGCCCGGGCCGGCCGTAGATCTCCAGCTCGCCGCGGTAGGGCCACAGGTCGCTGCCGCAGATGCACGCGTGCGTGACGCGCACCAGCGCGTCCGTCGGGGCGGTGATCGTCGCGTCGGGCACGTCCTCCACCCGGATGTCGCGCGGGCCGTGGTACACGCTGGCTCTCATCGCCGCCTCCGATCGGGGAACGCACCGCAGGATATGCCGGTCGGCCCGGGCTCGGCCCGCGCTCCGCGTTCAAGCAATCTGCGTTATCGCCGATACATGTAAACAATTAGCCGCCCGTCGGGGTGGACCGCGGTCAACGTCAGCGAGGGGACAGGGTGGCGATGGGGCGCATCCGGGAGAGACCGGCGCCGCACCAGACCGAGATCGAGCCGCGTGTGTTCCTCGAGCTGATGGCCGGGGCCACGGCTCTGCTCGACGGGGCGGGCGTGGTGCTGGAGGTCAACTCCCGCTTCCTCGAGCTGACCGGCCGCTCGCGCGACGAGATCGTCGGCGCGCCGCCGCCGCACCCGTGGTGGTCGCTGCGCGGATGGGACAGCGGCGACGTCGTGGAGGGCGAGTTCGACGTCGAGATCGTGGGCATGGCCGGCGGCCGCACCCCGATGCGGGCCGTGGTCGCCCGGGTGCCGCACCGGCCGGGGCGGCCCGCCCGGTGGATCGCGATCGTCGTCGCGCCCGAGAGCCGGGGCGACGGCGAGGGCGACGAGGCCCTGGCGCGCGTGGTGGAGGCGCAGGCGGCGCTGGTGAGGGTGGCCCGCGAGGTCGCCCGGGGCGCGCGCCCCGACGAGATCTTCACCCTGGTGGCGCGCGAGGCGGCCAGCATCCTCGAGGCCGACGCCGGGCTCGTGCTGCGCTTCGAGCAGGACGCCTCGGTGATCGTGGGGGTCGTCGGCGACCACGGCGCGGAGGTGGGGGTCCGGTTCCCCCTCATCGGCGAGGGCGCCGCCGTGGTCGCCGCCCGCACCGGCCGGCCCGCGCGCGTGGACTACCGCGCGCTGCCGACGCGGGACCCCACGGCGCTGAGGCTGCTGGGGCGCGGCTACGTCAGCGGCGTGGCGGCGCCCGTCAGCGTCAACGGCCGCCGGTGGGGTGCCGTGCTCGCCACGACCACCCGCGAGCGCCGCCTCAGCCCCGACGCGGAGGGGCGCCTGGAGCGCTTCGCCGAGATGGTGTCGCTGGCCATCGCCGGCGCCCAGCTGCGCGAGGAGCTCACGACGCGCGCGAGCGTCGACGCCCTCACGGGCCTGCTGAACCAGGGCGAGTTCCACAACCGCTTCGCGATCGAGGCGGCGCGCGCGACCCGGCACGGGCGTCCGCTGGCGCTGCTGGTGTGCGATCTCGACGACTTCAAGCACATCAACGACATCCACGGCCATCCGGTGGGCGATCGCGTGCTCCAGGCCGTGGCGCGGGTGATCGGGGCCCAGATGCGCGCCGAGGACGTGATCGCGCGGGTGGGGGGCGAGGAGTTCGCCGTCATCCTCCCCGAGGCCGACGCCGCGACCGGCCTGGCGATGGCCGAGCGTGTCCGGGCCGCGGTCGCGAGCGTGAACGAGGCCGGGCTGCCGGGGGTGACGGTGTCGGTGGGCATCGCCGACCTGACCGACGCGCCCGACCCCAGCGGGCTCTTCGGCGCCGCCGACCACGCGATGTACTTCGCCAAGCGCAGCGGGCGCAACCGCGCCTGCCGGTTCGTGCCGGAGATGATCGCGGCGCCGACGGGGGTCGCCGACGGCGTCGCGCCCGCCACGATCGCCGGGGTGCGGGCCCTGGCAATGGCGGTCGAGGCGCGCGACCCCGCGACGAGCCGCCACGGGGAGCGCGTCGCGGACCTGGCGACGCGCATGGCCGGCCTCCTGGGATGGAGCTCGCCCCGGATCGCGCAGCTGCACCAGGCCGCCCTGCTGCACGACGTCGGCAAGATCGGCGTGCCCGACGCGCTGCTGCTGAAGCCCGGGCCCCTCGCGGCGCACGAGTACGAGCAGGTGAAGCCGCACGCCGCCATCGGCGCGAGCATCCTCGCGGAGGTCGTCGGCCCCGAGCAGACGCTGTGGGTGCGCCACCACCACGAGCGGCCCGACGGGCGCGGCTACCCCGACGGCCTGGCCGGGGAGCGGATCCCCGAGGGCGCGTGCGTGATCGCCGTCGCCGACGCGTTCGACGTGATGACCAGCGGACGGGCCTACGCCGACCCGCGCGGCCCCGAGGAGTCGCTGGCCGAGATCCGCTCCCTGGCCGGCAGCCAGTTCTCGCCCCGGGCCGTGGGAGCCCTCGAGGGGGTGCTCGGCGAGGACGCGACCCGGAACGCGCGCCTCTCGGCGTGGGCCGCGGCATCGTCCCCGGGGGCGTCGAGGCGGTAGCCCCCGGCCGGGCCGGGGCGCGGCCCGGGGAGACGCTCGCGCCCGGCCGGCGACTAGAGTGGGGGCGCGTGAGCATCGACCCGGACCACCTCGAGACCTGTCTGAGGGTCATCGCCCAGGCCCAGGAACTCCCGGCCGAGCACCCGGACGCCCTCGCGGTCCGGCGCGCCACCGCCGGGCTCTACAAGGCGGTCAGGCTCCAGCGCCGGGCCGAGCGCCGGGCGGCGGTCCTCGCCAACGACGCGGCCGTCACGGCGGCCACCGCGACCGGCGCGCCGGGCCGCATCGACGACGAGACCCAGGGGCTGCCCCTCGCCCCGGGGGCCGAGGGCGCGACCGCGGGGACGCTGCTGCGCGCCCGCGCCTGCTACGTCTGCAAGCAGCGCTACCACGAGGTGGACGCCTTCCACCACCAGCTGTGCCCCGCCTGCGCCGCGCGCAACCGGGCCCGCCGCGAGGCGCGCACCGACCTGCGCGGCCGGCGCGCCCTGCTCACCGGCGGCCGGGCCAAGATCGGCATGTACATCGCCCTGCGCCTCCTGCGCGACGGCGCCGACACCACGATCACCACCCGCTTCCCGCGCGATGCCGCGCGCCGCTTCGCCGGCATGCCCGACAGCGCCGAGTGGCTGCACCGCCTGCGCATCGTGGGCATCGACCTGCGCAACCCCGCCCAGGTCCTGGCGCTCGCCGACGCCGTCGCGGAGCGCGGCCCGCTGGACATCCTCATCAACAACGCCGCCCAGACCGTGCGGCGCTCGGCCGCGGCGTACGCCCAGCTGGAGCGCGCCGAGGCCGCCGAGCTCCCCGAGGGGCCCCTGCCGGAGATGACGGCGCTCGCGGCGGAGCCCGGCGGGGCTCCTGAGGCGGGCGCGCACGCCGGCGGCCACTGGGCGCCCACGCCGCACGCGGTGACGGCCCTCGCCCTGGCCGCCCGGTCGGCCTCGCCGCAGCGCATCGCCGCGGCCCGCGCGATCGACGCCGGCGGGCTCGTCCCCGACCTGGACGCGGCCAACAGCTGGAGCCGGCGGGTGGAGGAGGTCGAACGCGCGCGAGTTGCTGGAGGTGCAGCTGTGCAACACGACCGCTCCCTTCATCCTGGTCAGCCGCCTGCGCCCGGCCCTCGCCGCGTCGGCGGCGCGGCGGACGTACATCGTCAACGTCTCGGCCATGGAGGGTCAGTTCGGCCGCGGCTACAAGGGCCCGGGCCACCCGCACACCAACATGGCCAAGGCGGCGCTCAACATGCTCACCCGCACGAGCGCCCGGGAGATGCTGGAGAGCGACGGCATCCTCATGACCAGCGTCGACACCGGCTGGATCACCGACGAGCGCCCCCACCCCACGCGGATGCGCCTCGCCGGCGAGGGGTTCCACGCGCCCCTCGACCTCGCCGACGGCGCGGCGCGCGTTTACGACCCGATCGTGCGGGGCGAGGCGGGCGAGGATCTGTACGGCTGCTTCCTCAAGGACTACGAGCCCGCCGCCTGGTAGGCCTTAACACGACGCCAAGCGGTCACTGATGGGACGCTTATCCGCCGCCGCTTTCATGGTCGTGGGCGCCGGTCACCCTCGTCGAGGCCGGCGCGACCACGACCATCGCGATCAGAAGGGCGTCCATGTCTCCGGATGAATCCCCCCGTCGTCTGCGCCGAGGCATCGCCGGCACCGCCGCGGTCGCGCTCGTGGCGGCCGTGATCGGCGGCGGCGCGGTCGCCGTCGTCGAACTCGACCACCTCGGGCGGGACCGTCGTCAAGGAGGTCACGACCGCGGCCGTCACCCCGGTGGCCCAGGTGTCCTCGGGCGGCACGACCGCCGTGGACTTCAGCCAGGTGTACGCCGAGCGGCGCGCCGGCCTGGTCTCGATCACGTCAACCGTCTCGACCGGCCGCTCCGGGGTGCCGGGCGGCGGGGACGGCACCGCCACCGCGGGCGGCTCGGGCGTGATCATCGACGAGGAGGGTCACATCCTCACCAACGAGCACGTCGTGGACGGCGCCTCGAAGGTGCGGGTCGAGCTCTCCACGGGCAAGACGGTGACGGCGAAGGTCGTGGGCACGGACCAGTCGACCGACGTGGCCCTGCTCGACATCGACGTCCCGGCGTCCGAGCTCGACCCGGTGCCGCTGGGCGACTCGTCGAAGGTCGCCGTCGGCGACCCGGTGCTCGCGATCGGCGATCCCTTCGGCTACGAGGCGAGCGCGAGCGCCGGCATCGTGTCCGGCCTCGACCGCAGCATCCAGGCCCCCAACGGCTTCACGATCACGGGCGCGATCCAGACCGACGCGGCCGTCAACCACGGCAACTCGGGCGGGGCCCTGCTGAACGCCGAGGGCGAGCTGGTGGGCATCCCGTCGCAGATCGCGGACTCGGGGGTCAACGCGAACGTGGGCGTCGCCTTCGCCGTCCCGGTCAACACGGCCAAGACGATCGTGGCCTCCATCGAGCGCAGCGGCGAGGTGGAGCACGCGTGGCTCGGCGTGAGCACCGCCGACGTGGACGCCAACCTGGCCCAGTCCGCCGACGTCGGCGCCGACAGCGGCGCGCTCATCACGGGCGTCACCGGCGGCGGCCCGGCCGCCACGGCCGGCCTGACCGGGGGCGACCGGGTGGCGAGCGACGACGGCGCGCAGGTCTGCGTGGGCGGCCCGGTGGTGACGGCGCTCGACGACACGACCATCGCCAGCGCCTCCGACCTGCAGAAGGCCGTCGATGCCCAGCGGCCGGGGGCCACGGTGACCCTGAAGGTCGTGGACCCGGACGGCACGTCCCGCTCGGTGCAGGTCACGCTCGGCACCCGCCCGGCGTCGGCCGCGCAGTCGTCCGGCACGACCAGCACCTGCGGCTGACCGCGCGCCGGCCCCCGTCCGGGCGGGACGGGGGCCGGCGCGGCGCTCAGTCGGTGATCGTGCGGCGGTAGGTCCGGATGGCCAGCGGCGCGCACACCACGACGATCGCGATGATCCAGAGCACGCTGTAGGCCACCGGGTGCTGCAGCGACCACACGGCGTCGGTGCTGGTCGGCGGTCGGGTTGCCGAACAGCGCCCGCAGGGCCTCCGACATCGATGGTCACGGGGTTCCACTCGGCGATGGTCTTGAGGACGCCGGGGAGGGTGTTGATCGGGACGAAGGTGCTGGCGATGAAGGTGATCGGGAAGATCACCACGAAGGCCACGCCCTGCACGGCCTCGGGCGAGGGCAGCAGGCTCCCCAGGAGCACGCCGATCCAGATGATCGCGAACGAGAAGGCGATCATCAGCAGGTAGGCGCCCGCGGCCTCGTACACCGACGTGTGGATCCGCCAGCCCACGATCAGGCCGCAGAGCGACATCAGCACGATCGGCAGGAGGCTGCGCAGCAGGCTGGAGGTGGCGTGGCCGGCCAGCACCGAGCCGCGGGCCATGGGCAGGGAGCGGAAGCGGTCGATCGCCCCGTTGGTGCGGTCGTTGGCCAGGCCGATCGCGACGCCGAACGCGCCGAACACGATCGTCTGCGCGAAGATCCCGCCCATCAGGAACTCCTCGGTAGCCGCCTCCCGGGACGTCGATGGCGCCCGCCGAAGACGTAGGCGAAGAGCAGGACGAACATGACCGGCTGGAGCGTCACGTCGGCGAGCGCCTCGGGCTGGCGGCGCATGTGGAGCAGCCCGCGCCGGGCGACCACCCACGTGTCGCCCAGGACGTTGCCGCGGCGCTCGGCCGGGACGGGCACGGAGGTGGTCATCGGGCGGCCTCCACGGGGATCTCCGGTCGATGGGCGCGCCGGTCAGGGTGAGGAAGACGTCGTCGAGCGTGGGCTGGCGCAGCCCGATGTCGTCGACGGCGACCCCGGCGTCGGCGAGGGCGTCGGCCAGCCGCGAGACCATGCGCGCGCCGCCCTCGGTCGGCGCCGAGACCGAGCGGGTGGCGGCGTCGACCGCTCGGCGGTCCGTCCGCGAGCCGCGCGACCTCCTCGACGACCTCGTCCGAGGCGGGCGGGGTCGGCGACGGTGGCGAAGATCTGGGCGCCGCCCGACCTGGCGCTTGAGCTCGCGCGCGTCGCCCCGGGCGATGACCCGGCCGTGGTCGATGACCACGATGTCGTCCGCCAGGCGGTCGGCCTCCTCCAGGTACTGGGTGGTCAGCAGGATCGTCGCCCCTCGTCGACCAGCGTCTCGAGGACGTCCCACAGCTCGTTGCGGGCCCGCGGGTCGAGGCCCGTGGTCGGCTCGTCGAGGAACAGCACCTCCGGCCGGGCGACCAGGGTCGCGGCGAGGTCGAGCCGGCGGCGCATGCCGCCCGAGTAGGTCTTGACCAGGCGGCCGCCGGCATCGCTGAGGGCGAACTGCTCGAGCAGCTCGTCGGCCCGCGCCTGGCGACGGCGCCGGCCCAGGTGGTGCAGCTGGCCGATCATCACCAGGTTCTCGCGCCCGGTGAGCAGCGCGTCGACGGTCGCGTCCTGGGCGGCCAGGCCGAGCAGCCTGGCGGGCGCGCCTGCGGGTCGGCGAGCACGTCGATGCCCGCCACGCTGGCGCCGAGCCGGCGTCGGGGTCGCTGAGCGTGGTGAGCACGCGCACCGCGGTCGTCTTGCCCGCGCCGTTGGGCCCGAGCAGGCCGCAGACGGTGCCGCGGGGCACCTCGAAGCCGACGCCGTCGAGGGCGGTCTTCTCGCCGTAGCGCTTGACGAGGCCCGCGACCTCGATGGCGTTGTCGACGGACATGTTCCTCCCGAGTGTCGGGGCCGGTGCGCCGGCGGCGGACGGCGCCCCGGGAGTGTCGCAGCTGCCGGATCTGTTTACAACGATAGTAAATGTCGCATGAATGTAATAAAGTGCGATATGGTCGGACGGTGAGCACGCCACCGACCCACGGTCCCCCCGGCACCGCCGCGCCCGGCCTGCGCGCCCGCAAGAAGGCGCAGACCCGCCAGGCGATCTCGGATCAGGCCACCCGGCTCTTCCTGGACCGGGGCTTCGACGCCGTGACGCTGGCCGACGTGGCCGAGGCCGCGGGGGTCTCGGTGAAGACGATCTTCAACTACTTCGGGTCCAAGGAGGAGCTCTTCCTGGACCGCGAGGAGCTGCTGCACCGGACCATCCTGGGCGCGATCCGCGAGCGGGCCCCGGGGGTGCGCATCACCGAGGCCCTGGTCGCGCTGTTCACCGAGACGCGCCTGCCGGACGGGGCGGGGTGGAGCGCGCTCTTCGAGCCGGAGCGCCACGCGTTCTTCCGCCGCTTCCTGGAGGTCTGGCACGACTCGCCCTCGTTGCAGGGGCGCTACCTGACGAGCAACGAGCGCCTGCAGGTGCTCCTGTCGGCGCTTCTGGCCGACGAGCTGGAGCGGCCGGAGGACGACGACGAGCTGCGCGTCTTCGCGGCCATGCTGGTCGCGGCGACGCACCGCCGCATGGTGGTCCTGTCGGAGATGGTGCTGGCCGGCGCGCCGCCCGGGGACACCCGCGCGCGCGTGGTGGCCGCGACGGCCGTGGCGTTCGCCCGCGTGGCGATGGCGTTCCCGGACCTCGATCGCCCCGGGCCCGCCGCCGTCTCGCGGCGCTAACCTGCCCCCGGGGTGCCCGGTCACCCGCCACGCGACGACGGGAGACGACCGTGCAGACGCGCTTCCTGGGCCGGACCGGCCTGCAGGTGTCCGTGATCTCGTTCGGGGCAATGACCTTCGGCGGCCAGCGGAGCGACTTCTTCCGCCCGGTGGGCACGACCGAGCTGGGCGAGGCGCGGCGGCAGGTGGATCTGTGCCTGGAGGCGGGGGTCAACCTGTTCGACACGGCCGACGTCTACTCGGACGGCGCCTCCGAGGAGATCCTGGGGGCGGCCCTCGGGAGCCGCCGCGACGACGTCCTGCTGGCCACCAAGCTCCACGGGCGGACCGGCGAGGGGGTCAACGACCTCGGCCAGTCGCGGCACCACATCGTGCGCGCGGTCCACGACAGCCTGCGGCGTCTGGGCACCGACTGGATCGACATCCTCCAGGTGCACGGCATCGACCGCCGCACCGACCCCGCCGAGACGCTGCGTGCGTTCGACGACCTGGTGCGCGCCGGCACGGTGCGATACGTCGGATGCTCGAACTTCAGCGCCTGGCACCTCATGAAGGCGCTCGCGGTCTCCGAGCGGGAGCATCTCACGCGCTTCAGCCTGCTCCAGGCCCACTACTCGCTGGTGTCGCGCGAGCTGGAGCACGAGCTCGTGCCCCTGTGCCTGGACCAGGAGGTCGGAATCCTGGTGTGGAGCCCGCTGTCGGGCGGCTTCCTCACCGGGAAGGTGCGGCGCGACCGCGGGGCGCCCGAGGGATCACGGCAGGCGGCGATGGGGCCGCCCGGCGGCCTGGCCGACCCGGAGGGGGCCCTGGACCTGGTGGAGGCGCTGGTCGAGATCGCGGCCGAGCGGGGCGTCGCCCCGGCCCACGTGGCGCTGCGCTGGCTCCTGGCAAAGCCGGGCGTGACCTCCCTGATCGTGGGCGCCCGCACCGTCGAGCAGCTCGCCGACAACCTCGCCGCCGGCGAGGGGGAGCTCGATGCGGCCGCGGTGGAGCGGCTCGATGCCCTCTCGGCGCCGCGGCTGCCGTACCCGCAGTGGCACCAGCTGCTCTACAACTCCGCCCGCGCGGCGGAGCCCTGGCTGGCGGAGCGCGTCGCGAGGGGCTGAGCGTGGCGCGTCGCCCACGAGAGCCCATCGAGGTGATCTGCCCGACGTGCGGGCTCATCGCCGAGCTGTTCCGGCCCCGGGGCGCGCGCCGGCCCAAGCTGTGCCGCTGCCCCGCCCCGGAGACGGTCGCCCCCTCGAAGCGCCCCCGGGTGTGCATCAGCTGCACGACGATCCTCAACCGGTACAACCCGGGACCCGAATGCGGGCCCTGCACCCGCGCCCGCGATGCCGGCAGGCCCGCCGAGCTGCGGTAGGGGACGGTCGCCGCCCGCGCCGGCTCCATCGTGCGGTTGGTCTCTAAGGGTGGCCGGGTGCTTCTCTCTTAGATGCAACAGGGAGAAACCCGAGGGAGGTGAACGATGGCGCCATTCCAGGTGACCGTTCGGCGCCGCGGCGTGTCGCCGCTGACGCTGACGATGGTGGTGAGCGCGGAGAGCCGCGAGCAGGCAGCGGGGCTGGCCGCGACGCTGGCCGAGTTCCAGCGCGGAGGGATGTTCGAGGCCGGGCGCGTCCGTCGGGCCCGGGCGCGGCACGGGCAGGCGCAGGTGGACGAGCCGGCCGCGGCCTGATCCCGCCCCCGGGGGGTCCTCGAGCGTCTGATCGCGGGCGGGTCGCGGTGTGAAATTCGTGCTGAAACGATCTCCCACTGGCATTCACCGCCCGGCCCGAGGAAGATGGAGTGGGCGATGCCCCGCCCCGCTCGGGAGTCAGCGATCAGCGATCTCGGCCTCATCGACGCCTCACCGTGGGCCTCCGACGAATCGTCGGCCGGCTCCCCCGTCGCGGTGCTCGGGGACATCCACTCCAACCTGGCGGCCCTCGAGGCCGTGCTGGAGGAGGTCCAGGCCGCGGGCATCACGCGCGGCATCGTGACCGGGGACATCATCGGCCGCGGTGGGCACACCGACGAGTGCATCAGCCTGGTGCGCTCGCTGGGATGGCCGTGCGTGCAGGGCACGAGCGACCGGGTGGGCCAGGGGGGCGCGGACGAGATCTCGCGCGCCAACCTGGTGTGGCTCTCGTCCCTGCCGGTCCGCCTGCTGCTGCCGCTCGACGGCGCCGTCGTCTACGTGACCCACCGCGTGACGCCCCGGGAGCGGCGCCGCGCGGTCGAGGCCGGCGCCGCCTGCCTGGTGAGCGGCCACACCCATCACGCGTCCGCGGGGCCGGTGGAGGGCCTGCTGGTCGTCAATCCGGGCAGCGTGGGGGAGGGCGTCCCCAACGACCCCCGGCCGTCCTGGGCGTGGATCGTCGCGGCGCCCGACGGCGTCTCGGCGGGGGTCCGGTGGAGCACCCGTGCGCTCCGCCCCTACGAGATCCGGTAGGCCACCCATGACCCTCGGTCCGGGGGACGTGGTTGACGGCCGCTACGAGCTCCTGCGCGCGCTCGGAGGCGGTGAGGTGGGCCGCGTCTTCGTCGCGTACGACCGTCCGCTCGACCGGCGGGTGGCCCTGCGCCTGGTGGAGCCCGGCGACGCCGCCGGCGACCGCGCCCTGGTGGAGGACACCCGGCGCATGAACGCGGTCCAGTTCAGCTCCCTCACGGCCGTGCCGGTGCTCGATCAGGGCCTGACGCCCGACGGCACGCGCTACGTGGCGATGGAGCTGGTCGACGGCCTCGAGCTCGACCAGGTCGTGATGCGGCGCGCCCCCCTGCCGGCCGACGAGGCCGTGCGCTACGGCGTGGAGCTGCTCGACGCCGTCCTGGCGGCCGGGCGCCAGGAGGAGGGGCGCTCGTCGATCGTGCCGGCCACGGCGCTGGTGACCACCGACGGGCACATCAGGGTGGCCCGCTTCGCCGAGGCCCGCGAGCCGGGCCCGGCGGGCGCCGAGCCGGCCTGCCGGGCCGTGGCGTCCATCGTGCATCGCCTGCTGACGGGTTTCGCGCCGGGCCCCGAGGGGCCCGACCCCGCGCTGCCCGGGGCCCTCGAGGACGTCCTGGGCGACGCCCTGGAGGGCCGGATCCGGACCGCCGCGGACCTGCGGGCCCGGCTGCGCGCCGCGCGGCCGCCCGAGGTCTCCCCGGCCGTCTCGGACGACGCCCGCCGGGCCGCGAGCGAGCACACCTGGCTGCTGTGGATCGCCGCCCTGGGCCTGATCGCCGTCCTCATCGTCCTCGTCGTGCTCGGCGTGATCGTGCTCGGGGGCTGATGGGTTTCATCCAACGACCGGAGGTGTGACATGGGGGACGACCGGACCACGTTCGTCTATATCGGCGCGTACGCCAGCGAGGCGGACGCCCAGCTGGACTACGACATCGTCAAGGAGCTGTTCGACGCGGGCGTCATCGGCACGTTCGACGCCGCGGTGGTGACCAAGGACGCCGACGGCAAGGTCAAGGTGAACAAGGACGAGATCCCGACCCGGCGAGGCGCCTGGGGCGGGCTCGGCGTCGGCGCCGTGCTGGGCCTGCTGTTCCCGCCGAGCCTGATCGGCACCGCGGTGGTGGGCGCGCTGGCGGGCGGGGTGGGAGCCCACCTCTGGAAGGGGCTCTCGCGCGGCGACGTGAAGGAGCTCGGCGAGGTGCTCGACGATGGCGAGGCGGCCCTGCTGGTGATCGGCGACTGGCGGCTGGAGGAGCAGATCGACAAGGCCTTCGCCCACGCCGAGAAGCGGCTCAGCCGGGAGATCAAGGGCCTGCAGCGCGCCGAGGTGGAGCAGGAGATCGGCTCCCTGATGTCGGGACAGGGCTCCTAGCGGGGGATCAGGTGCGCGGCTCCCCGGCGAGGTGGATCGCCTCGCCGGGGGCCAGCACCCGCACCTCGACCTCGGGGGCGATCCGGGCCGCGTGGCGCGCGAAGTCCTCGGCCGGCCGGCGCAGGTAGCGCCGCCCGCGGGTCGCCCAGGCCGGGGCGTAGGTGCCCCAGTGGATCGGGATGGCGACGCGCGGGCGCAGCAGCGTGAGCGCCTGCGCGGCGGTGAAGGGGTTGAGGTGCCCGCGGCCGAGCGACGGGCCCCAGCCCCAGACGGGCAGCAGCGCCACGTCCAGCGGAGGGCTCGCCAGCCCGGCCATGCCCTCGAAGAGGTCCGTGTCGCCCGGGAAGTAGACGCGCCGCGACCCGCTCACCACGTAGCCCAGGGCGGGCGCGCGCAGCCGCCCGCGGGCCCGGCGGTCGTCGTGGTCGGCATGGACGGCCCGCACGCGCACGCCCTCGACCCCGACCTCGTCGCCCTCCGAGACCTCGATCAGCCGGCGGCGCAGGGGAGGCGGGATCAGCGCCCGGGCGCCCGCGGGCGCCACGATCCGGATCGGGTCGAGCCGCCGCAGCGAGGACCGGTGCAGGTGGTCGCGGTGCAGGTGGGACACGAGGGCGGCGTCCACCCCCTCCGGGACGGCGGGCGGCGGCGGGACCATCCGGCGCAGGTGCGCGATGCGCCGGGTGAGCACCGGGATCGGTGGCCAGGAGGGTGCCGTCCAGCTCGATCAGGACGCTGGCGTGGCCGAGCCAGGTGATCCTGCAACCGGCCACCGGCCACGGCGCCGGCGGGTCAGCCACCCTGCAGCATCGCGCGCCAGCCCTTGAGCACCCGGTGCAGCTCCTCGGCCCCCACGATCGGCTCGTCGGGGAGCGGGAAGTGGGAGGGCGGCAGCACGAACGGCCGGTCTGCGGCCCGCCGAGCCCGCCGTGGAAGCGAGATCAGCTCCTCGAAGGCGCAGCCCTCCTCGAGCTGCGGGTCGTAGAAGCTGCCGACCATGATGTCGGCGACGTCGTCGAAGCCGTCGGTGCGCAGCAGATGGCGCGGCGCGTTGGGCGCGAAGGGCGCCAGCGGATCGTCGCCCTCGACGTCGCCCGTCGCGCAGCCGGTGCGTCCCCTCGGGGCCGAGGACGAGCGCGCCGTGCGCGCTCGGAGCGCACGAGCAGCCAGCCGATGTGCGGGGTGCGCCCGCAGCGCGGCGATCAGCCGCGGGTGGCGCTGCTCGATCTCCTCGAGGGTCAGCCGCCGGGGCTCGTCCATCAGGTAGACCAGGCCGAGGTTGCCCGAGCCGAGCACGACGACGTCCCGGTCGGAGACGTCGTTCTTGCGCCCGCTTGCGATCGCCGCGGCCCGTCGCCTCGCGCAGCGCGTGGCCGACCGCCACCTCCTGCTCGTCGCCGCCGCCGACCTCGGCGACCTGCCCCTGCGCCAGCGCGCGCTCGACCAGCTCGTCCAGGCCGTAGCCGTTGCGCTGGAGGAAGGTCGCGCCCTGTGTCTGGCCGTGGTCGGAGAGCACGACGATCTCGTAGGGGCGCGGCGCGTAGCGGCGCGCGCCGCTCGATGCGACCGAACTGCTGGTCGAGCTTGCGCAGCGCCTCCATCGTGTCGGCGCGCTCGAGGCCCGAGTGGTGGGCGACCTCGTCGTAGCTGGAGAACGTCGCGTAGACCGCGGGGCGGCCGCGCATCATGTCGGTGAGCACGCCGAAGACGATCAGGTCGCGCACGACGACGCACATGGCCGCGCGCAGGAACGGGTAGACGCCGCCGCGGTGGCCGCGCGGCCGCACGTCGCGGCGGACGTCGCCGCAGCGGCGGCGACCCACTCGAGCACCACCTCCCAGAGGTACAGCACCAGCGTCCGCGTCACGTTGAAGCCGTTGGCGAAGAACGCCCGGTAGCCGGGGTTGGCGCGCCTTCTCGGCGTCCATCCGGCTGACGGTGAGGATCACCTCGTCGGCCTCGCCCGAGAGCAGGTTGCCGCGGCTCGCGCCGCCGTCCGGCGAGCAGCCCGCGGCCGGTCGACGAGGCGGCGCTCGATCTCGGCGCAGTCGGCGGGCGCCGAGCAGGTCACCAGCGGCCGGTCTCCTTCTCGACCCAGCGGAAGGCGGGGATGTCCTCGTTGGAGCCGAGCAGGATGCCGGCCTGGCTGGCGCCCGGTCTGCGACGACAGGTCGGTCTCCCACTCGCACCAGGCGGTAGCCGTCGTCGGCCAGCCAGCGCGGCCATCGTTCGGGGCGCTGCCGTCGCGCATCGCGCGGCGCAGCACCGGCAGCGCCAGGCCGTCGATCTCGAGGAAGATCATGCCCGGGACGTCGGTGTCGGGCAGCACCGCCCGTGCGGCGGGCGATGCGCTGGGTCGACGCGCAGCGTGTACGTGTCGTCGTCGTTGGTGCCGATGGCGACCGCGAGGATCATCCCGACCGCGGACGATCAACAGCGCCGCCAGCAGCGCGTCGCCGAACCCGTCGACCCGGATCGCAGTCGGGCAGCGACGTCGGCCGCCCGCAGCAGCAGCAGCGCGTCCAGGATCAGGATCAGGAGGAAGCCGATCGCGACGCATGAACGGCAGCCGCAGCGCGGCCACGATCGGCGGCAGCACCACGTTGAGCCCGGCGATGACCGCCGCGCCCAGCAGCGCGCCGGAGAAGCCCGTCGATGGTCAGCCCGGGAAGGATCCACGACACCACCAGCAGGGCGAGCCCCGACAGGACCCAGGACACCACGAGCCGCGCGGGGCGGATCTCGGGACGCCCGGGCTTCCAGGCGGTGCTCTGGTCGTACGCGGCGGTCATCGCGGGGCGGATCCGGCGCGCCGCATCAGCGCGTAGCCGACGTGCGTCCGCCGTGGGGCGCGGTGGAGGAGATCTGCCATCCGCGGGCGATCCTACTCACGGCCCCGGCGCAGATGGGTGTATTCACGGGGGTGAAGTGTCGATTCACCCGCAGTACCCTTCAGCGACCGCGCGCGGGCGAGGCCTGTGGCGGGTCATGACCCCCGAGAGCCAGGGAGAGACGGTGGCCGAGACCCCCGAGACGTACGGATACGACCGCAAGACATGGGATGCCGCCACCGGGGCGCGCGCGGACTCGCGCGCGATCTTCGGCAAGGTGATGTTCCTGGTCGCGATCACCGCCGGCTTCTGCGCCCTCGGCGCGTACGTCGGTCGCGACCTGAGCGGTGGATGGGCGATCCTGGCCTGGGTCGGGGCGCTGGTGCTGGTGATCGCGATGAGCTTCGCCCGCAAGCGCGACGAGGTGTCCGGGCTTCAGATGGGCATGCTCTTCGGCCTCGGCGCCCTGCTGGGCCTCGCCATCGGCCCCACGCTCAACGAGTACGCCAGCGTCGAGGGGGGCGCGACCCTGATCGCCCAGGCGGCCGGTCTGACCGCCCTCTTCATGGCGATCATGGGCTCGGTCGGCTACCTCACCAAGCGCGACCTGAGCGCGCTCGGGCGGATCTCGTTCATCGGCCTGATCGTCCTGCTGGTGTTCGGGCTGGTCGCGATCTTCGTCAACATCCCGGGCGAGGACCTGATCTGGTGCATCGGCGGCCTGATCGTCTTCGCCGGCCTGACGATCTTCGACTTCAACCGGCTGCGCAGCGCGGGCAACGGCGACGTGGCGCTGATCGCGTGCTCGATCTTCCTCGACGCGTTCAACGTCTTCCTGTTCATGCTGCAGCTGCTGGGCGGCAACCGCTGAGCGCCCGCGCCGGCGCCGCCCGCGGGCGGCGCCGCGCCGGTGTGGGCGACCTCAGAGCAGGCCGCACATGCGGGCGGTGTTCGGCCACGGGGTGAATCCCCTGCCGGGCAGCGCCTTCTCGGCCGCGAGCATCTGCTCCTCGGCGGTCCAGTTGTCGGCCGTCCCCTTGCGCGCGTAGAGCCGGGGGCGTACGTGCGCTGGAAGTCGCGGTCCATCTGGAGGCCGCCGTAGTAGCCGTTGCCGGTCGCGGCGTCCCAGGTCCCGTGCGACTCGTGCCCGGCGATGCACATCCACTGGGCGTAGTGGGGGACCCGCCGCGAGAGCGGCCTCTCGTCGCGGCGGACCTTCTCCGACTGGCGGGCCAGCCACCGCGCCACGGTGCGCCAGTAGGCGAGCTGCGCGGTGCGCGCCCGCGCGCCGGTGGCGGCGGATGGGATCGGCGGCCGGCGGATCCCCAGGCGCACGGCGCGGCGCGCGGCGGCCGCGTAGGCGCGGGCCGTCCGCGCCGGCAGCGAGGCCGCCGGCCGGCGCGTGGGCAGGGAGCGCTCGTCGACGGCCGCCGCGAGCTCGTGGCGGTCGGCGAGGAAGCGCGTCACACGGGTGAGGCGGCGCGCCTGGCGGGCGAGGAGCTCGGGGCGCTTGGCGGGGCGCGCGCCGGCGGCCGCGGGCCGCAGGCCGAGCTGTCGGGCGTGCGTCTGAGCGCGGTTCGAGAGCTGGTTCACGCGCCGCTGCAGGTCGTCGACCGTGGGAGCGGGGGCCGCGGCGCTCGGGGGCGAGGCCTGCGTGACCGTGGGGATGACCGCGAGCACGGCGGCCAGCGTCAGGATGGACTTCACATGTGGCCTTCGATCGGGGGCGGGCCCGTGCCGTCCGTGCACGAGAACGACGGGGGGCGCGTGGTGGTCCCCCGGGTCGCGTCGCGGGCGAGCGAAGGCCGCCCGTGTCGGGCCGTCCCTCCGTCGCGTCGGCGTCATGGCCGTCCGCGTGGCGTCGGGGCGTGGACGCCTCCGACGCGGTCATGCAAGCGGACGACGGGCGCGCAGGGCAAGGGCGTTCGTCACCCCCGTGGGCGCCGATCGCGCCCCCGGGCCGCGCAGATGCGGGTAGTAGACTCGCGACACGTGTCCCGGCAACCGAATCTTCATCATCCTCGGCGCCCCGAAGTGCGGGACCACGGCCCTCAGCGAGTACCTGCGCGATCATCCGCGGGTATTCGTCTCGCGCCCGAAGGAGCCCCACTACTTCTGCGACGACTTCGACTACTACTACGCGCCCGGCCAGCGGTCGCAGGAGCACTACCTGCGGCTCTTCGAGGGCGCCGGCGACGAGCACCTCGCCGTCGGGGAGGCCTCGGTCTGGTACCTCTACTCGGCCACCGCGGCGCGCAACATCGCGGCGTTCGCCGACGACGTGCGGGTGATCGTCATGGTGCGCAACCCGGTCAACCTCGTGCCCGTCGCTGCACTCGCAGCTGCGCTACACGCTCGACGAGGACGAGGCCGATCCCGAGGTCGCGTGGGACCTCCAGGAGGAGCGCGCGCGCGGCGAGCGCCTGCCCGCCGGCGTGCGCGTGCCGGCGTTCCTGCAGTACGGGGCGGCGGCGAGCCTGGGCGCGCAGCTGCGCCGCGTGTACGAGTCGTTCCCGCCCGAGCGCGTCCTGGTGCACGTGTTCGACGACCTGCGCGAGGACACGGGCGCGATCTACCGCCGGACGCTGGAGTTCCTCGACGTGCCCGACGACAGCCGCGCCGACTTCCCCCGCGTGAACGAGAACAAGGTCCACCGCGCCGGGGCCGTCGCGCGGTTCACCCAGCGCCCCCCGCCGGCCTTGGTCTCGGTGGCCCGGAGCGTCAAGCGGATCGGCGGCATCGAGCGCCTCGGCGTCCTCGATCGCGTCCGCAGCCGCAACCGCGAGGTCAGGCGCAGGGAGGGGATCACGCCGGAGTTCGCGCAGCGGTTGCGCGACCACTTCCGCGAGGACGTCGGCGAGCTCGGGGAGCTCATCGGCCGCGACCTGAGCGACTGGACGCGCTAGCGCCGCGGCGCGTCCGCGCGCCGTCGCGGCGTCCGCTCGTCTAGGGTTACCGCAGTGGCCGCCGACGACGCAAAGAGCCGCCGGGACCGGTTCCTCCGGGAGCTGGCCGCCCGCGACCTGTACGCCTGGTTCGGGATCCCGGAGAACGCCGACGCCGAGGCGATCTCGCGCCGCGGCCGAGGTCAAGCGCCGCGAGATCGCGGGCACGCCGATGCCCCAGAACAAGCGCGCGATCGAGAAGGCGTTCTGCGACCAGGGCGAGAAGGCCCTCCTGCGCCCCGAGATCCGGCGCCAGTACGACGCCCTCCTGCACGCCGCGCGGTCCCCGGCCCGGGCCGCGACCGCGGCCTCGCGCGCGGTCACCGAGCGCGAGGAGCGCCTGCGCGTCGCCCGCGACCGCATCGAGCACTACGGCGACGACGACGCGCGCATGGCGCCGGGCGACGTGATGTTCCTGGGCTCGCCGGACGCCCGGGCGAGCCTCGAGCAGGAGCGGGTCGCCGCCGCGTCGGTGTCGGATTTCGCCACCGCCCTGCGCGACGCCCGGCGCGCCCGCGTCGAGGGCCGGCTCCCTGACGGCGCTCGCCCTCGCCGAGCGGGCCCACGCGCTGCGGGTGAGCGCGGGCTCGCTCACCACGCTCGGCGCCGCCCGGCGCGACGTCGGCGACCTCGCCGGCAGCGAGACCGCCCTGCGCGAGAGCGTCGGCATGCTGTCCACGGTGCGCGAGAACGCCCCCGGATGGATCGCGCTCTCGGCCACCCTGCGCGCCCGCGGCGACCTCGACGGGGCCGAGCAGGCGGCGCTGCGCGTGATCGAGGAGGAGGACGAGGACGCCTACGGCTGGCGCGCCCTCGCCTTCGTGCTCACCGACAAGGGCGAGACCCTGCGCGCCGGCGACGCGTGGGAGCGCGCGGCCGGCTTCGGCCTGGACGTGCCGGGCGCCCTCGCGGGCCTGCAGGTGCTGCGCAAGGACAGCCTGGCCCGCAACGACCAGCTCGGCGCGGCCAACATCGAGGACCGGATCGCGCGGATCAGGAGGGGCTGAGGCCCCAGGGCCCCCGCGTCAGGCCGCCGGCGGCGCGCGCCACGCCGGGCCGCGATGGAGCTCGCGTCCATGCGTCGCGGAGCCAGCCGCGCGCCGCGGCGTCGGCGGCCGGGATCGATCGCGCGGACGAGCGCCCAGAAGGCCGGCGAGTGGTCGCGGCCGCAGCAGGTGGCACACCTCGTGGGCGACGACGTAGTCGAGCACGCGCTCGGGGGCCAGCAGCAGGCGCCAGGAGTACGAGAGCCGTCCGCGCCGGGAGCAGCTGCCCCAGCGCGAGCGCGGGTCGCGGACGGAGACGGCGGCCACGCGCGCGCCCATCTCCGCCGCGAGTGCCCGCGAGCGCGCCGCCAGCAGCGTCCGCGCCTCGCTGCGGTACCAGCGCTCGACGGCGGCGTCGACGCCGCCGCCCTCCGGGGGCGTCGTGACGAGCAGGGCCGACCCGTGCCGGCGCGCGCGCGGGCGCCCGCCGGCGTCGCGCCGCACCACCAGGTCCAGGTCCGTCGTCGAGGTAAGCGACCCGGTCGCCGTCGGCGAGCGGCGGGGCGGGGCGCTGGCAGCAGGCCGTCGCTGCTCCTCGACCCAGCCCCGTGAGGCGCGCAGGAAGGCGTCGACCTGGGCGGCCGGCGTGCGCGGCGGGACCGTGAGGCGCACGCCCGCCGGGCGCGACGCGCAGGCTCATGCGCCGCGCGCCGCGGTGGCGCACGACCGTGTGCGGGAACGGGGTGGCCCGGCGCTCCATCGGTCGCCCAGCTTAGTGTGCGAGCATCGCCGGGATGCGGCGCCGCGGGCGAGACCTGACCCTCCTCGCCGTCGCGGTCGGCGGCGCCGTCGGCGCCTGGGCCCGGCTCGGGCTGGCGGAGCTGCTGCCGACCGAGCCGGGGCGCTGGCCCTGGGGGACGTTCGCGGCCAACATCGTCGGCTGCCTGCTGCTCGGCTACGCCGGGCACCCGCCTGATGGAGCGCCTGCCGCCCAGCACCTACCGGCGCCCGTTCATCGGCACCGGCGTCTGCGGCGGGCTCACGACGTTCTCGGCCTTCCAGCTCGAGGTGGTCGACCTCGGCCGCGACGGCCACGTGGCGCTCGCGGGCGACCTACCTGGTCGTCTCGATCGCGGTCGGCATGGTCGCGCTGGCGCTCGCGTCCGGGCTCGTGCGCCGCGCCCGCCTGGTGCCCGCGTGAGCGGCGTGTGGTCGTGGATCGCCGCCGGGGCGCTCGGGCGCGGTCGGGGCGCTCGCGCGGTTCGCGATCGACGGCGAGATCGGCCGGCGCGGCGCGCGGCGACATGCCGTGGGGGACCCTGACGCGTGAACGTGATCGGCGCCCTCGCTGGTCGGCGTCGCCGTCGGCGCCGGCGTCGACGGCGACGCGCGCCTGCTGCCGGTCGGCGGCCTCTCGGCTCGTTCACCACCTTCTCGACCTGGATGCTTCGAGACCCAGCGGCTGGCCGAGGAGGGGGAGGGGCGCCTGGCGCTGGCCTCAACATCGTCGTCAGCGTGCGTCCTGGGCATCGCCGCCGTCGCGCTGGGCTGGTGGATCGGGGTCGCTCGCGTGAGCGCCGAGGCGCCTCAAGCTGGTGGTGCACATGGGCGAGGCGAGCCGGATCGGCGGCCGGCTCGCCAGCGACGCCCTGATGGACCTGCTCGCCGCCGCGGGCGTGGCGTCGGCGGTGCTGCTGCGCGGCGCCGAGGGCTTCGGCGGCCACCACCGGCTGCGCACCGACCGGCTGCTGTCGACTGTCGGAGGACCTCCCCCTGGTGCTGGTGGCGGTGGACCGCGCCGACCACGCATCGTCCCGCTCGCCGACCGAGGCGGCGCGCGCTGCTGCCCAGCGGCCTGCTGGTGCTGGAGCGGGCCTCGCTGCCCGGCGCGCAGCTGGACGACGACACCTTCGGCGGCCGCGGCGAGGCGAAGCTGACCGTCTACTGCGCCCGTCCCGAGGCCGAGGGCGTCGGCGCAGCGTCCTGCGCGCGTGCCGGCCTGTCGGGGGCCATCGCGCTGACCGGCGTCGACGGCGTGGTGCTGGGCGAGCGCCGGCGGGGGCGGGTGCTGTCGCGCAACCGCGGCGGTCCCGGCGTTCGTGATGGGCGTCGGGCCGCGCGCGCGGGTGGCCGCGGCGCTGCCGCGGGTGCGGGCGGCCGCCGGGCGCCACGTCGCGACCCTCGAGCGGGTGAGCATCGTGCGCCGCGACGGGGCGGCGGTGGGCCCCCTGCCGATCGTGCCCCCCGAGGACGACGCCGGGCCTGGGGCTGTGGCAGCGCCTGATCGCGGTCGGGGGCGAGCGGGAGGGCCCCGGTGGGCGGCCCTTCCACGTCGGCCTGATCCGCGACCTGCGCGCCGCCGGGGCGCCCGGGCGCCACGGCCCTGCGCGGCACCTGGGCCCACACGGCCGACGGCGCGCGCCACGCCGACCGGCTGCTGGCGGTCCGGCGGCGGGGACCGGTGCTGGTGACCGTGATCGCGCGGCCGGCCGAGATGGCCCGCCTGTTCCCGCGTCGTCGAGCGCGCCACGGCCGCCGCCGGGCTCGTGACGTGCGAGCTGCTGCCCGCGGTGCGCGTGGTGCCCGACGGGCCGGCGCGCGGAGGCCTGCGGCTCGCGCGCAGTCCGCGGGGCGCTAGGGGTGCCCGCGGCGGCGCCGCTGCTCTAGCGTGGGACCGCACCCGACCAGGCGAGGAGGCCCGTGGACCTGAGCAAGCTGACCGACCAGGCCAAGAAGCTCGTCGACGAGCGCGGCGGGATGGACGCCCTCAAGGAGGACGCCACCGAGCTCAAGGACATCGCCACGGGCGAGGGCAGCGTGACCGACAAGGCCAAGGCCGCGCTCGACGCGGTCAAGGACCCCGGCGCCCCCGGCGGGAGCACCCGCAAGTGCGCCCTCAGGCGTCGCGCAGCGCCGAGGCGGGCAGGTCGTCCGGGCAGGGGGATCTCCTGGGGCGGCCCGCCGTCGCCGCCTCCCACTCGGCGTAGGCGAGTGGCGTCGCGCCCCTCGTGCACCCCGGCCGCGCCCAGGGCGAGCACGCTGCACACGCCGGGCCCAGGTTGAGCATCCGCCGCCGGATGCCGGGCCCCACGCGCATCAGCTCGCCGGCGCTCGAGGTCGTGGGCGGCGCCCTCGATCTCGACCGTGAGCCTGCCCGCCAGGACGAGGTAGACCTCCTCCTGGCGCGCGTGCGCGTGGATCCGCCCGCGCTGGCCGGGGCGCAGCACGCATCTGGTTCATGCCGAAGCTCGTGACCCCCAGGGCCCGCCGGAGGCCCACGAACCGCTCCGGCGAATAGTCGTCGAGGCGGGTCGTCGCGATGCCGTCCTCCATGGGCCGGGAGGATAGCGGCGGTTGACACCCGGCGGGAGCCTCACTACGTTGCGGCGCGCCGTGGGGCCATCTCTTGGACGGGTTGAGACGGAACGCGCCGTCCTGTTCACCGCGGACCGGCCGCTGACGCTCGACTCCGGCGCGACGCTCGCCCCGGTCGAGGTGGCGTACGAGACCTACGGGACGCTCGACGCCGAGCGCGCCAACGCGATCTTCGTGTGCCACGCGCTCACCGGCGACGCCCACGCCGCCGGCGATCACGGCGATCCCGACCGCCGCGGCTGGTGGGACAACATCATCGGCCCGGGCCGGCCGCTCGACACCGACCGCTTCTTCGTGGTCTGCGCCAACCTGCTGGGCGGCTGCATGGGGACGACCGGGCCCTCGTCGATCGACCCCGCCACCGGCCGCCCCTACGGCCTGCGCTTCCCGCTGATCACGGTCCGCGACCTGGTGCGCGGTGCAGCGGGCGCTGATGGCCCATCTGGGCATCGAGCGGCCGCTGGCGGCGGTCGGCGGATCGCTCGGCGGCATGCAGGCGCTCCAGTGGGCGCTCGACCACCCCGGGCGAGCTCGGCTCCGCCATCATCATCTGCGCCAGCAGCCGCCTCTCGGCCCAGAACATCGCGTTCTCGGCGGTCGCGCGCGAGGCGATCATGGGCGATCCGGACTTCCGCGGGCGGCGACTACTACGACGACCGGCTCGCCGCCCGGACCACGGTCTGGCGGTGGCCCGGATGATCGGCCCACATCACCTACCTCTCCGAGGAGTCGATGCGCAGCAAGTTCGGCCGGCGGATGCAGGACGGCGAGACTGCCCCGGCTCGGGTTCGACGTCGACTTCCAGGTCGAGAGCTACCTCCAGCACCAGGGCGCGGCCTTCCTGCGAGCGCTTCGACGCCAACAGCTACCTGTACCTGACCCGGGTCATGGACTACTTCGACGCGTTCGCCGACCCGGTCGCCACGGCCGCGGCCCTGGCGCGGACCTCCACGCGCTTCCTGGTGGTCTCGTTCGACAGCGACTGGCGCTTCGACACCGCCCACTCGCGCGAGATCGTGCGGACGCTGGCCGCCCACCAGGTGCCCGTCACGTTCCGCGAGATCGCCTCGCCGCACGGCCACGACTCGTTCCTGCTCGAGGTGCCCGAGTACCACCGGACCGTCGCCGGGTTCCTCGACCGCGTCGGCGCGGAGACGGGGCGGTGAGGGCCGACCTGAGCGTGGTCGCGGACATGGTCCCGCGAGGCTCCCGGGTGCTCGATCTGGGCTGCGGGGACGGCGACCTGCTGGCCGAGCTGATCGACGCCCGCGGCTGCCGCGGCCAGGGCGTCGAGGTCTCCCCCGAGGCCTTCCACGCCTGCCTGATGCGCGGGATCCCGGTGGTGCAGGCCGACCTCGACTCGGGCCTGCCGGACTTCGAGGACGCCGCCTTCGACGTGGTGGTGCTGTCGCAGACTCTCCAGGCCACCCGCCGCCCCACCCTGGTGCTGCGCGAGATGATGCGCGTGGGCCGGGTGGGCGTGGTCTCGTTCCCCAACTTCGGCCACTGGCGCTCGCGCCTGCACCTGGGCCTGCGGGGGCGGATGCCCGTCAGCCGGGCGCTGCCGTACCCGTGGTACGACACCCCCAACATCCACCTGTGCACCCTGCGCGACTTCGAGGATCTCGCCCGCGCGGAGGGTCTGACGGTGGCCGAGCGGCGCCTGCTGAAGGACGACGGCCGCGCCGCCTCGGAGCGGCGCGGCCGGCGGGCCAACCTGCTGGCCGCCGGCGCGGTGTACCTGCTGACCCGCTGAGCCGCTAGGGCGTCGAGACCCCGAGGGTCTTCGCGATGTCGGCGATCGAGAGCAGCCCCACCAGGCGCTCGCCGTCGAGGATGAAGGCGCGCTGGAGGTGCGACGAGGCGAGCGCCGCGACCGCGGTGTCGAGCGGGTCGTCGGCCGTGAGCGTGGGGACGTGATCGCGGTCGGTCATGTGGTCGGCGACGCGGTGGTACTCCCAGGCCTCGCGCGGCACGGCCTCCATGTTGACGACCGTGAGCATCCCCACGACCCGCCCCTCGTCGATGACCGGGAACGCGGCGAGCCCCCCGTGGCGGGCGGTGCGCTCGGCCACGTCGGCGAGCGTCTCGTCCGGGCCGACGGCGACCAGGTCGGTGCTCATCATGTCCCGCACCCGCATCGCCCTGCGGGCCTCCATCTCGACGTAGCGGCCCTCGGCGCCGGCCGCCTGGAGCACGAACCACCCGATGATGGCCAGCCAGACGCCGCTCACCAGGCTCACGGTGACGGCCATCAGCACGCCGACGCCGATCAGGCCGGCCGCCAGCACCTTGCCGGTGGCGGCCGAGATGCGGGTCGCGCGGCGCAGGTCGCCGGTGCCCTGCCACAGCGCCGCGCGCAGCATGCGGCCGCCGTCGAGGGGCAGGGCCGGGATCAGGTTGAAGATCAGGAGCACCAGGTTGGTGAAGCCCAGCCAGGAGCACACGGCGTCCACGTGGACCGGGATGCCGGGGATCAGCGCCACCCCGAGGAATCCCGCCGCGAGCACCAGCGAGACGATCGGGCCGGCCACGGCGATGCGGAACTCCGATCCCGCGGTCGTGAACATCCCGCGGAAGCGGGCGATGCCGCCGAAGATCCACAGCGTGATGCCGTCGATCTCCATGCCGTCGCGGCGCGCCTGGAGGGCGTGCCCCAGCTCGTGCAGCAGGATGGAGGCGAAGAACGCCAGGGAGGCCACCACGGCCATCCCGAAGTAGGCGTTGTCGCTGAGGCCGGGGTTGGTGTCGGGGAAGATGCTCGTCGCCAGCGTCCACATGAGCAGCGCCAGCAGCACCAGGACGCTCCAGTCGAGGCCGATCTGGATGCCGGCGACGCGCCCGAGGGAGAGACTCGACTTCATGGCCTCAGTGTAGGCCCCGCGCGACAACTGGACGCCCGGGGGGCCCGCCGACCCCGCGCGCGGATGGGCCACGGGGGGTGCCGCCCTCGCACACTGGACCGGCGAAGCGCAGTCACGGGAGGCTCCGTTGGGACGCGAGCGGGGGGACAGGATCGGCATGCTGCTGGCGGCGACCGCCGGCGCGCTGGCCTCCGCCGTCGTCCTGGCCGGCGCGGCCGCCCTGGCCGGGGTGGGGTCCGGAGGGCACTCCTCCGGGCAGGAGGACGTGCGCGCCGTGTACCGCGCCGCGGCCCCCGCGGTGGTCTCGATCGACGCCGGGGACCGCACCGGCTCGGGCTTCCTGGTCGACGACTCCGGCCACGTCGTCACCAACGCCCACGTGGTGGGGGACGCCCAGACGGTCGAGGTCTCCCTCGGCGGGCGCCGCGTGAGCGCGCATCCCCGGGGCGTGGAGCGCTCGGTCGACATCGCGGTGCTCCAGCTCGAGGGCCCGGCCGGCGACGCGACCCCGCTGACCTTCGCGGCCCGCGAGCCGCGCGTGGGCGATCCGGTGGTGGCCATCGGGAGCCCCTTCGGCCTGCAGGGATCGCTGTCGACGGGCATCGTGTCGGGCCTGAGGCGCCAGATCGACTCCCCCAACGGCTTCGCGATCACCGGCACCATCCAGACCGACGCCGCGCTCAACCCGGGCAACTCCGGCGGCCCGCTGCTCGACATGTCCGGGCACGTGGTGGGCGTCGCCACGCAGATCGCCACCGAGAGCGGCCGCAACGAGGGCATCGGCTTCGCCGTTCCCGCGCCCGTGGCGCACCGCACCGTGGAGCGCATCATCGCGACCGGCAGCGCCGATCTGCCCTACCTCGGCATCATGGGCCAGAACACCCCCGAGGGGATCCTCCTCGCCCGTGTGTTCGCCGACGGCCCTGCGGCCGGCGCGCTCGCCCCGGGCGACCTGATCACGGCCGTCGACGGCGACGCCGCGACGAGCAACGCGGACCTCGCGAGCGCCCTGGCGGACGCCGTCCCCGGGCAGCGGGTCACCCTCTCGGTCACCCGCGACGGGACGTCCCGCGACGTGCCGGTCACCCTCGCCGCGCGGCCCGCGGGGGGCCCCGAGACCCCCTAGCCGGGCGCGCCGGCCGGGTCCTGGAGGCGCAGCAGGGCGTCGCAGGCGCGGCTCACGGGAACGTTGACCCCCAGGCGCTCGCCCTCGCGCACGACCGTGCCGACCAGGGCCTCGCGCTCCAGCCTGCGGCCCGCCTCGAGGTCGAACAGGGTGGACGACCCGCCGGCCGCGGGCAGCCGGCGGCGGGCGTCCGCGACGTAGGCGCGGGCGGTGTCGGGCGCCACCGGCACCCCGGCCGCGCGGGCGACGGCGACCACCTCCTCGCCCAGGCTGAGCATCAGCGCCACCGCCCGGGGCTCGGCGAACACCGCCCCGACGCGGGCGCGCCCGAGGGCGGTGACCGTGTTGAGCGAGACGTTGGCCACGAGCTTGGTCCACAGCGCGGCCGCGGGGTCGGCGTCGATCCGCACCGGCACGCCGATCGCGGCCCCGACGGCGGCGAGGGCGGCGCCGGGGCTCCCGGCGCCGCCGCCGGCCAGCAGGTCGCGCGGGCGGCCGGTCGCGGGGTCGCGGCTCGAGCGCCGCACCACGTGGTCGGGGGCGACCCGTTGGCAGCCCAGGTACACCGCCACCCCGCCGACCGACGCCCCGGGGCACTCGCGGGCGATCGTGGCCGGGTTGTCGACGCCGTTCTGCAGCGACAGCACCACGGCCCCGGGCGCCAGTGCCGGGCGCAGCGCCCGCGCGGCTGCGGCCGTGTCGAAGCTCTTGGCGCAGACCAGGGCCAGCTCGACGGGCGCCGCCTCGCCGGCATCGCCCACCATCCGCAGCCGGATGGGGCGCTCGGCGCCGTCATCGGTCACCCGCAGCGGCGCGCTCGCGCAGGATCCCGAGGGTCTCGCCGCGCGCCAGCACCCGCACCGGCCAGCCGGCGATCGCCAGCCGCGCCGCGACGAACCCGCCGATCGCGCCGGGTCCCACCACCAGCGTCCGCGGCGGCTCAGAGGTCGAGGCCGAGCTGCTCCTGGTCGTCGTCGCCGCGCGCCGGGGCCGGCGGGGGCAGGGGAGGGGCCTCGCGGCGGGGCTCGGCGTCCTTGGCGGCGTCCTGGGCCAGGCGGTCGGCCCGCTCGTTGGCCTCGTGGCCCGCGTGGCCCCGCACCAGCACCGGCCGCACGCGGTGGTGGCGCGCCAGCTCGACGATCATTCGCTCCCACAGGTCCCGGTTGGCGACCGGCTGCTTGCCGGCGGTGCGCCATCCCTTGCGCTGCCAGCCGGCCAGCCAGCCCTTGGCGATGGCGTTGGCCAGGTAGCTCGAGTCGGTCACGAGCTCCACGTCGGCGCCCGCGGGCGCCGCGCGCAGCCCCTCCAGCGCCCCCATCAGCTCCATGCGGTTGTTGGTGGTGGGGTACTCGCCGCCGGTCAAGACGGTTTCGACCCGTCGGGGCCGGTCAGTATCGCCGCCCATCCGCCGCGGGCGTCGTCGGTGCCGTTGCCGGAGCAGGCCCCGTCGGTGACGAGTGTGAAGGTCTCTGACATCGCTCTGACAGCACCCTACCGACGGGCGTCGTGGACCGGTCCTAAAGGGATTGCCCCCGGCGAACGATGAGAACTGTGAAGCGCGGAGGCCCGGGATCCCGGGCAGGAGGTCCGCGTCATCTCACGTTCTCATGGAGGAGACAACATGCTGGAGCGACTCCGACGTCGCAAGGGGCAGGAGGGCTTCACCCTCATCGAGCTCCTGGTCGTCGTCATCATCATCGGCCTCCTGGCCGCGATCGCCATTCCGGCGTTCCTCGGCCAGCGCAACAAGGCCAACGACGCGGCCGCCAAGTCGCTGGTGCGCAACGGCGCCACCGCGATGGAGGCCTACTTCTCGGACGGCAACACCTACCTCGGCGCCGACGCGACCAAGCTGGCCGCGATCGAGCCGAACATCGTCTGGTCAACCACCCTCTCCGACGCCGGCCTGGACCAGGTCAAGTTCTCGAACCTGGGCGCCGGCACCTACACGCTCGAGAGCACCAGCAAGTCGGGCACCGTGTTCACCTACGCCAAGAACACGGCGAGCACCCCGACGGTGGCGCGAACCAAGACCGGCGGCGGTACCTGGTAGCACCGCCCGTCCCGTGGTCACGGGCCCGCTCCGGCGGGCCCGTGATCCGGTTCCCCCGGCTCTCCCAGCACCCGCCACCCGCATCCACCGACCCTCGGATGCCGGGCACCACTCGACGCAAGGAAGCGCTCGTGGCTCCGCTCGACCGGAATCGAGACCCCATCCAGGCCCCGCACGCACTCGGCGCCAACGGCGCGCCCGACGCGCGCCGGCCGGCCGTAGCGTCGCGCGCCATGCGCCGCTCACGCCGCCTCGCCCTCGCGATGTCCCTCTGCGCGCTCGCCGCGCCGGCCCTCGCCCAGGCCCAGACGACGACGAGTCCGACGACGAGCGCCCCCAAGGCCACGCCGTCCCCCTTCAAGGCCAACCGGCTGTCGAGCCAGCCCACGGGCCTCAGCCCCGAACACCGCCTCCACCCCCGTGAGGTATCCGGACCAGGCGGTGATCCTCACCTGGGGCGACGTCCCCAAGGCCGTCGGCTACAGCGTCGAGGTCTCGGACACCCCCGGCTTCAGCCGCATCGTGTGGAAGGCCAAGACCACCCAGGCCATCGCGGTCCCGGAGATCCTGCTGCCCGACGGCGCCTACTGGTGGCGCGTCCGGGCGGTGGACGAGGCCGGCACCGAGGGCATCTGGAGCGACGTGGCCCGCGTGGCCAAGGCCTGGCCCAACCAGATCAGCGGCACGCGCCTGTCGGCCACGCCCAACGGCCCGTCGGCGAGCTTCACGGCGCTCAACCCGTACCTCTTCTGGAACCCGGTCCCGGGCGCCCAGACCTACGACGTCGAGGCCTCGCCGGGCGACCAGTTCAACAGCGTGGTCTTCCGGGCCACGAACATGCACCAGCCGTTCACGACGCCCGGCGCCGCCGGCGCCCTGCCCGACGACACCTACAGCTGGCGGGTGCGCGCCCGCGACCCCAAGGGGAACCCGGGGCCTGGACGGTCGCCTCGACCTTCACCAAGGCCTGGTCGCGGCCGGTCGCAGCCGGGCCGGCCGACGGGGCGGCGACCCAGAACCTCCAGCTCGGCGTGGCAGCCGATCGACGGCGCCCAGCGCTACGAGGTGCAGATCACCCGCCAGGAGTTCAACTGCAGCGGCGAGCCCCTGGTGGTCGCGGCGTCCACCGCCGCCTCGTCGTTCACGCCCACGCTCAACGAGCAGCTGTCGCGCGACATGGCGTACGGGCCCCACTGGTGGCGCGTGCGCCCGGTCGTCAGCGGCGTCTACGGCGCCTGGTCCACCGCGCGCCGGGTCAACTGGCAGGCGCCCGAGCCCCACCTACGCGAGCCCGGACCTCACGTCCACGGGCGACACCACCACGGGCCTGTCGCCCACGCTCATGTGGCGGCCCATCGCCGGCGCCACCCTCTACCGCGTCGACATCGCCGCCGACCCCCAGTTCAACAACCTGCGTCGAGCAGGAGGTCGTCACGAGCACCGTCGTGGACCTCGCGCAAGCCCCTCCCCGACAACCAGATCGGCAGCGGCTACTACTGGCGCGTGGTCTGGGGCAACGGCGCCTCGCCCGAGAACCTCGGCCTGATGGTCGATGAGGACGTCGTCCCGGTCGCCCAGTTCAAGAAGCAGACCCAGGTGACCCTGAGCGCCCCGCAGGACGGCGGCGTCGTGCAGGACCCGCCGCTGCTGACCTGGGGCGCGGTGCCGGGCATCGCCCGCTACGACGTCGAGCTCAGCTCCGACGGGCCCTTCGCCGACGCCACCACCCGCAAGGCCGTCATCTACGGCCTCGGCGCCGTGCCGGGGTCGATGCAGGACGAGGAGAAGCGCCTGCCCGACGGCACGTGGTCGCTGGCGGGTGCGCGCGGTTGACGGCGGCGACCGGGGCAGACCTGGAGCAAGGTCGGCACCTTCACGCTCAACTCGGCCCGCCCGGTCGCGAAGGCGCCCAACGACGGCGCCGCGGTCGTCTACTCGCCGCTGCTCCAGTGGACGCCGGTCTCCGGCGCCTGCGGCTACGAGGTGCAGGTCGCCCGCGACCCGAGCTTCGGCTCCGACGGCGCGGACGGCGATCCCTCACCACGGCCCAGAGCGCCATCGTCCCGCCCAAGGAGCTCATCACGACCCCGGGCATCCACTACTGGCGCGTGCGCGCCGACTACTGCGCCGAGGTGCTGGGGCAGTGGAGCCCCACGCGCAGCTTCCGCAGCGTCTTCCCGCCCGACTTCAACCTCAACTCGGTGCCGGGCAAGGTCGACTTCGGGCGCCGGCTCGTGATCGGCGGCCAGCTCAAGAACAACGGCGCCGTGGTCAAGAAGGCGCGCCTGTACCTCGAGCGGCGCATCTACCCGAAGCGACACGTTCAAGGCCCGCGGGCATCGTCAGGACCAACAAATCGGGCCGCTTCCGCTTCCGCCTGAAGATGCGGCGCTCGGCGGACTACCGCCTGGTGTGGCGCGAGTCCGCGACCCACCCGGAGGG
Organism: uncultured Thermoleophilia bacterium; assembly: GCA_963806585.1. Taxonomy (GTDB): domain Bacteria; phylum Actinomycetota; class Thermoleophilia; order Miltoncostaeales; family Miltoncostaeaceae; genus Miltoncostaea. The sequence continues at coordinate 178,735 of CAWDYN010000007.1, read as the reverse complement.
CGTCGCCGCCTTCGGCGTCAACGTGCGGCCCCGCGTCATCTTCCGCCTCGCCTCGAGCCGCGTGGTCCGTCGCAAGGGCCTGGTGATCAAGGGCAGCATCTACCCCCGGCGGCCCGGCTTCATCCAGATCAGGACCTCGGACGGCTGGGAGAACCTGCGCAAGATCAAGGCGCGCAAGAACCGCTTCTCGGCGGTCGTCCCGACCGGCCGGCTCGACCCGGGCAGGTACCGGCTGCGCCTCTACGTCCCGCGCGACAAGCAGCGCCGCTTCATCAACACGGGCAGCAAGCAGCGGCGGGTGCTGGTCTACGACCGGTTCGTGATCCGCTGATGCTGCTCGGCGCCCCCACCGCCTACTGGGTGACCGTGGCCGTGCCTGATCGGGCTCGCGCTCGGGTCGTTCTCGACCGTGCTCGTGTCGCGCTGGCCGGCCGGCGACTCGCTCGTGCACCCGCGCTCGCACTGCACGTCGTGCGGCCGCACGCTGACGCCGCTCGAGATGGTCCCGGTGCTCTCGTGGCTGGCCCTGCGCGGCCGCTGCCGCGGCTGCGGCGCGGGCGTCTCGTGGACGTACCCGGCGGTCGAGCTCTCGAGCGGCCTGCTGGCGGGCCTGCGCGATCCTCACCTTCGGCCCGACCTGGGAGGGCCTCGCGGCCGCTCTGCTCGGCGTCGCGCTCGTGCCGGTCGTCGTGATCGACCTGCAGCACCACCTCATCCCGGATGTCGTCGTGCTGCCGGCCGCGGCCCTCGGCCTGACGGCGGCCATCGCCTCCGACCCGGCCGACTGGTGGGTGCCGGTCACGGCCGCCGTCGGCGCCGCCGGGTTCCTCTACCTCCTCTACTTCCTCTACCCGAGCGGCATGGGGCGCGGCGACGTCAAGCTCGCGCTCCTGCTCGGGGCGGTGCTCGGCGCCTCCGTCGTGCCGGCCCTGTTCCTCGCCTTCGCCCTGGGCGCCGCCCTCGGCGTGGTCCTGCTCGCGCGCTTCGGCTCGCGTGCCCGCAAGATGGCCGTTCCCTTCGGCCCGTTCCTCGCCGCCGGCGCGCTGGTGGCCCTGTGGTTCGGCCCGACGATGATCGGCTGGTACACGGAGCGGCTCGGGTGATGGATCGCCCCGCCGCGCACACCCCACTGCCTCTCCTGCCCCCCGAGACACGGACGTCCTCACAATGAGCACCGTCGTTGCACTCGACATCGGCTCGAGCGCCATCGCCGGCGTCGAGCTCAAGACCGCCCGCGGCGAGCGCGTGACGCTGGCCAAGGCGGCCGTGGAGCCCCTGCCGCCCGGCCTCGTCCACGACGGCGAGATCGTGCGCCCCGACGAGCTGGCCGGCGAGATCCGCCGGTTCTGGCGCGCCGCCCGGTTCGCCGGCAAGCGCGTGCGCCTCGGCGTCGCCAACCAGCGCGTGGTGGTGCGCACCATCGAGCTGCCCGCCCTCGACGACGACCGCGAGCGCCGTGCGGCGGTCGAGTTCGAGGCCGCCGAGCAGATCCCGATCCCCCCCGACCAGACGGTCGTGGACTCGCAGCCGGTCCTGCGGTTCACCAACGACGCCGGCGACCGCGAGCGCCACGTGGTGGTGGCCGCCCACCGCGACATGGTCGAGGGCCTCACGAGCACGGTGCGCCAGGCGGGCCTGGTGCCCGTGGGCATCGATCTCGAGGCCTTCGCGATCCTGCGGGCCCTGCTGCCGCCCCCGTCGGTCATCGACGAGGGCTCCGAGGACACGAGCGCCGTGGCGATCTGCCACGTCGGCGCCGAGGTCACGAACATGATCGTCTCGGTCGACCGGCGCTGCCACTTCACCCGGCTGGTCGGATTCGGCGGCAACCACCTGACGGCGGCGGTGTCGGACCGCACCGGGCTGCCGGCCGACGAGGCCGAGGCCGTGAAGACCGCCTGCGGCCTGCTCGGGGAGCAGATGGACGGCTGGGACGCCGACACCGTCGCGGAGGTCCGGCACGCACTGGCGCTCGGATCGCGCCCCCTGGTGCGCGAGATCACGCGCTCGTTGGAGTACTACCGCTCGCAGAGCTTCGCCCGCCCCATCGGCAAGCTGGTCCTCTCCGGCGGGACCTCGCTGTGCTCGGGCATCGACCGCTACCTGCAGCAGGGGCTCGGCATCCCGGTGGAGATGGGCGACCCCCGCGGCCAGATCGACGACGGCGGCGACCTGCCGCCCGACGTCGCGGCCCGCGGCGCGGTGGCCCTCGGACTGGCGCTCGACGCGCCGGAGTGGTCATGAGAGCCGTCAACCTCCTCCCCCAGACCCAGCGGCGCCGGCCCGGCTTCAGCGGGTCGCGCAAGCAGCTGGCCGTGCTCGGCGCCGTCGCGCTGGTCGGTGCGATGGCCTTCTGGGGCTACTCCCTGCACTCCCAGGTTGACCAGGCCGCGTCCGACGTCGCCGAGGCGACGGTCCAGCGCGACGCGCTGCGCCAGCAGCTGGGCGCCTACCAGCAGCTCCAGACCAAGCAGGCCGCGCAGGAGGTCCGTCGCGGCGCGGTCGCCGGGCTGGTGGCCGGACGGACCAACTGGGAGCGCATCGTGCGCGACCTCTCGGCCGTGATGCCGCACCAGGTGTGGCTGACGAACCTCAAGGGCGAGACGGACATCATCCCGGCGAACGCCGCGACCGCGACCGCGACGGCCTCGCCGACGCCCGCGGCCAACGACACCACGGTGCCGAAGGGGGTCCACCTCGACGGCTTCGCGTACACCCAGAAGCAGGTGGCCCTGCTGATGGCCCGCACCGCCACGGTCAGCGGCGTCGGTGAGCCGCGGCTCACCAGCAGCGAGGTCCAGGACCGCGGCGACCGCACGGTGATCCACTTCGTCATCGACATGCCCATCGACCAGCGCGCGCAGGACCGGCCGACCCTGACGCCGATGCCGGCCTCGGCCACCTCCGGAGCGACGCCATGAAGATGACCAAGCGCGATCAGATCCTGCTCGCGGTGATCGCCGCGGTGGCGGTCCTGGGCGGCTTCTACTGGTTCGCGATCAAGCCGGCCAAGGCCGACCTGAGCGCCCAGAAGGACGAGCTCGCCCAGATCGAGCAGGAGAACAGCACGCTCGAGGACACGCTCGCCCGCGCCGCGAAGCAGACCAAGGGCAACGCGAAGCTCGTCGCCGAGCGGCTGCGGCTGGCCAAGGCCATGCCCGACGACGTCGAGACGCCCGGGGTCGTCGTCCAGCTCCAGCGGCTTGCCGACCGCTCCAACGTCGAGTTGACCTCGATCAAGACCAACCAGTTCAGCGACTACGGCTCGATCCGCGCGACCGAGTTCGAGGTGCGCATCACCGGCGCGTTCTTCGACGTCGATGACTTCCTCTACCGGCTGCACCGGCAGGTGTCGGTGAACGCGAAGGACCAGCCGGTGGTCAGCGGTCGCCTGTTCGCCACGACCTCGGTGGACCTGACGCTCGACCAGAGCGACTCGACCTCCGAGGGCGGCGTGGCGCCGGACGACCAGGTGGTCGGCACGGTCAAGGTGCTGGCGTTCTCGAGCGTCCCCGCCGGCGGCGCGGCGGCGAGCGTCGCCCCGGCGGTCGCCACCTCGGCGCCCGCGACGACGACCGCCGCGGCCACGTCGGCCCCGGCCGCGAGCGCTCCCCCCGCGACGACCGGCGCGGCCACCACGACCGCGCCGTCCACCACGACGGCCCCGGCGTCGCCCAGCGCCCCCGGGGCGCCCCAGGCCACGGCAACGCCCTCCGGAGGTGTGCAGTGATCCGCCGACACCACATCGCGGCCATCGCCGCCGCGGCGGCGACCGCGGCCCTCCTGGCCGGCTGCGGCGGCGGGGGAGGCGGAGGCGACGCCCAGGGCGACGTCCCGCCGCCCGACGCCTCGCTTCCGGTCGCCTCGGGCGCCGGGCCGGAGCAGTCGGCCGCGCTGGCCATCTCCGCCCTCGGCTCGCCGGGCGCGGTGGACCCCTCCGCCGCGGGCCAGAAGCTCGCGGGCTACGACAGCTTCGGCAACCCGCACGACGCCTTCGACCAGCAGGTCAGCGAGTCCACGAGCGCGTCGTCCGAGCCCGACACGGCGGCCGCGATCCCCGCCGACACGCCGATCAACGGCGATCCGCTGGTGGCCGTGCCGGCCGGCGGCGTCCCCACGACCCCCGCCTCCGGCGGCGCCGACCCCGCCACCGCCGACCCCGGCGCGGGAGCCCCGGTGCAGAGCCCGCGCGCCCTTGAGGCGGACTTCGACATCTCCGGCGAGCCGGTGGTGGCCCAGGAGGGCGACTCGATCCCGCCCGACACCCAGCAGTTCCTCGTCAAGACGGTGCTCGCCACCCAGGTGGTGCTGGAGCTGAGCGGCGGTCTGCTGCCCGACGGGACGGACACCGTGACGCTCAAGGAGGGCGAGTCGATCACCCTCTACAACGCCACCGCGAAGCGCAGCTACAAGATCAAGCTGGTGGACGTCCGGGCGGCGTAGCGGCCGTCGCTACGCGACCCGCGAGTCGAGCGCGGCCAGGGGCGGGGCGGCCAGCAGGTCCCCCGCCCGGGCCGCGAGGGCGCCGGTGAGCCAGTCGACCGCGTCCTCGCGGCTGGCGTCCACGTCCACGATCGCGATCAGGCGTGTCAGCCCGTCGTCGGCGTCGCGGCGGGTGAGGCGCGGGGCGGCGTCCCACGGCCCGCCGGCCCCCAGGATGGCGTCGGCCAGCTCGCGCAGCATCTCGGCGACGGCGTCGGGCTCGCGGGTGAGGAGCTCGAGGCGGTACGGCCGTCGTCCGTCGGGAAAGAGGTGGACGGCGGTGATGTTGCCGTTGGGGATCGTGATGCGCGCGCCCCGCACGTTCTCCAGGACGGTCGTGCGCAGCCCCAGCGTGCGCACGGTGCCGGTGTAGCCGCTGGGGTCCACCCGGATGACGTCGCCGACGCCGTACTGGTCCTCGAACAGGATGAAGAAGCCGGCGATGACGTCCACCAGCAGGCGCTGAGAGGCGAAGCCGATCACCACGACCAGGAGCGCGCCGCCCCCGAGGGCCGCGATCCCCCCGCCGCCGCCCAGGAGCGACGCGATCGCGACCGCCCCCGTTATCAGCACCAGATAGCGGAGCCCGGTCGCCAGCGCCGAGACGGCGGTCAGCCGCTGGCGGGCGCGCGGGCCGCCGGCGGCCCGGCTGCGGGTCATCAGGTGCGGCACCATCCAGCGGATCACGGCGAGCGCCGTCGCGACGACGACCAGGATCACGCCGATCAGGATCAGGTTGCCCGCCCACGTCGGCAGGCCGAACAGCGCGGCGGGAAGGAGCGGCACGGTCCCGATCATATGCGCCGTCCTCCCCGGCGCCGGCGGGCGCCCGCGCTCAGGCGGGCTCGGCGCGCCGGCGGGCGACGGCGCCGCGGGCCCGGGCGAGGCCGCCGGCGACCGGGGCCAGCACGGTGGAGTAGCGCATCAGCACCGGGCCGGCCAGGGCCAGCACCAGCACGTAGGCCGCGGCCAGCGGGCCGAGGTCGGCCTCGACGCCGGCGGTCACGCCGAGCCCGGCGATGACGATCGAGAACTCCCCGCGCGCCACGAGGGCGGCGCCGGCGCGGGCGCGACCGCGGGCGGCGATGCCCGCCCGGCGGGCGGCCCACCAGCCGGTGGCGATCTTGGTGACGGCGGTGGCCACCGCCAGCGCGACGGCCACGGCGGCCACCGAGGGGAGGGTGCCGACGTCGATCCCCAGGCCGAAGAACACGAAGAAGATGGCCGCGAACAGGTCGCGCAGGGGGGCGAGCAGGCGCCGGGCGTCCTCCGCGACCTCCCCCGACAGCGCGACGCCCACCAGGAAGGCCCCGACCGCGGCCGAGACCTGCACCTCCTGCGCCGCGCCGGCGACCAGCAGGACCAGGCCGAGCACCACCAGCAGCACGGCCTCGTCGGAGCGGTGGGCAACCAGCCGGCTCACCTGGTCGCCGAACCGCAGCGCGAGCACGAGGGCGACACCCGCGGCGCCGACGGCCACCACGACCGAGCCGACGGTCGCCAGGGCGGTGCCGCCCACCAGCAGCGCGGCGACGATCGGGAGGTACACGGCCATCGCCAGGTCCTCGAGCACCAGGATCGACAGCACCGAGGGCGTCTCGCGGTTGCCCAGGCGCCCCAGGTCCTCCAGCACCTTGGCGATGATCCCCGAGGACGAGATGTAGGTGACGCCGCCCAGGAGCAGGGCGGCGACCGGATCCCATCCCAGGGCCAGCCCCACCAGCAGCCCGGGCGTCATGTTGAGGACCAGGTTGACGATCCCGGCGGGCAGCCCGGCCGTGAGGTTGGACCGCAGCTCCTCGCCCGAGTACTCGAGCCCGAGCAGGAACAGCAGCAGCACCACCCCGATCCCGCTGCCCACCTCGATGATGCCCTCGTCGATGTTGGGGCCGATGCCGCCGAGGGCGATCCCCGCGATCAGGTAGAAGGGGATGGGGGAGATCCCGAACCGCGCTCCCAGCCGCGCGAGGCCGCCCAGCACGATCGCGGCCGCCCCGAGCTCGATGAGGATCGTGGCGACGTCCGCCTCGCCGCCACCTCCCGCCATGCGGCCCTACGACCCCGTCGGAGCCGCCTCGACGGGCCCCCTCAGCGCCGTGAAGAGGCGCTTCACCGCCTCGGGGGTGCCCACCGCGACCGCGGTGTCGCCGTCCAGCAGCATGAACTCGGCCCCCGGGGAGGCGAAGGTCTCGTCGCCCCGCACCACGGCCACGATCGAGGCGCCCAGGTCGTCGAAGACGCCGAGGTCGGCCAGCCGGCGGCCCGTGCAGCGCGACCCGCCGGTCACCGGGATCCAGTCGATGGTGAGGCCGGCGATGGACTGGAGCCTGGTCACCTCCTCGGTGACCTGCGATCCGCCCAGGATGTCGGCCAGGGTGCGGACGTCGTCCTCCTCCAGCCGCAGCACCAGCCGGCACGAGTCGGGGTCGTCGTGGTCGTAGACCAAGAGGTCCTTGTGGCCCGAGCGGTGGGAGATCACGCCCAGCTGCTCCCCCGCGCCGGTCGTGAAGTCGTGCCGGACGCCCACGCCGGGGAGGGGGGTCTTCGACACATCACCCATGTCGCCGTCCTTCATCCGCAGTCATTGCCGGAAACGCTACGCCTACGTATCGTAGCGCGCGCCCACCTGCCGCACCGTAGCGCGGCGGGGGTCGCCGATGGGGAGGGAGAGACGCGTGGCCGACCACGACGAGCTGTCCGGGGTCCGGCACTTCCGCGACCGGCGGACCGGCGAGGAGCAGCGGGCGACGGCGCTCGAGCTGTTCTTCGACCTCGTGTTCGTGTTCGCGATCACGCAGCTGTCGCTGCTGCTCGTGAGGCATCTGACCTGGACCGGCGCGCTCGAGACGCTGTTCCTGCTGCTCGTGGTCTGGTGGGGCTGGAACTACACCACCTGGATGACGAATTTCGTCGATCCCGACAGTCCCCCGGTCCGGGTGGTGCTGCTGGTCGTGATGCTGGCCAGCCTGCTCATGGCCATCGCGATCCCCGACGCGTTCGGCGACCGCGCGGCGCTGTTCGCCATCTCGTACGTGGCTCTCCAGGTGATCCGCAACTGCTTCATCGCCTGGGCCACCCCGCGCGGCAGCGCCGCCCGGCGGACATTCAGCGGCATCCTGATCTGGTCGCTGGGGACCGGCGCCCTCTTCGTGGCGGGCGCGTTCCTGCCCCCGGCGGCCCGCAACGCGGTGTGGCTGGTGGCGCTGATCGGCGACTACGCGGGGCCGGCGGCCCGCTACTGGGTGCCGGGGCGGGCCCAGCAGGTGACCACCGCCGACTGGACCGTTGACACGGCGCACTTCTCGGAGCGCTTCCAGCTGTTCATCATCATCGCCCTCGGCGAGTCGATCGTCGTGACCGGGGCGACGGCCGCGGGTCTCGGGATCGACCCGGCCCGCGCCACGGCGATCGCGGTCGCGTTCGTCGGGAGCGCCGCCCTCTGGTGGCTCTACTTCGACCGCGTCGCCGGGCTGGCGGGCCGCCGCCTGGCGAGTGCCCCCGACGCCGGCCGGCTGGCCCGCGACGGCTACACCTATCTGCACATCCCCATCGTCGCGGGCATCATCGTGACCGCTGTCGGCGACGAGATCGTGATCCAGCACCCCGGCGACGTGCTCCACGGCCCCGACCTGACCGCCCTCGTGGCCGGCCCGGTCATCTACCTGGCGGGGCACGTCCTCTTCCGGCTGCGCATGACCGGTACCCTCAGCCACTCGCGGCCCGTGGCGATCCTCGCGATGCTCGCCTGCGCCCCGCTCGGGCTCGTCGCGCCGGGGCTGGTCGTCGCCGCAGCGATCACCGCCGTGCTGGCCGCGCTGGTGGCCTGGGAGACGCTGCGGGGGGCCCGCCGCGAATACGCCGGGCTGGAGCCCGCGACGGAGGGAACGCTCGACTAGACTCGTCGATCGTGCCATTGACCTACCGCACAGCCGGGGAATCCCACGGCCCGGCGCTCTTCGCGGTCGTGGAGGGCCTTCCGGCCGGCCTCGCGCTCGTTCCCGAGGACATCGACGACGACCTCGCGCGCCGCCAGCTCGGCTACGGCCGCGGCGGGCGGATGAAGATCGAGAAGGACCGCGTGCAGGTGAAGAGCGGCCTGCGCCACGGGCGCACGATCGGCAGCCCCCTGACGCTCGAGATCGCGAACCTCGACTTCCCGAACTGGTCGGCCGACCGCATGGCCGTCTGGGAGCCGGAGTCCGCGGTTGACCCGATCACGCTGCCGCGGCCCGGACACGCCGACCTGGCCGGGATGCTCAAGTACGGCACCGACGACCTGCGACCGATCCTCGAGCGCGCGAGCGCCCGCGAGACCGCGGCCCGGGTGGCGGCCGGGGGCGTGGCCAAGGCGCTGCTGCGCCGGTACGGCACCCAGATCCGCAGCCACGTGGTGCGCATCGGCCCCGAGGCCGTCCCCCTGCGCGACGACCTGGAGCTCGCCGACTTCGCGGGCGTCGACGACAGCCCGGTGCGGGCCCTCGACCCCGAGGCCTCCGCGCGCATGCGCGAGGCCATCAAGGCCGCGGGCCAGAGCCACGACACGCTGGGCGGCGTCTTCGAGGTGCTGGGCGTTCGACGTCCTGCCGGGGCTGGGCTCGCACGTGAGCGGGGACGCCCGGCTGGACGGCCGCCTGGGCCAGGCGATGATGGGGATCCAGGCCATCAAGGGCGTCGAGATCGGGGCGGGCTTCGAGCTGGGTCGCATCCCCGGCAGCCAGGCACACGACGAGATCTTCCACGACGAGCGCAGCGGCTATCACCGCCGCACCAACCGCTCGGGCGGGATCGAGGGCGGCATGACCCACGGCGCGCCCGTGGTCGTGCGGGCCGTGATGAAGCCGATCAGCACCCTCTCGCGGCCGCTGGCCTCCGTCGACGTGGCCACCAAGGAGCCGCGCAAGGCCTTCAAGGAGCGGGCCGACATCTGCGCGGTGCCCGCCGCCGCGGTCGTGGCCGAGGCGGAGATGGCCTTCGTGCTGGCCCGCGCGCTGATCGAGAAGTTCGGCGGGGACTCGATCGAGGCCCTCGACGCCGCGGTCGAGCGCTACCGGGCCGACATCGCGACAGCGTGATGGACCGCTGGCTCGTCCTCTCGGGGTACATGGGCGCCGGCAAGACGTCGGTCGGGCGCCGCGTGGCCGCCCGCCTCGGGTGCGCCTTCACGGACCTCGACCGCGAAATCGAGGCCCGGGCCGGGATGCCGATCCCCGAGATCTTCTCGCGCCGGGGCGAGCTGTGGTTCCGGCGCACCGAGGAGTCGGTCGTGCGCGAGCTGGTCGCCGGCGAGCCCGGCGTGCTGGCCCTGGGCGGTGGCTCCCTGGAGAGCGCCAAGACCCGCGGACTGGTGATGCGGGTCGCCGACGTCGTGTGGCTGCGCACCGGCGTCGAGGTGGCCTGGGCGCGCGTGAAGGACTCGGACCGCCCCCTGGCGAGCGACCGCGGCCGCTTCGAGCGTCGCGCCGCCGCGCGCGAGGCGACCTATCGCGAGGCCGCCGCGCTCGAGGTGGACGCCGACGGCCCCGTCGACGAGGTCGCGGCGCGGGTGGCGGCCTGGGCCCTGCGCGCGCCCACCGAGACGGCGCGATGAGCGCATCCGCGCTGACCCCCGCGCGGTGGGCCGAGATCGGCACCGCGCGCTTTCCGATCCACATCGGCCCGGGCCTCCTGGGCCAGGCCGGAGAGCTGCTGGCCGCCCGCGATCCCGGGCCGGCGGCCCTGCTGGTGAGCGACGCCAACCTGGCCGGGCCGGCGGCGCGCCTGGCGTCCTCGCTCGAGGCCGCGGGCATGCGGGTGATCGAGGCCCCGGTCCCGCCCGGCGAGGGCTCCAAGACCCTGGCCGAGGTCGAGCGCCTGTGCCGCCGGGCCGCCGCGGCCGGCCTGCGCCGCTCCGACGCGGTCGTCGCCCTCGGGGGCGGCGTGGTGGGCGACCTGGCCGGCTTCGTCGCCGCCTCCTACCAGCGCGGCATCCGGCTGGTGCACGTCCCCACCACCCTGCTGGCGATGGTTGACTCGGCGATCGGCGGCAAGACCGGCGTTGACCTGCCCGAGGGCAAGAACTACGTCGGCGCGATCTGGCAGCCCGACCTGATCGTGATGGACACCGAGCTCCTGTCCACGCTGCCCCCGCGCGAGCTCTCGTGCGGCTTCGCCGAGGTCGTCAAGTACGGCCTGCTCTCGGGGCCCGAGTTCGCGGCCCGGGTGCAGGAGCTGGCCCGACCTGCCGGGCCCGATCGAGGAGCTCACCGCCCTCATCCGCGCCTGCATCGACCACAAGCTCGACGTCGTGGCCCAGGACGAGCGCGACCACGGCCTGCGCGCCTCGCTCAACCTCGGCCACACCGTGGGGCACGGCATCGAGGCGGCCGCCGGCTACGAGCGCTACCGCCACGGCGAGGCGATCTCGCTGGGGCTGCTGGCGGCGCTGCGGCTCTCGGAGGAGGAGGTCGGCCTCGACCCGGTGTGGCGCGAGCGCACGGCCGACGTGCTCGCCCGCCACCATCTGCCGACGCGCCTCGACCCGCAGGTCACGACGCCGGCGATCCTCGAGGCCATCGGACGCGACAAGAAGGCCGACGCGGCGGCGCTGAACATGGTCCTGGTCGCCGCCCCGGGCGACGTGCGCCTGCGCGTGAGCCCGCCCGGCGAGCGCGTGGCGGCGGCGATCGAGGAGCTGCGCGCGTGAGCGGCCGCCTGCGCATCGCCCTCCTGCACGGGCCCAACCTCAACATGCTCGGCCGGCGCCCGGCGGCGCACTACGGCACCCTCACGCTGCCCGAGCTGGAGGCCCGCGTGCGCGCGTGGGGCGACGAGCGCGGGATGGACGTGGGCTGCTTCCAGACCAACCACGAGGGCGCCTTCCTGGAGCACGTGCACGGCCTCGCCGGCCTCGCGGACGGCGCGGTGGTCAACCCGGGCGCGTGGACCCACTACCAGTGGTCGATCCGCGACGCGCTCGAGGTGATGGGCGCGCCCTTCGTCGAGGTGCACCTCTCCGACATCGAGTCACGGGAGCCCCACCGACGCGTGTCGGTGGTGCGCGACATCGCCTCCGCGTCGGTGTGGGGCAAGGGCCCCGAGGGCTACCGCGACGCCCTCGACCACCTGGCCGGGGTGCTGTCGTGAGCGAGGCCGCGCCCGCGCGCCAGGACCGCCTGCTGGTCGGGCTCGTCGACCGGGGCCTGGCGGCCCTGGTGGTGACCGATCCGGCCAACGTCCGCTACCTGACCGGATACGTGGGCACCAACGGCATCGCCGTGATCGGGGTCAACGGCCGCTTCCTGTTCACCGACTCCCGGTACGCCGTCAGCGCGGTGGAGCAGGTCGCCGGGGCCGAGGTGGTGATCGGCACGCGCGACCTGCTGGCCGACGTGGCCGCCTCGGCGGCCGACGTCGCGGGCGGCGGGCCGATCGGCGTGGAGGCCGAGGACCTCACGCTGGCGCGCCACGGCCGCCTCACCGAGCTGCTGGGCGGTATCGCGGTGGAGGCGACGCGCGGCGTCGTCGAGGAGCTGCGCGAGATCAAGGACCCCGGCGAGGTCGCCGCCATGCGCGAGGCCGCCGCCGTCGTCGACCGGGCGCTCGCCCGCGTGCTCGACGCCGGCCTCGTGGGGCGCACCGAGCGGGCGGTGGCGTTCTCGCTGCTCGAGGCGATGCTCGACGAGGGGGCCGCCGAGCCGAGCTTCCCGACGATCGTGGCCTCCGGCCCGCGGGGCGCCCGGCCGCACCACGTGCCCGGCCCCGACCCGATCCCGCCGGACACCCTGGTGGTGATCGACATGGGCGCGGTGGTCGACGGGTACTGCTCGGACATGACCCGGACGGTGGCCACCGGGCGCCTGCCCTCGCGCCTGGCGGAGATCTACGCGCTGTGCCTGCGCGCCCAGGAGGCTGCCCTGGACGCGGCCCGGCCGGACATGGCCGCCAAGGACCTGGACGCCGTCGCGCGCACGGTGATCGCCGAGGGCGGGTACGGTGAGCACTTCGGGCACGGCCTGGGCCACGGCGTGGGGCTCGTCATCCACGAGCGACCGGGCGTGAGGCCGGAGGGGACCGAGGTTCTCAGGGCGGGGATGGCCATCACCATCGAGCCCGGGATCTACCTCGAGACAGAGGGCGGGGTCAGGATCGAGGACCTGGTGGTGCTCGGGGAGGACGGCCACGACCGCCTCTCCACATCGCCCAAGGACCTGAGGATCGTGGAGTGAGGGCGACCGGGGGGCACAACCGAGGATGATCACCACCAATGACCTGAAGAACGGCTACGTGCTCGACATCGACGGCGAGCTCGTGAGCGTCGTCAGCTTCCAGCACGTCAAGCCGGGCAAGGGCGGCGCCTTCGTGCGCACGAAGCTCAAGAGCATGACCAGCGGGGCCGTGGTCGAGAAGACGTTCCGGGCCGGCGAGAAGGTGGAGCGCGTCACCACCGAGAGCCGGACGATGCAGTTCCTCTACCGCGACGGCGACGACCTGTTCCTGATGGACAACGCGACGTACGAGCAGATCCCCGTCTCCGCCGGGCTGGTCGACAACGACGACCTGCTGGCGCCCAACACCGACGTGCAGGTCCTGTTCGTGCGCGACAGCCCGATCCGCGTCGAGCTGCCCGACCTTCGTCGAGCTGGCCGTGGTCCGGACCGACCCGGGCGTGAAGGGCGACACCGTGTCCAACGTGACCAAGCCCGCCGAGGTCGAGACCGGGGCCGACGATCGACGTGCCCCTGTTCGTCAACGAGGGCGACCGGCTGAAGATCGACACCCGGACCCGCGCGTACAACGCCCGGGCCTGCCCCGCGCGGGTAGCCTGGCCCGGACCATCGAAGGGAGATTCGTGACGCCTGCACCCGATGCCGTCGGCTACGTCGATGCCACCCTGCGCGACCTGGCCCCGTTCCCCTGGGGCACCGCCGTGGGCACCGACGACCTCGCCGCCGCCGCCGCCGCGCTCTCGGAGGTCGGCGCCCGGGTGCTCGAGGCCCTCGACGCGCGCTGTGCCCGGGCCGCCCTGGAGGCGCGCTCGGAGAGCCCCTGGGACCGCCTGCGGGCGATCCTGCGCGAGGCGGGCTCGACGCCCGTCGGCGTGGTGGTGGGCGCCCACAACCTGTGGGGCGACCGCCAGCTGGCCCCCGACGTCGTCCGCCGCTTCGTCCTGTGCGCGGTCGATTCGGGCGTGTCGCGCGTCCGCGCCACCGACCCCCTCAACGACCCCGATGCGCTCGAGCCGGTCGCGCGGGCCTGCGCCGAGGCGGGCGCCGGCTTCGTGCCCACGCTGATCATCGGGCCGGCCCCGGCGGCCGACGACGCGCGCTGGGTCGAGGAGGCCGTCGCCCTGGCCGCGCTGCCGGGCGCCTCCGTGCTGTGCCTGTCCGACGGCGCCGGCCACGTCTCGCCCTCGGCGCTGGCGCGCCTGGTCACGGCCATCGGCGGCGGCCACCGGCCTCGAGATCGAGGTCCAGGTGCAGGCCCCCGGCGGCCTCGCGCCCCTGTCCGCGACGGCGGCGGTGCTGGCCGGGGCGGCCGCGGTGCAGGCGTCCGCCGGCCCGGTCGCGCTGGTGTCGGCGCGCCCCTCGGCCGAGACGCTGCGCGCCGCGCTCGTCGGCGGCGAGCGCCACCTGGACTGCCAGCCGACCGCTCTCGACCGCGCCGCGCGCGTCGTCGGCCCGATGCTCCCGGCCGACCGCCTGCGGCAGGCCGCCGCGGCGGTCTTCGGACCCGCGGTCGCCGTGCCGCCGGCCCTGGAGCCGGGCCTGATCTCGCGGCTGGGCCGCCTCGGGCTGTCGCGGAGCCTGGTCGCCGTGGCCACCGAGTCGGCGGCGGTGGCGCGCGACATCGGGGGCGCCACCCTGGCGTACCCGCTGGGGGCGGCGATCCTCTCGCAGGCCGCCGGCCACGTCATCGAGGGCCGCCGCTGGGCCGAGATCGAGCCCGAGCTGGCCCAGGTGGCCCTCGGCCGCGCCGGCCGCCTGCGCGGCCCGGTCGCCCCCGCCGCGCTCGAGGCCGCCCGCGCGTCCGATCCCGGGGCCCCGCCGGTGCGCGACCTCTCCGCGGTGGCCGAGGAGGCCCCGCAGGGGCTCTCCGAGGAGGACCTGGTGCTCTGGGCGATGTTCGCCGAGGGGACCGAGCCGGTCGTCGCGCGCCGGCGCTCGCTGGGCGCGGAGGCCGCGAACCGTCCCGGCCAGCCCGCGATCGACCGCGATCTGCTCGACACGCTCGTGGACGTCGTGGAGGCCTCCGACGAGGCCGAGGTCAGCGTGGAGATCTCCGGCGCGCGCGTCACCGTGCGGCGGGCCGTCCCGGTGGCGGCCGAGCCCGCCGCGCCGGGCGGCGGCGGCGCGGCCGCGCCCGCCGAGGGCGAGGAGGGCCTGGTGCGCGTCACCAGCCCGATGGTCGGGACCTTCTACCGGCGCCCCGGGCCCGACCAGCCCCCGTTCGTCGAGGTCGGCCAGCGGGTCGAGGCGGGCGAGACCCTGTGCCTGATCGAGGCGATGAAGCTCTTCAACGAGATCGTGGCCGAGGAGGGCGGGGTCGTGCGCAACATCGCCCTCGAGGACGCGGCGCCGGCGGAGTTCGGCCAGCTGCTGTTCCTGATCGAGCCATGAAGCTGCTCGTCGCCAACCGGGGCGAGATCGCGGTGCGGATCATCAGGACGGCGCGCGAGCTCGGCATCCCCACGGTCGCCGTCTACTCGACCGCCGACGCGGAGACGCTCGCGGTGGACCTGGCCGACGAGGCCGTCTGCATCGGGCCGCCGCCCGCCCGCGACTCCTACCTCAACGTCTCCAACGTGCTCGGGGCGGCCGAGATCACCGGCTGCGACGCGATCCACCCGGGCTACGGCTTCCTCTCCGAGAACCCGGCGTTCGCGCGCTCGTGCGCCGAGGCGGGGATCGTCTTCGTGGGTCCGGCGCCCGAGGTGATGGAGCGCATGGGCGACAAGATCGCGGCCAAGGCGGCCGCCCGCGAGGCCGGCCTGCCCGTGCTGGGCGGCTCGGACGGGCCGGTGGTCGACGTCGAGGCAGGCGATCGCCGCCGCCGACGACGCCGGCTACCCGATCCTGCTCAAGGCCGCCGCCGGCGGCGGCGGCAAGGGCATGCGGCGCGTCGAGCGCGCGGCCGACCTGCCCCACGCCTTCGAGGCGGCCCAGCGCGAGGCCGAGGCGTCGTTCAACGACGGCTCCCTGTACGTGGAGCGGATGCTCGAGGGCGCCCGCCACGTCGAGATCCAGGTGATGGCCGACGGCCAGGGCGGGGCCCTGGTCGCCGGCGACCGCGAGTGCTCCATCCAGCGCCGCCACCAGAAGCTGATCGAGGAGGCCTCGGCGCCCAACCTGCCGGCGGCGACGCGCGAGCGGATGCAGCAGGCGGGGCTGCGGGCGGTCAAGGCGTGGAACTACCGCAGCGCCGGCACCCTCGAGTTCCTGGTCGACGCCGCCGGCGACTTCTACTTCCTCGAGCTCAACGCCCGCCTGCAGGTGGAGCATCCCGTCACCGAGCTGGTGACCGGGCTCGACCTGGTCGCCGAGCAGCTCAACGTGGCCGCCGGCGGCCTGCTGTCGCGCACCGGGGTGGCCGAGGCCAACGGCCACGCGATCGAGTGCCGCATCAACGCCGAGGACCCGTCGCGCGACTTCCGCCCCGGCGCCGGCCGGCTCGACGACTTCCGCATCGCGCAGGGCCCGGGGATCCGCGTGGACACCCACTGCGAGCCGGGCGAGAACGTGCCGCCCCACTACGACAGCCTGCTGGGCAAGCTGTGCGTGTGGGCGGCCGACCGCCCCCGGGCGATCGCGCGCCTGCGCCGCGCCCTCGCCGAGACCTCGGTGACCGGCATCCCGACCACCCTGCCGCTGCTCCACGACATCGCCCACGACGCGCCGTTCGTGGAGGGGCGCTACACCACCTCCTATCTCACCGAGCGCGAGGCGCACCTGCCGTCGCTGCACCGCGAGCGGGCGGCGTGAGCCTCGAGCCCGAGGGGGGCCGGCGCACCGCCCGGCGCCAGGCCGTCGTGCTGCTGTACCAGCACGACGTGACCGGCCTGCCGCTCGAGGACCTGGAGGCCAACGCGGCCCGGGACGGGACCGCCGGTGGACCCCTTCGCGCGCGCCCTGATGGAGGGCGTCTCCGCCGACCCGGCCAGCCTCGACGCCCTCATCACGGGGGCGGCCGACGGCTGGACGGCCGAGCGGCTGGCCCCGCTCGAGCGCAACATCCTGAGGGTGGCGGTCCACGAGATCCTCGACTGGCCGGACATCCCGCCGGCCGTCTCGATCAACGAGGCGGTCGACCTCGCCAAGCGCTACTGCCAGAGCGAGGCGTCCGGCCTGGTCAACGGCATCCTCGGGCGCATCGCGGCGGAGCAGAGCGGAGTGCCGGGGTGAGCGCCGGCGCCCCCCGAGGAGGGCGCCGCCCTGGAGGCGGCGGCGGCGCGCCTGGAGGACCTGGCGCGGCGCCTGGGCGAGGGCGACGTGCCGCCCCGAGGAGCTGCGCGCGCTGGCCGAGGAGGCCCTGGCGCTCGGGCAGGAGATCACCGAGCGGCTCCCCCGCGCGCTGCGCGCGGCCGCGGCGGACCGCGATGGCCGCTGAGTCGAACCTGCTCGACCCGCGGGTGCAGGTGGCGGTGCTGCCCGCCCAGCGACCCCGAGGCCGCCGGGCACGCCGAGCTCCAGGGGATCGGCTCGGGCGACGACCGGCCGCCGATGGACGAGCTGGCCGAGCGCCCGTGGCTGGCCCAGGGCGCGCCCGTGCGCGGCGCCGAGCTCGAGACGCTGGGCCTCGCGATCTACGCCGGCCACCCCGAGCTGACCCTGGTCAACGTCCCCACGGCCTTCGTCGAGAGCGGCGTGCGCCTGCTCAAGGAGCTCGGCACCTACGTCCTCCAGGGCGGCGTGCTCGAGCCCGACGACATCATGCAGCTGCGGGCGGACCTGCCGTTCCTGGTCGGGATCGCGGCCGCCCCGGAGCCCGAGGGCGACGCGGTTCCCACCCTGCGGGTGGTGCTGCTCGCCTGAGCCCCGCCGCGGCCTCAGCCCACCGGGTCGGCCCGGGCGAAGGCGGGCCGGGCCACGAGGCTGTCGCGCAGCGCGCGGAGGGTGGGATGGGGGGTCAGGTCGAGGCCGGTGCGGGTGGTGCGAAAGAGCACCGGCGCGAGGGCGCAGTCGGCGATCGTGAAGCGGTCGAGCACGGTCGCGGTGGGGGAGACCAGCGAGTCGAGCAGCTCCAGCGTCGGGCGGATCTCCGCCGCCACCTGCGCGGCCCGCTCGGGGTCGGGCGGGATCGCGCCGAAGCCCGTGTCGCGGGCGTATCCGAGCGCGGGCACCTCGTGGCGGAAGAACGCCGCCCGGATCCCCGTGCTGAAGCGGTCGAGGAACTCGTCGACCCGCGCCTGCTCGCCGGCCCCGGCGGGATAGAGGTCGGCGCGCGCCTGGCGGCGGGCCAGGTACCGCAGGATCGCGTGGGACTCGGCGAGCGTGAAGCCGTCGTCGTCGATGGCGGGGATGCCGCCCACCGGGTTCACGTCGAGGTACCAGCCCGGCCGCGGCCGGGCCATGGGGACCTCGCGGCGCTCGTGCTCGAGCTCGAGCTCGGCGAGCAGGAAGCGCACCTTCAGCGCATTGGACGAGACGGGGTTGTCGAAGAGCACGAGGCGCGCCATGCCGCGGACGATAGTCGTCCCCGGGCCCGCGGGGGTGCGCCCGTCCGGGAGGGTCCACTAAGATCACCGGGATGGCAGCGACCCCACCGCGCTTCCCGATCATCGCCGGGTTGCAGAGCCCCCACGACGTCAGCCGCATGAGCGACGCCGAGCTCGGGGCCCTGGCCGCCGAGATGAGGGAGGCCATCATCGACACGGTCTCCCAGACCGGCGGCCACCTCGGGGCGAGCCTGGGCACCGTCGAGCTCACCGTCGCGCTCCACGCCGAGATGGAGTCGCCCGCGCGACCGCATCGTGTGGGACGTCGGCCACCAGGCGTACGGCCACAAGCTGCTCACCGGGCGGCTCGACGGCTTCGGCACGCTGCGCCAGCACGGGGGCATCAGCGGCTTCCTGCGCCGGGAGGAGAGCGAGCACGACATCATGGGCGCCGGCCACGCCAGCACCTCCATCAGCTACGCGACCGGGCTCGCCGAGGCCGCAGCGCCACGGCCGCCGCGGCGGCCGGGTGGCGTGCGTGATCGGCGACGGCGCGCTCACGGGCGGCATGGCCTACGAGGGCCTCAACAACGCCGGCGCGCTCGGGGTGCCGGTGACCGTGATCCTCAACGACAACGGCATGAGCATCTCGGAGAACGTCGGCGCGCTCTCCAAGCTGTTCCAGCGCGTGCGCGTCGATCCCGCCCTCACCCGGGTGCGCGAGGAGCTGGAGCGCGGCCTCGTCGCGCGTGCCGGGGGCGTCGGGCGTCGGCGGCCACATCCGCGACGCCACCAAGTCGCTCTGGTTCGAGTCCGGCGCCCTCTTCGAGGCGCTGGGCTTCGCCTACGTCGGCCCGATCGACGGCCACGACGTGGCCGGCGTGCGCCGGGCCCTGCGCACCGGCGCTCGAGATGGACCGCCCGGTGCTGATCCACGTCAAGACCGTGAAGGGGCGGGGCTACCCGCCCGCCGAGGCCGACGGCGAGGCCATGCACGGCGCCACGCCGTTCGTCATCGAGAGCGGCAAGGCCGCGGCCAAGGGCTCGTCGGCGGCGGCGCCGACGTACACCGAGGTCTTCGGCCGGGCGCTGGTGGCCGAGGCCGAGCGCGACCCGCGCGTGGTCGGCATCACGGCGGCCATGCTCAAGGGCACCGGGATGCAGCACATGATGGCCCGCTTCCCCGAGCGCACCTACGACGTCGGCATCGCCGAGCAGCACGCGGCCGTGTTCGCCTGCGGCATGGCGATCGAGGGCTACCGCCCGGTCTGCGCGATCTACTCCACCTTCCTGCAGCGCGCCTTCGACCCGATCATCCACGACGTGGCGATCCAGGACCTGCCGGTGGTCTTCGCGATCGACCGCGGCGGCCTGGTCGGCGACGACGGGCCGACCCACCACGGCGCCTTCGACATCGCCTACCTGCGCTCGATCCCGGGCCTGACGGTGATGGCCCCGATGGACGAGGCCGAGCTGGTGGCGATGCTGCACACCGCGCTGCGGCTGGACGGCCCGGTCGCCATCCGCTACCCGCGCGGCGCCGGCCTCGGCGTGCCGCTGCCCGAGCGGCCCGAGCCCGTCGAGATCGGCCGCGCCGAGGTGCTCGAGCTGGGCGACGGCGTCGCGCTGGTCGGCTACGGCTTCGGCGCCGGCCTGGCGCGCGACGCCGCCGAGCTGGTGGCCGACGCGACCGGGGTGCGGCCGACCGTGGTCAACGCCCGCTTCGCCAAGCCCATCGACGCCGCCCTGATGCGCCAGCTGGCGGAGCGCCACGAGCTGCTGGTCACCATCGAGGACCACGCCCGCATCGGCGGCTTCGGCGCGGCGGTGCTCGAGGTGCTCGACGACGCGCCGGCGCGCGTGCTGCGCATCGGCCTGCCCGACCGCTTCGTCGACCACGGCAAGCGCGAGCTGCTGCTCGAGGACGCCGGGCTGACGCCGGAGCAGGTGTCGGCGGGCGTCGTGCGGGCCCTGCGGGGCGCGCGCCTGCCGGTCGGCGAGGCCTGATCGCCGGCGCGGCCTGATCGCCGGCGGGGCGGGGGCCGCGCCCCCGGCTATCATCGGCCCGGTGGTCACCCGTTCACGACTCGACGTGATGCTCGTCCGGCGCGGGCACTTCGCCACCCGGTCGCGCGCCCAGGCCGCCGTCATGGCCGGCCGGGTCCAGGTGGACGGCCGCCCGGTCGACAAGCCCGGGACCAACGTGGCCGAGGACGCGGAGGTCGCGGTGCGCCGGGAGCGCGAGTACGTCTCGCGCGGCGGGCTCAAGCTGGCCGCGCGCCCTCGACGCGCTCGCCGTCGACGTGGCGGGCGCGCGCGGCCTCGACCTCGGCGCGTCCACCGGCGGCTTCACCGACTGCCTGCTCCAGCGCGGCGCCGCGCGCGGTGATCGCCCTGGACGTCGGGCTACGGCCAGCTCGACTGGTCGCCTGCGCGGCGATCCCCGCGTGCACGTGCATGGAGCGCACCAACGCCCGCCACCTGTCGCCGGCCGACCTGCCCGACGCCCGTCGACCTGGTCACCTGTCGACCTGTCGTTCATCGCGCTGGGCACGGTGCTGCCGGCGCGCTGGTGCCCTGCCTGGCGCCGGGCTGGCGTGCGATGGTGATGGTGAAGCCGCAGTTCGAGGTCGGCCGCGAGCGGGTCGGCTCGGGCGGCGTGGTGCGCGACGAGGCGGCCCGGGAGGATGCGGTGCGCGGCGTGATCGGGGTGATCGAGGCGGCGGGGGGCACGGTCCTGGGCACGGCCGACGCCGGCGTGCCGGGGCCCAAGGGCAACCGCGAGGTGTTCGTGTACGCCGCCGGCGACGGAGGGCACGATGAGCCCCGGGCCCCTCGGCGAGCGCGCGTCCCGATCACGATGGCCGACGCGCCATCCGGTCAAGCGGGTGCTGCTGCTCACCCATCGCGAGCCGGACGTCACGGCCTCGACGCTGCCGGCCGTCCTGGCGATCCTCCAGGAGGCGGGCGTCGAGGTCCTGGTCCCCGCCGGCGAGGTCGTCAAGCACCGCATCCTGGCGCCCGTTCTCGTCGGGCGACGGCATGGTCCTGCAGTCCGGCGGCGAGGACCTGATCCTGGTGCTCGGCGGCGACGGCAGCATCCTGCGCGCCCTCGCCCGCGAGGCCGGCTCGGGCGCCCCGGTGATCGGCGTCAACTACGGCCGGGTGGGCTTCCTCGCCTCGATCGAGCGCGAGAGCCTCGAGCGCGACCTGCGCCGGGCGCTGGCGGGCGACTTCGCCGTTCTCGGGCTGCCCTCGCTCAAGGCCGACGTGGGCCGACGGCGAGGTCGAGGCGGTCAACGACCTCGCCCTCTTCCGCAGCGGCGACTCGCGTATCGCCGACCTCACCTACGCCGTGGACGACGAGGTGGTGGCGACCGTCCGCTGCGACGGGGTGATCCTCAGCACGCCGGTGGGCTCGACGGCCTACAACCTGGCCGCCGGGGGCCCGACCGTCTCCTGGCGCGTCCGCTGCTTCGTGCTGTCGTTCATCGCCCTGCACCACCTCGACAGCCGCCCCCTGGTGATCGGCGCCGAGGAGCAGCTCACCGTCACCAACAGCGCCCTGATCGGCGACTGCGACGTGCAGGCCGACGGCCAGCGCATCGGCGGCCTGAAGCCCGGCCGCTCGATCACGGTGGGCCTCGGAGGCTCCGAGGTCCACCTGGCCACGTTCCCCGAGGCATCCTTCTTCCGGCGCTACCGGGAGAAGTTCGGCCGGCCGTGATCCGCACGCTCGAGGTCCGCGACCTCGTCGTGATCGAGCGCGCGGAGCTGACGCCGCCGGCGCGGTCTGACCGCGATCACGGGCGAGACCGGCGCCGGCAAGACCGTGCTCGCCCAGGCTCTCGGCCTGCTGGCCGGAGCGCCGGCCGACGCGAGCGCCGTCCGCCCGGGCGCGCGCCACGCCCTGGTGCAGGCCACCCTCGGCGTGCCCGACGGCTTCTGGGACGCGCTGGAGGCCGACGATCCGGCCCTCGCGCTGCGCGAGCTGGTGGACGACGAGTCGGAGGTCGTGATCGCCCGGCGCGTGCCCGCCGAGGGGCGGGCACGCGCCCTCATCGACGGGCAGGCGGCGCCGCGCGACGCGGTGGCGGCCCTGGCGCGGGCGCTGGTGCGCTTCTCGGCGCAGCACGAGCACCGGCGCCTGGTGAGCACCGCCAGCCAGCTCGCGGTGCTCGACGCCTTCGCGGGCCCGGAGGCTACCGCGGCGGCCGAGCGGCTCGCGGGCCTGCGCCGCCGCGTGGCCGCCCTGGCGCGCGGCCCTTGCCGCGGCGCGGGCCGGCGCGAGAGCCGCCGAGCGCGAGCGGGCCGAGCTGGAGGAGCTGCTGCGGGAGGTCGACGCCGCCGAGATCGACGAGGGCGAGGAGGCGGCGCTGCTGGCCGAGCGCGAGCGCCTGCGCCACGCCGAGGGCCTGGCCGGCGGCCGCCTCGGCCGCCGCGGAGGCGCTGTCGCCGAGCGACGGCGACGGCGGCGGCGTGGAGGCCATCGGCGTGGCCGCGGCGGCGCTGGCGCCGCTGGTCGAGGTCGACGGGGCGCTGCGCGCGCCGCACGCCGACCTGGCGGCCGCCCAGGAGGCGCTCCAGGAGACCGGCATGACCCTGCGGGCCTACCTGGAGGACCTCGACGCCGAGCCCGGGCGCCTCGCCCAGGTGGAGGAGCGGCTGGAGACCTACGCGCGGCTGTCGCGGCGCTTCGGGCCCGGCGACCGCCGCCGTGCTGGCGCGGGCCGCCGAGGCCCGCGAGTCGCTGCGAGGCGCTCGACGAGGGCGCGGGCGAGGTGCTGGCGCTGGCGCAGGAGCACGAGAGCGCGATGGACGAGGCCTCGGCGATCGCGGTCGAGCTGCGCGACGCGCGCGCCGAGGCGGCGCCGCGGCTCGCCGAGGCCGTGCGCGCCCAGCTGGCCGACCTCGCGATGGCCCGGGCGGAGCTGCGGGTGGAGCTGATCGAGGATCACGAGGGCGACCCGCCGGCCGACTCGTGCGTCATCTGGCTGCGCGCCAACCCGGGCCTGCCCGAGGCGCCGCTCGCCGCGACCGCCTCGGGGGGCGAGCTCTCGCGGGTGCTGCTCGCCCTGCACGGCGTCGCGGCGGCCACCGACCACGCCACCTGGGTGCTGGACGAGGTGGACGCCGGCATCGGCGGCGTGACCGCCACGGCGGTCGGGGCCCGCCTGCGCGCCTTCGCCGAGGGGCCGCCAGGTGGTCGTCATCACCCACCTGCCCCAGGTCGCGGCGATGGCCGACGCGCACTACCGGCTGGTCAAGGGGCTCGACGCCGACGGCCGGGCCACGACCCGCATCGAGCCGGTGGACGGCGAGGCGCTGGTGGCCGAGCTGTGCCGCATGCTCGGCGCCGGCGCGCGGGACGCCGGCGCCCGCCGGCACGCCGCAGGAGCTGCTCGCCCGGCGCGCGGGGTGATCCCGCGCGTGCCCCCGGCTCAGCCCAGCTCGGGCCAGCGCTCGTCGCGATACGCGGAGTCCCAGAACATCCACTCGTAGCGGGCCGCGGTCTCGGCGGCGGCGACCATCGCCTCGGTGGCCGCCGGGCCCAGGTCGAAGGCCACGGCGTCGCAGGCCGCCAGCGCGCCCTCGACGGCCTCGTTGAAGACCGGGTCGGCGTAGGTGTCGATCCAGACCTGGTAGGCCGGATCGGGCGAGCCGGCCGACATCAGCTCGTGTCCGACCTCGCGGTAGATCCAGTAGCAGGGCAGCACCGAGGCGATCGCCTCGTGGCGCTCGCCGAGCGCGCACGCCTGCTTGGTGAAGCTGGTGTAGGCGTAGCAGGTGGGGGTGGCCTCGGCGCCGTCCAGGCCGTCCGGGTCGATGCCCATCCGCCCCATCAGGGAGGCGTGCATGAGGCGCTCGGTGGCGATGGCCGAGGCCGAGTGGGCGCAGAACATCTCGACCGTCGGCGAGTCGGCGCCGCGGGCGGCGCACAGCGCCAGGGACCGCGCGTACTCGCGCAGGTAGAGGGCGTCCTGGACGATATAGCGCCCGAAGGCGGCATGGTCCAGCGTGCCGTCGCGCACGCCCATGAGGAACGGATGCTCCAGCACCCGCCGATAGATGGGGTCGATCCGGTCCCAGATGGCCTTCGTGCCGCTGAGCCTGGTGGTCATGGCGGTAGCCTCCCTCGCGCGGTTCCTGGGGGCACCATAGGCCCGTCGCGCGCGCGGCAGGGACGCGGCGCGAAAACTCCACCCCAGGGCCGATGGGTCGCTCCCCGGGCCCTACCTACACTGCGGCCGTCGTGGACGCATGCCCGATAAGCCGATGACCACCCAGGCCGAGCAGGCGGCGGGCCCCGAGCCGGCCGCGGTCGCCCCCCCGGTCGTCGCGGGGCGCGACCCCGAGGCGGTGCGGCGCACGTCGCGCTTCAACCTCGCCTGGCCGTCGATCCTGCTGGTGCTGGTCGGCGTCGCGATCTGGGAGGGCTACGTCCGCTGGCAGGACGTGTCGCCGTCGGTCCTGCCCGCCCCGATCGACATCACGCAGTCCTCGTGGGACGACCGCGAGAATCTCTGGAACGCCCTCTGGGTGACCTTCCAGGAGACGATCATGGGCCTCGGGATCGCCGTCGCCGCGGCGATCATCCTGGCGGTCGCCATGGACTTCATCCCCTGGGTGCGGCGCGGGATCTACCCGATCCTGGTGTCCTCGCAGACGATCCCGATCGTCGCGATCGCGCCCCTGGTGATCATCTGGTTCGGCTTCGGGCTGCTGCCCAAGGTGCTGGTCGTGGCCTTCTACACGTTCTTCCCGATCGTGGTGGGCCTGGCCCAGGGCCTGGCCTCCACGGACCCCGACGCCATGAACCTGCTGCGCAGCATGCGGGCGACGCGCTGGCAGATCTTCCTGCGCACCCGCCTGCCCAGCTCGCTGCCGTCGTTCTTCACCGGGCTGCGCATCACGGTGACCTATGCGGTGGTCGCGGCCGTGTTCGCCGAGTACGTCGGCTCGTTCGAGGGCCTCGGCATCTACATGCAGCAGATGCGCAACGCCTACCGCACCGACCTGGTCTTCGGCGCGGTCCTGATGACGATGCTGCTCACGCTGATGCTCTTCCTGATCGTGGTCATCATCGAGCGGATCGTGATGCCGTGGCACCGCTCCACCCACAAGGACGAGCGCTGGTGAGCACGGCCGCGCCCTCCGCCACCCTCGCCCCGCCCGGGGCCACCGTCGAGGTCGTGGGCCTCAGCAAGCGCTTCCGGCGCCGCGACGGCGAGGTGCAGGCGCTGGACTCGGTGGACATGGTCGCCGACGCCGGCCGCTTCGTGTCGATCATCGGTCCGTCCGGCTGCGGCAAGAGCACGCTGTTCAACATCGTCGCCGGGCTGCTCGAGCCCACCGCGGGGCAGGTGCGCCTGGGCGGCCAGCCGGTCGCGCGCGGCGAGTTCGCCTACATGCCCCAGAAGGACCTGCTGTTCCCGTGGCGGACGGTGATCGACAACACCGTGGTGGGCCTGCAGATCGAGGGCGTGTCGCGGCGCGAGGCCCGCCGCCGGGCCGCGCCCCTGATGGAGCGCTTCGGCCTGGAGGGCTTCGAGAAGGCCTACCCGGGCGAGCTCTCGGGCGGCATGCGCCAGCGCGCCGCCTTCCTGCGCACGGTCCTGCTCGGCCGCTCGGCGATGCTCCTGGACGAGCCCTTCGGCGCCCTCGACAGCCTCACCCGCGGCGACATGCAGCAGTGGCTGCTGGACGTGTGGGGCGACCTGCGGACCACCGTGATCTTCGTGACCCACGACGTCGCCGAGGCCGTGTACCTGTCCGACCGCGTGTACGTGATGGCGCCGCGCCCGGGCCGCATCTGCGACGTGGTCGACGTCGAGCTGCCGCGGCCGCGCGCGCTCGGCGTCGAGGAGACGGACGCGTTCACCGCCATCGAGCGGCGGCTGCGGCGCGCCCTGCGGCTGGGCGGCGACACCGCGCCCGCCGGGGCGCCGGGGTGAGCGAGCGGATCCTCGTCGTCGGCGATCCCCTGGTGGTGCTCGGCGACGTCGGCGTGATCCGGGACGGCGCGCTCCTGGTCGAGGACGGCGTGGTGACGCGGGTCGGCGCGCGCGCCGAGCTCGAGGGCGCCGACGGCGGCTACGCCCGCGTGATCGGATCGCCGGGCCACGCCGTGCTGCCGGGTCTCGTCAACGCGCACTACCACAGCGAGTGCAACCTGGTCCAAGGGGTCTACGACACGATCTTCGAGCTCGCCAACCTGTGGGTGCACGGCCTGCTGGGCGAGATCCGCGAGGACGACCTCTACGACGTCCTGATGGTGGGCCTGATGGACACCGTGCACGGCGGCCAGACCTGCGTGGTGGACGCCTACTACGGGCGCCGCTGCCTGCCCAACTTCTCCGCCGACGTGGCCCTTCAGGCCTACTGGGACCTGGGCACGCGCGTGGGCTTCGGGCTCTCGTTCCGGGACCGCAACCGCTACACCCACGAGGGCGACGACCGGTTCCTGGCGCGCCTGCCGGGGGACGTGGCCGCCGAGGTGCGGGCGTCGGACATGGGCTACGCGTGGCCGGTGGACGAGGTCGAGGCCGCCTACCGGCGGCTGGTGACCGACTGGGACGGCCGCGGCGGACGCGTGCGCGTCCTGGCGGCCCCCGACTGGACGCCGGCGGTGTCCGACGAGCTGTACCTGCGCTGCCGGGCGCTGGCCGACGAGTTCGGCACCGGGATCACGACCCACTGCCTGGAGACCCGGTCGGAGATGGCCTTCAGCATGTCCCACCACGGCACCACCGCGGTGCGCCGCCTCGCCGACCTGGGCATCCTCGGCCCCGACGTGAGCCTGGCCCACTTCGTGTGGCCGACCGACGAGGACATCGACATCGTCGCCGCCTCCGGGGCCGTCGTGGCCAGCAACCCGGGCTCCAACCTGCGCCTGTCGTCGGGCATCTGCCGCACCCGCGACATGCTCGACGCCGGCGTGCGGGTCGGCATCGGCACCGACGGCATCTCGGCCACCGAGCGCGAGGACTATCTCGCCGAGCTGCGGCTGTCGGCCTACCTGCAGCGGGTGCCCCGCGCGCTCGAGAGCGGCCGCGTGGACGGCCCCGCATACCTGCGCAGCGCCGTCGAGAGCGGTGCCCAGGCGGCGCGCATGTCCGACCGCATCGGCTCGCTCGAGCCGGGCCGCGACGCCGACCTCGTCGTCCTGCGCCGGGCGCGCGTCTTCTGGCCGCCCAACCGCTACGACGCCGCCGACCCGATCGACGTGATCATGGATCGCGCCGACATGTCGGACATCGAGACCGTGATGGTCCAGGGGCGCCCCGTCCTCGACGGCGGCGCGATCACCACGGTGGACGAGGGAGCGGTGCGCGCCCGCCACCAGGAGGCCTGCGAGCGGCGGCTGTGGGAGCGCTCGCCGGCGCGGGTGCGGACCGACGTGGAGCTGCCGGCCCTGGCCACGCCCCACGCGCTGGACTTCTACCGGACGTGGTCGGACCTCCCGGTCCTCCCGGGCTACGTCTACAACGCGGGTCCGGGGTCACACCAGGATGCGTGAACCCCATTCGGCTCTCGTGCCCGACGGTGCGCATGCACCGCCAAACCGAAGGAGACCATGATGAGACGGAGAGGTATCGGCCTGATCGCCGTTGCGGCGCTCGTCGCCGTGGGCACGCTGTTCGCGGCCGGTTGCGGAGACGACGACTCGAGCTCCGCGGCGTCCACGACGCCCGAGGCCACCGAGACCTGCACGGTGGCGCTCGACTGGACCCCCAACACCAACCACACCGGGATCTACGTGGCCAAGGACAAGGGCTACTTCACCGACGAGAACCTGCGGCTCAAGATCCTGCCGTACTCGGGCGCCAACACCGACGTCCTGGTCAACCAGGGCAAGGCGGACCTCGGCGTCTCGTTCGTTCCGCAGATCCTGGTGTCGCACGCGTCCGGCATCCCGGTGAAGGCGGTCGCGGCGATCGCGTCGCGCAACACCGAGTCCCTCGCGGTGCTCGAGAGCTCCAAGTTCACGAGCCCGAAGGACCTGGCCAACGGCACCACCTACGGCGGGTTCGGCCTGCCCTACGAGACCCCGACCTGGTCGGCGGTGATCGCCGCGGACGGCGGCACGGACATCGACTTCAAGAACGTGACCCTCAACACCGCGGCCTACGAGGCGCTCTACGCCAAGAAGATCGACTGGTCGGCCATCTTCGACGCCTGGGAGGGCATCGAGGCCAAGCAGCGCGGCATCAAGCTGCGGACCTTCCCGATCAGCAAGTACCTCGGCGAGGCCGGCAACTACCCGTCGGCGATCTTCGTGGCCTCCGACGCGGAGATCTCGGACAACCCCGACAAGCTGAAGAAGTGCCTCGCCGCCATCTCGAAGGGCTATGAGTTCGCGGCCGACAACCCCGCCGAGGCGGCTCAGATCCTGATCGCCGCCGACCCGGCCCTCGGGGAGGCCACCGAGCTGGTCAACGCCAGCGCGGAGTACCTGGCGCCGATCTACATCGGCGACAGCAGCCAGTGGGGCGAGTTCAAGGAGGAGTCCTTCTCGGGCCTGGGCGCGATCCTGGCCGAGGCGGGCGCCCTCAAGGACGCGTCCGGGAAGGCGGTCACCCCGACCGACTACTCGGAGTACTACACAAACGACCTGCTGCCGAGCCAGTAGGGACGCGGATCGCGCGGCGCGCCGGGCCTCGGTCCGGCGCGCCACGTCCGTCGCCTGACGCCGAGGAGAACCAATGCCCGACCGGATCATCATCACCGGTGGCGACGTCGTGACGATGGACGACGCCGACACCATCATCTTCGGCGGGGCCGTCGTCCTGGAGGGCGACCGCATCGTCGCGGTGGGGGAGGCCGACGCCATCGCGCGGAGCCACCCGGCCGGATCGGCGGACGAGCTCATCGACGCCACCGGCAAGATCGTCATGCCGGGCCTCGTCGACCTGCACTACCACACCGCCCTCGGCAAGGGCTGGAGCGACCACCTGCCGCTCTGGGAGTACCTGCAGACCTGCTGGTACCCGATGATCCGCGCGCTCGACCCCGAGGCGGCCGCGACTGGGCGGCGCTGGCCAGCTACTGCCGAGTCGGTCCGCTGCGGCGTCACCACCGTCAACGACATGTACCGCCAGCTCGAGGCGCTTGCCGAGGCCGCCGAGGAGATCGGCATCCGCGCCGTCCTCTGCAACGACGTCGCCACCGACGAGCACGAACTGGACTCGCTCGCCGACAACGCGCGCGCGTTCCACGCCAAGCACGGCGCGGCCGACGGCAGGATGGAGGTGAGGGTCGGCATCGAGTGGTTGCCGCTGGCCTCGCGCGAGCTGCTGCGCGAGGCCCGCGCGCTCGCCGACGAGCTCGGCACCGGCATCCACATCCACCTCAACGAGTCGCTCGGCGAGGTCGAGATCTCGAAGAAGATGTTCGGCCGGCGGCCGACCGAGGTCGCCTACGAAGAGGGCATCCTCGGCCCCGACTGCATCGCCGCGCACTGCGTCTGGCTCTCCGACGCGGAGATCGCCCTGATGCGGGAAACCGGGACCCAGATCTCGCACAACCCCTCCTCCAACGCGAAGCTCGGCAACGGCGTCGCGCGCCTCCCCGAGATGCTCGCCGCCGGGCTCAACGTCGGCCTCGGCCACGACGCGGCCGAGTGCAACAACAGCCGCGACATGTTCGAGGTGATGAAGTGGGCGTCGCTGCTGCACCGCGCCGTCCGCGTCGACGCCGAGCCTGCAGCAGGCGCCCGACGTGGTCCGGATGGCGACGCGCAACGGCGCCGCGGCGCTCGGCCACGAGACCGGCGAGCTAGCGCCGGCAGGAAGGCCGACGTGATCCTGGTCGAGACTCAACTCGACGATGTTCACGCCGCTGATGCCCGAATCGGTCGACCACGTCTTCTCGCACCTGGTCTTCGCGGCCAACGGGTCGCTGCGTCGACACGACGATCTGCGACGGGCGTGTGCTGATGGAGGGGCGCCGGATCGCTCACGATCGACGAGGATGCAGTGATCGCCAAGGCGAACGCCGCCTTCCGGCACGTGGTCGGGCGGATGGTCGTCCCGGAGGAGTACGCGCACCTGGTGGTGCGCTAGCTCCGGATTCTCCCGCGGACGGCTCTACGGGGTTTCCCGCAGAGCCGTCGCGTGGAGACCCGATGGCCGGGGCCCCGAGCGGATCCAGACTCCCAGGTGCTGATGACATCGGACCGGGGGTGGTCGAATGGTCGGGATCATGTTCCTCTACGGCGTCTGGGCCGTCATCGCGCTGGCGTCGGTCGTGGCGGTCGCGATGATGCTGAAGGAGAGCTGAGCGGCTACTTCGGGGTGATGGCGATCACCGGGATGGTGCGGGTGGTCGCCTTCTGTAGTCGGCGAAGTTGGAGAAGGCCGCGGCCTGCTCCGCGTACAGGCGGTCGCGCTCCTCGCCCGTGACCTCCTCGGCGACCGCGGCCATCGTCCCGGTGCCGAGCTCGATCGTCACCTCGGGATGGGCCTTCAGGTTGTGGTACCAGTCCGGGTGGTGTGGGGCGCCGCCCTTGGAGGCGAAGACCACGACCGTGTCGCCCTTCGGCAGGTACATGAGCGGGTTGACCCGCTCCGCGCCGCTCTTGGCCCCGGTCGTGTGCAGGATGACCATCGGCGCGCCCGCGAAGCCGCCGCCGACCGACCCTCGTTGGCGCGGAACTCCTCGATCACCTTCCGGTTCATCTCGTCGAAGTCCATGAGACCTCCGTGTCGCTCGCAAAGTGCGGCGACGCTACCAACGCCGGCGCGCGCCGGGCCCGGCGCGCCGCGTCGTCCCGCCGACCCTGCAGCTATCCTTGGACCGGTCGTCGGGCGAGGGAGGTCACGTGGTTGA
The DNA here is from genome assembly GCA_963806585.1 of uncultured Thermoleophilia bacterium. Taxonomy (GTDB): domain Bacteria; phylum Actinomycetota; class Thermoleophilia; order Miltoncostaeales; family Miltoncostaeaceae; genus Miltoncostaea. The sequence goes on along the minus strand of CAWDYN010000007.1, from coordinate 147,792 downwards.
GACGCCGGTGAAGTACGTCTTCGTGACGGGAGGCGTCGTCTCCGGGCTCGGCAAGGGGATCTCCGCCGCGTCGCTGGGGACCCTCCTCAAGGCGAGGGGGGTGCGGGTGTCGCTGCAGAAGTGCGACCCCTACCTCAACGTCGACCCCGGCACCATGAGCCCGTTCCAGCACGGCGAGGTCTTCGTCACCGAGGACGGCGCCGAGACCGACCTCGACCTCGGCCACTACGAGCGCTTCACCGACGAGATCCTCACCCGATCTCCAACGTCACCACCGGCGCGGTCTACGACGCGGTCATCAAGAAGGAGCGCCGGGGCGACTTCCTCGGGCGCGACGGTCCAGGTCATCCCGCACGTCACCGACGAGATCAAGGCGCGCATCCGCCAGGCGGCCGCCAGCTCGAACGCCGACGTCGTCATCGTCGAGATCGGCGGCACGGTCGGCGACATCGAGTCGCCTGCCGTTCCTCGAGGCCATCCGGCAGCTGCGCAACGACGTCGGGCCGCGAGCAACGTCTGCTTCGTCCACGTGACGCTGGTGCCCTACCTCGACGCCGCCGGCGAGCTGAAGACCAAGACCACCCAGCACTCGGTCAACGAGCTGCGGCGCATCGGTATCGAGCCGGACGTGCTCGTGCTGCGCTCCGACCGCCCGCTCACCGACGACATCCGCCAGAAGATCGCGCTCTACGGCGGCATCGGCGTGAACGCGGTGATCTCGGCCGTGGACGCCGGCGACATCTACGAGGTGCCGCTCAACCTGCGAGGCCGAGGGCTTCGCGCGCGGTCGTCTGCCAGCGCCTCGGCCGCCCGACGCCGCCGCCGGACCTCGACCGACTGGCGCAGCCTCGTCGAGCGCATCGCACGCCTGCGAGGGCCGCGTGCGGATCGCGCTGGTCGGCAAGTACGTCCAGCTCCACGACGCCTACCTGTCGGTCGCCGAGGCACTCAAGCACGCCGGCATCCACCACGGCGCCGAGCTCGAGATCGACTGGGTCGACGCCGAGGCGCCGACCTCGACGAGCCTGCTGCGCCGAGGCCGACGGCATCCTGGTGCCGGGCGGCTTCGGCGGGCGGGGCATCGAGGGCAAGATCGCGGCGACCCGCCGCGCGCGGGAGCAACGGCGTGCCCTTCCTCGGCATCTGCCTCGGCATGCAGATCGCGGTCATCGAGTTCGCCCGCCACGTCGTCGGCATGGACGGCGCCAACTCCAGCGAGTTCGACCCCGAGACGCCGTACGCCGGTCATCGACCTGCTGCCCGAGCAGCGCGCGATCGAGGAGCGCGGCGGCACGATGCGGCTCGGGCGCCGACCCGGTCCACCTCGTGCGAGGGCACCCGCGCCCGCGCGGCCTACGGCGACCAGGCGGTCATCTACGAGCGCCACCGCCACCGCTACGAGGTCAACCCGGCCATGCGCGACGAGCTCGAGGCCGCCGGGCCTCGTGGTCAGCGGCCGCTCGCCCAACGGCCGCCTGGTCGAGGTGGTGGAGCTGCCCGACCACCCGTGGTTCTGCGCCTCGCAGTTCCACCCCGAGTTCAAGAGCCGGCCCACGCGCCCGCAGCCGCTCTTCCGCGAGTTCATGGGCGCCGCCGTCGCACGGGCCCGCGCCCGTGACGCGCGTGTCAGAGCGCGAGCACGCCTCGCTCGGCGGGTGAGCCCGGACGACCTCGCCGGGCTGCCGCCGGTGGCGCGCCTGATGGCGCGCCTGTGCGAGATCCCCTCGCCGTCGCGCGAGGAGGGCCCGGTGGCGGCGGTCGTCCGCGCTCGAGCTGGCCGAGCTCGGCGCCGAGGTGCACGAGGACGGCGCCGGCGAGTCCATCCCGGCAGGCTGCGGCAACATCGTCGGCCGCTTCGCGCCCACCGGCCCGGGGGGCGTCCCGATCATGTTCGGCGCGCACCTCGACACCGTGCCCCTGGTGGGCCCGGTCGAGGTGGAGCTGGTCGACGGCCATCTCAGCAACCGCCACCCCGCCATCCTCGGGGGCGACGACAAGGCGGCGGTCGCGGTGGTCCTCGAGGCGATGCGCCGGGTCGTCGAGGAGGGGCGCCCGCACGCGGGCGTCGAGCTGGTCTTCACCCCCTGCGAGGAGATCGGCCTGCGCGGGGCGGCGGCCTTCGACCCGGCGCCGCTGCACGCCCGCTACGGCTTCGTGTACGACCACACCGGCCCGATCGGCCATGTGGTCGCGTCGGCGCCGTCGCTCCACCGCATCGAGGCCACCTTCGTCGGCCGCGCCGCCCACGCGGGCATCACGCCGGAGTCCGGGCGCAGCGCGATCCTCGCCGCCGCGACGGCGATCGCGCGCATGCCCCTCGGCCGCATCGACCCCGACACGACGGCCAACATCGGCACCGTCGAGGGGGGCACGGCCACGAACGTGGTCGCCGAGCGCTGCACGATCACGGCCGAGGCCCGCAGCCGCAGCGAGCGGGCCCTCTCGGTGCAGCTCACCGCGATGCTGGACGCCCTGACCTGGGCCGCCAGCGAGTGCGAGGTCAACCTCGAGACGCGCGTCGAGAAGGAGTTCACCGCGTACCGGCTGGGCGAGACCGACCCGCAGGTGGTCCTGGCGCTCGGCGTGCTGGGGTCGCTGGGGCACGCGACGCGCCTGGTCGCCAGCGGCGGCGGGTCGGACGTCAACGCGTTCGTCCTCAACGGCTTCCCGGCCGTGAACCTGTGCAACGGGATGATCGACGTGCACACCGCCGACGAGCGCATCGCCGTGGCGAGCCTCGAGCAGATGCTCGATGTCACCCTCGGCCTGATCGACGCGGCCCGCACGGCTCCGTGAGCGGCGACGGCGGCGGGCTCGGCCCGCCGATCCGCAGCGAGCCCGTGTACGCGGGCGCCATCGTCAACCTGCGCGTCTCCCACTACCGCCGGCCCGACGGGACGGTGGTGCGCCGCGAGGTGATGGACCACCCCGGCGCGGTCGTGATGGTGCCGGTGGAGGACGACCACGTGCTCCTGGTGCGCCAGCCGCGGGAGGCGATCGAGCGCTACACGCTCGAGCTGCCCGCCGGCAAGCTCGACCACCCGGGCGAGGACCCCCTGGAGTTGCGCCCGCCGCGAGCTCGCCGAGGAGGTCGGCAGGGCGGCCGCGACGTGGCGCGACCTGGGGGGCTTCTACACGGCGCCGGCGATCATCACCGAGTTCATCCACTGCTTCCTGGCGACCGGCCTGAGCGCGGTCGACGGGGTCGCCGGCGACGAGGACGAGGACATCGAGGTCGTCTCCTGGCCCCTGGCCGATCTGGACCGGCTGATCGCTGAGATGACCGACGCCAAGTCGCTCATCGGCCTGCTCCGCCTGGCGCGGGAGATGGGCGGCGGATGAGGTCCGTCCGGGCCCGCGGTTAGCCTCCCGCGCCCGATGTCGTCCCGCTCCGGATACCCCCGCTGGCAGACGGCCCCGCCGACGCTGCCCCACATCGAGGCGCAGAAGGCGGCGCGGGACGCCGTCGCGCCCCGCGACCCCCTCGCCGCCGACCCGGGCGCGCGGACGGTGTACCGGCTGCGCCCGCCGTCGCGGGGCGCCGGGGGGGCGTCGCCGCGGCTGCGCGAGATGCTCGACGCCGAACAGCTGGCCGCGGTCGAGGGCGCGGCCGGGCGCTCGCTGGTGCTCGCCTCGGCCGGGTCCGGCAAGACGCGCACGATCGTGGCCACGCTGGCCCACCTCGTGGAGACCGGCACGCCGCCCGAGGCGATCATGCTGGTCACGTTCACCCGCAGGGCCGCGCGCGAGATGGTGGAGCGCGCGGAGCGGGTGGCGGGCGCCGACCTGGCCGGCGTGACGGCCGGGACCTTCCACGCGGTGTGCCGGCGGCTGCTGGCGCGCCACGGGCCGCTCGTGGGCCTGCCGTCGGCGTTCACGATCCTCGACGCCGAGGACCAGGCCCAGCTCGCCGCGATGGCCCGCGACGCCGTGCTCGCCGACATGCAGGAGCGGCCCTCGCTGCCCAAGCCGGGGACGATCGTGGGCTGGGCGTCCCTGGCGGCCGAGAGCGGGCGCGCGCTGGAGGACGTGGTGGCCGAGGCCAACCCGCGGCTCGCCGACCGGCTCGACATCCTGCGCGCCGTCGCCGACGGCTACACCGAGCGCAAGCGCGCCATGGCGGCCGTCGACTACGCCGACCTGCTCGTGCTCACCGCGCGCCTGCTGGACGAGCATCCGGGCGTGCGCCGCCGCCTGGCCGAGACGTACCGCTGGGTGCTCGTCGACGAGTTCCACGACGTCAACCCCGTCCAGGCCCGCATCGTCGAGTCGATCGCGGGCGAGGGCGGCAACCTGGTGGCCGTGGCCGACCCCGACCAGGCGATCTACTCGTGGCGCGGGGCGGATCCGGAAGTGGTGGAGCGCTTCGCGCAGGTGCCCGGCACGCGCGTGTTCCCGCTCCAGACCAACTACCGCTCCACCGCCGAGGTGGTGGCCCTGGCCCAGGCGACCCTCCCCGCGGGCAACCCCTTCGACAAGCGCCTGCGGGCCCGTCGTCCGCCGTCGGGCAACCCGCCGGTGGTCGCCCACCTGGCCTCGGTCCCGGACGAGGCGCGCTTCGTGGTCCAGCGCATCGCCGACCTCATCACGGGGGGCCGCGCCCCGGGCGAGATCGCGGTGCTCTACCGGGCCCATCACCACAGCGTGGACCTGCAGCTCGCCCTGGCCGAGGCCGGGGTGGAGTTCGAGATGTTCTCCGGCGCGCGGTTCGTGGAGAGCGCCCACGTCAAGGACGTGCTCGCCTTCTGCCGCCTGCGTCACAACGCGCGCGACGAGCTGGCCTGGGACCGGGCGCTGCGCCTGTTCGACCGGGTCGGCCAGGCCACCGCCCGGCGGGTGTGGGCCCGGATCGGCGCCGAGCCGGACCCCCTGGCGGCGGCGGTCGCCATGGCCCCCTCGGGCCCGGAGGGGAGCGGGCTGGCCCGCTTCACGCGGGCCATCGGCGCCATCGCGCCCATGAGCCGGCCCGAGGAGATCATCCTCGAGGTGGCCCGCAGCGAGTGGTACCGGGACCACCTGCAGCGCGAGTACCCCAACTGGCGCGACCGCGAGGCCGACCTGGCGCGGCTCGCCGAGCTCGCCACGCGCGCGGCGTCGCTGGACCGGTTCCTGGGCGACCTGCAGCTGGCCGAGCGGGTGGAGGCCGACGAGGACGTCTCCGGCCCGGCGCGGCGGGTGGCCCTGTCCAGCGTCCACCAGGCCAAGGGGCTCGAGTGGCCCGTGGTCTTCGTGCTGCAGCTCGAGGCCGGCGCCTTCCCCTCGGGCTGGGCCGTCAGCGAGGGAAAGCTCGACGAGGAGGAGCGCCTCTTCTACGTGGCGGTCACCCGGGCGGCCGACGAGCTGTACCTCTGCCGTCCGATCGCGGCCCGGCGCCCGTGGGACACCGGGGCCGACGCGGTGGTCGATCAACTCGGGCCAGAGCTTCCTGGACCGCGACCTGGCCGGCCTGGTCGAGGAGTGGTCGGTGCGATGATCGTCGCGCGCGACCCGGACGGGCTGCTGTCGGTGGTGCGCCAGGTGGACCACCAGGAGCAGTGCGGCCTGATGGCCGATGCCTGGGGCAACGAGCGGTTCTCCGCGCCCCGAGCCGTTCGGGCCCGTGCGCGCGGCGGCGGCGGCCCACGACGAGGGCTGGCGCGGCTGGGAGCGGGCGCCGCGGGCGCACGCGGGGGCGCCGGTCAACTTCACCGAGATGCAGCGGGCGGCCCACGTGGCGATCTACCGCGACGGCATCGCCGCGGCGCGGGCCCGGGACCCCCGCGAGGGGCTGCTCGTGAGCCGCCACGGCCGGGGGCTCTACGAGTACACGCCGCCCGCCGACCGGGACCCGCTCGCGCGGGCCTTCATCGCCGAGCAGGAGGCCCTGCAGGAGCAGCTGCTGGGTGAGCTGGGCGGGGGCGGGGAGCTCGCCGCCTGGGCGTCGGCGGGGTTCCGGCTCGTGCGCGCCTGGGACGCCCTGAGCCTCTACCTCACATGGCGCGGCCTGCGCGAGGGCCGGCCGGGCGCGCTGCGCGACGTCCCCCGGCGGCCGGGGGAGACGGGGGTCGACCTCCACATGAGCCCCGACGGCCCGAACGGGTGCATCCTCATGCCCTGGCCGTTCTCGGGGCGGGAGGTGGAGCTGCCGGTGCGCGCCCGGCGCATCGCCGACCGCCCCTACGCCGACGACGAGGACCTCCGGCGCGCCCTCGCGGACGCGCCGTGGGTCACCCTCCCCTACAGGGTGCGGCCTCAGTCGTCCTGATACTTGAACGACACCGACAGGCGCGAGCGGTACTGGTCGATCGAGCCGTCCTCGTTGATGGTGACGTCCTGCTCCACCACCTCGGCGACCCGCAGGTCGCGCAGGGTCTTGGACGCGGTCTTCACGGCGGCCGCGGTGGCGTCCTCCCAGGAGGACTCGCTGGTCCCGACGATCTCGATCACCTTGTAGACGCTGTTGCCCATGGGAGCCATCCTTTTCCGGGTGTGAGAGGCCCCGAGGGGCTTGTGCGGATTCTCATGAATGGAGATGCCCCCGGCAACCCCACGCCATGCCTAGATCGCGATCGCCCGCTCGGCCCGCAGGCGCTCCAGCGTCAGGCCGATGCGTCCGCGCAGGTTGGCGTCGGCGGGCAGCACGGCGCGGCCGTGGCCCTCGGTGCCGATGACGGCGTGCTCGTCCGGCCGCCCGAGCCGCAGGGCCGCGTAGGCGCAGCACAGGGCGTCGATGCGCGCGGCGTCGTCGATGGCGCCCCAATCGTCGGGGGAGCTCGCCGGAGTCCAGCCGCCCAGGTCCAGGACGCCCGCCAGCAGGTCCCAGGCGGCGCGCAGCCCCTCCGGGCGCGCCCGGCCGAGCCCCTTGGGCCGGTACGGGGGCGGACGCACGGCCAGCCAGGCGGCCCGGTAGTCGCCCAGGTCCATCGCGGCCGCCCCGGCCGGGTGCTCGCGCTCCCAGGCGATCTGGCGGAGCACCTGGTCGGGGAGTGCCTCGAGGACCGGCCGGGGCCCCTCGGCCAGGGCGGGGGCGAGGGTGACCCCCCGGGCGCCGCCGAACACCTGCGCCAGCCGCCGGGCCGACACCGGGAAGGCCGGGACGTCGCACCACGAGAGCACCGTCTCGAGGTCGCGGCGGCCGGTCGCGTTGGGGACCTCGAGGGGCGCGTCCACGGCCAGCGAACCCCCGCCGGACGCGGCGACCAGGGCGATCACCTCGCCGTCGCCGCCGGCCAGATCGAGGGCGACCAGGTTGCCGCCGGCATCGACGCGGGCGAGCGCGGATCGCCGCGGTGTGTCGATCAGATCGAGGCTCTGGAGGAGGTGGAGGCCGAGGACGTCACCCATCGACGGGACGCTAGTGCACCGGCCCGCGGCTGGACGGAGGGGTCCGGCGACCACTACTCTGGCCGGGCGAATCCACCCCGACCCGCTGCGCGCAGCACGGGAGTACACGCGTCGTGAGCACCATCCTCCTACTGGTCATCGGCATCCTCGCCCCCTGGGTCGTGCACCTGGCGGCGCCCAAGCAGCGTCCCCTGGCGCTGGTCGGCGTGGTCGCCGTCTTCCTGCTCTACGGGATCTTCGCCCAGAATCCGCTGCTGCAGTGGGAGATGTGGGCGGGGCTGGCCGCCGGAGTGCTGACCGTCCTGTTCCTGGCCGGCGGAGGCGTCGGCGGCGGAGGCAGGTCGCGCCGCCGCCCGCCGCGGCGCCGTCCGCGGGACGACGCCGGGTTCGACGAGGGCAACGAGCCGACCGGAGAGATCTAGGGGTCGGTCGGGTCGAGGTGCTGGACGATCAGGCGGTTCGCCCGGTCCGGCTCCTCGAGCAGCAGCAGGCCGCGCCGCAGGGCCACGACGCCGTTGGCCTTGTCGCCTCCCGCCAGCAGGCTGATCCCGTACGGCAGGAAGGCGTCCGCATAGCGCGGATCCAGCGAGACGGCGCGCTGCGAGGCCGCCAGCGCCTCGGCGGTGCGGTCGGCCGTCAGGAGCGCGTACCCCTCGTACGCGGGGGCGGCGGCGTCGGTCGGGTCCAGGCGGCCGGCCCGGGCGAACGCGGCCGCGGCCGGGACGGTCTTGTCGAGCGCCGACAGGGCGACGCCGCGGCCGAAGGCGACCATGCCGTTGCCCGGGTCCTTGGCGCGCGCCCGGTTGTAGGCCCCGAGCGACTGCTTCCAGCGCTTGCGCTTGGCCAGCAGCTCGCCCAGCACGATCTGGCCCGGCGCCCCGCGGCGCCACGACACCGGCCAGGCGCGGATCAGCGCCCGCGCGGCGGCCGTCTTGCCGGCCTCGATCTGCTGACGGGCCTGCGCCACGGCGTAGGCCATGATCCTGCTGTCGCGCTTCACGGCCACCTTCAGCGAGGCCTCGTAGTTCGGGGCGGGCGTCCAGTCGGGCGAGGGCTCGACGTTCGCGGTCATCGCCACGCCCTTGCGGTTGAACTGGACCGCGACCGGCCGGTCGGCCGGCAGGGCCCGCAGCGCGGTCGCCCAGGCGCCCGGCCGCGCGACGTCGCGCCCGTCGACGGAGGTGATGATGTCGCCGCGGCGGATGCCGGCCGCGAGGACCTTGCCCTTGACGCCCGGCACCGCGACCAGCTGGCCGGCGGCGGCGGCCCGCATCTGGCGGCGCAGCGGTCCCCACAGCGGGACGGTGTAGGCGTCGAAGAGGCCGCGCGGGGCGGTCAGCTTGAGCGTGAACGGCTTCACGAGGGCGTTGGAGGAGCGGTTCTGGGAGTCGGTCGCCCTGACCCTCACCTTGTACGCGCCCGCCAGGAGCTGGTAGCCCGAGCTGTCGGTGGCCTCCACGCGCACGTAGGCGCGACCGGCCGGCCGGTCGGCGCTGTCGGCCGTCGAACTGGACGACCTTGCCGCCGGCTCCGAGCAGCTGAACGGTCAGCTTGGCGGGCGTGGCCAGCTTCACCCCCACCAGCAGGCGGGCGTGGCCCTGCTGGGCCGAGACCGCCTTGGGCACGCGCAGCGAGGTGAGCGCGGGGGGCGGGGCGGTGGTCGCGGGCGCGGTGCCGGGCGGGGCGGTGGTGGCGGGCGCCGCGACCGCCGGACCGGCGACGCCGAGGGCCACGGCGACCGCCACCGCGGGTGTCACTGTGCGAAACACGCGCGCCACCCTAGCAGCGGTTTGCAGGGGGTCCTCGCGTCGGGGGTACCTCGTGGGCGCGCGCCCCGGGCGTAGAGTCCCAGGGATCATGGCCGCCCCTCTCGCCCCCGTCGAGCTCATCGAGCGCAGCCGGCGCGCGGAGCACGTCGATGCCGAGAGCGTCGAGTCCTTCGTGCGCGCCTGGCTGGACGGCACCGCCTCGGACGCCCTGATGGCGGCCTGGCTGATGGTCGCCTGCCTGCGGGGCCTCGGGGCCGAGCAGGCGGGCGCGCTGGCGCGGGCGCTGGTGGCCTCGGGCGACCGGCTGGAGCTCGCGTCGCTCGGCCCGACAGGAGATCTGCAGACCACCGGGGGGGTGGGGGACGCCACCCCGCTCGTGGCGGCGCCGCTCGCGGCGTCGCTGGGGGTCCGCATCGCCAGCCTCGGAGGCCGCAGCATGGGACACACCGGCGGCGCGATCGACAAGCTGGAGGCGATCCCGGGCTTCCTGCCGGACCTCGGCCTCGCCGGCTTCGTGCGGCAGGTCCGCGATGTCGGGATCGCGGTGGTGGCGAGCGATCCCCGCCTGGTGCCGGGCGACCGCCGCCTGCGCGCGCTGAGGGACGCCACCGGCACCGCCGTGTCGGGCGGGCTGGTGGCGGCGTCGGTGGTCAGCACGGCGGTCGCCGGTGGCGCGGGGGCCGTCCACGTCGACGTGAAGGCCGGCTCCGGCGGCCTGGTGGGCGAGGAGTCCGAGGCCCGGGCCGCCGCCGCGCTGATGGCCGAGATCGCCGGGGAGTGGGGGCGCACCCTGCGCTGGACGGTGAGCGATGGCGAGCGCCCGCCGGGGCGCTGCGTGGGCAACGCGCTGGAGGTGGGGGAGGCCGGCGCGGTGCTGCGCGGCGAGGGATCGGAGGATCTGCGCGAGCTGGCGGAGGAGGCGGCCGGCGCGCTGGCCGAGGCCGCCGGGGTCGTGCCCGCGGGCGAGGGCCGCGAGCGGGCGGCGGCGGCGCTGCGCCAGGGCGACGCCCTGGCGATGGCCCAGCGCTGGATCGAGGCCCAGGAGGGCGACCCGGCCGTCTGGACCGATCCGCAGGCGCTGCCGAGCGCCCCGGTGCGGATCGACGTCCCGGCGCCCGCCGAGGGGCGGGTGGAGGCGATCGCGGGCCGCGGGATCGGCGAGGTGGCGCGCTGGCTCGGGGTGGGGCGCCTGCACGCCGACCAGTCGATCGACCCGGTGGTGGGGATCGAGCTGCTGGCGCGCCCCGGCGACCGGGTGGGGCTCGGCGACCCGCTGGCGGTGATCCACGCCCGCGACGAGTGGGCCGGCGAGCGCGCCGCCGAGATGCTGGCGCCCTCGTTTCGCATCGGCTCCGGCGAGGGCCGGGCCGGCCCCGCGATCATCGCCCGGGGCCCCGCGCGATGCCTGAGCTCCCCGAGGTCGAGACGATCCGGGCGCAGCTGGCCGACCGCATCCCCGGCCGCACGTTCACCCGCGTCGAGGTCCACGACCCCAAGCTCGTGAGCCCGGAGGATCCGGAGTGGTTCGCCGGGGGGCTGGCCGGGCGGCGGATCGAGGGCGTCGAACCGGCGCGGCAAGTACCTGCTCATCCAGCTCGACGACGGGCGCACCCTCGCCATCCACCTGCGCATGACCGGCAGGCTCCACTGGCAGGCGGGCGCGCCCGACGACGACGAGCGCTTCCTGCGGGCGCGCTTCCACCTCGACGACGGCAGCAGCCTGACCTTCGGCGACATGCGGCGCTTCGGCCGCGCCTGGCTGGTCAACGGCGATCCGCGCGAGCGCGAGGCCTACTGGCGGGCCCGGGTGGGAGTCGAGCCCCTCACGCCCCGCTTCACGGCCCGCGTGCTGGCCGGCCTGCTGGAGGGCAGGCGCGGGCCGATCAAGGCCGTCCTGCTCAACCAGGCGCTGGTGGCGGGCCTCGGGAACATGTACGTCGACGAGGCGCTGTTCATGGCGCGCATCCACCCGCTGCGCCCGGCGGGCGACCTCGACCCCGACGAGATCCGGCGCCTGCATCGGGCCATCCGCGACCGGCTGGCGGCCGCGGTGGCGGCCGGCGGGGCGTCGATCGACAGCTACCGGGACGGCCTGGGCGAGAGGGGATCGATGCAGGACCTGCTGCGCGTCCACCTGCACGCCGGCGAGCCCTGCCCGCGCTGCGGCACCGCCATCCGCAAGACCCGGGTCGCCCAGCGCGGCACCTACTGGTGCCCGACCTGCCAGCCGGAGCCGGCGCCGTGGTGAGCGAGGTGGCGGGCGTGCGGGTGGGCCACTGGACCGACGTCCACGCGGGCACCGGCTGCACGGTCGTGCTGCTGCCCGAGGGCACGGTGGGGGCCATGGAGGCGCGCGGGGGCGGCCCGGCGACACGCGACGTCGAGGTGCTGAACCCGGTCGCGTCGGTTCAGGCGGTGACGGCCCTGCTGCTGTCCGGCGGCAGCGCCTTCGGCCTCGACGCGGCCTCGGGCGTGGTGCGGTGGTGCGAGGAGCGGGCCCTGGGCCACGACACCGGCACGGCCCGCGTCCCGATCGTCCCCACGGCCTGCATCTACGACCTGGGGATCACCGGCAACGCGCGCCGGCCGGGCGCCGCCGACGGCTACGCCGCGTGCGAGGCGGCCCGGCCCGGTCCCCACGCGGTCGGGAGCGTGGGCGCCGGGACCGGGGCGACGGTGGGCAAGCTGCTCGCCCAGGCGGGCTGGTGCAAGGGCGGCCTGGGGGCGGCGTCGCGGCGCCTGCACGACGGGGCGACCGTGGCGGCCCTCGCCGTGGTGAACGCCTGGGGCGACGTGCTCGACGAGTCGGGTGCGGTGCTCGCGGGCGCCTTCGACCCCGCCCGCGGCTTCGTGCGGGCCTCCGAGCGCGTGATCGACTCGCCGCCCACCCACCCGCGCCTGATGGCCCCCTCCAACACCACGCTCGCGTGCGTGGTGACCGACGGCCGGCTCACCAAGGTGGAGGCCGCGGCCGTCGCGCGGATGGCGCACGCCGGCATGGCCCGCGCGGTGTCGCCCGTGCACACGCCGCTCGACGGCGACGTGGCGTTCTGCCTGGCCACGGGCACCCACCCCACCACGGCGTTCGCCTGCGGAGTGGCCGCCGCCGAGGCGGTGTCGGAGGCGATTCGCGACGCGGTGCGCAGCGCGACCGAGGTCCGCGGGGTCCAGCCCGGACCACAGCGCGCTCTCAGCATGCCCGGGTAGCATCCCCGCGATGCCGGACCTCACCGCCCCGCTCGTCAACTTCGCCACCGAGCAGGTCGGCGCCTACGGGGCGCTCGCCGTGTTCCTGCTGATGGTCCTCGAGAGCGCCTGCATCCCGGTGCCGAGCGAGGCGATCATGCTCTACGGGGGGTTCCTGGTCGGGCGCGGCGACGAGAGCCTGTTCGTGATCGTGGCCGCCGGCGTCGCGGGCAACGTGATCGGCTCGTGGATCGCCTACTGGGTGGGCTACTCCAAGGGCCGGGAGTGGGCGCTGCGCTGGCACTGGCTGCACATCACGCCCAAGCGGCTCGACGCCGCCGACCGCTGGTTCGATCGCTACGGCGACTGGGCGGTCCTGATCTCGCGGTGCCTGCCGATCATCCGCACCTTCATCTCGCTGCCCGCGGGCATCGCGCGGATGCCCTTCTGGCGCTTCACCGTCCTGACGCTGATCGGCTGCATCCCCTGGGTGCTCATGCTCGCCCTCGCCGGCCGGGCGGTGGGCGACAACTGGGAGACCCTCCAGAAGCAGCTGCACTACGTCAACTACGCCCTGGCGGCGGCGATCATCGGCGGCATCGTCTACCTGGTGGTGCGCCAGCGCCGGCGCCGCCGTGCCGCCCTGGTCACGCCCGACTGACGCGCGAAAGGAGCAGCAGCACATGGATCCCGAGGCCATGAAGCGTTTCGCCGCCGAGCGCGTCGAGGTGCTGTTCAACCGCGGCGAGCTCGATCGGGTGGAGGAGTTCGTCACGCCCGACTTCGTCAACCACGAGGCGTGGCCCGGTGAGGACCCCGGGTACGAGGGCTTCCGCCTGCGCCTGGGCCGCCTGCACGCCGCGATCCCCGACATCCACCTGGAGATCCACGACATCGTGGCGGGCGACGACCTGGTGGCCTACCGCGCGACCCTCTCGGGGACCCACGAGGGCGAGCTGCTGGGCATGCGGCCCACCGGGCGCCGCTTCGCCGTGCAGCACATGCACATGCTGCGGATGCGCGACGGCCGCTCGAGCGAGCACTGGGCCACCCGGGACGACCTGGGCATGCTCCAGCAGCTCGGCATCATCCCGCCCACCGGCGGGGCGCTCGGCAGGGCCGAGGGACCCGGGAGCTGAGCGCGCCCGGGGCCGCGCTCAGGCGGCGATCCCCAGCAGGGGGTCGAGGGCGCCCGCGTCGTCCAGGGCCTTGATGTCGTCGTAGCCGCCCACCGGGCGGTCGTCGATCAGGATCTGGGGGACGGTGTAGCGCCCGGTGAGCTCCACCAGGTTCTGGCGGGCCTCGTAGTCGTGCCGGGAGAAGTGGATCTCCTCGAACGGGACGCCCTTGCCGGCCAGTAGCCGCTTGGCGCGGACGCAGTACGAGCAGAAGTCGCTGGTGTAGATCCGGACGTGGGGTCGGCTCACGCGGAAAAGTGTAGCCCGGGGGGACCGGGCGGGGCCCCGCGCCCCGGGGCTGCCAAGATGGGCGGGTGGCGACCTACGAGACCGAGGCCGTCGTCCTCCGGACCATCCGGTACTCCGAGGCGGACGCGGTGCTCACCCTCATGACCCGCTCGCGCGGCCGGGTCTCGGCCATCGCCAAGGGCGCCCGGCGCACCACCTCGCGCCTGGGCGGGCGCCTCCAGCCCGGGGTCCGCGCGCTGGTGACGATCCACGAGGGCCGCGGCGACCTCGGCACGATGCGCGGCGCGGCGGTCGTCGACGCGCACGCCGGCCTGTGGGTGGCCGGGCACCGCCTCCAGGCCGCCGGCTGCGTCCTCGAGACGGTGATGCGCGTGATGCCCCAGGACGAGCCCTCCGACGAGGCGTGGAACGTCCTGGTGCGCACGCTCGACCTGCTGGCCCGGGCCCCCGCGCCGCCCGGCCCGGCCCGCCTGGACCCGCTGGTGCTGGGCTGCCAGGCCAAGCTGCTCGTGGTGAGCGGCCTGCTGCCCGTGCTCACCCGCTGCTCGCGCTGCGGGGCCGGGCCGCCCCTGCCCGGCTTCTCGGCCGCCTCGGGCGGCGCCGTCTGCGGGGCGTGCGGAGCCGGCACGGAGCGCGTGGAGGAGGCCGCCCTCGCCGGGATGGCCAACCTCGTGGGGCGGCCGCTGGCCGAGGCGGGCACGGCCATCCCCCCGGGCGCGGCCCCGGGGGTGGAGCGGATCATCGGGCTCGTCCTGCGGGAGCACCTGGGCGTGAACCTCCGGTCGGCCGCCCCCCTGTAGGGCGCTACGCGTCCGCCTCGTCCGACGTCCTGTCCCGCACCGCGCTCGCCAGGGCGCGCAGCTCTTCGCGCACGTTCTCGAACTCCCGGCGCAGCACCGCCAGCTCGTCCTCGATGGTCATCAGGCGAGTCTCGATGTCAACGTCGTCCGTCACGGCTCCCCCAGCCGGTCGACGCGCGCGTCCGAGCCGGGGTAGAAGAGGCTCGTCCGGCCGCTGTCCTGCCATCGCACCAGGAACGGCGGGCTGTCCGCCGCGCCGTGGACCTCAAGGATCTCGGCGTCGCGCTCGGGCTCGCCGAGGTGATGCGGCTGCACCACGAGCCGGTCGCCCGGATGCGCCCGCAGCCGCCCCCGGGGCGCGGCGGCGGCCTTCGCCGGAGCCGACGGCGGCGGGGGGAGACGGCGTTGGCGATGTCGAGCGCCGAGACGATGCCCGCCGGCGCCCCGTCGTCGTCCACCACCACGACGTGCGTCGTCGCGTACTCGGACATCAGCAGCGCCGCGCGCCCCAGCTGCTCCTCGGGGTGGACCGTGACGAGCGGGGTGCCGGCCACCCGTCCGGCGGTGGTGAGCTCGTCGTCGAACGGGGCCGCGCCCACGAGGTCGAGCTCCGCGATGACGCCCCAGGGCTCGCCCGCCTCCCCGGACGGCGGGGTCGGCCAGCACGACGACGCAGTGGATGTGGTGGTGGGCCATCAGCTCGGCGACCTCGCGCAGGGGCACGTCCGCCGCGCAGGTGACGAGGGGCGTGCTCATGACGTCGCGCACCCGCACGTGCTCGAGGGTCAGCGACACCGACTCGGTTCTCGGATCATGCTCGGTCATGGGAGATCTCCCTTCCTCGTGCCGATCCTCGCCCGGCAGGCGCGCCCGGGCATCCGGGTCGCCACTGACGCCGGGTGCGGACAACCCTCGTCGCCCGCGCCCGGCGGCGCGCGCGGCGGCTACGACTCGGGGGGCCCGGACCCTTGCGTCTTCGCGAACGGGTTCCCCAGGATGCCCCCCGCCAGCACCATCACCAGGAAGCCGATGCCGATGATGGCGAAGACGACCCCGGTGGCGATCGAGAAGAGCGAGACCTGCTCTCCCACGTACGCGAGCTCGAGGCCGGTCGCGAGGGCCCGCTGGGAGACCCACAGGTCGCGCGCCGGGTTGGACACGGGCTGGCCGTTGGCGCCCGTGGCGGCCTCCTTCTCCGTGAACACCTCCTTGCCGTTCGCGTCCAGGAAGCGACCCATCTCCGAGTAGGTGCGCCCGCCGGTGGACTCCAGGGCGTGGACGCGCATGTACTCGGCGAAGCATCGCGCCTGCTCGCCGTTGGACACCGTCTGGTCGGCGACGCTGCAGTCGGGGACGCTGATCTCGCCCTCGAGCCCGGCCTCCTCGATGCCCGGCTGGATGGTCGTGGGGCTCATGTCGGGCGAGCCGACGATCTGCTCCTGGGTGATCGTGTCGTGCACCTTGCCGCGGGCGTTGACGCCGGCGTAGATCCAGAAGGCCCCCAGGACCACCAGCAGGGCGCCGGCGGCGACGCCCCCTCCCCAGAGCAGCTTTCGCGTGGTCGTCATGCGTGCGCGTCTCCTCGATGTCGGTGTGATGAAGCGGGCGATCCCGGTCGGGCGGGCCGTCACGGGCCACAACACCGGGTCCCGGGATGCCCGTCATCCGTTCATTCCCGTGCCTGTGAGGGCGCAAGTACTGACGGGGCGCCGCGCATCTCCCCACACAGACGAGCGTCGCCATCGGATTTCACCCTGGGTGAAATCCCGGCCGGGGTGATGACCGCTCACCCCGGCCGCGGCAAGGGTTCGCCTCGATCCATCCCGTCCACCGAATCGTGGAGGGCCCGTCATGAGCGGGGGGTACCGCATCACCGTCAAGGGAGCGATGAGCGAGCGGTTCTGCCAAGGCTTCCCCGGGCTGAGCCACCGCGTCATCGACGACCACACCGTCCTGGAGGGCGGGCCCCTCGCGGGCAGCCCCCTGGACGACATCCTGAGCTCGCTCGACAATCTCGGCCTCGAGGTCATCTCGGTCGAGTCCGCGCACGACGCCCACTCCGACCCCATGGAGGACTGACATGTCACGCCTCGCCGGCCTTCTCTCCCGCCGCCCGTGGCGGGTCGTCATCGCCGCCATCGTCATCTTCCTGCTCGCGGTGGTCGTCGGTGGACCGCTGACGTCCAACCTGTCGGCGACCGGCTTCGAGGACCCGAGCGCCGAGTTCGTCGCGGCCCGCGACCAGCTCGAGGCCGCCACCGGGAGCAACCCCGGCCCGGGCGTCGTCGCCCTCGTCGAGCCCGGATCCGACGTCCGCTCGGGCGCGGGCCGGGCCGCCGTGGAGCGCGCCGCGGCCACGATCGCCGCCGACCCGGACGTCGCAAGCGTCGTCACGGCCTACAACGGCGGCGGTGCCGCCCTCGTGTCCACGAACGGCGACGCCTCGTACGTGGCCGCGTTCTTCACGCCCATCAGCGACGACGCGGCGCAGGACGCCGCGGTGCGCATCCGCGACTCGCTCGAGGACCAGCCCGAGGTGACCGTGGGCGGCGTCGCCATGGTCGGCGAGGAGGCCGGCACGATCATCGGCGAGGACCTGGCGCGGGCCGAGATGCTGGCGTTCCCGATCATCTTCCTGCTCTCGCTGTGGGTCTTCCGCGGCGTGATCGCGGCCCTGCTGCCGTCGCTCATGGGCGCCCTGGTCATCTTCGGCGCGTTCCTCGCCATCGGCCTCACCAACGAGGTCACGGGCCTGTCGGTGTACGCCCTCAACCTGGCGATCGGCCTCAGCCTCGGCCTGGCGATCGACTACAGCCTCCTGATCACCTCGAGATACCGGGAGGAGATCGCCAAGAGCGGGCCGGGCCGGGACGCCCTGGCGCGGACGCTGCAGACCGCGGGCAAGAGCGTGCTCTTCTCCGCGATCACCGTCGCCGCCGCGCTGGCCGGGCTGATGGTCTTCCCCCAGCGCTTCCTGTTCTCCATGGGCCTCGCCGGCGTGCTGGTGGCGCTGATCGCCGCGGCGGTCGCCCTGCTGGTGCTGCCCGCGGTGCTCGCCCTGCTGGGACGGCGCATCAACTCGCTGGCGCCGAAGTCGTGGAAGCGGCGCAGCGAGGAAGCCGATCAGGAGCTCACCTCGGGCTTCTGGTACCGCCTCTCGAACGCGGTCATGCGGCGGCCGGCCCTGATCGCGACCCTCACCGCGGTCGGCCTGCTGATCGTGGCCATGCCGTTCCTCAACATCTCGTTCACCTCGGTCGACGCGGGCGTCCTGCCGACCAGCGCGGCCGCCCGCCAGGTGTCCGACGCGATCGCGGACGACTTCCCGCAGGACCGCAGCCAGCCCGTCTACATCGCCGTCACGGCCCCGGACACGCCCGAGGCCCGGGCGAAGCTGGCGGTCTACGCGCGCGGCGATCGGCGACGACCCGACCGCCGCCGCGGTGGCGCCGCCCGTCTTCGTGGGCGACGGCACGTGGCGCATCGACATCTACTCGGACGCCCCGCCGCTCTCCACCGCGAGCCAGCAGCTGGTGGACGACATCCGCGCGGCGCCGGCGCCCTACCCGATCCTGGTCGGCGGGCTCACGGCGAGCTTCGTGGACCAGAAGGACAGCATCGGGGCGCACCTGCCCTGGGCCATCCTGGTGATCGCGGTCGTCACGATCATCGCCCTGTTCATCATGACCGGCTCGGTGCTGCTGCCGATCAAGGCCGTGATCATGAACCTGCTGACCCTGGCCTCGACCCTCGGCATCCTGGTCTGGATCTTCCAGGACGGGCGCCTGGAGGGGCTGTTGCGCTACGACAGCGTCGGGGCCCTCGACCTGACCCAGCCGATCCTGCTCGGCGCGCTGGCGTTCGGCCTGTCCACCGACTACGCCGTCTTCCTCCTGTCGCGCATCAAGGAGGCGCACGACCAGGGGGCGGACACCAAGGACGCGGTCGCGCTGGGGCTGCAGCGCACCGGCCGCATCGTCACCGCGGCGGCCCTGCTGTTCGCCGTGGCCATCGGCGCCTTCGCCACCTCGCGGGTGCTCCTGATCAAGGAGCTCGGCGTGGGGACCGCGCTGGCGGTGCTGATCGACGCGACGATCATCCGGGCGCTGCTGGTGCCGTCGCTGATGGCGCTGCTGGGCAAGTGGAACTGGTGGGCGCCAGGCCCGCTGCGCCGCCTGCACGCGCGGATCGGGTTCAGCGAGACGGCCCCCGAGGAGCCCGAGGTGCCCGCCACCACGGGGTAGGGGTCCTCAGGCGCCGCCGGCCAGGGAGCGCGACAGGATGCCGCGCTCCCTGGCCTGCTCCACGGCCTCCTCGCGGGTGGCCACGCCCAGCTTGCGGTAGATGGAGCGCACCTGGGTCTTCACGGTGTTGTGCGAGACGTGCAGCCCGGCGGCGATCTCCCGCGCCGAGGCCGTCCCGGCCAGGCGGCGCAGCACCGCGACCTCGCGATCCGTGAGGTCGCCGGTCTCGCCGGCCGCCTCGGGCGCGGCGAGGGCCTCCTCGAGCTCGCGGGCCAGGCGGGTGAGGTGGAGCGGAGCGGTGGAGGACGCCAGCAGCGCCCGCACGTCCTCGGCGCAGCGGGCCGCCAGCGCGAGGTCCCCCGCGGCCAGAGCGACCTGCCCCTGGACCACGCGCGCGTGCGCCTGCTCGGTCGGCGAGCTGCCGCGGCGGGCGAGGCTCACCGCGCGCGCCGCCTCCTCGGCCGCCGCGGCGTGCTGGCCGCGCGCCGCGAGCGCCTGGGCGGCGACCGCGTGCGGCCCGGCGGCGTGCGGGTACTCGGAGTGGCGCTCCTCGGCGGCGATCGCGATCGCCTCGCGCGCCCGGGCGGCGGCGCGGTCGATGTCGCCGAGCTCGATGTCGACGCCGCCCAGATGGCACGCGGCCACCACCAGCAGGGGACCCGCGTCGCACCGGCGTCCCGCCTCGACGGCCTCCTCGAGGATGGGCACGGACTCGCGCAGCTCGTCGGTGGCGTGGAGCGCGATCCCCAGGGCCATGCAGGCCAGGGTGCGCCACCAGGTGTCGCCCGGGGGCGTCAGCTCCACCGCCCGCCTGCCGGCCGCGACGGCGGCCACCTCGTCGCCGGCGAGCAGGCGCTCCACCGACCGGCCCGAGGCGATCGCCGCCTCGACCATCAGCTCGTCGGCCGGGTCCTCGACCGCCCGCCCGGCCTGCTCGGCGGCCTCGAGCCACGGGAGGGCGGTCTCGGCCCGGCCCAGGTTGAGCGCCAGGAAGGCCTGGGTGAGGCAGAGGCGAGGGTCCCGGCGCACGCGCTCGGCCGGGAGCAGGGCCAGCCAGCGCTGGTTGGTGGTGGTCCAGCCGCTGCGCTGGTAGCTGGCCCAGTGCTCGGCGATCAGGTCGGCCGCCAGGTCCAGCTCGCCCGCGGCGGCCGCGTGCTCGATGGCGTCGTCGATCGCCCCCTGGGCGAGATGCCATTCGGCGGCCCGGCGGTGGAGCGCGAGCACCTCCTCGGGGGCGGTGAGGCGCAGCTCGTGGCGCAGGAGCTCGCCGAACAGATGGTGGTACCGGAACCACTCCCGCCGGCTGTCGAGCGGCACCAGGAACAGGTTCGAGCGCTCGAGCTCGACCAGCGTGCGCGCCGCGTCGGTGGTCTGGGCCACGGCGTCGCACAGGGGGCCGTTGAGGCGGCTGAGGACGGAGGTGCGCAGCAGGAAGCGGCGCCGCTCGGGATCCTGGCCCTCGAGCACCTCGGCGGCCAGGTAGTCGACGACCATCCGGTCGTCGCCGGCGAAGGCCTCGATGAAGCCGGCGGCGTCGTCGCGCCCGCGCAGCGAGAGCCCGGCGAGGTAGAGCCCCGCCGCCCACCCCTCGGTGCGGGCGCGCAGCCGCTGCACCTGCTCGTCCTCCAGTTCCAGGCCGATGGCGTGGTTGAGCAGGCGGCCGGCCTCGGTGTCGCTGAAGCGCAGGTCGGACGAGCGGATCTCGCCCAGGTCGCCGCGGGCGCGCAGGCGCCCGAGCCCGATCGGCGGGTCGGTGCGCGAGGTCATCACCAGCCGCAGGGAGCCCGGCAGGTGCTCGACCATGAAGGCGACCGCGTCGTGGATGCCGGGCTCGGAGATCGCGTGGTAGTCGTCGAGCGCGATCGTGGCCTCGACGCCGGCGTCGTCCATCGCGTTGATGAGCGCCGACAGCCCGGCCTCGCGGGTGTCGCCGCCGCCCGCGAGGGCGCCGACGGCCTGGGCGTCGACCGGGATCCCGGCGCGCCCGAGGGCCTCGGCGACGTACCGCCAGAAGCGCGCCGGATCGTTGTCGGAGGCGTCGAGCGCCACCCAGGCGCTCGGGCGCCGCGCGCCGGCGAGCCAGTCGCCGACCAGCGTCGTCTTGCCCCAGCCTGCGGCCGCGCTGACCAGCGTCAGCCGGTGCCGGTCGGCCGTCGCGTCGAGCCGCGCGACCAGCTCCGGGCGCGCGACCAGCCCCGCGCGCCGGTCCGGCGGGCGCAGCTTGGTCTCGACGAGCGGGGGGCCGGGCGGCGCGTTCATCCGGGTCATTGTCGCCATGTGGGCCCGCCGGTCAAGCGGGTGCCGTCCGGGTAGACTGCCGCGACGTGGCGGGGGCAAGCTTCCAGGACGTGATCGCGCGACTGTCCGGGTATTGGGCCGAGCACGGCTGCCTGGTCACCACCCCGTACCACACCGAGGTCGGCGCGGGCACGTTCAACCCGGCGACGCTCCTGCGCAGCCTCGGACCCGACCCGTGGCGGGTCGCCTACGTGGAGCCCTCCATCCGGCCCACCGACGGCCGCTACGGCGAGAACCCGTTCCGCCTGCAGCACTACTTCCAGTACCAGGTGCTCCTCAAGCCGTCGCCCGACGACGTGCAGGACCTGTACCTCGGCTCGCTGCGCGCCCTGGGGCTGCGCCCGGCCGAGCACGACATCCGCTTCGTCGAGGACGACTGGGAGGGCCCGACGCTCGGCGCCTGGGGCCTGGGCTGGGAGGTGTGGATGGACGGGATGGAGATCACCCAGTTCACCTACTTCCAGCAGGCCGGCGGCATCGACCTGACGCCGATCTCGGTGGAGCTCACGTACGGCCTCGAGCGGATCGCGATGTACCTGCAGGACGTCCGCTCGGTCTACGACCTGGAGTGGGGCCACGGCGTCACCTACGGCGACATCTACCAGCGCAACGAGGCGCAGTGGAGCCGGTACAACTTCGAGGTCGCCGACACCGAGGCCCTCTTCGCGGCCTTCGCCGCGCCACGAGCGCGAGTGCGTGCGCTGCCTCGAGGACGGCCTGGTGCTCCCGGCCTACGACCAGGTCCTCAAGTGCAGCCACTCGTTCAACCTGCTCGACGCGCGCGGCGTCGTCAGCGTCACCGAGCGGGGCGCCTACATCTGGCGAGTACGCGCCCTCGCGGCGCGCTGCGCCCGCGCCTACCTGGAGCTGGTGAGCCCGGCCCGGGAGGCCGCGGGTGCCTGACCTCCTGATCGAGGTCGGGTGCGAGGAGCTCCCCTCCAGCGCGTGCCGCGAGATCGTCGAGCAGGCCCCGGGCCTGCTCGCGGCGGCCCTCGAGGCGGCCGGCGTGCCCGAGGGCTGGAGCGCCACCACGTCGGTGGCCCCGCGCCGCTTCGCCGTCGAGGCGACCGGCCTGCCGGACGAGCTCGCGGCCACGAGCCGCACCGTCCGCGGCCCGGCCGCGCGCCGCGGCCTTCGGGGCCGACGGCGCCCCCACCAAGGCCGCGCTAGGGTTCGCCCGCGGGCAGGGCATCGCGGTCGAGCGACCTCGTCGTGCGCGAGGACGGCGGCCGCGAGTTCGTCTTCGCCGAGCTGCGCGGGCCGAGGGCCGCCGGATGGCCGAGCTGGTGCCCGAGATGGCCGCGCGCCTGATCGGCGGGCTGCGCTTCTCGAAGACCATGCGCTGGGGCGCGGGCACGGGCCTGCGCTTCTCGCGCCCGGTGCGCTGGATCGTGGCCAAGCTCGACGGCGAGACGGTGCGCTTCGAGCTGCACGGGCTCACGGCCGGCGACGTCAGCCAGGGCCACCGCTTCCTGGGAGCGCCCGCGCGACCGTCGCGACGGCCGGCGGCTACGCGGCGGCGCTGCGAGGCGGTCGCGGTGATCGCGAGCCACGAGGCGCGCCGCGCGACCATCGTCGCCGGGCTCGACGCGGCGGCCGAGGCGGCCGGCGGCGTCGTGGAGCGACCCGGGCGGCAAGCTCGAGGAGGTCCTGTTCCTGGTCGAGTGGCCGAGCGTGATCACGGGGCGCTTCGACGAGCGCCACCTGCGCCTGCCCTCCCGGGTCCTCGTCACCGCGATGCAGGGCCACCAGCGCTACTTCCCGCTCCAGGACGACGCGGGCGGCCTGCTGCCGATGTTCCTGGCCGTCTCCAACGGCGACCCGGCCCACGCCGCCGTCCATCACGCGCGGCAACGAGGGCGTGCTCGACGCCCGCCTGCAGGACGCCGAGTTCAGCTTCGACAAGGACCTCGAGGCCGGGCTGGAGGCCCTGGACCGGCCGCCTGGACGCGATCGTCTTCCACACGCGCCTCGGCAGCATGGCCGCCAAGCGCGACCGCCTCGTGGCGGGGGTGGGGGAGGTCGCCGCCCTCGTGGGCGCCGACCCCGCGACGCGCGCGACCGCCGAGCGGGCGGCCGTCCTCGCCAAGGCGGACCAGGGCGCCGTGCTCGTGGCGGAGTTCTCCGAGCTCGAGGGCTACGTCGCGGCCGAGTACGCGCGCCGCGCGGGGGTCCCCGAGGAGGTCGCCCGCGCGGTGGAGGAGCACTACCTGCCCGAGGGCGCGAGCTCGCCGCTTCCGGCCGGCCCGGCCGGTGCCATCCTGGCCGCCGCCGAGCGCATCGACAACCTCGTGGGCGCCTTCGCGGTCGACGAGGCGCCGACCGGCTCGAAGGACCCCTACGGCCTGCGCCGCGCCGCGCTGGGGCTGCTGCGGATCGCCCTCGAGCGCGGCTGGGACATCGACCCGGCCCCCCTGCTGGAGTCGGCGCACGCGCGGCTGTCGGCGCAGGGGGCCGACCTGGCGCTGGGAGCCGACGAGACGACCCGCGCGCATCGGGGACTTCCTCGAGGACCGCTTCGTGTACCTGCTGGGCGAGGAGGGCGTCGGCGCCGAGGCGGCCACCGCCGCGATCGGCGCGGGGGTGGGCGGGCTCACCACCACCGCCGCGTGGGCGCGCGCCATCCAGGCCGCGCGCGGCGGCGGCGCCCTTCGCCGCCGTGTGGACCGCCAGCACCCGGCTCGACCGCCTGGCCCGCAAGGGCCCCGAGGAGGGCGCGGCGGTGGCGCCGGGCGACGACCCGGGCGAGGCCGCGCTGCGCTCGGCGGTCGAGGCGGCCTCGGCGCCGATCGCCGACCGCCCAGGAGCGCGGCGACTTCGCGGCCGCCCTGGAGGCCGCCGGCGCCGCTCGCCGAGGCGGTCAACCGCTTCTTCGTGGACGTGCTGGTCAACGCCGAGGACCCGGGGGTGCGGGCCCGGCGCTACGCGCTGGTGCGTGAGGCGGCCGGGGTCCTGTCCCGGGTCGCGGACTTCGAACGGGTGACCGACGTGGGGGGAGCACGGTGAGCAGCTCCGGCGTGATCACCAAGCGGGTCTACGACTTCTCCGAGGGCGGGCGCGAGATGCGCGACCTGCTCGGGGGCAAGGGCGCGAACGTCGCCGAGATGACGCGGCTGGGCCTGCCCGTGCCGAAGGGCTTCACCATCACCACCGAGACCTGCATCGAGTACCTGCGCGGCGACCACAGGTTCCCCGTCGGGCTGACGCGCGAGGTCACGGCCCACCTCGAGGCCCTCGAGAAGGCGGTCGGCAAGCGCCTCGGCGACGACCAGAACCCCCTGCTGGTCTCCGTGCGCAGCGGCGCGAAGTTCTCGATGCCGGGGATGATGGACACCGTCCTCAACCTCGGGCTGAACGACGTCAGCGTCGAGGCGCTCGCCGCCCGCACGGGCAACCCCCGCTTCGCCTACGACTCGTACCGACGCTTCATCCAGATGTTCGGCGACGTCGTGGCCGAGGTCCCGAAGGAGCACTTCGAGAAGGCCCTCTCGGCGATGAAGCACCGGCGCCGCGTGGAGCAGGACGTCGATCTGTCGGCCAACGACCTGCGCAACCTGGTCGAGATCTTCAAGGACATCTACCGCGAGCACCGGGGCGAGGCCTTCCCCCAGGACCCCCGCCAGCAGCTCGACGCGGCGATCCGGGCGGTTTTCGAGTCGTGGGACAACCGGCGCGCCCGCGACTACCGCCGCCTCAACCGCATCGACCACGACCTCGGCACCGCCGTCAACGTGCAGCAGATGGTCTTCGGCAACACCGGGCCCAACTCGGGGACCGGCGTCGCCTTCACCCGCAGCAACGTGACGGGGGAGAAGGGCGAGCCCTTCGGCGACTTCCTGATCAACGCCCAGGGCGAGGACGTCGTGGCGGGCATCCGCACGCCGCGTCCGCTGGTCGAGCTGAAGGAGGAGATCCCCGAGGCCTACGCCCAGCTGATCAACACCATGGACCAGCTCGAGGCGACGTATCGCAACATGCAGGACGTCGAGTTCACCATCGAGGACGGCGCGCTCTACATGCTGCAGACGCGCAACGGCAAGCGCAGCGCCCAGGCGATGGCCCGGATCGCCGTCGACCTGGTCGACGAGGGCGTGCTGAGCGAGCAGGACGCGCTGCTGACTCCTGGTCGAGCCCGACCAGGTGCGCCAGCTGCTGCTGCCCCAGCTCGATCTGACGCGCGCGCCCGAGCCGCTCGGCCGGGGCGTCAACGCGTCGCCGGGCGCCGCCGTCGGCGCGGTCGTCTTCACCGCCGACGAGGCCGAGCGCCTCGGCAAGGCCGGCGAGCACGTCATCCTCGTCCGCGACGAGACCACGCCGGACGACTTCCACGGGATGGTGGAGGCGCAGGGCATCCTCACCGCGCGCGGCGGCAAGACCAGCCACGCCGCGATCGTCGCCGTCGGCATGGGCAAGCCCGCCGTCTGCGGCGTCACCGCGATCCGCTTCCTGGACGACGGATCGATCCGGATCGGCGAGGCGACCTTCCGCGAGGGCGACCGGATGACGATCGACGGCACCACCGGGACGGTCTTCGCCGGCGACGCCCCGCTGGTGCCGCCCGACCCGAACAACCCCTACCTCGCCACGATCCTCGAGTGGGCCGACCGCGCGCGCACGATGTCGGTGCGCGCCAACGCCGACACCCCCGAGGACGCCACCCGCGCTCGGGAGTTCGGCGCCGCAGGGCATCGGCCTCTGCCGCACGGAGCACATGTTCCAGGGCGACGACCGCCTGCCGATCGTGCAGAGCATGATCATGGCCGAGGACGCCGAGGACCGGGTGCAGCTACCTCGCACAAGCT
Organism: uncultured Thermoleophilia bacterium; assembly: GCA_963806585.1. Classification (GTDB taxonomy): domain Bacteria; phylum Actinomycetota; class Thermoleophilia; order Miltoncostaeales; family Miltoncostaeaceae; genus Miltoncostaea. Next base: position 121,943 of record CAWDYN010000007.1, on the reverse strand, counting down.
GCGCGCCTTCCAGCAGAGCGACTTCGAGGGGATCTTCCGCGCGATGGCGGGCCTGCCGGTCACGATCCGGCTGCTCGACCCGCCGCTGCACGAGTTCCTGCCCGACCTGATCGAGCTCTCCGAGCGGGTCGCCGTCTCGAAGGCCACCGGCACGCCCGACCCGGAGGCGTACGCCCAGATCGCCGCGGTGCGCCAGATGCACGAGGTCAACCCGATGCTCGGCACGCGCGGCTGCCGCCTCGGCATCGAGTGGCCGGACGTCTACCGCATGCAGGTCGCCGCGATCATGAGCGCCGCCTGCACCATCAAGCGCGAGACCGGCGCCGCCCCGATCGTCGAGATCATGATCCCGCTGGTGGGCTTCGAGGAGGAGCTGCGGATCATGCGCGCCCAGGTGATCGAGGTCGCCGAGATCGTCCTGATCGAGCAGAAGATGGAGGTCGAGTACGCGGTCGGGACCATGATCGAGCTGCCCCGCGCCGCGCTGCGCGCGCGCCGAGATCGCCCGCGAGGCCGACTTCTTCTCCTTCGGCACCAACGACCTCACCCAGACGACCCTCGGCTTCAGCCGCGACGACGCCGAGAACAAGTTCCTCACCCACTACCTGCAGAACAACGTCATCACCTTCAACCCGTTCGAGACCATCGACCAGGCGGGGGTCGGAAAGCTGGTGGAGATGGCGGTCGCCGACGCGCGCGACGAGCAGCCCGGGGATCAAGCTGGGCGTCTGCGGCGAGCACGGGGGCGACCCGGCCAGTCGGTGATGTTCTTCCACCGGGCGGGCCTCGACTACGTCTCGTGCTCGCCCTTCCGCGTCCAGACGGCGCGCATCGCCGCCGCCCGCGGCGCCCTCGGCGCCGGCTGAGGGGCGCGCCGTGGGCCCCGACGACGCCCGGTACGAGCTCGCGGGGCTCGGCGACCTGCTGGAGCTGATCGTCGAGGGCTGGCGCATCGCCCACCTCCACTACGCGGATCGCTCCGAGGCGGCCGGCCCGCCCGCGGCCGTCTTCGACCTGACCCGGGGCGCCGACGAGCGCCTGGGGGTCTACGTGCCCGACGACGGGCGCGCCTTCTCCCACCGCGCGCTGGTGGAGCTCTTCCGCGAGAACCCGAACGTCTGGAAGTACCGGACGCCCGGCTCGATCCCGCCGGCGCCGGTCCCCGACGCCACCCCCGCGGGTGACTGGGGGGCGGACGTGCGCGAGCCGTTCCCCGACGCGATGGTCTTCGGCCCGGCGACCCTGCGCGAGGTGATCCCGGTCAACCAGATCCAGTCGGTCGGCGGGCTGGACATCGCGCTGGTCTGCCTGGAGCGGCACGAGGCCGGGGGCCGCCTGCGCTACATGTGCCAGGCCTCGTCGGCGCTGACGCCCACCGAGATGTCCATGCTCGACGTGATCGCGGTCGACGATGCCGGCAGGCTCTATCGCGTCGCGGGCGTGGAGAGCCGGCCCGAGGACAACCGCCTGGAGGGGGCCCTGGTCGTGGCCCCCGCGATCCCGCCCGACGTGCGCCTCTTGACCGTGAGCATCGGGACGGTGTGGGACACCCACGAGGGGCTGGTGCAGCGGCCGGGGCCGTGGGTCTTCCCGATCCCGCTCGTCCCGGGGGGATGACCGGGCGGGGGATCGTGTCGCGCGAGCCGCCACTGGGGCCCCGGGCCGCCCGGGCGGCGGACGCCGTGCGCGCCCGCCCCGAGGATCCCTGCCCGTTCCGGACCGCCTTCCAGCGCGATCGCGACCGCATCCTCCACACGACGTCGTTCCGGCGCCTCAAGCACAAGACGCAGGTGTTCGTGGCCCCGGCGGGCGACCACTACCGCACCCGCCTGACCCACACGCTCGAGGTGTCGGCCCTCTCGCGGACGGTCGCCCGGGCGCTGGAGCTCAACGAGGACCTGGTCGAGGCGATCGCGATGGGCCACGACCTCGGCCACGCGCCCTTCGGCCACGCGGGCGAGGTGGCGCTCGACGGCATCCTGCGCAGCCGCTACGAGCGGCGCTACGAGCACAACCTCCAGAGCCTGCGGATCGTGGAGGTCCTGGAGCGCGGCGGGGAGGGGCTCAACCTGACCGCCGAGGTCCGCGACGGCATCCGCAACCACACCGGCTCGGGCCGGCCCCGCACCCTCGAGGGGCAGGTCGTGCGCCTGATGGACCGGATCGCCTACGTCAACCACGACATCGAGGACGCGCTGCGCGCGGGCGTGATCTCCGAGCGCGACCTGCCGCCCGACGAGGTGGCGGCGCTCGGCACCACGACCTCGCAGCGGCTCACGACGCTGGTCGCGGACACGGTGGCCACCAGCGGGCGGGCCGACGAGATCGGGCAGTCCCCGGAGGTCGGGGCGGCGTTCCTGCGCCTGCGCCGCTTCATGTTCCAGAACGTGTACCTCGCGCCGCCGGCGAGCGCCGAGGCCGACCGCGCCCAGGGCGTGGTGCAGGCCCTGTTCGCCTGGTTCCTCGACCACCCCGACCGCCTGCCGCCGGCGCGCGAGGAGGACCTGGTCACCCGCGTCACCGACTTCGTCTCGGGCATGACCGACCGCTACGCGCTGCGGATCTACCGCGACATCTTCATGCCATCGGAGGGGCCCCTGTAGGAGCCCCTCCGGGGCGTGGGCTCAGTCCGCGACCAGCCCCACGGGGCATGTCACGCCGGTGCCGCCCAGGCCGCAGTAGCCGTTGGGCACCTTGGCCAGGTACTGCTGGTGGTAGTCCTCGGCGTAGTAGAAGTCGGGCGCGTCGAGGATCTCGGTGGTGATCGGCCCGAAGCCGGCCTCGTCGAGCCGCTGCTGGTAGGCCTCCTGCGAGCGCTCGGCGATCTCGCGCTGCTCCTGCGAGTACGTGTAGATCCCCGAGCGGTACTGGGTGCCGACGTCGTTGCCCTGGCGCATCCCCTGGGTGGGGTCGTGCCCCTCCCAGAAGCGCTTCAGGATGGCCTCGTACGAGGTGACGGCCGGGTCGAAGACCACCCGCACCACCTCGTTGTGCCCGGTGCGCCCGGAGCAGACCTCGTCGTAGGTCGGGTTCGGCGTGTATCCCCCGGCGTAGCCGACCGCGGTCGTGTGGACGCCCTCGCTCTGCCAGAAGATCCGCTCGGCGCCCCAGAAGCATCCCAGCCCCACCAGGGCCGGCTCGAGCCCCTCGGGGAAGGGCGGGACGATCGGGGTTCCGAGCACGAAGTGCGGCGCGATCACCGGCATCGCCTCGGCGCGGCCGGGCAGCGCGTCCTCGGGGGCGGGCATCCGTGCCGAGAGACGTGAGAAGAGCCCCATCGTGTGCCTCCTGTCGCGGCGTTCCCTCGACGATAGGTCGGAGGGACTTGGTGCGCCCCGTATCCTTTCTCGTCTGAGCCCCGACGCCCACATCCCGTGCCGCTGATCTCCCCACAGAGCGTGGAATCCGTTCGCCAGGGGGTCGACCTGGTCGAGCTGGTGCGCGGCCGGGTCGAGCTGGTGCGCCGCGGCGGACGCTGGTGGGGCCGCTGCCCGTTCCACGAGGAGCGCTCGCCCTCCTTCAGCCTGCTTCCGCCCGACTTCCGCCGCTACTACTGCCACGGCTGCGGCGCGACCGGCGACGCGATCACCTGGATGCGCGAGCAGGAGGGCGCGGCCACCTTCGGCGAGGCCGTGCAGGGGCTGGCCGAGCGCTTCGGGATCCCGGTCTCCTTCGAGGAGGAGTCGCCCGACGAGGCCAAGCGCCGCGCGGCCGTCGAGCGGCGGCGGCGCCTGCTCGACCGCGCGGCCGACTTCTACTCCGCGTTCCTGTGGAAGGCCGACGAGGCCGCGCCGGCGCGCGCGTACCTGGCCGGGCGCGGCTTCTCGGAGGAGCTGGCGCGGGCCCTGCGCGTGGGATACGCGCCCGGCGGCGGCGGCGTGCTGTCGGGCCGGGCGGCACGGGAGGGCTTCGGGCGCGACGAGCTCGTCGACGCGGGCCTCGCCCGCCGCCGCGGCGGCCAGGTGAGCGACTTCTTCACCTCGCGCATCATGTTCCCGATCGCCGACAGCCAGGGGCGCGTGCAGGGGTTCGGCGGGCGCACGCTCGACCCCGAGGTCCGGGCCAAGTACGTGAACTCCCCCGAGGGGCCGCTGTTCAAGAAGCGCAGCCTGCTGTTCGGCCTCTCCGGGGCGCGCGTGGCGGCCGCCCGCACCAAGTACTTCGTGGTGGTGGAGGGCTACACCGACGTCATGGGGCTGATGGCCTCGGGGGTCGAGTCCGCCGTCGCCTGCATGGGCACGTCGCTGACGACCGACCAGATCCGCCTACTCCGACGGTGGGCGCCCGAGGTCCGATTGTGCTTCGACGCCGATGCGGCCGGGGAGCACGCGGCCTGGCGGAGCGTCGAGGCCGCCGCCGATGTCAACCTCGCATGGTCGGCGGTTCGAGCTGCCGATCGGCCAGGATCCAGGGGATTTGGCCAAGGATGCCGCCGGCCGCGAGCTCCTTGCGAGTCGTGTGCAGGATTCGAAGCCTCTGGTACGTTTCCTGATCCAGTCACGGATAGACGCGGTCTGGAGCGTCTCCCCGGGAGAGAGAGGAGGCGCTCGAGGCAATCGGAGAGTTGCTCCGGCGGTTCCCCGATTCGGTGGAGAAGGACGAAGGGGTTCGCTTGACCGCAAGCCTGCTTCAACTGTCTCAAGGGTTGGAAGAGCGCCTTCGCCGCGCGTCGCGCATGGACGCAGCGCCCGAGCAGGTGCTACCCAAGCGCAGCTCCGCTCCGGCCGAGGTGCGCGAGCGCCGCTTCCTGATGATGGCGGTCGCCCTGCCGGCCGAGGCGCGCCAGTACCTCGAGGGCCTGCCGCCCGAGGCCTTCCAGGTCGAGGGGCACCGCCGCGCCTTCGAGCTGATCCGCGCGGGCGGCACCGACCTCGACGAGTGGCCCGAGGACCTCGCCGACATCGCGCTGGCGCTGCGCCTGGAGATGAGCGCCGCGGCGCCCTCCCCGGCGGAGCTGCGCGAGGCGGCCTACCGGGTGGAGCTGCCGATGCTGGAGCGGCGCGCCGCCGAGCTGCGGGCCTCCGGCGACGAGGTGGGGCGCCTCGAGGCGCTCGACCTGGCGCGCCGGGTACGCGCCTCCCTGCGGGGTGAGGGATGAAGACCGAGGTATCGGTCACCGGGCTCGAGGAGGTCCGCGGGCTCATCGAGGAGGGGCGCGAGCTGGGCGGCCTGCCCCTCTCCCGGGTCGCCGACGTGGTCGAGGCCGCCGATCTGACCGAGGAGCAGCAGGAGCGCCTGCTGCAGGTGCTGGCCGAGCTGAACATCGAGGTGCTCGGCGAGGGCGTCGAGCCGCCCGGGGGCAACGGCAACCCCCGCCTCGACCTCTCCGTCAAGGCCCACTCGAACGATCCGGTTCGTATGTATCTGCGCGAGATCGGGCGCGTCCCGCTGCTGACCGCGCGCGCAGGAGGTGTCGCTGGCCAAGCGCATCGAGCGCCGGGACATGAACGCCAAGGCGGTGCTGATCGAGGCCAACCTGCGCCTCGTGGTCTCCGTGGCCAAGCGCTACGTCGGGCGCGGCCTGGCGTTCCTCGACCTGATCCAGGAGGGCAACCTGGGCCTGATCCGCGCCGTCGAGAAGTTCGACTACCGCAAGGGCTACAAGTTCTCGACGTACGCCACTTGGTGGATCCGCCAGGCGATCACCCGGGCCATCGCCGACCAGGCGCGCACGATCCGCGTGCCGGTGCACATGGTCGAGACCATCAACCGGCTCTCGCGCGTGCAGCGCCAGCTGCTCGCAGGACCTCGGGCGCGAGCCGACCATCGCCGAGATCGCCCACGAGCTCGAGGTCACGCCCGGAGCGGGTGCGCGAGATCCAGAAGGTCGCCCAGGAGCCGGTCTCGCTGGAGACCCCGGTGGGCGAGGACGAGGACTCCGAGCTGGGCGACCTGATCGAGGACGCGGCCATCCAGAGCCCGTCCGACGCCGTCGCCGGCGCTGATGCGGCGCGAGGAGCTCGAGTCCATCCTCGGGCCAGCTCACCCACCGCGAGCGCAAGGTGCTCGAGCTGCGCTTCGGCCTTCGCGGCGAGGAGCCCCGCACGCTGGAGGAGGTCGGCCAGCGCTTCGGCGTCACCCGCGAGCGCATCCGCCAGATCGAGGCCAAGACCCTCACCAAGCTCCAGGCATACCGCGACACCCAGCGCCTGCGGGAGTTCCTGGACTAGCTCACCCCTCCGGGGGCGCGATCAGGGCGACGGCCTCGGCGCGCCGGGTGGCGCCGCGCAGGTCCAGGGCGCAGCGCGCCGACAGGATCAGGTTCCCGCCCGTGTCCTGTGGCCGGCGCGGGGCCGGGCCGATCCAGCTGATGGAGGGAGCCGTGCCGAGCAGGGCCGCCCGCTGGGACCACACCAGCAGGCGCGCCAGCGCGAGGGCCCCGGCGCTGACGCCCTCGGGCGCCCCCCGGGCGATGACGTAGGCGCGGTGGGCGGCGAGGCAGGCCACGAGGGACAGCCCGTCGGGCTCCCCCTCGTGGTCCAGATCCAGCGAGAGCAGCGTCGCGTGGTCGCCGCCCTCGGCGGCCTCCGGGCGGGCGGGTCAGTCCGGGCGCGAGGCGCCCGAGCTCACCGCGCAGCCCCATGCCGATGGCCTCGGCCGCCACCCGGAGCTCCGGCTCGACCGCGTCGACCCGCTCCGAGTGCGCGTCGTCCAGGCGCAGGCCCACGCGCGCAGGCGACCTGGGCTAGACGGTGGGCGGGGGCTCGACGCCCTCAGCGGCCGGCGGGGCCTCGGTGAAGACGAACTCGTCCGGCTCACCGCCGAGGCGGTCCTTGACGAGCCAGTAGGCGAGGCCCGCGAGGACCAGCAGCACGAGCAGCTTCTTCATCAGATCTCCGTTCCATGCTCAGGGTGGGACACGAGCGAGTCGAACCGTATCGCATCGCCTGCGATCGCTAGACGCGCAGGATGACCTTGCCCACGGTGGCGTCGGATCCGACGGTGCGGTGGGCCTCCGCCGCCTCGGCGAGGGGCAGCACGCGGTCGATCGACCGGCGCCAGGCGCCCGTCGGCGAGGCGCGGCAGGCCCCAGGCCGCGAAGTCGGCGGTCAGGTCGGCCTTCTCGGCGAGCGTGCGCGAGCGCAGGGTGCTGCCGTGGATGGTGGCCTGCAGCTGCAGCAGGGGGGCGAGGTCCACCTCGGTCCGCCGGCCGCCGACCATGCCCACGAGCGAGATGCGCCCGTGGCGCGCCAGGGCGCGCACGTTCTCGGCCCAGTACGCGGCACCCACCAGGTCCAGGATCACGTCCGCGCCGCGGTCGCCGGTGCGGGCGCGCACGGCGTCCGCGAAGCGGCCCTCCTCGGCCACCACCACATCGGCGCCCATCTCCCGCACGACGGGGGCCTTGGCGGCGCTGCGGACGGTGCCGATGCTGGTGGCGCCCAGCTCCCGGGCGACCTGGATCGCCGCGGTGCCCACGCCGCTCGCGGCCGCGTGGATCAGCGCCACCTCGCCCGGCGCGAGGCGGGTCAGCCTGCCGAGCGACTGCCACGCGGTGAGGAACACCTCCGGCACGCCCGCCGCCTCGACCAGGTCCATGCCCTCCGGCACCGGCATCAGCTGGCCCGCCGGAACCGCGACGCTGCTCGGCGTAGCCCCCGCCGGCCAGCAGGGCCATCGCCCGGTCCCCCGGGGCCCAGCCCGTGACGCCCGGCACCCACCTCGCGCGACGGTGCCCGCGGCCTCCAGCCCCAGGATCTCGCTCGCGCCGGGCGGCGGGGGGTAGTTGCCCTCGCGCTGCATGATGTCGGCGCGGTTGACCGCCGTGGCGGCCACCCGCAGGAGCACCTCGCCGTCGGCGGGCCGGGGCTCGGGCACCTCGGCCAGGTGCAGCACCTCGGGGCCGCCGGGCCGCTCGATCACGACGGCCCTCACGCCCGCCGCTCCCGCCAGCGTCCGAACACCACGCCCGCGATCGCCCCCGCCGCGGCCCCGATGGCCGCCGCCACGTCGGCGCCGGTCGCCAGCGCGGCGACCGTCCCGAGGGCGAGGCCGACGGCGGTGCCGTACGAGGCCCACGCCAGGCGGCGGGTGGACGAGGGTGCGCTCATCGACCGCATGCTGCCATCTCGCGGGCCCCGGGGCCGGGTCGGGGCGCCCGAGTTTCTCCCTCGGGCGATATCGGCCGGGCGCCCGCGGGGCGAGAATCGCCACCGAGGCGAGACGGCCCGGGGGGCGGGGTGGACGCGCGCGAGGTCATCAGGCGGTTCCGGCTGCCCGTCGCCCTGACGGTCGGCCTGCTGGTCTACGGCACGGTCGGCTACACGCTGATCGTCGACCGGGCGACGCCGGTCGACGCCTTCTACTGGACGATCCTGACGCTCGGCGGAGTCGGCTTCCGCGACACCGAGGGGTCGGGCGCCCTGGCGGAGCTGTTCTCGGTGAGCCTCGTCGTCGGGCTCCTGGTCGCGGTGGTGATCACCGCGTCCATCGGAAGCGACCTGATCGCGTCGGGCGACCTCGCCCGGAGCCGGAGGAGGCGTCGGATGCATCGCAGGATCGAGGCCCTGAGTGGCCACTTCATCCTCTGCGGGTACGGCCGCGTCGGCCGCGCCGTGGTGGAGGAGTACAAGGGGAGGGGGGTCGAGGTGGTCGTGATAGAGATCGACCCGCGCTCCGCGGAGGAGCTCGAGGAGATGGGCGTCCCGTACCTGATCGCCGACCCCCAGAACGACGGCGTCCTGGAGGAGGCCGGCATCCACCGCGCCCGGGGGATCGTCTGCGCGGTCGACTCGGACGCGATCAACGCCTTCATCGCGCTGAGCGCGCGGACGCTCAACCCCGCGCTGGTCCTGGTGGCCCGCGCGGCCGACCCCCACTCCGAGTCCAAGCTGCGGCGCGTGGGCGTGCACCACGTGGTCTCGCCGTACTCGCTCAGCGGCCAGCGCATGGCCGTCAACTCCCTGATGCCGGTCGGCGGCGAGGAGCAGGTCGCCGAGGGACTCCCGGCCGACCCGCCCGCGGCGGTGCGTCGCAGGGTGTAGCGTCGCGCGGTCCGGGCGACGCGGGGTGACGATGCGATCGGTGATACCGGGGTCGGTGGGACGGGTGGCCGGGCGCCCGGCGCGGCTGGTGGGGGGCCTGCGCGAGGCCGCGCGCGCCCATGACGCCTCCACCGCGCGCGTGGCACTGCGGGCGGGACGGATGCGGCTGCGCGGCTGGCGGCTGGCCGACCTGGCCGGGCTCGGGTTGCTCGACCCCGCGGCGCCGGCCGCCGCGCCCTGGGCGGTGCGCCCGGGCGAGCTCACCGCGCTGCAGGACCGGCTCAACCCGCCCGATGCGGTGGAGCGGGTCGAGGACAAGCCGCTGTTCGCCCGCATCTGCGCGCGCCAGCACATCCCGACGCCGCCGATCGTCGCCGTGCTGCGCCGCTCCAGCGACCGGCACTGGACGGTCCGCGACTGGGCCGAGACGCTGTCGCGCGAGGCGCCGGCGGCGTTCGTCGTGCGGCCCTCGCGGGGCCCGCGCGGGCGAGGGCGTGAGGGTGCTGCTGCGCGCCCGGATCGAGGCGCCCGGAGGAGGCGGCGTCGGGGTGGGGCGACCTCGCCCGGGAGCTCGCCGACGGGCCGTGGCCCGAGCTGGTCGTGCAGCCTCTCCTCGAGCCGCACCCCGACATCGCCACCCTGTGCGGCGGGGGCGTGCCCGCCACGCTGCGCATCGTGACGCTGCGCGACGAGGGGCGCCCGGCGCGGGTGCTGTGGGCCGGCCTGCGGTTGCCGACCGGCGCGGATCCCGCCGAGGGCTACCGCTCCGCCCGGCACCGGCCTGCGGGCCCGGGTGCGGCGGGGCGGCGTTCTCGATCGCGGCGTCGCGGTCGCGCCCTCGGGCCACGGGCTGCGGTGGGTGGACGAGCATCCGGTCTCGGGGCGGCCGATCCCCGGGACCCATGTGCCCGACTGGGAGGCCTGCCGCGAGCTCGCCGTCCGGGCGGCGCGGGCGGTCGCGCCGCTGCGCACGGTCGGCTGGGACGTGGCGCCCACCGCCGAGGGGCCGGTCGTGGTGGAGGGCAACGCGTGGTGGGCGCCCCTGCAGGATCCCGGCGGGCGGACGCGGTGCCGGTGCGCGACGCCCTGCGTCAGGCGGTCGCCCGGCTCTGAGGGCGCACGGCGTCGCGCAGCGCCGCCCGCACCGGCAGGGTGCTCGCCCGCGGGCGTGGAAGCGACGGCCCACCAGGCGTTGGCCTCCACCAGCACGGGCCCGGCGTCGGTGACGGCGACGTCCCAGCCGACCGCGCGCAGCGGGGCGAAGGCCGTCGCCGCCGCGCCTCACGAGCGCGCCCACCTCGTCCCAGTCAGGGCACGGCGAACCCCACCGTGGCCGCCCCGGTCACCGGGTGGAAGGGCAGCCGCTCGAGGCCGAAGCCGCTGCGCCGCGACCCGGTAGGTGCCCGTCGTCACGCCCTCGCCGCGAGACGATGGCGAAGGCGTTGCCGGTGGACGCCGACCGGAACGAGTCGGTCGCCGCGTCGCCCACCGCGATGCGGCAGCAGAGTGAACAGCATCCGCACCGCCCCGCCCTCGTCGCGCAGCGTCACCACCCGCATCGTCTGGAGCACGTCCCGCCCGCTCAGCGCCCGCAGGGCGGCGTGCGGGTGGAGGCGCGGCTGCACGACGAACGCCTCGCCAGGGATCGGCGGCGAGCTCCTGCCGCCGAGCGTCGGTCCACGAGATCTCGAGCCCCGACCGGTCGACGGCGCCGTCCCGATCCACGGCGCAGCACCCGCACGCCGATGCCGCGATGGCCCTCGGCCGGCTTCACGACGGCCTCCTCGGGGGCGTCGCGCTGCAGGATCGCGGCCCACGAGCGAACCGTCTCCGCCCTGTCGCCGCGGCGCTCCAGGACGGCGACGAGCTCCGGCGCGGGCAGCCCCTCGCGGGCGCAGATCCGCGCGTAGATGCGCTTGTCCTCGGCGTTCGGGACGGCCTCGGGGGGATTGAGCACCTCCTGCAGGCGCGTCAGCTCTCCGGGGCGCACCGCGACGCGCTCGAGCGCGGGTCCGTGCACCGGGTCCAGCAGGCCCATGAGGGAGGCGTCCGCCATGTGCCACCGCCGCCGCCACAGGCCGAAGGCCCGCGCGGCCCGACCCGGTGCGTCGGCGCGTGGTGGGCCGCGGCGGCGGCCGCGCATCCGGCGGACGACGCGCGTCGCCCGAGCGGCGTCGCCACGGGCGGCGGCGGTCACCGCGCCGACCCGGGCACCGAAGGGGCTCATCGCCCCGGAGTATGCCCGCGCGACGCCGCGGCCGCACGCCGCCGGCCGGTGGGGTAGCGTCCCGCCATGGGACTCTTCGGACGCAAGGTCACCGAGGACACCGACCTCGAGAGCCTCTCGGACTCCCGGCTGCTCAAGGAGCACCGGCGCCTGGTGCTCGACGCGCACGACCCCCACGGGGGCGCCGTCGAGGGGGCTTCGTTCGGGCTCGTCGCGGACATCGAGGACGTGCTCGACCGCCGCGGCGTCGCATACCCGAGCGTGGGCGAGATCACGGGGCCTGGGCGATCCCGGCGCGGCGGCGCGGGTTTGTGAGCCGACGCGCGGCGCGGGCAACGAGCAGTCCTGCCCTCCTCGCAGGGCGCGCCGCTGGTCGAGCGATATGGCTCCCGGCATGGGGCGGCGGCGGATCGCACAGTCCGCCGCCGCCACACGCGGCCCGATGGGGCCGGAGGCGGGGCTAGTGTCCGCGCGCCCACAATGACGCAGTACGGTCCGATCGCGCGCAGCCGCTCGGCCTCCACCCGCTGGCCGCCCGTGCGACCAGGGCCTCGATCACGCCGAGGACTCGTCGAACGGACGTACCTCGAGCGCGCCCAGGGCGCGGCCGGCGTCGTCGAGCACGAGCCTGCCGTCGAGGTCGAGGTCGCGGACACGGACGAGCGCTCGCGGGGGCCCGAGGGCCCGCGCACCGCGCCGTCGCCCTCGATGGTCCCGTCCGGCCCGAAGCCGACGATCGCGGACGCAGTCCACCAGCTCGGCCTTCTTCCTGCGCCCGGCGACGTGCAGGGCCGGTGATGCGGCGCTCGCCGACGCCACGACCAGGTCGGCGCGGTCGCCGACCCGCTCGGCGCTGGCGCGCGAGAGCACGGTCCGTCCGCGGGCTGAGCCGGATCACGACCGGTCCTGCCTTCAGCCGGGCGCGGAGTCGTGGACCGCGCTCGCCGATGCCCGAGAGGTCGTCGCGCACGTAGTCGCGCGCCGCCGCGGGGACCGTCAGGCTGTCTCCGGACGCCGCGAGGGCATCGTCGGCGGCGATCGAGAGCGGGGCGGCCTTGCGGTCACGCTCGGCATCGTCCGCGCGCAGCTCGAACCCCACGATGGTGGCGCGGTCGTCCACCTCCACGATCACGTCCATCACGATGCCCAGGGCCGCGCCCTCCTCGGTCATCACCGTCGCGCCGACCACATCGCGGCCCGCCGCCGCCGCGTCCGCCATCGCCGGGTCGGCCGGCGCCAGGGAGTCGCTCCCGTCCAGCATCACCGCGCCGGTCCCAGGGCGGCACCTGCGACCAGGGAGCACCGGCAGTGGCGAGCCCAGGAACCCCCTCCTGTTGGGGTGAATCCGACACGCTGACCGAGCCGAACGAGAACACCACGTCCTTGACCTCGGCGATGGCCTCGGCGGTGTCCAGGCCGACGACCGGCCGGCCGAGTGATCTCGCCCGCGCGCATGAGGATCCAGTCGCCGTCCCGCCTGCTGGCGATCGACGAGGACTCCTCCGGCAGTCCTGCGACGCTGCACTTCGAGAGCCTAACCGCGAGGACCACTAGCGGACCAGCACCGCGAGCGACGGTCTCCAAGCGCACCAGCTCTCTTTCGGGGAGGCGTCACGGCCAGGTCCCCGAAGGGCCGGCGCCCACACCGCGCCGGCCGGTGCGGGCCCGCGCGGAAGATCCCACGAACCGTTCCGGGTGCGGTCAGACACGTCACATGGCGCACGTTGAGCGAGAGCACTCGGCGAGCGGTGACCATGCCGCGCCGGATCGGAAGGAGACACGTCGTGCGTCGATACGAGATCAGGACCGCGAAGCGGGCCACCCCCGAGGACCTCGAGCGCCTCCGCAGCGCCTTCGGCCGCATGCTCTCGCGCGGGGCCGCGGACGTGCGCGCCGTCGAGGTCTCCACCAGGCGCGGCTGCTTCCGCATCGCCGTGGAGATGGTCGGCTCGGCCCGCCAGGTGCGCCGCGACGGCGAGAGCCTGTTCGCGGACGCCTGGTACGACGCCTTCGGCCCGCGCAGCAGCAGCCACATCGGCGTGCTCGACGACGAGCCGGTGCCGGTCGCCGCTCTGAGGCGGCTCAGGGGCGCGCGGGCGCCGCGGTCCCGAGCATCCGGCCGCATGAGCCGCACACCCACCGCCACGACGTGGTCCCGCGTGCCGGTCCGGCGACGCGCCGCGCCGCCGCCCGAGGCGCGGGACTCGTCACGCGGACGCCCGAGCGGCGCACGTCCCGGCTCCCGCACGCGTCGCAGCTGTCGGGCTCGGGGACGGTGGGCACGGGTCACCCTAGCCGTCGCCTCGGCGGGATTCGTCGCGCGGGACGGCCGGGGGGAGGGCGGCGCTCCCCCTAGCCGGGCGCGCCCACGGACGGCTCGCCCAGCGGCGCCCACGTCGGCCCGGGCACGGTGGTGTGGTCCCACACGTGCGAGCAGAGCGCCGCGTCGTCGCGGACGAGCCGGATCGCGTCCTCGGCCGCCGAGCGGCTGTGGAGCATCTCCGACTGCGCGAGCATGTCGCCGCTGCCGATGGTCCGGATGCGCCACATCCAGTACCGCCCGCCACCGCCCGCCCGGTCGATCTCGAAGTAGACGCGTCCGTCACCGCTGGTCATGACTCGACCTCGCCTCGAATGTGGAGGTCGATGGTACGCCCTCCGGCGCGCCGAGCCGGCGGAAGGGCGTCATTGCCCCGCGGACGGTGAGGGGAGATGCTCGACGCGGGCGCACGGTTCGCCCGCGCCCATTCGACTCGCCTGCAACGCAAGGGAGGCTCAGATGCCATTGGCACGCGTCGTCTCGTTCGAGGGCGTCACGAAGGACCGGGTCGCGCAACTGCGGCGGGAGATCGAGGAGGGGGAGCCGCCGGAGGGGATGCCGGCGACCGAGATCCTGATGCTCCACGACCCCGCCACCGACAGGTCGCTGGTGGTGGTCTTCTTCGACACCGAGGACGACTACGCGACGGGCGACCGCATCCTGGACGCGATGCCCGCCGGCGACACCCCGGGCCGCCGCACCTCCGTGGCGAAGTACGAGGTCGCACTGCGCCGGACCGTCTGACGGGGCGGGACCGCCGGAGGTCCCACGTGGTCGGCGCGCCCGGGGGCAAGAGGTGGATCGGGGCCGGGCGTCGAATCGTGCGAGGCACGGCAAGCGTTCAAAAGGGAGGCACAGTGCCAACGAGTTTCGAAGAGAGGTCCTCGGCCTGGACGGGCTGGGTGATCTTCGCCGGAGCGGTGCTCTTCATCGTCGGGTGCCTGAACGTGATCCAGGGCCTGGCTGCACTGCTGAGGGACGACGTCTACCTGGTCACCAAATCCGGCCTGCTGGTGACCACCAGCTACAGCTACTGGGGCTGGGCGCTCATCCTCTGGGGCGGTCTGATGGCCCTCGTCGCCCTCGGGCTGTTCGTGGGCAACGAGGCCTCGCGGTGGTTCGCCATCGCCGTGGTCGCGGTGAACCTGATCATGCAGTTCACGTGGTTCCCGGCGTACCCGCTCTGGTCGATCGTGGTGATCGGCCTGAACGCCGCGGTGCTCTACGCCCTGACGGCCGGCTGGAAGGAGGCCAAGGCGGCGCTCACCTAGCCGGGCCCACGTCGAGCCGGCTCCGGCGATCGCGGCGCATCCCGCGGTCGCCGCGGGCCCGGCCCACCGGCGCCCCGCGGGGGGCGGCGGTCGCCACCTCCCGGTCGGCGGCGGCTACAGGCCCTCGGTGGCCGTGAGCACGCCGTCGGCGACCGCCGCCCGCAGGGCGTCGTAGTCGCGCTCGTTCTGGTCGGCGTAGGCGGACGAGAAGGCGGCGATCGCCCGGTCGAAGACCTCGCCCTTGCCGAGGTATGCGGCGATGGCGACGGCGTCGCCCGAGCGGGCGTGGGCGCGGGCGAGCGTCCAGCCGCACATCTGCGCGTAGATCCTCATGCTCTCCGGGACCATCACGTCGATGTCGGCCGAGCCCTTCCAGTCGCGGAGCTGACGCAGGTAGAAGTCACGCTCCAGCCCGTCCATGCCGTCGGTGACGTGGGCCCAGCCCAGGAAGATGTCGCCGGCGGCCTGCATCAGGCGCTGCCCGGAGACCACCCGGTGCCCCGCGTTGCGGTACTCGCTGCGGCCGGCGTATGCCTCGAGCACCGACGGCTGGGCCTCCTTCATCTGCAGGAAGAGCGGGTCCTGGCCGTCACGGCCGAGCATCAGCGCGATCCAGGCCCGCGTGCCCACGCTGCCCACGCCCACGACCTTCCGCGCGAGGTCCACGAACCGGTAGCGCTCCAGCAGACGGCGGCGATCGGTGTCGAGGGTGCGCCGGTACTCGCGCAGGCGGGCGTGGATCCACTCGGTGAAGTCGCTCGCGCGGCTCGTCGGGCAGCAGGTCGTGGACGGGGACGATCAGCGGCGGGTCGGGCGCGATGCGCGGCTCGCCGTCGACCTCGTGGGTGAGCTTGGAGAAGGCCTGCATGCTGTCCTTGGTGCGCGCCTTGGCGAGGCCCTTCTGGGCGCGCTTGGCCACCTTGCGGGGCACGGTCGCCCGGTAGCGCGCCAGCAGTTCCTCGATGTCGAGGCGCGCGTAGAAGACATCGAGGTTGGTCTGGGCGGCGAACCCGGCCATCGCCGTGCGGTAGGTGCTGACGCAGGTCGAGACGATCGCGTCGCGGTCGGCGTCGTCGTACCCGCGATCGCGCCCCGCCACCTCGAGGCTCGCGGCCAGGCGCTTGACGTCCCACTCGAACGGGCCGGGCAGGGTCTCGTCGAAGTCGTTGATGTCGAAGACCATCTGGCGCTCCGGGCTCGCGAAGACGCCGAAGTTCGACAGGTGGGCGTCGCCGCAGAGCTGAACGCGCAGGCCGGTGGTCGGCGTGGTCGAGAGATCGCTCGCCATGATCAGGGCGGCGCCGCGGTAGAAAGTGAACGGCGAGACCAGCATGCGGCCGTAGCGGATGGGCACGAGCTCGGGGACGCGGGTCTCTGCCTGGCTCTCGAGCAGAGCGACCGGGTCGGGGCGCCCGGGTCCGGGGATGAACTCGGCATGGGCGGCCCGTGGGACCTCCGCGCGCGCCGCCTTCCCGCGCGCCGCGCGCTCCAGCGTCGTGAGGTGCTCGACCCTCGTCTTCGTGGGAACCCGGCGGTCGCTGCGTGCGGTGGTCGTCATCTCACCGTTCCTTTCAGGATGATCCGTGCCCGCACCGGCAGCCCGATGACTCCGGGAGCCGGCGACGCGCCGAGTGAGATCGAGGCGGCTCGACCGTCATCGGCCGACCTCCTCGCGTGCGATCAGTGTGAGCGCGAGGGCGTAAGGGGGCTGCCAGGTCGCCGTCGGATCGCGGGGCGATTGCATCCGGTCCTCCATGTCGGCGCGCTTCACGGCGCGGGCGATCCGCCCCGCCGAGCCCGGCGCGGCGGCGATCGTCCGGACATGCGCGAAGAACATGGCGTCGTCCCGCTCGCCGGAGTCGGAAAGGTGCGTGAGCAGGCGCAGCGCGGTCCGCTCATGCGGCGCGAGGCCGAGCGCCGCGAGGCTCTCCTCCGAGACCGTCGACCGCTCCAGGACGTCGTGAAGCCAGGCGACGCTCGCCGCCTCGGATGGCACCGAGATGGCCACCCTGCCCACGTGGTCGATGTACGGCCGGCCGCTCGGCTCGGTCTGGCCACGGTGGGCGGCCACGGCGATGGACCTCGCCGTCCCCTCCGGCATCCCCCGGGAGGCCCGCTGCCCGGACGCGCGCGGCTCCAGGAGAGACGCCCCGAAGGACGCCTCGTCGGTAGGCACGAGGCCCAGCCCCAACATGGGTGAGCCCGAATGAGATCGGCCCAACGCGTCCTCGTCCCCTCGGGATGGACGACGAGACGATGCGATGCTCGTCCCGCAACTGTCGCCGGTCAACGGGGGGCGCCCGAATCGGGGCGGTGATCCGCCGACGCGCGCCTGGGCGACGTGAAAGGGCGGCGCCTCACCTGCGGCGGGCGACGCGTCGGGATGTGCGCCGTGCGACCCTGCGTCCTCCCATCATGGCCGGCCTCCTCTCGTCGTCGTGGGGCCGGTGGGGATCATGAGGCGGCGCCCTGCTCGATGGCGTGGAGCGCGGCGGCGTCCTCGGCGGACACCAGGCCGATCGCGATCAGGTCGAGAGGGCTGATGAATCCGTCGGAGATGCGAAAGCCCCCCGCGCGTGCGATGGCGTCGCGCAGTGGCACCGCCCAGTGGTGCTCGAGCAGGAGCAGCGCCGCCGCCGAGTCGTTGGGGATCTCCTCGATCACGTCCCAGGCGTCGTCATCGTCGAAGACACTGATGCCGTCGGCGGCGGCCGCGGCGCCGACGATGGCGCCCTCCTCGAGGCCCTCTTCGCCCTCGATGCCCAGGCCGATCAGCGCGGCGACCTTGCTGCCCAGCTCGATCGCCTCGTCCTTGGAGAGGTTGCTCAGGTGGAGCACCTCGATCTCTCCGGCGGCGTCCTTGTGCACCGCCAGAGCGTCGATCACACGCACCGTATCGCTCTCGCGCAGGCGCTCGAGCTCCTCGATGATCTCGCCGTGGAAGTCCGGCTGGGCGAACCCCAGCACGATCAGCTGAACCGGGCCGATGGCCATGCCTCCTCCTTCACCTCGTCGAGCGACGGTCAGCCCGCCGCGAGCGCTCGTGCCTTGATGGCGTCGAACTCGGTCTGGGTGATCGCCCCGCTGTCGAGAAGCTCCTTGGCGCGGCCGATCTCCGCCGTGGGGCCACCCGTCGTGGCGACCGACCTCACGTAGGCGTCCATGTCCGACTGCGAGGCCCGCGCCTCGGCCTGCCGGCGCTCGGTCATGCTGTGCCCCTGGGAGATCAGGTAGACGAACACGCCGAGGTACGGCACGACGACGACGAAGACGATCCAGAGGGCCTTCATGCCCCCGCCGAGGTCGTGGCGCCGAAAGAGGTCCGCGAAGACCGTGATCAGAAGCCAGAACCACAGGACCCAGACGAAGAAGATGCACATCGCCCAGAAGACGTCCAAGAACGACCAGTCCATTCGCCACCCCCTTGAGATGGGCCACGCCGCGCGGCCCGCCACATCCGAGGCACGGTCACTCGAAGGCCCGCGCCCCTCGCCGCTGCGATGGGACGACGCTCGCCGGATCCCGGCCGCGGGTCAATGGGCGCGCGGCCCGTTCACCCTGGTGATCCGGTGGCGTGGCGGAGCCTCGTCTCGGCCGAGATCAGCCCGAGGTGCGTGAAGGCCTGGGGAAAGTTGCCGAGCAGCTCGCCGTGGCCGACGTCGTACTCCTCGGAGAACAGGTGGAGGTCGTTCGAGGTGTCGACCAGGGCGGCCATCAGGCGCTCGGCGCGGTCGATGTGCCCCTGGAGCGCCAGCACCTCCACGAGCCAGAACGAGCACAGCAGGAACACGCCCTCCTGGGCATCGGAGTCGCCGCCGCGCCGGAAGCGGCGCAGGAACCCGTGCGGGGGCAGGCCGAGCTCCTCGGTGATGGCCTCGGTCGTGACCCGCATCCGCTCGTCGCGCGCGTCCACGAATCCCAGGAGCGGCAGCTTGAGCAGGCTGGCGTCCACCTCGGTCGTGCCGTAGTGCTGGACGAAGTTGCCCCGGTCGGGATCGATCCCCCGGGTCTCGACCTCGTGCCGCACCGCATCGCGCGCCTCCCGCCAGCGGTTCGACCTCGGGGGCCGGAAGGCCGCGGTCCTCGACCAGCCGGATGCCCCGGTCGAGCGCGACCCAGACCATGACCTTCGAGTGGACGAAGTGACGGGGCTCCCCGCGCATCTCCCAGATGCCCGCGTCGGGGTCCTGGCGACGCTCGGCCGCCCGATCGACGACCCCCCGCAGGAACCGCCACTCCTCCTCGTCGATCGTCCCCGCCCGGGTGTGCCAGACGTGCGCCGCGTCGATCAGGTGGCCGTAGACGTCGAGCTGGGTCTGCGTGGCCGCCGCGTTGCCCACCCGCACGGGCCTCGAGCCCCTCCACCCCTCGAGGTCGAGCTCGATCTCGGTCAGGCGCCGCTCGCCGTAGGCCCCGTACATGATCTGGAGCTCGTCGGCATTGCCCGCGCTGGAGCGCATCACGAAATCGCGGAAGCCCTGGGCGATCTCGCGATGGCCGACCTCGTCGAGCGCCTCCAGGGCGAGCGCCGAGTCCCGCACCCAGCTGTAGCGGTAGTCCCAGTTCGCGCCGCCGCCCACGATCTCGGGCAGGGAGGTCGTGGGAGCCGCCACGACGGCGCCGGTCGGAGCGCAGCAGAGCCCCTTGAGCACCATCGCCGACCGCACCAGGAGATCGCGCCGGGGGCCCTCCGCCCGGGTCGCCTCCGACCACCGCCGCCACCACCGCGCCGTCTCCTCCAGCCGCGCCGGCACCTGGGCCACGTCGGCGGCGCCGGGGTCGAGCAGGTGGGCGGGCTGAGAGACGGCGGTCACGGTCGTCGCCCGTCCGGGGGTCACCGTCGCGCGACCGACCACGCGGCCGCGCTCGCGGTCGATGCTCAGATCGCAATCCGCGTCGAGCACCAGGGCGTCGTCGCCCCCCACCGCGCTCGCGCGCCCGTCGTGCAGCCGCAGCCAGGGGCGCGTGCCGCCGTAGTCGAAGCGCGGCTCGACGACGATGTCGACCTCCGTCGCGCCCTCGATCCCCTCGATGCGGCGCAGGAGCTGGGCGCGGGGGTGGGCGCGTCCGCCGCGGCGCATGGCGAGGGCATCGACCACCCGCACCGCGCCGTCCGCGGTCGCCAGGGTCGTCTCGAGGATCATCGTGCCCGGCCGGTAGCGGCGTTCGGATCGCGTGATCGGGGCCGCCGGGCGAATCGAGAAGTACCCGCCGCGCTCGGCGTCGAGCAGGCGCGCGAAGGCGCTGCCGCCGTCGAACCGGCGCAGGCACGCCCAATCGATGGAGCCCTCGCGACCGACCAGCGCCGTCGAGTGGCAGTCCGACAGGAACGCGTAGTCCCCGATCGGCCGATAGGGGGAATCAGCCGCCACGCTGGCGGATCGCCCTCCGGCAGAGCTCGGCGACGTGGAGTGGCTTCACGTCGGTGGTCTGCAGGATCTGCTCGCGGCAGCTGAAGCCGTCGGTGACCAGCACCGTCCCCGCCTCCAGGTCGCGGACGGCGGGCAGGAGCACCCGCTCTCCCACGCGCATGGACACCTCGTAGTGATCGGCGGAGAAGCCGAACGCGCCCGCCATGCCACAGCATCCCGAGTCGAGCACCTCGTGGTCCACGCCCATCCTCTTCATCAGGGCGACCTCGGCGTCCATCCCGAGGACGGACGCGTGGTGGCAGTGGCCGTGCACCGTCGCCCGCAGGTCGAGCGGCGGCGGCTGGTAGCGCTGGCGCTCGAGGAACTCCGAGAACAGCAGCGTCTGCTGCGACAGCCGGCGCGCGTCGTCGTCGTTGGGGAACAGGTTGACCAGCTCGTCGCGGAACGCCGCGACGCAGCTCGGCTCGAGCCCCACCACCGGCACGCCGGCGCGGATCCACGGGCGCAGCGTGGCGAGCGTCTGCCGCCAGAGGCGCTCGGCGGTGTCGAGCATGCCCCAGTCGTAGAGCGGACGGCCGCAGCACAGGGGCCGGGGGGGATCTCGACCCTGTAACCGGCATCCTCCAGCACCTCGACGGCCGCCTGGAGGACGTCCGACTCGAGGTAGTTGTTGAACGTGTCCGGCCAGAGCAGCACCCGGTCGGTCGCGAACGGAGCCGTCTCGCCGTGCGGGTTCAGGCGGCTCTCGCCGGACGGGCGCCGCATCGACGCCGTCGGGTAGGTCTCGCCCGCGTGGCCCGGCGACTCGGCGTGTCGCAGGATCGACGCGCCGTCGTGGACCGGGCGGGAGCGCGGCGCGCCCCCCGAGTTGCCCCGCGCGCGGAACCAGTTGACGAAGGTCCGCTGCGCGAAGCGGGGGATGGTGCGCTCCGGCGCGACCCCCGCGGTCCTCTTGAGCAGCCCCGACAGCCCGGGGGCGTGCGAGAGCGCGTTCACCAGGCGCGGGGCGCGGCTGGCCAGCCGCGCCCACCAGTAGATCAACCCCATGGCGTAGGCCATCCGCGGCCGCAGGCGGCCCTTGTAGTGATGCGAGAGGAACTCGGCCTTGTACGTCGCCATGTTGACGTTGACCGGGCACTCGCTCTTGCAGCCCTTGCAGGCCAGGCAGAGGTCGAGCGCGTCGGCGACGGCGTCGTCGCGCCAGCCGTCGAGCTCGTCGCCCCTCATCATCTCGAACAGCATCCGCGCGCGACCGCGGGTGGAGTCCTCCTCCTCGCGCGTCGCCATGTAGCTCGGGCACATGGTCCCGCTGCCCACGTCGCGGCACTTGCCGACCCCCACGCAGCGCGAGACGGCCCGGCCGAAGTCGTTGTCGTCGTCCGGGAAGGCGAAGTGCGTCGTCGCCACCCGCCGGCGCGCGTCGGGCCCCATCTTGAGGTTCTCGTCGGGCCGGTCGGGGCGCACGACCTTGCCGGGGTTCATCCGGTCGCCGGGATCCCAGATGTCCTTGAACCGGGCGAACGCGCCGACGAGCTCGTCGCCGTACATCTTCGTCAGCAGGGCCGCCCGCGCCTGTCCGTCGCCGTGCTCGCCCGAGAGCGAGCCCCCGTACGACACCACGAGATCGGCGGCACGACCGAGGAACTCGCGCCACTGGGTGACGCCGTGCGCCGTGTCGAGCACGAAGTCGATCCGGCAGTGGATGCACCCCTGCCCGAAGTGGCCGTAGAGCGAGGCGTCGTAGTCGAACTCGTCGAGGAGGTCCCGGAAGTCGCGCAGGTAGTCGCCGACGCGCTCGGGGGGAACGGCGGCGTCCTCCCAGCCCGGGTGGGTCAGGCGCATGCCCGGGACCTGGGCGGTGGCGCCGAGGCCCGACTCGCGCACCTGCCAGAGCTTGCGCTCCTCCCAGGCGTCGTCGAAGACCTTGACGCTCGGCGCGTCATCGCGCGTGGCCACGGCGTCGGCCAGCCTGCGGGCCTGGGCGTCGGCCTCCTCCTGCTCGTCGGCGCCGAACTCGACCAGGAGGAATCCGCCGCCCTCGGGGAGCAGGTCCACGTCGCCGGGGTGCAGGCCCTTCGCGCGCATGTAGCCGATCAGCTTCTGGTCGATGCCCTCGAGGCCCACGGGACGGTGCTCGCGGACCATCGGCACGTGATCCGCGGCCGCGTATGCGTCGGGGTAGCCGAGCACCACCAGGGCGCGCTTGGGCATCGCCTCCATCAGTCGGAGGGTCGCGTGGAGCACGACCACGCAGGTGCCCTCGGTCCCCACGAGCGCCTTGGCGACGTCGAAGCCGCGCTCCGGCAGCAACCGGTCCAGGTTGAAGCCGGAGACCCGCCGAGGGATGTCCGGAAAGCCGGTCCGGATGGCATCCTCGTGCAGGTCGCGCAGCTCGCGCAGGTCGCGGTAGATCTCCCCGCGGCGGCCGCCGGCGGCGACGATCCGCTCGAGCTCGTCCTCCGAGGTGGCGCCGACCGACATGCGGTGACCGTCGTAGGTCAGGACGTCGAGCGCCACGGTCTGGTCGGCGGTGAGCGGTCCCGGGCCGTAGAGCTCGGCCATCACCGAGTGGACCCCGCAGGAGTTGTTGCCGATCATGCCGCCCAGGGTGTTGCGGTCGTGGGTGGCGGGATCGGGGCCGAACGTCAGGCCGTGCTCGGCCGCCGCCTCGCGCAGCCGGTCGAGGTTGCACCCCGGCTCCACGACGGCCAGCCGGGCGTCGGGATCGATCGAGCAGACCCGGTTGAGATACTTCGAGAAGTCGATCACCACGGCCACGTTCGTGCACTGGCCCGCGAGGCTCGTGCCCCCGCCGCGGCTGGTGATCGGCGCGCCGTGGCGCCGGCAGGCGTCCACCGTCGCGATGACGTCGTCCACCGTCCGCGGCACGACCACGCCGATCGGCACCTGGCGATAGTTGGAGCTGTCGGTCGAGTAGGCGGCGCGGCTGCCGTCGTCGAACCGGACCTCGCCCTCGATCCTCTCCGTGAGCTCCCGCGCGAGGCGTCGCGCGTCCTCGTCGAGCCGCTCGGAGGCCGTCGCCGCCCCGACCGTGTCGAGGCCCGGATACGCGCGCGGGGGTGTCATCGTGGGCGACTCCTCGGGGTGGGGATCAGCGGCGGAACCGCTCGATGTCGGGGCGCCTGAGGGCGATGCCCAGACCAGGCCGGTCCGGATCGGGGTGGAGGGCCCCGTCCACCGGTGAG
The DNA here is from genome assembly GCA_963806585.1 of uncultured Thermoleophilia bacterium. GTDB lineage: Bacteria > Actinomycetota > Thermoleophilia > Miltoncostaeales > Miltoncostaeaceae > Miltoncostaea. Next base: position 98,563 of record CAWDYN010000007.1, on the reverse strand, counting down.
AGCACGCCGTCGAAGACCAGCGACTCGACCCGGATGTGGTCGGCGAAGTACTCCAGGTGACGCAGATGCCAGAGGCCGGCGCACGCGTGGGCGCTGACCTGCGGCGCGGTGTGGGAGGAGAGGTCGCGATTGTGGGCGTCGGCGAGCGCGCCGACGCGCAGGAATGCGGTGATCCCCCCGCAGCGGGTCACGTCCGCCTGGAGGCAGTCCACCGCCCCCGCCCCGAGCATGTCCCGGAAGTAGGGCAGGTCGTACCCGTACTCTCCCGCGGTCACCTCCATCCCGGGCGGAACGGCCTCCCGCACCGCGCGCAGGCCCTCGAGATCGTCGGAGCTGACCGGCTCCTCGAACCACGTCACCCCGTGCTCCGCGAACCGCTCGGCCATCGCGGTGGCCTCCTTGACCCCGAAGGCGCCGTTTGCGTCGGTGAAGAGCGCGACCTCCTCTCCGATGGCGTCGCGTGCCACCGCGACCCGGTGCGCGTCGCGCCCCGGCTCGCGTCCGACCTTCATCTTGACGGCGCTCACGCCCCCCTCGGCCCAGTCCGAGAGCTGCGCCGCGAGGGCGTCGTCGCCGAGGCTCGTGAACCCCCCGCTGCCGTAGACCGGGATCGCGGAGCGCGTCGGCCCGATCGCGTCGGCCACCGACACGCCCAGCAGGCGCGCCTTCAGGTCCCAGAGGGCGATGTTGACGGCCGAGATCGCCGAGCCCGCGATACCCGGCCGGCCCTGGTTGCGGACGGCCTCCACCATGGCGGCCCAGGACGCGCCGGTCGCCATGGCATCGCGGCCGACGACCCGATCGGCGAGGGTGTCGCGCACCACCGCGGCCGCCGCGGGCGCCGCATAGGCATAGCCGATCCCGGTGGTCGGGCCCGACGAGGCCTCGACGATCACGATCGTCGTCGCGTCCCATTCGAGGGTGCCGTCCGACTCCGGCTCCGGTGCCGGGATCGTGTACGCGGCCGGCTCGACCCGGTCGACCCGCAGCCCCGCGGCCGGCTCGGCCACCGCTACGCCCGCCACGGCACGCCCTCGGTCCGCGCCAGCCACGCGCGCTTCTCCTGAGCGAGCCGCAGCGAGGCCCGCGCGAAGGTGGCGGCGGTCGCCGGCAGGCTCCTGAGGAAGGAGGGATCGAGGAAGCCGCCGGCGCGGTCGTCGAAGATGCCGTGCGCGCCGGCGTCGCGGCCCTCGTCGGCCGGCGCGCGCAGGTTCACCGGGCGCTCGCGGTCGGCCTCGCGGTCGGTGAGCTGGGTGTCCCAGCACCCGATCGCGGCGAACTGGTTGGCGAGGCCCGGTGCGAGCTTGCCGGCCGCGACGACGAGCCGGTTCCACGAGCCGACGATCTTCGAGCGCCGCCCGTCGAGGGCCGCCTGGACGATGAAGGGGGCCGCCCGCTCGGGTTGGTAGATCGGCGGGACGGGCTGGGGGTGCCGGTCCATGGACGAGGCGCACCAGCCGAACTGGGGCGTGTTCACGGCGGGCATGTGCACCATGCTCAGGCGCACGCCGCTGCCCTCGTGCAGGAGCTCGGCCCGCACCGACTCGAAGAAGCCGCGGCACGCGAACTTGCTCGCGCAGTAGGGGCTCTGGAGCGGGATGCCCACGAAGGCGAGCGCGGAGCCGACGTTGACGATGGCGCCGCGGTCGCGGGGGCGCATGTGCTCCAGCGCGGCGAGCGTGCCCCATACCTGACCGAGGAAGGTGACCTCCACCGCGCGCCGGAAGTCGTCGGGAGCGACGTCCCACGTGGGGGCGAAGCTGGTCGTCATCGCGTCGTTGACCCATACGTCGATCGGCCCGAGCTCGTCCTCGATCCGCGCGGCGGCATCGAACACGCCCTGGTGGTCGGCCACGTTGACGGGGACGGCCAGCGCGCGCCGACCGCGCCGCTCCACCTCCGCCGCCGCGGCGGCGAGCCCCGCCCCGCCCCGCGCGATCAGGGCCACGTCGAAGCCGGCGTCGGCGAACGCGACGGCCGTGGCCCGGCCGATTCCGGCCGAGGCCCCGGTGACGACGGCGATCCGCGGGTCCGGGCGTCGGTCAGTCATCGCGACGCCTCACGGCTCCGCCGAGCCCCGCGAAGAGCTGCGACGCGACGGCGCGGGCGCTGTTCTCGATCACCTTGAGGGAGTCCGGGTCGCGGTGGAGGAGCGCGTCCACGACTCCCTTGGCCTGATCGAAGCTGATGTGCGCCGGCAGCGGCGGCACGTTCTTGTCGGTCGTCACGTCCAGCACCACGGGCCGGTCGGCGGCGAAGGCCGCGTCCCACGCGGGCCCCACCTGATCCGGATCGTCCACGCGGATGCCGCGCAGGCCCAGCAGCTCGGCGTACCCCGCGTAGTCCATGTCCTCGAGGAGCTGGGCGGTGTCGAAGCGCGGATCGCCCGCCTCGCGCATCTCCCACGAGACCTGGCTGAGGTCGTGGTTGTTGAGGATCAGGACGATGAAGGTCCTGTTGGGCCACTCCCGCCAGTGGCGCTTGACCGTGAGCAGGCCGTTCATCCCGAGCATCTGGAAGGCGCCGTCGCCGATGGTGCAGACGACCGGCCGCTCCGGGAAGGCGAACTTGGCGGCGAGCGCATAGGGCATGGCGGCGAGCATCGTGGCCAGCCGGCCCGAGAGGTTGCCCATCATGTCCCGCCCCAGCCGGATGTGGTGGCCGTACCAGTCGGCCGTGGTGCCGGCGTCCGCCGTCACGATCGAATCGGCAGGCAGCCGCGCGTTGAGCTCGTGGAAGACGAGCCGCGGGTTGACCGGATCGGCCGGGGTCATCGCCTCGCGCTCGAGCGCCTGGTCCCAGTCCTCCATGGCCTCGGCGATCTCGCGCTGCCAGCCCAGGTCGTCGGTCTGCTCGAGATGGGGCAGCAGGGCGGCGAGCGTCGCCTTCGCGTCGCCCCAGAGGTTGACCTCCATCGGGTAGCGCAGGCCCAGGCGGCGGGGCAGCAGGTCGATCTGCACGCCGCGGGCCTGGCCGGTGGGGGGCAGGAACTCGGCGTACGGGAAGTTGGTGCCGACCATCAGCAGCGTGTCGCAGTCGCGCATCATGTCGTAGCTCGGCTTGGAGCCGAGCAGGCCGAGCTGCTGCGTGTGGAAGGGGACGTCACCGGGCACCGCCCCCTTGCCCAGGAGGGCGGTGACGACGCCGGCGCCGAGGCGCTCGGCGGCGGCGAGGATCTCGTCGGTGGCGTCGAGGGCCCCCTGGCCGACGATCATGGCGACCTTCTCGCCCTCGTTCAGCACCCGCGCCGCCCGCGCGAGCTCGTCCTCGGGCGGGGTGATCCGCGTCGAGGCGTGCCCGGCCCCGGTGCGCGAGACCCAGTGCTCGGCGGCGGGCTCCTCCATCGGCAGGTTCTGGACGTCGGCGGGCAGGACCACGACCGTCGGCGCGCGATGGGCCTGCGCGATCCGGATGGCGCGATCGACCACCATCTGGGCCTGCATCGGCGTCGTGACCGTCGTGACGTACTCCGCGACGTCGCCGAACAGCCTCTCCATGTGGAGCTCCTGCTGGAACTCGCTGCCGATGGCGACGCGCGCCTGCTGACCGACGATCGCGAGCACGGGCTGGTTGTCGCAGCGCGCGTCGTAGAGGCCGTTCATGAGGTGGACGGCCCCCGGCCCCGACGTCGCGATGCAGACGCCGACCTCCCCGGTGAACTTGGCGTGGGCCGTCGCCATCAGACCCGCCATCTCCTCGTGGGTGGGACGGATGTAGCGGAACGCCTTGCCGGCGCGCTCCGCCCGATCCAAAGCGCCGTCGAAGCCCCCGATCCCGTCGCCCGGATAGCCGTAGAAGCGGTGGAGATCCCACTCGATCAGACGGTCGATGACGAAATCGCTCACGGTGTACATGCCTGGCTCCCGCTCGATCCGGCCGGCCCGGCGCCCCGGGCGCCGGGGCGGATCTACATCCGCAGCTCCGAGCCTGCCCACGATCCGGCCACGTCAATCACGGGTGGTCTTCCCGCAACGAGCCCACGTCCCGAGCGCCCGGAGGGTCAGGAATCCTCTGCCGCCTCGCCCAGCTCCACGATGTCGCCGTCGCGGAAGAGGACGCCGCGCGCGATGTCGCGCCAGGCGGGCATCCTGCGCAACAGGAACTCGAGGTCCATGGCGAAGTGCTTGAACTCCTCGTGTTGCGCGTTGGCCATGATCGCCTTGGCCTCGGAGTCGCCCTCCACCGCCATCCGCTGGGCATACCAGCCGATTGCCTCGGTCTCCTCGGTGAGCGAGGCAATCATGCGGGCCAGGGTCCTCGTCTCGGCTGAGAGCTCACCCGGCGGCTCGTGGTACTGGTCGAAGCCCATGCGGCGATCCTTTCTCGGGATGACTCGCCTGAGGTACCCCGCGCAGCGGCCGGGGAACCGGCGACCGAAGCGCGAACGGCCCGCGTGAGGCGAGGTTTCCGGCGCACGGTCGCTGGGAAACGCCCGATTGGGCTGCGTGAGTGGGCACGAGGTGAGGGAGCGCTGCGAATGAACCGCGACGACCAGGCATCGCTGCGAGAGCTCGTGGGACGGCTCTCAGAGCAGACCGCGCATCTGCTGCGGCTCGAGTTCCACCTGGCCCGCGCCGAGGCGCAACGCACAGCCCGCCGCGCGGCGGGCTTCCTCGCGGCCCTCGTCATCGCGAGCGTCCTGGCCGTGATCGCTATCGCGATGGCGGTGACCGTGGTCGTCCTCGGCCTGGCGACCGCGATGCCGGCCTGGCTGGCGGCCCTGATCGTGATGGTGCTCGCGCTGCTGGTCGCGGCCCCCCTGGGGCTGATCGGCGTCCGCGGCCTCGCCCGCACGGTCGCCGACGCGCCGCGGAGGGCGGCCGAAGGCGTCAAGGAGGAGCTGGAGTGGACACGGACCCCGAACTGATCCGCGAGGAGATCGACCGGACGCGCGCGGAGATGGGGGAGACGGCCGCGGCCATCTCGCGACGGATGGACGTGAGCGGGCAGATCGGCCGCGCGATCGGCGAACGACGCGCGGCCCTGAGCGCGGCGGTGCACGAGGCGCGCACGCCGACGCCGGGCGCGTCGGGTGCGGCGGCGGTCGTCGATCGCACCGGCCGCACGCTCGAGGCCCTGCGCGGGCACTCGGTCCTGCTGGCCGTCCTCCTGTGGGTGATCGCCGCGGCGGTGGTGCTCGTGGTGACGCCCTCGCGATGAACGACACGCGGGCGGCATTCGAGGACGTCCTCGGTGTCTACGGGCCCGTCATGATCGCCGTCACGATCGTCGTGCTCGGCGCGTTCGTCGCCATGATCGTGCTGTTCGCAAGGCGCCGCGAGGCCGACGCCGGCCCGCGCGCGGAGCACCCGGTGGCCGAGGGGCTCTACGCGGTCGGGCTCCTCGCCGTGGCCGTCCTGCTCGTGACCGTGACCTTCCGGGCGGAGGGGCGCGAGGAGGCCGTGGCCGCCCATCCCGACCTGAGGGTGGACGTCACCGCGGCCCGCTGGCACTGGCGCTTCGCCTACCCCGACGCGGGCGTCGTGCAGGCCGGCGCCGACGACCGGCCCGCGACCCTCGTGGTCCCGACCGAGCAGACCATCCGCTTCACGCTGCGCGCGACCGACGTCATCCACTCCTTCTACGTGCCGGAGCTGCGCTTCAAGCGCGACATGATCCCGGGCACCGTCCAATCGGTGGACCTGCGGTTCTCGAGGGCCGGCCGCTTCGACGGCGCCTGCGCCGAGTTCTGCGGCCTGGACCACACGTCGATGATCTTCCACGTGGTGGCCCTGCCGCCCGGGCGTTTCGCCGCCTGGATCTCGGCACGGCGCGCCGGGGCCGGCGGATGACGACGACGAGCACCCCCGCGCCCCCGGCGGCCGCGCCGCGGCCGTCGGGGCTGGTCGGCTGGCTGGCGGCGACCGACCACAAGCGGATCGGGATCATGACCGCGGTCACGGCGCTCGTCTTCTTCGCCGTCAGCGGAACGCTGGCGCTGCTCATCCGCACCGAGCTGGCGAGCCCCGGGATGCAGGTCGTCTCCCACGACACCTACAACCAGCTCTTCACGCTTCACGGGTCGGGGATGATCTTCCTGGTCATGACGCCCGCGGCTCTCGCGCTGGGTGTCTACATCGTGCCGTTGCAGGTGGGCGCCGCCGAGATCATGGCGCCGCGCCTCGCCCTCGCCGCGCCGTGGCTGCTGGTGCTGGGCGGCCTGTCGATGTTCCTCGGATTCGCGACCGGACAGGGCGCGGGCAAGGCCGGCTGGTCCTCGTACTACCCGCTCTCGGGCGAGCAGGGCACGCCGGGCACCGGGATGGACATGTGGATCATCGGCGTGATGCTGGCGACCGCGGGCGGCACGCTGCTGGGCGTCTGCATCGTGGGGACGATCCTGCGCCTGAGGGCGCCCGGCATGACGATGCTGCGGATGCCGGTGTTCACGTGGACGATGCTCGTCAGCTCCCTGATGGTGGTGCTCTCGTTCCCGGTGCTGATCGGCGCCTTCGCGCTGCTGCTGAGCGCGCGCCACGGCGGCGCTCGGGGTCTACGACGGCGACGGCGGTCCGATCGTCTACCAGAACCTGTTCTGGTTCTTCGGCCACCCGGTGGTCTACGTCATGTTCTTCCCGTTCCTGGGGGTGGCGCTCGAGGCGATCGCGATCTTCTCGGGGCGCCGCATGTTCGGCTACCGGCTCTTCGTCGTCTCGATCCTCGCCTTCGGCGGGCCTGTCGATGAGCGTCTGGGCCCACCACATGTTCGCCACCGGCCAGGTGGCCAACCGCTACTTCGCCCTCACGTCGACGCTGCTGGTCGTGCCCGCCGGGCATCGAGTACCTCGACGCCCTGGGGACGATGTGGCGCGGCGCCATCCGTCTGACCGCGCCGATGCTCTTCGCGCTCGGCTTCTTCATGCAGTTCCTGATCGGCGGCCTGACCGGCATCTTCGTCGCGGCCCCGCCGCTCGACTACCACGTCACCGACACCTACTTCGTGGTGGCGCACTTCCACTACACGCTCGTTCGCCGGCAGCCTGTTCGGCCTCTTCACGGCGATCTACTTCTGGGTCGCCGAAGGCCACCGGCGTGATGCTCGGGCGAGGGCCTCGGGCAGGCTGCACTTCGCGCTGATGGTCGTGGGCACCAACCTGACCTTCTTCCCGATGTTCCTGCTCGGGATGGACGGGATGCTGCGCCGGGTCGCCGACTACCCGGAGCATCCGGAATGGGAGGCCCTCAACCGGCTGGCGACCGCCGGGTCGTACGTGATCGCCCTCGCGCTCGTCGTCTTCCTCGTCAACCTGTTCGTCTCGCTGGCGGCGCCGGACTCCGGCGGGCGACGACCCGTGGGGCGGCCACACGCTGGAGTGGGCGACCACCTCGCCGCCGCCGCGGCACAACTTCTCCGCGCTCCCGCCGATCCGCTCGTTCGCCCCGCTGCTCGACGCGCGCCGGGTGCGGGAGCAGGCGCCGTGAGGCGGGCGGCGGCGCGCGCTGGTCGCCTGGGGCGCTCTGGCTCGCTGCGCTCGCGACGATGCTGGCGTTCTGGACGCCGGACGACCTTCCCCGCTTCCTGCTCGGCGCCGCCGCGCTCGGAGCGCTGGTGATCGCCGCCGTCGCGCTGGCGCGCGCGCTCCGACGCGACCGCACCGCCGCGGGCTCCCCGACGTCGAGCGTGGCCACGGTGCTCGTGGCCATCGGGCTGGCGACGATGACTGCACGGGCTCGCGTTCGGCCTCTGGCTGATCGCTGATCGGCGCCGAGCTGACGGCGCTGGGCCTCGCGGGCTCGTGCGCGAGCTGGGCGCGCAGCGCCGGGCGGGACGCGGGTGAGCCGCCTCCGCACCATGGCGCTGCCGGCCGGCGTCGCGGTCTGCGTGCTGGCCGCCGCGGCGGTGCCCGACGAGCCGCTGTCCTGGCACATGCTCCAGCACTCGCTGCTCGTCGGCGGTCGGGGCGCCCCTGATCGCGTTCGGGATGCCGTCGCCGCGGGCGCTCGGCCTGCCGCCCGCCGCCCGGCGCCGGCTCGCGCGGGCCAGCGCCGGGGGGCCCTCGGCATCGCGGCGGACCCCGTGACCGCCTGGATCGCGTTCGTGGCCGTCCAGTGGGGGGTGCACCTCACCGCGCTGCTCGGAGCTCACCGAGGAGCGCCCCGTGCTCCACGCGGCCGAGCACGTCGTGCTGCTCGCGCACCGCCGTCCTCTTCTGGCTGCCGGTCCTGGCCCGGGTGCCGCTCGGCCGCCCGCTGCGCGGCGGCGCGCGGAGCGCTCTACCTGTTGCTGGCCGTGCCGGCCGTCGACCTGGTGGCGCTGGTGCTGATGGCCACGGGCCACGCGGAGGCCGGCGCCGTGATGCTCGCCGGGATGCCTGCCGCTCGCCGCTCGCCGCGGTCGCCGTCACCTGGCGGTGGATGCCGAGCGCGAGAGCCGCCCGCGCCGAGAGCTGGGAGGCGGTCTGCGCTGGAGCACGGCTGGACGCGGCGTATCCGATGCCCGCCGGTGTTCTGCTGGCCGCGCTCGCTCGCGCATGGCGTCGGGGGCGACCCTGCCGGCGAGGGCGCCAGACCCGGCCGACGCCGAGGCGACCCGGCAGGTGGCGCGGCGGCGCGCTCTTCCAGGAGGGGTGCGCGTCCTGCCACGGCATGGACGCGCGAGGGCATCGAGGGGCAGGCGCCGATCCTGCACGGCGCCGGAGCGGCGGCGGCCGACTTCTACCTGTCGACGGGCCGGATGCCGCTCGACAGGAGCCGGGCGACGAGCCGCTGCGGACCGAGCCGCGCTACCCAGGCGCAGATCGACCCGATCGCCGCCTACGTCGGCTCGCTCGGCCGGGGCCCGCGATCCCCGAGGTCCACCCGGAGACGGCCTCGGTGCCGAGGGCCGCGAGGCCTTCACCGACAACTGCGCCGGCTGCCACCAGGCGGTCGGCTCAGGGCGGCGTCGTCACCGGCGCGTTCGCGCCGAGCCTCGGCGAGGCGACGCCCACCCAGGTCGCCGAGGCGGTCCGCATCGGTCCCTACCTGATGCCCGCGTTCGCACAAGACGGTCATCGACGACGCGACGCTCGACTCGGTCGCCGCGTACGTCGAGCTGACCAAGGCACCCGTACGACCGCGGGCGGCTGGGCATCGGCTACATCGGACCGGTCCCCGAGGGCATGATCGCCTGGCTGCTGGCGCTGGCCGCGCTGCTGCTCGTCGCGCGGCTCATCGGCGAGCGGGGCTCGTGAGCTCCGCGCCCGACCGTCACCCGGGCGCCGAGCGCGCCGTCGCCGTCCTGCTCTGGCTCGCGGCGCTGGCGGCGGTGTTCTTCATCGTCGCCTTCGCCGCCGACTCGTCGCTCGGCTGCATGGCCGTGGCTCGGGCGTGGGCGCTCGCGCTGGTGCGTCGCCGCCGCCCTGATCCTGGCCGGCAAGCGCGGTCCCTCGGCGGAGGCCCTACGGAGGCGCGGCCCAGGCTCGGCGACCCGGCCGAGCGGCGCGAGATCGCCGACCGATCGCGGCGAGGGCGGTAGGGCGGTCTCGCGGCGGCGTGCTGCATCGTTCGGCGGCGCTCGCCGCCGGCGGGGCCCTCGTCGGCGCGGTCGGTCGCCCCGCCGGCGTCGCTCGGGCCCGAGCCCGGCGACGCTATCGGCGCCCCCCGTGGCGGACGCGGGACCGGTGATCGACGAGGACGGGCGAGCCGCTGCTGCGCCGGCGACCTCACGATCGGGCGCCTTCGTCACCGGCTTTCCCCGAGGGCGCGACGCAGCGCGAGCTCGGCTCGCCGATCCTGCGTCGTGCAGGCTGCCGCCGAGAGATGCTCGACCTGCCCCCGGAGCGCGCGCGACTGGGCGCCGGCGGGATCCTCGCCTTCTCGAAGATCTGCACGCACGCCGGCTGCGCGATCAACCTCTACCGCTACCCGCTGTCACGAGCCGACCTCGCCGAGCCCGGCGCTCGTCTGCCCCTGCCACTACTCGACCTTCGACGTCGGCGACGGGCGGCGAGCGCATCTTCGGCCCCGCCGGGCGCGCCCTGCCGCAGCTGCCGCTCGACGTCGACGACGCAGGGCCGGCTGATCGCCGCGGGCGACATGTCGGGGCCGATCGGGCCCTCCTGGCTGGGGGGTGCGCAAGACGTGATCCGGTCGCGCGCTCCGCTTCCTCGACGAGCGCACCGGCTCGGCGCCGGCGCTCCGCAAGCTGCGCTGCGCTACGTGTTCCCCGACCACTGGACGTTCCTGTTCGGGGAGATCGCGCTCTACTCGTTCGTCGTCCTGATCGGGACCGGCGTCTTCCTGACCCTGTTCTTCGAGCCGTGCCTGGCCGAGACGACCTACGACGGCTCCTACGCGCCGCTGCAGGGCGCCGAGATGTCGGACGCCTACCGACTCGGTGCTCCGACCTCTCGTTCGACATCAACGGCGGGCTGCTGATGCGCCAGACCCACCACTGGGCGGCGCTCGTCTTCGTCGCCTCGATCGTCGTCCACCTGATGCGGATCTTCTTCACCGGCGCCTTCCGCAAGCCCGCGCGACATGAACTACTACATCGGCCTCACGATGCTCACCCTGGCGCTCATCGAGGGCTTCGCCGGCTACTCGCTGGTCGACGACCTGCTGTCGGGCATGGGCCTGGCGATCGGCTACGGCGCCGCCCTCGATCCCGTTGATCGGCGGCGACTTCGGCGTTCCTGGTCTGGGACGGCCAGTTCCCGGGCTCGGACGACTTCATCCCCCGCCTGTACATCGCCCACGTGCTGCTCTTCCCGGTCGATCATCGGCGGGCTGATCGCGGTGCACCTGCCGCTGATCACGCTGCCGCACCACACCCAGTTCCGCGGGCCGGGGCGCACCGAGCGCAACGTCATCGGGCACACCGATGTGGCCCGCGCTACGCGCTCCGCGCGCGATCGGCCTGCTGTTCGCGATCGCCGGCGTCCTCTTCCTGCTCGGCGGGATGATCCAGATCAACCCGATCTGGCTCTGGGGTCCGTTCGAGTCCCCAGGGACGAACGGCGCGCAGCCCGACTGGTACATGGGCTGGCTGATCGGGGCGCTGCGGCTGATGCCGCCGATCGAGCCGGTGATCGCCGGGCTACACGGTCGTTCCCGAACCCGTTCTTCGGGGGCTGCTGCTGCCCGGGGTGGTCTTCGGCCTCCTCTACCGTGGCCCACGCTCGAGCGCCGGGTGACCGGCGACGGCGCGGTCCACAACCTGCTCGACCGCCCGCGCGACAACCCCGTGGCGGACCGGCGTTCGGCGCGGCCTGTTCACCTTCGTGATCCTCGTGATCTTCCTCGCCGGCTCCGCCGACCGGATCTTCGTCAGCTTCGGGATCCCCTACCAGACGCAGGTCGTGGTTCTTCCGCATCGCCGCGTCGTGCTGCCGGCGTCGCCTACTGGGTGACGAAGCGGATCTGCGAGGAGCTGCGCGACACCGGGGCCCACCCCCTGCGCGGCTGGACCGGGCGCGTCGTGCGCCGCGGCAGGACGGGCGGCTTCGAGGCCCGGGATGACCGGGACGCCGGCTAGCCGGCGTCGCCCGGCGGCGTGGCGCGTGAACGGGCCGCCGGGCGTCGGGCTATGCCGGCGCCGCCTCGGGCAGCGCGCCGATCTGGCGCATCAGGCCGGCGGTGTCGATGAGCTCCCACTCCTCGACGATCCGCCCGTCGCGGCAGCGGCTGATGGCGATGGCGGTGAACTCGACCTCGCGGCCGGTCGCCGGGATGCCCATCAGCTCGCCGACGTGGCGGCCGCGGAACGTCGCCAGGGACGCGACGTCGTCGCCGTCGGCGATCTGGTGGTTGACCGTGGCCCGCAGGTCGGCGAAGGCCGTGCGGAAGACGTGGATCATCCCGACCAGGCCCTCGTGCCCGCGGACCTCCAGCGGGTGCAGAACGAAGCCCGGGTCGAGCAGCTCGGCGAGGGCCTCGTAGTCGCCGCTGCTCCCGCGCGCGAGGCACTCGCGGACGATGGTCTTGTTGCGTTCGGCTGTGGTCACGGTGCGCCTCCGTCTGTCGGTGGTCGCCGCCCGGGAGGGCGGCCACGGTCAGCGTCGCCGAGGTCTCGGGCCCGCACATCGGTCGAACCGCCTACGCGCCTACGGGTCCCTCATCCGCCGCGGGCGGCCCGGGCGGCCGCGTGGGCCGCCGCGTGTGCGCGGCTGCGGACCCCGAGCTTCGCGAGGATGCGGGCCACGTGATGCTCGGCCGTGCGGGGGCTGATGACCAGGCGCGCCGCGATCTCGGCGTTCGACAGACCGTCCGCGAGCAGGGCGAGCACCTCCTGCTCGCGCCGGGTGAGGGCGCCCCGTCCCCGCGCTCCCGCCCGGCCCGGGGCGCCGAGCCCGCGCAGCAGCGCCGCCGCCGTGTCGGCGTCGCGGGCGGCCCCGAGCGCCTCGAGGGCGGTGAGGGCGAGACGGGCCTCCGAGACGGCGGACGGCGCATCCCGCGCGGCGAGGGCGTCGCGCCAGGGCGAGGCGCGTGCGAGCGGCCTCGAGCGGCAGGCCGAGGCCCGCGAACTGCTCGGCCGCGCGGGCGAGCCGGCGCCTCGGCCTCCTCGCGCGCCCCGGCCGCCGCCACGAGGCCGGCCGCGCGCTCCGCCCCGGCGCGGGCCCGGGCGTCGCCCGAGCGCGCCGCGACCTCCTCCAGTCGCGCCGCCGTCCGGCCGGCGGCCGCGCGGTCGCCGCGGGCGAGCTGCGCCTGTGCCAGCAGCTCGAGCAGGGGCGCGCAGCCGGGCTCGACCCCGCGCCCCTCGAGGCACGCCCGGGCCATCTCCTCACCGAGCGCGTGCTCGCCGCGCGCCAGCGCGATCGCGGCCAGTGACGCCCGCGCGGCGGGATCCCACTCGATCCCCTCCAGCAGTCGCTCGGCCTCCTCGAGCCGCCCCTGACGCACCCGCAGGTCGGCCAGCCGGACCAGCGGCGAGGCCCGCCCGCCGCGATAGCCGCCCTCCAGGGCCGCCAGGGCGCCGAGCAGCTCGCGCTCGGCGTCCTCCCACCGCCCGACCTCGATCAGGATCCCGCCGTAGTGGCACCGGCAGATGGGGCCCACGAAATCGGTCCACGCCACCAGCCGGTCGGCCGCCGCCATCCACTCCTCGGCCCGCCGGACGTCGCAGGCGTGCTCGCAGGCCCCGAGCAGGCGGCAGTAGATGTCCCCCACCGATCCGGGTTCGACGACCTCGGCCCCGGCGATCGCCGCCATCGCCTCGTCGAGCAGGCGCATGCCCTCCTCGACCCGCCCGAGCACGACCCGGACGTGGCCGTGGAGGGCGATCGCCGAGAACTCGAGCTCGGTGTCACCGACCCGCCGGGCGATGGCGAGCGCCTCGTCCGCGATCGCCTGCCGCTCGTGCGGATCTCTCGTGAAGGGCGCCCGGTCCAGCGCCACCCAGCCGTGCGCCGCGGACTCCTCCTCGCCCTCCAGGAGCCGCTCGGCCCGGGCCATCCATCCTCCCGCGACGGCCATGTTCCCGCGCACCATGCCGTGCAGGAACGCGAGCCGGCGCGCCACCTCGGCCGCGGCCGGAGCGTCCCCCCGCCGCCGGTATTCGGCGAAGGCGCGCTCCTTCAGCGCGATCGCCTCGTCGTACTCCCCCGCGAAGTGGGCGGCGCGCGAGAGCCCGTCGAGCACCTCGGCGCTCGCGCCGTCCGCGCCCGCCGCCGCGTAGGACGCGCGCGCCCGCTCCCAGTCGCCCGAGCGGAGCGCCTCCGCCCCTGCGCGGAGCAGGTCGTCGCTGCGACCCGGGGACATGCCGCGAGGATCCCAGAGGAGCGCCGCCGTGGCGAGGGCTGCGGCGCATCCTTCCTCGCCGCGGCGAGGACGCGACGCGCCCTCGGTCACCGGGCGGGACCGACGAGGAGGGCCCGCGTCGATCGGGGGGCTTGACGATGTTTCGCACCTGCACGAGGCTCGAAGAACTGCGCGACAGAAAGGCGGTGGGGGATGGGCGCGGATCGCTGGGAGCGGTGGGCGCCATTGAGCGGCGTCGTCTATGTCGTGCTGTGCGTCGCCGGGTTCGCGATCGGCGTCAGCGATAGCCCCGAGGGCTCCGACTCGGACCAGGCGTTTCTCTCCGACTACGCCGACAGCGGAAACCGCGCCAAGGAGATCACCGCGTTCTTCCTGCTCGTGGTCGCCGCGCTCTTTCTCATCTGCTTCGTCGGCGTGCTCCGCAATCGCCTCAGGTCGGTCGAGTCCGAGCCGAAGGGCCTGTCCGCGCTGGCGTTCGGGGCCGGCGTGGCGTCCGCCGCACTTTTCGGGGTCGCGGTCGCGCTGGGCACGGCGCATGTCGTTCGCGATCGAGGACTACGATCGGTTCGTCGTGGACCCCGACATCGCCCGCCTCTTCAACACCGCGAGCTATCTGCTGGTCGTGGCCTCCACCATGGTCGCCTCGGTCCTGGTTGCGGCGACGTCGGTCCTCGCCCTCCGGACGGCCGTGCTCCCGCGCTGGCTCGGCTGGGTCGGCGTCGTGGTGGCGATCGCGCTCCTGGCGGCCGTGTTCTTCATCCCCGTCTTCCTGCTGTGGGCCTGGGTCCTGGTCGTCGCCGTGGTCCTGACCGTGCGAAGCTCGACCGGCGATTCGCAGGAGCCCGACCGGGCCGCGGCGTAGGGGGCCAGGGGCCGCGGGGAGGCCCTGCGCAGGGCCTCCCCGCGGCCGGGAGACCCCATGGGCACGGTGGGAGTCGAACCCACACGGGGGTTGCCCCTCAGCGGTGTTTGAGACGGCGGGCTTGCAGACGTGGAACCCCATTGCGAAGGGATCCCCGGATGTATGAGCACCGTGGACGAACGGCCGGACGCTGGGGACCACGCCCTACCGTTCCGCGCGCTCGGGTGACCCTGAGACGGCTGGCGGCGGCGGACGCTCGACGTCTAGGAGCGGAGGCGAGCAATCCGCATCATTCGTGGCTCGCCGGTTCAGTCATAAAGGCCTCAGCTGGACGGGACTCGCACGCGCCGCCACGGGGACGGCGGAAACGGGGCTAGCATCGACCGTCACGCACCACTGCGGGCCACGGGGAAGGTGGCGGGCGTGACGGATGACAGCGGCGGCGGGGCCAGCCTCGGAGGCGTCGTCGCAGAGGGCGCAACCGCCGTCCGTGGACGCGAGCGTGAGATGGCCCAGGTCCAGGGAGTGATCGACGCGGCCCGGGCGGGCCGTAGCGGCGCCCTCGGGATCGTCGGGGAGGCCGGGATCGGGAAATCATCACTCCTCGACACGGCCGCCGAGAGGGCCGAAGGCATGCTGATCATGCGCGCCCGCGGAGTGGAGAGCGAGGCTGAGCTGCCGTTCTCCGGACTCCACGAGCTCTTTCAGGGCGCCGTGTCCTCGTCTGCCCTCCCTCCGGCGCTCCGGGACGCCCTGGCGGGGAGACCGAGCGATGCGCTCGACCGGTTCACGGTTTCGTGGGCACGCTCGAGGCGCTGGCCGCCGCCGCCTCGGAACGACCCACGCTTGTGCTCGTGGACGACGCCCAGTGGCTCGACACGGCGTCCTTCGATGCCATCCGGTTCGTTTGCCGCCGCCTCGGGCACGAGGGGATGGCGGTGATCGTTGCTGGTCGCCTCGACCCAGCGCCTCTCGAGCGGGCGGGGCTTCCGGTCCTGGCCCTCGGCGGCCTCGACGCCGCGGCGGGTGCCCGGGTGATCGAGGATCTGGCTCGGGTCGTTCCCGCGCCCTCGGTAGCGGAGGCCTTGCAGGCGGCGACGGGCGGGAACCCTCTCGCGCTTGGTAGAAGCGTCGCTGAGCTGGACCGCGGGCAGCTCGCGGGCGTGCTGCCCCTCCCGGACCCGCCGGCCGCGGCCGGGGAGCTGTTCGCGCGCGCGATTGACTCCCTCCCCGAACCGACCCGTCGGGCCCTCCTCATCGTCGCGGCCGCGGGCGCGGCGGCCCATGCTGAGGTGCTCCGCCCCGCTCTTGGCGCCGAGCACCTCTCGTTTTCGGACCTTGAGGCGGCGGAGGGTGCAGGTCTGATTCGAGTGGGGCCGAGCGGCGTCCAGTTCCTGCATCCCCTCGTCCGCGCGGCCGCTTACCACAACACCGCACCGGCGGAGCGGCGTCATGCCCACGAGGTGCTGGCCGAGCATGCACCGTCCGACGCAATGGACGAGGCGCGCGCATGGCACCGGGCGGCGGCCGTGGTGGGTCTCGATGGCGCCGCTGCCGATGCTCTTGATGCGGTCGCGGTCGCTCAGCGCACCCGGGGCGGGCATGCCGCGGCATCAAGGGCCTTTGCTCGTGCCGCGGGCCTCTCGGTGCAGCCATCCGAGTGCAGCAGGCGCCTCATGGAGGCCGCGGTTTCCGCCCGCCTCGCTGGCGCAGCCGGGGCGGCGCTCACCCTCGCCGACCAGGCCCTGACCCTTCCCTGCTCGCCGCTGATCCGAGCGGGGCTGCATCGCGTGCGCGCAGCGGTCGATCTGGCAGGGGGCCGCCTCGCCTCTGCCCGCGGCACGCTGATCGAGGAGGCGGTGCGGCTCGAGGTCTTCGATCGCTCCGCCGCTGCGGCGATGCTCACCGAGGCGGCGCTGCCTGGCTTGTGGGCAGGCGACGTGTTCGCCGCTGTGGTGCCCGCCCGCGAGGCCTACGCCCTCGCGCATGCTGCTGGAGCCACGGCCCGGATGGAGCAGGCGACCGCGGTCGCGCACGTGGCGCTCGGTCGGCACCTTGAGGCGCGCCCGGCGCTCGAGCGCTGGCTCGATAGGGCGCGCCGAGAGGAGCCGCTCGCAGACGTAGCCGGGACGCTCGCGCTCTCGCGGGTCCTCATCTGGCGCGAGCAATGGGACGACGCGCGGCTACTCCTTGACGGGCTCGACCGGGCGTCTCGGCGGCGGGCGCCTGGCGAGCTGCCGCTCGCGCTGGAGGCGCTCGCCGAACTCGACTGGCGCACGGGGCGGTGGAGCAGTGGCATGGCCTCGGCCGCTGAGGGTGTTCGAGCTCGCCGACCAGATGGAGCACCAGCTCGGCTTGATCCGCTGCCTGGCCGTGCTCGCTCGATATCACGCGGGCATGGGAGACGAGGAGGGCTGCCTGGCCGCCTTGGCGCGCCTTGGACCCCTGGTGGAGTCGCTCGAGGGGGAGCGATGGATCGACGGGCTCCGCGAGGGCCCGGCGGGCCTGCTCGCCCTCGGCCACGGCGACGGCGCCGTCGCCGCCGACCAGCTAGGCCGCTGCGTTGATAGCGCAGGTGCGCGAGGTGTTCGCGATCCCGGAGCGCTCGCGCACCTCGCCGACGCGGTCGAGGCGGAGTTCCTCGCGGGGTGCCGAGATAGGGCCAGCCGGCGGCTGGCGACCCTGGTCCAGCGCGCCGGGGAGGGCGGGCAGGTCGTCACCGCGGCCGGGGCTGAGAGGTGTCGGGCGCTCCTTGACGACGGTCCCTCGTGGGAACCACGTTTGCTGAGGAGTGCTGCGCTGCTCGCAAAGACCCCCGCGGCGTTCGAGCACGCTCGCTCGCTGCTGGCGCTCGGTGAGCGGGTACGGCGCGATCGGCGCCGAGCCGAGGCTCGTGCGCCCCTTCGCGCGGCGCTCGAGTTGTTCGACGGTCTTGGAGCGGCTCCGTGGAGCCGCAGGACGCGGTCTGAGCTGCGGGCGACCGGCGAGCGGGTTGCGGGTCGGCGCCACGCGCCGACCACGGAGCTGACGACCCAGGAGCTGCGAGTCGCCGTCACCGTGGCCGAGGGACGTCAGCAACAGAGAGGCCGGTGCCGCGCTCTTTCTCAGTCCGAGGACCGTCGAGCACCACCTCACCCGGGTCTACGAGAAGCTCGGAGTCAGGTCACGCTCAGCGCTCGCGCGTCGCTTGCTCGTTGACCGGGGCACCCCACCGTCGGGCGAAGCCCTCTCTCGTGGCGGCCCCTAAGGGCGATAGGCGCCGAGGCCGCCATCCCGGCGGCGCGATCGTGCACCGCCGGGATGACAACCCCTCGTCGCGCTCACCCGTTTGGCGAGACCGCAACCTTGACCGTGCCCTCCTGCCTGGTGGCCATCGTCGCGTAACCCGCCGCGGCTTCCTCCATGCCGAGATCGTGGGTCAGAACCGGCGAGGGATCGATCAATCCGTTCTCGAGGAGGGGCCAGAGTTGCGGGAGGTAGCGCTTGACCGGAGCGACCCCTCCCCGGATCGTGAGGTTGCGCATGAAGCACTGGTCCCAGGCGAGCTCCGGCGCGCCGAGGAAGACCTCCATGCCCACCCAGCTGACGGTCCCGCCCGCCTGGACCGTCTCGGTCGAGAGCTTCATCGAGGCCGTGCTGGAGACGGCGTCCACCACCGCCTGAGGGCCGTGCCCGTCTGTCAGCCCGCCGATCACCTCCTCCAGGCCGCCGTTCACCGCGGTGTTGACGTGTGGGTCGCCCCGAGACGCCGGCCCACCTCGAGACGGTCGTCATGGTGCCCTGCCAGCACGATCGCGGCCGGATTGAGCAGCCGCGCCGCGTGGCAGGCGAGCAGGCCGACCGCACCGTCGCCGACGACAAGGACCGTGTCGCCCTCGGCGATGTCCGCCCCTGAGACCGCGTGATAAGCGGTGGTGAAGACGTCCGTCATCGGCAGTACCCGCTCGTCGTTCGCGTCGTCGGCGAGCGACTCGGGCACGAGCTCGAGGGTCCCGTCGGCCATCGGCACCCGGACGTACTGCGATTGGCCCCCCTGCACCTCACCGCCGCCGGGCCAGAACGGCTGGAACCCGTACGCGCCACCGCGCAGGCAGGAGGTCTGGAGTCCGCGGCGACAGAAGTAGCACTCGCCGCACGAGATCCAGAAAGGCGAGGCGACCTTCTGGCCGGCGCGCACGTTCACCACCTCACGCCGACCGCCTCGACGACGCCCACGAACTCGTGGCCGAGTCGGCAGCCCGGGTGAAAGCCGAAGGCGTCGCCGTGGTTGTAGATGTGCATGTCCGATCCGCAGATGCCCGCCTTGGTCACCCTGACGATGGCATCGCCGGGTTCCACGATCGTGGGGTCCGGAACGGTCTCAACCGAGACGTCCTGGGGCGCGTTGAACACGATTCCGCGCATTGCTCCTCCTCGTGCGGTCCGTCTTGGATGTGTGTCGGTGCCGCCCTCGCGCGAGGGCTAACGCCTCGCCTCGAGGACGAGGTTGAACGGGGTCTCGGTGGCGCGGCGGAAGCGCGTGAAGCCGCCGCTGGTCACGACCTCGCCGATCCGCCCCTCGCCGGCCTGGGCGCCGAGGGCCGAGCCCGACGTCCTGCGACAACGATGCGGGCGTGCAAAGGAGGGTCGAGAAGCCGTAGTAGGCCCGCCCCACCGGGTTGAGGTTGTCCTCGATGTGGTCGCCGGCGGCCGGCTCGACGATCATCCAGGTGCCATCCGGCGCCAGTGACTGGTAGACCTGCCGCGCCGCACCGACCGGATCCCCCATGTCGTGCAGGCAGTCGAACATCGTCACCAGGTCGTAGCCCGCGCCGGGGAAGTGCCGTGGCCGGTCCGACTTCGAACCGGACGCGGTCCCGAGGCCCGCCTCCCGCGCCCGCTCGCGGGCGGTCTCGATCGAGCCCGCGTGGTAGTCGGATCCGACGAAGGTCGACCTCGGGAACGCCTGCGCCATCAGGATGGTCGACGCGCCGTGGCCACACCCGACGTCGGCCACGAGAGCGCCGTGCTCGAGCTTCTCGACCACGCCCTCGAGGGCGGGGAGCCACGAGGAGACGAGGTTCGCGTTGTAGCCGGTTCGAAAGAACCGCTCGCAGCCGTGGAAGACATCGTGGTTGTGCTCGTGCCAGCCGAGGCCGGCGCCGCTGCGGGCGGCGTCGGTGACCCTGGGAGAATCGAGGACCGAGCCGATCGCGACCTGGAAGAAGCCGGGCAGATAGGCCGGGCTCTCCTCGTCGGTCAGGGCCACCGTCTGCTCGGGCGGAGGGTGTAGCGGCCGCTCGTGGGGTCGTACTCGACAAAGCCGCCCGCCGCCTGGGCGTTCAGCCACTCGCGCACGTAGCGCTCGGCGGCGCCGGAGCGCCCGGCAAGCTCGCCAGAGGTCAACGGGCCCGCACCGGCCATGGCCCGGTAGAGACCGAGCTTGTCCCCCATCACGACGAGCGCGGCGTTGAGAGTGCCCCCGACCTCATCGACGGCTCGGAAGACGAAGGCCATCAGCTTGTCCGTATCGACCGCAGCAGGTGCCGTCGTGGCGCTGGTCATGTCTGCCTCCTTATCGGAACTGGCGGCGACGCGAGTCGGGCCGCCGGTGAGGCGACAGTAGGAGGGACCGCGCGCTGCCCGCATGGGGCAAACCCCCGACGCTTGCCGCCACGCGGGGTGGTCGGGGGTCACGCGAGCACGCGGCGACCCTGCGCGCCGGGGCCGGGATCTCATCGGGCGCGGCGCCCGCGGCACCTGCCGGCTGGTCTCGCAGCGGTCGCGGCAACCACCCCGCGGTGGACTGGCGAGGGGACCGCGTTCGGGTCTTTGCCCGGACGGTTCCCGGAAGACGTCAGCCCTTCCAGCGTCCCCCGCCCATCTGAGCGGATGAGGGGCCGGCCAGGTGATCGAGCCGAGTTCCCCGTCTTCAGGCCCGAAATCCCATGGGGACGGTGGGAGTCGAACCCACACGAGGGTTGCCCCTCAGCGGTGTTTGAGACCGCCGCGTCTGCCGTTCCGCCACGTCCCCCGGCGGCGCGAGTGTACCGCCGGGGGCGGGGCGATCAGGAGGAGGCCGGCTCCAGCTCCACGAGCGGGATCACGCGGTCGGTCTTGGTGGCGTACTCGTCGTAGTCGGGCCAGATGTGGGCCATGGTGGCCCACAGTTCGTCGCGGCGGTCGTCGCCGACCGTGGAGGCCCGCGCCCTCATGACGTCGGGCCCGACCTGGATGACGACGTCGGGGTCGGCCTCGAGGTTGAGGTACCAGTCCGGGTGGTGCGGGGCGCCGCCGTAGGAGGCCATCACGACGTAGCTGTCGCCGTCGCGCCCGTAGATCAGCGGCGTGCGCCGCGCCGCGCCGCTCTTGCGGCCGCGCGTGGTGAGCAGGAGCGTCGGCACGCCCGGGCGCCACTCGTGCCCCTCGGCGCCGTCCGACGCCACGTACTGGGCCAGGTGCTTGGCCACCCAGCCGGTCTTCGGCGCGGTGGGGGTCTCCGTCGGGTTGACGCTCATGCGGGTCCTCCTGGTGGGGCGGGGAAGGGAGCCACTACATATCGTGCGGGTTCTCCCCGGTGCCCGGCACCCGCCGCGCGAGGCCCTCGGCCTGGGCGACCTCGATCACCTTGGCCGCCACCGTGGGGGCGACGTTGCGGTTGAAGACGCTCGGGATGATGTAGTCCTCGTTGAGCTCGTCGTCGCTGATGCACGCGGCGATCGCCTCGGCGGCGGCGACCTTCATGCCCTCGCTGATCTGCGTGGCGCGGCAGTCGAGCGCGCCGCGGAAGATGCCCGGGAACGCGAGCACGTTGTTGATCTGGTTCGGGTAGTCCGAGCGGCCGGTCGCCATGACGCGCACGTAGGGCGCGGCGATCTCGGGCATGATCTCCGGCGTCGGATTGGCCATCGCGAAGACCACCGGGTCCTTCGCCATCGTCTTGAGCTGATCGACCGAGAAGGTGCCCGGGCCGGAGAGGCCGAGGAAGAGGTTGGCGCCCTTGATGGCCTCGGTGAGGCCCCCGCGCACGCCCTCGGGGTTGGTGTTCTCGGCGTACCAGTCCTTCATGAAGTTCATGTTCTCGGTGCGGCCCTTGTAGATCGCGCCCTTCGAGTCGCAGCCGATGATGTTCTCGACCCCGGCGTTCATGAGGATCTTGGAGCAGGCGACGCCCGAGGCCCCGACGCCGCTGACCACGACCTTCAGGTCCTCGATCGCGTGGCCGGTGATCTTGCAGCGCGTTGAGCAGGGCCGCGAGCACCACGATGGCGGTGCCGTGCTGGTCGTCGTGGAACACCGGGATGTCGAGCATCTCCTTGAGGCGGTCCTCCACCTCGAAGCAGACGGGCGCGGCGATGTCCTCGAGGTTGATCCCGCCCCACGCCGGCGCGATCGCCGCGATCGTCCGGATGAGGACCTCGGCGTCCTTCGAGTCGATGCAGATCGGGTAGGAGTTGACGTTGCCGAACTCCTTGAAGAGCATCGACTTGCCCTCCATGACCGGCATCCCCGCGGCGGCGCCGATGTCGCCCAGCCCGAGCACCGCGGTGCCGTTGGTGATGACCGCGACCATGTTCCGCTTGAGCGTGAACTCGAAGGCCTTGCTGCGGTCCTCGGCGATCGCCCTGCACACGCGGGCGACGCCGGGCATGTAGGCCGTGGAGAGGTCGTCGCGCGTCTCGAGGGGCACGCGCGTGGTCATCTCGATCTTGCCGCCCTGGTGCATCCGGAAGGTGCGGTCGAACGAGGAGAGCACCCGCACGCCGTCGAGGCCGCCGGCGGCCGCGACGATGGAGTCGGCGTGCTCCTGGTCGGACGCGTTGACGACCACCTCGCGGATGAGCGTCCGGTGGCCGGTCCCCACCAGGTCGATGGCGCCGATGTCCCCGCCTACGTCCCCGATCGCCGTCGTGAGCTGGCCGAGGAGCCCCGGCATGGCGGAATCCATCTCGACTCTGAGGGTGACGCTGTACTGGGCGCTCGGCGTGACGGCCAAGGGGACTCCTTGAACGGGCGATTCGGGCCGGATCGGCAGGAGTCGCCAGCATAACGGGCCCCTCGGGCCGCCAGGGGCGCTCGGGCCGAGGGGCCCGATAGCCTGGGCGTCATGGCCCCCGGTGACGCGCACCCGACGTCGCTGGCCGACGACGGATTCGCGCTGCTGCCCGGCTTCGCCCCCGCGAGGGCCCTCGCGGCCCTCCGCGAGGCCGTCACGGCGCGCCTGGATCGTGGCGGGGACGGCGCCTGCGAGCGTCCTCACAACACGCTGTTTCCGATGCGCTGGAACGACCCGGTCGTCGCCCTGGTGCTGGGGGACCCGCACCGCCGCGCGGCGGTGCGGCGCGTGGCCGCGGCGGAGGACCTGCGCTGGATCTCCGGGTACGTCTCCGTCAAGGAGGCGTGCACGCCTCCGCTGTGGTGGCACCAGGACTGGTGGTGCTGGGACCACCCGGTCAGCCTCCGGGCGCGGCCGCCGCAGGTGGCGCTGCTCGTGTACCTGTGCGACACCGGCCCGGGCAACGGGGCGCTGCGCGTGCTGCCGGGATCGCACCGGCGCAGCGCGCCCATCCACGCGCTGCTGCCCGAGGCGCACGGCGAGCAGGCGGGCCTGCTCGATCCGGCCCACCCGGCGCTGGCGGACCTCCCCGGGCAGCGCACCCTGTCGCTGCGGGCCGGCGACGCGGCGCTGCTCGACTACCGCCTCCTGCATGGCACGCATGCGAACGCCGGCGCGACCCGGCGCGACGCGGTGCTGCTCTCCTTCACGCCGTCCTGGAGGGGGCTTCCTGCCGACGTGCGCGGACATCTGATCGACCATCCCGCCCTGCCGGGCGGCGACGAGGTGGTGCCCGCCGCCTGGCACGACGAGCTGCTGCCGCGCTTCGACGGCCCGCGCGGGACCCTGCCGCTCAATCGCAACGCGCCGTGCACGTTCGCGATCGACGCTTCCCCCGGGGCCCTCACCGTCTGAGCGGCTACGGGATCTCGGCGAGCTCCGCGTCGAGGCGGCCGATGGCCGCGCGGCGGTCGCTGCGGAACCGCAGCACGTCGGTGATCGGGCCGACCGGCTCGGGCACCTCGACGTCCCCGGCGTCCTGGGCGGCGCTCAGCGCGGCCAGGGCGGCGGCCGTGTCGCGCCGCACGTCGGGGGCGGGCACGCCGGCCTCGACCACGGCGGCCGCGTCCACCAGGCCCACGCGCCACGCGTCGTCGCTGAGCTGGAACCAGCCGAAGTGGTGCCGCTCTCCGCTCACCACGTGCAGCAGCGCGAAGCGCTCGCCGTCGTCGGCGGGGTGCTCGACTCCGGTCAGGCGGCGGATGCGGGGGACGGTGGGGCGCGCCACGGCCGCGACGATAGAGGACGCCGGTATCCTCCGGCCGATGCCCGACACCGTCGCACCGCCGGTCGCCGGCCCGCTGCTGCTGATCGACGGCTACAGCCTCGCCTACCGGGCGTTCCACGCCCTCCCGGACACGATCACCACCCAGGACGGCTTTCCCACCAACGCCCTCTACGGGCTGTCGGCGATGATGATGAAGATGCTGGCCGAGGAGCGGCCGGCCCGCGTCGTGGTGGCGTGGGACCCGCCGGGGCCGACCTTCCGCCACGAGCGGGAGCCCACCTACAAGGCCAACCGCTCGGTCACGCCCGACCTCTTCCGCGAGCAGCGCACCCACTTCCGGCCCCTGATGGAGGCCTTCGGCTTCGTCAACATCGAGCTCGCCGGCTACGAGGCGGACGACGTGCTCGGCACGCTGGCCGCGCGGTGGTCGCAGGCCGGCCAGGAGGTGATGATCCTGACCGGCGACCGCGACGCCTTCCAGCTGGTGAGCGACCACGTGAGCGTCATCGCCACCGGCCGGGGCGTGACCGACACGACGGTCTACACCCCCGCCGCGGTGGTGGAGCGGTACGGGATCGGGCCGGAGCTGATGGTCGACTTCCGCGGCATGGTGGGCGACCCCAGCGACAACCTGAAGGGCGTGCCGGGCATCGGCGAGAAGGGCGCCTCCCAGCTGCTGCAGAAGTACGGCAGCCTGGACGAGGTCCTGGCCCACGCCGCCGAGCAGACGCCCAAGCGGCGGGAGGTGCTGACCGAGCACGCCGACTCGGCGCGCCAGACCCGCGACCTCGCCCTCATCCGCACCGACGCTCCGGTCGAGCTGGACCTGGAGGACGTGCCCCCGCTCGACTTCGGCCCCGAGCGCATCGCCGCCCTGCGCGAGTGGTTCGGCCGCTTCGAGTTCGACACCCTGGCGCGACGCCTGGACACGCTGGTGGACGGGCCGCTGCCCGACGCCCCCCCGGCCGCGACCACGGTGGCCGCCGTCGCCGTCGAGGCGGCCCCCGAGGACCTGGCCATGCGGTTCGCGGGGGCCGAGGCGCTCGCCCTGGCGGTGGCCGACGAGGGCTGGGCGGTGGCGGGCGCGGGCGACGAGGTCGTCACGGGTCCGGCGGGCGAGGGGGTGGGGGAGGCCCTGGCGCGGGCCCTGGCGGGCGCCCCGGTGGCGTGCCACGACGCGAAGTCGGTGGTGCGGGCGACCGGGCCGGCCCTGCGCCCGGTGCACGACACGATGATCGCCGCCTATCTCCTCGACCCGCGCCGGCGCGGCGAGTACGACCTCGCCGACGTGGCCGAGAGGGAGGGGGTGGGCGTGGCCGGCGAGCCGGCGCCCTGGGTGCGCGACGCGGTGCTCGTGCGCGAGCTGGCCGGGCGCCAGCGCGCCGCCCTCGACGCGGGCGGCCTCGGCCCGCTGTTCGACGACATCGAGCTGCCCGTCACCCGGGTGCTGGCCGCCATGGAGGAGGCGGGCGTGCGCCTGGACGTGCCCCGGCTGGGCGAGATCGCGGCCCGCGTGCGCGACAGCGCCGACGAGCTACGCGACCAGATCTGGGAGCTCGCCGGGGGCGAGTTCGTGATCGAGTCGCCCAAGCAGCTCGGCCAGGTGCTCTTCGAGCGCCTGGGCCTGCCCACCTTCCGCAAGGGCAAGACCGGCTGGAGCACCGACCGGCGGGTCCTGAAGCTGCTGGAGGACAAGCATCCGATCGTCCCGCTGATCGGCCGCTACCGGGAGCTGACCAAGCTCGACAACACCTACCTGTCCACCCTGCCCGAGCTGGTGGACGCGCACGACCGCCTGCACACCACGTTCAAGCAGGCGGCCGCGGAGACCGGGCGCCTGTCCTCGACCGACCCGAACCTGCAGAACATCCCGGTGCGGACGGCCATCGGGCGGGAGATCCGCGAGGCCTTCACCACCGATCCGGGCTGGCTGCTGGTGAGCTGCGACTACAGCCAGGTCGAGCTGCGGATCCTGGCCCACTGCTCGGGCGAGCCGGCCCTGGCCGACGCCTTCCGCCGGGGCGAGGACGTCCACCGGGCGACGGCGGCCGAGGTGTTCGGCCTGGACCCGCAGGAGGTCGACCGCGCCACGCGCGACCGCGCCAAGGCGGTCAACTTCGGGATCGTCTACGGCATCCAGGACTTCGGCCTGTCGGAGCAGCTCAACATCTCGCGCGCCGACGCCCGGGCCTACATCGACCTGTACCTGGCGCGCTACCCGCGCGTGCGCAGCTTCATCGACAGCACCATCGCCAACGCCGCCCAGGAGGGCTTCGTCACCACCCTCCTCGGCCGCCGGCGGGCGATCCCGGAGCTGGACGGGGCGACGGTCCAGCAGCGCCAGCTGGGCGAGCGCCTGGCGGTCAACACGATCATCCAGGGAACGGCCGCCGACATCATCAAGGCGGCCATGGTTGCCGCCCATCGCGCCCTCGCCGAGGAGGGCCTGCGCGGCCGCCTGCTCCTCCAGATCCACGACGAGCTGCTGCTCGAGGCGCCGGCCGAGGAGGCCGAGCGCGCGGGCGAGGTGGTGCGCGCCGCGATGGTCGGCGCCTACCCGCTCGACCCGGCCCTGGTGGTGGACGTGGGCATCGGCGAGACGTGGCTGGACGCCAAGGCCTAGATCCCTACCGCGAGCTCCAGGTCGACCCGGCGGCCTGCCCCGAGGTGATCGAGGCCGCCTTCGCCGTGCTGCGCGAGATGACGCTGCGCAGCGCCGACGACGACGCCCCGCGGCGGCTGGCGCGCCTGATGGCCGCGCACCGGATCCTGTCGGACCCGGCGCGACGCGCCGTCCTCGACGGCGGGGATCCACCGCCGTCCTGAGCGGGCGGCCCGCGGGAGCGGGCCCGCATCCGGGCTACCCTTGCCGGCGTGTCCGCCCCCGCCACGGTCCACCCGCTGCAGCCCCGGTTCGCGCAGGCGGTCACGGGCGCCCTGTGCCTCGAGGGGGCGCTCTTCCAGACCGAGCCGGCAGTGGTCGTCGCGCTGGCCCTGGTGCTGCTGAACCTCGCCGGCCCCAGGTGGTCGCCGGTGGCGTGGGTCTTCCGCCGCATCGCGCCCCCCGCCGACGATCTGGAGCCGGCAGCGCCGCCGCGCTTCGCCCAGGCGCTGGCGGCGGCGTCGCTCGCGGTCGCGCTGGCGCTGTTCGCGCTCGACCAGACGACCGCCGCCTGGATCCTGACCGGCGTCGTGGCCGCGGTCGCCCTGTTCTCGGCGATCTCCGGCATCTGCGTGGGCTGCGAGGCGTACCGGCTGATGCTGGCGGCCCGCGGCGGCGCGGACGACGTGCGCCGCGCCCTGGGCCTCGAGGGCAGTGGCCCCTGGCTGGTGGTGCTCACCGCGCCGGGGTGCGCGCGCTGCGAGCCGGTCGCCCGCCGGCTGGAGCGCGCGGCCGGGGGGCGAACCGTCGTGCGGGTCAGCCTGGCCGAGCACCCGCGGGCCGCGGCGCTGCCGGTGAGGAGCGTTCCGGCGGCCCTCGCCGTCGGCGGCGACGGCCGCCTGCGGGAGGCGCGCGCCGGCCGTCTGGAGGCGGCCGATCTGGAGCGGGTGCTGGCCGCCGTCTCGTAACTGCGTAAGCCCGATCTCACGCCCCGCGCGCGTCGCGTCGCGGAGTGTTACGGGTCTATACTCCTCGCCCCTGGCACGACCGGAACGACGGTCCGTGCCATGAGCCATTTCCGCTACGAGGACAAATCCCCAAATGACGACTGACCAGCCAGAGCTCGTGACCACCGACGTCGAGGTACCGGACGTCCCCGTCACCGAGCCGATTCCCGCGGAGGCCGAGGCGTTGGACCTCGACACTCCGGTCCGCACGCTCGACGGCCCCGAGTACATCGAGGTCGACGGCGTGATGGTGCCGAACTACGACGGTACCCTCCCGCTCTTCTCCGAGGGGGATGTCGTCACCGGGAGGGTGGTCCGCGTCGACAAGGACGAGGTCCTGGTCGACATCGGGTACAAGAGCGAGGGCGTCATCCCGCTGCCCGAGCTCTCGATCCGCAAGAGCGTCAAGCCCGAGGAGGAGGTCTCCCTCGGCGAGTGGGTCGACGCCCTGGTGATGCAGAAGGAGGACCAGGACGGCCGCCTGATCCTCTCCAAGAAGCGGGCCCGCTTCGAGAAGGCCTGGAAGCGCATCGAGGCCGCGGCCGCGGCCGGCGAGCACGTCGAGGGCACCGTGATCGAGGTCGTCAAGGGCGGCCTGATCCTCGACCTGGGCGTGCGCGGGTTCCTGCCCGCCTCCCTGGTGGACATCCGCCGGGTCCAGGACCTGGACGAGTTCCTGGGGCGCAAGCTCGAGTGCAAGGTCATCGAGCTCAACCGCAACCGCAACAACGTGGTGCTCTCCCGGCGTGCGGTGCTCGAGGACGAGCGGCGCGAGGTGCGCCAGAAGATCCTCGACGAGCTCCAGCCGGGCCAGGTGGTGGAGGGCGTCATCTCCAACATCGTGGAGTTCGGCGCGTTCGTCGATCTCGACGGCATCGACGGCCTGATCCACATCTCCGAGCTGTCCTGGAGCCACGTCAACCACCCCTCCGAGGTGCTCCAGATCGGCGAGAAGGTCAAGGTCAAGGTGCTCGACATCGACCGCGACCGCCAGCGGATCTCCCTGGGCCTCAAGCAGACCCAGGCCGACCCCTGGCAGAGCGTCATCGAGAGCTACCAGGTGAACGACGTCGTCGAGGGTCGCGTCACGAAGGTCGTCACGTTCGGCGCCTTCGTCGAGATCCACGCGGGCGTCGAGGGCCTGGTGCACATCTCGGAGCTGGCCGCCCATCACGTGGAGAACCCGCGTGAGGTGGTCAACCAGGGCGACGTGCTGGCCGTCCGCGTGATCGAGATCGACGCAGACCGCCGCCGCCTGTCGCTGAGCCTCAAGCGCGTCGCCGACAGCGACCCCATCCAGCACCACCTGCCCGACGAGATCCGCAACGCGGTGATCGTCGAGGAGGCCTTCGACGAGCCGGCCGTGGTCGACGCCGTCGAGGAGGCGATCGTCGAGGAGGCCGTGGAGGAGGCGGTCGAGGAGGCCGTCGCCGAGGAGGTGCTCGAGGAGGCCCTCGAGGAGGCGATCGCCGAGGCCGTGGTCGAGGAGATCGTCGAGGAGGCGATCCTCGAGGAGGCCGTGGAAGAGGCCGTGGAGGAGGCGATCCTCGAGAGGCCGTGGAGGAGGCCGTGGAAGAGGCCGTGGAGGAGGCGATCCTCGAAGAGGCCGTGGAGGAGGCGGTCGAGGAGGCCGTCGCCGAGGAGGTGCTCGAGGAGGCCGTCGCCGAGGAGGTCCGGATGGAGGAGAGGGCCGCCGAGGAGCTCCTCGAGGACGCGGTGGAGCCCGAGGACGACGGCACCGCGCCCGCCTGAGCGCCGAGGGGCGCGCCGGCCCGGCGCGCCCCTGCGCCTCGCCCTGACGGGCGGCATCGGCTCGGGCAAGTCGGAGGCCCTCGCGGCCCTCGCGGCGTGCGGCGCGGCCACGCTCTCGGCCGACGCCGCCGTGCACGCGATCTACGAGGACCCCGAGGTGGTGGCGCGGGTCGCCGCGCGATTCGGCCGCGACGTCGTGGGCCCGGACGGACGGGTCGACCGGCGCGTGCTCGGCCCCCGCGCCCTGGCCCAGGAGGGGGGCCTGGCCTTCCTCGAGGAGCTCCTGCACCCCCGTGTGCAGGAGCGCCGGGCGGCGTGGGTCGCCGCCCGGCTGGCGGCCGATCCGCCCCCGCCCCTGCTGGTCTGCGAGGTCCCGATCCTGTTCGAGGCCGGCGCCGAGGGCGACTTCGACGCGGTGCTGGTGATCACCGCCGGCGAGCGGGTGCGCCGCGCCCGGGTGGAGGCCCGGGGACAGGACTTCGACGCGCTCAGCGCCCGGCAGATGCCCGAGGCCGACAAGGTCGCCCGGGCCGACCGCGCCTACGTGAACGACGGCGCCCTCGCCGACCTGCGCGCATGGGTTGCCGACCGCTTCGCCGAGTACGCTGGTCGACCCTGTGGGTCGACGACCAGCAACCCGTGAGCGAGCTCCGACGGGCGACGGCGCCCTCGCCGAGCCGCGCCCCGCTGCCCGTGCCCCGGGCCCCCGGCCCCGCCGGCGCAGGAACCGCATGGCCTGGCTGCTGTTCGCGGTGCTCGTGGTGGGTGCGTTCGCGGCCGGATGGGTCCAGATCCACCGCACCATGCCCGCCTGGTACGCACGGCTCTGGTACCCGCTGGAGTACGAGGAGCCCATCCGTGCGGAGTCGGCTCGCTACGACCTCGACCCCGCCCTCGTGGCCGCGGTGATCAACACCGAGAGCGGCTTCGCCCCGGACTCGCGCTCGGCCGCCGGCGCGGTGGGGCTGATGCAGGTGCTGCCCGACACGGCCCGGTTCATCGCCCGGCAGCCGGAGCGGCCGAGCCCGTCGCCCGAGCGCCTCGCCGAGCCCGAGGTCAACATCGCCTACGGCGCCCGCTATCTGAGGTATCTGATCGACCGCTACGGCACGGTGGGGCTCGCCCTCGCGGCCTACAACGGCGGCCCGGCCAACGTGAGCGAGTGGATCGAGCGCGCACAGGCCGCCGGGGGCGTGCTGAACGTGCCCGACGACATCCCCTTCGCCGAGACGCGCGGCTTCGTGTCGCGCGTCCAGCGCGCCGTGCCCATCTACCACCGCGCCTACGGCGACCGGCTGTTCGTCAGCTCCCGCGAGGGCGCCGCCGCGAGCCCCTGATCAGACCGTATCCACGGGGAGGCGCAGGAGCGTTCCTGAACCGAACTCCGTTTCCGTGGCCCCATACGCGGTGAAGCCGCAGGCCTCATAGAACTCCGCCGCGTGTGGATTGCCGATGACGTGAAGCGACGCGGCACCATGGTCCGCGGCGTAGCGCACCGCGCGGGCGACGAGGTGCGTTCCCACGCCGCCACGCCATGCATCGGGTTCCACGAACAGACCGTCGAGTTCGGTGTCGCCATCGAGGCGATCCAGGACCGCGGAGAATCCGAGCAGCAGACCCGAACGCTCCGCCACGAAGACCTGGCGCGCCTCCAGCTGGGCCATCGGAAGCCGGATCGCGTCGGGATGCGCGAGCAGGGCTTCGCGGTCCCCCTCATTGGCCAGCGATGCCCGTCGCTGGAGTTCCTCCAGTCGCGACCGCTCACTCACGCGAGCGACGCGGGTGCGCAGTTCGGGCACCTCGGGCGTCACGCTCCGGCGCCCCTGATCAGTCCTCGCGTGGGCGCACCTCGATGAGCTCGATGCGGTAGTCGTCGGGGTCGCGGACGAAGCAGATCCGCGATCCGCCCGGGTAGGCGGCGTAGGGCGGCCGCTCGGGGTGGATGTCGTGCTGGGCCAGGTGGGCCAGCTCCCGGTCCATGTCGGCCACCGTGAGCGCGATGTGCCCGTAGGCCTCGCCCTGCCCGTAGGGCTCGGTGCGGCCGTCGTTGATCGTGAGCTCGAGCCGGTCGCCGTCGCCCGGCAGGCCGAGGAAGATGATCGTGGCGGTGTCGTTGCCCACCCGCTTGCGCCCCCGCTCCTCGAAGCCCAGCGCGCCGTAGAAGGCCAGGGAGCGCTCCTCGTCGAGGATCCTGATCATCGTGTGGACGAGCTCGATCGTCACGGCGGCCTCCGGGGCGGATGGACGAGGGGCGGAGTCGCCAGCCTAGCGTCGCGTCCGACCGCCGAGCCCGGGCCGTCGCGCGGCGCCCCGAAAATGGGGGCAGCCGGTGGCGCCTGGAGCGGCGCCACCGGCTGAGGTGCGAAGCCCCGCGTCCCGGTCGCGGGGCCTGGTGTGATGTCCGGGGCCTCCCGATGACTCCCTCAC
This sequence comes from uncultured Thermoleophilia bacterium, assembly GCA_963806585.1. Lineage (GTDB taxonomy): Bacteria > Actinomycetota > Thermoleophilia > Miltoncostaeales > Miltoncostaeaceae > Miltoncostaea. Next base: position 66,910 of record CAWDYN010000007.1, on the reverse strand, counting down.
ATCACGATCCGAAAGATAGGCGGCGGGGTGGGGGTCCCACTTTGGCCCGGACGCCGAAGAATGGGGTGTGATTGTTGGCCTTGCGGTCGGGCCCGGGACCGGCGCGGACGGGCATCGCCCGGGCGCGGGCGCGACGGCCGCGGGCGCGCAGGCTCGGCAACCGGGGACGGCGCTAACCTTGCTGCGTGTCCGCCGTCCCGTTCCAGGTCTCGACGGCCTACCGCCCGACCGGAGACCAGCCCCGAGCCATCGCCGAGCTCTCGGCGGGCCTCGCGCGCGGGGACGCCTTCCAGACGCTGCTGGGCGTCACCGGATCGGGCAAGACGTTCACGATGGCGCAGGTCATCGCCCAGGCTGCCCGGCCGGCCCTGGTGATCGCCCACAACAAGACGCTGGCCGCGCAGCTGTGCAACGAGTTCCGCGAGCTGCTGCCCGAGGCCGCCGTCGAGTACTTCGTGAGCTACTACGACTACTACCAGCCCGAGGCCTACATCGCGGCCACGGACACCTACATCGAGAAGGACTCGTCGATCAACGACGAGATCGACCGGCTGCGCCACTCGGCCACCGCCGCCCTGCTGGCCCGGCGGGACGTCGTGATCGTGGCCTCGGTGAGCTGCATCTACGGCGTCGGGTCGCCGGAGATCTACCGCGACCGGGTGGTCCTGCTGACCGTCGGCGAGGAGCACCCGCGCGAGCGCATCTTCCGGCGCCTGGTCGAGACCCAGTACCAGCGCAACGACATGGTGCTCGAGCGCGGCCGGTTCCGGGTGCGCGGCGACACGCTGGAGGTCCAGCCCGCCGACTCGGAGGTGGCCTACCGCGTCTCGATGTTCGGCGACGAGGTGGAGAGCATCCTCGAGTTCGACCCGATGACCGGGGAGGTGCACGACTCGCTGCGCCACCTGGCCATCTATCCCGCGACCCACTACATCACGCCGCCCGAGACCATCGACCGCGCGATCCGCGACATCCGCGCCGAGCTCGAGGAGCAGCTGCGCGGGTTCGAGGCCGCGGGCAAGCTGGTCGAGGCCCACCGGCTGCGCCAGCGGACCGAGTACGACATGGAGATGATCCGCGAGCTGGGCTTCTGCTCGGGCATCGAGAACTACTCGCGCATCCTCGACGGCAGGGCGCCCGGCGAGCCGCCCCACACGCTGCTCGACTTCTTCCCGGACGACTTCCTCTGCTTCATCGACGAGTCGCACAACACGATGGGCCAGCTGCGCGGCATGTACGAGGGAGACCGCTCGCGCAAGCTGGCGCTGATCGACGCCGGCTTCCGGCTGCCCTCGGCCCTCGACAACCGGCCGCTGCAGCTGCCGGAGTTCCTCGACCGCGTGGGGCAGCTGATCTTCGTGTCGGCCACCCCGGGCGAGTTCGAGCAGCGCTCGTCCGAGAACGTCGTGGAGCAGATCATCCGCCCCACCGGCCTCGTCGACCCCGAGGTTGACGTGCGCCCCACGCACCATCAGATCGACGACCTGCTGGGGGAGATCCGCGATCGCGCCGACCGGGGCGAGCGGGCCCTGGTCACCACCCTCACCAAGAAGATGGCGGAGGACCTCACCGAGTACCTGCTGGAGGCGGGCGTGCGCGCCCGCTACCTGCACTCCGAGATCGACACCATCGAGCGCATCAGGATCGTCCGGGCGCTGCGCCTGGGGGAGTTCGACGTCCTGGTCGGGGTCAACCTGCTGCGCGAGGGGCTGGACCTGCCCGAGGTGACCCTGGTGGCCATCCTCGACGCCGACAAGGAGGGCTTCCTGCGCGGGACCACCTCGCTCATCCAGACGATCGGGCGGGCGGCCCGCAACGTCGACGGGCGCGTGATCATGTACGCCGACCGCGAGACCGAGGCGATGCGGACGGCCGTCGGCGAGACCAACCGCCGGCGCGCCATCCAGGTCGCCTACAACGAGGAGAACGGCATCACGCCGACCTCGATCAGCAAGGGCGTCTCGGACATCGCCGAGCTGCTCGGCCTGGGCGACGAGCCCGCGGCGCCCCGCCGCGCGCGGCGCGGGGAGGTTGACGCCCTCGCCGACGTCGGCCCCGACGAGCTGGAGCGCATGGTGGTGGAGCGCGAGCAGGAGATGTTCGTGGCCGCCGAGGAGCTCAAGTTCGAGCAGGCGGCCCGGCTGCGCGACGAGATCGCCGACCTGCGCCGGGAGATCCTGGAGCGCTCCGGCGACCTGCCGGCCGCGGCTCCGCCCGGTCGCCGGGCGCCGGTGCCCACCAAGGCGGCCCGACGGTCCGGCAGGAGCCGGCGATGAACGGCGCCGACCCCGAGGACACCGTGTTCCGCTCGCTCGCGGCGCCCGGCCTCGAGGAGGACGACCTGTTCGCGGCCCTGAGCGGCCTGCCGGTGCCGGGCCCCCTCTGGGGCGACGGCTGGATCGACGCCGGCCGGGGCGCCGACGGGCCGTGGAACGAGGAGCTCGAGCGGCGCCGCCGCCACGAGGAGCTGCTCGAGAAATGGCGCGCCGCGGAGGAGTGAGCCGGCGCCCCCGGCCCGGGCCGGGGGTTCGCCTACCAGCTCTCCCAGCGCGCGAAGCCCTCCACCGGGTCGCGCGGGCCGGGGCGGAAGTCCGTGCCGATGGTGTGCGCCAGCGGTATCAGGGCCACCTGGGCGACCTCGTCGTAGGGGATGCCGAGCACCTCGGCGGCCTCGCGCTCGTAGAACAGGTGGATCGTCGTCCAGGCGGTCCCCAGCCCGCGGGCGCGCGCGGCCAGCATGAAGCTCCACACGGCCGGCAGCACCGAGCCGAAGGTCGACGCCTGCTCCACCTGGGGGCTGCCCTCGGTGCGGCCGGCGTGGCAGGCCATGACGTGGACGGGCACCTCGGCCAGGTGGTCGGCCAGGTGCTGGGCGGAGCGCCCGATGCGGCGCTGCTGGCGCCGGCGGCCCTCGTCGGGCTCGGGCCGCGTGGGGGCGCCGGCGCCGACGCCCTCGGCCACGTAGCGGTCCCACGCGCGCCGGTAGATCGCGGCGAGCGCCGCGCGGCGCCCGGGATCGGTCACCACCACGAAGCTCGCCCTCTGGCGGTTGCCGCCGCTGGGCGCCTGCTGCGCCAGGGCCAGGCACTCGCGGATCAGCGCCGGCTCCACCGGGCGCGTCAGGTCCAGCCGGCGCCGCACCGCGCGCGTCGTGGAGAGCAGCTCGTCCGGCGACAGGTCCCGCACGCCCCCGATGATGGCAGCCCCCGCCCGCGGGGGGCCGCCCATCGGGACGGCTCAGGCGATGCCCGGCCCCTTGCGGCCCGTGCGCCGGCGCCGCAGGCCCAGGCGCGGGATCGTGATCGTGTAGACCGCGGCCGCGGCGCCCTCCATCCCCGCGCGCACGCGCCGGCCGCGCGGCAGGGAGAGCGACCGGCGGCGGCGGGCGGCCTCCGGCTCGTCGCCCGGCCCCGCGACGGGCTCGGCCACCGGGATCGCGGCGGCGACCGGGACCGGCTCGGCCTCGCGGGAGTCGGGCAGGGCGTCCGCCCGCGCCGGCAGGCGGCGGGGGCCGCCGGTCAGGGCGGCGAGGATCTCCTCGATGTCGGCCCGCTCGACCTGCTCGCGCTCGAGCAGCACGGCGCCCAGGGCGTCGAGCTCCGCGCGATGGTCGGCGAGCAGGGCGACGGCGTCGGCGTAGGCCGCGTCCACCATGCGCCCGATCTCCTCGTCGATCATCCGCCGCGTCTCGCCCGACAGCGGGATCTGGTGCGGCCCGCTGGCGGAGATGATCTGGCCCACGCGCGGGGAGAAGCCGAGCCGCTCGACGGCCTCCCGTGCCATGCGGTTGACCTGCTCGAGGTCGTTCGCCGCACCGGACGAGATGAAGCCGAAGCGGATCTGCTCGGCGGCGCGGCCGGCCATGGCGACGACCATGCGCTCGTGCAGGTGCTGCTGGGACACGAGCATGCGGTCCTCGTTGCCGTACAGGGCGAGCCCGCCGGCGTCCCCGCGGGCGAGGATCGTGACCTTCTGGGCCTTCTGATGGGTGGGGCACAGCTCGGCGGCCAGGGCGTGACCGGCCTCATGCCAGGCGATCACCTCGAGCTCGCCCTCGGCGATGCGCCGCTCGGCCTTCTGGGGGCCGGCCACGGCGCGCAGCATGCCCTCGTCCAGGTCGTGGGGGAGGATGGTCTCGCGCCCGTCGCGGGCGGCCATGATGGCCGCCTCGTTGACCATGTTCGACAGGTCGGCCCCGGCGAACCCCGCCGTCACGCGGGCGAGCGCCTCCAGCGCGGCCGGGTCGGCGATCGGCATGTGCTTCGAGTGCAGGCGCAGGATGGCCAGGCGCCCGTTCTCGGCCGGCAGGCCCACCTGGACGCGCCGGTCGAAGCGGCCCGGCCGCAGCAGCGCGACGTCGAGCATGTCCAGGCGATTGGTCGCGGCGATCACCACGACCCGGTCGCGGGCGCCGAAGCCGTCGAGCTCCACCAGCAGCTGGTTGAGGGTGCCCTCGCGCTCCGAGTCGGCGCCGCTGGCGCCCCCGCCGCGGGCGCGACCGATGGCGTCGATCTCGTCGAAGAAGATGATGGCGCCCTTCTCGCTCTTGCGGGCCATCGCGAAGAGGTCGCGCACGCGGGAGGCCCCGACGCCGACGTAGGTGTCGACGAAGTCCGACCCCGACAGGGCGAAGAACGGCACGCCCGACTCCCCGGCCACGGCCTTGGCGAGGAGCGTCTTGCCGGTCCCCGGGGGGCCGTGCAGGATCACCCCGCGGGGCATGCGGGCGCCCACCTTCAGGAAGCGGTCGGGGTCGGTCAGGAACAGCACGACCTCCTCGAGCTCCTCGACGGCCTCGTCGCACCCGGCGACGTCGCCGAAGCGCACCGCGGGCGGCTCCACCTGGGCGTTCTTGCGGATCTTGCCGTGGCCGGCCATGCCGCCCCGGCCGCGGCCGCCGCCCTGGCGGCCGCCGTTGACCCGCCGCACCAGCGCGATGCTGCCGATCGCCAGCGCGGCCAGCAGCGCGATCCCGAGGGGGAGCATCAGATAGCGCATCAGCGGGCTGAGGCCCGACGACGACGACGCGGCCGCCGCCGGCTGGAGCACGGTCACGCCGTCCTCGCGCAGCGAGGTCGCGAGGTCGAAGGCGTCGGGCGGGGAGCCCGTGTCCGCGGCGCCGCCGGCGACCGGCGACTGGGCGAAGTCCTCGCCGGCCTTGGGCCGGGGGATCTCGGCCGCGATCACCTTGCCCTCGCGATCGGTCGCCGCCACCCAGTAGCTCGAGGTGTCCACCACCGCCGCGTTCAGGTTCCGGGCGTCCGCCGCCCCCACCAGCTGCGCGTACGGCACCACGACCGCCGCCTCCGTCGCTCCGAGGGGCTGCACGACGTTCGTCGGCACCTGGGCGGCGGCGGGCGCGCTGTCAGCGGCGGTGGCCAGGCCCGCGAGGGCCATCAGGGCCACGAGCGCGATCGCCATGAGGGCGAGCGCGCGACGCAGGGGAGAGGACGGGTTGCTGAGACCCGGGCGGAATCGGGGCAACGGCGGGGTCCTTAGGTCGTCGTCGACGAAGGCTCGGAGAGAGGTTCGTCGGCGAGGGGCTCCTGGTTCATCGCCCATCGGCGACCCCGTACCGGAGTTGAGGCACGCGGTCGCCCGGGGGATGTGCACTGACGAGGTGATAGCACCGCTGTGACGGTAGGAGGCCGATCACCGGGTGCGTATGTACCGGCGGCCAATGCCACGGCCGCCGGAATCTCCCGGCGGCCAACATATGACGGACCGCACGAGCGGTCCGGACGGAGGCGGGGGGCCGGGACCGCGATTACACTGCCCTGATGCCCCCGTCACGCCCGACACCCGCCAATGCCATCCGTGTCGTGGGGGCGCGCGAGCACAACCTGCGCGACGTGTCCGTGGAGATCCCCCGCGACGACCTCGTCGTCATCACCGGCCTGTCCGGGCAGCGGCAAGTCGAGCCTCGCGTTCGACACGCTCTACGCCGAGGGCCAGCGGCGCTACGTCGAGAGCCTCTCGGCCTACGCGCGCCAGTTCCTCGGCCAGATGGACAAGCCGGACGTCGACCACATCGAGGGCCTGTCGCCGGCCATCTCGATCGACCAGAAGACCACCAGCCGCAACCCGCGCTCGACCGTGGCGACCGTCACCGAGATCTACGACCACCTGCGGCTGCTCTACGCCCGCGTGGGCGAGCCGCACTGCCCGATCTGCGGCCGGCCGATCGCCGGCCAGAGCGTGGAGCAGATCGCCGACCAGGTGCTGGGGCTGCCCGAGGGCACCCGCTTCCTCGTGCTCGCGCCGCTCGTGCGCGACCGCAAGGGCGAGCACCGCGACGTGATCGAGCAGATCCGCGGCGAGGGCTTCACGCGCGTCGCGGTCGACGGCGCGGTCCACACGATCGACGAGGTGCCGGCGCTCGACAAGAAGTTCAGCCACACGATCGAGGTGGTGGTCGACCGCCTCGTGATGAGGGACGACCTGCGCCGCCGCCTCACCGACAGCCTGGAGACCGCCACCCGCCTCGCCGACGGGCTCGTGCGCATCGAGGAGGTCGCGACCGGCGACGGCGCCCCGCGCAGCTGGACCTACTCGGAGCGCTTCGCCTGCCCCGAGCACGGCGCGTCGCTGCCCGAGCTGGCGCCGCGCACCTTCTCGTTCAACTCCCCCCACGGCGCCTGCCCCCAGTGCACCGGCCTCGGCTTCACGCCCGAGGTCGATCCCGAGCTGGTCGTCGACCCCGAGCGGACGCTGGCCGACGGGGCGATCCTGCCCTGGACGGACCGCACCACGGACTACTACGACCTGCTGCTGGGCGTGATCGCCCAGGAGCACGAGATCCCCCTCGACGTGCCCTGGCGCGAGCTGCCCGGAGCGCCACGCGACCTGCTCCTGCAGGGCCCCCGGCGCCGCGAGCGCGATGTTCCTGGGCGCCCGGCGCAAGGGCGGCGGCAGCTGGGGCTGGTTCGAGGGCGTCATCCCGCAGCTGCGGCGCCAGCACGCCACCTCGATGTCCCAGGCCGTGCGCGACAGCGTGGAGCAGTTCATGTCCCTGCGCCCGTGCGCCGGCTGCGGAGGCGCCCGGCTCAAGCCCGAGTCGCTGGCGGTCACCGTCGCGGGCCGCAACATCCACGAGGTCACGCTGCTGTCGGTGAGCGACGCGCTGGCCTTCTTCGGCGCGCTCGAGCTGAGCGACACGCAGGCGTTCATCGGCGCGCGCGTCATCCAGGAGATCCGCGAGCGGCTGCGCTTCCTCGACGACGTGGGGGTGGGCTACCTCACCCTGGCGCGCGCGGCCGGGACCCTCTCGGGCGGCGAGGCCCAGCGCATCCGGCTGGCCACCCAGATCGGCTCGGGCCTGGTCGGCGTGCTCTACATCCTCGACGAGCCCTCGATCGGCCTGCACCAGCGCGACAACCGCAAGCTGATCGGCACCCTCGAGCGCCTGCGCGACCAGGGCAACACGGTCCTGGTGGTGGAGCACGACGAGGAGATGATCCGCAGCGCCGGCCACGTCATCGACATGGGCCCGGGCGCCGGCCAGCACGGCGGGCGCGTGGTCGCCGAGGGCTCGGTGGCCGACATCGAGGCCGAGCCGGCCTCGCTCGACCGGGGCCTTCCTGTCCGGGCGCCGGGCGATCCCGGTGCCCGACCGGTCCGGCGCGAGGCGCCGCGACTGGCTCACCGTGCACGGCGCGCCGCGAGAACAACCTGCGCGGCATCGACGTCGCGCTTCCCGGTGGGCGCCCTGACCTGCGTCACCGGCGTCTCGGGCTCGGGCAAGAGCACCCTGGTCAACGAGGTGCTGCTCACCGCCCTCGCCGGCCGGCTCGGGCGCCGCCCGCGGCGGCCCGGCGCCCACGACCGGATCGAGGGCCTCGAGCACATCGACAAGGTCATCGACATCGACCAGTCGCCGATCGGCCGCACGCCGCGCAGCAACCCGGCGACCTACACCGGCCTGTTCGACCACATCCGCCAGCTCTTCTCGAAGACGCAGGAGGCGCGGGCCCGCGGCTACGCGCCGGGACGCTTCAGCTTCAACGTGAAGGGCGGCCGCTGCGAGGCCTGCAAGGGCGACGGCACGATCACCATCGAGATGCACTTCCTGCCCGACGTGTACGTGCCCTGCGAGGTCTGCGGCGGGCAAGCGCTACAACCGCGAGACGCTCAGCGGTGCGCTACGGCGGCCGCACCATCCACGAGGTGCTCGAGATGAGCGTCGAGGAGGCCGTCGAGGCCTTCTCCGCGGTGCCCACGATCCACCGGCGCCTGCAGACCCTGCACGACGTGGGGCTCGACTACGTGCGCCTGGGCCAGCCGGCCACGACCCTCTCCGGCGGCGAGGCGCAGCGGGTCAAGCTGGCCACCGAGCTCTCGAAGGTCGGCCACCGGCCGCACCCTCTACGTGCTCGACGAGCCCACCACCGGCCTGCACTTCGCCGACATCGAGAAGCTGCTCGAGGTGCTGCAGCGGCTGGTGGACCAGGGCAACACGGTCGTGGTGATCGAGCACAACCTCGACGTGATCAAGTGCGCCGACTGGGTCATCGACCTCGGCCCCGAGGGCGGCTCGGGCGGCGGCGACCTGATCGTCGCGGGGCACGCCCGAGGAGGTCGCCGCGACCCCCGGCTCGCACACCGGCGAGTACCTGCGGCCGGTGCTGCTGGCGGCGCCGCCGCTGGTGCGCCGCCGCCGGTGCCGGGTGAGCCGGACCCGCGCGCCCTCTCGCAGTTCCGCGCGGAGACCGACGACGACGGCCGCTTCGTGCGCCAGGCCAGCCGCTTCCGCGACCGGGTCACGGCCGACGGCTCCTCGGGCTTCCGCGGCCGAGCCCGGGCGATACCACCTCTACGTGTCCCTGGCCTGCCCGTGGGCCCACCGCACGATCATCGTGCGCCGCCTCAAGGCGCCTCGAGGACGTGATCTCGCTGTCGGTGGTCGACCCGGTGCGCGACGAGCGCGGCTGGAGCGTTCACCGAGGGGCGCGGCCACGGGCCCGACACGCTCAACGGCTTCGCGTACCTGGCCGAGGCCTACCTGCGCTCCGACCCCGGATTCGAGGGGCGGGTCACCGTGCCCGGTGCTGTGGGACCGGCAGACCGGGCGGATCGTCAACAACGAGTCCGCCGACGATCCTCCGGATGCTCAACGCCGAGTTCGACGAGTGGGGCGACCCGTCGCTCGACCTCTACCCGGCCGACCTGCGCGACGAGATCGACGAGGTCAACGGCTCGTCTACGACACGGTCAACAACGGCGTCTACCGGGCCGGGTTCGCGACCACCCAGGAGGCCTACGAGGAGGCCTTCGACGCGCTGTTCGCCGCGCTCGACGCCCTCGACCGGCGCCTGGCGAGCAGCCGGTACCTGGCCGGCGAGCGCGTCACGGAGGCCGACTGGCGGCTCTTCACCACCCTGGTCCGCTTCGACGCGGTGTACGCCCGGCCACTTCAAGTGCAACCTGCGCCGCATCGCCGACTACGGCGCGCTGTGGCCCTACCTGCGCGAGCTGTACCAGTGGCCCGGAGTCGCCGAGACGGTCGACTTCGACCACATCAAGCGCCACTACTACCTCACCCACGACTCGATCAATCCGGTCGGCATCGTCCCCAAGGGGCCGGCCCTCGACCTGACGCAGCCCCACGGGCGCGGGTAGCCCGCCGGAGCGCCGGTGCTCGCGGTGGTCCTCGGCCTGCTCTCGGGCCTGTCGTGGGGGGTGGCGGACTTCTTCGGCGGCGTCGCCAGCCGGCGCGCCGCGGTGCTCGGCGTGGTGGTGCTCTCACAGGTCGTCGGCCTGGCCCTGATCGTGGCGGTCGTGGCGGCCACCCGGCCCGAGGTGCCGCCCGCCCGCGAGCTCGCCTTCGCCGCCGCCTCGGGGGCGGTGGGCCTGGTGGGCCTCGCCGCCTTCTACCGCGCGATGTCGATCGGCACGATCAGCCTGATCGCGCCGATCTCGGCGCTGGGCGCCGCCGTCCCGATCGTGGTCGACATCGTCGCCGGAGCGATCCCCAGCGCGCTGGCCCTGGTCGGGATGGTCGTCGCGCTGGGCGGCGCGGCCCTGGCCGCGCGCGCCCCCGGCCCGGCGTCGCGCCGCGGCGTGGGTCTCGCGGTGGTCGCCGCCCTCGGCTTCGGCGGCTTCTTCTCCCTGCTCGCGGTGGGCGCGCAGACCAGCCCGGCGTGGGCGATCGCGGCCGCCCGCGGCACCTCGGTGCCGCTCGGCCTGGTCGTCCTGGTGGCGACGGGCACCGGTCTCCTGATGGCCCGGCGCACGCTGGTGTTCGTGATCATCTCCGGCTGCCTGGACGTGACCGCCAACCTGCTGTTCGCGGCCGGCAGCCAGCGCGGCGCGGTGAGCGTGGTGGCGGTCCTCGGATCCCTGTATCCGGTCACCACCGTCCTGCTGGCGGCCACGATCCTGCACGAGCGCCTCGGGCGCCTCCAGGCCGCCGGGGCCGCGATCGCGATCGCGGGCGTGATCCTGATCGCCGCGGGCTGATCGCCGGGGGCGTGTCCGACCGCGACGCTGGCTACAGTGCGCCGGTCACACTGCCGAGGGATTGCCTATGTCTGACGAGCAGGAAATGCAGGGCGATCCGGGCGGGCCCGCGACCCTGTCGGGGAGCGCGGCCCAGCAGCGCACGCGCAGGCTCGCGAAGCTCGACGCGCTGCGCGCCCGCGGCATCGATCCCTATCCGGTCACGTACCCGCGCGACCACGACGTCGCGGCGGTGCGCTCGGAGTTCGGGACGCTCGCGGCCGGCGCCACGACCGCAGCCGTGGTGCGGCTCGCGGGCCGGCTGATGCTGATCCGCGACCACGGCGGCCTGCTGTTCGCCCAGCTCAAGGACGAGAGCGGCACCGTGCAGCTGCTCGTCTCGCGCTCGGCGATGGGGGAGCAGGGCTTCGCGGACGCCCGCGACCTCGACATCGGCGACTGGGTCGGGGCCGAGGGCGCCGTCATGGTCACCGACAGCGGCGAGCTCTCGGTCGCCACCACCTCCATGGCCCTGCTGGGCAAGGCGCTGCGGCCGCTCGCGACCAAGGGCCACGGGCTGACGGACGCCGAGACGCGCTTCCGCCAGCGCTACATGGACCTGGTCCTCAACCCGGAGTCGCGGCGCGTGGCCGACGTGCGCCAGCGCACCGTGGCGGCCATCCGCGAGTTCCTGGGCGGCCGGGGCTACGTCGAGGTGGAGACGCCGGTCCTCCAGACCGACGCGGGCGGGGCGACCGCGCGCCCCTTCATCACCCACCACAACGCCCTCAACATCGAGATGTACCTGCGCATCGCGCTCGAGCTGTACCTGAAGCGGCTGATCGCGGGCGGCTACGAGAAGGTCTTCGAGATGGGCCGGGTGTTCCGCAACGAGGGCCTCGACACCCGCCACAACCCCGAGTTCACAATGCTCGAGGCCTACGAGGCGCTCGCGGACTACCGCGACATGATGGAGCTCACCGAGCAGATGGTGGCGGCGGCGGCGATCGCGGCCAACGGGACGACGATGATCGAGATCGACGGCGCGCCCGTCGACCTCGCGCCCCCGTGGCGCCGCGCGACGATGTACGAGCTCATCAAGGAGCACCTCGACATCGACATCCATCCCTCGATGCCCGTCGAGGAGGCCCGCCGCATCGCCGACGAGGCCGGCGTGGAGTACGAGCCGGACTGGGGCAGCGGCAAGATCTGCGACGAGATCTACGACGGCGGGGTGGAGCACCTGCTGGTGGGCCCGGTCTTCGTCTGCGACCACCCGCGCGAGACCTCGCCGCTGGCGCGCGCGCACCGCGACGACCCGACCCTGGTCGAGCGCTTCGAGGTCGTCGTCGCCGCCCGCGAGCTGGCCAACGCCTACAGCGAGCTGACCGACCCGGTTGACCAGCGCACGCGCTTCGAGGCCGAGGCGCGGGCGAAGGCCGCCGGCGACCTCGAGGCCGGCGACGTTGACGAGGACTACCTGCGGGCGATGGAGATGGGCATGCCGCCGACCGGCGGGCTGGGCGTGGGCGTGGACCGCCTGGTGATGCTCCTGGCCAACGCACCGTCGATCCGCGAGGTGATCCTCTTCCCGACGCTGCGCCCGGAGGAGGGCGCCGTCGCGCCGCCGCCGGCCCTGCTCGGCTCGATCCGCCCGATGGCGACCAGCGAGCCGATCCCCGTGCGCGCCGCGTCGGCCGCGCCGCCCACCGGGCACCGGCCCGAGGAGCGCCTGCGCCTGCCCCCGCCCCGCCGCGGGCGGCCCGAGCGCCGCCTGGTGCTCGCCGTGCTGGTGGCGCTGGCGGGCCTCGCGACGGTCCTCGTGGGCATCCCGGGGCTTCACTCGCGCTTCGGTCGCATCGACGACACCCTCGCGTCGCTCGACGTGCGGGCCGGCGGCATGGTCGCCTCGGTCATCGTCGGCTTCATCTGCCTGCTGCTGGCCGGCCAGCTCGCGCGCGGAAAGCGCTCGGCGTGGTGGATCGCCGTGGTCCTGCTCGCCGTCGCCACGGTGGCGCACCTCATCAAGGGGCCCCACCCGCTCGCCGTGATCCTGACCGTGGCCGTGCTGGTGGCGCTGGTGTGGTGCCGGGAGGACTTCATGGCGCCGGCCGACCCGCCGTCCCTGTGGACGGCCGTGAAGTTCGTGCCGATCTGGCTCGGCGTGGTGGTGGTGTACGGCTTCGTGGCCCTCCTGTTCGAGCGCGACCACCTCGAGCCGGGGCTCACCTTCACCGGAGGGCTGGACACGATCTTCAGCGGGCTGGTCGGCCTCGACGGGCCCTACACGTACGAGCGGCGCCTGTTCGGCGAGTTCTTCCCGGACTCGCTCATCGCCCTCGGCATCGCCGGGCTGCTGATCTTCGCCGTCCTGATCTTCCGGCCCCTCGCCGACCGCGACACGGTCAGCGAGGAGGACCGCGAGCGGGCCGAGGCGCTCGTGCACCGCTACGGCTGGGACACCCTGGCCTACTTCTCGCTGCGCGACGACAAGAGCCTGTTCTTCTCGTCGGACGGGCAGGCGTTCGTCGCCTACGCGTACCTGCAGGGCCACGCCCTGGCGTCGGGCGACCCGATCGGCGCGCCGGAGTCGATCCCGCTGGTGATCGACGAGTTCCGCGACTTCTGCGCGGCGCGCGGGTGGCGGGCCGCGTTCCTCGCCGTCCGGGAGGCCGACGTCCCGCTGTACGAGGCCCGCGGCATGAAGGGGCTCTACCTCGGCGACGAGGCGATCATCCGGTGCGACCGCTTCAGCCTCTCGGCGCCCGGGATGAAGAAGGTGCGCCAGGCCGTGAACCGCGTCGCCCGCGACCACGAGTTCGCGCTCATGCGCGAGTCGGAGGCGCCCCCGGAGCTCGTGGACGAGCTCAATGCCATCAGCGAGCGCTGGCGCGGCAAGGACCCCGAGCGGGGCTTCACGATGGCGCTCAGCCAGGACGTGACCGGCGAGAACCCCGAGATGCTGCTGGCCGTCGCGCGGCACAAGGGCGCCACGGCCGGCTTCCTGCGGCTGGTGCCGTGCGTGGGCGACGACCCCGGCTACTCCCTCGACCTGATGCGACGCGAGCCGGAGGCCGCCAACGGCCTGACCGAGTTCCTCATCGCCCGCACCGCCGAGGAGCTCGGCAAGCTGCGGGTCGCGCGCCTGTCGATGAACTTCGCCGCGTGGGGCAGGCTCTTCGGCGCCGAGGCCGCCCTCGGGCCGCGCGACCGGGTGATGAAGTGGTTCATCAGCAAGCTCAACCCGTTCTTCCAGGTCAAGTCGCTCTACGACTTCAACGAGAAGTTCCAGCCGGAGTGGCTGCCCCGCTCGATGGTCTACGAGGAGGCGGCCGACCTGCCGCACGTCGCGATGCTGTACGCGGGCGTGGAGGGTTTCCTCAACGTGCCGGTGCTCGGACCGCTGCTGGTACCGCCGGTCGTCGCGGACGCGGGGTGAAGGGGGCGGTCGCCATTGCGCTCGTCGCCGTGGCGGTCGCGATCGTGGGGTGCGGAAGATCGGACTACGGCGCCGACGTCTCGTTCGCGGACGTGACCGGCGCGATCGCGCAGGCCGGCCTCGAGGTCTGCGACACCCAGACGACCGAGACGCTGCCCCCCGACGCGGTCGAGGAGCGGGCGTACGCGGTTGACGCCGACTGCTCGGACGATGACGGGCGGGCGCTGGTGGTGGCCACCGCCTACGGCAGCGAGGGCGATCGCGACGCCGCCGCCCAGCGCTTCGAGGTGCAGTCGCGGCCGCCGGCGGCCGGCGCCATCTGGACCCTCGGGCCGTTCACCGTGCGCGTCAGCGGCGACCGCGACCCCGAGGCGGTGGACGCCCTGACCGACGCGCTCGACGCCCGCGAGGCCCGGTGAGCAGGCGCGGCCGGCTGGCGGGGCTCGGCGTGCTGGCCCTGGCCATGATCAACGTCGCGGCCATGGTGAGCCCGCGCAACCTGCCCATGATGGCCGAGTACGGCTGGTCGCTGATCTTCTTCGTCCTGGTCGCGGTGATCCTGTTCCTGATTCCGGTGTCGCTCGCCATCTCGGAGCTCGCGACCGCCTGGCCGCGGCGCGGCGGGGTGTACCCGTGGGTCAAGGAGGCGTTCCGGGGCCGGGCGGGCTTCCTCGCCGTGTGGTGCGACTGGGCGGAGAACCTCGTGTGGTTCCCGACGGTCCTCTCCTTCACGGCCGCGAGCCTGGCCTACGCGATCGACCCCTCGCTCGCCAACAACAAGTACTTCCTGGTCGGCGTGATGCTCGCGATCTTCTGGGGCGCCACCCTGGCGGCGTTCCGGGGGGTCGGCGCGACCAGCGCGATCGGGTCGATCGGCACGATCCTGGGCGCGATCGTCCCGGCCCTGCTGGTGATCGTGCTCGGCGTGGCGTTCCTGGCCGACGGCAACCCCTCCAACATCCCGTTCTCGGGCGACGCGCTGATCCCCAACCTGGGGCTGACGAACCTGGCCTTCCTGGCCGGGGCCATCCTGATGTTCGCCGGGATGGAGGTCGCGGGCTTCCACGCCGACCAGTCGCGCAACCCGGGCCGGGACTTCCCCCGCGCGATCCTGCTGGCCGCCGTGATCATGGTGGTCTTCACGATCCTCGGCTCGCTGGCGCTGGCGGTGGTGGTGCCGCAGCACGAGATCAGCCTGGTCGGCGGCGTGATGCAGGCGTTCCAGGCGGTGTTCGACGACCTCGGCGTGGGCTGGCTGCTGATCCCCACGGCGCTGCTGGTGACGATCGGCGGGGTCGCGCACATGGTGCCCTGGATCATCGGGCCGGCCACCGGCCTGGGGGAGGTGGCGGCCAACGGCGAGATGCCCGCGGCGCTGGCGCACGAGAACGCCGCCGGCGCGCCCACCCGGGTGCTGGTGCTGCAGGCGGTGGGGGGAGCCTGTTCAGCCTCCTGTTCCTGTTCATCCCCAGCGTCAGCACGTCCTACTGGATCCTCTCGGTGCTGACGGCCCAGATCATCATCATCATGTACGCGCTGATCTTCGCCGCCGTGCTGCGGCTGCGGTACACCCACCCCGAGGTGGAGCGGCCGTACCGGATCCCCGGCGGCACCGCGGGCGTGTGGATCGTCGCCGTCGTCGGGCTGTTCGGCTCCGCGCTGTCGTTCGTCCTCGGGTTCATCCCGCCCGACCAGCTCAAGACCGGCAACCCGGTCGTCTACGTGCTGGGAATCGCGGTGGGGCTGGCGATCCTGGCGCTGCCCCCCTTCCTGTTCCGCCGCCGCCCGCCCGACGCCGAGGCCGCCGCGGTCGCGCGCCCGGCGGCGGCGATGGGAGAGTGAGCACGCCGTGACGTGGCTCGCCGTCCTGGTCGCCCTGCTGGCCGCGTCGCTGTTCGCCCTCGGCTCGGTGCTCCAGGCGCGCGCCGCCCAGGACGTGCCCGACGAGGACGCCCTCGGCGTGGGGCTGATCACGCGCCTCGTGCGCCGCCCGATCTGGCTCGCCGGGACCGCCGGCGAGACCCTGGGCTACGTCGCGCAGGCGATCGCGCTCGCGCTCGGATCCCTGGTGCTGGTGCAGCCGCTGCTGGCCACGTCGCTGCTGTTCGCGCTGCCACTGGGCGCCTGGTGGGCCGGGCGCCGGCTGCGGCGCTCGGACGGCGTCTGGGCGGTCATCCTGACGGCGGGCCTCGGCGTGTTCCTGGTGGCCGGCAACCCCACCGAGGGCGTTAACCGGACCGCGCTCGCCCACTGGCTGGTCGCGGCGGCGGTGCTGGGCCCTCCCGTGGTCGCGTGCATCGTGATCGCCGTGCGCACCCGCGGCGCGGTGAGGGCGGTGGCGCTGGCGTCGGCCGTCGGCATCCTCTACGGCGTGATGTCGGCCCTCACGAAGTCGGTGATGAGCGTCCTCGACGACGGCCTGGTCAACATCGCGACGAGCTGGGAGCTGTGGGCCCTGATCGCCGTGTCGGCCCTCGGGACCTACCTGCAGCAGTCCTCCTACCAGGCCGGGTCCCTGTCCCAGGCGCTGCCGGCCGCGGCGGTCCTGGAGCCCCTGGTGGCGGTGGGCCTCGGCATGAGCCTGCTCAACGAGAAGATCCGGGCCGACGGGCTCGAGTGGGTCCTGATCGGGCTCTCGGCGGCGGCGATGATCGCCGCGACCGCCGCGCTGGCGCGATCCCAGGCCGAATCGGAGGAGAGTCAGGAGGCCGGCCCCGCCGTCGTCGTGGCGCCCGCGTGATCCACCGCCCGATCACCCACTGGTACGACACGACGATCGTCCAGGGGGGGCGCTCGGGCGCCTTCTGGCTCCTGATCTCCCTGCTGGCGACGTTCCTGATCGTGCGCGGCATCACCCGGCGCATCCGGGCGCGCCAGCCCGCCGACGCCCGGCCCGAGGCCAGCGGCGGCGTGCTGCGCGACATCACCGTGGGCGGCGTGCACATCCACCACCAGGTGTGGGGCATCGGCCTGGTCCTGTTCTCGGCCTTCCTCGAGTTCCGCTTCCAGCCCGGGAGCCCGTGGGTCGAGGTGCTGGGCGTCATGTTCGGCGCGGGCTCGGCGCTGATCCTCGACGAGTTCGCCCTCACCCTGTACATGCGCGACGTCTACTGGACCGACGAGGGGCGGGCGTCGGTCAACGCCGTGCTGCTCGCCCTGGTGGTCGGCGGCCTGATGGTGCTGGCCACCAGCCCGCTCCAGCTGGAGGACTACAACGACGGCTCGCGCCTGTTCGTGTCGATCGGGATCGCCATCCACATGGTCACGTCGTCCATCAGCTTCCTCAAGAGCAAGTGGGTGTGCGGCGCCCTGGGGCTCTTCATCCCGGTGGTCGGCCTGGTGGCTGCCGTCCGCCTGGCCCGGCCCGCGTCGGTCTGGGCGCGCCGCCTGTACTCGCCCCGCAAGATGGCCGCCGCCGTGCGGCGCGACGCGCTCACCGAGGCGCGCCTCAACCGGGTGCGCAACCTGTTGGCCGGCGCCCCGACGGCGCCGCCCCAATAGACTCCGCCGCGTGAGCCCCGAGGAACGCGAGCGTCTCGACCAGCTGCTGCGCGTGCCCAGCGTCAGCGCGATCCCGGAGCACGCGGCGGACATGGCGCGGGCGGCGGAGCTGGTGGCCGCGGAGGTGCGCCGCGCCGGCGGCACCGCCGAGGTGCGCGCCACCGACCGCCATCCGCTGGTGGTGGGGGAGGTGCCCGCAAGCGGCGGCGACCCGGCGGCGCCGCGGGTGCTCCTGTACGGCCACTACGACGTCCAGCCGCCCGGGCCCGAGGAGCTCTGGACGTCCCCGCCCTTCGAGCCGACGGTGCGCGACGGCAACCTCTACGCGCGCGGCGCCAGCGACGACAAGGGCAACCTGTTCATGCTGATCGCCGCCGTGCAGCGGCTGGCGGCCGCCGGCGAGCTGCCCGTGCGCGCCGCCTTCGTCGTGGAGGGGGAGGAGGAGAGCGGCGGCACATCGGCCCTCGACCACTTCGCGGCCGACGCGGAGCCGGCGCTCGCCGCCGTCATCTTCGACAGCCCCATGATCGCCCCGGGGCGGCCGGCCGTGTGCACCGGCGTGCGCGGGATGGTCTACCGGCGGCTGCGCGTCCGCACCGCGGCGGGCGACGCGCACAGCGGGCTCTTCGGCGGCGCGGCCCTCAACGCCGCCCACGCGCTGCTGCGCGTGATCGACGCCGTGGCCCCGCACGAGGGACGGTTGCCCGACGCGCTCTATGCCGGCGTGGCGCCGGCGGGGCCCTCGGAGGTCGACGCCTGGGCCGGGCTGCCCCCGGGAGCGCAGGCGCTGGCCTCGGCGGGGCTGCGTCCGGCCGACGCCGGCGCCGCCGAGGGCTTCTACCAGCGCACCCTGGCATCGCCCTCGCTCGACGTCCACGGGCTCGCCGCCGGGGAGCCGGGCGCGGTGAAGACCAACATTCCCGGCGAGGCGACGGCGACGCTGTCGCTGCGGCTGGCGCCGGGCCAGGACGCCGCGGCGATCGCCGCGGCCCTCGACGACCTCCTGCGCGCCGCGGCGCCCGCGGGGGCGGAGCTGACCATCGAGGACCACGGCGTGGCGCTGCCGGCGGCGCTCGATCCGGAGCACCCGGTGCTCAGGGCGGCGGCCGACGGCATCGCGCGCGGCACGGGCTGGCGCCCCGCGCCGGTCCGCCTGGGCGGTACGCTGCCGGTCGTCGCCGTCCTGGCCGGCCGGGGGATCCCGACCATCCTGACCGGGTTCGGCCTGCCCGACGACGCGATCCACGCGCCCGACGAGCACCTGCGGGAGGAATACCTCGAGGTCGGCACCCAGGCCGCCGCGGGCATCCTGGCGGCGCTCGGCGAACTGACGATGGAAGGCTCGTAGTGTCCAGATCGGTACTGACCCCCCGGGCGGAGGACTTCCCCGCCTGGTACCAGGATGTCCTCACCAAGGCCGAGCTCGCCGACAACGGGCCGGTGCGCGGAACGATGGTGATCCGGCCCTGGGCGTACGCCGTGTGGGAGCGCATCCAGGCGGCCATCGACCTGCGCATCAAGGCCGCCGGGGCCGAGAACGCCTACTTCCCGCTCTTCATCCCGGAGAGCTACCTGCGCCGCGAGGCCGAGCACGTCGAGGGCTTCGCCCCCGAGCTCGCGGTCGTCACGCACGGCGGGGGCAAGGAGCTGGAGGAGCCCATCGTCGTGCGGCCGACCAGCGAGACCGTGATCGGCGAGTTCATGGCGAAGTGGACCCAGAGCTACCGCGACCTGCCGCTGCTGCTCAACCAGTGGGCCAACGTCGTGCGCTGGGAGCTGCGGCCGCGGATCTTCCTGCGCACCAGCGAGTTCCTGTGGCAGGAGGGCCACACCGCCCACGCCGACGAGGCCGAGGCGGCCGCCTACGCCCGGCGGATCCATCTCGAGGTGTACCGCGACTTCATGCGCACCGAGCTGGCGGCGCCGGTGCTGGTGGGGCGCAAGACGGCCCGCGAGCGGTTCGCGGGCGCCACCAACACCCTCACCTGCGAGGGGATGATGGGCGACGGCAAGGCCCTCCAGATGGCCACCAGCCACGAGCTGGGCCAGAACTTCGCCCGTGCCTTCGACATCGGGTTCCTGGGCCCGGACAAGACGCGCCACCTCGCCTGGACCACCTCCTGGGGGTCGTCAACGCGCATCGTGGGCGGGCTGATCATGATCCACGGCGACGACGACGGGCTGCGGCTGCCCCCGCGGCTGTCGCCGGCCGAGGTCGTGGTGCTGCCGGTGCGCGAGAAGGACGAGGCCCTGGTCGCCGAGGGCCACGCTCTCCGCGCCGAGCTCGCCGACGCCGGGATGCGCGTCCGCATCGAC
Source organism: uncultured Thermoleophilia bacterium (assembly GCA_963806585.1). GTDB lineage: Bacteria > Actinomycetota > Thermoleophilia > Miltoncostaeales > Miltoncostaeaceae > Miltoncostaea. The sequence goes on along the minus strand of CAWDYN010000007.1, from coordinate 47,217 downwards.
GCCTCGGCGCAGTCCTTCGGCCGGCGCGTCATCGACTGGGAGCTCAAGGGCGCGCCCGTGCGCGTGGAGCTTGGGCCGCGGGACCTGGCCGAGGGCGTGGTGACGCTCGCGCGCCGCGACACGTCGCAGAAGACGACCGTGCCGCGCGCCGGCGCCGCCGCCGCGGTGGCCGACCTGCTCATCGACGTCCAGGCGACCCTGCTCGCCCAGGCCGACGCGACCATGGCCGAGCGCACCCACGACGTGACCGGCATCGACGAGGCCGTCGCGGCCGCGACCGAGGGCGGCGGCTTCGCCCGCCTGCCCTGGGCGCTGGTCGGCTCCGAGGGGGAGGACCGGCTCGCCACGCACGCCCTCAGCGTGCGGTGCATCCAGCGGGCCGACGGCTCCATCCCCGAGTCCGACGACGAGCCCGACCTCGTCTGCATCGTGGCCCGCGCGTACTGAGGGACGAGTCTCCCCGCCTCCGCCCCGGCGGCCCCCGCGACAGCCGCGGCGAGTAGGATTGCCTGTTGGCTGCACGTTTCCGGAAGCGTTCGAAGGGGGTCAGATGGCGGAGCTTTGGGGCGGGGAGACCCGCAAAGCGGTGGAGAATTTCCCGGTGTCCGGTGAGCGCGTCCCGATCCCCGTGGTGCGCTGGCTCGGCCGGATCAAGGGGGCCGCGGCGCGGGTGAACGCCGACCTGGGGCTGCTGGACCCCGCGGTGGCCGAGCGCATCGCCGCCGCCGGCGACGCGATCGCCGCGGGCGAGCACGACGACCAGTTCCCGATCGACGTCTTCCAGACCGGCTCCGGGCACCTCGTCGAACATGAACGCGAACGAGGTCATCGCGAACCTCGCCGGCGACGGCGCGCACGCGAACGACCACGTCAACATGGGCCAGAGCTCGAACGACGTCTTCCCGTCGGCGGTCCACGCGGCGGCCCTCCAGGAGATCGCGGAGCGGCTGCTGCCGGCGCTCGACCACCTCGGCGACGCGTTCGGGGCCAAGGCCGAGGAGTTCGCCGACATCGTCAAGGCCGGGCGCACCCACCTGATGGACGCGGTCCCGGTGACGCTGGGCCAGGAGTTCGCCGGCTACGCCGCCCAGGTGCGCCAGGGCCGCGACCGGGTCTGCGGACACCACCAAGCGCCTCGGCCAGCTGCCGCTGGGCGGCACCGCCACCGGCACCGGCCTCAACACGCACGCCGAGTTCGCCGAGCGCGTGCGCGCGCTCCTGTCGGCCGACACCGGCCTCGACCCTGTCGCCGCCGGCCGACCCGTTCGAGGCGCAGGGCGCCCGCGACGGCCTGGTGGAGGTCTCCGGCGCCCTCAAGGTGGTCGCCGTCTCCCTGACCAAGATCGCCAACGACATCGCCTGGCTGGGCTCCGGCCCGCGCTGCGGCCTGGGCGAGATCTTCCTGCCCGAGCTCCAGAAGGGCTCCTCGATCATGCCGGGCAAGGTCAACCCGGTCATCCCCGAGGTCGTCATGCAGGTCTCCGCGCAGGTGATCGGCAACGACGCGGCGATCACGATCGGCGGGCTGCAGGGCAACTTCGAGCTCAACGTGCGCATCCCGCTGCTGGCGCGCAACCTGCTGGGGTCGATCCACCTGCTCACGACGACCTCGCGGCTGTTCGCCGACAGGTGCGTCTCGGGCATCGAGCCGAACCTGCCGGGCCTGTCGGCGCCACGCCGAGGGCACGCTCGCCGTGGCCACGGCGCTCAACCCGCACATCGGCTACGACAAGGCCACGGCCATCGTGAAGGACGCCACCGCGTCCGGCCGCCAGCTGCGCGAGGTCGCCCGCGAGCACGGCGTCGACGAGGCGGTGCTCGAGGAGGCGCTCAACCTCCTCGTGATCGCCGCCGGCAGCTCCGCGAAGTAGGGCCGGGCTACCCGGCCGCGGACGTGTCCGCGGCCGGGTCCGGGGCCGCCGTGCGGCGGTCCTTGGCGATCTGGCCCCCGATCACCGGGCCGGCCACGATCAGGGCGACCCCGACCCACCACGGCGCGGCGTCGAACACGAGGCAGACGATCCCGATCAGCGGCAGATAGCCGATCAGCCCCGTGAACAGCTCGCTCAGCGGGGGCTCGGGCTCGCCCGGGACGCCCGCCGCCGCGCGGCCGCGGGCCCGGGCCACGCGCGGGTACCAGAGGGTGAACTGAACGGCCGCGAGCATCGCGGCGGTCTGGATGATCCACCCGGTCCAGAGGTTGTTCGAGTTGTCGAGCACCGCGTCGCCGATCAGGCCGCTGATCGCGGCGACGATGAACGCCAGCGCCCATGCCCACGTGATGACGTAGTTGGTCCGGATGAACGCGGGGTTGTCCCAGAACTCCCTGGGCGTCGACTCCCGGGCGTAGCCGAGGGTGAACGGGCGCCGCAGCGCGATGGAGCCCAGCGCGATCGCCACCAGGGCGATGTTGGAGAGCTCGCCCGACCAGTCGCGAAGCCAGTCCATCACCGCGTCGGACGCCAGCAGGCCCACGATCGCGAGGACCAGGAAGAAGGCCACGTCGGAGAACTCGAGCAGCTTGAGGGTGCCGCCCGTGACCTTGTTGGCCACCACGATGGCCACGGCCGTGGCGAGCGAGAGCCCGACGGCGAGCTCGAACCGCACGATGCCCGACATCACGGCCATCACGATCCACGGCGCGAGCCCGGAGAGGGGGTTTGCGAGGAAGTCCCGGATGCGTGCGTTCATGCCCCCCCATCGGACGGAAAGGCGGAGGACGTTAGCCCGGGCGGCGCGTTCAGTCGGCCACGCCGGCCTCGGTGACCACGTGGTCGGGCACCAGGCGCACCAGCAGCTCGCCGGCGACCGCGTTGCGCCGTCCGTACGCCTCGGCGTTCTCGGGGCCCATGTAGCGCCCGGCGATCCGGGTTGACCACTCGAGCATCTCGTCGAGGTCCTCGCCGAGCCGGGCCCGGCCGTCGATCCTCACGAACGCGAAGGGCGGGGCCTCGTCGTCGACCAGCAGCGACGCGCGGGGGTCGCGGCGCAGGTTGCGGCCCTTCACCGTGCTCGCGCCGGTGGTGAACACGAGGTCCTCGCCGTCCAGGACGAACCAGACCGGCTGCACGTGCGGGCGGCCGTCGCGCCGCACCGTCGCGAGCTTGCCGGTGCGGGTTCCCGAGGAGAGGAAGGCGCGCCTCTCCTCGTCGCCCATCGGCCGGCTCACACCGCCCGCTTCACGGCCCGCTCGGCGCCGCGCACGTCGTGGGCGAAGGCGCGGGCGGCGTCCACGATGATCCCGTGGACGTCGGCGCGCGGCACGACGAAGCGCGGCGGGTTGGGCAGCAGCCCGATCAGGTCGGTTGACACCAGCACCTGGCCGTCGCAGTCCGGCCCGGCCGCGATGCCGATGGTCGGGCAGCCCACCTCGGCGGTGATGCGGGCGGCGAGCTCGGCCGGGACGGCCTCGATCACGACCGCGTAGCAGCCCGCCCGGTCGAGGGCCCGCGCCTCGGCGGCGATCCGGTCGGCCTCCTGCGGCGTGGTGCCCTCGCGGCGGTACACCTCGGCCGTCTGCGGGAGCAGGCCCACGTGGCCCATCACGGCGATCCCGGCGGCGATGATCGCCTCCACCTGGGGGGTGAGGCCGCCCTCGAGCTTGACCGAGTCGGCTCCCGCCTCGACCAGCAGGCGCGCGTTGGCGACGGCCTGCTCGGGCGTCGCGTAGGTGCCCGCGCTCAGGTCGGCGCAGACGTGGGTTGACGTCGCGCCGTTGCGGACCGCGCGGACGTGGTGGAGCATCATCTCCAGCGAGACGGCGCGCGTGCTGGCGTAGCCCAGCTCGACCTCGCCGAGGCTGTCGCCCACCAGCAGGATGTCGAGGCCCGAGGCGTCCAGCGCGAGGGCGGTGGGGTAGTCGTAGGCCGTGAGCATGGCGAGCCGCTCGCCGCCCTTGCGGGCGCGGACGGCCTCGGGGGACAGGGGGATGGCGTTCATGTCTACTGCTCCCAGGAGACGGGGAAGACGCCCTCGAGGGCGGTCACGTTGACCTGGCGGTTGCCGGCGTCCACGTGCACCACGTTCGGGGCGAAGTCGTCGAGCGTGTCCTCGTCGTACTGCGCGTAGGTGATCACGATCACCAGGTCGCCCGGCTGGGCCAGCCGCGCCGCGGCGCCGTTGAGGCAGATGTCTCCCCCTCCGGCGGGTCCCTCGATGGCATAGGTCTCGAAGCGGGCGCCCGTGTTGATGTTGAGCACGACGACCTGCTCGAACGGGCGGATGTCGGCCGCCTCGAGCAGATCGCTGTCGACCGTGATGCTCCCGACGTAGTTCAGGTTGGCGTCGGTGACGGTGGCGCGATGGATCTTGCTCTTCATCATCGTGCGGGTGCGAGGCGGCACGTGATCCCTCCGGGACGTGGTGGCGAGTGGCTGGTTGTCGATCAGGCGCACGGACCCGACGCGGGCCGCGACGACGAGGAGGGCGTCCCCCTCGATGGTGGTCAGGGGTTCGAAGGTGTCGGGGTGGACGACGGCGGCGTACTCGAGCGCGCAGCGCGGCTCGGCCGCGATCACCGCGCGGGCGGCGCCCGCGAGCCGGCCGGCGTCGCGCTCGCCCTCGCAGAGCAGGGCCTCGGCGGCGCCCAGCCCGCGGCTGAGGGCGACGGCGGCCGCGCGGTCGGCGGCGTCGAGGTACGCGTTGCGGCTGCTCATGGCGAGGCCGTCGGGCTCGCGGGTGATGGGGGCCACGACGAGCTCGATGTCGTCCAGGTGGAGGTCCGCCATCAGGCGCCGCACGACGGCGACCTGCTGCGCGTCCTTGCGGCCGAAGACCGCCCGGTCGGGGCGGACGGCGAGCAGCAGCTTCGCCACGACCGTGGCGACGCCGCCGAAGTGGTGGGGACGCGAGGCGCCCTCGAAGCCGTCGCTGGGGCCGGACACGGCGATCGCCGTGCCGAAGCCGGGCGGGTACACCTCCTCGGTCCCGGGGGCGAAGACCAGGTCCACCCCGCTGTCGGCCGCCAGCGCCAGATCGCGGTCCTCGTCGCGGGGGTATCGCGACAGGTCCTCGGTGGGGGCGAACTGGGCCGGGTTGACGAAGAGGGTCACCACCACCGCGTACCCGTCCTCGCCGGCGCGGCGCATCAGGTCGAGGTGGCCCTGGTGGAAGGCGCCCATGGTGGGCACGACCGCGATGCGCCTCCCGTCCGCGCGCAGCGCGGCCACCGCGCGGCGCAGCTCGTCCACCGCGCGGACGACGGCCGGGGCGGTGCGCGGGAGTGGGGGTCGGGAGGAGGGCATGCCAGAGCCGCACCGCGCCGACGGACGCGCAGACGCAGCCGCCGGGCGGCTTCGTCCTCCGTCGTCTCTGCTCCAACTCCCATGCGGGATGCCGGGCCGTACGCGGACGGTCTGGGGAGCATAGACCGGCACCGGTTCGCGCGCCAACCCCCCGATCCGCCGACTCCGCCGATCGGCCGGCGCGACGGCCGAGGCGCGCGGTAGCCTGACGGGGATGTCGGACCCCACCGACCGGACGGCGGCCCTCGAGGCCTACCACCGCGACGAGGTCGTGGACTGCACCCGGTGCGGCCTCTGCGAGGGACGGACCCAGGTGGTCGTGGGCAACGGCGATCCCACCGCGGACGTCATGTTCGTGGGGGAGGCCCCCGGATACCACGAGGACCGCCTGGGAGTGCCGTTCGTGGGCGCCTCGGGCAAGCTGCTGACGACGCTGCTCGAGGGCATCGGCCTGCGCCGCGAGGACGTCTTCGTCGCCAACGTGCTCAAGTGCCGGCCGCCGGGCAACCGCGATCCCCAGCCCGACGAGATCCGCTCGTGCGAGCCCCACCTGTTCACCCAGATCGGGCTCATCCGGCCCAAGCTGGTCTGCACCCTCGGGAACTTCGCAACGCGGCTCCTGTCCGGGCGCCCCGACGGCATCTCGCGGGTGCACGGCCACCCGCTGGAGATCGAGATCGGCGCCCTGCCGGTGGTGCTCTACCCGCTCTTCCATCCCGCCGCCGCCCTCTACGCCCGCGCGACGCTCTCCACGCTCGAGGCCGACTTCGCCCGCATCCCGGCGCTCCTCGGCGCGACTCCGGAGCCGGTGCCGGCGCCGGCGCCGGCGGCGAGGCCCGAGCCCGCGCCGCCCGCGGGCGACCCGCTGCCGGACGCGGCCGGCGTCGCCCAGCTCGGGCTGTTCTGAGCGAGGGCGCGCTCAGCTGGGAGAGCGACGGCCCGGAGTTGACCGAGGCGCTCGGCCGGGCCCTCGCCGGCCTCCTGGAGCCCGGCGACCTCGTGCTGCTGCGCGGCGAGCTGGGCGCCGGCAAGACCACGCTGGTGCGGGCGATCGCGCGGGCGCTGGGCGTTGCCGGGCCGGTCACCAGCCCCACCTTCACGGTGGCCCAGCGCTACCAGGGCGACGTCGCCGTGACCCATCTGGACGCCTACCGCCTGGGCGGGCCGGACGACGAGGAGGCCGAGCTGCTGCGGGCGGCGGTGGGCGACGACGCGATCGCCTTCGTGGAGTGGCCGGACGCCATCCTCGAGGCCCTTCCCGCGGCGCGTCTGGAGGTGGAACTGCGGCACGGGGGCGGCGACAGGCGGCTGGTACTGTTGCAGGCCCGGGACGCGGATGGCCGCTCCGCTCTCGCCCGCCAGCTTGCTGACCTTCGCGCTCGACACCGCCACCGCGAGCCCGAGCCTGGCTCTCGTTCGGGATGAGGTCCCCATCGCCGAGCTCTGGCTGTCGCCCGAGCCGGGCGCCGGCCGGCGGGTGCTGGAGGCCGGCCACGGGCTGCTCGTCGCGGCGGGCCACGAGGCGGCCGATATCGACGCCATCGTCGTCGGCGTGGGCCCGGGAGGGTTCACAGGGCTGCGGATCGGCCTGGCCACGGCCCTCGGCCTGGGGCAGGCCCTCGGCGTGCCGGTGACCGGCGCCTCGTCGCTCGAGGCGCTCGCGCTCGGGATCGCCCGCGAGGCGCCGGCGGGCACGCTGGTGGCACCGGTGCTCGACGCCCGCCGGCGGGAGCTCTTCGCGGCGCTCTACCGGGCCCGCGACGACGACCTCGAGCAGGTCATGGCGCCGGTCGCGATCGCGCCCGGCGAGCTGCTGGCGCGGCTGCGGGGCGCCGGCGAGCCGGTCACCGTCGGGGGCGAGGGCGTGGCCGCGGCGGGCGAGGAGATCCACGCCCTCGCCGTCCTTCCTCCCGGATCGCCCTCCCACCGCCTGTCCGCGGCCGCCCTCGTGCGGCGCGTGCGGGCCGGCGCCGGGGTCGCCGCGCGCCCGGTGTACGCGCGGCTGCCCGACGCGGAGGTCAACCGGCTGCGCGCGGCGGCGGGGGCCTAGCGGTGCCCCGGGGCAAGAAGACCCCGCCGGTGCCGGCGACGCGCGTGCGCCAGATGCGCAACGGCGACGTCCCCCAGGTGGTGGTGATCGAGGCGGCCAGCTCCACCACGCCGTGGACGCGGGCGATGTTCCAGTCCGAGCTCGGCCGCCCCGGGACCATCGACCTGGTGGCCGATCGCGGCGGCGACATCCTTGGGTACATCATGGTCTCGCGCTACGCCGACGTCTGGCACATCCTCAACGTCTGCGTCCGCGAGTCCCAGCGCGGCCAGGGGATCGGGGCGCGGCTGCTGGACGCGCTCTTCGAGCGCGCCGCCGGCACCACCAACCTCGGCTTCACCCTCGAGGTGCGTGTGTCAAACGAAACCGCGATACGCCTCTATCGTCGCAAGGGGTTCCTGGAGCACGGCATCCGCCCCGGCTACTACTCGGACAACGGCGAGGACGCGATCATCATGTGGCGGGGCGGCGGACCCGAGGACCAGCGCAACGGTGACGGATGAGCGGCCCGATCCTGGCCATCGAGACCTCGTGCGACGAGACCGCGGCGGCGCTGGTGCGGGGCCGCGAGATCCTGTCGAGCGTGGTCGCCTCCCAGGCCGAGCTGCACACGCCCTACGGGGGGGTCGTGCCCGAGGTCGCCGCCCGCCACCACCTGGGGACCGTCAACGCCGTCGTGGAGCGGGCCCTCGAGGAGGCGGGCGTCGCCCTCGACGACGTCGACGCGATCGCGGTCACGCAACGGCCGGGCCTGATCGGAGCGCTCCTGATCGGGGTCGCCACCGCGAAGGCCATCGCATACGCGGCGAGAAAGCCCCTGGTGATGGTCGATCATCTGCACGGGCACATCGCGGCGTCGTGGCTCGATCCCGTGGCGCTCGACCCGCCCTTCGTGAGCCTGATCGCCTCGGGCGGCCACACACGCCTCGACCTCGTCCGCGACCTCCGCGATCCGCGGCCGCTGGGCCAGACCATCGACGACGCCGCCGGGGAGGCGGTCGACAAGGGGGCGCGCCTGCTCGGCCTGGGCTACCCGGGCGGCCCCGCGCTGGAGCGCCTGGCCGCCACCGGCTCCGCCACGGCGCACGCCTTCCCGGTGGGCCTGCGGGGGGCGGGGCAGCGCGACTTCTCGTTCGCCGGCGTCAAGACGGCGCTCCTGTACGCGGTGCGGGAGGCTCCCGACCCGCTGCCCGAGACGACGCGGGCGGACCTGGCCGCCTCCTACCAGGAAGCCATCGTGCGACCGCTCGCCGACCGCCTGATCGCCGCGGCCCTGGACGAGGGGGTGCCGGCGGTGGCCCTGGGCGGCGGCGTGGCGGCCAACGGCCGGCTGCGTGAGATGGTGGGCGCCGCGGCCGAGCGCGCCGGGCTGCGGCTGGCGGTGCCCGATCGCTCCCTGTGCACGGACAACGCCGCCATGATCGGCGCCGCGGCCCAGTTCACGGACGCGGTCCCGTGGCCCGAGTACCTGGGCATGGACGCCATCGCCTCGGCCCCTCCCGGAGGGATCGCCGCGTGAGGGCGCCCGCCTGCGCCGCCGTGCTCGCGCTGGGCGCGGTGGTGATCGCCGGCCCCGCGGCCCTCGCCGCCGCCGCCCCGTCGCTCGACGCCCCCCAGACCGCCGGCGGCGGCTCGGCGCAGGCCCGCTCGGCCGCCCTGGACGCCGCGGCCGCGTGGCGTGACAGCCTGGACGCCTTCCGGGCGCCGCGCCTGCCCACGCCCACCGACACCGAGTCGGTGATCCTGATGCTCGGTGGAGACCCGCCGGCGGCGACCGCCGCCCCGGGGGACCGGGCACGCGCCGCGCGGCAGATCAGCGCGCGCCAGCGCGCGCTGGAGCCGGTGCTGGCGAGCCTGGGCGCGACGATCACGTTCCGCTACCGGGTGCTGGTCGATGCGGTGGCGGTGCGCCTGCCGGCGGGGCGGCTGGAGGCCCTGGCCGCGCTGCCCGAGGTGACCGCCGTGGTGCCCGTCACCTTCCTCGCCCCGGCTCAGGCCGCCGGCGCGAGCGACCCCCCGGCCGCGGACGCCGGCGGCGCGGCGGCCGCCCCCGCCGTCGCCGGCGCGGGGCCCCTGCACATCGCCCTCATCGACGCCGGCGTCGATGTGTCCCATCCCTGGCTGGGCGGGGGGATGGGGCCGACCTTCCCGGTCATCGGCGGGGCCGACCTGGTTGACGGCGACGGCGATCCGCGCGCGGACGGCGCCGACCCCGCCCTCGAGGCCCATGGCACGCAGATGGCGAGCATCCTGCTGCGCTCCGAGGCGCTGCAGGGGCTCGCGCCCGGCGCCGTCCCGCGCATCCTGTCCTACCGCGTGGTGGCGCCGGAGGCGGTGGGCGGGCGCGTGCGGGCGCTGGCGCGCAGCGACAGGGTCCTGGCCGCCCTCGAGCGCGCCGTCGATCCCGACGGTGACGGCGACCCCTCGGACACGGCCCAGGTGATCCTGCTCGGCCTCGCGTCCGGCCTGGACGCCGCGGGGGCCGATCCGGTGGCCGACGCGGCCTCGGCGGCCGAGCGCGTCGGGGCGACGGTCGTCGCGCCCGCCGGCAACGACGGCCCGACCTTCTCCCGCCCCGGGTCGGTCGGAGGGCCCGCCGCCCGCCCCACCGTGATCGCGGTCGGAGGCACCTCGGCCGACCGGGCGGCGCGCACCGCCAACCTGGACGTCAGCCTGGGGCCGGCCGCCGCCCGCCTGGGGCCGTTGCCGCTGATGGGCCCCGATCCGGCGACGGACGAGATCCCCGTGGTCGTGCTGCGCGACGACGCCGGGGTCTCGCGCGGGGGCACCGACGCCAGCTTCCGCAGCGCCGATGGCGCGAGCCTGGTGGCGGGGGCCCTGGTGGTGGTGGCGCGGGGCGGGGCGCCGATCGCCGAGACCGCCTCCCGCGCGGCCGCCGCGGGTGCCGCCGGTCTCGCCCTCTGGGACGAGGACGGGGTGGCGAGCTTCCCCGCCATCCCGGGCGACTCGGGCCTCGCGTTGCCGGTGATCGGCCTCGGCGCCAGCCAGGGGGCGGCGCTCGCGCGCCTCGCCGCCGGCGAACAGCCGCTCCGCGTGACGATCTCCCCGCGCGACGTGGGCGCGTCCGCGGTCGGCGTCGCGTCGTTCTCGTCCTCGGGACCCACGGTTGACGGGCGCCAGAAGCCGGACCTGGTGGCGCCCGCCGTGGCCCGCGAGGCGGCCTGGCCGGGGCGGTCGGCCGACGGGACGGCGCAGACCGCCACCCTCACGGGCACCAGCGCCGCGGCCGCCGAGGTCGCGGCCCTGGCCGCCCGCCTGCGCATCGACCGGCCCGCGCTGGGTCCGGCGGGCGTGCGCGCCCTGCTCGTCCAGGCGGCCCGGCCGCTCGCCGGCGTGCCCGTCTCCCGCCAGGGGGCCGGCGTCGCCGAGGCGCCCGGGCGCGCCGGCCTCAGAGTGGAGCCCGCGATCGTGACCAGCGTCACCCGGCCCGGGTCGGTGGGCGCCGTGATCTCGCTGCACGACCTCGGGGGCGCCGCGGGGCGCTACAGCATCTCCCTGCGCGCGGGGGGCGTCGAGCGGGTGGTGGACTCGCGCGTGACGGTCCGGCGCGGGCGCGGGACCCGGGTGGCGCTGCGGCTGCCGCGCGGGGGCAACGGCGAGCTGGTGGTGCGCGACGGCTCCGGCGCCGAGGCGGCGCGGGCGCTCGTGGTGCCCTCGCGGCCGGCGGCGACGCCCGCCGGCGCCCTCGGCACTCCCGAGGTGACCGTGGGCACCCGGTTCGCCGAGGTCCGGGTGCGCCTGGGGGCGCTGCGGCGCTCCTCCTCGCGCGTCGCCAACGTGGCCCTGCACGGGGTCGCGATGGACCTGCTCCCGGTCGGCGGTGGGGACCCGCTGCCGGTGTCGGGGGCCAAGCAGTCGGGGGCCTGGGCGGCGGGCACGTACCGCTTCCTGGTGGCGCGCCGGCTGGCCTCGGGGCTCGAGGCGCCCCCGGGCGACTACCGACTGCGCGTGCGCGCGCAGGGGCCCGACGGGGCCGAGCTGGCGAGCACGAGCGCGCCCTTCACGCTTCGCTGAGACCGCACGATCGCGGGTTGTGACCTTGCGGTGGGACCTCCCGAGGTCGTAACTTGACCAAGATGTCACAAAGTTACGGCGAGGGGATCCGCACGAATGGCGACTGACCGCCTCACTCTCGGGGTCGCGGCGCGGCTCTCCCGGTATCTGCAGGTGCTGACCCAGTCCAAGAAGATGGGCAAGAGCAGCATCTCCTCGCAGGCCATCTCCGAGTACACCAACGTGAACCCGACGCAGATCCGCCGCGATCTGTCGGGCTTCGGCAAGTTCGGCAAGCGCGGCGTGGGCTACGACATCGACTCGCTGATCGAGCAGATCCGCAAGATCCTGCGCACCTCGGGGCAGCACAACATCGCCCTGTTCGGCGCGGGCAACCTCGGGCAGGCGATCGCCAACGCCGGCGTGTTCGCGGATCACGGCTTCCGCATCTCGGCGATCTTCGACGTTGACCCGGAGCGGGTGGGGACGACGCTGGGCGACATCCCGGTGCGCCACTACCGCGACCTCCAGGAGGTCGTGGCCACCGACGGCGTGATGGTCGGCGTCCTCGCCGTGCCCGGCAGCGCCGCCCAGGAGGTGGCCGACGACCTGGTCGCCGCGGGCGTGAAGATCATCTTCAACTACTCCGACGCCCTGCTGACGGTGCCCTCGGACGTGACGGTCCACACCTCCAGCCCGGCCGTCGAGCTGCTGTACGCCCTGTACTTCTACCTTTCGTGACCGGCGCGCCGCGACCCGACCCGGAGGCGTGAGGGAGCGTGAGCGCCGGCTACGCAGTCGCGGCGGCCGTGGGCGAGATGCCCTCGCAGCTGCTGCCGGCACGCAGCCAGATGGCGTTCACGCTGGGGACGCACATCATCCTCGTGCCCCTGGGGGTGGTGTTCCCGCTCCTGATGCTGATCGCGAACTACCTCGGCCTGCGCCGCGACGACGCCGGACTACATGCGCCTGGCCGAGCGCTGGTCGAAGGTCGCCGCGGTGACGTTCGCCGTCGGGGCCGTGACGGGGACGGTCCTCAGCTTCGAGTTCGGAATGCTGTGGCCGGGGATGTTCGACCGCTTCGGCGACGTCATCGGGCTCGCCTTCGCGCTCGAGGGCATCTTCTTCTTCCTCGAGGCGATCTTCATCTCGATCTACATCTTCGGGTGGCGGCGCCTGAGCCCCTGGGCCCACTTCTGGAGCGGGGTCCCGATCCCGCTGTGCGGCCTCGGCGGGGCGTTCATGGTCCTGTCGGCCAACGCCTGGATGAACCAGCCCGGCGGCTTCGAGATGAACTCGGCCGGCGAGGTCGTGAGCGTGGACGTGTGGTCGGTGATCTTCAACGACGCCGTGGGCTACACGTTCGCCCACATGTACGTCGCGACGTTCATCTGCGCCGGCTTCCTGGTGGCGTCGGTGTACGCCCTCGGCATGCTGCGCGGCCGGCGTGACCGCTATCACCGGCTGGGCTTCCTGCTGCCCTTCACCGTGGCGGCCATCGCGATGCCGATCCAGATGCTCGTGGGGGACTTCGTCGCGCGGGCGATCTACGAGGACCAGCCCGATCAAGTTCGCCGCCCTCGAGCTCAACACCACCACCGGCTCGCACAAGCCGGAGATCCTGCTCGGCCACCTGAACGCCGACGGCACCGTGAGCGGGGGGCTGAAGATCCCCGACCTGGCGTCGTGGCTGAGCGATCCGTCGATGGGCCCGGACACCGTCGTGACCGGGCTCGACTCGGTCCCCGCCGAGGACCGCCCCACGCGGGCGGCCGTCAACATCGTCCACCTCGCCTGGGACACCATGGTCGGCCTCGGCACCGCGCTGACCCTCCTCGCGCTCTGGTTCGCGGTCCTGTGGTGGCGCCGCCGCGCGGAGATCGTCAACAGCACGTGGCTGCTGCGCGCCGCGGTGATCGCGCCGATCGCGGCCTACCTGTGCCTGGAGGCCGGGTGGGTCGTGACCGAGGTGGGCCGCCAGCCCTGGATCGTCTACGAGATCCTGCGCACCGAGGACGCCGTGACCAACGCGTCTGCGTCCCTGGTGTGGACGTCCTTCACGACGATCCTCGTGCTGTACGCCCTGCTCGCCACCGGCTGCGTCCTGGTCATCCGGGCGATGACCCGCCGCTGGCGCGACGGCGCGATCGACGAGGACGCCGTGCCCTACGGGCCGCGCGAGGAGCCGCCGGCTCCGGAGACCGGGGCGTCGGCGCCGTGAGCGCCGCCGACGGCTGCCTGGTGGTCCTGGGCGTCGGGGTGCTGCTGTACGCCCTCCTGGGCGGGGCGGACTTCGGCGCCGGCTTCTGGGACCTGACGGCCGGCGGGGCGGAGCGCGGCGAGCGCCCGCGCGCGCTCATCGACCGCTCGATCGGGCCGGTGTGGGAGGCCAACCACGTGTGGCTGATCTTCTGCGTGGTGGTGCTGTGGACCGCCTTCCCGTCCGCGTTCGCGGCCGTGTTCTCCACCCTGGCGATCCCGCTGACCCTCGCGGTCCTCGGCATCGTCCTGCGCGGCGCCGGCTTCGCGTTCCGCAAGGTCTCCACCCGGCTCGGCGTGCGCCGCGTCTACGGGGCGACCTTCGCCCTCGCCTCCGTGCTGACGCCGTTCTTCTTCGGCGCCGCCCTCGGCGGGATCGCGTCCGGGCGGGTGCCGCCGGGAAACGCCGCCGGCGACCTCTGGACGAGCTGGCTCAACCCGAGCGGCATCGCCGTCGGCGCGCTGGCGGTGGCCGTGTGCGCCTACCTGGCGTCGATCTACCTGATCGTCGACGCCCGCCGGCTCGGCGACTCCGACCTGGAGCGCTACTTCACCCCCGCGCCTTCGGGGCCGGCATCGGCGCGGGCATCCTCGCGGCCGTCGGCATCCTGGTCCTGCGCGCGGACGCCGAGCACGCCTACGACCGGCTCGTCGGCGAGGCCCTGCCGCTCGTGCATCATCTCCGCCGTCTGCGGCATCGCCGTGCTCGTCCTGCTCGCGCTCGGCCGCACGCGGGGCACCCGCATCCTGGGGGCCGCCACGGTCGCCGCCGTGCTCGGGGCCTGGGGGGTCGCCCAGTGGCCCTACATGCTCCCCGAGACCCTCACGGTCGACGCAGCCGCGGGCGACTCGGCCACCCTGGGCTGGATCCTGGTCGTGTTCGTGGTGGCCATCGTCCTGGTCATCCCCTCGATCTTCCTGCTCTTCCTGCTCGACCAGCGCAGCCGCCTCGAGGAGGAGGGCTCCGAGTGAGGCGTGGGGACGCCCGAGGTGATGCCCCCCGGTGATCGTCGTCCGCCACGGGCCCGGCAGGATGCCGATCGCGGGTGCGGCGGTCGTGGCTACAAGCCGGGGCTCTGCATCATGATCGCGCCGTCGGCGAAGACCGTCGTTCCCGTCATGTAGCCCGCTCCCGGGCCGGCGAGGAATGCCACCACGCTGGCGATCTCCTCGGCCTTGGCCATGCGGCCGAGGGGGATGTAGCCCTCCACCCTCTTCAGGCTCGCCGGATCCATCTCGACGAGGTTGATCGGAGTCGCGACCGCGCCCGGGCCGACGCCGACGACGCGCACGCCGTGGGGGGCCAGCTCCACCCCGGCGGTGCGGGTGAGCATCCGGATGCCGCCCTTGGAGAGGCAGTAGGGGGTGTTGCCCGGCATCGGCCAGTCCTCGTGGACGGAGGAGATGTTGATGACCACCCCGCCGTCGCCCTGGGCGACCATCTGCTTCGCGGCGATCTGGGTCCCGAAGAAGGCGCTCTTCATGTTGACCGCGACGACCTTGTCGAAGTCGGCCTCGGTGCTGTCGAGGATTCCGCGTGCGCGTCTCGATGCCGGCGTTGTTGACCATGATGTCCACGCGCCCGAAGGCCTTCACCGCGGCCCCGACGAGGCCCTCGAGGTCGGCCACCTTGCTGACGTCCGCGTTGACGCCGATCGCCCGCTCGCCGAGGGCGACGACGCGCTGCTCCAGCTCCTCGGTCGCCTCGGGATGGGAGACATAGTCGATCACCACGTTGGCTCCTTCGGCGGCCAGGGCGAGCACGATCGCCTTGCCGATGCCGCTGTTGCCGCCCGTGACGATGGCGCACTTTCCGCTGAGGCTCATCTGCGTGACTCCTTGCATGGGGGTGGGGAGGATCGGGTCATGTGGAGGGTCGTGGGTGAAGCGCCGCGGGCTCGGGTCGCCGCCCCGCCACGACGAAGGAGAGGGCGGCCATCGCGCCGGCCACGGCGGCCGTCAGGCCGAGGATGGTCGAGAGCGCCACGCCCGCGCTCTGGATCGGGCCGACGCCGAACGCCGCGATTCCGTAGCCGAGCTGGTAGAAGGCGATCACGCCGCCGGCGAGGGAGGCCGAGAAGGCCGTCAGCTCCTCCTGCCCGAAGCTGATGGTGAGAGGCAGGAGGGCGGAGCACCCGAAGCCCGCGATCCCGAACGCCAGGACCCCCAGGGCGGGCGCGTCGTCCGGCAGCAGGCCGATGAGCACGAACGCGGCCACCAGCACCAGCGGCAGCAGGTGGTAGGCCCGGCGGGCCGGGAAGCGCCGCTGGACGACGGCGAAGAACACCCTGCCCACGGTCACCATCCCCCAGAAGGCGGTCAGCGCGAGGGACGCCTCCGTCGCCGAGGCCCCGAGCGAGGTCATGTCGAGCTGGGCCCAGTTGCCGCTCATGGTCTCGCAGACCCCATAGAGCAGGGCGAAGGCCGCATAGATCCAGAAACGCCGCGGGATCCCCGCCGCGACGGCGTCGGACGGCGGGCGATCGGCCGGGCCCGGGACGGGGTCGACCCGCAGCGGCAGTCGCAAGCCCAGGCCCAGGACCGCCACCAGCAGGACCGCGGCCAGCACCGGCAGGCCCCACCAGAAGCCGAGCCCCACGAAGATCGCCACGAAGACGGGCGCCAGGGCGGTCCCCGCGCCCAGGAGCGCGTTGAGGATGAGGACCGACGTGTTGACCGCGGTGGGATGGAACGCGGCCGTCAGCGTGTTGACCGCCGGGACGGTCAGGCCGAAGCCGACTCCCAGGCTCGCGGTGGCGAGCAGCAGCAGCGCGTAGGCCAGCGGCTCCTCGTTCTCGACCAGGGCGCTCAACAGCAGCAGCGCCATGGAGGCGATGCCCGCGCCGAGGCCCACCAGGAACACCCGCCGCGGCCCCGCCCGACGCGACCACGCCGCGCCCAGCAGGGAGGACGCGATGGCCATGATCGCCTGCGGCACGAACATCGCGCCGTAGGCCGTCGCCGAGAGGTCGTACTCGTCCGGGCTGGTGAAGATCGACGCCCGCCGCGGGGAAGGTGACGAGGGCCAGCCCCTGGACCAGCCCGGCGGCGTAGACGACGCCCGACTCGGTCCTAGTAGCGATCGCGCCGCCTCCGCCGGGGTCGCGGCCGGCTATGCCAGCCGCTCCGACAGGTGCTCCCCGACCCTGATCGCGTTGGCGACCGCCGTCAGGGCCGGGTTCACCGCACCGATGCTGGGAAAGAAGCTGGTATCGACGACGTAGAGGTTGTCCAGCTCGTGGGCCTTGCAGTTCACGTCGAGGACCGACGTGGCGGGGTCGCTGCCGAAGCGGCAGGTGCCGGCCTGGTGGGCGACGCCCGCGACCCCGATGTCCTGCGCGAGGTAGTAGTTGCGCGTCGCGGCATGTGGTGCGCGGCCATGCCCACGTGGTTCAGGATCGTGCGCAGCTCGCGGTAGAGGCGCTCCGCCGACTCGTCGTTGGTGGAGCGGTAGGCCAGGTGGATGGCCCCGCTGCGGTCCACCGTCACCCTGTTGTCGGGCAGCGGCAGGTCCTCCGTGGTGAGCCAGAAGTCGACCGCGTGCCGCGCGAACTCCTCCAGGCTCAATTCGGGCGCGAGCCTGGTCATCGCAGGGCGCTCGCCGCGATACATGTCGGCGCTGGGACTTCCCGACCATCTGGATGTTGCCCATGGGCCACTCGTAGTCCGGCCCGCCGAAGTAGAAGTCGTTGAGGCCGAGGGTCTTCTGGTAGAGCGTGTCGTTGGGCTCCTTGGAGAGCGCGACGATCGCCCGGCTGTTGTGGAACATGTAGTTCCTGCCAACCTGATCCGACCCGTTCGCGAGGCCCGCCGGGGTGGGCGTCGTTGGCGGACATCAGAAGGATCTTCGCCGTGTTGGACGCCCCCGCCGACAGCGCCACAACGTCCGCCTCAAAGCGCTCCTCGGCGCCGTTGCGCGCCACCACGACGCCGGTCACGACCCGCCCGCGGGCGTCGGTGTCGAGCCTCACCACCTCGGCGTTGACGAGCAGGGTCACGTTGTCGCGCTCGAGCAGAGGCCGGACGGTCACCGTCTCGGCGTCCGCCTTCGCGTGCACCAGGCAGGGGTAGCCGTCGCACCACGTGCAGCGTATGCAGGCGCTCCTGGGGCGGTCGGCCTCATCGAGCATGATGCCGCAGGGCGAGTGGAACGGCTGATAGCCCTTGGCCGCGAGGTCGTCATGGATCCGCTGCAGCCGGGGCTCGTGGGAGACGGCGGGGAGGGGACTGCCTGCTCCATGCGCCCTCGGTGGGGTCCTCCCCGCTGCACGCCGCGCACCTGATACAGCCACTCGGCCTTGGTGTAGTAGGGCTCCAGCTCGTCATAGCCGAGCGGCCAGGCCGGCGAGACGCCGTCAACGTGGCGCATCTCCCCGAGGTCCTGGGGCCGCATGCGGTAGAGCGCCGCCCCGTAGAGCTTCGTGGCTCCACCCACGAAGTAGTGCACCTGGGGCTGGAAGGGCCGGTCGTCGGCGTCGTACCAGGTCTCGTTCGACACGTAGCGGTTGCGCTCGAAGACCTCGGCGACGTCCCAGTTCTCCATCTCGCGGGGCAGGAAGTCACCCCTCTCGAGCAGCAGGATCCGCTTTCCGCTCGGAGCCAGCGTGTGTGCCAGCGCCCCGCCCCCGGCGCCGCTGCCGACGATGATCACGTCGTATCGCTCGGACACGAGGGGCCTCCTAGGGCGTGGGGTCGTAGGGGTCGCCGCCCCAGTCGATGCGCGCCGCGTCGCTGCGATCGAGGGGCTGTGATGCGCGGCTGGACGAGAAGTAATCCCACGCCCAGTCCATGAAGGCGTCGACCCGCGGGCGGACGCCGGTCATCAGGGTCGCGTGGACCCCGAGCCACATCAGGAATGCCACCGTCCCGTGGACCTCGTGGCGCCCCTTGCCCACCTCCGCCACGGCGGAGTTGTGGCCGATCATCGCCATGATGCCCTTGTCCTTGTAGCGGAAGGGCGTGGTCCGCCTTCCCGCGGCGGCGGCGAGGATGTTCGTCGCGGTCCACTGGCCGGACTGCAGCGCCACCGAGCCGAGCTGGGGCAGGGGCCCCCCGTCGCCGGGGATGTTCGCCAGGTCCCCGAGCACGTAGACGCCCGGGTACCCGTCCAGGCTGAGGTCGGGCGCACCTCCACCCGGCCTCCGCGACCCGGTCAGCAGGCCGCTCGCCGCCGCCAGCGGAGCCGCCCGCACCCGCCGCCCCAGATCACGGTGTGGGTGGCGATGCGCGAGTCGTCCGAGAGCATCGCGTGCTCCGGGCCGACCTCCTTGACGCCCGTCCCCAGACGCACCTCGACGCCGTCGCGCTCGAGCACCGCCGCCGCGTAGGTGTGGGCGTGCTCGGAGAAGGGCCCCAGCACCGCGGCGCCGTGATCCACCATCACCACCCGCGCCGCCGAGGTGTCCAGGTCCGGGTACTCCATCGGCATGGCGTGCATGATCATCTCCGCGAGGGCCCCGGCGATCTCGGTGCCCGTCGCCCCCGCACCGACGACCACGAAGGTGAACGCGCCCGCGTCCACCAGCCCGGGCTCCCGCTGCGCGGCGTCGAACACGTCATGATCTGGGCCCGCAGCCGGTCGGCGTGCTCGACCGTGTAGAGCGGGAAGGCGTGCTCCTCGGCGCCGGGAGTGCGAAGAAGCGCGCGCGGGAGCCCGCGGCCAGCACCAGCGCGTCGCCGGGCGAAGCGCCGGCCATCGATGGTCGTGGCCGCCCGGGCGGCCGGGTCGACCGAGGCGGCCTCGGCGACCACCACCTCCACGTTGGGATGCCCGTGGAAGAGCTCGTGGAGCGAGAACGCCACGTCCGCGCGGGCGAGCTGGGAGGTCGCGACCTGGTACAGCAACGGCTGGAACTGGTGGTACTCGTTGCGGTCGATGAGCGTCACGGTGACCTCCTTGTGCTTGGCAAGGCGCCGCGCGCAGCCGAGCCCGGCGAAGCCGGCGCCCACGATCACCACCCTCGTTCCGGGGGCATCGCTCATCCGACGGCCGCCGTGGTCTCGGCGCCGGCCCCCGCCCTGTCGAGCAGATCGGCGAGCAGGGTGGCGGTGTTGATCAGGGCCAGGTGGCTGAAGGCCTGGGGGAAGTTCCCGAGCTGCTCGCCGGTGGGGCCGATCTCCTCCGAGAAGAGCCCGAGGTGGTTGGCGTAGGTGTGCATCTTCTCGAAGGCGATGCGCGCGTCGTCGCAGGCGGCCGGTCCGGGCCAGGGCCTGGACGTACCAGAAGGTGCACATCGAGAAGGTCCCCTCGGAGCCGCGCAGTCCGTCCGGCGAGGCGCCCGGGTCGTAGCGGTAGACCAGGCTGTCGGAGACCAGGGTCCGGTCCATCGCGGCGAGCGTCGAGAGCCACATCGGGATCGTCTGGCGCGATGAACCCCACGAGGGGCATCTTGCAGCAGGGACGGCGTCGAGGACCGTCGGTGCCGTAGTGCTGCACGAACGCGCCGCGCTCGGCGTCGAAGCCCTTGCTCCATGATCTCCCGGTAGACGCCGTCGCGCTCGGCGGTCCAGCGTGCCAGGTCGGCCGGGACGCCCGCGGCGGTCGGCCAGGCGCACGGCACGATCGAAGGCCACCCAGGTCATCAGCCGGCCGTACGTGAAGGGCTGCGGTCCGCCCCGCGTCTCCCAGATCCCGGCCTCGTCGCTGGCTCCAGTTGTCGCAGAGCCAGTCGATCAGTCTCGGAGAGCTCGACCCAGCCGTCGCGTGATCCAGCCTCAGCCCGTGCCTCGTCGGCCTGCGCGAGCGAGTCCACCATCTCGCCGTAGATGTCGAGCTGGAACTGGTCGGCGGCCCCGTTGCCGATACGCACCGGCCGCGAGCCACGGTAGCCCTCCAGTGGTCGAGCAACTCCTCGTCGAGGTCCGGGGAGCCGTCGACCCGGTACATGATCTGCAGGGGGTCGCCGTCGCCGCCCGAGCGCTCCCGTGATGCGATCCCCCAGCCACCGGGTGAACGCCGCCGCCTCGTCCGTGAAGCCGAGGGTCGAGCAACGTGGACACCGAGAAGGAACCGTCACGCACCCATGTGTAGCGGTAGTCCCAGTTCCGCTCCCCCCGATCTGCTCCGGAAGGCCGGCGGTGGGTGCGGCGACCGGGGCTCCGGTGGGCGCGTAGATCATCAGCTTGAGGGTGATCGCCGAGCGGGCGACCATCTCGCGCCACCGACCGCGGTGCCGTGACCGCGCCAGCCAGCCGGTCCAGAAGCGCTCCGTCTCGTCGAAGAGGCGTCGCACCTCCTCGCGCGCGAACGTCCGCGGGGGCTCATCGGCCGCCGACTCGAGCATCGCGCCGGCAGTACTCGCCCTCGTCCAGCTCGAACGACGCCCGGACGCCCGTCGCCGTGACGCTCCAGACCCCTGCGCGTGGAGGGTCACGTGCGAGCTCGGCGGGTCCGGAAGACGGCTCCGGCCCGCGGTCACCTCGAGCTCGTGAACCGGCGCGGCCGTAGTCGAAGCGCGGGCTGCAGTCGAGGACGAAGCGCATCCGGCCCCGCACCACCCGGACGCCGCGCACGAGCCGCCGCCGGTCCGTGGCCACGGTCCCGAGCGTCGGCGGCATGAAGTCGATGAGCTCGCCGACGCCGTCGGGGCTCATGAAGCGGGTGACCAGGATCGCGGTGTCGGGCAGGTAGAGCTGACGGGTGACGTGGTCGTCGCCCTCGGGAGCGATGCGGAAGTACCCGCCGCCGTCGGCGTCCAGGAGCGCCCCGAACACGCTGGGCGAGTCGAAGCGTGGCAGGCACAGCCAGTCGACCGTCCCGTCGGTGCTGACGAGCGCGGCCGTCTGAAGGTCGCCGACCAGGCCGTGGTCGGCGATGAGCGGATACTCGGGCACGAGCGACTCCCTCTTTGCGCGGATCGTGACGACCCTAGCTCGCCCCCGCGCCCACGGGAACGGCGCGAGGGGGTGATCCGCGAGGTGATACGGCCGGCCCGACCGCGGCCGTCGGCCGGGGGGCCGTTGCTATGCTCGCCACCGGATGGCCGACCACGACCTCCCACCCGGTGTGCTGACCGGGGCCCGTGAGCGTTTCGAGCGTTCGGTCGACTTCACGGTCGGGCTGGAGGAGGAGTACCAGCTCCTCGACCCCGAGACGCTCGCGCTCGCGAACCGCTTCGAGGAGCTGTTCGGCGCGGCCGACGGCCCGCTGCGCGAGCGCCTCGCCGGCGAGCTGATCGCCAGCGAGATCGAGTACCGCACCACCCGCCACCTGCGCTTCGCGGACGCGGCCCGCGACTTGGTGGAGGGCCGTCTGGCGACCCTCGCGCTCGCCGACCGCCTGGGCATCGCCCTCGGCATCTCGGGCGTGCACCCGTTCAGCGCGTGGACCGACCAGCGCATCATCGACACGCCGCACTACCGCCGCGTCGAGGAGGAGCTGGGCTACATCGCCTGGACCAACAACACCTGGTCGCTGCACCTCCACTCGGGCATCCGCGACGCCGACCGCGCCATCGCCATCTCGACCGCGATGCGGAGCCTGCTGCCCGAGTTCCTCGCGCTGTCCGCCAACAGCCCGATCTTCGCCGGGCGCGCCACCCGGCTGCACTCCACGCGCATGCAGGTCTTCACCAAGAGCTTCCCCCGCTGCGGAGTGCCCGACGCGTTCGACAACTGGGACGACTACGCGCGCTTCGTGGAGCTGCTGGAGCGCACCGGCTCGATCGTGGAGAGCACGCAGATCTGGTGGAGCGTGCGCCCCCACCACACGTTCGGCACCGTCGAGGTGCGCATCTGCGACGGGCAGACCGACATGCGCCTGGCCCTGGGGATCGCGGCCCTCATCCTGGCGTGCATCGCCACGTTCGCCGCCGAGTACGACGCGGGACAGGCCCTGCCGGCCCACCGGCGCGGCCTGATCGAAGAGAACATCTGGCGCGCCGAGCGCCACGGACTGGAGGGACGCCTCATCGATCTCGACCGAGGATCCGAGCGACCGGCAACGGCCGCCATCGAGCGCCTGCTGGAATGGTCGTCACCCGTTCACGAGCCCCTCGGGCTGACGCCCTTTCTGAGTGCGGTGCCGCGAGCGCTCGCCGAGGGCAACGGCGCGATGCGCCAGATCGAGCGGCTCGCCGAGCTGGGCGACCCGCGGGCGGTGCACGCCGAGCTGGTGGAGCGCACGCGCGCGACGGCCCACGAGGCCCGCGAGCTGTGGGCGGCGGCGGCATGAGCGAGCCCACGCCCCCCGGCCCCGAGCGCGAGCCCACTCAGGAGGAGATCGCCGCCGCGCTGGCCGCCCGTCTCGCGCGCACCCCCGTCCGGGACGTGCTGCTGCAGTGCATGGCCACGTTCATCGACATGGCCGGCATCCGCCTCGGCATGGGCCCCGCCGGAGACGAGGCGCGCGACCTGCCCCAGGCGCGCCAGGCGATCGAGTCGCTGCGCGCCCTGCTCGGCGTGGCCGAGCGCGAGCTCGGCTCCGCCCAGGTGAATCCGTTCAAGGAGCCGCTCGCCGTGCTGCAGATGGCCTATGCGCGCGCCATCGAGGAGCCCCAGGCCGAGGGGGCCGACGGCGAGGGGGGCGCGGGCGCCGCCGAGCCGCCGCCGCCCACCCGGCCGCCGGACGACCCGGCCGGCCGGCTCTGGGTCCCCCCCGGGAGCCGCCGCTGAGGCGACCCCCTGCCCTCACAGCGGTCTCTTATGCGCGGCGGTCACCATGGGCCGGGCCAGAGGACCACGAGGGATGGGGGAGAGCGTGGCGGAACAGGATCGGCGTTCGAGGATGAGGCGCACCGGCGCGGCGGCCGCGTTGTTCGTCGGCCTCGCGGCGGGTGGCTACGGCATCGCGTCCGCCGCCGGCGGCTCCGGGACCGCCGGCGCGACGACGACCGCGCCGCAGGGCTACCCGGCCCCGGGCGGCCGCGATCACGACCGCGGCCCGCGGGGGCCACGCCCCGAGCGGACCGCCCTCACGGGCGACACGCTCGCCAAGGCGACCGCGGCCGCGAAGGCCAAGGTGCCGGGGGCGAGCGTCGAGGGCGCCTTCGCCGACGACCACGGTCAGGCCGCGTACGTCGTGGTGATGAAGAAGGCCGACGGCACCCGCGTCGCGGTCCGCCTCGACGCCGCGTTCGCCGTCGTTGACGTGCGCACGGGGCCCGGGCGGGGTCCGCGCGGGCCGGGCGGGCACGGCACGCAGACCGCCCTCACGGGCGACACGCTCGCCAAGGCGACCGCGGCCGCGAAGGCCAAGGTGCCGGGGGCGAGCGTCGAGGGCGCCTTCGCCGACGACCACGGTCAGGCCGCGTACGTCGTGGTGATGAAGAAGGCCGACGGCACCCGCGTCGCGGTCCGCCTCGACGCCGCGTTCGCCGTCGTCGACGTGCGCACGGGGCCCGGGCGGGGTCCGCGCGGGCACGGCAAGGAGACCGCCCTCACCGGCGACACGCTCGCCAAGGTGACCGCCGCGGCGACGGCGAAGGTCCCGGGCGCCACGGTCGACCGGGCCGAGACCGACGCCGGCGGGCGCGCGAAGTACGAGGCCCACATGACCAAGGCCGACGGCACCCACGTGACGGTCTACGTCAACGCCGCCTTCGAGGCGGTCGCGGTCGAGAGCGCCCCCGCGGGCCGGGGCGGCCCCGGAGGCCGCCACCCGTAGCGGCGCCCGCCGGCCGGGACGCCGGTCGCACCCCGGTTTCTGCCTCCTCCGGGCGGCGCCGGGGCGCGCGGCGTCCGGGTCCGTGTGGTAGAAAACCGCGTCGGCATGGTGCTCATCGATACGAGTCCCCGCCGGCGCGACCCGGTGCGCGTGGCCCAGATCGGGCAGCTCGGCGCGCTCGACTGACCACGATCTCGGAGGAACCAATTGGCCGACTTCCTGTCGGACAACACCGTATGGCTCGCCGTGGTCCTCGGCCTCGTCGCCGTGGCCTACGGCATCGGACTCACCGTGTACCTGCTCAGGCAGCCGGCCGGTGACGAGAAGATGCAGTCCATCGCCGCGGCCATCCAGGAGGGTGCACAGGCCTACCTGAAGCGGCAGTACACGATCATCGCGGGTGTCGCGGTGGTCCTGTTCCTGCTGATCGGGTTGCTGGGGCAGTCGGTCAACTCGTCCCTGCTGGGGTGGAAGGCGGCGATCGGCTTCCTGATCGGCGCCGTCGCGTCCGCCGCGGCCGGCTTCATCGGCATGAACGTGTCCGTGCGCACCAACGTCCGCACCGCCGAGGCCGCCAAGAAGGGCCTGCCCACGGCGCTGGGCGTCGCCTTCAAGGGCGGCGCGGTCACCGGGCTGCTCGTGGTGGGCCTGGGCCTGCTGTCGGTGTCGGGATACTTCCTGATCCTCGGCAAGGAGGCGGTCGACGTGCCGCCGCTGGTCGGCCTGGCCTTCGGCTCGAGCCTGATCAGCGTGTTCGCCCGGCTGGGCGGCGGCATCTTCACCAAGGGCGCCGACGTCGGCGCCGACCTGGTGGGCAAGGTCGAGGCGGGCATCCCGGAGGACGACCCGCGCAACCCGGCCGTCATCGCGGACAACGTCGGCGACAACGTCGGCGACTGCGCGGGCATGGCCGCCGACCTCTTCGAGACCTACGCCGTGACCACCGTGGCCGTCATGTTCCTCGGGTCGCTGTTCCTGGCCGACTGGGCCAACGCCCTGATCTTCCCGCTCGCCATCGGCGGCGTGTCGATCATCACCTCGATCATCGGCACCTGGTTCGTCCGCACCGGCAAGAACGAGTCGGTCACCGCGGCGCTCTACACCGGGCTGGGCGTGGCCGCGATCCTCTCGATCCTGGGCTTCCTGCCCATCACCTACTGGCTGATGGACGGCGCCGAGAACGTGCCGGGCGGCGCCGAGTGGATCCACTACTTCTGGTGCGCCGTGATCGGCATCGGCGTCACGATCGTGCTGGTCGGCATCACCGAGTACTTCACGGGCACGATCTGGCCCCCCGTGAAGAAGATCGCCAAGGCCTCGGAGACGGGCCACGGCACCAACATCATCGCCGGCCTCGCGGTGGGCCTGAAGGCCACCGCCGCGCCGATCATCGTCATCGTCGGCGCCATCGCCGCCAGCTACGAGCTCGCCGGCTACTACGGCATCGGCGTGGCGGTCATGGCCATGCTCTCCCTGACGGGCGTCGTCGTGGCGCTGGACGCCTTCGGCCCGATCACCGACAACGCCGGCGGCATCGCCGAGATGGCGGAGCTGCCGGAGGGCGTGCGCGCGATCACCGACCCGCTCGACGCGGTCGGCAACACCACGAAGGCCGTCACCAAGGGCTACGCCATCGGCTCGGCCGGCCTGGCCGCGGTGGTGCTGTTCGTGTCCTACGTGGAGGAGCTCCAGCACTCGATCGGCGAGGCGGCCTCGGCCAGCCTCGACTTCAGCCTCGTCAACCCGTTCGTGGTCGTGGGCCTGTTCATCGGCGGCATGATGCCGTTCCTGTTCGCCGCCTTCTCCATGGAGGCCGTCGGCAAGGCCGGCGGCCAGGTGGTCGAGGAGGTGCGCAGGCAGTTCCGCGAGAAGCCCGGGATCATGCAGGGCACCGAGCGGCCCGACTACGCGCGCTGCGTGCGCATCGTGACCGCCTCGGCCCAGCGGGAGATGCTGCTGCCGGCGGCCATCCCGATCCTGTTCCCGATCATCATCGCCTTCATCTTCGGCGTGAACAACGGCCGCGAGATGCTGGGAGGCCTGCTGCTGGGCACCATCGTGACCGGCATCTTCGTCGCCATCTCGATGACCTCGGGCGGCGGCGCGTGGGACAACGCGAAGAAGCTGATCGAGGACGGCCACCACGGCGGCAAAGGCTCGGAGGCCCACAAGGCCGCGGTGACCGGCGACACGGTGGGGGACCCCTACAAGGACACCGCGGGTCCCGCCATCAACCCGATGATCAAGGTCGCCAACATCGTGGCCCTGCTGATCATCCCGTTCCTGGACTGACCCCGGGGGCGGGACGACGGATCGCGAGGGCGCCGTCCGACACGGCGCCCTCGCTGTTTGCGGGCGGGACCCCGGCCGAAGGGGGAAGGGACGGCCGGGGCCTGTCCGGTCGGACCCCTACCAGTCGGCCCCGGTGATGGTCGCCTCCTCGGGCGCGATGGCCGCGACGTCGAGGGGGATCCCGGCCCGGCGCAGCATGCGCCGCGCCTCCTCGATCTGGCGCTCGTGGTTGAAGGGGGCGGCCACCAGCACGACGCGCGGCTCGAGCCCGGTCGCGGTGAGGGCGCGGAGCCGGTTAACCGTCGTGCGCCGCACGAGCGTCTCGGGCAGCTCCACCTCGAAGCAGATCGGCCGCGTGCTGCCGCGCTCGCACAGCACGTCGGGCGGCTGGCCGGCCGTGGGCGGCGGCGCGGAGAACTCCTCGCTGCCCATCGCCCTCACCGTCCACTGCGTCCGCGAGGCCAGATCACGCGCCAGAGCCGCGACGCCCGCGTCGTGCAGGGCGAGTCTCCGGCGGAAATCGACGAGCCAGGCGTCGTAGCTGTCCAACGAAACCCCGATGGGTACGGGAGCCCGATCGCCTGTTGACCCTACCGCCGACCTCGGACGGCCCGACCACGTCACGCCCGTGGCTAGACTCCCCTCGTTCACGATCCCGGTCCGACGAGGAGTGGCGCTGACGATGGGAACTGGAGCCACCAAGGGCAACCGCGCGCTGCCCCGCCTGCCGCACGCCGACAAGCCGCGCCCGGACGAGCCCATCCTGCGGCGGTCGGGAGCCGACCTCCAGAACGGCTGGCTCGCGCGCCACGGCGAGCTGTACGCCACCGAGGACCGGCTGGTCTTCGTGCCGACGGTCCTCGACACGGTCCTGCGGGCGAAGCGGCGGGAGATCATCCTCGCCGACATCTCCGAGATCGAGCGGTTCCCGATCGCCCCGGGGCGCATGCCCGAGGGGGGCCGGCGGCCGCGCATGATCCTGCACACGCCGGAGTGCATCTACGAGCTCATGGTCCCGGACCTGGACGGGTGGATCGACACCCTCCAGCGCATCTACCGGCGCCGCGCCAAGAACGGGGACCCGTACATGCCGCGGGTCGCCCGGGAGGAGTACGACAACCCGCTCCTCGACGACGACTAGTCGCGCCCCGTGGAGGGTCGGCTAAACTCCCGATCAGTCACCGGGTTTTCGGGAGTTCCACTGATCACCATCACCGAGAAGAGTCGTTCGGCCGTGCTCGCGCTCACCGAGCTCGCGCAGCGCGGCGGCGCGGGACCGGTCCCGATCCTCGAGGTGGCCGAGGCGCGGGGCATCCCGCTCCACTTCCTGGAGCAGATCTTCGCCGGCCTGCGCCGCGCCGGGGTGCTCCAGAGCCAGCGCGGGGTCAAGGGCGGCTACTCCTTTCGCCGCCCCCCGGTCGAGGTCAGCATCCTCGAGGTGGTGGAGACGGTGGACGGCCGCATCACCCCGCCCGGGGGCGACCACGCGGCCTGGGGCTCCGAGTCGGTGTGGATCGAGGCGCAGGCCGCCCTCGCCGACCTGCTGGGCGGGCTGACGATCGCCGACATGCAGGAGCGCGAGGCGCGGATCCAGGACGCGCCCATGTTCCACATCTAGCGGAAGGGCCTGATTGGCAGGAGCTGTCCCCGCATCGCCCGGTGCCCCTGGGATGGGTGACGCCAGGCGACCCAGATCGTGCCGGCCGCCGGCAGTGAAGCGCGCGGTCCATTCTCCGCAGGCCGTGTGGGCGGTGCGGTGCTCCGACGCGGTGAGCACCTCGCGGGCCCCGCTGCCGGCTCGGCGATAGCCCACCCTCGTCTTTCACGACGACGAGGGCGCCGACCGTCACCGCGGATGGATGGACACTGGGCAGACCGCCAGGCCGCAGCGCGGGTCGCCGAGGTGTGCTGCCGGCCAGTGAGCTGCGCTTCGCCGAGTGCTGGAGCGCGTGTGCCAGGCTGCGGCGCCACGTCGGTGCGCACATGTGAGAGGGCTCCCCTCGGTGATGGGCCCTTCTTCCGCATGGCGCTCGCCGCGCCGGTCCCTTCTGGCCGGAGCGGTGGTGGTGCTCGCATCGTCGCTGGTCGCCGCCGGCTGCGGTGACTCCAACGACTCTGAGGCGGCCGAGCCCGAGACGGTGACGGTCACGACGCCTGCGACGACAGCGGCGCCCACGACGAGCAACGATGCCCAACCCCCGGAGCGCGAGGGCTCCGATGCGCCCCGCGCAGGCGTGGTCTCGCGCGAGCAGGCCGAGCAGGCAGCGCTGGAGGCGGTTGGCAGCGGCAGGGTGACCTGGAGCGGGCCCGAGGACGAGCGCGGAGCGACCTGGGAAGTGGCGGTCACCAAGCCCGACGGCAGCGAGGTTCAACGTTCTGATCGCCGCCGACGGCAGCGTCGTCGGCTAGCGCGAGCCTGGCGCCGAGCGCCCAGGGCGCCCCTATCACGAGGGACCTGGAGGCCCCCGCCGCAGACGTCACGGATCGGGCGCCAAGGGCCCGGCTCCTGCCTGGGACAATCTTGGGACGAAATGCTGTCCCATGCGCGATCTTGCAGGGGCGACTTCAGTCCGTGAAGCGGCTCAGATCGCTGCCCCTAAGCGGGATGCGGGGAAGAGGGCCTCAGGCACCCATGCGATGCTCCACATCTCGCCCCTACGGCGACCGGGAGGTCGTCTGCCCTGCATAGGGGGATGTTCCAGCCCTGAGCGCGGACGTGGTCCACGCGCGTCGGGGACCATCGCGGCGTGCTCGTGGTCCCTGGACCCGCGCGCGAGGGGCAGTGCGCGTGATCCAGGACGACCGGCGCGGTTGCAGATTTCGGTGATTGGAAGCGGCGAGTCCCTTCGTTCCCCCCTCGCGGCGCCACCAACCGGGTCGACACGCCGGCCGGCGCCGCCGTAGGCTCGATGGCGACCGGCAGGGCGAGTGGCGCGGACAGCGACTCGACCGGACGCGCCGAGGGGGAGTCCGATGTCGCACGGTCACCGACGTGAGCGCCCCGCGCGCGGGCGCGTGGCCTTCCTCCTTGGCGCCTGTGCGCTGCTGGTCGGGCTGCTGATCGCCCAGGCGAGCGCCGCGGCCAGCCCCACCGCCTACGTCGCCAACGCCGGCTCGGGCGACGTCACCCCGATCGACCCTGCCACCAACATGCCGGGGGTGCCGATCCCGGTCGGAGATGAGCCCTACGGCATCGCCATCACCCCCGACGGGGCCCGCGTCTACGTCACCAACCTCGGCACGGACGACGTCACCCCGATCGACCTCGCCACAAACACGCCGGGGACGCCGATCCCGGTGGGGACTGGGCCGCGGGGCATCGCCATCACCCCCGACGGGGCCCGCGCCTACGTCGCGAACACCCAGGCAAACAACGTCACCCCGATCGAACTCGCCACCAACACGCCGGGGACGCCGATCCCGGTGGGGTTTGGGCCGGTCGCCATCGCCATCACCCCCGACGGGGCCCGCGCCTACGTCACCAACCTCGGCTCGAACGACGTCACGCCGATCGAGCTGGCCAGCAATAGTCCCGGGGCGCCGATCCCGGTCGGGGATAGTCCCGCCAGCATCGCCGTCACCCCCGACGGGGCCCGCGCCTACGTCGGAAACCAAGGCGCAAGCGACATCACCCCGATCGACCTTGCCGCCAACAGCCCGGGGGCGCCGATCCCGGTCGGAGATGCGCCCTGGGGCATCGCCATCACCCCCGACGGCGCCCGCGCCTACGTCACCAACCTCCTCACGGACGACGTCACCCCGATCGAGCTCGCCACCAGCACGCCGGGAGCTCCGATCCCGGTGGGGGACAATCCCGCCGGCATCGCCATCACCCTCGACGGGGCCCGTGCCTACGTCACCAACATCGACGCGAACAACGTCACCCCGATCGATCTGGCCAGCAACATGCCGGGGACGCCGATCCCGGTCGGGACCGGGCCGGTCGCCATCGCCATCACCCCGCCCCCGCCGCCCCCGCCGCCCCCGCCCGGCCTCGCCCAGGCCCAGCTGGCGGCGCTCGGCCCGCCGGCGGGCGGGGGCGTCTGCGCGCCAGTGCGCCAGCGCCCGGCGCCGGCCAAGGGGGCGCCCGGTGGCTTCAGCCTCTCGGCCGAGCAGTTCCTGATCAACCAGCGCGTCTATCAGGCCGCCATCCGTCGGGCCAACGCGATCGAGGCCTGGCTGTCGGCCGGCATCGAGGCCCGCGACATCTGCGGGGGCGCCCTGACGGTCAACCGCTTCGCGACCTCGGTCGGCTTCGTGGGTGCCGGTGGGGCGCGCCCGGTCGCCAATCCGCGCCCGCTGCAGGTGGCCGCGCCGGTGCGCGGGGGGACAGGGGCGGTGAGGGTTTCGCGCACACAGGCGCTCATCAACCAGCGCGTGGCCCAGGCGGCAATCCTGCGCGCCAACGCGCTGGGCCAGCGGATCGCCGGTCAGCTGACCGGCGGGGACATCAAGGATCGCCAGCTCAGCAACGCCCAACTGGTGACCGGCCTCGGGTTCGGGGCCCCGGGGGGTGCGCCAAAGCCGAGGCCCTCGCTCACCAAGGTGGCCCGGCGCAGCGGGGGCGACCCGGGCGCGGTCAGGCTCTCGGCCTCCCAGCTGGGGATCAACCAGCGCATCGGCCAGCAGGCGGTGCGCCGGGTCAACGCGCTCGCCGACCGACTCGGCGCGGGCCTGGTGGCCGTCAACTTCGCCCCAGGGACGATTGCCGGCCCCGAGGTGTCGCAGCCCTAGCGAGATCCGGGGGGCCCTTTCTCGGCGACAAAGCACGAGGAGGGCCGACGGCATCGGTTCGGTCTTGGCGACCGGGGGCCGGGTGGTTCCGCAGCGAAACGCCGCTATTCCGACGCGCGCTGGTGGACAAAATGCTGCCCCATGCCCGATTCAGCAGCCCCGGAGCCCCCGCCACAGCACGCCTCAGATCTCCGTCACAGGCTACGAATCGAGCCGTCTCATCCCGGACCCCTCGGCGCGGTTCCGCTTCTACGGCGGCGGCCTGGCGGCGGCTCAGCCCACCGGCGGCAGCGACTCCCAGGCCCGCTGGGCGGCTTCCTGCTCGGTGGCGCCGCTGAACATCGCCCCGGGGCCGCTGCGCGCGCCCGACACGGGGATCGCCTCGGCCATGAACGCGCCGTCGGCCAGCGTCTGGGTCGTCAGGCGGTAGCCCCGCTCCAGCATGCGCCCCCGGATGGCGGCGACCTCGTCGTCGTGCCCTGTCATCTCCCACCTCCCTGACCGTGTCGGGACCGCGCTCCGGTCCCCGTACGAGGAGTGCATCGGCGCCCGGTGATCGTTCTGGCGGGTTGGGGCAGCCGGCCGGGGCCTCCGCCCGGCTCCGCGTCGGCGTCCCGGCCCCCGGTATGGTTCCCGCCGGAATGATGGTCGTCGTGCATGAGCCCCGCAGTATGGACGTCGCCGGCCCCGGCGCCGGCGTCCTCGCGCGGGCGGCCGGCTGAGCATGGCGGCCTCGACCGCGCCCTCGGAGGCGCCGGCACGGGCCAAGCTGGTGCTGATCTCGCTGATCGTGGTCGCCGCGGTGGCGAACCTGAACCTGTCGGTGGCCAACGTCGCGCTGCCCGACATCGGCCGCGCCTTCGACTCGTCGCAGACCTCGCTCAACCTGATCGCGGTCGGGTACTCGCTGGGCCTGGCGGCCTCGGTGCTCTACCTGGGCGCCCTCGGCGACCGCTACGGCCGCAAGATGATGCTGATGCTCGGGATGGGGCTCTCGATCCCGGCCTGCCTGCTGGCCGCCTACGCGCCCAGCGACACCGTGCTGTTCGGCGCCCGCGTCCTCGGTGGCGTGTCCGCCGGCATGGCCTACCCGACCACCCTCGCCCTGATCACGGCGCTCTGGTCGGGACCCGGACGGACCAAGAGCATCGCCCTCTGGTCGGCCCTCGGGGGCGGCATCGCGGCGATCGGGCCGCTCGTCGCCGGCGCCCTGCTGGAGAGCTTCTGGTGGGGATCGGTCTTCCTGGTCACGCTGCCCCTGGTGGTCGTGGCCCTGGTGATGGCCTTCCTCTTCGTGCCGAGCCACGTCAACGAGGCCAGCGACCCGGTGGACAACCTGGGCGGCGTCCTCTCGGTGGTGATGGTCGGCGCCCTGGTGCTGTCGATCAACTTCGCGCCGGTGCCCAGCGCGGGCCTCGCGGCGATCACGCTCGGCATCGTCGCGCTGGCGGGGCTGGCGGCCTTCTACATCCGCCAGCGGCGCGCGAAGAACCCGCTCTACGATCTGAGCATCGCCGCGCGGCGCACGTTCTGGGTCGCGGCCTGCGCCGGCATCATCGTCTTCGGATCGCTGATGGCGGCGATGTTCGTCAGCCAGCAGTACCTGCAGAACGTGCTCGGCTACTCCACCCTGGAGGCCGGGTCGGCGTTCCTGCCCGCGGTGGTCTTCATGGTGATCGTCGCCCCCCGCTCGGCCAAGATGATCGAGTCCCACGGCTCGCGCTTCACCCTGCTCACCGGCTACGTCTTCCTGCTCGTCGGGTTCCTCTGGATGCTCGTGTTCTGGAAGGAGGACACGCCGTACTGGCAGATCGGCTTCGCCTACGCGTTCCTCGGCATCGGCGTCGGGCTGGCCGGAACACCGGCATCCCACTCGCTCACCGGATCGGTGCCCGTGCGGCGGGCCGGGATGGCCTCGGGGACCGCCGACCTCCAGCGCGACCTGGGCGGGGCGATCATGCAGTCGATCCTCGGCGCCCTGCTGACGGCGGGGTACGCGGCCAGCTTCTCCAACGCGATCGCCGACTCGCCGAACAGCCAGAAGGTCTCGGCCGACGTCGAGAGCGAGCTGACCAAGTCGTTCGCCAGCGCCGCCAACACGGCCGAGCAGTACCCGCAGTACGCCGACCAGATCATCGCGGCCGCCAAGAGCTCGTTCCTCAAGGGCGACGAATGGGCCTACGGCGCGGGCGCCCTGGCCGTCGTCCTGGGCGGGGCGCTCGTGTTCTTCCTCTTTCCCAAGCGCGAGGCCGAGGAGCGCATGGTGGCCGGCTACGCCGCCGAGGACGCGCCGGCCGACTGAGCCGGGCGCCGCGCCGCCGGGGCCGTCCCGGATCTACCCCCGGCCGAAGGCCAGGAGCGCCTCCTCGAAGGCCTCGTCGCTCGAGGCGCCGGTGCCGTCCCACCCCCGGGAGCCGTCGGTGATCCGGACGTGGAACTCCGGCGGGGCCGGGTCGGGGCTGGTGAAGACCTCCTGCTCGACCGGGCCGCTCACCACGCGAAAGCCGGCCTCGAGCAGCTCCTCGAGCGCCTGGCCGAGGTCGTCGCGCCGGGTCGTGAAGTCATGCCCCTCGTCGTCCACGACGCGCTCCCCCGGATCCGTGGGCGCCGGAGCACCCCGTGTGCACGGCCGTCGTCCACGATGACACGGCGGGGACGGTATGGGGAAGGAAGAACAGTGGCCCGGGAAGGATTCGAACCTCCGGCCGCACGGTACGAAGCCGCGCGCTCTCTCCGCTGAGCTACCGGGCCGTTGAGATGCAGCAAAGCTACCCACGCCCTCATCGGCAGGACCCCGACACAGGTTTAGCCCGGTCGGGGAGGTCGACGCTCGACGGACGTATCGGTCCGCCAGAATCGCGCACCCGTCGGCCAGGCCACGTTTCCACACCCTGTGGATGGCCCGGTGGGTACTTCACGCCCACGTAACCCCGGCCGTAACGAAAGCCGCCTCCACTAGGCTGCGCACGGCCCCGGACAGGAGAGATGCAGTGGCTTTCGGCGACGACGCGACCCCCCTCGACGTGCTCGGCATCGGCAATGCGATCGTGGACGTGCTGTCGCCCACGGACGACGCCACCCTCGAGCAGCACGCGCTCCCGAAGGGGGCGATGACGCTCATCGACGCCGACCGCGCCGAGGCGCTGTACGGCCTGATGGGTCCCGGAGTGGAGGTGTCGGGCGGCTCGTGCGCCAACACCGTCGCCGGCGTCGCGTCGCTGGGCGGCCGCGCCGCGTACATCGGACGCGTGCGCGACGACGAGCTGGGCCGCATCTTCACCCACGACATCCGCGCGGCCGGCGTCGACTACGCCACGCCGCCGGCGGGGGAGGGCCCGGGAACGGCGCGCTGCCTGATCATGGTCACGCCGGACGCCCAGCGCACCATGTCCACCTACCTGGGCGCGAGCGTCGAGCTGGGACCCGAGGACATCGACGCCGACCTGGTGGCGAGCGCCGACGTGACGTACCTCGAGGGCTACCTGTGGGACCCCCCGCGGGCCAAGGAGGCGTTCCGCTTGGCCATGGCCGCCGCCCACGGCGCCGGCCGGCGCGTCGCCTTCACGCTCTCCGACCCCTTCTGCGTCGAGCGCCACCGCGACGAGTTCCAGGGGCTCGTGGACGGCGAGGTGGACGTCCTCTTCGCCAACCAGAACGAGATCGAGGCGCTCTACGAGGTGACCGACCTGGACGCCGCGGTCGCCGCGGTGCGCGGGCGCTGCGAGATCGCCGTCATCACGCGCTCCGAGCACGGGTCGCTGGTGGTGAACGGCGACGAGATCCACGAGGTGGCGGCGGCCCCGGTCGCGCGCGTGGTCGACACCACGGGGGCCGGCGACCTGTTCGCGGCGGGGTTCCTCTTCGGCCTCACCCGCGAGCGGCCCCTCGCCGAGTGCGCGCGCATCGGCGCGATCGCGGCCTCCGAGGTGATCTCGCACTACGGCGCCCGCCCCGAGACGCGCCTCGCGACCCTGCTGGGGTAGCCCCGCGCCGGAGGCGCGATGGTAGGGTCCGGCGCGATGCCGATCGCGGACTCCATCACCGATCTGATCGGGCGCACGCCGCTGATCCGGCTGGGGCGCATCGCCGACGGGGCGGGCG
This sequence comes from uncultured Thermoleophilia bacterium, assembly GCA_963806585.1. Lineage (GTDB taxonomy): Bacteria > Actinomycetota > Thermoleophilia > Miltoncostaeales > Miltoncostaeaceae > Miltoncostaea. The sequence goes on along the minus strand of CAWDYN010000007.1, from coordinate 11,921 downwards.
CTCAGATCGTGGGCAAGCTGGAGTCGTTCAACCCGGCCGGCTCGGTCAAGGACCGGATCGGCCTGGCGATGATCGAGGCCGCCGAGGCCGACGGCCTGCTGGTCCCCGGCGAGAGCGTGATCGTCGAGCCCACCTCGGGCAACACGGGGATCGCGCTGGCCTTCGTGGCCGCCGCCAAGGGCTACCGGCTCATCCTCACCATGCCCGAGACGATGAGCGTCGAGCGCCGCACCCTGCTGCGGGCGTACGGCGCGGAGCTGGTGCTGACGCCGGGCGCCGAGGGCATGAGGGGCGCCATCGCACGCGCCGAGGAGATCGCCGGCGCCACGACGGGCGCGTTCATCCCGCAGCAGTTCCAGAACCCGGCCAACCCGGAGGCCCACCGCCGCACCACCGCGCTCGAGATCTGGGCGGACACCGACGGCCTGGTCGACATCCTGGTGGCGGGGGTCGGCACGGGCGGATCGATCACCGGCGTGGCCGAGGTGCTCAGCGAGCGCCGCCCGGGCTTTCGCGCGGTCGCGGTCGAGCCCGCCGACTCGCCGGTCCTCTCCGGCGGCGCGCCCGGCCCGCACAAGATCCAGGGCATCGGGGCGGGCTTCGTGCCGGGCGTCCTCAACACCGACGTGTACGACGAGGTCCTCACCTGCACCGCCGAGGACGCCTTCGCCATGTCCCGGCGCCTGGCCCGGGAGGAGGGCATCCTCGTCGGCATCAGCGCGGGAGCGAACGTCTGGGCGGCGCTCGAGTTGGCCCGGCGGCCAGAGAGCGCCGGCAAGCTCGATCGTTACGTTCCTCTGCGACACGGGCGAGCGCTACCTGACCACACCCCTGTTCGAGGACGCCTAGGGGTCACGCTCGCCGAGTCCCGGGGAATCGGAGTTCCAGATGGCCAAGAAGGGGACGGCAGCGAAGGGGGCGGCGAAGAAGATCGCCGCGACGAACGGCGGGCCGCCGAAGATCAAGCGGCTCAACAAGGACCTGTACGAGGCGGAGCTCACCCGGCTCCAGATCGAGCTCGTGAAGATGCACGAGTGGATCAAGCACAGCGGCTTCAAGCTGCTGGTCATCTTCGAGGGGCGCGACGCCGCCGGCAAGGGCGGGGTCATCAAGCGCATCACCGAGAGCCTGAGCCCGCGCATCTGCCGCGTCGTCGCCCTCACCGCGCCCACCGAGCGCGAGCGGACGCAGTGGTACTTCCAGCGCTATGTCGCGCACCTGCCGAGCGCGGGCGAGATGGTGCTGCTGGACCGCAGCTGGTACAACCGCGCCGGCGTCGAGCGGGTGATGGGCTTCTGCAGCGAGGAGGAGTACCGCGACTTCCTCGCGACCGCCCCCGACTTCGAGCGCATGCTCATCCGCTCGGACATCAAGCTGGTCAAGTACTGGTTCTCGGTCAGCGACGCACGAGCAGGAGCGCCGCTTCCAGGACCGCATCGACGACCCCACCAAGCGGTGGAAGCTCAGCCCGATGGACCTGAAGTCGCGCGAGAACTGGGTGGAGTACTCGATGGCCAAGGACGCCATGTTCGCCCACACCGACACCAAGCAGGCGCCCTGGTTCGTGGTCGAGGCCGACGACAAGCGCCGCGCCCGCATCAACTGCATCTCGCACCTGCTCGAGCCAGGTGCCCGTACACGGACCTCACGCCCGAGCCCGTCGTGCTGCCCAAGCGGCGCGACGAGAAGCTCTACGTGCGCCCGCCCATGGACGACCAGACCTTCGTCCCGAACCTCTTCCCGTAGGCCTCAGGCGGCGTGGGCGCGGCGGATCAGGAGCGTCCGCCGCGCACCGCGCTCGGAGAAGCCGAGCGCCCGCAGGAACGCGTAGCCGGCGGTGTCGAGCTGCACCAGCGCCGCCAGGTGGGTGCCGCGCGCCTCGCGCACCTGGCGGGCGAGGTCGCCGACGAGCAGGCGGCCGATCCCCCGCCGGCGGGCGTCGGGGACCACGCCCATCCAGTTGATCCAGCCCTCGGGCAGCATCGCCTGGGCGAAGCCCAGCAGGTCGCGCTCGTCGCGGGCGATGCTGAAGGCGTCGAAGCCCTCGGCGCCCTCGTACCCGGTCGGCTGGCCCATCTCGGCGAAGGTGGCGAGGCCCTCCATCGCCATGGCCTCGGCGTTGGTGAAGGCCTCGGTCCACTCGTTGCGGTACGGCTCCACGCTCACTCCCGCCACGAAGGGCGCCCGGGGCAGGCCCTCGATCGGCCGCGCCAGCACGGCCATGTGCGCGTACGGCTCGAACCCCTCCGCGCGCCAGCAGGCCGCCGAGGGGGTCGTCGACGGCGCACGTCGGCGTCCCACGGCGGCTCCGGGAGCGTCGCGAGCAGGGCCCGCAGGGCCTCCGGGCCGTCCGCGCGCAGACCCTCCAGGCGCAGCGCGCGCGCCGTGGGGGAGGGGCCGGGCTGGCAGGCGGCCCCGGGGACGGCGGCGCTACTCGACGTAGGTCTCCAGGTCATCGACGCGCACGCCGAGGCCCTCGAGGTGGCGGCGGGCCTCACCGAGGCGCTGCTCGGTGCCCGTGACCTCCATGATCACCCACCCCGTGCTCTCGCGGATGTCGGCCCGGCGGATGTTCGTGACCACGTCGAAGCGCTTCGAGAGCGTGTAGATGATCGGCTCTTTGATGAGCTGCTCGGGAAACGTCAGCTTGAGCTTCTGACGTGTCAGCGGGGCACCTCCTGAAGGGGGCGCCTATACTAGCCCGCATGCCACGGCGCTCGCTGCTCGCACGACTCGGCGGCGCGAAGCGGTCGTTCGACCGGGACATCGAGGTCGCGCGGGAGCGCGATCCGGCCGCCACCTCGCTCACCGAGATCCTCCTCTGCTATCCGGGGCTCCACGCCGTGTGGATGCACCGGGGCGCGCACGCGCTCTACCGCCGCGGCCTGAGGCTGCCCGCCCGCATCGTGAGCCAGGTCTCGCGTTTCGCCACGGGCATCGAGATCCACCCGGGCGCCCAGATCGGCCCGGGCTTCTTCATCGACCACGGCATGGGCGTCGTCATCGGCGAGACCACCGAGATCGGCGAGGACGTGACGATCTACCAGGGCGTGACCCTGGGCGGCACGGGCAAGGACATCGGCAAGCGCCACCCCACCGTCCGCGACGGCGTCATCGTGGGCACCGGCGCCCGGGTGCTCGGCCCGGTGGTCCTGGGCGAGTGCTCCAAGGTGGGGGCGGGCGCGATCGTCATCAAGGACGTGCCGCCGAACTCCACCGTGGTGGGCAACCCCGGGCGGCCGGTGGTGGTCGACGGCCGCCGCGTCACCCCCGACGTGCACCACCCGGACATCGACCACGTGCACCTCCCCGACCCGGTGGCCGAGGCGATGAACTCGCTCGTGCGGCGCGTCAGCGAGCTCGAGCGCGACCTGGCCGACGTCCGCGCCGGGCGCCCCCTCACGCCGCGCCCGGACGCGGCCGACACGCCCAGCGCCGAGGACGAGGTGGCCAGCATCCTGGGGCTCAACTCCGGGGCCGGGATCTAGCACCGGGGACCGCCCGCCGGGCCCGCTCGCGCCGGGGGCTCCGGTAGGATCGATGCGGTGCCCGACCTGCTCTCCGGCCTCAATCCTCCCCAGCGCGAGGCCGTCCTCCACGGTGACGGGCCGCTGCTCGTGCTGGCCGGGGCGGGGAGCGGCAAGACCCGCGTCCTGACCCACCGCGTGGCCCGCCTGATCGACGACGGCGTGCCGCCCCGGGAGATCCTCGCGATCACCTTCACCAACAAGGCGGCGGGGGAGATGCGCGACCGCATCGGGCAGCTGGTCGGGCCGCGTGCGCGCGCCATCTGGGCGTCGACGTTCCACTCCGCCTGCGTGAGGATCCTGCGGCGCGAGGCCCCCTCGGCCGGGTACGCGAGCGACTTCTCGATCTACGACGGCGACGACCAACTGAGGCTCATCCGGCGCTGCATGGTGGACGAGGAGATCGATCCCAAGCGGTTCGCCCCCGCGGGCTGCAGGCCCGCATCTCGGACGCGAAGAACCACCTGCGCGGCCCCGAGGAGCTGGCGGGCCTGAGCGGCTCCTACGGGGACGAGGTGGTGGCCCAGGTCTACCGGCGCTACGCGGACGCGCTGCGGGCCAACGGCGCCATGGACTTCGACGACCTGCTCATGGTCACCGCCCAGCTGATGGAGAACGACGAGGCCGTCAGGGCCCGCTGGCAGTCGCGCTTCGTCTACGTGCTGGTGGACGAGTACCAGGACACCAACCACGCCCAGTACCGCCTGGTGCGCGCCCTGGCCGAGCCCCAGCGCAACGTGATGGCCGTCGGCGACGACGACCAGGGCATCTACTCGTGGCGCGGGGCGGACGTCGGCAACATCCTGGACTTCGAGCGCGACTACCCCAGCGCCCACGTGGTCGCCCTCGAGCAGAACTACCGCTCCACCGGCACCATCCTGCGGGCCGCGAACGCGGTGGTGGAGCGCAACCCGCACCGCCACCCCAAACGGCTGTGGACCGACCTCGGCGACGGCGAGCCGATCTCCGTCGTCTCGTGCCGGGACGAGCACGAGGAGGCGCGGGTGGTGGCCGGCGAGATCGACCGCGCCCTCGGCCGCGGCGACAGTCTCTCCGACATCGCCGTCTTCTACCGCACGAACGCCCAGAGCCGGGCGATCGAGGACCAGCTGGTGCGCCGCGGGGTCAACTACGTGGTGGTGGGCGGACCGCGCTTCTACGAGCGCGCCGAGGTGCGCGACCTGATCGCCTACCTGCGCGTGGTGGCGAACCCGGCCGACGGCGTCAGCCTGGCCCGCATGCTGGGCGCGCCCAAGCGCGGGATCGGCCCGGGGGCGATCGCCAAGCTGGAGGCCTTCGCCACGGCGCGCGACGTGCCGGTGGCCGACGCGGTGCTTCGCCCGGACGAGGTGGCCGGCCTGCCGCCCGCCCAGCGGGCCACGCTGGGGGCGACCGGCTCCCTGCTGGCGGACCTGCGCCAGCGGGTCGAGGCCGGCGGCCCCCTCGACCGGATCATCGAGGAGGTGCTCGACCGCTCGGGACTGCGGGAGGCGCTCGAGCGCGAGGGGACCTTCGAGGCCCAGGGCCGCATCGAGAACCTCGAGGAGATGGTGCGGGTCGCCGCCGAGTACGAGGCCGGCGAGGACGAGGCCACGCTGGCGGGATTCCTGGAGGGGATCGCCCTCCAGGCGGACGCCGACCTGGTCGACGAGTCGCGCGGGGCCGTCACCCTGATGACGATCCACAACGCCAAGGGCCTGGAGTTCGACACCGTCCTGATCACGGGGCTCGAGGAGGGCCTGTTCCCGCACGTCCGCTCGGACACGCCGGAGACGCTCGAGGAGGAGCGGCGGCTGTTCTACGTGGGGCTCACCCGCGCGCGGCGCCACCTCGTGCTCACCCACGCCGAGAGCCGCGCGATGCACGGCGGCCGCGACTACCGGCTGCCCTCCCGCTTCCTGGGGGAGATCCCGATGGACGCCCTGGCCCTGCCGCCGGGCGGGCGCCGCTCCGCGGCCGCCGGGCGGGCGAGCGCGGTCACCGTCCCGGCGGCGGCGCGCAGCCGCGCCCCGTCGCTGTCGGCGGGCGACGCGGTGGTGCACGCGACCTTCGGCGAGGGTGTGGTGACGGCGATCGAGGGCGGGGGGGATCTGGTGAAGGTGCGTTTCGCGCAGGACGGCGCCGAGCGGCGGCTGATGGCCGGCGCCGCGCCCATGAGGAAGGTCGGCTGATGGCGGCGACGATCATCGACGGCAAGGCCGCGGCGGCGGAGCTGCGCGCCGAGGTGGCCGAGGGGGTGGCGGCCTTCCGGGAGCGCCACGGGCGGCCGCCGGGGCTCGCGGGCATCCAGGTCGGCACCGACCCCGCCTCGGAGCTCTACCAGGCCGGCAAGGCCCGGGCGGCCGAGGAGGCCGGCATGGTGTCGCGGCGCCTGGTGCTGCCCGAGAGCACCACCGAGGCCGAGCTGGACGCCGTCATCGACGAGCTCAACGCCGACGACGCGGTTGACGGGATGCTGGTCCAGCTGCCCGTCCCGGACCAGTTGTCGGAGGTGCGGATCGCCAACCGGATCCACCCCGACAAGGACGTCGACGGCTTCGCGCCGGTCAACCTGGGGCGCCTCATCCGGGGTGAGCCGGGCTCGGTGTCGTGCACCCCGGCCGGGATCATGTGGCTGCTCGACCGGGCCGGCATCGAGATCGAGGGCGCGAACGCCGTGGTGGTGGGCCGCAGCCTGATCGTGGGCAAGCCGATGGCCCTATTGCTCACCGCGCGCAGCGCGACGGTCACGGTGGCCCACTCGCGCACGCGCGCGCTGCCCGAGCTCTGCCGCACGGCCGACATCCTGGTGGCCGCGGTCGGGCGGCCGGAGATGATCCGCGGCGACTGGATCAAGCCGGGCGCGGCCGTGATCGACGTGGGCATCAACCGCACCGACGCCGGACTGCGTGGCGACGTCGCCGGCGCCGAGGCGGCCGAGGTGGCGGGGTGGCTCACCCCGGTGCCCGGCGGCGTCGGGCCGATGACGATCGCCTACCTGCTGGCCAACACCCTCGACGCCGCCCGACGCCGGGCCGGCGAAAGCACACACACGGGAGACGAGTGACCAGATGAGAATTGCGATCTTCGGCGGCACCGGCGACCTCGGCCGCGGCCTCGCCATCAACTTCGCCGCGGCCGGCCACGAGATCATCGTGGGCTCCCGCAGCCAGGAGCGGGCCGACCAGGCCGCCGAGACCCTGCGAGAGGCCCTGCCCAGCGGCACGTTCACGCCGCTGGAGAACGTCGCGGCCGCCGCGGCAGGGGAGATGGCCGTCGTCTCCATCCCCTGGGAGGGCATCGAGGGCACGATCCCGCCCATGGCCGACGCGCTCGCCGGCAAGGTGGTGGTGTCGGTGGTCAACGCCCTGCGATTCGGAAAGAACGGGGCGATCGCCGTGCAGGGCGACGCCCTGCCGCACCCGTCGTGCGCGCACTGGATCCAGGAGCTGGCCCCCGAGGCGAAGGTCGTGGTGGCCTACAACAACCTGCCCGCGGCCGGGCTGCAGGCCCGCCACCACCTCGACGCCGACGTGCTCGTGTGCGGCAAGAGCAGGGAGGCGCGCGAGGCCGTGATCGCCCTCACCGCGGCGATCCCGGGAACGCGCGCCCTGGACGCGGGCCCGCTGGCCAACGCGCTCATCCTCGAGGGCACGACCGCGGTGATCATCAACCTCAACAAGCGCTACGGCGGCGAGGCGAGCGTCTCGATCTCCGGCCTGGAGACGGCCGCGGAGCGCCCCGCCTGACGATCGCGCGCCGGGCCGCCCCGCGCGCGGCGGCCCGGCTACTCCGCGGAGTCGTCCAGGATGACGCGGGCACGCGATATCGCCTGCTTGGCCGCCGACAGCTCGCGGCGCAGGCCCCGGAGCTCGGCCTCGAGCGCCACGACGCGCGTCTGCGAGGCGTGCAGCTCGGCCCGCAGGTCGGCGAGCGCGTCGGCGTCCACCGCATCGACGCCCTGCTCGCGGGCCCGCCACCGGATGAAGCCCGCGGCGATCTCCGCGACGCCCTCCTCGTCGCCGAAGCGGCGCGCCGCCTGCTCGACCGACGCTCCGGCCTCGACCAGCGGCAGCATCTCCGCGTACAACCTTGGGGAGCCGGACTCGGTCACCGTGGCGTCCTCCTGATGGCGGCGGGGCGGCTCCCACCGTAGCGCCGGCTCACCACCCGCGCCACACCGTGAGCGTCTCGGGGTCCGGCCGCGGCGAGGGCGAGTCCCCGGCCGCGCCGCGCGGCAGGCCGAGGTAGACGAAGCCCACCACCGCGTCGCCGCCCTCCAGGCCGAGCGCCTCGAGCACCTCGGGCTCGTCCACCATCGCGCCGGTGCGCCACATGGTCGCCAGCCCCCGGGCGCGGGCCGCGAGCAGCAGGTTCTGGATGCCGGCGGCGACGGCGTCGCGGTCCTCCCGGGCCTCGACCGGATCGCCGCCCGGCCGCACGCAGCACGCGATCACCACCGGCGCGCGCTCGAGGCGGCGGGCCTCCTTGTCGCGGGCCTCCGGGGAGAGGCCGGGGTCGGCGCGCAGGCGTGCCCGCAGGTGGGCCTCGCCGATCTCGCGACGGGCCTGCCCGGCGAGGACCACGAAGCGCCACGGCCCGGTGAGGTGGTGGTTCGGAGCCCGGACGGCCGCGCGCAGCAGCTCCTCGACCCGCTCGCGCGGGATCGGATCGGGGGCGATCCGTCCGACGCTACGGCGGGTGAGGATGGCCTCGACCAGCGCATCCCCGTCAGGCGTATCCGAGCTCATCCAGCTGCTCCTCGTCGAATCCCAGGTGGTGGCCGAGCTCGTGCAGGACGGTGATCCGCACCTGCTCCACCAGGTCGGCCGGATCGGTGTGGTGATCGGTGAGCGGGTGGACGTAGATCGAGATGCGCGCCGGCAGCACCCCCGAGACGACCGCCCCCTGGATGAGGGGCACGCCCGTGTAGAGCCCGTACAGGGGCGGCATGCCGGGAGGGGCGTGGTCCTCGACGACCACCGCGACCTCGTCGAGGGCGGATGCGAAGGGCTCGGGGATGGCGTCCATCGCCTCGGCCACGAGGCTCTCGAACTCTGCCCGGTCGACGCTCACGCCGCGATCGTAGTGACATCCCCCCGATCGGGGGGCCGGGGCCGTTCGTCCGTCGGTACTGTGCGTGCCGCAGCGACGCTTTGCTCTCGGTACACGGATGGATCCGAGGAGAGAGCCGATGCGGACCGGACAGCGGATGAGGGCCACCCTCGTCGTCGCGCTCGCGGCGATCGCGATGGCGGTGGCGGCGATGCCGGCGGCCGCGGCGCAGGCCCCGACCCCGATCCCCCTGTCGCGCGCCCTGGAGCTGCTGGACCGGGGCGTTCCGAGCGCCGCCGTCATGGACGCGAGCCCGGGGGCGCAGACCCTCACGCTCGTCATCGGCGGCAACGCGCGCATCACGCCGCTGCCCAGCGGGCTCACCGAGCGCGTGCGCGGGCGCTGGAGCGCCATCAGGTAGCGCGCCTGGACCTCTGCCTTGGCGCGTTCGGCGACGGCGACCGCCGCGGTCTCGGCGCGACGCTCGATGCCGGTCGCTCCCATGCCGTCGGCGGTGAGAACCTGTCCGCGCGCCTGATCGCGCACGCTGATCTGCTGGTCGGCGTGTGTCTTGCTCACTTTCGCTTCCTCCTTGGCGGGGTGACGTAGGTCGAGCCCTCGCCGCGTGACTCCTCGATCATGACGTCCAGTTCATGCCGGGGGACCCCGGCGCGTTTGGCCAGCCCTTCGGCGACGACCTTGTATTTCGGGTTGCCGATCTTGCGGACGAGCGGGACCTTGCCGTAGGTGGGCGAGAGAATGCCTGCGTAGTCGCCGATCCGCGCCATCAGGCGATTGCCATGGACGGCCTTGCGTTCCTTCGCGTCCTTCTCGTCCTCGTGCGCCTCGACGTACCGGGCGATGATCTCCTCGTCGTCCTCGGTCGCCTGGAGCACCTCTCCATTGGTCTTGGAGTGCCGATCGTGGAACCAGCGGCGGAACTTCTCCGAGCCGTCGATCGGGGGCTGAACGTCGGGGACGATGTACGAGCTCCAGAAGTGCGCGACCTCGTCGACCATCCAGTCGATCGTCTCGTCGTCGCGCCAGAGTCGGTATTCCACGTACCCCTTGCCGGCGACGAGCGCGGAGAAGTCCCAGCGCGACAGTTCGCAGATCCACATGTACCAGAGCGCCTGACATGCGTAGGCGGCCGGCACCTCGTCGGTGCCAACTTGCCCGAAATCGGAGATGTTGACGTCCGGCGGAAGGAGCAGCCCTTCGGTCTTGGCCTCCCATCCGTGCAGCCAGTTGCCGCCGTCATCGACCACGATCCCGTCGGGCGTCGCTCGCGCCCACTCGAATCCGGGGCGCGGGGAATAGAGCGGCTGCTCGGGCACGAACAACGCATATCCCGTGTCCTTCACGTAACGGCGGCGCATCATCGGCTCGAGTTCGCGCCCGAGCTCCATGGCGAGATTGTCCCCCTTGGGGGCCAACCGACCGGTAAGGCGAAGCCATGCGTCGAGCGGCGTGTCGTACGCCGAGAAGCCGAGGATCGCGGCAACGTCGCTGCCGCCGGCGCCGCGCCGTTCGACGCCGTCGCTGCCTATGATGGCCGGGATGGTCACGCCGCGTTGCGCTCCTTCCCGCGCGCCGCTTCCTCGCCCCAGCGGCTCAACTCCTCGAGGCGGCCGAGTGCCATCTCGCCGTCGCGCAGGGACTCGATCACCCGCGCCGGCACCGCCTGCCCGCGCGCGTTAAGCTCCTCGACGTAGTCGCGCAGCTCGAACAGCGTCGCGACCAGAACCTGCAGGCGCTGGGCGCCGCGTTCCTGAATGCGCTGGAGTCGCTCTCCGGCCTCGATGGCGCCGGCGAATCCGCTCTCGGCCAGTACGCGGCCGACGGTGAGATTGTCATGACGTTTCATCAGCAGCCCTCCATGTGGATGCGCAGGACGCGACCCTCCGCCCTGGCACGCTTGGCGAGGACACGAAGGGCACGGGCGGGGTGGTCGCCCTGCAGCCAGATGTAGAATTCGAGCGCCTGCGCGGAGATCACGCGGGCCTCCCGCTGAAATACTCGTCCGAGTGCCGATTCCAGGATGGAACCCTGTCGCGCTCGCCCTTGCGGAGCGATCGGCGCGGACCGACCGCGTGCACGGACACGCCGGAACTGGCGACCAGATCTACGGTGTCCAGTGCGTACGGCTCCTCGCCTGGATATTGGTAGACCGAGACGGCGCACTTGCCACCGGCATCGACGAGTTCGGAGAACAGATCGCCGTGAACGCAGAGGCTGATTTGGTGGGTCGCTGAACCGCCGAGGGCCTCGGCGGCGGCGAGCAGGGCGCGCGCTCTGTTGGTCAAATCAACACCTCCAGATCGTCTCGCAGCCAGTCCCAGACTTGACTGGCTGTCCCGGTGAACAGCGCCGCGCCCGTCACCATCGAGGACGTCGTGGGCACGCTGATGTTGATGCGCCAGCAGCGGGCTGGTGGTCCGGACATGCGTGTAGCCCATGTCGGCCAGCACCTGGGTCAGCGTTGGGCTCCTCGCCCGGCTGGACGCCGGCCCCCCCTCCGGCCATGGCGCGGCCGATCGACGCGAACACGTCGAACATCAGCGACCACCACGGGGCGCACAGATGGCCGTCCTCGCAGTCGCGGCAGAGCCCGCGCTCACACTCGGCGCAGGCCGACATCAGGAACGTGGCGTCGGTGTGGCCGCAGTCGCAACAGGTGTCGGTGTCCCACGCCATCAGAGACACCACGCAACCGCGTCAGCGCGTTCGGCGGCCTCGTCCAGGCGCCAGCGCTCGACGGCGTCGTACAGCGCCGCGCGGACGTCACGCTCGCCACAGGCATCCTCGAGCTCGCGCTGCAATTCGAGGCAGGGCCAGCCCTCGACCCACTCCCAGGAGCAGATGGCGACGGGCTCGTCGTTGGAGTAGACGACCGCGCCGTCCTCGGTCAGCCCGATGGCGAGCACGCCGATGTATAGGGCGGCCATCACGCCACCTCCGCGACGATGCGGTCGACCTCGGCTCGCACGTCAGTCACCTCTCCGGCGGCGACCGGGATGTCGACGCGCCCGCGGGTGACCTCGGCGGGCAGATCGAAGTCCCGACGGATCCGACCGCGCAGCCGCCATGCGACACGCAGCTCGAGGCCGAACGCGCTAATGACGGCGACGCCGTCGTGGATGCGGATGAAGGTCCCTGCCGTGCTCACGAATTTAGATGTACTAAATTCGACTTCACCTCGCAAGGGTGAAAATTCAGATTAGCTAAATATCGCCGTAAATACGCAAGATCCGGTCACGTAGAGCACGGTATGCGCTGGGGAAATCTCCCTGAGACGTCGCAGGAGTGCCTCGGCGCGCTCCAGGAGTGCATCTGAGGCAGCCTGACTGTCGATCCCCC